>FPIT01000004.1 GCA_900119285.1 Prevotellaceae bacterium HUN156
GAAAAGGACGAAAATTTTAGAATAAAATTTAGTTTTCGGGAAATTTAGTTATTTTCGATATTTTCGGGATACAAAATAGTTTTTCGGGAAATAGTACATGTATGGTAGAAGTATGGTATATGTTGAGGAAACATATACCATGCTTCAAATGCCGATATACAAAGGGATTGAGGGCTGTTATGGTATATGGTTACATGTTTTCGGGAAATCATTAAGAGCATCTGAGAAATATAGCTGATACAGCTCTGAATACAGCTAACTCAGCGCTGAGATAGCTGTTCTCGCACTCCAATAGTGCCACTTTTGGAGGCTAATAGTTATTGTATAGAAGGTTAATAGTTATTGTATTATGATGCTAAAGTGGCTCTTTTATAAGGCACAATTTGTTTGCAGCCTGAATCCGATGAGTTTGCAGGCTGAATTCAATGAGTTTGCACGCATAATTCGAAGGGTTTGACGGCACTTTTCTCATCGAATTATGCCGTCAAACTATCTCTTTGTTAGTCCTACAACGGCAAAGGGTGATATCGTGGGTCTTGTGGAACGCGGCCTTCTTAACGAATTCGCTTTTAATAAGGTAAAAAGAGGCTATGTGAGAAGTGAACATTTTGAAGAAGCTGTCAAACCAATCTTAAAGTAATTCTTTCCAATGCTTAAAGAATTGGAAAGAATTGGAAAGAAATAGTAAATGGCATATAATTGTTTAGTCATCTTTTTCTTGGATTATATGATCAGCGAGGTATTTTTGTAAAATATCTCGCTGGTTTCTTTTTTATTTATAAATTGTTTTGTACCTTTGTATTAAATAACCGAAACAGTATATGGCAAAGATAATAGTACAGAATACAGAGATAACCGTCCTGTCGCACGATAACAAGGACTACATATCACTAACCGATATGGCTAATGGCAAGCAAAGTGAAAGCCGTGCTGCCGATGTTATCAAGAACTGGATTCGTACCAGATACACGATAGAATTTCTTGGAACATGGGAGATGATTCACAACCCGAATTTCAAAGTGGTCGAATTTGACCACTTTAGAATGCAGGCAGGCTTGCCGAGTTTCGTCATGAGTGTGAGCGAGTGGATTGAGAAAACTAATGCCATTGGCATTATTGTTAAGAAAGGACGATATGGTGGCACCTATGCCTTCAAGGATATTGCCTTCGAGTTTGGTACTGCTATCAGTGTACCTTTCAAGCTCTATCTCATTGAAGAGTTCCAGCGTCTCAAATCTGACGAACAAAAGCAACTCGAATGGTCGGCCAAGCGTGAACTCTCCAAAATCAATTACCGCATACATACTGATGCCATCAAGAGCAACCTCATTCCTGCAGAAGTAACTCGTGAGCAAGCTGCGTTTAAATATGCAGAGGAAGCCGATGTACTTAATGTGGCGATGTTTGGCATGACAGCAAAGCAATGGCGAGAGGCTAATCCTGACCTCAAAGGTAATATCCGAGACTATGCCACTATCAACGAACTCATTTGTCTGTCAAATATGGAGAATATCAATGCTGTACTCATCAATGACGGCATGTCACAAGGCGAACGACTCGTTAAGCTCAATCAAATAGCTATCCAGCAGATGCAAGTTCTGGAGGATAATGAAAGTAGGAAATTGCTGAAGTAAATGATTCTTTTATAGATGATCAGCGAGGTATTTATATAAAATATCTCGTTGGTTTCTCTTAAAATAATTTGGTATTTATTTTGTATTGTTCTCGCTTATTCGTAACTTTGCATTTGGTCCACGCTGATGATACGTTTCAAAAGTATTGGATGAGTGGGGTGACATACATATTTAAGGCATTTGCTATACGCTTTGACTCTGTAGGACTTTGCAATCTCTAATGGATAGCCAGTATGTAAAGGTAGATGTTCCGTGGAATAGTATATATTATGTATAATACTATTCAATGTGGGACGATAACCTTTTCGTTTTGACTATCTGGACAAAGCAAAGACGCTCATAGAGTGCCGTGAGCGATATGCATTGGCTCCACGTCTTTTTATGTGTGTACCAAATCTAAAACGTAAAGAAATGGAACTGAGGCTGCCAGTTTCGATGATGAATGTGATATGTTACAGATTTATTTTAACTCACGTGACAAACTGATTCGCTTGGACATCCAAAAGATTGTCTATTTTGAAGGCGATGGCAACTATACCTATATAGTTACTGCCAACAAGCAGAAAGTATGCATCACGCTAAATCTATCCCATACAGAAGACGCTTTGGCTGCTCAGTTAGGCGAGAATGCCAAACGCTTTATGCGTATTGGCAAACGATTTATCGTCAATATGAACTATATCTATCAAATAGATATCCAGAAACAGGTGCTAATGCTATCTGACTGTGAGCATTTTGTTTTTCAGATGCCTGTATCGAAAGAAGCGCTGAAAGCAGTTAAGGAACTTGTTATAAAAACTAAAATATAATTGGGTATGGAAATCATAATCGGCCGAGACCAACAAACTCGTCAGTTGTGTGTTATCAAAGATGGTAATTCTAGACTCTATGGACAATCCAATAGTGTCCCCATGGACGTCAGTCGTCATCATTTCAGTATTCAACCAGCTGGTGCAGGGAAGTGGATTGTCAAGAATCTTAATGAGCGTAATGTTACCTTCGTGAATGGTCTTGCTATCGAGAGCAAAACTATATCCGAGAACGACAAGATAGAACTGGGAAACTCCCATTATCTGTTCTCTTGGGCAGCATTGCAGGAACCGAAAGTTGAGACAATTGACATTAAATCATTAAAACGAGTTTGGGATGAGTACCAAGAAAATGACATCTCAATAAGAAATCATCAAAAGACAAATGGCTTGTGGGCAAGTATCCCTTTAGGTTTTTCTATGTTTGGTGGTATTATTGCTGGAGTCGCTCCTGATATTCGTGAGGTCGCACTTGTCTTTACTGGTATTGCTTTTGTTACATTCCTTTATGGTCTATACAAACGATCGCAAGACAACAGTACTATTGAATTGAAAGAAAATCAGGACGATTTCGATAGAAAATGGATTTGCCCAAAGTGTAAGCATCCGCTCACTTGCTTTAGGAGTTACACCATCTTATCGCAAAGTGATGCTTGCCCCTATTGTAAAACAAAGTATAAGAAGTAATTTCGTACAGTAAACAGGGTATTTCCTACAGGATACCTTTATAATATTTGCACAATCATAGAATTCTACTACCTTTGCAACAGATTTAAAACAATAACGATATGAACGAAACAACTATTTTCGAGAAGCGTCCAACTACTAACGGACAAAATGAGAGTAAAAAAGTAGGTGGCTCATGGAAGCATGTAACTCTTGGTGGTGTATCAGGCATCTTGATGGGTGCAGGTTTGTTGTACGCAGGACAAACAGTAGCTGCAACAAAGCCAGAAGATAGCGCAGCCGAAGAACCAGTAGATGAGTCTGCTGCATCACAGCAGGAGGCTTCTCCTCTGCCTGTTGCTCAGATGCACAATGAGATGTCTTTTGGTGAGGCTTTTGCTGCTGCTCGTGCAGAAGTTGGACCTGGCGCTGTATTCATTTGGCATGGTGGCATCTATAATACCTATACAGCAGAAGAGTGGAATGCTATGACACCAGAACAGAAGAGTGACTTTGCGCAGCAGGTAAATCCTGAAATCCCTGCCCATCAGCTTGCCGGACCTACGGATGCTCAACCTGATGTTGCAGTGCAGACTGCATCTGAAGATGTTCAGGTCGTTGACGAGCAGACAGCGCAAACAAGTGATGCTGACGCTGACGTACATATTGTTGGTCAGGGAGAGATAGAAGGTCATGCGGCAGTAGCTCTTGATATGAATAATGATGGTGATGCTGACGTGGCTATTATTGACGTTAACGACAATCATGTACTGGATAATGATGATGTTGTTGTTGACACTCAAGGTAATATGGCTCGTTATGGCGATTTGATAGATGCTGATCCCAATCAGATGGCAGCTATGGAGAATCCCGATGTAGCTCCTGACATGCCTGACTATATGAACGATGCCTTGATAGATGCATAAGCGATGAAAAAGCATCTGTTGATAGTATGGCTAATGCTATGCTCTTTCCAGTTAGAGGCTAAGGTGTATCTGGTTTGTGTTGGTATCGCGGACTATCCTGGCACCAAGAACGACCTACGCATCAGCGACAATGATGCCAAGACTATAGCTAAGGTTTTTAGCGTCACCAAAGATGCTTCTGTTCAGGTTCTGATCAATGAGGAAGCGACGCAATCGGCCTTACTAAGCACTATGCACACTTCGTTTGCTGATGCGCAGAGTGACGATGCTGTTATTCTCTATTTCAGCGGACATGGCTCACCAGGCTCTTTAGTGTGTTATGATGGACAGCTAACCTATCAACATATTTTTAAGATGCTGAAAGGCTGTAAGGCTAATCGAAAGATAATAATTGCCGATGCTTGTTTTTCTGGCAAGATGCGTACTGGAGGTCAGCAGACGAGCAATTATAACTCTCAGAATGTGATCCTCTTCCTTTCCTCTCGAACTACTGAGTATTCGAGTGAGACAGATTATAAGAATAGTTTATTTACTATTTTCTTAGAGCGAGGCTTGCGCGGTGGGGCAGATACGAACAGAGATAGAATCATTACTGCTCGTGAGCTATACAATTTTGTTCACAAGGGTGTGACAGAAGCCTCTGGTAACAAACAACATCCTGTCATGTGGGGCAAGTTCGACAACAATATGACAGTCATTAAGTGGTAACAATATGCAGACAAAAAGAATCAAATGTCCATCCTGTGGAGTTGTACTTGATGTTCAAAACTCAAAGAACGAAACCGTCAAGCAGTTCACTTGTCCAAAGTGCAAGGCCGTTCTACAGGTAAAGTTCCCTCGCCAACAAGAACCATTGGAGGCTAAGACTTACTATGCTCCACCAAAGCAACCTATAGCGGATAATGGTGCTACGCAGTTGGCTGGCGGTGGTGGTGAAACACAATTGGTAGGTGCCAGTTATGGTGCCACACAATTAGTCACAGATACGCCAAAGATCAGTACTTCAGCCAAATTATTGTATGATGGAATCTGCTACCCATTGGAGGAAGGACAGAATATTGTTGGCAGAAAGGGAAACACCTCGAAAGCAACAGTACAGATTGCAACGGACGATCGCTATATGAGTCGCCAGCATTGCTCAATTACTGTAACCACACTGCCTGACGGTACTAAGAAAGCTGTGCTTAGCAATTATCAAAACAAGAATCTTACTTCTGTTGATGGTCAGGAAATAGAAACGGGCGATGCCATCCGACTGACTGACGGCAATAGCATCACGATGGGGCATACCACCATAATCTTTAAAATCAAGTAGTCTATGAAGATTTTATTATATCCACCACTCTCCATTCATGAGTTAGGCCATCGAGACAATCAGGAGGACTCCATTGCTCAGTGGGATAATCGTCTTTTTGCCCTCTGCGATGGTATGGGGGGCCATGAAAAGGGAGAGGTGGCCAGTCAGACAGTTTGTCAGGCTATAGGCGAATGGTATCAAAACAGAGCGATTCATCCTCTTGGCAAACCACAAGTAGAAGATGCCCTTGCCTACGCTTACGCGCAGTTGGATAAGAAAGATGATGGTGCTCTTAAGAAGATGGGCACCACGCTTACCTTATTATATATAGGTATTGAAGGAGCTGTTGCTGCTCATATGGGTGACAGCCGTATCTATCATATACGACCAGCTGAGGGACTGCTTTATCAATCTCGTGACCACTCTTTGGCTTTCGATTTGTATCAAGCAGGCGAGATTAGCTATGAGGAAATGTTAAACTATGGTCAAAAGAATGTCATCACCCGTGCTATGACTCCTGGTGAGGATAATCGTATGCGTCCTGATATCATACATATTACAGATATCCAATCTGACGATTATTTCTATATGTGCTCTGATGGCATGTTAGAACGGATGAGTAATGATGAACTTGTTGCCTTATTGTCTTCTGATGCTTCAGACGAAGAAAAACGTCAACAACTAATTAGTGCTACAGCCAACAATCAGGACAATCACTCTGCTTGGCTAATTCATATTGAGGATGTCGTCAATGAAGAAGGGGATGAACAACTGGTCAATGAAGAGCCAAATGCTCGCTGCAATGCTGTCAATATTATTCCTCAATCAGTCTCAGAGCCAGATGACGATGTTGTCATTGTAAAAGAGGCTCCAAAGAAACAATCCCTATTCCAACGAATAAAGAAACTTATCCCATTTACTAAGAACAAATAGTAAAAAAATATAAAATCATATGGAAAATATAGCACAACAATTAATTGATAACATTCGCACTCTCTTTGCAAAATTGATTGAAGAAGAGGAAATTCGCACAAATATACGACCAATACGTACTATATATCCTCAAAATCATATATATGTCAGTATAGCGAAAGAACTATATAATAAGGCTTTGGAGTTGGAAGCTATTAATAAAAAGTACTCTACAGATCAATTAAAAGATGTTATGGGTGATGAGGTTGATATGGTTGGGCAATATAACTATGATTATAAAAAGAATACTATGATACCCAAAGCTGTTAGTCTAACCAAATTGCAGAATTTGATGCATAATGCTACATATCATATTCAAATGTATTTCTTTGATGTTCTTGGTGATATTAAAATAGACTGATTATGCAACAACTACAACCTAACACCACCTTGCAGGGTGGAAAATACAGAATAGTACGTGTGCTGGGGCAGGGGGGCTTCGGCATCACATACTTGGCTGTGCAAACATCATTGCAAAGACAAGTAGCAATCAAGGAGTTCTTTATGAAAGATTTCTGTTCTCGTGATGAAGCAACATTGTCAATGCAGACTCCCTCGACAGGTAGTAACAAACAAGTTGAGCAATATAAGAGAAAATTCATCAAGGAAGCAAGGAACCTAGCAAGGCTCAATCATCCTAATATCATCAGTGTAATTGAGGTGTTTGAGGAAAATAATACCATCTATTATGTGATGCCTTATCTTCCTGGTGGATCCTTGCAAGATTATGTCAAATTGCATGGCGCATTGTCTGAATCAGAGGCAATAAAATATGTAAAACAAATTGCCAAGGCTCTTGAATATATGCACGAAGAACAGCACATGTGCCATCTTGATGTGAAGCCTGCCAATATTCTGCTTGATGATAATGGTAATGCTACGCTAATTGACTTTGGAATTTCGAAGAACTATGATTCTTCTGGCTTTGAGACAACCACAACGCCAGTAGGGATGAGTGAAGGCTATGCACCTATAGAACAATATCAGCAAAATGTGGAGGAGTTTTCTCCTGTCAGTGATGTATATGCGCTTGGTGCTACACTTTATTTCCTACTTCATGGTAAACGCCCCGTTAATGCTCCAAGCAGAGCAGGCGGAAGCGCTTTGATGATGCAAAAAAGTCTATCACAAAATGTTAAAGACATCATTAATGCTTCGATGAAGGTTTCTAAACGTGAAAGAGCGAAGAACGTTGATGTTTTTTTGAAAGAGGGCTATTTTGCAGAGCAAAAAAACAAACCATTTGATAATTATGTAATGGATGACGAAGAAACTATTATTGAAAAGCCATTCAAACAAGATTATGCGGTTGAAAACGTGGAGGTGAGTGATAGTTCGTCAATTTGGAAATATGTTGTTGGGGCATTACTAATTGCGGTTCTGATTGCGGGCTACATATATTACAGTAATAGTAGTTCACTAACAAGTAAACCACAAGTAGAAAAAGCGAGTTATCAAGATTATTTTGAAAAATAGTAAAAAACTAAAATATAAATATAATATGAAGACAATATTAAAATCATTGGTGCTGATATTTATCACATCATTTTGCTTGGTTTCGTGTGATGAAAACAAGAAACAATTAAGGGAACAAGTTCAGAAATTCAACAATACATGCCCAATTTCATTAGGGGGGATAATGACGATTAATAGTGTTGTTCTTCAAGATAACACTGTGGAAATGAAATTTTCTATAAACGAATCCATAACTCCAATCTCTCTAATTAATAGTCATAAAGAAGATTTTAAAGAGAATCTAAGCATGATTTTGTCAAGAGAATCAAGTAAGATTATGGTTGAAAACATTGTTAAGGCAAATGCAAGTTTTGTCGCTATTTTTGTAGGAGAACAATCTGGTACTCGTGCAGAATTAGATTTTACTTCCGATGAGCTTAGAACAGCTCAAGAAAGATTCTCCAATATGACAGAGTCTCAAAAATTGATAGCGAGCAATATAGTAGGGATGAAGATGAGATTACCTGCTAAGGTTGATGATATAACAACGATGACAGGACTTTCCATTACACCTTCTGCTTTAGTATATAAATACGAAGTGAATGATTATGAAACAGGTGAAAGCATAAATCAATTTGTAGGATTGATGAAAAATATAACAATGTCTCAAATGGCTGCACAGATAGCACAGGATGGTATTATGGGTGAGAGAAACAGAAAATTCTATGAGGCATTAATTGATTGCGGTCAAGGAGTTAAAGTTGAGTATCATGAAAGTAATACTGGAAATCGAGCTACATTTGATATTTCTATTTCTGAAATAAAAGATATTTTAAGTGGAAAGTATCAAAAGAATGCCCCAACAATGGAAGATTGGAATAATTTAGGCAAAGCAGTAGAAGAATTAGAACAGGTTTATGGAGAAGACTCAGTTGGATATTATGAAGAAACCGATTATTATTAATATTTCAATTATCTGAGAAAGTGAATATGCAACTCCTACAACCTAACACCACCTTGCAGGGCGGAAAATACAGAATAGAGCGAGTGTTGGGGCAAGGATGTCATAGGGACAGGTGAATGATAGCAAAAGATAAAGCCATCAGGTATTGCTTTCAGTCTTATTCTTAATGTGCAATTAACATAAAAGTTGATTTTCTTACCAAATTATTTGGTGAAATCAACTTTTATGTTTATTTTTGCAGCAGAATAATAAGATGACATGGAAAGGAATTTATTGATAGAACTCTTGGAAGACGGTGAAAAGGTAAGTCTTTATTCGCCGCATTTTGAGGGTGAAGAATACTCTGAGTTTGAAAAGTTCTTGCTGACTTATAAGGATGAATATCCTGAGGATGTACGGCAGTTGGTATATAGACTAGATATCATTAAGCGTGATGGCGCAGCAGACCGCCATTTCCGCTATGAAGGAACAAAGCGTGATAGGGTGATGGCATTGCCTTCACATCTTGAAACGACATCTCTTAGATTGTATTTGCTGAATATTGAGGCAAAGATACTGATATTAGGTAATGGTGGACTGAAACAAACAGCAACGTATCAAGAGGATGAGGGGCTTCATCGTCAGGTGAAAACTCTTCAAAAGATTGATATCGAATTGAAGCAAAGAGAGAAGGATAAGGTGATTGTTGTAAAAGGCACTCAACTTCTTGGTGAACTATCTTTTGCAATAGATGATAAATAGATATTATAGAAGGGGGTAATTATGAAGACAAACAAGATTATGGATGAAATTCGTAGTACGATTTCACCAGAAACAAAGTATCAGATGGATTTGTCTGTGGCTATTGCGAATCGTATCTATGAGATTCTTGAAGCCAAAGGAATGTCGCAGAAGGATTTCGCTCGTTTGATGGGGAAAACTGAGACTGAGGTAAGTCGTTGGTTGTCTGGAACTCATAATCTGACGTTGGCTACCATTAGCAAGATTTCTACTACTCTTGGTGAGCAGATTGTTAAAGTTACAGACTATTCCATTGAGCCTGCAGTCTATGAGTTTGAACCAATGGTGGCTGCAGAAGGATGTGATTAGGTATTATAATAAGGTATAATGTAGCTTTAAACCTTTTTTATGACACAGCGGGACTGTCCCGCTGTGTTGTTATTTCCTTCTCTCTTCCTAAAAAATGTAAAGGGTTCTTGCATATTTCAATAAAAGTAAATACCTTTGCAGAATAGACTTTCTAAGTAAAACTAAACGATTATTTAACACAATGAAGAAAACCATTATCACAGCACTGCTCCTTAGTATGGTGACAGTTAATCTGTCTGCTCAGTTGCTCTACAAAATCAGTGGCAAAGGTCTTGCTGCTCCGTCTTATATCGTTGGTACATACCATCTTGCTCCAAGCACATTTGCGGATTCTATTCCTGGCATTCGTAAGGCTATGGCTGACTGTCAGCAAACCTATGGTGAACTGGTGACCGCCCAGGTGATGAGTGCCGACAGTGTGGCGATACTCCAGCAGGCTATGTTGTTGCCCGATGACATGACAATAGACAAGGTTCTGTCTGCTGAAGAGATGACGCGACTGAATAATTATATGAAAACGCTGATGGGCATAGACTTTACCAATCCAGTTCTCAAACAGCAGATGGGTAAGATGAGTCCTCAGGGACTCAATACCACCCTGACAATGCTGGGCTTTATGAAGAAAGAGGGTAATGTAAATCCTAACGCTCTTCTTGACGATTATTTCCAGAAAGAGGCACTTGCCCAAGGAAAAGGTGTGGGCGGTCTGGAAACTATTGAGTTCCAAATTCGTGTCTTGTTCAAGGGTGTTACGCTGGAGCGTCAGAAGGAAGGACTGATGTGTCTGATTGATAATGCTGAATTTAATGAGGAGTTGACAGAGAAAGTACGTAGTGCCTATTACGCTCAGGACCTTGCCGCTCTCAAGGAGGCTATTGAGACTAAACTTCACAATCATTGCGACAGTACTCCCGAAGAGGATGCACAGCTGTTATATAACCGTAATGCTGACTGGGTGACTAAGATGCCTGCCATCATGAATCAGAAGCCAACGCTCTTTGCTGTTGGTGCTGGCCACCTGCCAGGTCCTAAAGGTGTACTAACCCTGCTTCGCAATGCCGGCTATCAAGTTGAAGCAGTAAAATGATTATATTTTTATTCTGATAATAGAGACTTAGTACGTTAATGAAAAAGATTACTCTCTTGATGCTGGCATTTGTAGTGTCAGTAGTTTGTTCTGCGAACTCACCAGTTGTTATTCCTGAAGGTCTGAATACAGAGACTTATGGATTTAAGGCTACGGTATTGATGAATGGTGATACTAAAACCAGTGATTTTGATACTCAGTTGGAAGTGGGTTTTGATGGTGATGACATTTATATTCAAGGCTTCTCTATCGATACTCCAGAATTTTGGGTGAAAGGAAGCAAGAATGCTGATGGTAACTATGTGATTCCTTCTAATCAATATATGGGTACATGGGATGTCGGTGGCATTGGCTGGTATGTGATGGACTATTACTTCACGGCTGTTGATGAGCAGAGTCAGTTGGCTGATGTAGTCTTTACGGTGGATACTGAAAACAAAACGATAAGCAATAACCAGACGCTTGTAGTAAATGGTGCCGAAAACGAGGTGTATCCTTATTATACGCTTACCGATGGCATTTTCCACTTTATTCCAGAGGTGGCTGCTATGCCTGCCAATCCTTCTGTCGTAGATTTCGTAACTACAGGTGATTATCCTTGGGTGGCATTTAATATTCCTACTGTTGGTACTAATGGGGAAGAGCTGCTCATGAAGCGTTTGTCTTATCAGATATGGGTAGAGAAGGAGGGCGAACTGTCTGCGCTGACTCTTACTAAGAATCTTTATGATTATCTGACAGAGGACATGAGCGTTATTCCTTATTCTTTCTCTGATATGACTGATATTCTCAGAGGTGGTGAGAAGGTGTATCTGTTCCAAGGCAAAGAGCTGAAAACATGGAATAATATCGGTGTGAAGTGTATCTATACAGGTGGAGGGGTAACTAACGAGACTCCTATTGTATGGGAGGATGGCACAACAACGGGTATTAGTAATGTGAAGACGAATGTTGACAAGGCAGCTATCTACAATATGAATGGTCAGCGCGTTCATGTCGCAAAGAAAGGCCTCTACATTATTAATGGCCGAAAGGTCGTAGTAAAGTAAGAGACAATAAAAAAGATAATAGGATGTAACTGAGGCAGATACATCCTATTATTGTTAGTTGTAACGAAAATTAAAAAGCAGCCTTCAAGGCTGCTGTAGTTGCGGAGGCAGGATTCGAACATGCGACCTCCAGGTTATGAGCCTGGCGAGCTACCAACTGCTCCACTCCGCGATGTTTTTTTCTTAAGCGGGTGCAAAGGTACGACTATTTTTTGGAATATGCAAATATTTCGCGAAAAAAGTGGCAATAGAAACTATTTTGGCACTTTTCTTTCCAATTATTTGGTCGTTTCAGAACTATTTTCTAATTTTGCACACTATAATTTAAATGTGCAATACACGAAAAATTTGAGAGGAGAGAAACTATGTCAATATCAAAGACAAGACAGAAGTTGGTGGATGTAGCGCGTCAGCTATTTGCCAAGAATGGCTTGGAGAGTACGACGATGAATGACATCGCACAGTCTTCAGGCAAAGGAAGACGCACCCTTTATACCTACTTCAAGTCGAAGGAGGATATCTATTATGCCGTGATTGAGTCGGAATTGGAGCGCCTGTCTGATCAGTTAGATGAGGTAGCTGCCAAGCGTATTCCCCCTCAGGAGAAGATTATTGAGTTGATTTATCTGCATCTGAGCATGATTCGCGAAACGGTAGTGCGCAATGGTAATCTTCGTGCCGAGTTCTTCCGTAATATCTGGATGGTAGAGAAGGTACGCAAGAACTTCGACGATGCTGAGATAGAATTGTTCCGCAAGGTGTTCCGTGAAGGCAAGGAAGACGGCGAGTTTGATATTGACAATGTTGACCTTGTGGCTGACATCACTCACTATTGTATCAAAGGTCTTGAGGTGCCATATATCTATGGTCGCATAGCTCATGGTATGACGGAAGAGGCTACGAAGCCTCAGGTTGCCAAAATTGTATATAGCGCTTTGGGAAAGAGGGTGAAGAGTTGACAGTTGATAGTTGACAGTTGACAATTGACAAATAAAGTAATAACGAAATAACACAATTAAAGAAAGAAAAAGAATTATGGGATTATTAGAAGGAAAGACAGCGCTGATTACTGGTGCTGCACGTGGTATCGGTAAGGCTATTGCCTTGAAGTTTGCTGCTGAGGGTGCTAATATTGCATTCACTGACTTGCAGGTTAACGAAGAAACTGAGAAGGAAATTGCCGCTTTAGGTGTCAAGGCTAAGAGCTATGCCTCTAATGCTGCCGACTTCGCTCAGACCGAGGAAGTTGTTAAGGCTGTAAAGGAAGAGTTCGGTGCTATTGATATTCTGGTCAACAATGCTGGTATCACTAAGGACGGTCTGATGCTTCGCATGACCGAGCAGCAGTGGGATGCAGTTATCGCTGTTAATTTGAAGTCTGCATTCAATTTCATCCACGCTTGTGTACCTGTTATGATGCGTCAGCGTGGTGGTTCTATCATCAATATGGCTTCTGTTGTAGGTGTTCATGGTAATGCTGGTCAGGCCAACTATGCCGCTTCTAAGGCTGGTCTTATTGCTCTGGCTAAGTCTATTGGTCAGGAGATGGGTCCAAAGGGTATCCGTGCTAATGCTATTGCCCCTGGTTTCATTGAGACAGCTATGACTGCAGCTCTGCCTGAGGAAGTACGTAACGAGTGGAAGAACAAGATTCCTCTCCGTCGCGGTGGTCAGGTAGAGGATATCGCTAATGTTGCTACCTTCTTGGCATCTGATATGTCAAGCTATGTTAGCGGTCAGGTTATCCAGGTTGATGGTGGTATGAATATGTAATCATATTGTCTTCCACAGACACTTTTATCCTCATTTGTTTCAAAGAAACGTAAATTTTCTTGAGACAAATGAGGGTTTTTCGTAAATAATTACTATTTTTGTGGCATTAAATCAAAATCTAACCGAATAGCTATGGAAGAAAAGATGCTTAATGCCGATGCTCTTGGCTATCTTGATGAAGCCATGTTTACCTCTTCTTTGATTAGTAAGAAGGAGCGCGAAACCAAAGAAACTGATTGGGAAAATGTTTATCCCTGTACCAAGGCTGAGACCGAGCAGATGGAACAGCTGCTCCAAAAAGCGAATGCTGTGGTTGAAGATCCTCGCGACCAAGCGTATAGCGAGCGCTATCAGGCTTTGTCTGAGGTAGTCGATTGGTCAAAGAAACGATATGCGTCGTGGAAATGGTCGCTCATTGCTGGCGCTTTGTTGGGCGCAGGCATCTTCTATTATTTTTATAACGACCAGCAGAAGGACATCGCTCAGGCTAAGGTGGAACAGGAACAGGTGAACCAGTGGAAAGAAGCGGAAGTAGCTGAGGTTCCTTATAGTGTCTGTGCTACTGAGCATGCCAAGGATGACTATGCCATGCGCCTGACATCGGCAGAGAGGTATAAAATATATAAGCTCGTTGACTTGAAGGCCTCTGTTGAGACTGCTGAAAAGAGTGTCAAAGAGTATCAGCATCAGGCCGATACGGCTAAAGTTCAGAAGAACATAGACAAGTATCAGCAACAGGTGGAGGCTTCGGCTAATAGTGTGGCCAAGTATCGTGCTGAATACGATTCCATCAATGCCATGGACTTTGCGCAGGTTCACGCCATGGCGATAAGTGATATGGATAAGCATGTGGATAATCAGGAGTCATGGGGCAACACCCTTTATGGATATATGATATTCCTGTTAGTCCTTATTCCTCTTTATATTATCACGGGCTATCCTCATGGTTATACCATTACGCGTCATCGTCGCCGTTCCGGTTGTCTCAATATCTTCCGCAAGGTAGGCTTTGGTTTGGCATCTTTCTGTTTCGGCACAGGTGTCGCTATGAATCTGTTGTCCGGCTATAGCGAGAAGACTACCGATCCTAATGGCAGTACGCAAACAGAGAAAAAGAGTGACATCGGCAATGTCCTGATTGTTGCATTGAAGGTAATCTTGATGATTGTCGGAGCCTTTATCTTCTGCATCGTAGCTTCACTGGTGATGACGATAGAGACCATTTCCGGACTTATTGAAAACTTCAACTGGTCTGGTTGGATGCGCAAGTTGTTTCCTTCTAAGAAAAAGGAAGACTAAAATTTGGCAGTTTCCGTCCTTCTTCGTAATTTTGCAGACGTTATGCGAGTAGTCTACGAGGATAATCATATCATCATCGTTTATAAGGAAAGCGGTGAAATCGTTCAGGGCGACAAGACTGGCGATACCCCATTGTCAGAGATTGTCAAGTCTTATATCAAGGAGAAGTACCAGAAACCCGGTGCCGTATTCTTGGGTGTAGTTCATCGTCTCGACCGTCCTGTATCAGGCTTGGTCGTCTTTGCTCGTACGTCAAAGGCACTCACCCGACTCAATAAAATGTTTGCAGGCAATGAAGTGCACAAAACCTATTGGGCTATTGTGCAGCCATCGAAGAATATAGATACCGCAGATGAGGGCGAATGGCACACGTTGGAGCATTGGCTGGTGCGTAATGAGCAGCAGAATAAGTCGTATGCCTACGACCATGAAGTGCCTCATTCTAAGAAAGCCACCCTGCGCTATCGCATCATTGGTCATTCTGACCGCTATTCTTTAGCAGAGGTTAGACTGCTCACTGGCCGCCATCATCAGATCCGTTGCCAGTTGTCTACGATAGGTTTGCCCATCAAGGGCGATCTTAAATACGGAGCACGACGCTCCAATCCCGACGGCAGTATCTCGCTGTTGTCGCGTCATGTCGAATTCATTCATCCCGTTTCCAAAGAACCTGTCGCCATTGATTCTCCTTTGCCCGACGATCCTTTGTGGACTAATATGAAACTAATTCGTTAGGTTATGAAAAAAGTGTTCTGGTGGATTTTGGGCATCCTGCTGAGTCCTATTCTGCTGTTTCTCATACTGACGGTATTGCTCTACTTGCCACCAGTGCAGAACTGGGCTGTCGATAAGGTTGCTTCCATCGCTTCAGAGAAGACGGGCATGGATATTACCGTTGGACGTGTCGACCTCTCTTTCCCTTTAGATTTAGCCGTTGACCAGTTCCGTGTGCTCGCTCCAGACACTACTGTCGTTACCGAATTAAAGAAAGACACCATCGCTGATGTCGAGCGTATGGTGATTGATGTGCAGTTGATGCCCTTGTTCAGTAGCAAGGTTGTCATCAACGAACTGGAGGTTACCAATACCAGCATTAATACAGCCAACTTTGTTGCCGCTGCCAAGGTGAAGGGCCGTTTCAGTCGTCTCTATCTCGCCAGTAAGGGCATTGACCTTGATCAGCAGACTGTTGAGGTCAATGGCACCCGCTTGGAAGAAGCCTGTCTCGATGTGCAACTGAACGACTCTGTGCCCGAAGACACCACTACCAGCGAGAACTTCTGGAAGATACATATTGATAGTGTCTCTGTTTTACGCTCCGACTTGGCGCTCCATATGCCTGGCGATACGATGAGTGTTCATACCCATCTTGGCGATCTCGTTGCGCGTGAAGCCAATATCGATTTGGAGTCCCAGACCTATACCGTGGGCAGTGTTGACTTAAACCATGGACGCTTGCAGTACGACCAGAACTTTGAACCCCGCATCGAGGGGCTCGACTATAACCATATCGACCTGTCTGATGTCCAGATAGGCATCGATTCTATCTACTATCACGACCCCATCATGCGCCTGCACATCCGTCAGGTAGCCCTCAAGGAGAAGAGTGGCTTGCAGATTACCCACCTCTCAGGACCTGTGGTGATGGAGAATGGCAGTGTGCGCCTGCCTAAGTTCCGCCTGTCCACCCCTGATAGTGACATTGATGTTGAACTGGATATGCCCTTCTCTCTGATGGAGAAGATAGATCCGGGTAAGATGCGTCTGCGCATGAATGCCCAGCTGGGCAAGCAAGACCTTATGCGCTTCATGGCCGATATGCCTTCTTCTTTCCGTCAGCGTTGGCCCGAATATCCGTTGAGTGTTAGCGGTTTGTTGCGTGGCAATATGCAGCACATGGACTTCCAAGATGTAGAAGTGTCACTGCCTACCGCTTTCTATGCTACGGCTACAGGCTTTGCTGCCAACCTCGACGACCCCAATCGTCTGCGTGCCGATGTGCAGTTCACTGCCCGTACCCAGAATCTTGGTTTTGTGATGGCTATGCTGCCTCGCGATATGCAGCGCAACTATCGCATTCCACCCCTCTCTGCCCAAGGTCGTATCAAGGCCGATGGTCAGCAGTATGCTGCTGATATCGTGGCTCGCGAGGGCAGGGGAGTAGTTAAGTGTAAAGGCGCTTTCCATGCTGCCGCTATGCGCTACAATGCCGATGTCTGCATTCGCGACCTCAATGTCCACCACTTCATGCCTCACGACTCTATCTATACCGTCAGTGCCGACCTAAAGGCGAAGGGACAAGGTTTCGACTTCTTCTCTCCACGCACCACCCTATAGGCCGATGGCGAGATACATCATCTGGGCTATGGTCGTTGGAATTTGGATAAGATTACTGCCCATGCACAGGTTAGCAATGGCAAGGCTCATGCCCAGTTGCTCAGTCATAATGCGCTGCTCAATGGTGCAGTCAACTTCGATGCCCTGCTTTCTACTACCCGTTTCGATGGTACTCTGTCAACCGACTTCCGTACCCTCGACCTTTATAAGCTGGGCTTCGTAGAGAATCCGTTATCTATCGGTATGTGTGGTCATTTCGATGTACAGTCCGACTTAAAGCTGAATCACAACATCATGGGATTGGTCAACGACCTTACCATCAGTGATTCCAGTCATGTCTATCGTCCCACCGCCGTTGATTTGTTGCTCAAGACAACACCCGATACTACCTATGCCCATGTCCAGAGTGGCGACTTCATCGTGAAGCTCGATGCCAGTGGCAACTATGAGCAGATTATGCAGAAGTTCATGGTGTTAGGTGATTCCGCCATGGCACAGCTGGAGCGTAAGACTATCAATCAGCCCGCTCTGCGCCATCTATTACCCGATATGAAGGTCCACATGGAGAGTCAGAGCGACAATCCTTTAGCTACCATTCTTAAGAGTAGTGCAGATGTTGAGTTTAAGAATATGCTGTTCGACCTCTCAACATCGCCCGTTACTGGTATTAATGGTAATGGTTATCTCCATTCGCTGGAAGTTAGCGATGTTCGTATTGATACGATTACCTTTAATCTGATACAACGTGCCGAGCGACTATCCTTTAGCGGACAGGTGCGCAACAATAAGAAGAATCCGCAGTTTGTCTTCAACGCCCTGTTCGATGGCATTCTGCAAGAGCGTGGTGCCACCCTTGGCGTGCGCTATTACGATGCTGACGGCAAGTTGGGTGCCCGCATTGGTGCTGCTGCCGAGGTGGTGGATAATGGTATCAATATCCATCTTGTTCCTGCTCGTCCTACCCTTGGCTATAAGGAGTTTGCTGTTAACCAAGACAACTACATCTTCCTCGGTGCTTCCGGCAAGGTGAAAGCCAAGGTCGATTTGCGTGCCGATGATGGTATGGGTGTGAAGATATACTCTGAGGAGAGTGATCCCAGCGCTTTGCAAGACATCACCATCTCGCTCCATCAGTTCAATCTGGAGGAGATTACCTCCGTCATTCCTTATGCTCCCCGCATGTCGGGTATGATGAGTGGTGACTTCCACGTTATCCAGGATGCCAACAAACAGATATCCGTTGTCAGCGATATGGGTGTGCGCAATATGACCTATGAGCGCTGTCCTATCGGCAATATCAGTACCGAGCTTGTCTATCTGCAAAAGGAGGATGATGCCCATGCTGTTGAGGCTCGCCTGATGATGGACGATGAAGAGATAGGACTCTTCTCGGGTACCTATTATAATACAGTTACAAATGATGAGGGCAAGACTACCGAAGGACATTTTGATGCTAAGTTGGAGTTGGAACATCTACCTCTGTCTATCATCAATGGTTTTGTGCCCGACCAGCTCTGTGGCTTGCAGGGTTATGGCGAAGGCGAGCTGTCTATCAAGGGTACGCCGTCCAGACCGCAGGTTAATGGTGAGATATACCTCTCTCAGTCTTATCTGGAGAGTATTCCTTATGGTGTTAAGTTGCGCTTTGATGATGACCCTGTGCGCATACAAAACTCTAACTTATTGTTTGAAAACTTCACCGTCTATGCCCATAACGACAATCCGCTGAACGTACAAGGCAATGTCAACTTCAGCGACCTCGACCATATCATGGTCAACCTGCGTATGCAGGCTAACAATTTCCAGATTGTCGGTGCCAAGGAGCATGCCAAGAGTGTTGCCTATGGTAAGGCCTTCGTCAATGTCTTTGCCAACGTCACTGGTCCGCTTGAAAACCTCAATATGCGTGGTCGTCTGGATGTACTGGGTTCTACCGATATGGGCTATATCCTGCGCGACTCGCCTATCACTACCGATAATCAGCTCGACCAGTTGGTGAAGTTTACCGACTTTAGCGATACCACCCAAACCATTGTCCAGCGTCCACCTATCAATGGCTTCCGCATGGATATGACGATGAATGTATCTAAGGGTGCACATATTGTTGCCTACCTGAATGCTGACCATTCTAACTATATCGACTTGATGGGCGGTGGCACGCTGCGTATGCTTTATAGTCCTGCCGACAATCTGCAGTTGACAGGTCGCTATACCCTCTCTAATGGTGAGATGAAGTATGCGCTACCTATCATCCCGCTGAAGACCTTTATCATCCAGGATGGTTCGTATATCGAGTTTACGGGTGAGCCGATGAATCCTACGCTTAACATTACTGCTGTCGAGCATACCAAAGCCACCGTTACAAGTACCAATGGAGTAGGGCGCAGTGTGGCCTTCGATTGTGGCGTAGTTATCACTCGTACCCTGAATGATATGGGACTTGAGTTTACGCTCGATGCACCCGAAGATATGCAGTTGCATGGTGAGTTGCAGACGATGGGCGTAGAACAACGAGGAAAGTTGGCAGTAACGATGCTTACCACTGGTATGTATCTGGCCGATGGCAATACGCAGCCGTTCTCTATGAACTCTGCCCTCAGCTCGTTCCTCAGTTCTGAGATTAGCAACCTTACGGGCAATGCCCTGCGCACGCTCGACCTCTCCTTTGGCATGGACAACTCTACCGATGCTACGGGTGAGACCCATACCGACTACTCGTTTAAGTTTGCCAAGCGCTTCTTCAACAACCGTTTGAAGCTGGCTGTGGGTGGTAAGGTTACCACGGGTGCCGAACTGCCTGGCAACCGCAACAACTCGTTCTTCGACAACGTATCACTGGAATATCGCCTCGACGATACTGCCAATAAGTATCTCAGCCTCTTCTTCGAGAATAACTCTTACGACTGGCTCGATGGTTATACCCAGAAGTATGGTGGTGGCTTTATCTGGCGTCGCACGTTGCAGAACTTCAAAGATATCTTCCGCTTCAAGGACGAGAGCCCGCTTGCTATGCCTGTTATTCGTCCTGTAGCTACTGACACTCTAAAAATAGAAAGACATGACAAGAAATAAGCTCACTTCTTACCTCTTGCTCCTTACCTCTTGCCTTCTGGTCATCTCGTGTTCTATGACCAAGGGCATTCCCGATGATGACCAGCTCTTTACGGGCTTAAAGACGATTGCCTGGCAGGATGCTGAGCAGAACGAGAACCTCATCGAAACGCAAGAAGAGGTGGAGGCTGCATTGGCTACTGCCCCTAATGGTTCCATCTTTGGCAGTAGCTACTACCGTTTGCCTTTCTCTTTTGGCGTGTCAGTATATAATACCTATTCCAAGCATAACGGTCTCTTTGCCCATTGGATGACCAAGACCTTTGGTCGTCAGCCTGTATTGATGTCGTGGGTCAATCCCGAACTGCGTGCCTCAGTGGCTCAGAATGTGCTGCGCAATCATGGCTACTTCCATGGCAAGGTGGGCTATGAGGTTATCCGACAGAAGAATCCCAAGATGGCGAAGATACAATATAATGTAGAGCCAGGACGCCTGTATATGATTGACTCTGTAGGCTATTTCGATTTCCCTGTTGAAGCCGATAGCCTGATACAGAGTTCTCTGCGCGAAGCCCATATCCATCGTGGCGACCCCTTTGTGGTTTCTCTTTTGGATGCTGAGCGCCAGCGTGTCAGCACCCTGCTGCGCAATCATGGCTATTACTATTATCAGCCCGACTATGCTTCCTACTTAGCCGATACCTTTGTCGTTGACGGCAAGGCACAGCTGCAGTTCCGCATGGCTAAGGATGTACCCGTTGCAGCCACCCATCCGTGGTATATCGGTCGCATCAATATCAACATGAAGAAGTCGTTCATGGAGCAGCCCACTGATTCTACTCATAGTCGTTTCTTTACTGTGCGCTATTCTGGTAAGAAACAACCTATCCGCACCCGCGTACTGCTGGCTGATATGAAGCTGCGTCCGCGTCGGGCATATAGCTATTCAGACTATCTGGAGACTACCAGCAAGATCAATGCCATGGGACTCTTCTCGATGACCGAGTTCCAGTTTACACCTCGTGACACTACGGCTGCTTGCGATACGCTCGACCTTACGCTGAACTGTACTTTCGACAAGCCGTGGGACTTCTATGTAGAAACCAATTTCAATGCTCGCAGTATTGGGCGTATGGGGCCTGAGTTGCGAATGGGTGTTACCCGTCGCAATGCCTTCCGTGGCGGTGAGAAGATTGATGTCAATGTGCATGGCTCTTACGAGTGGGCCACCAGCAACGGCTCGTCGATGAATAACTACGAGTATGGTGCCGATGCCTCGGTACAGTTCCCCCGCATCATTGCCCCCTTCTTCAGCAATAGTCGCTCTCGTGTGCGTCGTGATGAGAACGGCCGTCGCATCCGTCGTCGCCGCTTCTATAGCACACCTACCACACTGGCTAAGATTGCTACCGATGTCATCTATCGCCCTGGCTATTACAAGATGCATGTGGTAAGTGGAGAGTGGACCTATCGCTGGCAGACTTCAGAGAATAGTCGTCATGAGTTCTCTCCGCTCAGCGTGCGCTATCAGTTTATGAACAGCCGCACCAGCGAGTTTGATGCTGTGATGCAAGCCCACCCATACTTGTGGGCAACAATGCAAGACTTCTTTATTCCCGAGATGCGCTATACCTATACCTACACCCGTTCGCTCAATTCTTCTCATCCTCTGCGTTGGGAGACCACGCTCTCTGAGTCGGGCAATGGTGTGGCACTCTATGATATGGCACTGGGCAAGAAGTGGAATGATAAGGACAAGCAGATGTTCAAGAATCCCTATTCTCAGTTCTTGAAACTCGAAACTGATATTACCAAGACGTGGCCGCTTGACAGCCATTCTAAACTCGTGGCTCATGCCAATGCGGGCGTTATTTATGCTTATGGAAATAGTGACTGGGCACCCAGTAGTGAACTCTTCTATGTGGGCGGTGCCAACAGTATTCGAGCCTTTACGGTTCGTGGTGTAGGTCCTGGTCGTTTCCCCGGTCTTGCCGACAAGGCTACCAGTTATCTTGTACAGAATGGTGATGTCAAGTTGGTGCTCAACCTTGAATATCGTCGCCAGCTCTTTGGCAGTCTTCATGGAGCCATCTTCCTTGATGGTGGTAACGTATGGACGCTTCGCGATGCCAATACGGGTGTCCTTGCAGATACTCCAGGTGTTACCACCCGTTTCAAGGCAAAGAATCTGCTCAGTGAGATGGCTATAGGCACAGGTCTCGGTCTTCGTTACGATCTCGACTTCCTCGTGCTTCGTCTCGACTGGGGTCTAGCCCTCCACCTGCCTTACGAAACCGAAAAGTCTGGCTTCTATAATGTTCCCCATTTCAAGGGCAGCCACACCCTCCACTTCGCTATTGGTTATCCCTTCTAGATACTTCGGATAGTATTTACGTATAATTCAAGCAGGCTGAAATTGATAAATTTCAGCCTGCTTGAATTATCTAATCTAATCGTTATTTTACCATCAATTTGAACTTTGTTCAGTTCTTCGCTCACTTAATCACGAGTTTCTTGCCATTCTGAATATACACGCCCTTACTAGGTTTGTCGCTAAGGCGACGCCCTTGGATATTGAAGAGAACATTGTCTTTCATAGAATTATCAAAATGGATTTTCTCATCGACAGACGTTATTGGTTCTGTCGGTGCAGATCTCCAATCATCAATGTAAACATACTCGCCATCTTTCATGCATGAACGCACTTCGACGTGCTCCCCTAATTTCGGCTCTTCGTAGAATGTATAGAGAGATTCAAAAGCAAATGGATTTTCTAAGGCTGCACCAATCCCATCGACCCAGACGCCAGCTCCCCAACTATAATTCAAATCGTCACCTAATAATGTACAAACCGAATACTCATACTGACCAGGAAGAAACCCTCTACGACGTTTTGCCATTCCTCGTCCATACATATAGTCATTATAGGTAAGTCTTATGATTTCTTCAGGACGACTAAAATCATATATTAGTTTTTCCTCCATTGTCTCTTCCTCAATAATATAGACGCAGTAATTCTCTTCTCTAACAGCACAATAGTAGTGCTGCTCTTCATCGTTGTAGTATTTCTTAAACTGACAATAGACTTTCTTATAAATCTTATCATTTATCAGCGAATCACCGCACATGGTAAAGATACAGTCTATACCTCTTCCACTTGGATCCTCTGGAGTTGATACAATACTGCCAGTATGAGTATACCCACAATACCATATTTTACCTTCTTCTACAAATGGCACATATGATTTGCGATTCCCATCTTGGGCGCAGATTGTCATTGCTCCAAAATTGCATGATATCAGTGCTATGACGAAAGCTATTCTGCATACAAATAAACTAAGATGTTTCTTCATACGATAATATTTTCATTCGTAGGTTATTGTAAATTCAAAATCATAGGGACAGTCCCGGTGATTTACCGACCAGTAGTGTAGAACCTGATGTGGTTTGGCTAGAGCTGATTTTTACTTTGCCTTCAGAGGTAACTTTCAACTGAGCAGAGACATTTGATGCCATAAGCATCATGAATGAGGTAAGGATTACGATTTTTTTCATCTTTGTTTTTCGGGTTAGTTGTTATTTCGTTCGCAAATATACGACATTGTAATGAAACTTCCAAATGCAGTTCTTGATATTTTCGACGAAATGGTAAAATTCATGTATCAAAACGGAGAATTTGCTACGTCGTTAACATAGATTAACTCCGTAGAATTCTACTTTTGCAAGTTGAGAGTTAAGCAAAGAAATGCGCACCATTTTCAGTACATAGAAAAATTTTTTCAAGCAATTTCTTTGTATGCAAGAAAAATGAGGTGTAGATAAAAAAGGTTTGACGACATTATTCAAGGCGAATAATGTCGTCAAACTCCTTGAATAATGCCGTCAAACTATTGGCAGGCTGGATTACTTGTTGATAACCTTGATGGTCTTGCCGTTTGCCATGCGTACAATGTTCAGACCCTTCTGTGCATTGTTTACGCGACGGCCATCCAGTGTGTAGCGAGCTACCTCTGTGTCGTCGATAGCATTAACGGTCTCGATAGCGTCGGGATTAGCAACTGTGATAGCAGCCTTAGCAGCATTGACAATCTTCTTGCTCTGCTTATCTACCACGAGGGCAATGATATAAAGTTCTGCATCCTTCACAGCATTCTTCAGCGTTGCCTTGGTAGGCATCTTCAGACTGTACTCTCTTTCTACAGGCTCACCAATACTGAGAGTACCCAGTGTAGGAACCTGATTCTTGCTGCTAACATACGAGCTAACCAGTGCTACGTCGTTGAATGACCAACCAGTAACTGAAGACTTGCCATACTTACCGCCACTAGCAAAGATGGCGAGGTCGGGTTCTACCTGCGAAGCTGAATACTGCGCGTAGTAGTTAGACTGATTCCAAGAAGAGCCTGTACCCTTCAAACCGTCACCAATAACTACGAACTCCAAGTTGTACTCTTTGCCCTCAAGTACGGTCTCAACCTCAGCCTTGGCATTTACCTTAGTGAGCTGCGCATCAATAGTACCCGTTACGTTGACCTTTGCCAGAGCGGGAATAGCCATCTCTGCACGGAAGTCTTCGATAATATCGGTTCCGGTGCCATAGTATGGATCTATCACTGCCCCACGGTCGATGCGACATGAGGGGGCACCCTCGAAATTAAGGTTTGCATAGGCACTGCTTGCAATATACATAGCATCACCACTATTATACTGGTGGATACCAATACCCACGAAGCGGTCGCCAAAGTTTTCGCGCAGCTTATCCATACCAATCAGACCGCGAGGACACCAACCGCAACCAGTACCCGTGTACTCTTCTACAGCGACGTTACGTGCAACCAGTTCAGAGAGTGTGTTGACAACAAAAGAGGTGGCTACGTTAGCGTTGGCATTTGCCTGACCATTTATCTTCGTGATGTTGATTGTTCTAGTCTTTGTGCCACTAACTGCATCACCCTGAACGAGGATATCTACATTGCCAGTGGTATTAAAGATAATAGGAGTGGTGGCAACAGCATGCTGCTCTGCGCCTGTCACGCCATCGCTGGTGATGGTATAGTCGATATTGCTGATGGGAGTTCCACCTGCGTTCATCACAGGAACAGCTACTGTGGCAGTACCGCCAACTTCTACATATACTGGGCCGAAGTCTGCTGCTTTGGCGTTGTCTTCAGGGAAGGTTCCTTCGAGCAATACCTGCAAGAAGAGGCGTCCGAAATTATTGCTAACCAAGTCACTCCAGGTGGTTACTGCCTTGTCAGTCTTCAAGATAAGTGTGTTGGTAGCAGGCTCTCCACCGAATAATACAGGATACTGGTCGGCGGTAGTTGAAACACTAGTGATGGTGAACGAATAGCCTACATAGATACCCTCAGCAGGAATCTCAATCGCGCTGGGCAGTTCGATGTCAATCTGTTCGTTACCCAACTTGCTTTCAGGTACGTCTACAAAGCTCAGTGTGTGGCTGGCATCTACAGTAACAGGAAGGTCTGATGCTACCCATACCTTCGCATTCGTAGCATGAGGAGCTATCAAACCAAAGCGAACGGCATTGATGGTCTTGCCGGCAGCAATGGCATGGTCGCCAGGAATATAGATGGCACAATGATAAGTGTCCGCACTATTGACACCTACACCACTGAATGATTCATTGCCAGTAACATAGCCCCACCAGTTCTGCATAACAGCAGGATCGGCGTACTTGTACTTCACGGTGATGGTGCGAACGGCAGTACCTTCGCTGGCTAAAGGCTGATAGCTCTTTGCCGTATAGGTAACGATGCACTCACCATATTCTGTAGGCAGCCACTCTGTAGTTAAATCTTTTGCCTCACCAGAAGCAAGGCTTGCCTTGCCTTCAGACTCATAAGTTCCTACTGCGCTAATAATCTTACAGTTGGTAGGGAAACATATCTGAAGTGAGCCATTGTCAATCTTGGTGATCTGTGTCTCGATAGCTACTTGGCTACCTTCTTCAGCACCTACATTTTTGATAAAGAGATTGCCAGGAAGAATGATGCTTTCTCCGAAGTCATCATTTATTACTTCAACCTCAGTACGGTTAATTACTGCACCGTCATCATAGGTGTTACCCTGAGCGTCGGTGAAAACATACTCTTGTGCCGAAGCTGCGATGCTCAGCAGGCAGAGTGAAAGAAAAGTAAACAATTTCTTCATAAGCTGAATAAATCTAATGTGTGTTATTGTGTTACATTTGCCTTTATAGCCTGTTCTACGCCATTGTCGTTATAGACAAAGGCCACTACAGAGAGATTTGCTGTGTTCCAGTTTTCCTCAACAGCCTGTGTCAGCTGTTTTGTATTCTTCTCTCCAGTAGTCAGAGCGATGGGGTCGCCCCATATTCCATTGACTGTAGTGCGGAATACATGGTTGTGTACATATTCCTTGTTGGTGCTGCCGTCAGGCATTTTCTGAGTGGCAACGATACCATCTTCCAATACCCATACTTGCAGTCTTCCCTGATAGTCATCACCTAAAACTTCTGACTCTACGCTAATAGAAATCTTTCCTTCTACCAGTTGAGCCTCCAGCTTCATGCTGACAGATGATTCGCGTGTGAGTTCCTCTCTCACCTTGGTAATCCAGTCGAGATAGTTTACTGCTCCGTGACGATTTATCAGTCCTTCGGGCTGGTATTCCAGTTGCCAATAGTTGAAGTATTCATCGCCAATGGCTGTTGCCAGACCGATAGCAGTACTATTGCCAGCAAATCCCAGTGGACCGCTATGGATACCTACAGCAATGACGCGATCACCATAAGTCTCTTGCAACTGCTCAATCACTTCTGTTCCTAAAGGACAGTTGATGCACTTCTGACCTGTAAAGTCTTCAATCAATACTGCACGCTTGGCAGTTTGAGGCTTTACATATATCAGTTGCTCGTCGTCTGCGATATTGCTGCAGGCGAAGAGTAGCGGAAGGAATGCCAATAAAAAAATAATCTTCTTCATCGTTTAGAAATTGTAGTTGTAGGATAGATTGAAGCCCTCGGTGGCTGGCACATAGCGGCATACACCACCAGAACAGTTATAACCGGCACGGGTGCGTCCATATCCTAATTGTATGCGGTGGGCACCAGTGTTGAAGGTCAGTTGTCCCATGTAATAATGCTTATCTGTTGTGCCACAGTTCCACATGTCGCTGATGGTTATCATCCAGTGGGGTGCCAGCGAGAGTTCAGCTAAAGCAAATGCCCAGTCGTGCTCATCCTGAGCAGTAGTGAGATACTGCAGTTCTGTACGCAACTGTGTACGACGAGCCAGTTGGAACTGAGCGTCAGCCACGAAGATATTTGAATGAATCATGCCGCCCTCACCCTCAATGATGGTTTTGTTGTAGCGCTGGTTCATATACATCAAGTTTAATTTGATGTCACGCGTCAGGCGTCGAGTCAGTTGGATATCCAAATCCTGATAGTAGGTGTCATCGCCCCATTTCAACCATTGACTGTCAATGGCGCGAACATACGAGAAGTTCACCTTTACATTCATGCCGTAGCGACCACCCAGCGCAGTCTTGCGAGGTATGCTATATCCCAGCTCCGTCTGATAAGCCCATTCGCCAGAAGCCAACTGTGTGGCATAAGGATAGAGCGCTGCCAGTGCGTAAGTGTGGTCGAGCGTAAAGGCTGGCAAGTGATTGATGAAAGAGCTTGTGCCCAACATGCTGCGCTTGCTGCGGAACGACATATTCTCTGAACGCTTGGCTTGCAGCAGAAGGCTCAGTCCGCGCTTTGAGTAAGAACCAGAGAGCATAGCCACCTGTCCGCTATGATAGCTATAGCCATTGTCGAAAGATGGATCTTGCGTCTTGTGTGCATATTCCACCAGTACGCCCCAAGGACCTTTGTTCAGGTTGGCACGTATATCCCATGCATTAACATACTTAGGGAGGTTGTAGCGATGAGTAGGATCGGCAAAGATATCCTCGTCCTTCTCATATTTGTTTACCCACGAACCGCCAATGCTCAGTCGGGTATTCTTCTCTTGCATAGAAGGGAACCACTCGTCGATGGCTATCTCTGCATCAGCACCAGACACCAGTCCTTTGTTCCAACTCCAATAGCGACGCTGCCTACCGCTGAGCATCTTCAGCGTAACACCCTTTACGGGATGCAACACCAGGCGTCCGCCTAATAGCGAGTTGTCGATACCCAGTGAGCGCTCCTCATAGGTGCGCAGAATGAATCCCGAGCCAAACTGCTCGTAGAATGTTCCCAGTGTGAGCTCGTTGTTGCCCAACTTGCCTTTAACCCAGAAGTGGGGAATACCCCAGCCTTTGAAATCATTCTCAAAGCCTGGCAGTGGGTGCTCTAAATATTCAAGTCTAGTTCCAGCATCTACATAGCGGCTCTGCATCTGCAGATCTACATAGGTGTTGGTCATGTAGTCCTCAGCGTTAGCGTCATCTTTATCTCCTGTTGGGGTGTGAATGTCGCTTTGTATGCTTCCTGAAAACGTCACCTCATTCTGTGCGTTGATACTAATTACACAGAAGATAGCGGCTAAGGTCAAAAGATTCTTTTTCATTATTTTATTAGTTCGCGTACCTTTTCTATGAGTTCAGTTTCTGCTCCGTCGGTATATCCGTTGTGTTTATAGACAATGTTACCCTGCCCGTCAACAATCAGCACGAAGGGAATCATCTGGATGCCCAGTGCGCGCTTCAAGTCGCTGTTGGGATCAAGCAGCACGTCGTATTCCCAGTTGTGGTTACTAACCAGTGGCTTTACCTTGTTGATGTTTTGTGCTTGGTCTATGCTGATGGCATAAATCTTCACGCCAGTCTCTTCGCGCCAATCGTCATAGACCTCGGCAATAGCGTCGAGTTCTCGATTACATGGCTTGCACCATGTAGCAAAGAAGTCGATGATAAACGGCTTGCCGTTGTTCGACAAGGTGTCTGTTCTCACGCTCTGTCCGTCAATAGTCTTGAGATTAACGGCAGGCAGTTGTGCATGTAGAATACCTATTGAGGCAACCCACGCCAGGATGGATAAGGTAACAATCTTTTTCATAACTGCCTGCAAAGGTAATAAAAACAAATTAAAACCCGCCCAATAATTATAAAAATGTTATATTTATCCTCGTTATTTTTAATAATTGCATAAAATAAGTATATGCGTGTACTATATTTATGTGAAATGCCCCTTAAGTATGGAAACGACTTAAGGGGGCATTTCAATAATGTCCTTACGATTCTCTTTTTACTTGAGCTCTTGCTTATTTCTCTTTTTAAACAGTTGTATGCCATAGTATGTGGCATCCGTAACGATGGTGTCTTTAATGCTGACACCATCAAGAACTAACAACAGTGAGTCGTTGCGATAGGTAAGCAGTTGCTCAGGATGATGAAGAAGCATTGTGTCCTTTCTAATCATTGCGTTGATTGGATATTCGAGAACGATTTTCTTACCCTGTTTGATTGTTACTTTTTGCTTGTCGAAGTTGTATTTATAAGCTCTTTCGGGTAGCAAGATAGTGTATTCATCCAACTCTACAGGTTTTCTCCTAGTAAAACTATAGATTTCATCATTACTTATGGATACAATGTTTTCATTCTTCTTTGTTATGTAGCCGAAACCATATTCCGAATGTGACCATTTGCCATATTGTTTTTCAAACTCTTTGGTTCCAATCTCATTGCGGACATAGTATATGACGCTGCTAACATCTCTGTATTTCTCGCACAACAGACTATCCTGTCTGATGCTTCTCATATCTTCTATTTCATCATTCAACTTGCCAGTCTTAGGATCTATCAACTTCAATTCACTGATGAGTTGAGTGAGTCGTTGCTTCTGACAACTCAGTCCGATGTTCTTTGCAGAAATACCTGGAATATAGGTAAAGAGGATGATAGCGGCACCAAAGATAAGTACCATAAGCTGGTATCGGCGTGTACGTTCCTTCCACAACATCAGTACGAAGAGCGTCATTAGCACACCTGCCACCATCAGATAGAAACGGCTCTCAGTAAAGCTATAGAGATGGATGCGGTAGATGGATCCAATCCAATACAAGATGAGCGGAGGAATGGCTATTAGTGTGAACCGTTTATAGAACCAGTCGTAGTAACGCTGGCTGAGAATCGATTGTGCCACGTGTCCTATTAGTGCTACTGTGATAAACCCCATCACCATCCATGCAACACCGCCTTTGGGTAAGTCCCATTCGAGGACAATCTTAATAAAGTAAGTGTAGAGGATAGTAGTATAGATGATAACGGCTGGTGAGAGGATGAAGTTGAGAATAAGGCGAAGCACCTTGAAAGGTTCTGTGACCTCATCTTCATTCTGACGGATAAAGGTACAGCAGATTTGTGTAGCCAGTACAAACCAAACAAACTGGTAGATGTACTCATAGAGGTGCCAAGATTCGTCAATGCCAAAGATATAGAAGAAAGAGGCAACGATGGCAATAATTGCTATGTTGAGAATGCCTGTAATGAGCAAACCGAAGAACAACTGGGTTACTACATGTAGGGCATGAGCAGCAAACGGGCGGTTGTCCATCCGTTTATTTCCTTCAAGGAGTAGAATGCCTGCAAGGATATATGTGAATGTAAAGCCGTAAGTCCAAAGAAATGGCTTTAGGTTGAGTGCCATCAAAGGCAGAAATAGGAAAAACGAAGCAATATAAGCCCAACGGTTAACACGATGGAGCCAGAACGTCAATGTCACTAATGGCGCAAATAGCCAAAGAATATCACCATTGACAGCGCTCTCCCTTTGTCCCGTTGCTTCATTCCATGTGGATGTCTCGCAGTTCCACACAGCTATAACAAAGAATGCTATTCCCAGAGCAAACTCAATAGGAAAGCGTTGCGGGCTTTGCAGCAATTGCTGCATCATGTTTTTCAGTTTTGTATTCATATAGTTTATGGGACGGTTCTTTGATTTGTTATTATCTCTTTTTCATCGATAATCTCAAAACTTTTGAGACTTTCAATATTTATTCCTTTGTGTTCTTCCTTGACATTAGCAAAGCATAGCACATTTCTGTTCATCTTATAGTATCCATATAATGAATCTTTCTTTTGCTTAAATGTTACCCAGACTTTTTTCTTATGGTTAATTTTGTGAGATATTTCTGACATAACAAGGTTGTGATACCACATCCATTGTTGATGAGGCTTTTCTTCTGCTTTGTAAATGTCAATATCTGTAGAGTCTTGATTCGATGATGCATTCAAGAATATAAACATCCACTCCTTTTTATTACCAAAGTATAGGTGTGTGCCTCCAGCATATTCGTGCTTTCCACGAATGAAATGATACTTTTTGGGTACCTTTATCCTTGATTTGTATATTGTAATGGTACTATCGCTTGTCCTCCTTGAGGAAAACAAATTGTAATAGACATATCGTTTCTCTGTACGAAACAATTCTATGGTTTTATTTAGAATGATACCAGAATCACCAAATTCTCTTTCAATATAAATAGAACTTATATCTGTATCTCCAGTAGGAATTGGTTTAAGAAAACCAAACATAATATCTTGCATCCCGTATATGGAATGGGAGATAAAAGACGCTATGATAATAAACAATAGTCTTCTCATATATCTTCTGGAATAAATAGTTCTATTTTGTTTATAGTTCTGTATGCAAAGATACGAATTATTCTGATATTTGCAAAGAAATCTCTTGAAAAGATTTTCTTTGCAAAAACTATTAACCTATTAACATAGCAGCCCTCAAATGCCGATGTGCAAAGGCTTTGAGCCATGTTAATAGTTTCCGAACTATTAACATACTCCTAACCTTCTTCACAAAATAGATTCCGAAAAGGACGAAAAAAACAAAAAGGACGAAAATTTTATTATAAAATTCTGTTTTCGGATTTTTCGATATTTTGGGGCATTTTCGGAACCCCCAATTTTCAAGTATAGTAGATGTATGTTAATAGTTGGCAAACTATTAACATGCCCGAAACGCCCTGTATATCGAGGTTTGCGAGGTGTCATGTTAATAGGTTAATAGTTTTTGAGAAAACCTTTATTAGAATACGGAATGCCCTTACGACTATTCGAGAAATACAGCTAAGCCAGTTCAGAATACAGCTAAGCCAGCACTGAGATAGCTGTATCTGTACCCCAATAGTTATTGTTTAGCACTTCAATAGTTATTATATTGACCTTCAATAGTTATTGTATTGGACATCAATAGTTATTGTATTGCAATGCTAAAGTGCCACTTTCGCAAGCCTCGATTTGATTGTAGCCTACATCCGAATAGTTTGCACGCATAATTCGAAGGGTTTGCACGCATAATTCTCTTTGAATTTACGCATAATTCTCTTGGCAATAAAGGACTGCAAAATAATTAGGAAAAAACTTGCATTTCGCCTTAAAATTTTGTATCTTTGCATTTCGATATGAAAGAGCCTGAAAACATACAAACTGCGACACTGCGACAGCGCGACGGCAATTTCCTAAAGACTCCTCGCGTATCGCATACGCGCATACGCGGTACGCGAATACTCTTAGATTTTATCTGTCGCAGTGTCGCAGTGTCGCAAAACAAAATAGAAATGACCTCTCTAAAACTGGGTGGAGTGGTGGAGAGGGTGGAGAGGGTGGAGATAAAATCCCAAACCCCATGCGTACCGCGCGCGTATACGCGGTACGCGTAGATTTTATAAATTATACTACACCACTCCACCCACTCCACCCAAAGATAATGCAAATCTTTGTTAAAGATTTGGAGAATCGCCCGATTGGTCGATAAAATCATCCAGTTCGTGACAACCGCATTTGGAAGTTTCATTACAATTGTGTATATTTGCAGATGATATAACTAAAAAACTATGAATTCTATTCTTAACATAACCATTAAAGAAACTGTATTGCGTAATAGCGCAATACTACTTTTCTTCATTCTTGGATGCATGAACATTATGGCTCAAGAAGTTGATGATGAATATATTCCATTTGTAGAAGAAGGGAAAGTTTGGAATTGCAATGCATTTTCGCCTGTTTATGGTAGTCTAATAGACACAGACGTGATATTTAGGATAAGTGGGGACACGTTAATCAACGAGAATGCTTATAAAAAAGTCTACTGTCGATTTGATAAGTATTTTGGGAGTGAAGAGCAACAATATTACTGTGCTGTTAGGGAAGAAGATTGTCGCGTATTTATCATTGAATTCGGAAAAGCAATAGAAAAGTTACTTTATGATTTCAGCAATCCCCAGGAAAAGAAGACTTTATTATACGATGAAAGAGCCATAATAAGGTTTCCCGGACATCGCGCAAAGAGTATAATAGAGAATCAACTTGCTTTCTCACTTCGAAATCCTATTAACGAGGAGATGTTAATTTGTGTTTGGCATGAAGGTGCAGGTAATATCTATACTAATCCTTTCGGATTTGAATTTATTGATGAGGATGCGACATTCGGATTCCCCATTAGTGTCCTTTCATGTATAAATGGCGAAGAAAAATATTTGTATGATAGAACTTGGAATTCTGTTCCAAACTCTATTCAAGAAATAAATAAGGAATCAAACGATAGTAATATCTATGACTTCCAAGGTCGCCGTCTATCTGATAAACCAGACAAGGGTTTATACATTCAGAATGGGAAAAAATATGTAGTAAAGTAAAGAACCTCTTAATCTGAGGCAGACCAGGGGACGGTTCTCTGATCTGTTATAAATGATTAAAAATCTTATAACGTTAGCAGGAGTGTTCCGGTTATTGTGTACCTTTGTTGTGTATAATTGTATGTCACCATGCCTAGACAGTCACGGAAGAGCAGTAATACTGGAATATACCATGTAATGCGCAGACCAGAGAACCGTCCCCTGATCTACTGAGAAAAAGACACCCTATCTTCCAGGGAACGCATTTATGTATATTAAAGCATGTAATACTGGTGAATCATTATATAAAAGAAAATGAAATTATTTGTTCCATTATATTTTTTGATACAATCACTACTTTTAGGTATCTTTGTAGTTTATATCTATAACACTTTTATAGAGAACTTTGATACATTGCTTTTAATTATAGATATTTTGACTTTTGTATTATCTTTGCGTATTTTAATTATAAAAAGATATAATAAAATATTGTACTTCTCAATTCTTCTGACATTTAGCATATTTACTACCCTGTTTGAAATACCTCTACTTATGCTAGGGAATGGAGCTTTTATGCTATTTTTTTTAAGTACTGCTCAATTTGTTTTGAACATTTATTTGTCATTTATTGTATTGAAAGAATCATGAAAAATTGGGGTTGGTTCCGAGTGATCCACTTTTAAGGAACAATCATGCAATCATGGGGACAGGTTTTGAAGTGAACCCAGAAAGTTGGACACAACTTAAGGGCTCATTTCATCTTTGATTCCTCTATGAAAATCTTGGGTGATTCAAGAGAAATGATTATCTTTGCAGGCGAATTTTGAAATAGTAACCAAAAATAGAATATGAGAAAGATATTGGTATTGGCTAGTATGCTGATGTGCATGACTGGCTCGATGATGGCACAAGACTTGGATGAAACGTATGCAACTGATTTGCTGCCCATTGGTACGCAGGCTCCTGATTTGATAGACGCTCTGGACTCTATCCATTCTGTAGCTGATTTTCATGGACGCTGCGTGGTGCTCGACTTCTTTGCAACATGGTGTGGCGACTGTCGTAAAGACTTGCCTGAGATGAAGGAGCTATTCAAGCAGTATGATAGAGAGGGCGTGGAGTTTATCGGCATATCGTTTGATACTGACTCTGATGTGCTGCAGGAGTTTATGGACAAGGAGCCTATTCCCTGGCGTGTACTGAGCGAGCTGAAGAAGATGAAGGAATCGAAGATGGCGAAAGACTATCATATTAAGTGGATTCCTACGATGTATCTGCTGGATACCGAAGGCCGCGTGCTGTTGGCAACAGTAGAGATAAACAAGCTGAAGGCAAAGCTGGACGAGTTGAAGAAAGAAAACAAGCTCGTAGAGCCTGGAATGAAAAGAAAAGACCATGCTCCACGCTTTCAGGGAGGTACGCCAAAGTTGGTGCAGTTTATGAACGCAAACTTGAAATATCCTGTTGAGGCTCAGCACTATGGGGTGCAGGGACGAGTATATGTGCAGTTCTATGTTGAGGCGGATGGTAAGGTGACGAACGCCAGCGTGATGAGGGCTGACCTTACTGACCACCTGTCAAAGAAGACGTTCAATAAGTATAACGCCAAACAGAAGAAGGCTATGCGCGAAGAAGGGGAGAATCAGTTGAAAGCTGAGGCCTTGCGTGTAGTAAAAAAGATGCCTAACTGGGAGCCCGCTATGCGCCGTGGTAAAGCAGTACGCGTAAAATATTCCATCCCTATCAGTTTTAAACTGAAGTAAGGGTAGAAAACTTGCCCCCAATAAATTTGGTATTTCGCTCGGTTTGCACTATCTTTGCAAACTGAATTTCAAAAACACATAACATGAAAAGACTTATGATTACGCTTTGGGTAGCGCTGTTTGCGCTGGTAGCCCAAGGACAAATGGTAGACCCCGTACACTTCACATCTCAAATGAAGATGCTGAAGGATGGCGAGGCTGAGATTGTTTTCAGTGCCACAATAGATAACGGATGGCATGTTTATTCAACCGATATGGGTAACGATGGACCTATCTCGGCTTCTTTCAACGTAGTGAAAATGGAAGGTGCAGAGAAGGTGGGAAAGCTAAAACCTCGTGGCAATGTCATCAAGCAATATGATAAAATGTTTGGCATGGAGTTGCGCTTCTTTGAGAAAAAGGCAGAGTTCGTTCAGCGCATCCGTTTTACCAAACCGAAATATACCATAGACTGTTACTTGGAATTTGGTGCTTGCAACGATGAGATGTGTCTGCCGCCAACAGAGGTGGCGTTTAAGAAAGAAGGGGATGCCTCCTCCAACCTCCCCCTAAAGGGAGAGGCTAAGGACGCCACAGAGGAAGCCCCCTCCAACCTCCCCCCATTGGGGGAGGATAAGGATACCTCAATGGTTCAGCAGACAGATACAGTAGGCTCGGCAGCAGTAGATGCGTGGTGGGCACCTGTAGATGATATACAAAATAATGACGGGAATGATTTGAGTAATCGTTCCCTTCTCTACATTTTATTGATGGGATTTGTCGGTGGTTTGCTGGCTGTGATGATGCCTTGCATCTGGCCTATCATCCCTATGACGGTGAGCTTCTTCTTGAAGCGTGCCAAGACAGACCGAAAGAAAGGACTGCGTGATGCGCTGACTTACGGATTGAGCATCGTGGTAATCTATCTAACGCTGGGATTGCTGGTAACTGCCATCTTTGGCTCAGATACACTGAATGCTATGTCTACCAATTCGGTATTCAACGTATTCTTGTTCCTGTTGTTGGTAGTATTTGCCCTGTCATTCTTCGGATGGTTCGAAATCAAACTGCCTAGTGGATGGGCTAATGCAGTAGACAATAAGGCTTCGGCTACCAGTGGCTATCTTAGCATCTTCTTGATGGCATTCACTTTGGTGCTGGTATCGTTCTCTTGCACAGCACCGATTATCGGATTACTATTGGTTGAGGCTGCTACCAGCAATGGTTGGTTGGCACCAGCAGTAGGAATGCTGGGCTTTGCCGTAGCATTGGCATTGCCTTTCACACTCTTCGCTTTGTTCCCCTCATGGTTGCAGCAGGCTCCCAAGTCTGGCTCATGGATGAACACGCTGAAGGTGGTGCTCGGATTCGTTGAATTGGCTTTCGCCCTGAAGTTCTTGAGCGTAGCAGACCTTGCCTATGGTTGGCATATCCTCGACCGTGAGGTGTTCCTCTCTTTGTGGATTGTTATCTTTGGCTTGCTGGGTGCATACCTCTGTGGCTGGCTGAAGTTCAGAAGCGATGAGATAGGTGGCGAGCTGAATCGCCCCATGCCTGTGGCTTGCATCATGGGTGGTATTGCATCGCTGGCCTTTGCCGTATATATGATTCCTGGTTTGTGGGGCGCTCCCTGTAAGGCTGTAAGTGCTTTTGCTCCTCCTATGAATACACAGGATTTCAATCTCAATAATAAAGTTGTGGAGGCTCGCTTCCGCGATTATGACGAAGGTATGGAGGTAGCCAAAAGAGAGGGGAAACCCGTCATCGTTGACTTCACAGGCTTTGGCTGTGTGAACTGTCGTAAGATGGAGGCTGCCGTATGGACTGATCCTCGTGTGGCAGACCTGTTGACGAAAGACTATGTTTTGATTTCACTCTATGTAGACGATAAGACTCCTCTTGCTGAACCTATCGAAGTGAAGGATGCACAGGGCAATACTAAAACGCTGCGCACGGTGGGTGCAAAGTGGAGCTATCTGCAGAGTCATAAGTTTGGCACCAATGCGCAACCTTATTATGTGTTGCTCGACAACGAAGGACAGCTGTTGATGCCTGGCAGAGGCTATAACGAGGATGTTGCTGCCTATGTAGACTTTCTTCAGGAAGGAGCAAGGAAAGTGACAAGTGACAAGTAAAAAAAGATACATTACCAAAACTAAAGACGATGAAGAAGTATTATTTGACAACGCTGCTTTTGGCTGCTTCCCTTTCAATGATGGGACAGCGCAAGGAGATGCTGCTAAGCGATGGCTGGCAGTTCTCGCGTGACAAACAGCAGTGGGAGAATGTGCGCATTCCGCACGACTGGGCTATCGCAGGGCCATTTGATAAGAAATGGGACTTGCAACGTGTAGCTATCGCGCAGAATGGCGAGACGGAGGCTACAGAGAAAAGTGGGCGCTCGGGTGCTCTGCCTTGGATTGGCGAGGGCCATTACAAGCGCACGCTGACCATTCCAGAAGGGTTCACTGGACATGCAGAACTGCTGTTCGATGGTGCCATGTCGGAACCTACGGTCTTTGTCAATGGTCAGAAGGCAGGCTACTGGGCCTATGGCTACAACACCTTCCGTGTGGATGTGACGCCGTTTGTGAAGCCTGGCGACAACCTGTTGGAGGTAGACCTGCAGAACAAGGAAGAGAGTTCGCGCTGGTATCCTGGTGCAGGAATCTATCGTCCTGTAACGCTTATCCTCACGCCTGAGGAGACCCGCATTGACGACTGGGGACTGACCACCACGACGATACTGAACTGGAAAGAGGTCCAGGGTAAGAGTCTCAGCAGATTTACTGTTGAGGTGCCCGTCATCAATCCTAAGGGTAAGCCTATTGTCTCGATGAGACTCGTTGGTCCTGACGGCGAGCAGATAACCAGTAGTGCACTACCATTAACAGGCGACAAGGCCATCGGCGCCTTTATGAGTCGTCAGTTCAAACTGTGGACGCCTGAGACACCTTATTTGTATAAGTTGCATGTGACCCTCTTTGACGGCAAACCCGACAAAGACCGCAAGATATACGATGACTTCGGCAAAGTCATTGACCAGAAGACCTTTACGGTAGGTATCCGCACTGTCCGAGTGTCGAAGGAGAAAGGCTTTGAACTGAATGGTGTGACACGCAAGATTAAGGGTGTGTGTCTGCACCACGACCTCGGTCCCTTGGGTGCTGCTGTCAACAAAGCAGCCTTGATTCGTCAGATTAAGATGATGAAAGCGATGGGCTGTGATGCCATCCGTACTTCTCACAATATGCCGAGTCAGTGGCAGATGGATATTTGCGACTCACTAGGTATGATGGTGATGGCAGAGTCGTTTGATATGTGGCAATATCCTAAGTGCAAAAATGGCTATGCCCGTTTCTTCAACGAGTGGGCTGAGAAGGATATCACAAATCTCGTAGTGGCTAATCGCAACCACCCAAGTATCGTAATGTGGTCGATAGGTAATGAGATTCCTGAACAGTGGAGCGAGGAAGGCAGACTGATGAGTATTCGTCTGCAGGCGCTATGTAATAGTCTTGATCCTACTCGTCCTGTAACACAAGGATTGGATAATCCTGATGGTGCGCTCAATGCAGGTACCATGCAGGCGATGAATGTACCAGGCTTCAACTATCGTCTGCACCGCTATGCCGATGGCATCAAGCGCTTGCCACAAGGATTCTTGTTGGGCTCAGAGACAGCTTCAACGGTGAGTTCGCGTGGTGTGTACCATTTCCCTGCAGAACCTAATAATAATGGTGAAAAGTTCTCTTATGCTGGTACCTACGATCCCAATGCTATCAAGGGTACCGATGGACAATGCACAGGATATGACTTAGACTACTGTCCGTGGTCTAATCTGCCTGATGACGACTGGTGCTGGCAAGATGACTATAAGTGGGTGATTGGTGAGTTTGTATGGACAGGCTATGACTATCTGGGTGAGCCCTCGCCTTATGATGAATATTGGCCCTCGCGTAGTAGTTATTTTGGTATCTGTGACTTGGCTGGTCTGCCCAAAGATCGCTACTATCTATATCGCTCACATTGGAATAAGCAGGCACACACCATCCATCTGTTGCCACACTGGACGTGGGGAAAGAATAGGGTAGGAGAGGTGACGCCAGTCTATTGCTATACAGACTATCCCACTGCCGAACTCTTTGTCAATGGCAAGAGTCAGGGAAAGATTTCGAAGAATCCTGCTGAGCGCTTGGATCGTTATCGCTTGCGTTGGAACGATGTGAAGTATGAACCAGGAGAAGTGAAGGTGGTGGTGTATGATGCCAACGACAAGAAAGTGGGCGAAAAAAGTATTCGCACCGCAGGAAAACCTGCTCAGCTGAAACTCGACGTATGGACTCAGCATGACTCACCTCTATTAAATGCTGATGGTGAAGACTTGGCTTTCGTTACGGTATCGCTCGCAGATAAAAAAGGAACACTGATACCTGACGCTGACGACCAGTTAGACTTCGAGGTTAGTGGAGCTGGTAGCTTTGAGGCTGTCTGCAATGGTGATGCTACCTCGCTGGAGTCATTCAAGAAACCAACGATGAAGCTGTTTAAAGGTCAGCTGGTGGTAGTAGTGCGCAGCGCTAAGCAGGCTGGTGTGCTTACACTGACCGTGAAGGATAAGACGAGAAAGATATCGAAGACAATAAAATTAAATATTAAAGATAATAAATAGAACATTATGAAACCAACATTATTTCTTTTAGCTGCAGGTATGGGTAGCCGTTATGGTGGCTTGAAGCAGCTCGACGGTCTGGGCCCCAATGGCGAGACCATTATGGATTATAGTATTTACGATGCCATTGAGGCAGGTTTTGGTAAGATAGTATGGGTTATCCGTAAGGATTTCGAGGAGCAGTTCCGTACCCAGATTCTCGCTAAGTATGAGGGTAAGGTACAGTGCGAGTTGTGTTTCCAGGCACTTGATGCACTGCCCGAAGGATTCAGCGTGCCCGAAGGTCGTCAGAAGCCTTGGGGAACAAACCATGCAGTATTGATGGGTAAGGACGTGATTAAGGAGCCTTTCTGTGTGATTAACTGCGATGACTTCTACAATCGCGATGCCTTCATGGTAATGGGTAAGTATCTGAGCAGTCTGCCAGAGGGTGCTAAGAATCAGTATGCTATGGTTGGCTTCCGTGTAGGTAACACGCTGAGTGAGAATGGTACGGTGGCTCGTGGTATCTGTTCAAAGAATGCAGAAGGTCATCTGACAACAGTTGTAGAGCGTACCGAGATTGTTCGTTGTGCAGAGGATGGTTCTAATGCTGGTGCAGCTACAGAGGCTATCCGCTATAAGGACGAGAATGGTAAGTGGGTGGCTGTAGAAGATACTACACCTGTTTCTATGAACTTCTGGGGTTTCACTCCCGATTACTTCGAGTATAGTGAGGAATACTTCAAGGAGTTCCTGAGTGATCCGAAGAATATGGAGAACCTGAAGGCTGAGTTCTTTATTCCTTTGATGGTTAACAAGCTTATCAACGACGGTACTGCTACTGTAGAGGTGCTTGACACTACCTCTAAGTGGTTTGGTGTTACTTATGCTGCTGACCGCCAGTCTACAGTAGACCGTATTCAGCAGTTGGTAAATGATGGTGTATATCCTAACAAGCTGTTTTAATCATAAACAATAGAGAATGCTTGAACCGATTATGACAGACGGGGAGTGCAGCACACTGCGCTCCCTGCTTGAAAATACACAGACGGTGGTGCTCTGCTGTCATCAGAATCCTGACGGCGATGCACTGGGTTCCATGCTTGCCATGGGCGAGGTGCTGCGCTATTTAGGTAAAGAACCGCTGATGGTAGTGCCCGACCAATATCCCGATTATCTGCATTGGCTGCCCAACTCGGAGAAGTTGGTACGCTACGATAAGCGCCCAGAGTATGTAGATACGGTATTGAAGATAGCAGACTTGATTATCTGCTTAGACTTCAATGCCTTCTCACGTACTGATGAGATGGCGTCTGCACTAGCCAGTTCGCCTGCGAAGAAGGTGCTTATTGACCACCATCCTGAGCCCGACATCGATGCTACGGTCTGTGTCTCTCACCCAGAAGCCTCTTCTACTGCCGAACTGGTGTTCCGCGTAGTATGGCAGTTGGGCTATTTCGAGCAGTTGGGTAAGCACTTTGCCGGTCCTATCTACTGTGGTATGATGACCGATACGGGTGGTTTTACCTATAACTCCAACCATCCCGACATCTTCATGATTATCAGTGAACTGCTCACCAAGAACATTGACAAGGATAAGATTTACCGTAACGTATATCATAACTACAGCGAACATCGCTTGCGCTTGGTGGGTCATGTGCTCTGCAATCGCTTGGTAGTTGATGAGGAGCGCCATGCTGCTTTCTATACTTTGTCAAGAGAAGACCTGAAGCGTTTCCATTTTATCAAGGGTGATGCTGAAGGACTGGTGAATATGCCACTGCAAATTAAGGGCTTGAAGTTGAGCATCTCTTTGCGTGAGGATACTGACCGCGATAACACGATCTGGGTAAGTCTGCGCTCTGTAGATGACTTCCCCTGTAATGAAGTGGCTGCACGCTTCTTCAATGGCGGTGGACATCTGAATGCCTCTGGTGGACGACTGAACTGTTCGCTCGATGAGGCTGTTGAGATAGTAAAACAGGCTTTTATTGCCTTTGAGGATACGCTCAAGTAAAACAACCAAGAAAAAAATATCCCCTCGTTAGAAACGATTATCTAATGAGGGGATGTTTTTATCCAAGAGGTGTTACCCTTCCTTGAGTGCCTTCCATGTTTCTGGAGATAGGATAGGGCGGTAAGTAGTTTTCTTGAAGTGCATCTTGCGAATATGTTCTGCACGTTCCTTACTGTCAGAGTGGTCAGTGAGATACGACAAGATTCCATAACTCTCGAATGACTCCAAGGTATTAGCCATCTCCATTGGATCTAAATGCATTGCATAGAGATAACGTGCTCCCTGTTCGTCTGCCTGATCTTCTTTGGCTCGTGTAATGGAGTTGCTAATCATATCGCTGGTAATGCTGATGAGACCATCAGCACTTCCATTACCTGTAAGCAGTATCAGCATTACTTGGAAAATGGCTTGCTGACGAATACCGGATTGTATATGTCCCAGCTCAAGGTGGGCTACCTCGTGACCAATGACAGCACAGAGCTGAGCCTCATTGTCCATTCGCTCGATAAGACCAGTATTTATAATGATGTGTCTTCCCACTGTAGCATAGGCGTTCACTTCATCATTTCTGCTAACTACCACACTAATACTTGCCGTATCAATGCCGTTAGTCTTACACATTTCGTTGACTAAGGTGTCTACTGGCAGACGCACGTTGTCGCTCTTTACTTCATGAAGTCCTGTATACGTCAAGTTCCATACCCATTCTGATAGCTTGTCGCCTACGATGGTCGGGGTGAGATTCAGGAGTTTCATCCAATCCACCTGAAAGGTGAGGAACAGGACGCTAAAAAACAGCACTGCCGAAACAAGGGATTCTTTGAGTATCTTTTTCATCTCTTACAAATCTTGTCGGTGATAGTACTATAAAGATACCATTTGTGTATCTTCCCTTTACGTGTCTGGACAGCAGAACGAACAGTTTCTACGAAGTCATAGATATTGTAAAGGTTGACGGTAATGAAATAAGCAATGTAGGCAGAGGAAAGGTCGGTGTAGCAGAACAGAATCCTAATGGTCCACCAGAACAAGATGTTGTTCATGATGAAGAGTGGCACCTGAGAGACAAGCGCCTGAATAGAGTTCCATCTTACAAAGAAAGTTCCTTTGCGCGACATCAGATAGAAGATGCCTGTAGCAGCTAAGTTGATGATGGGCATAGGCAATCCAATCATGACAGCCACTAATGACATGACATAACAATTGGATGCACGCTCCTTCTCATCTTCATAGGGCACAACATCCTCTATGCGCAGAATGGGGTCATTCATGTATATTTCACGATATTCCATATCCAATTTGCTAATATTGCCACAATGCCTGTTAGAGCATAAGGCCAACTTTGCAGCTTCTTTTCTGTTATCTGATAGGTCTTGAGAAAGGACGAAGAACCAGTGAGCAGGTCAGCGATAATCCATATAGGAATCACCACCATCAATGCGGACAGCAGAATACCTAAAGGATTGTAATACAATGATGCCAACCATTCACCATGAAAGGCTGCTTGCACAGCACGGGTGTTGCCACACGAAGGACACGGAATATGGAAGATATATCTAAACCAGCATCCGTTCCAACCTGTGCTAATACTACTATCACTATTGACAAACAGCCACAGATAGCCGCATGCCGATAATAATAGGAGAAAAGTGTATAGCTGTCCTCTGCTAAGACTCATCTATTAGATGACAGACATCAGGCGCATGAGATTCTTCTCACGTGTAGAGTTCATGATTAAGAACCAGTCAATGATAGTCCAAAGACCGAAACCTCCACATGTAATCAATTTACCAATGCCTAATCCGGTATCGCCAATGTAGAAACGGTCGATACCTAGGTTGCCTGTGAGAAGGCTGAGTATAAGAGCTATAGTTGGATCTTTGAACTGTACGGTGTGAAGCAAACCCTCTTTGCTGTCATCGACAGCAAGCAGATGCTCACGGATAAAAAGGATCTGTGACTCGGGTAAATACTTGTTGTTCATCATCATGAACATGTCAACCTTTTGCTGTTCCATTTCGTTTTGTGTTTTATAAAAAAAAGTTAGTTGATTCAATGTTTTTGCAAAGGTATGTAAAAAAACTATACTATCCAAATAATATTGTAAAAAACTATTCGCTTTTTCAGTATTATTTCGTAACTTTGACTTCGCCAAAGGTACTTTCGCTCGACAATAAAAATAAAAAAATGTTTCTTTATTTTGTATTGTCCTCGCTTATTCGTAACTTTGTGCCCAAATTGATTAAAGAATGACAGAAATGAAGAAAATTTCATATGCAATAGTGCTGTTGCTCGCTCTTGTGCTGACAACCAGCTGTAATGATTATGAGACCTACTCGGATATGAAGGAGAAAGAGCGTGATGCTATTGAGCGCTTCATAGCCAAGGAGGGTATACAGGTTATCAGCGAGGAGACTTTCAAGGCTCAGAACTATACCACAGACCTGAATAGCAATCAGTTCGTACACTTCAATCGTAGTGGCGTCTATATGCAGATTGTTCGCGAAGGATGTGGCGAGGTTCTTGAAGAGAATAAGAAGGTGAACGTGCTGTGCCGTTTCTTGGAGAAGAATATCCAGACCGACTCTATCCTGGTGCGCAATGATGAACATGCTTATCTGTCATCATCAGGTAGTAGCAGCTTCGACGTTTCTTCTTATCTCGATAAGATGAGCGTTACACGTAATGGTACTACTATTACAGCTTCATTCCTGAGTGGTATGATGTATCAGTATCATGGTTCTGCATCGGTACCCGGCGGATGGCTTGTGCCACTGAACTATGTGAAGATTGGACGCCCAGAGAATGAGGGCGAAGAAACTTCAAAGGTTCGCCTTATTGTTCCTCACTCACAGGGAACAGCTGATGCTTCATCGAGCGTTGTGCCCTATTATTATGAGATTACCTACCAAAGAGAAAGATAATACACTATGACTTTGATTAAATCTATTTCCGGCATCCGTGGTACTATCGGCGGACGCACGGGAGACACTTTGAATCCACTAGACATCGTTAAGTTTACTACTGCATACGCAACCTTCATCCCTCGTAAGACGGGACGTATCGTTGTGGGCCGTGACGGACGTATCTCAGGACCAATGGTGCGCGACATTGTTTGTGGTACCTTGGTGGGCATGGGATATGATGTGCTTGATATTGGCTATGCCAGCACTCCTACAACAGAGTTAGCAGTACGTATGAGTGGTGCTGATGGTGGTATCATTATCACTGCTTCACATAACCCTCGTCAGTGGAATGCTTTGAAGTTGTTGAATAGCGAAGGCGAATTCCTGACCGCTACTGATGGTGCGAAGGTATTGGAGATTGCCGAAAAGGAAGACTTTAACTATGCTGACGTTGATCAGTTGGGACACGTCACGATTGATAATAGCTATGACGACCGTCATGTACAATCTGTACTCGACCTCAAATTGGTGGATGTAGAGGCTATCAAAAAGGCAAACTTTAAGGTTTGTGTTGACAGCATCAACTCTGTGGGCGGTCTTGTACTTCCCAAACTGTTTGATAAGTTAGGCGTAAGCTATACATTCCTTAATGGTGAGGTGACTGGCGACTTTGCTCACAATCCAGAACCATTGGAGAAGAACCTGACAGGTATCATGGATGAGATGAAGACGGGTAAGTATGATTTGGGTATCGTAGTAGACCCAGACGTTGACCGCCTGGCATTTATCTCTGAGAATGGTAAGATGTTTGGTGAGGAATATACATTGGTAAGTGTTGCCGACTATGTACTGTCACAGACCAAAGGAAACACCGTTTCTAACCTTTCTTCTACACGTGCTTTGCGTGATGTCACCGAGAAGCATGGCGGTACGTATGCTGCAGCTGCTGTAGGTGAGGTCAACGTAACCACCAAGATGAAGGAAGTGAATGCTGTTATCGGTGGTGAAGGTAATGGTGGAGTCATCTATCCTGAGAGCCACTATGGTCGTGATGCCTTGGTAGGCATTGCCTTGTTCCTTACATCATTGGCAAAGAAAGGTTGTAAGGTAAGTGAGCTGCGTGCTACTTTCCCAGACTATCAGATTGCCAAGAATCGTATTGACCTGACTCCTGAGACTGACGTGGATGCTATCCTCGTTAAGGTAAAGGAGATGTTTGCACAAGATGCATCTGCACAGGTTAATGATATCGATGGTGTGAAGATTGACTTCCCTGACCGTTGGGTACACCTGCGTAAGTCAAACACAGAACCAATCATCCGTGTGTATAGTGAAGCTGCAACGATGGAGGCTGCCGATGAATTAGGTAAGAAACTCATGCAGGTTGTCTATGACATGCAGTAAAATCTTCGATATATGAGATAACAAAAAAGAGGCTCCATCGAGCCTCTTTTTTGTTATACCTTAATTTATTATTAGAAGTTGACACCTACGTTGACAAAGAGTGAACGGGTGTGAACACTGATAAAGTCGCTGTCGCTAATGTTGGCAATACCCAAATCGAAGCCGAGTTCTGCGTAGAGCATATCATACTCCAAACCACATCCCAGACGCAGACCACCATCGAAACGATCAACATTCTCATAAGAACTGATAGATTTGTGCTCACCATAATACTTGGTCTTGCCACCGACTCCTAATGCCATATAACCTCCGAGAAATGGCTGGATATAGAAATCATCGAACAAATCGAGTGAGTATTTTACAACCAGAGGAATCTGCAGATAGCTCAGACGGCATTTTACCTCTTGGAAACCTGCTTTCTCTTCATTGAGAGTAAAGGGCTGACTATTGTGAATACCACCCTTCTCAGAATAGAATGCACCAAACTCCAACCATACAGGTGTTGAGTTGGCGAGTTGGAGACCGTAGACAGCACCGAAAGCCAAACCAGCGCGTCCGTCCATATCTAAATCTGCGTTGTCGCTGCTGAGCGATGCGAAGTTCACTCCTAAGCGTAAACCATAATAACTCTCAGTGTCGTTGTGATTGTAGCGGCTGCGGCCACGACTTGTGTTGAATTGTGCAAAAGCAGGTGTTACGAGCACAGCTGCCAATATTAAAGTCAATAGTTTTTTCATATTCTTTTTACCTTTGTTTTATTCTTCTTTAGTCTTTCGGGGGACAAAAGTACGAATTATTTTTTTATTTCCCAAGGAATTTTGTGTCAAGATACTGCAGAAAGGCGTCTTTATACATATCACCTATGGGCAGATAGGTGTCTGCATCCATAATGATACGGTTTTTATTCACTTCTTGTATCTTTTTGAGATTGATGATGTACGAGCGATGAATACGCATAAAGTAGTCTGGCAGTCGTTCTTCCATCTTTTTCATTGACAGCAAAGTGATGATAGGCTTAGCCTCTCCTTCAAGATAGACTTTCAGGTATTCGCTCATAGCTTCTATGTAGCGGATGTTGCTAATAGAAATCCTCACGATGCGATATTCCGTCTTGAGGAAAATGGTGTCATCGGTAGAGTCCCCCTCTTCTTTAGAAGGGAGTGGGGGGAGACTCCTGTCTTTAAGGCGTTCTGCTGCTCTTTGGAAGTCTTGCAGTCCAAAAGGCTTCAATAGATAGTCAACAGCATTAACCTTAAATCCCTCTACGGCATATTCTGCATAGGCTGTGGTGAAAACGATAAGGGGTGATACAGCCAGTGACTTCACAAAGTCCATACCATTCAGGTCGGGCATGTTGATATCACAGAAGATGGCATCTACCGTCTCCTGTTCCAAAAACTGGCGGGCTTCTAACGCACTCTGACATTGTGCTGCCAGTTCCAAATAGGGCACCTTGTTAATATAGGATGCTATCTGTTGGAGCGCTAACGGCTCATCATCTATAGCCAGGCATCTAATCATATTCTTTGATGTTGTTTGTTCTTTCTTATAGTAAAGGGATGACGAGGTTGATGCTATACGTATCTGCTTCGTCTTGTATATCCAGCGTGAAGTTGTTGTCGTAGAGCAGGTACAGGCGCTTTTGCACGTTTGTTAGTCCTACACCGCCTTTCTCTTGATTAGGAATATCGGCTTTGGAGTTCTGACAGATGAAGTGTAACTGTCCGTGCTCTATATTCACTTTTATATGAATGAATGACTGCTGCTGATAGCTGACACCATGCTTGAAGGCATTCTCAATGAAGCTCACCAGCATGAGTGGTGGTACCGTCTTGTCGGGAATCTCTTCTGGCAATTCTACTTGGATATCCACCTTGTCGGTATAGCGAAGACGCATCAGCGTGAGGTAGTGATGGATAAAGTCAAACTCGCGCGTCAAGGGTACTCCATTCTTGTCACCTTCATAAAGAATGAAGCGCATCATTTTCGACAATTCAAGTATCGTGTCTTTTGCCTTCTCTGGGTCTATATCCACCAAGGCATGGATATTGTTCAGCGTGTTCATGAAGAAGTGTGGGTTGATCTGATATTTCAGATACTCCAACTGTTGCTCCAAGTTCTCCTTCTGTAGCTCCTTTAACTTCTTCTGGTCAATACGATTCTTGAAGAAGAACTTGATGCCGAGGTTCATGCCGAACATCAGAATAAGGATGATGACAGCCACAATGTCGCGTTCACCAATAAAAAATGGTGGCACATGCTTAGGCTTATGATGCCTGAAGTCGTGGGGTGGGCGAGGCATACCATTGGGACGCATCTCCATAGGTGGAGGACCAAACCTTCTCGGATCTGGTCGGTGGGTACACTGAAATGAGATAAATGCAGTGATGACTATTGTTACCAGCAAAGCATAAATAATGCGCTTATGGCGGTGTACCAACAATGGTGCTAAGAGGAAGTTGTGCAGAAGAAAGAGTCCAAGGAATACAGCGAACAGTTTCCATACCATCCATATCTCGCTCCAGTTGAAACTGATGTCGGCATTGCTGACTGTTCGTACATACGCACTCAGCACGGGGACCGCAAAAAGCATACCCCATAGCGCCAAGTATACAAGATTCTCTTGTCGCGACTGTATCTTCATGCTTTGTATAAAACGCTGCATCATCCGTTTTATTGTGCTTTATTTGTTAACAAAGATAGACGAAAAAAGCCGACTCGCAAAATGTATTCAGCGAATCGGCTTTTTTATTCAGTAAACCACAAAGGTGTCTATTTCAGTTCCAGTTCCACAGGACAGTGGTCGCTACCCATCACTTCGGTATGTATCTTAGCGTCTGTAATCTGTGAGCGTAGGCGCTCTGAAGTAACAAAGTAGTCAATGCGCCAACCCGCATTCTTCTGACGAGCCTGAAAGCGGTATGACCACCATGAATAGGTAATCTGTTCAGGATACAAGGTGCGGAACGTATCAATGAAACCACAGCTTAACAATTCGCTAAACTTCTCGCGCTCCTGATCCGTAAAGCCAGCATTCATGCGGTTGGTCTTCGGATTCTTCAGGTCTATCTCCTCGTGGGCTACATTCAAGTCGCCACACAGGATAACGGGCTTTTGCTGGTCGAGACGTTGCAGATAACTGCGGAAATCATCCTCCCAAGACATACGATACTCCAAGCGCTTCAAACCATCTTGTGAGTTGGGCGTATAACAGGTGACAAGGTAGAAGTCTTGCATTTCCAGTGTAATGACGCGACCTTCATGATCGTGCATGTCAATGCCGATACCGTAGGTCACACTCAGTGGCTGGTGCTTGGTGAAGATAGCAGTACCAGAATAGCCTTTCTTCTCGGCATAGTTCCAATACGATTGGTAACCTTCAAATTGCAAGTCCAACTGACCAGCTTGCATCTTGGTCTCTTGTAGACAAAAGAAATCAGCGTCCATCTCCTTGAAGATGTCGCTGAATCCTTTTCCTTCACAGGCTCTAAGCCCGTTGACGTTCCATGAAATGAACTTCATAGAGTGGAAGTATTTGTTTCTTTAGAACTTTGCCATCTTGATAGCAACTACGGCGCATTCATCACCCTTGTTGCCCAGTCGGCCACCGGCACGATCCAGTGCCTGCTGCATATTCTCTGTAGTGAGCAGTCCGAATACTACGGGAATGTTGTTGGTAGCATTCAGACGGGCAATACCCTGTGTTACTCCCTGACAGATGTAGTCGAAGTGAGGTGTTTCACCACGAATCACACAACCCAGCACGATGATAGCATCATAACCGTCGTTGAGTGTCATCTGGCGTGCACCATAAATCAGCTCAAAGGAACCTGGCACTGCCTTTACGTGGATGTTCTCAGGCAGGGCACCATGCTTTTCCAGCGTTGATACACAACCATCGAGCAGTGCACCCGTAATCTCGGGATTCCACTCAGACACTACGATGCCGAATGTCATATTCGATGCATCGGGCACCTTTGCTGCATTATATTCTGATAGATTCTTTGTTGCCATCAGCTTATTTTGCGCTAGCGCGCTCAATATACTTGTCAATGCTCTGATACTGCATGCTGTTGAAGTACTTCTCCTTTACTTCCTTGTACAGCTCTACAGCCTCATCTTTCTTACCCTGGCTCTCCAGAATCTCACCAGCCTGGATGAGGAATGTGGGAGACAGAGAGTTGTTATCAGCCATCTTAGCAGCCTTCTTCAGGTGGTCAACAGCCTTGTCCAACTGGTTCAGGTTAGCATAAGCATTACCCAGAGCACCCTCAGCTGCGGGGCTAATCATCTGGTCGTCCTTACCGCTGAATGACTCCAAAGCGTCAACAGCCTCCTGCCACTTACCGAGGTTAGCCTGGCAGATACCAATATAAAGCTGAGCCAAGTTACCAGCATCGGTAGAGCTATAGTCTGCAGCTACCTTCTGGAAACCAACCAGTGCCTTGTCAAACTGCTGCTGGTCGAACAGCTCCTGACTCTTAGCGAGCTCAGTGCTTGCTTCGTTAGCGCGAGGCTCAAAATAATAGTTGTTTGCGAGGATAACGCCTACGATGATTACGATAACTGCTGCTACAGCAGCGATGATAGCCTTCTGATACTTCTCAAAGAAGGCCTCGGTCTTGGTGACCTGCTGCTCCTCTGCGGGAGCTCCTTTAAGATTGTTGTTTGCCATTATTTTAGTTATTTTATTGTTTCTTGGACATAAATCGGCTGCAAAGATACTAAAAAGATTAAAGATTAAAGATTAAAGATTAAAGATTTTTTTGTTTTTATGATTTTTTGTACCTTTGACTTCGTCGAAGGCACTTTCGCTCGACAATAAAAACAAAACCTCGTTTTTGTTTTGTATTGTGCTCGCTTATTCGTACCTTTGCAGGCGACTTAGGTCGCCAGCGAGCTCGCTCACGCTCGGCAGAGTTCATGCAAGCATGACTCTGCACTCGCTTAACCGCGACCTTGATACCCGCTATGATACTCAAGAAGCTATCGATACTGAATTACAAAAACATTCGTGAGGCACAGTTGGAACTGTCGCCAAAGATGAATTGTTTCATCGGACACAATGGTATGGGTAAGACCAATGTGTTGGATGCGGTGTATTATCTGTCGTTCTGTCGTTCAGCTTCTAATCCTATTGATTCACAAGTGATTTGTCACGAAGAGCCGTTCTGTATGCTGGAAGGAGAATACGATGATGTAACAATCTCTGTAGGCATGAAGCGTGGACAGAAGAAGCACTTCAAGAAAGACAAGAAGGAGTATAAGCGTTTGTCAGAACATATCGGACTGATTCCCTTGGTGCTGGTGACTCCTGCTGATACGCTGCTGATAGAAGGGGGTAGCGAGGAGCGACGCAAACTGATGGATATGGTGATAGCGCAGTATGACCGTACCTATATGGAGGCACTGAGTCGCTATAATAATGCACACCAACAGCGCAACATCCTTTTGAAGATGGAAGACCAAGAGCCTGACCCATTGTTGATGCAACTATGGGAGGAACAGATGGCTGAGGCTGGCGAGGTGTTGTTTCAGAAGCGTAGCGCCTTTGTGGAAGAGCTGATACCGCTATTTCAGGAGTATTATCAGTGCATCTCTGGTGGCAAGGAACAGGTGGCACTGCGCTATGTGTCGCATTGCCAGCGTGGCCCATTGTTGGAGGTGATTCAGCGTGACCGACATAAAGACCGTGCAGTAGGCTATTCTCTGCATGGTGTGCATCGTGATGACCTGGAGTTTACGTTGGATGGTCACCTGATGAAGCGCGAAGGTTCACAGGGACAAAATAAGACGTATGTCATTGCACTGAAACTGGCACAGTTTGATTTCTTGAAGCGTACAGCGATGAAGACTACTCCGCTGTTGCTGCTCGACGATATCTTTGATAAGCTGGATGCCAGCCGTGTAGAGCAGATTGTGCGCTTGGTATCGAGCGAGGGCTTTGGACAGATTTTCATCACAGATACCAATCGTGACCATTTAGACCAGATTCTCTCTGGCACTCCTAATCTCGATTATAAGATGTTTCATGTAGAAAACGGCAAGGTAGATGTTCAAGCGTAACGTACAATCACTGAGAGAACTTGTCTTGCGCAATCTGCATGAACAAGGATTAGAGACTCCACTGCTGCAGAAGCGGTTGGTAGAGGCATGGCCAAAAATAGCGGGCCCTGTGATAGCCCGCTATACTTTGAATACTTATATCTATAATCAGACGCTCTTTGTCCGTTTGTCTAATCCTGCACTTCGCTCTGATCTTAGCATGCGCAAGCAGGAACTGACAAAGAAACTCAATGACTTCGTAGGTGAACAGGTGATAGCCGATATCCGTTTCTGCTAAAGAATATCTCTTCACTGTTCACTATTCACTCTTCACTTTTTCTTAGGAAATGCTTTGCCCTCACGCATCACTTTCAGGGTGGCGATGATGGCAGGGTCGTCGAAGTTCAGATACTGAATCCAAGCTTCTTCCTTCATCATGTTATAGATGACGCGACTAATGATATAGCGCTCCAGCAGTTTGTGTGAACGCTGAATCATAAGGTTGCGACGACGCAGACCATTCTTGTCGGCATAGCTGGCAAACTTATCTACAATGTTCTGGCGCTTCAGATAGGATGCCATCTCTTCTACACTCTCCATCTTGCTGAGCTTCTGACGGTTCTCGTCGGTGTAGTTATAGGCATACATAATAATCAGTCCGCTCATCGAAGCCTGCTTGTAGTAAGAGGTAACATCAGTAGTATCCTCTGCTACGAAAATGTCGGGAGTGATACCGCCACCGCCATAGACAGGGCGACCATTCTTGGTATGATACTCCTTACCCTCGTGCTTGATGCTGTCTTGCGAGAAGAACTCACCATGGATATAGCGCGTCATGATATCTTCCTCGTAGTCCTTGTTGCCACCAGAGGTATAGGGTTTCTGAATGCAACGGCCAGAAGGAGAATAGTAGCGGGCAATGGTGAGGCGAATCATTGATTGGTCGGCAAAGGCGATAGGCTGTTGTACCAGTCCCTTACCAAATGAGCGACGACCAATGATGGTACCTCTGTCATTATCCTGTATAGCACCTGCCAGAATCTCTGATGCCGATGCTGATGCCTCATCGATAAGGATGACGAGAGGTATCTGCTGATAACTGCCACGTCCATCACTGCGGTATTCCTGACGGGGTGACTTGCGACCTTGGGTATAAACGATGAGACGGTTCTTGGGCAAGAACTCGTTGGCTATCTGTACAGCCGATTGCAAGTATCCACCCGTATTGCCACGCAAGTCGATGCAAAGACTCTGGAAGTTCTCTTGTGAGAGCTTTGCCAAACCGATGAGCAACTCGGGATAGGTGTTCTCGCCGAAGTTCTTAATGCGGATATAACCCGTCTTTTCGTCAAGCATATAAGAGGCTGTGACACTCTTGGTTGGTATCTCACCACGGGTAACAACGATCTGGCGCAGCTTCTTCTCACCATAGCGCAGAATGCCCAACTTAACCTTGGTGTCCTTAGGACCTTTCAGGCGGTGCATGGCTTCTTCGTTGGTAAGGTTCTTGCCAGTAAACGGTTTGTCGTCAACAGTGACTACCTTATCTCCTGCAATCACACCAGCACGCTCTGCTGGTCCGTTGCTGACAACCTGCTGAACGTGCAGGGTGTCTTCACGAATGACAAACTCAATGCCCACACCAGAGAATGAGCCGCGCAAATCATCATTGGCAGTCTGCACATCCTTGGCAGAGATGTAGACAGAGTGAGGATCCAGCTCAGCCAGAATCTGAGGCATAGCTTTCTCTACAAGGTCGTTGACGTTGACCGTATCTACATATTGGTCATTAATGATGTGCAACAGGTTGTTCAACTTGTTGCTACTGCTATTGATGATGCTCAGACGGTTGCCCGAAAAGTGGTTGGCATAGAATGTGCCAATCAAGATGCCGATGACTACACAGAGTGCCATGGCAAGGGGCATAAAACGACTATTATTCTTGTTGTTCATTCCGTTATAGCTTTTTCGTTATACCGTAATTCCGTTATCTTATTCATCTCCCAGATAAACCACCTCTATTCCTGCGCGTTCCAGCAGTTCGATACCATCCGTAAGGCGGTATTTCTCTCCATAGACCACACGCTTGATACCTGCCTGGATAATGAGCTTGGCACACTCAATACAGGGGGAGGCAGTGATATAGATAGTGGCACCATCACTATTGTTTGATGAGCGTGCCAGTTTGGTGATAGCATTTGCTTCGGCATGCAGCACGTAAGGCTTGGTGATGCCGTTATCATCCTCGCAGACATTCTCAAATCCGCTGGGTGTACCATTGTAGCCATCGCTGATAATCATATTGTTCTTGACAACCAGTGCACCTACTTGGCGACGCTGGCAGTAGGAGTTCTTAGCCCAGATGCGCGCCATCTCCAGATAGCGTTGGTCAAATTTGAGTTGTTTGTCTGTGCTCATCTTTGTGTTATTTTAGTTTTTTTACTTTTTGGTCTTCTTAATGCCATTACGCTTCAGCAAGGCATCAATGGTAGGCTCACCACCACGGAAGCGCTTGTAGAGCGTCATAGGATGCTCTGTGCCTCCCTTGCTCAATACCTCATCGCGGAAGCGCTGTGCAGTTTTCTGGTCGAAGATGCCATTGCGCTTGAATACGCTGAAGGCATCAGCATCCAGCACTTCTGCCCACTTATAACTATAGTATCCGGCAGAATAGCCTCCTGCCATGATGTGCGAGAATTGTACTGTCATACAGGTGTCGGGCAGTTGCTCACCGAGAATGGCTTTCTTCCATGCTTTCTTCTCAAAGGGGATGATGTCTTCTGTAAACTCATCTTTCTTTGTATAGTATGCCATGTCGAGCAGTCCGAAACTTACCTGTCGAAGACAGGCGGTAGCTGCCATGAAGTTACGACTCTTTACGATGCGCTCAATGAGCTCGTCGGGTAGGGGCTCGCCCGTTTGATAGTGGAAGGCAAAGGTGCGCAGAAACTCTTTCTCCACAGCATAGTTCTCCATAAACTGTGAGGGCAGTTCCACAAAGTCCCACCATACATTGGTACCTGAGAGACTCTCAAAGCGGCTGTTGGCAAACATGCCGTGCAGTGAGTGACCAAACTCATGGAGGAACGTCTCTACCTCTCCGAGTGTCAGCAATGCTGGCTTGTCGGCAGTAGGCTTTGTCAGGTTCATAACCACACTCACATGAGGGCGCACATTCTCCTTGATAGTTTTTTCTTTTCCCTTCTCACTGTTCATCTCCCAGTGCTGTCCTTGGAATTCTGTCATCCATGCTCCACCTTGCTTTCCTTTTCGTGGGTGGAAGTCGGCATAGAATACTGCCAAGTAAGAACCATCCTTGTCGAATACCTCATAGGCTTTCACATCGGGATGATATACGGGAATATCCTTGTTCTCCTTGAAGGTGATGCCATACAACTTATTGGCCAGTCCGAAGACACCGTCAATAACCTTTGATAGTTCAAAGTAGGGGCGCAACATCTCCTGATCCAAGTTGTACTTCTTCATTTGCAACTTGTGCGTATAGAAAGCGGTATCCCAAGGACGGAGTTCGTTTTGAAGTTTGACGTTTGAAGTTTGACGTTTCTGATGATGCTGTTCGTGCTCAAAGAGCTTGTTCAGCTCCTCTCTCTCTTTCTTTGCCGTAGGCTTATAGGCATCAATAAGGTCGTCAAGCAGATGATAGACATTGCGACTGTTTGATGCCATACGACGCTTCAATACATAGTCTGCATAGGTCTTATAGCCCAACAGCTGGGCAATCTCGCGACGCAGATTGATGAGGCGCTTACATATCTCAAGGTTGTTCTCGCTATTATCGTGTGTACACTCGGTGTTACGAGCCATATACATCTGCTTGCGAAGCTCACGCTGTGTAGAGTAAGTCATAAAGGGCGAGTAACTAGGCATGTCGAGTGTGAATACCCATCCTTGCTTACCTTGTTCCTGAGCGGTGAGCGCTGCTGCTTCACGGGCTGTTTCAGGCAGACCGTCAAGTTGTGCTTCATCGGTGATGTGCAACTGGAAAGCCTTATTCTCTTTCAGCAGGTTCTGTGAGAACTGCAATGAGAGCATAGAAGCCTCTTCAGTCAGTTGGCGCAACTTCTCCTTACCTGCTTCATCGAGCAGGGCACCAGAGCGTACAAAACCATCATAACAGTTGTCGAGTAGCATCTTCTCTTCTGGTGTCAGATGACGATGATGCAGATGTACCTTGCGGATGCGCTCAAACAAACGGGGATTCAGTCTTACGTCATTAGCATGTTGAGTCAGGATGGGCTGCATCTTCTGAGCCAGCGCATCCATCTCGTCATTGGTCTCTGCACTGAGCAGATTGAAGAATACTGACGAAACTCTTGACAGCAAGTCATAATAGCCCTCATCCTCTTCCGTATTGATAATCGTGTTATCAAAGGTAGGCTTCTCGGGGTTATTGATGGTCTTTTCTATTTGTTCATTATCACGACGTATTCCCTCCATGAAAGCCTCTTCAAAGTCTTCCAGACGGATACGGTCAAAGGGCACCGTGTCATGCGGTGTATTGTAGGGTTCTAAAAACGGATTCTTATGATCACTCATACTAACGTATTCTCTCTTTTTAAGGTGCAAAGATACAGAATCTTGTCAAAAGATGACAAGAAGAACGTTATCTTATAATAATCTTTAACGTAGATTACATCACCAGTCGCTCCAGCAGGGGGATTTCTATGCGTCCACGGTGGAGCGTAAGCAGATGGTCGCGTTGCATGTCGTTGAGTGCGTGACTGATATCCAGACGACTGTCGTTTAGCTCATCGGCAATCTGTTGCATGAGTATCATGAAAGTCTTAGGACCGGCAGGGTAGAGACAGCGCGAGAAGAAGAAGCGCACCAGGCGCTCACGAAGATCTCTGGGTGCTGAGCGCCATGCATGATGGCGCAGTCGCTGACTATCGGTAGCCATCATGTTAAGCAGGTTGAGGCGGAACACCAACTGAGTCTCTAACAGTAGCAGCACCTCTTGCTTGTCGATAGTGATGAAGTTACACGGCGTAGCAGTCTTAAAGGTAGTGCTGTAGCGCTGGGCAATACCGAAGATGCGGTTAGGCTGCAGGATATAGGGCGCCTTGACGGTTTCTATAACGCGACAAGCGTGATCATCGCTCTGTGTCTCACACTGCAATGTACCATGCGTCAGGAATATCAGATGTGTACAACTTTCCCCCTCCTTAGCTATATATTTACCCTGTGGCAGTTTGGAGAAACCAAACTTAGTATGCGTCACTACCTCCATCAGGTCGGCGCGACTCATACCCTGAAAAAGGGTAAATTGCAACAGTTGATCATAGATAGTCATATCTCACCTCTTATTTCGTCCCTATGCTTTGTGCCTTTAGGCCAAAGAATGTTGATGTTTCACATCGAGCCTGCTCACGCTCGGCATAGTTCAAAACCCGTTTTGACTCTGCTCTCGCTTAATCGCAGCCTTCAATGTTCAATGTTCAATGTTCAATGTTCAATCTTTTCTTTCAGGCTTGGCGAGAACCATACCTTGTTCTCTCCCTTGTCGTCATAGATGATATATGCCATGAGGTCTGGATTGCGCTCCAATACTTTCTTGGCACCCTCAAAGCCCATCACCATAAAGGCGGTAGCATAAGCATCGGCACGCATACAGGTGCTGGTGAGCACGGTGGCAGAGAGAATGCTATGCTGTACGGGATAGCCCGTCTTGGGATCAATGGTGTGGGCATATTTGCGCTTGCCCTTATAGTAGAAGTTGCGATAGTTACCACTGGTAGCCATGGCCTTGTCTGTCACGTTCAGGATGGTTTGCAGTTCGTTGCCATCCACCAGAGGATTGTCGGTAGGCTTGGTGACACCAATCTTCCAGGGCACACGCTTCTCGCTGATACCTCTGGTCACTACCTCACCACCTATCTCTACCATATAGTTGTTGATGCCTTTCTCTTCAAGGAGACGGGCTACCGCATCCACACCATAACCTTTGGCAATAGCCGAACAGTCGAGTGTGATGCGTGGGTCGCTCTTGATGATTTTATGATTCTTGTAGCTCACCTTCTTATAACCGATGATAGCCATCAGGGAGTCTACTGCATGCTTGTCGGGCAGTTGCTCATTCTTAAAGCCAAAGCCCCAGGCATTCACCAGTGGTCCTACGGTGATGTCGAAGGCACCATCGGTGTCTTCACTAATCTTCTGTGCCTGTAGGAAGACTTCGGTAAACATATCGTTAAGCTCCACGGGCTTGTTGCTGTTGATGCGTGTGATGATGCTCTCCTTGTTAAACATAGATAGCGAAGCATCCACCTCTTTCATCTTGGCCTCTATCTCTGACTGTAGGTCGTCATCATACTGATAGGTGATATGATAGCTCGTTCCGAAGATGCCGCCGGCACACTTTTGATAGGGTGTGGCATGCTGCTGACGGATAATGAGCACTGTTCCCACGATGAGTATCGCGAGGAAGGGTAGTTGCCAGTAGAGTTTCTTGTTTTGTTTTGGGTTCATTGTTATTAGTTGTCGTTGTTTTGTAATTCTGTTATATATCTATAATGATATTAAAGTTTCCTGTGATGTTGTCGCTGTCGTTAAGACCGAAGCCTGGCACATACCATGAGGTGCCGATGTCTCCTTCTTTATGGAAGAGGCGACGCTTGTAGCGCACGTTCCATCCCAGATGCAGTGGACCGAAGATGGTGGCGTCAATGCCGAATACGCCTTCCAACCAGTGCTGATAGCAACTCATATCCTCTACACCGAAGTCTGTCTTAGTCTTCCATACGGGATCTACTAATCCTTCGCGCACGATGTCACATTTATAAGAGGTAAAAGCATAGCGCCAACCGGCATAGATGCGGTAGGGCTCGTGCTTCTTCTTCATGATGTTCCAGTCTAAACCGACACGGAAGTAGGGCGCAGAGGTCTTATACGACAGTTCTGTCACCTCATCTTTCTTGTGATTGGCGCGACCGATACCCATCTCAAAGATAGGAAACCACTGGTCGTGCAGGTTGATGCGCAGCGCTCCTTCATATTCTCCATAGTCGCTGAGCATCATCTTTGCTGGTCCTACGAGATCAAACGATACCGCAAAGCCACGGAAGAAAGGTATGGAGTCTTTCTCCATACGGAATATCTTCTGTGCCGAGAGGCTCTGCGCTGCTACCAGCAGCAAGAGACTAACGACGAGCCTTGAGATACAGGTGGATGTTCTCGTTCGTATCATAGTTTACATCAGGATTGTTCAGATGAATCGATTCGATGATATGCTGAGTGCTGCTCACTGCCGTAATCTTATGGAAGTAGGCTGCCTGACAGTCTACCGACTCAAAGTGAGGATAGTTCTCTTTCTTAATGCAGATGGTGTCCTTCCATGTGTGGTCCAGCGTATCCTTGAGCAGGGTGAAGATAGAGTCCTCTGGCTGTGTATGACTGATGGGTAGTTCGAAAGACATAGCCTTAGGACCGCAGAGACGATTAATCAGCAGCGTGTCTTTCCCTTCATAGTTGTGCGTCCATACCCACATGGTATCTACCCCTAGTGTGTCGATGCTGCCGTCAGTTTTCTTCAAGGCATAGATTGTCTCCACCCTGTTCTGCACAGGACAGTCAATGCTGGTGCAACCTATCACCAACATGCTCACCAACAATATGCCTAAAGAAAAATGCCTCATATCATTAACGTTCAATGTTGATATTTCATATCGAGCCTGCTCACGCTCGGCATAGTTCAAAACTCGTTTTGACTCTGCTCTCGCTTAATCGCAGTCTTCAATGTTCAATGTTCAATGTTCAAAGTCCCTTCTATCTGGTAGTCATTACGTCCGGCACTGTTGCGACTGATGAGGTCACCCAGGAATCCAGCAAGGAACAACTGTGTACCAATCATCATCATGGTCAGTGCAATATAAAAGTAAGGAGAGTCGGTTACCAGTCGCATGGGTACGCCCTGATATAGAGCCCATGCCTTCTGTGCACCCAAGAAGAAGGCTGCAAAGAAACCGATGATAAACACGATGGTTCCTAAGAATCCAAATACGTGCATAGGCTTCTTGCCAAAGGTGCCGAGGAACCAGAGTGTCATCAGATCGAGATAACCATTAACAAAGCGGTTCCAACCCATAAACTTCGAAGTACCATATTGGCGTTTCTGGTGGTGTACGGGCTTCTCGCCAATCTTGTCAAAACCAGCATTCTTGGCCAGATAGGGGATAAAGCGGTGCATCTCACCGAACACCTCTATATTCTTCACCACCTCTTGTCGATAGGCTTTCAGTCCGCAGTTAAAGTCGTGCAGATTCTTGATGCCGCTCACCTTGCGAGTGGTAGCGTTGAAGAGCTTGGTGGGGATAGTTTTTGAGAGGGGATCTCCCTGACTGCGGTTCTGTTTATAGCCGCTCACCAGGTCGTAGCCATCTTCCTTTATCATGCGGTACAGTTCAGGAATTTCGTCGGGAGAGTCCTGCAAGTCAGCATCCATGGTGATGACTACATCGCCCTGTGCCTCTTTGAAACCACAATAGAGGGCAGGTGACTTACCGTAGTTGCGACGGAACTTGATGCCCTTTACGTGCTCAGACTTCTGTGACAGTTCAGTGATTACTTCCCATGAGCGGTCGGTAGAACCATCGTTCACGAAGATCACTTCAAACGAGAAGTTGTTCTGTGCCATCACGCGTTCAATCCACGCATACAGTTCTGGCAGTGACTCATCCTCATTATATAAAGGTATAACTACAGATATATCCATAAATTTTACTTTTTTACGGGTGCAAAGGTACGCATATTTTGGGAACATACAAAAGTTTTTCGTGGAAATGTTTGGCGAATAGGGGAAAAATGCTTACCTTTGCAGCCGCAAAAATGGGCAGTCCTGTACGGCCAGCTCCCTCGGAATCCCCCAGGATGGGAACATAGCAAGGGTACTTGGTTGTAGCGGCGCGATATAGATCGCTGCCCACCCGCCTCTTTAGCTCAGTTGGCCAGAGCACGTGATTTGTAATCTCGGGGTCGTTGGTTCGAATCCGACAAGAGGCTCAAAAAAAGAAGCATCGCATCGCGTGCTTCTTTTTTTTATTTTCTCTCACCTCTTCCTTCTCCTTTCGTTCTTGTGCTTTGTGCCTTTAGGTCAAAGAATGCTCGCTTTTCTCCCCTCCTTTAGGAGGGGCTGGGGGAGGCTCCTAATCCAAATCCACCACGGTTATTCCTGCTCCTCCAAACTGTACATGCTCGTCTTTAGCTCTCTTTACGTTGGGCACCGTGTTGAGGTATTGACGAATCAGTTGACGCAGAATGCCGGTACCTGTGCCATGTAATATACGTACGCGACTCATGCCTATGAGGATGGCATCATCAATAAAGTGCATCACAGTGTCGATAGCTTCATCGCCACGCATACCCCTCACATCCAAGTCTTGGTGGAAGTTCTGCTTACGGTCTTCCATGGTAGAGCGTGTCATATGACTGGTCTGTATCGCCAGATGGGCATGCTTGTCGGCAGGTTTGCTGGTTGCTTGCGGCTTGGCTGCCGATTCTAATTGCTCCAACTTTACCTTACTTCTCAGACCACCGAAGATGACGGTAGCTTGTTTGCCCTGTATGCTCTCTATCTCACCGATACTGTTGGTACCTTTGATGCGTACGCTGTCACCTGCTGCCAGTGGCCGGTTTTCTGCGAGTATGTTTTCTTTGGCTCTTGCCGCCAGTTTCTCGCTGGCTATTCTTTGTTCCTCGCCTTTTTTCTCTTTGCGCTGAGCCTTGCGTGCTTTGCGCTCTTCCATTTGGCGCAGTTTCTTGGCAAACTCCTCCTCACTCATGAGTCCTCGCGTATCGTCAGATACCACCTGTTCGCGGAACTGGTTCAGTTCTTCGCGTATCAGTCGTGTCTGTTCCTTCTCAGCTTGTGCCTCCTTGATTTCGCGGATGGTGTTCTCAATCTTCTTGTTAGCCTCTGCCAGTAGCTCCTCCGCCTGTTTTTTGGCGCGGTTGAGGATAGCTTTGCGCTCGCGTTCTATTTCCTCCAGGTTGGTCTCGTAGCGCTGGATGTGTCCCTCCAATGATTTCTCGTGCTGGTGGATAGTCTGACGCTTACCCTCCCAGTATCGCTTGTCGCGCACAATGTCCTGCAGATATTTGTCACTCTGAATATAGTCGCTGCCCACAATCTCTGAAGCGTCCGTAATCACCTCTTCGGGAATACCCGTCTTGCGGGCTATCTCGATGGCAAAAGAACTGCCAGGTTGTCCGATGCTCAGCTGGAACAATGCCTGCATCTGATGACGATCGTAGAGCATGGCACCATTCACCACTCCCTCATGGTCCTCGGCAAAGTGCTTCAGGTTCTGATAGTGCGTAGTAATCACGCCAAAGGCCTTCTTCTTCCAGAACTGTTTCAGTACAGCCTCTGCTATGGCACCGCCGATGGCAGGTTCTGTACCTCCACCAAACTCGTCTATCAGCAGCAGGGTACGATTGTTGGCCTGCTTCATCATGTTCTTCATGTTTAGCAGATGACTCGAGTAGGTAGATAGGTCGTCGGCAATAGACTGCTCATCGCCAATATCTATCATGATGCTCTCAAAGATGCCCACTGTAGAGCGCTCACTCACGGGGATAGACAGTCCGCATTGTAACATATATTGCAGTAGTCCCACCGTCTTCAGACATACCGATTTTCCGCCGGCATTAGGACCAGAGATAATCAGTAGCCTGCCCTTGTTCCTCACCTTTTGAAGGGGAGATTGTGGCTCCCCCTCCTTTTGGAGAGGGCGGGGGGAGAGGCATATCTCCAATGGTACCACCTTCTCACCCTTTTTCTCCAGTGAACGCTGTAGTAGGGGATGGATGGCACGTATCCAGTCGATGTGTGGTTCGTCTTTCAGGATAGGCTCTATGGCGTGTATCTGTTCTGCCAGTTCTGCTTTGGCCTGTATCAAGTCTATCTGTGCCAAGAAGCGGTAACTCTCCAATACCTCTGGCACGTGAGGGCGCAACTCATCGGAGAAGACGCTTAAGATGCGGATAATCTCTCTGCGCTCTGCTGCTTCCAGCTCGCGTACCTTGTTATTCGCTTCTACCACCTCTGCAGGTTCGATGAATACCGTTTTACCTGTTGCCGACTCGTCATGCACAATACCTTTGATTTTGCGTTTCAGTCCTGGTGCTACGGGAATCATCAGTCTGCCGTCACGCAGGGTAGGTGCCACATCTTGTGCTACCAGTCCGTCGCGCTGTGCACTATGTAATATGGTATAGAGCTTACGCGAGATGCTGCCAGCTGTTTGCTCCATGTCGTGACGAATACCCGCCAGTGTCATGGAAGCCGAGTCTTTTATCTTTCCAAACTTGTCCAGTATAGAATCTATGCGACGGATAATGGCAGGGAATGTCTGTACATCCTGTGCCAGTCGTGATAATGCAGGGTAGGGGCTGGCGGTGAGAGGTGAGTCATCACCTCTAACTCCACACTCCTCACTCTTCGAAAGGTATGTCACCAATTTCCCAATAGTCTCCAGCGACCTTCTCAGGTCGTAGAGCTCATCCTCTTCCAGATGCGTATTCTCCATGCGTATGCGCTTCACGGCTGCACGCACATCAAAGAAGTAGTTCAGTTCAGGCTTCTCATTGTCTTGCATCAGTTGGCGGAATTCGCGTACCTGTTGCAGTTGCTCACCCACGATGGTTGCATCTGTAGAGAAGGCCAGTTCGTCCACCTTTTCCTTGCCCAGTGTTGACAGACACCGTGCTTTCAGTAGATGGCGAATCTCGTCAAATCCTATCTTCGATTCGTAGTTTTTTGGATAAATCATGCTGCAAAGTTACGAATAAGCGAGCGAAATGCAAAAGGAAAACAATTTTTTCTTTTCATTTTCGAGCGAGAGTAAGTTGACCAAGGGGCCAAAATTACTCAATTATTGCAGAACATGCAAAAAAGTTGCACTAAAATTTGGTAATTTCATTTTTTCTTTCTACCTTTGCACCCGCTTTCAAGACAGAAGCACACTTGGAGAGATGGTAGAGTGGTCGATTACAGTAGTCTTGAAAACTACCGTACCGAGAGGTACCGGGGGTTCGAATCCCTCTCTCTCCGCACAAGATGAGCAATCCGAAAGGGTTGCTCATCTTCATTTCTTTCTCTCTCGCATATTTTTTTTATTTTTCTGTGTATTTTTTCTACATTATTAAATAAGTATATAAAAATAAATTTGTACCTTTGTAGCCGATTCCTATGCGTCCTGTTCCTATGGGACGAGGATTGTTATGGAGTCAGACAGGTGAGCCCGCCGTTAGACGAAAACCTTAAACATTACGGGTTTCTCGGGGCTCTGCAAGTGCGAGGCAAACCGTTGGGTATAATATAACAACCTTAAAATCAGAGGCTTGGTCCTGCAGAATAACACTGCAAGGACAAGGATGAATAGTAGCTATGCCACAACAGAATATTAATAACAAACAAAGTACAGATTGCTGGTATGTGATGTGCCATCCCAGTCCACAACAGATAGAAACGCTGTTGCAGAAAGATTGCGATGGAAAATTCCGCAGAGAGGGTGAGCCGTCACTGCCTCCTTATCGCTTTTATGTACCTTTTCAGAATATTCCCACGCATGCCTCTCAGTCATCACAAAGTGCTGAGACTAACGATAAACACTATGATCCCCAACAAGATGTCAGCGCCTTGCGCTGCGACTTGCATAACTTTGTATTCATCCAGGCCTCTGAAGAGCGCATAGCCGCTATTGTCCATTCCGACTGGAATAGCAAGTCACGCCTCCACCTCTATCACTATCGCGATACCAATCATCAGGTGGTAAAGATTCCTGATGCTGAGATGCGTATGCTGATGACAACCATACAAGACCGCCACCTGCAGTTTTATATTGATCAGCCCTTATGCGACTTTACCATTGGCGATAAGGTGATGCTCACCATTGAACCGTGGACGGGTAAGCATGGCGTTATCACAAAGATAGTCATCAAGCACGGACAACTCTGTATGACCATTAGTCTCAATATTTTGGGACGTACCAAGAGTATCAACTTCCTGGATGTCCATGTGGGCGATGTCGTTTTCGAGGATGCCGAGCGAGGCCGCTTGCTCAGCAATCATCCTATCGATAACTACGAGGAAGAGATTCTCGACCTGTTGAACCATCGCTTTGGTCATCACTATACCGATGAGATGGCTGCCAATGACAAGCAGCGCCTTAAGCGCTTAGCCAGTTACGACCATATCTATGTCGATGATGCCGATGAGCGCATCCGCTTCAGTGCCCTGCGCCTTATCTGTGCCTATCTCTTACAGAGTGGGCGCCGCCGTAACCATTACGAGCAGGAGGTGAGCGAACTGTTGGGCGATAAGCAGGAGGCTACAAACAGTCAGGAAGCCTATCTTATGACAGCCCTGTTTGTTGTAACCCGTCAGGCTCGTTGGCGCCAGGCTGTTAAGAACTACCGCAATACCCATCCGGAATGCCTCCCAGTATTCAGACGCTATCACGCCATCCTAAAAGACGTGAGAGCAAAGAAATAGTTTATTACTAACATGCCACTATATCCCTTTTTGTTTCATCCCAATCTGCACACCGTAGTTTGGGGTGGTCATCGACTTCAGACCTATAAAGGCCTGCAGCCCACTGATGAACCCATTGGCGAAAGCTGGGAGGTGAGCGCTGTACCCTCTAGTGTCAGCATTATCAGCAATGGCTCCTTTGCTGGCAGAGATATTATCTCGGTCATCAGCGAATATCCTGAAGCCATCCTGGGTAAGGCGGTCAACGAGAAGTATCATGGCCAGTTGCCCCTGTTGGTTAAGTTTATCGATGCCGAGAAAGACCTCAGCATACAGGTACACCCTAACGATGAGATGGCGCAGCGCGAGCATGGCAAGATGGGCAAGTCAGAGATGTGGTATGTCATCAAGGCCGACGAGGGCAGTCACCTCTATGCCGGTTTCAAGCAGGAGATAACCCCTGAGGAATACCAGCAGCGCATAGCCGATGGCACCATCATCGACGTCTTAGCCGACCATCAGGTCAAGGCAGGCGATGTATTCTACCTCCCTGCTGGTCGCATCCATGCCATCTGTGGAGGCATCCTCTTGGCAGAGGTCCAGCAGTCGTCCGATGTCACTTATCGCATCTACGACTACAATCGTCCTGGCATGGATGGTAAGCCTCGCCAGTTGCATACCGAGTTAGCAGCGAAGGCCCTCGACTATCATGTGGAGGAGAACTACCGCACCGAGTATGTCGACAATACCAATAAGGCGATACAGATTATCGACTCCCCCTATTTCGATGTCCGTGTGATGGAGATCTCCAAGCCCTTCCATCGCGATCTTCGCAAATACGATAGCTTCATCATCTCTATGTGCATCGAGGGCGACTGCAAGATCTGCATCCGCAGCACTGGCGACGAAATCCTACTGCGCCAAGGCAATAGCACCCTCATCCCCGCTGCCATAGCCGACTACGATGTCATCCCCCTGCATGACACCACCCGCCTCCTCGATGCCTTCATCGACAACCACGACACAGGAATGGCAAAAATCACCCACTTCCTCCATTTCTCTAAACAGTAAAGTTGCTCACGCAGAGCCTTTGACAATATATAAGGTCACACAGATTACACAGATTCCACAGATTGATGCTGCGCATTTGGAAATGATAAACTTCAAACTTCAGAAAGAAAATATCTGTGTGACAAAAATTGAAACGAAGGAATAATCGAATCGCCGACTAATCTGCGTAGCAGCAAAATATCTGTGTCATCTGTGCCATCTGTGTGACAAAAGACTGAAACGAAGTAATAATTGAATCGCCAATTAAGCTGCTTAGCAGCAAAACATCTGTGTCATCTGTGCCATCTGTGTGACAAAAATTGAAATGACTGATAACGAACTGACATACGAAATACGAGGAGCCATCTTCGACGTTTACAACGAACTAGGACCTGGCTTGCTGGAATCAGTTTATGAAGAAGCCTTAACTTTTGAGCTCAAGGAAAGAGGCCTGAAAGTGGAACGTCAGGTAGAAGTTCCTATACAATATAAAGGTAATGAGCTCAAAACTCCTCTTCGACTAGATTTGCTTGTCGAGAATCAAATTATCATAGAGCTAAAGTCAGTAGAAGAGATGAAGGCAGTGTTTGCCAAACAACTGCTTACCTATTTAAGGCTTCTCGATAAACGTGTCGGACTGTTGGTCAATTTTTCTTCAAGCAATATACGTGAAGGAATCCAACGTATAGTCAATTAACGCTGCGTAGCAGCAAAATCTGTGTCATCTGTGCCATCTGTGTGACCAAAGACTGGAACGAAGGAATAAATCGAATCGCCAATTAAGCTGCTTAGCAGCAAAACATCTGTGTCATCTGTGTGACATATTAATAATTCATAGATATGAGCGTATACGAAAAGAACATAGTGCCCATTAAGATTTCTCATCTTGCTGAGTATGTGGCAAAAGTAAAGAGAATCTCAAAGGATGATGCTTTGGTGTACATCTATGTCAATCCCATGTATGAGAAGCTCTATGATGAGCGCTCTAAGTGGTGGTATCTCAGTACAGAAGCCCTGTACAAAGAGTTTGAGACTATGCGCAATCGTCAGAAGTCTCGCATCCCTAAAGAGGTCTTCGAGTTTTACACCTATTGTTTGGAGAAGTATGCTTTAGAGCATCATCTCAGTGGTATGCGTGCTTGGGTAATGTTCAAGGAGAGTGGAGCAGATGAATATATCATCAATAACTATGATTTGCTTCATACCCAAGGTACAGAATATGTCTTGGAAGATATTCATCATTTTATAACGAAAAGAAAGAAATGATACTATATCATGGTTCGACTGTAGCAGTCAAGAATCCCTCACTGAATCCAGGTCGCCCCAATGCAGACTTTGGCAAGGGCTTCTATACCACAAGCAGTAAGGAACAAGCTATTCGCTGGGCTCATATAAAGAAAGAACGAGAGAATGCAGCGCATGCAATTGTTTCTGTTTTTGAGTTTGACGAAAGCAATTTGAATAACCCTGATTGGAAGATTCGCCAATTCACTGGTGCCGATGAGCCTTGGCTCTACTTTGTTACGGACTGTAGAAAGTCAAGAAAGCACGATTACGATTTAGTGCAAGGCCCTGTAGCCAATGATAAGGTATTCACTACCGTCAATCTCTTTGAGAGCGGAGTCCTAAGTGCCGAAGCCGCTATCCTGCAGCTGAAAGCCTATAAAACCTATGACCAACTTTCTTTTCACACTTCTCAGTCCATCAAATCGCTCCACTTTGTGGAGTCTTTCGAGGCAGAAGAACAGAAATGAAACGTAGAATCATTATGACGGCTAATATCATATCATTTTGCTGACGTCATCAAATTGATAGGTTCTTTTTACGCATGAAGCCAAATCTGAGTTATGACAGATAATTATAATAAGACGAAAAAACAACAGGATATGGTCAAGGACAGTCTTACTCGTGCATTCAATGAATTACATTCTGGTAAGGTCCATCATGATGTCCGTACACTTTTCGAAGAGTAATACGAACAATAATCTTTAAGAGTGAACCATCCATCATAATAATATGGAAGAGTCTAATAATATAGCTAAAGCAAAGGAATTGGTTACTGAACTTTCAAAGCATTGTGTTTCAGCAATGTCTAATAGAGAGTATTCCAATCTTTCTAAACTTCCATATAAAGTGATGACATTCGTCAATGCTTTGAATTGGCGGATGAAAGAATGTGCCGAGAGCGCAATACTCTTATTGGAGTCAAATTATACACATCCTTCGTTAATGCTTATTCGTAGCGCGATGGAGAATGCTGCGATAATAGTAAAACTTGCAGATATAGTTGCAGGTGTGATTGAAAGAAAAGATATTGTCGATGCCGATGATGAGGACTTAATGCGATTGTTATTCGCAAACAACTATCGTAAGGACGAACCTATTATTGGAGAATATGATGGACACTATAAGGCAGAAAGGATAGGGAAACATGTTAAGCGAGCAGATGAACTATATCCCGGATTTAAAAGATATTATGGATATCTATGTGAATTTGTACATCCCAATTATGATGGTGTGAGTCATAGTTATTCTTTATTGCATATTGAAGAAGAATATACAGATTTTGGACCGCAACTAAATCCGACTTTTGCTTTGTATAATGCTTTTACGATTACCCTTCTCCTTGCGTTAAGTATTTATGTGGATCAGGTGACATCAATAGATGATAATCTTGACGATTTCATACATTTATGCGATATTGATATAATTAAGCAAAACTCTGTGAATCGCTGAAGTATTAGATCTTACAGCGGTTCGAGTCCGCCAGGAACCTCATATAGATTTCTTTCAAGGAACTTAGGCTAGATACTTCTCCCGCAATAATGCTTGTAGTTAAGCTTGACAAACTCTAATTGCTGCTTGTCATATACAAAATAATTAAGTCACATAGGGAGTCATCCCTTATTGAGCGAAGATAAAAAAATAACAAAAAAAACTATATCAATGGCAAAGAAAGTTTACCTTGGCATGATAGCAGATATCATGCATCCTGGATTAATTAATATTATCAACGAAGGAGCCAAGCATGGCGACGTGATAATAGGATTATTCACTGACAAGGCAATTGCTACACACAAACGCTTGCCTTACTTGACCTATGAACAGCGTGAAACAGTTGTGCGCTCTATCCATGGCGTTGCTGATGTTGTGCCTCAGGATGATTGGAGTTATGTGCCCAATCTGCTGAAGTATAAACCTGACTATATCATCCATGGAGATGATTGGCAGCAAGGCCCTGATAAATATCTCCGTGATGAGGTATTTAAAGTAATGGAGAAACTTGGAGGGGAGGTAATAGAAATCCCTTATACAAAGGGAATCTCTGCATCCTCTCTTAAAGAAGAAATAGATTCTTTGGGTGTTACACCGCAGCAAAGACTGGCATCTCTTCGCAGGTTAATTACGGCTAAGCCCGTTGTGCGTATTCTAGAATCGCATAATGGCTTAACAGGATTAATTGCAGAGCATACGTCTGTAGAGGTGAATGGTCAGCATCGTGAATTTGATGGAATGTGGGCATCATCTCTTACTGATTCAACATCTAAGGGTAAACCTGATATTGAAGCGGTAGACTTGACTACACGTTTGCATGACCTCAACGATACTTTAGAGGTGACGACAAAACCCGTTATCTATGATGGAGACACAGGTGGAAAGTTAGAACATTTTGTGTTTACAGTGCGTACCTTGGAACGCTTGGGTATTTCTGCTGTTATCATTGAAGACAAAGTAGGCTTGAAGCAGAATTCTTTGTTTGGAACCGATGCAGTCCAGACACAAGATACTATTGATGGCTTTTGTAGTAAGATTAAAGCTGGTAAGGCTGCGCAGATAACGCGTGACTTTATGATTATTTCTCGTTGTGAATCTCTGATAGCAGGTAAGTCTGTTGATGATGCTTTGGAACGTTGTCATGCCTATGTCGCAGCAGGTGCTGATGGCGTGATGATACATTCAAAGAATAAAAGTGGTGACGATATCAAGGAGTTCTGTAAGCGATTCCGTGAGAAAGATGCGCATACACCAATAGTTGCAGTGCCTACTACTTATAATCAGTTTACAGAAGAAGAATTGGCAGAGTGGGGTATTAATATCGTTATTTATGCCAATCACATGCTTCGTGCTGCTTATCCTGCAATGGTAAAGTGTGCAGAAAGAATTCTTGAGACCTCTCGTAGCTTAGAAGCTTCTGATGAGTATTGTATGCCTATCAAGCAGATTTTGAACCTGATTCCTGGAACAAAGAAGTAGAATACGATGATAAATCCTAAATTTTTCATAGAGACACTCAAAGAGAATGGTATAGATTGCTTTGCAGGTGTACCAGATAGTCTTTTGAAGAACATCTGTGCATATATCACAGATTATTCAGATGCAGCACATAATATCATTGCAGCTAATGAAGGTGCTGCTATTGGTATTGCAGCAGGTCATTATTTAGCAACAGGAAAGCCGGCCTGTGTATATATGCAGAATAGCGGAGAAGGAAATATTATTAACCCATTAGCATCACTTACAGATCAGGAAGTATATAATATTCCTGTATTATTACTTATTGGTTGGCGTGGTCGCCCTGGTGTTCACGATGAACCTCAACATGTAAAGCAAGGTAAGGTTACTACTGGACTGCTGAATGTCATGGGTGTGAATTATGAGGTGCTTTCTAAAGAAGAAGATAAAGCAGCTAAGCAGATAGAGAAAGCTGCCAAGGCTCTCGCTAATAAAGAAGTCTTTGCATTAGTCATTGAGAAAGATACCTTCGAGGATCATAAGCTTCAGAATGTTGAGGTGAATAATCTCACCATGACTCGCGAAGAGGCTATCCAAACTGTTGCTGCAGCTCTTGGTGAGAAAGACTGCATCGTATCTACAACAGGTATGATTAGTCGTGAACTCTTTGAGTATCGTGCTGCTATGAACCAAGGTCATGAGCGCGATTTCTTAACTGTTGGCTCTATGGGACATGCCTCTCAGATTGCTTTAGGTATTGCTCTCGCACAACCTGAGCGCCGTGTATGGTGCTTTGATGGTGATGGTGCTGCTATTATGCATATGGGTAGTATGGCAATTGTGGCTAATAAGGCACCTAAGAACTATGTTCACGTGGTTTTCAACAATGGAGCTCATGATTCTGTAGGTGGTCAACCCACCGTTGGATTGAAGATAGATTTGCCTGCTGTTGCTAAAGCTGTTGGTTACAAGGCTACATATAGTGTTGATAACAAGGAAGAACTCAATGCTATTCTTGAAAACGTTTATAGCTTTGAAGGACCAACTCTCGTTGAGATAAAGGTGAAGAAAGGAAACCGCAAGGATTTGGGTAGGCCTACCACAACACCAGTTCAGAATAAAGAAGCTTTAATGCAATTCTTGAAAAAATGAGAATTGTAATTCTTTCTGATATTCATGCCAATGTAACAGCTTTCAAGGCTGTTGTTGCTGATATCTCTACTATAGGTAAAGTAGATGTTTTTGCCATTATTGGGGACTTGGTCAATTATGGTCCGCGCCCCAATGAAATCATAAAGATGGTCAAAGGCTTAGATAACCCTTTGCTAGTGAATCTATGGGGCAATCATGAGTATTCCATCTTTGGTGGGAGCCTTGAGCGTTTTGCCACAGACAGAGGTAGGGCGGTATTGCAATATACCAAATCAATCCTAACTCCAGAGTCATACGACTATTTGGATAAAGAAATGGAGCATAGTGCTTATCAGAAGTGCCAGATATGTGGAAAATCATTTCTGTTTATGCATGGTAATCTGGATGATCCATATTGGGGTAAGTTTGGTGTTGACAAGATGAATGATGAACGTTTTGCAGAATATGATTACGTGATTAGCGGGCATTCACATATTCCTCATTATGTAGAGCATTTCTTTACTTCTGATAATGTAGAATATCGCAATAAGAAGCGTACCATTTTTATAAATCCAGGCTCAGTAGGACAACCTCGCAATCATAGTTCTTATGCCCAATATGGGATTTTGGACATTGAAAGTGGAAATTATGAGCATCGTTGTGTCTGGTATGATGTGAAAGAAGAGCAAAAACTGTTCAATGATGATGTAGATAAATTTTATAAAGACAGATTAACATTAGGGATATGAAAAGTCTATATGTATTAAGTGGAGCATCCGGAATGACCGGTAGCGAGCTTGTGAGACAAATATTAGAGGCCGAGAATGATAGCCGTATCATTGGCTTTGATAACTTCTTTGCCAGTTCAATAGATACCATTAAGGAGTATCTTGACAACTCCAGATTCGTGTTTTATGAATACGATATCAATAATGCTGACCATATGAAGGTCATTGAAGACCAGGTAATGAGTGAGAAGGATGCATACGACAGAACAATTTATATAAACTGCGCAGCTGTAGTACATACAGAACACTTCTATGAGGTGGAACATACTTGGGAAACCAATGTGATTTCTATGAAGTCGTTCCTTGAGCAGGCTATTCGTGTTAAGGCTGATATCTACATCAATTGCTCTACCAGTGAGGTGTATTCTATGCAGTCATGGAATGAGAACGGAGGTGTTCGCGAGAGTGATTATCTGATGATGTCAACCGCAGAGCATAGTCAGCGTACTAGCTATGCTTGCGGAAAACTGATGACGGAGTTCTTTATGAAAGATGCTGTAGATAAAGGTAAGATTAAGGGTTGTTCTATCCGTTTTGCCAACGTGTATAGCAAGCATGAGCGCTTTGCCAAGCATATTATTCCACACATTATTAACGAATTACTTGAGAAAGGCTCTGTGACCTTGCTAGAGAATTCCAAGAAGAATCGTCGTGCTTTCTTGCATAACATAGACAGCTGCCGTTCAGTAATGGCATTAATTAATTCAGACAAAGCTCTTGATGGTACTGTCTACAATGTGGCTACTGACGAGGAAATTACCATCATTGATCTTACTTACAAGATTGCAGAGAAAATGGGCCTTCCCAAGCCAGAGATTATCTTTAATGGTTATCGCAGCTCTGACCCTGAGCGTAGAATTCTGAATACAGAAAAAATTCGTACCCGCACGGATTGGACTCCTATCATTACTCTTGATAAGGGCCTGGATATGTGTGTAGCATCAATTGAAAAGTAATGAAGAGTCTCATTATCACAGTGGCTGGAATGTCCAGCCGCTTCAATAAGGATACAAAAGAGGAAGTGTTGAAGTGTCTCTATTATGAGGATACTCCATCCAACTCACTTATAAGTCTGCAAGTTCATAAGGCCTTTGACTTGGTGGACGAGATCATTGTCGTTGGTGGCTACAAGTATGAAGACTTGGAAATGTTCATCCGTAATGAAATGAAAGATGTCAACCATAAGATGAAATTGGTATATAATGACCACTATCATGATTATGGTTCAGGTTATAGTCTTTTGAAGGGTATAGAGTATGTTTCTCATGATACTGATGAAATCATTTTCATTGAAGGAGATTTGTTCTTCGATATAGAGAGTGTTGAAAAGATAATCAAGTCAAAGAAAGATGTTATTTCTGTGAATAATGAGCCAATTCTTTCCAATAAGGCTGTTGCACTCTATTTTGATGCCGACAACTATCCTCATTATATCTACGACACCAGTCACTCTTGCTTGGAGATTAGCGAACCTTTCACGGCTATCTATAATTCAGGTCAGATGTGGAAGTTTATGAATCCTAGTAGGGTACGGGAGATATGTCAATTCTTAACTCCAGATCAAGAACAGGGTACTAATCTAGAGATTATCCAGAAATATTTTGGAGCCTATAGGAATTCACAATTAGACATAGTAAGAATCAACCTCTGGTTCAACTGCAATACTGTGGCAGACTACCGTGAGGCAATCAAAGCATTAAGCAAATGAAAACGTTAAATGAGAAGTTGAACCTCCTAAAGAAGAAATTAGATGGAGGCGAGAAGATAACCATTGCCATCTTTGGCTTGGGTAGTGTAGGATGCTATCTGCTAGACTATCTGGTATCGTTAGCTGACCCACAGTTAAAACTTGTTGTGGTTGGGCGTAATGCAGAGAAAATGCAGCAGGATGTTAATATTATCCGAACAGCAGCCACTATTCGCAGACAGGTGCGTAGTGAAATTGTGGTTGAAGGAGGTTGTGATTTCAAAGACGTTGCTTCTATTGAAGCTGCCTTGAGAAAGATTCAACCTGATTTTATTGTAAATAGCAGCCGCCTTTATTCCGGATTGAAGTATGGCTCCATTTCTTGGTCAAATCTTCGTGCCTATGGTATCTGGAGCCCTATGTCTGTCTTGCTTGGTAAGAATATGATGGAGGCATATGGTAAAGCTGATTGCAATGCCATTAGTATCAATACGTCATACTCTGATGCTGTGATTCCTTGGTTGAAGAGTGCTGGTATGCCTTACTTTGATTTTGGTAGTGGCAATCTGAACCACTTGATTCCTCGAATGAAGTTCTTTATTGCGGAGAAGTTTGGTATAGACAATCTTAATGATATTGACATTACTCTTGTCGCTAGTCATTTTCACGATGTTGTTATTAGCAAAGAGGGACATACCGAGGGTGTAAAACTTCTGTTGAGCATCAAGTATCAAGGAAAAGAACTTGATATCAATCATGATGAGGTCTACAAGGCATGTGGAATTTCAATGCCTACTGACCAGAAACGTAATATGATGAATGCTTCTAGTAACTTTGATATCATCTATAGCATTCTAACTGCTATCCGTGAAAAGAAGGCAATAAAGATTCATACTCCTGGTGTTGGTGGTCATATTGGTGGCTATCCTTTCATCATTGATGGAACTAGTGAGGAAGTGAAGGGATATATGGCTCCTAACTATCCGCTTGAGGAGATGGGACAGGTAAACCGAAATTCGATTTATTGCGATGGTATTGAAAATGTCGTGGATGGCTCTCTTGTCTATACCGATGAACTTCTTGAAAAGGTAAAGAATCGCTTTAATGTAAATATACCTAAACGTGTTCATTTATCAGAAGCAGAAACTGTTGCAGGTTTATTAATCGAAAGTATAATCAAACCAAGTATCAAGTAGAATATTGTAAAAATTATTTACTATGAAAGTTGTACTTTTAGCAGGTGGTTTTGGTTCTCGCATCAGTGAGGAAAGCCAATTTAAGCCCAAACCGATGATTGAGATTGGTGGTATGCCTATCCTCTGGCATATTATGAAGGAATATGCCTATTATGGCTATACTGAATTTGTCGTTTGTGCAGGATATAAACAGGAATATATCAAGGATTGGTTTGCGAACTACTTTTTGCATAATAGTGATGTAACCTTTGATTACCGAAATGGCAAGAATGAAATGATGGTACATCAGACTAATATGGAACCTTGGAAGGTGACGGTAGTAGATACTGGTTACAATACGATGACAGGTGGGCGAATCAAACGAATACAAAAATATATTGGAAATGAGCCATTCATGCTAACTTATGGTGATGGTGTGTGTGACGTAGAGATAGATAAACTTGTAGCTTTCCATAAAACTCATGGTAAGTTGGCAACACTTACTGCTGTAAAAATGGCTCAAGATAAAGGAATTCTTGATATAAGCGAAAATAATTCGGTACGATCCTTTCGTGAAAAAAACTCCAGTGATGGAGCTCCTATCAATGCTGGTTATATGGTGTTGCAGCCAGAAGTATTTGATTTGCTAGATGGAGATTCATGCGTGTTTGAGAGAACTGCATTGGTTGAACTAGCTAGAAAAGGTGAATTGATGTCCTACATTCATGAAGGTTTTTGGCAATGTATGGACAATATTCGAGAAAAAAATATATTGGAGAAACTTTTAGCTGAGGGAAAGGCACCTTGGAAGCGTTGGAATAGCCAAATCCCCAGTATAGAAGCACGAAAAGCAACTGGAAATTTGTAATGGCTAGGAATATAAAAATATGGCAAGAAAAGATGAATTAAAAGCTCAAATCTTAGAGCTTACGCGAGAGTATTATAAGGAAGTACACGGACAACCTAAGGAATTCGTTCCTGGCAAAACCAAGGTGAACTATGGCGGTCGCTATTTTGACGATACAGAGATGGTGAATTTGGTAGATTCATCCCTTGATTTCTGGTTGACTGCAGGTCCGTGGGCCCACAAGTTTGAGACCCGTTTCGCCAAGTGGCTAGGTATAAAGTATTGTTCGTTGTGTAACAGTGGTTCTAGTGCCAACTTGCTTGCATTTAGTGCTCTAACAGCCCATGAGTTGGGTGATAGACGTATCAAACGTGGTGATGAGGTTATTACTGTTGCTGCGGGATTCCCTACTACTGTAGCTTGCATTGTGCAGTATGGCGCAGTGCCGGTATTTGTGGATATGAGCATTGAGGAAAGCAACCTTGACACCACTCAATTAGAAAAAGCTTTTAGTCCCAAGACAAAGGCGGTGATGGTGGCTCATTCGCTGGGTAATCCTTTCAATCTTGAAGCTGTAGTTGCTTTCTGTAAGAAACATAACCTGTGGTTGGTTGAAGATAATTGTGATGCTTTAGGCTCGGAGTATTTCATTGATGGTGAATGGAAGAAGACCGGTACTATTGGTGATATTGCTACATCATCATTCTATCCTCCTCACCATATGACAATGGGAGAGGGTGGCGCTGTCTATACCAACAATAAGGAACTTGATAAGTATGTTAAAAGTTTCCGTGACTGGGGACGCGATTGCTGGTGTGTTGGTGGCGTAGATAACACTTGTGGATGCCGTTTTACGGGGCAGTTTGGTAAACTTCCTCAGGGTTATGACCATAAGTATGTTTACAGCCATCTAGGTTACAACCTCAAGGCTACCGATATGCAGGCTGCTATTGGTTGTGCTCAGTTGGAGAAGTTAGATTTCATAGTAAGCCGCCGTCGTGAGAATTATCAGATTATGTATGATGGCTTGAAAGGTACTCCAGGTCTGTTGCTTCCAGAACCTCAGAAGAATAGTAAACCTAGTTGGTTTGGTTTCTTCATTACAGTGAAAGAAGATGCTGGTTATACTCGTAACGAACTGACAAGCTATTTGGAAGAACATCAGGTACAGACTCGTAACCTCTTTGCGGGTAACCTGCTGATGCATCCTGCCTTTGAGGAATATGTGGAGGGTAAGGACTATCGTACTATTGGTGATTTGCCTGTAACAACCAGTATCATGAAGAATTGTTTTTGGCTGGGTGTTTATCCCGGTATGACCCTAGAGAAGTTGCAGTATATGATAAATACAATTAAGGATTTTGTTTCAAGCAGAACCAAATAAGATGATTGATATATTCAATAATTTCTATAAAGGAAAGAAAGTTCTTGTAACCGGCCATACAGGTTTCAAGGGCTCATGGCTTAGCATTTGGCTTCATGAGCTTGGTGCGGAGGTGGTAGGCGTTGGTCTTGAACCCTATAGTGAGAAGGATAACTTTGTTCTATCTGATATAGGTAAGAAGATAATGGCAGACATTCGTGCAGACATTCGTGATGGCGAAAAAATGAAAGAAATCTTCGCAGAATTCAGACCTGAGATTGTCTTTCATCTTGCAGCACAACCTCTTGTACGTCTTAGTTATGAAATCCCTGTTGATACATATCAGACTAATGTGATGGGCACTATCAACATCATGGAAGCTATCCGTGCTACTGATAGTGTTAAGGTAGGGGTGATGATAACTACAGACAAGTGCTATGACAATAAAGAGCAGCTGCGTGGTTATAAGGAGGATGACCCGTTCGGTGGTTATGATCCCTATAGTTCTAGCAAGGGCGCTTGTGAGATTGCAATCCAAAGTTGGCGTAGGAGTTTTTTCAATCCAGAAGATTATGGAAAGAAACATCATGTTAGTCTAGCAAGTGTTCGCGCTGGTAATGTGATTGGTGGTGGTGATTGGGCTAAAGACCGCATCATCCCTGATTGTATCCGTGCTTTGGAGGCTGGTAAGCCCATTGATATTCGCAGTCCTAAGGCTGTGCGCCCCTGGGAACATGTATTAGAACCTCTGAGTGGTTATATGCTGCTTGCTCAGAAAATGTGGGAGTATCCTACAGAGTATTGTGAGGGTTGGAATTTTGGACCAGAACAGGAGAGCGTTTTGACTGTTTGGGAAGTTGCTTCTGCTATGATTAAGAACTTTGGATATGGCGAGTTGAAAGACGTGTCCGATCCCAATGCGTTACACGAAGCCAACCTTCTGATGCTTGATATAACTAAGGCTAAAATGCGTTTAGGCTGGAAATCAAGATTAGATGCTTTGCAGACGATTGATTTGGTGGCAGACTGGTATAAGCGCTATCAGAATGATGATGTCTATTCTATTTGTGTTAATGAGATAGAGTCCTTCATTAGATAATATATGAACAATAATTGTATTATTACAGGTGCAACAGGATATATTGGGTCGCACGTACTGAAGTATTTGTTGTCAAAAGGATGGGACATTCATGTAATTGCAGATCCAAAGTTCGGGTATGCAAATATTGAAGATGTTTTAACTCAGATAGATGTGTTTGAATATGAAGGCAATATTATATCCCTTTGCGAATACTTTCAAAAGGTTAGGCCCGATGTTGTCTTCCATCTTGCTGCAGCGGTTATTACAAATTATAGGCCAGAACAGATTCCTGTATTAATCCGAAGTAACATTCAATTTGGTACGGAAATTTTGGAGGCAATGAAGTCATCAGAGACCAAGTTGTTAGTTAGCACAGGATCTTATTGGCAAAACTATAATAGTGATACGTACAATCCTGTAGACTTATATGCAGCCACAAAAGAAGCATTTGAAAAGATAATTCAGTTCTACGTAGATGCATATGGATTTCGTCATATAAATCTGAGATTGTTTGATGTATATGGGGAAGATGACAGGCGACCGAAACTTTGGAATCTACTTAAGAAAATAGCTGGTACCGAGGAAGAAATAGATGTTTCTCCAGGGGAACAGTTCCTAGATATGGTTCATGTTAAGGATGTATGTACTGCATACGAAAAAGCATATGAACTTCTTTTCCATAACAAGAATATTGTTAATAAAGTTTATGGTGTGAGAACTGGCCGTTTTTATATGTTGAAGGATTTAATTTCTCTGTATAAACAAAAACTTAATAAAAATGTGCACGTTAATATAGGTGCAAAAAAATATAAAGATAGAGAAGTTATGAAACCTTATTCTGGTTATGATTATCTTCCTAACTGGGAATCGAAAGTGGATATAGATGAAGGCTTGACGTTAATCGCAAAAAGCTAATTTATATGAGTTTTCTAAGTTTTTTTAAAATAAAAGCAAAATCATTATTAGTAAAAGCTGGGGTTGATAAAGCAATTGCATTTTCCTCAGGTGCTCGAGTAGTTCAGGGATTTACTGGTATAGGATCAATATTCTTTATTGCAACATTTCTTACAGGAGTAGAACAGGGCTTCTACTTTACTTTTGGAAGTATTTTGTCTCTCCAAGTTTTTTTTGAATTGGGGCTGACAGGTATTATGACCCAATTTGTTGCACATGAGGTTTCTTCGTTAAATCTAGACAACTATGATTATATGGGAGATGCAGTTCATCACTCTAGATTGGCTTCGTTATTGCTCTTTTGTAAAAGATGGTATGCCATACTAAGTATTGTAATCTTTGTTGTATTATTGTTTTTTGGCTTTGTTTTCTTTTCTAGTTTTTCAAATAGTAGCAATTCTTCCGATGTTTCTTGGCAATTACCATGGATATTAATTTGTATAGGGACTGCATTAAAACTTTTTCAATCTCCTTTTACCTCTATTCTAAATGGATTGGGCTTTGTGAAAGAAATGAGTGAGATTACTTTTTTACAACAATGTATAATTCCTTTATTTACTTGGGTAGGGTTGGCAGTCGGATTAAAATTGTATGTTGTTGGAATTAGTTATTTCTTATCAGTTATGTTATGGTTTGTTTATTGCAAAAATAATCACCTAACAGATATCTTGTTTAACTTGTTTAAATACCCCGTTAGTAGTAAGGTCGAATATTTTAAAGAAATTTTTCCATATCAATGGAGAATTGCTTTAAGTTGGATTAGTGGCTATTTTATCTTCCAACTATTCAATCCTGTGCTTTTTGCTACAGAAGGTGCGGTCGTGGCTGGTCAAATGGGTATGACTTTAACAATCTTAACTTCAATTCAGACTTTTTCTATGAGTTGGGTTAATACTAAGATACCTAAATTCTCTTCACTTATTGCACAGGTAAATTATACACAATTGGATAGTATGTTTTCTAAAACACTTAAACAAACTACATCTGTTTGCTTATTATTACTATCTATGATGATGTTAATGATATACCTCTTTGATATTACAGATTTTACATTTAACGGGAAGGTTATTGCAGATAGGTTTCTTCCATATATTCCAATGCTTTGTATGATGATTGCAATATACCTTCATCAATATGTAAATGCATGGGCAACTTATTTGAGATGTCATAAAAAAGAACCATTTCTTGTATTTTCTATTTGTTGTGGAATTGCTTGTTGTATTTCAACTTTGGGATTAGGTAGTCATTATGGACTATATTGTATTACTATAGGTTATTGCATTATCTATATTTTATTTACACCTTGGGCTTATTATATTTATAAAACAAAAAAAAGTGAATGGCATGGATAATAAAGGCGCAAATCTGACCATTTGTATTCCTACATATAACAGACGTGACAAACTATTGTCATGCTTAGAGCATTTGTGTCCGTATATTACGGATGAAATAATGGTCGTTATTAGGGATAATGCCAGTAATAGTTATAATTGTTTAGAGGCAATTCAACCCTATATTGATAAATATGGCATTGCGTATCAGAGAAACAATGTTAATGTTGGAATGGAGGCTAATATCGCAAAATGTTTTGAATTTTGCGATACAAAGTGGCTTTGGATACTGGGAGATGATGATTGGGTGTCTCCTTCTGCAGTAAAGAAGGTTTTGAATACAATTAGTTTAAATCCGAATGCAATATTTTTGAAATTTAATGCTGCGAGAGATGTAAAGGCCGTTGGATTTCATGAGTTCTGTGATGTTATGAAGCCAGACTATACCTTCTCGAACTCCTATTTTATATCCGAAGGAATACATAACGTTTGGCTAACAAAAGATGAAATGATATGGCATTATAAATATTTATCAACAAATATTGGCCAAATATTAAGAGTAGTCAAACATATAATGAATAATGATAATTCAGAATGCGTCTTTATTAAAGAGCCATTGTTAGAGGACCATGGTGAAAATATTTCATGGTCTCATTTTGAATTGGTTCAATCTTTTTTATATGTTTTCGACATTTTTAGAAATAAAAAGTCAGACTTGAAAGATAATATTTTTAAGTGTATAGCAAGTTTATCTCTTATTTATATTAAGGACTCAAATATAAGCTTAAAAGAAAAAATATACTATTCTAATCTAATTATTTACAAATATGGAATTCTGAATTCAATACATTATCTCTTCAAGAGATTATTGTCTTTCTATTTTAGAATTTTTATCTGCAATAAATAGTTATGAAAATACGTGTTATCAATTCTGTGAGTTGCATGGATCGAGCAGGGCAAGAGACCTTGTTGATGAATATTCTTAGAAATATCAATCGGAATGAGTTTCAATATGACTTTGTTTGCTCGAAAACAAAAAAAGGAGACTATGATGAGGAAATCTTTCAATTAGGTAGTAATATTCTTTATCTTGAAGAAAAAAAATGGATAAAGATTAAATTCTTATCTCATTTTAACACAATGATAAAGGAATATAGATTTTTTCGGAAACATAAGGAATATCAGATATATCATATACATAATTATCATGCCTTTAGTTCTTTCCTGCAGATTATGGGAGCAAAGTTGGCTGGCGTAAAATATATATATCTTCATAGCCACAATACTAATGCCCCTCATCCAAAATTACATTTACTATTTCGTTTTCTTTGTAATAGACTGAAAATAAATAGATTGGCATGCTCTGAAGCTGCTGCACGTTGGATGTATGGCAGTAAATGGAAAGAGGCTGGTGTGATAAAAAATGGCATAATCTTGGATAATTTTAGATATAACTCTTCATGGAGAGAACTGAGGAAGGAATTTGATATTCATGATGATACATTGCTTGTTGGTCATGTAGGACGCTTTAATTATCAGAAAAATCATAAGTTCCTACTTGAAATCTTTTCGAAAATTGTACAAAAGAATTCAAACTCTAAGTTGATACTAATCGGAACAGGCGAACTTGAAAAGGAAATCAAGGAGAGAATCTTGAATCTGAATCTCAATGATAAGGTGATTTTAGCTGGAAACCGTTCTGATGTTAATAAATGGTTGTCGTGTTTTGATGTAATGCTTTTCCCATCTCTTCATGAAGGATTAAGTGTTGTCCTTGTTGAGGCTCAGGCTGCAGGGCTACCATGTGTTGTTTCTGATACTAATTCAGAAGAGGTAATTCTTACTGAATATATAAAATTTTTATCTCTTGAACTTCCTGCAGACCAATGGGCTGATGAAGTTATAGCAGAGAGTTCAAGGGTAAGGTTATCAACAACAGATATTCTAAGAAATAAAGGTTATGATATTGTTGAAACAACACATGTCCTTGAAAATCTGTACAGAAGATGCAGATTAAGTTTATAAATATCGACGAATGATAGACGAACTTCTTTTTATTAAAACATACAAAGCTGCCTTTGAGGATTCTAATCTAAGGTCTGTTTTGTGGGATGATGATACGATATATTTATATTTATGCGTCATTTCATTAGTTGTTATAGGTGCTTGGATTGCTGAAAAACTAAGGAAAAAAAATGGTGGCTTTTCAAAAGTCGTTAAATTTTGGTTCATTCTTAGTGGCGTTATTTTATCTTCCATTCTGGGATTACGCGGAGTAAATACAGGTATGGACACAATACAATATAGCGAATCATTTGAACATGCTCTTGACAGAAATGCATTCAGTGACTCTACGATTGAGCCAGGATGGCAATTGCTTGTGAAGCTGTTGCGCCTAATTTTTCCAAGTTCGGAGTTATTCATATTTCTTGTTTCTACGCTTACAGTATACCTTGTTCTAAGGACAATATGGAAATATAAAAGTAGTATAAATGTTTTCATTTCGTTATTGTCTTTCGTGGGGCTATACTATTTTCAGGCGATGAATCTGATGCGTATATATCTTGCCATGGCGATATTGATGAACTTCTTTCATTACTTGCTGGAGCGCAAATACAAGAAATACCTATTGGTTGTACTTCTGACGTCAATGTTGCATTTCTCATCTTTGATAATGCTTATGATTGTTATTATGTTATGGCTATACCAACGATCAAGACTGATAGCGTTTATTACTTTTGGACTTACTATTGCAGCTGTAATACCTCTCTCTCTTGTTTTTGAAGATTATATCACGCTTGCACGATATGCGGATTATGCGAGTAGAAATGAATCTTCAAGACAAATAGGAATTATGCTTATCTTTGATTACCTGCCATGTTTCATATTTATATTATATGTATTTAAGAATAAAATACGCGGGCAATGGTCAGATTTGTTAGTTGTTATTACGATGATAGCTTTCTTAATACGCTTTGTTGCATACTTTATATCGATAGCAGGTAGGTTGAATATACATTTTGCTGCTCTCTATATCATATTGGTTCCATATTTTGTTAATCATGTACGGTTGAATCATCGTAAGTTATATCCTATCACATTGTTCCTTTTGATGATATTTGCTGCGATAAGAATACATTTTTATTTTGTAGGATATTTGGCTTCGGATGGTATTATGCCGTATGATTTTGTGTGGAATAATTAATAATTCTATAATATGCGATTGATTTCTTGTGCAAGCTACTATGGCAGTGGCAGTAGTGCGTTGACTGACCTTGTGGCTGAATATTCGACTGTAAAGAATCTTTCAGATTACGAATTCCGTTTCGTACATGATATTGATGGGATTGCTGATTTGGAGTATCATTTGGTAGATTGTCACAATCGCCATAATTCTGGTCATGCATTGAAGAGATATAAGAAACTATGCGAATTTAACCACGGAACAGGATTTATTCAACGATATGAACCATACTTTAATGGACAGTTCCTTAATATTTCATTAGATTATATTAAAGAGTTAACTGACTTTGAGTATAAAGGAAAATGGTTTTATGATATGTATGAAAGAGGGCGATGGTTTTATTATGCGAAATCATTGCAGACGAAAATCTATAGACGGTTAAACATAAATAGAAGCTCAATGCCTCACGAGATAACGCTTGCGTCTCATCCTACTCGTGAACAATTTCTGACAGCTACCCGCAAGTATATTATGCGACTTATGGAAGCTGCGAATGTTGAGAATAATCCAATACTTATGATGGATCAGATATTACCTTCGTCGAATATAAACAAGTGCCTGAAATATTTTCCTGAAGAAACGAAGTTGATAATTGTAACTCGCGATCCCCGTGATGTGTATTTGTCTGAAAAATATGTGTGGCACGAAAATATTGCTCCACATGATGCAGACTTATTCTGTAAATGGTTTGACTATGCACATAGTAGCAATCGAGATGAAGTTCCTGATCCTCAGAAAGTGATGCAAGTTAATTTCGAGGATTTAATATATAAATACGAAGAAATATTGCCGAAGTTGGAGACATTCTTAGGTTTGAAATCTGAAGAACATGTTCATTCTTTCGAAGGGTTGAATCCCAAACGCTCATATGGTAATACGCAGTTATGGAAGAAATTTGATGATTCAGCAAATATTGCAATTATAGAGAAAAACTTACCTCAATATTTGTATGATTTTGGAGATAAGAGATACGAAGATATTGCGGGCGTTGACGTGAATAATAATAAAGTATTTTAGGAGATGAAGAAAGTATGTTTGATGTTTAATCACTTGCAGCATCAGGATGGTGTGGGACGCTCAGCTATTGCAATTGCCAATTGGCTGACGCGAATGAAGCTTGCAGAGGTAACATTGATGCCTATATATAAAAACGATATAGATTGCCATAATCTTCTGGAACTAGGTGTTAAAGTACATCCTATATTTGGTCTTTGGTTTCATGGAATGCCTCATATAGTAGATAAGATCCCGATATCATGGATTAATAAAAGAGCTTTCAAAGAAAATTATGATGTAATGGTAGGCTTTCAATATGGCTTGTCGATAAGATGCATTGCTGCAATGTGTCGTCATAGCCATGCATCCAAATATGCTTGGATGCATGGCTATGACGAGGGGCTGAACCTGCGTAATGAGTATGAGGCTATTGGTAAGGTCGTATGTGTATCGCGTTGTAATTCTGAAAGGCTGCATCAAGATATGCCCACAATTATAACCGATTATAATTATAATCCCATTGATGAAAAGCTTGTGCAACTGAAAGGTGAAGAACCTATAGATGTGGAGAGACCCATAGATAGACTACTTTTCGTTACTGTAGGTCGAATGAGTTCGGAAAAGGGGTATGAGCGGTTGCTTAAAATCTGTAAGCGACTAAAGGATGAAGGTTATAAATTTGTATTATGGTTAATCGGTGACGGTCCTGATTCTTCCAAGTTGAAATTGCAAATGAAAGAATTGGAACTTGATGACTGTGTAAGATTCTTGGAGCGCCAAAGCAATCCTCATAAATATACCATAAAGGCAGATGTTTTTGTTTGTTCTTCATATACAGAAGGATATAGTACGGCATGTACAGAGGCCATTATGCTTGGGATTCCTGTGATAACGACAAATGTTAGTGGTGCAGAAGAAATCATCGAGGAAGCTGAATGTGGAAAGATGGTTGGAATGGATGATGAGAGCCTTTACCAGGCGATGCAAGAGGTTCTTGCTCACCCAAAGATAATTGATCAGTGGAAGAACAAATTGCAATCAACTCGCGAGCGATTTTATGCCAAAACTCGTATACAAAGATTGGTTGATATTCTTGGACTTAAAAATAATTAGCTATGGGAAGACCAAAGGTCTCAATTTCCGTTCCTGTTTATAATGCGGAAAATTATCTGCGGCAGTGCCTTGATAGTCTTGTAAATCAAACTTTGCAGGACATCGAAATTATCATTGTTAATGACGGAAGCACTGATAGTAGTGAATCTATCTGCAATGAGTATGCAGAGAAAGATTCAAGGGTGAAGCTGATTTCCAAAGAAAACGGAGGGTCTGCATCTGCTAGACAGGTAGCATTAGAATCAAGTACAGGAGAGTATATTTGTGCTTGTGATGCTGATGACTGGGTTGAACCGAGAATGTGTGAACTTCTTTATAAGAAGGCAGTAGAAACAAGCGCGGATATCGTTATGTGCGATTATGTGGAGAATCATTCTACTGGAAAGGTCGTTAATAAAATATATCCATTTAATGCTTTACAGGGAAAAGATATTCTTTCCGAGACTCTTTTAGGTCATTTCCCGCATATGATATGGAATAAGATAATTCGCCGTGAACTGTTTATCAATTATAACCTTTATTGGGAAAATGGAATTAATCATGGTGAAGACATGTTGATGTGCATGAAGTTGCTGAATCATGACGTTTCAATTGCAATGGTTTCAGAGATTCTCTATCATTATAGAATTGATAAAGACGGGAATTCCTATACACACAATATCACACTGTCCACTTTTAATCAATCGAGGAAAATCGTTGAATGGGCAGAATCTAATTTCGATAACAGAAAATATAAAAAAGGATTGACCCATTTATGGGTGAATTTGTCAATAACAGGACTTCGTGTTAAGAGTGATATGACATCAAAGATGTATAACGAAACAGTAATGGATGCCTTGCCGCTTGATTCTATTATGAAATATGAAGGCTTGACAGGAAAGGGTATTGTTGCTCTTCTGACGAAGTTGTTTGGGTATCGTTTTGGCAGAATTATTTTAAAACAAATATATTAAACGGTTTAATGAAAAATACGCTTAGGATGCTGAGACGATGTGTGATATTCTTGATATTAATAGCATGCCATTGGCAATGTGAAAGTCGTGCGAATTCCTTTCGTGAGAGACTTGAATATTCAAAAGATACATTATCATACATCAGATTGGGTATATTACCAAATAATGACTTCAGACCTGATACTGTGGTAGATCTTAGAGGAAAAACCTGTATTATACCTAATGGAGTTAAAATAGATTTAAGGGTTGGAGGTTTTAAAAACGGTCGTCTGATAGGAAATAATACAAAATTAATATGTGGTGATAGGAGCATTGATAGAGTGAAAATTGAAGGCACTTGGATAGTCCACAATATTAAAACATCATATTTCAAAGATTTGACTTATGTTAATGCTCTTTCTGATGTTATGGCTTTGACCAATCCAAAGATAAAGAATAAAGTTAGTATAGAGCCAAACTATTATAATGTAGAAGCAACAAAAGATATTAAGAGCATAATTCGCATTCCATCTAACACAAAAGTGAGACTTAATGGAATCGTTTATTTACTTCCTAATGCCTTGGAAGAATATGATATCTTTCTTGTTGAGGGAACAAACATATCCATCTCAGGTAAAGGTGAAATAGTTGGAGATAAATCAAACCATATAGGACTAAAAGGAGAATGGGGTATGGGAATAAGAATAAGAAACTCTAAAGATATTGATATATCGGGTATTCGCATTAGGGAATGTTGGGGCGATTGTATATATATAGGCGGAAATTCAACAAATGTAAATATTCGTAGTTGTTATCTATCTAATGGTCGGCGACAAGGCATATCAATTACTTCTGCCGTGAATGTAAAGATATTTAAATGTACTATATCTGACATAGGTGGCACCAATCCTGAATATGCCATTGATGTGGAGCCTAATGATAATTGCATTTGTGACAATATTGTAATTGAGGACTTGAATGTTACTAATTGTGGCGGAGGGGTGCTGGCTTATGGTCGTGCAAGAAATGCCAAGATTGGACTCGTTCAATTGGAAAAATGTAAAATACTTGGTTCAAGAAAAGTTCCTTTGCGATTTGAAAAGTGCGAAAACATTATGTTAAAGCGCATAAAACTACTGGTTACGGATATTAAGAAAGGAATGTATATAGTAGAAGTTGATAATTTCAAAAATAAATAGTATGAATAAACGTGTAGTTCGTGATTACTTGCGATTATTTAGTTCAATATTGTTTTGCTGGTTGTATATTCCTCACTTTGTAGCTTATGCTATAGTAGGAAGGAAATCTATAATAAATAGTGATCTTGACGCTATTTCTGGGCAATTAAATATTAAATTACCCAGATTTCTCCAGCTTATATATCAGCTTCATAATAATAGATACTTTCGTCATGTGTTCTATTTTAGGATTGGTCCAACGCTTGATTTACTGATTAGTTGGTACCGACCTGGTGATAAGTATTTATGGATACCATTTTCTACGAAAGTTGGAACGGGATTAAAATATGCTCACCCATATTCAACTATATTAAACGCAGAATCAATAGGTGCTAATTTCTCTTTTCTGCACTGCACAACTATTGGTAAGAAAAGACCAGAAGAAAGACGACCTAGAATTGGTAACAATGTTACAGTAGGCTGCCATGTCGCAATTATAGGTGATATCACTATTGGTAATAATGTAACGATTGGCGCAGGAAGTGTTGTGGTCAAAGATATACCCGACAATGCAGTAGTAGTTGGTAATCCTGCAATAATCATAAAATACAATACTCATGAATAGGAGTTGCCTTGTTATTTAGATGTAATGAATAATTGTGTATTAGTATTAAGCAATAGCTATATCGGTCTTTATAGCTTTCGGAAGGAGGTCTTTCAAGCATTTGTTGATTCTGGATGTCGTGTGTCCATTTCGTGTCCTGTGGATGATTCATACAAAGCTGAGTGGTTTGAAAATATTGGGTGTGAGATAATTGATACTCCATTTAATAGAAAGGGAACAAACCCTCTGAAGGATCTGAAGTTGATTTTTCGTTATTGGAATATTATAAAGAATGTAAAGCCTGATGTCGTGCTTAGCTATACTATCAAGCCAAACATATATGGAGGGATGGCTTGTCAACTGTGTCATGTACCGCAAATCGTGAATATCACAGGATTAGGATCTGCAGTTGAGAACCCTGGATGGTTACAAAAGCTTACCATATTGTTATATAAAGTGGGATTGCGAAAAACAAAGACTGTGTTTTTCCAGAATAAAGCTAATATGGAATTCTGCGAACAACACAAAATGGTAAAGGGGAATAAGATACTTATACCAGGCTCTGGAGTAAATCTTCAATACCATACCATGCAGGAATACCCAAAAGATGGAATTATAAAATTCATATTCATCAGTCGCTTGCTGAAAGAGAAGGGTATTGAGGAGTATCTTGGTGCTGCTATTCGTATTAAAAAACAATATCCCAATACTGAGTTCCACATTGTAGGTCCTTGTGAGGACTCGTATAGTGAACAGCTTGATGCATTACAAAAGGACGGAACTGTTATCTATCATGGCTTACAGGCTGATGTTCGCCCGTTCATAGGGGCGGTACATTGTACAATTCATCCATCATATTATCCAGAAGGTATGTCGAATGTGCTCTTAGAGAGTTGTGCTGCAGGCAGACCAATTATAACAACCAATAGACCTGGTTGTGGTGAAATAGTGGAAGATAGCAGGACAGGATTTCTGGTAAATGCCAAAGATGTAGATAATTTGGTCGCCGTGATTGAGCGTTTTATTGCATTACCTTATCAACAGAAAATCCAGATGGGATTAAATGCTCGTGAGAAAATGGAACGAGAATTTGATAGGCAGATAGTAATTGATGCTTATATGAAGGAAATTAAGGGCATTCAATAATGCAGAAAATGTTGTATAAGATAGCACATATATTAAGAGATAAACTGAGCTGGCTTTGGAATGTCATAGAGTGGATCAACTCTGTGATTTTTTCAATCAGATATGGGAATAGGATAAAGAGTATTTGCATTACTTCTGTTCCCAAAGAGTATCGTATATCGGAAATAAATGAAATACCATCGGAATGGTTGGTAGAGTTTTTTAAACGCCAACCAGAAGATGCTTTTACTTATTTCCGTCCCCACGGGTTTGACAAGAAAGAGATTGAACGTTTGCAGAGGAATAAGTCTTTCCTTGCCTATGTGTTGATTGATAAAATGAATGAAAGCATTGCCGGTTATTGTTTTAACAGGTGCTTCTTTCATGGCCAAGGCTTCCGAGGCAGAATGGTTGATATAGACTACCGCGGCAAGGGACTTGGCACTGCGATGAATAAGATACTTAATGAAGTGGGATTTGGCATTGGACTGAGACTTTTCGAGACTGTATCGAAAGATAATGTAGCTTCCTATAAATCTGCATTGTCTGCTAGTAATGTCAAGGTAGTAAAAGAAATGCCTCATAATGAGTTGTTTCTGGAGATATTGCCATCATTTCATATTTAACGTTATCATAATCTGTTTTTGAACACTGATGAACACGAATACACACGAATTGTTCTATAAACTGATTCGAGCTGGACTATGGGAAGAGGATGTGCAGCTTGGCTCGTATGGAGAAGTAGACTTCAAGAAAGTGCATCAATTGGCGGAAGAGCAGTCGGTAGTTGGTCTAGTGGCTGCAGGTATAGAGCATGTTACAGATACTCGTATACCCAAAGATGTCGTACTATCATTTGTGGGACAAGCATTACAGTTGGAACAAAGGAATAAAGAAACGAATGAGTTCTTATCGTTGTTAATCGCAAAACTGAACAAAGAAAAAACTCAGGCTTTACTCGTAAAAGGACAAGGGGTAGCCCAATGCTATACAAGACCTCTGTGGCGAGCAGTAGGGGATATAGACCTGCTACTGGATGACGAGAACTATGAGAAGGCAAAAGCTATATTGATTCCTAAGGCTTATAAGGTAGAGAAAGAAAACCTTGCAACAAAGCATCAAGGACTTGATATTATGGGTGCCGTGGTTGAACTGCATGGAAGAATGCCTTTCGCCATGTCGGAACGCGTAGATTGTGTGATTGACTCTGTAATAGAGAACTCTTTTGAAGAGAATGGGTATGAAGTTTGGCATATAAAAGATGCAGAGGTACTGATGCCTAATCCCGATAATCATGTATTTCTTGTCTTTACACATTTTCTGCATCATTTCTTTATAGAGGGGGTCGGATTGCGACAAGTGTGTGATTGGTGTAGAATGTTATGGACGCATAAGGATACTTTGAATTATGAGCTTTTGAAGTCACGGTTAGAAGATGCTGGTTTGATGACAGAATGGAAGGCATTTGCAGCATTGGCAGTAGATTATCTAGGGATGCCTGCCGAGGCAATGCCAATGTATGATGTACGGTTCAGAGTGAAGGGGAAAAAGGTCCTAAAACTCGTACTAAAGGTAGGCAACTTTGGTCATAATAAAGACTTAAGTTATAGAACGAGATATAAGGGAGTAGCATATAAAGCAGTTTCACTATGGCGCAGATTTATTGATTTTGTGAAGTTTGTCCCAATATTTCCATTGGATACTCCACGGTTCTTTGTAACGTATGTAACTGGAAAAGTGAAGTGAATAGGATGTTCCCTTAGATTACTTCCAAGAATAATGTTCAATGGAGTTAGGAGGGTGATGAGAAGAGAGTGAAGTCACACAGAAATTACAGAAATTTTCATTCCGAAAACTTCGAAAATAGCGAAAGGTGCGAAAAAGACTCTCCTGATAGATAAATATTTGGAGAATTAGAGAAAAAGAGCTAAATTTGTAGGGCGAAAAAATATTAATGGAAGGATGGAAGAGATAAAAACAATACACGAAGTGAATCCGGCATTAGCATATTTACAAGGTATGCTGTGGGCCGCATTTGGCGTGAAAGTAATTAGCACGGATGCTCATGAATGGCAGATTGATGCTATGAAGGAATACGCCTCAAAGCTTAAGGAAACGGAGATTGAACATTCCTCACTGTCTATAGCAGAACGAGAGAACCAGAGGAAGTTGTGGAAACAATGGATAGATACAACTACTCGTGGGTTCAAAGATGAGCTGAAAAGAGTGGGGAGGATGAAGTGAAACCGATGGATATTTAAGAGAATTATTACTATGGATGATTTGAAAAACATCGAGGTTAGCAAGGATTCTGGTATAGGAAAAGAACAAGAATCTGCATCAACATCAATCCCTTATGATCCTTATGCAAAAGTTCAGAGACTTTTGTCGGAGGAAGATATGAGTTCACCAGCAGTGCAAAAGTTGCTTTTGAACGAAAATGCTCGTATGAATAAAGAGATAGAAAAGCTTCATATCGTAGAAGAGAATTATCACAATAGGGATAAAGAGGCTGCTATCCTTGAGGAGAAACTGAAAAAGTCGACAGGAGCGGAAATACTTTATACGATTTGTACAGGCGGAGGCTCTGCACTGGTTGGGTTTTCTAAGGCCTTTTGGGATGACAATGGCTGGGTGCTTCTAGTTATGGGATTTGTATTTGTAATATGTGGATTGGTTTTTAAATTTGTGAAGAGATGAAGGTAGAGTTTATTTCATTCGGTGATGCTGGAAATATAGAAGATGAACGCATCGGATTTAGAGTCTTGGAATCGTGTGATTTGAAGTTCTTCGCTCTTTATCATACTCAGAAAACTGATAAGGGTTTTTATAATAGGCCAGAACATGTGTTTTGGTTTTATCCTCATGATGTAAATGCGGGAGATGAAATTGTGGTCTATACTAAGGATGGTAAAGACAATGTAGAAGAAAGAGAGAATCATAAGGTCCATTTTTTTTATTGGAGATTAAAAGAACCGATACTTAAAAAAGGCGACTGTATTGTTATTTCGGAGATGAACGACTGGTCGGTAAACTCCTGTAAATAGCGAAAAGAAGAAACCTATGCTAGTGCGCTAGAGGGATAGGTCTGTGACAACTTATGGTTAATGGTGAAGGGTTCACGGTTCAGGGTTATGATATTAAAATATATTTTTGATAGAATAGTTGCATTTATAGGATTGTTGATACTATGGCCGGTACTGTTGGTAGTGGCTATACTCATAAAGGTGAAGATGCCGGGAGGGCCTGCACTATTCGTACAGAAGAGAGTAGGGAAGAATGGCAAGCTATTTAACTGCCATAAATTCCGCTCAATGATAGCCTCTCCCCAGCCCACCCCTAAAGGGAAGGGGAGCTCTGAGTGGTCAACTGTTAGTGTGGCAGGAGATAGTAGAATCACTCCCTTAGGAGCGAAGTTGCGTCATTACAAGTTGGATGAGTTACCTGGGCTATGGGATGTGCTTATCGGTAACATGAGCTTTGTTGGTCCTCGTCCAGATGTACCGGGATATGCTGACCAGCTGCAAGGGGATGACCGCGATGTACTGAAGCTGCGTCCAGGCATCACGGGACCTGCGACACTGAAATATAGACTCGAAGACGAGTATCTTGCAAATGCAAGACAGCTCGTCTCGAACCTTAACGTTGACCTTGACCTTGACAATATGTCGGATCAAGAACTTGCCGTATGGTATAATGACCATGTGATTTATCCCGACAAGGTACGATTGAACTGCTACTACTACCATCACTACTCCTTCATCAAGGACATCCAGATGATGGTATGTACGGTGTTTGGAAAGAACATGGAATATGCAGGGGAAATCATTTGAAAGAAAAACATTCAAATGATTTATTATTATGATAATCTTATTCTTCACAACCACTCAAACTTCTTTGAGCTGTAGTTTTACTAAGTTGATGTACTTTTCGAAAAGTACAAAAGGTAATGTTCATTTTCTCGCTCGCTCCGAGAAAACGAACCAAAAGAGGGGCGCTACCCCCAAGCCCCCTTCAAAGGGAGATGTAAACTCAGGTTTGCAGAAACCGACAAACCTTCGCGGGTTTTGGTAAAGCGGGACTACACTTTGAGTGAGTCACACAGAAATCACAGAAAACACAGAAATACTTTGTCGAACACGGATGCAACGGATTTACACGAATCTTTTAATTTTGAAAAATTAAAGATGGTGTGGTGGCATCTCAGACGAAGAACCCCTGCGACAAGCCAAAGGGCAGAGAGAATTCACTACTGAATTATACAACAAATGTCGTAGATGTCCCACAATAGCTGAAAGATTTCTGCTTGATGGGGATTGTTAGCAAATGCAATCGCATTGGATACTAGCTTGCATAAAAAGCGATGAGCTAAATTTTTTAGTTTCATAATTTTCTTTCCCGCCGGTATTACTGTTACTCGACATTGAGTAGCTAGTCTCGGCAAAAAACTATTTAGCTGCTATTGTTCGCTTACGCTCACAAAGATAATTAAAAGAGGGCGGGCTGTCAAGGGCATAATAAAATCTCTAAGTGTTTCCCAAAAATGTTGTAAGAAATCAATTTCGTGTAAAACGATGACGTAGGAAGAGAGGTTGTGTAAAATGGCTGAAGTGAGGATGGCTGAGGTATTATTTGGTTGATAATGGTATAATAGACGATATGATAAGAATAGAAAAATGTTTGTTTGTAAATAGAGCTCCGTTTAAGAACGACTTAGAAATAGTTTTTCATGATGGTGTTAATGTGCTTTGCGGAATCAACGGTCGAGGGAAAACTACAATTTTGTCATATATCGTAGATGCCATTTATGAGATGGCAAGATTGAATTATCCAGGCTCATTTGAGGGGAAAGAAACTAAGTATTATAGAGTCTCATCAGGTTTGCATCTGATGGACTCCAGTAAACCTGGAATTGTGTATATTCGCTTTATACTGGAAGGGAGGGCAATTGACTATATAGATGTCAGAGGAAAACTGACAGAGGAAGATTATAATCGGTTGGTAAAATATGATAGAAAGATAGACTTTAACAAAATAAGGAATGGTCTTGAGAATAGCAATACAGTAAAGTTGTTCTCTTGTGATAATACTAATCAGGGGATTAAAAATGCGTTCTTAAAAAATGTCTTAACATATTTCCCGTCTTATAGGTATGAACTCCCAGGATTCCTTAACACCCCATATAAAAATGAAGTGGAATTCAATAATACTATTCGTTTTACGGGAGAATTGCCAAATCCAATAGAAGTGCTTACAGGCCTAGAGGACTTCTCAAGTTGGATTCTTGACGTTGTTCTTGATTGGGAGGTGAATAAGGAAACTCAGAAGGTACAACAGCAGGAGGGTGTTGTTGAGGTAGACTTGACACCGGAAAGGATGTTGTGGAACAACTTGTCTAATATGATGAAGAGTATTCTAATCTCGAAGAACTATTCTGGAACTGTGCGCTTTGGCATTGGAAGACGAAATAGAAGCGGAGACCGTATCTCGGTTATACATGATATTAATAGGTATAATAGGGAACTAATTTGCCCGAACCTATCATTTCTGTCATCAGGAGAAACTGCATTGATGTGTTTATTTGGTGAGGTTATCAGACAGGCAGACAAACTACATAATAATGTTTCCCTGGACCATATTGAAGGGATTGTTCTTATAGACGAAATAGAAAAGCACCTGCATATCCGTTTGCAAAAAGAAACTCTTCCTAATTTGTTGAAGCTATTCCCCAACGTACAGTTTATAGTTTCATCGCATTCTCCATTCCTTAATATGGGATTGGGCGATGTCTGTCCAGATAAGACACATATCATTGATTTGGATAATGACGGAATCATGACAACGCCAATCTATAATGATGTGTATCAGGAAACATACGAACTGTTTCTTAATGAAAAGAACCGCTTTGCGACTGAATATGAAAAGGTCAGTGACAAACTGAAACAGATGACGCGTCCTGTTGTGATAACAGAGGGTAAGACAGACATAAAGCATATTTTGAAGGCTATGCAGGAACTTGGCATAGAACAGCAGTTTGATGTGTTGCCAGAAGCGGATCAGCCCGATGGTGAAAGTACGCTGCTGAACATCGTTAAAAACCAATGTAAGATACCGCAACCGCGAAAGATTATTGCTGTGTTTGATAGAGATACTAACACCACTAAAGATATTACAGACCCGTATAAAGACTATGGAAATAATGTGTATGCTTTGCGTATTAGGTGTCCTCAGAGTAGAGTCGATGATGGTAGAACGGCAATATCCATAGAGTACCTTTATTCGGACGATGAGATTCATGCGGTATTACCCAATGACTGTCAGTTGTTTTTTGGGAATGAGTTTAGTGATGATAGTACTAGGAGGCACATCACTAATCCAGATTTGAGACTTAATACCAAAGATGGGTTAGGGAAGGACAAGATTGTGGAAAATAATGGAGGGCAGGCTGTATATGATAAGGACTTCAATAACCATTTGGCCAAGAAGGAAGATTTTGCAGAGGCAATAATCAATAATCAAATAGCAATATCACAGCAGAGTTGGGAAAACTTCAGGCCTACGATTGATTTGATTAATCAGATAATTGAACTGTGAGTGTGTTATGGACACCTCACTTCTACCAATATGCCAGAGGGACAGGTCAGTGGCATCGAATAAAGTGTAATGAAGGCTGAAGGATGAGGCCTACCCCCAACCCCTCCCTAAAAGAGCCTACCCCTGACCCCTCCCTGAAAGGAGGGGGGGAGAGGAGCGGTTATGGGTTATAGCTTCTGAGAGAACTTACATCCATCTAATAAATCGATTCTAAATACTAACCATATACAATGAAGGATCTTGTTTCAATAATTATGCTTGCTCGTAACAAGGAGCGATTCGTAGAGCCGAGCATACGGAGCATTATGGCCCAGACATATCAGAACTGGGAACTGCTATTCGTGGATGATGCATCAGAGGATGATACCGTCACTCTCCTAATGAAACTCAGCGAGGAGGACAGAAAGAGAGGACGCATGTCGGAAACGAAAGGACTGCTGGAAGATGGGACAGCCATAGACCGCATACAGGTGACAAAGACAATAGACAGCAGAGGAGAGGCATGTAACAGGAACCTGGCACTGCGGAACGCAAAAGGACGATGGATAGCATTCCTGGATGCAGGGGATATATGGGAGCCTACAAAGCTGGAGAAGCAAATACAATTCATGGAATCGAACAACTATGCGTTCTCATATACCACATACAGATGCATAGACATGAACATGAGAGACCTGGGAGTAGTGGTCGCAGGACCAGAACAGATCAACTATCACGAGATGCTGAAATGCTGCTGGATGGGATACCAGACAGTGATGTACGACAGCACAAAGATAGGACTGCTACAGGTGAGCTGCATGGCAACAGTAAACGACTACGCACTATGGCTACAGGCAGCCCAGAAAGCTGACTGCCACCTGTTGTCAGAATGTCTGGCATCACAGATGGTAGGGAAGAGCCTGTGGCACCGACTCCTGACATCAGACAAATGGACATGGAGATACCGCACATACAGAATAGTAGATGGACGGAACCCCATCACCGCAACGTATATGACACTGAGAAATATGGTGTATGCGATTGGGAAGTATAGGAGGAAGGGGGCTGAAGGGCCTACCCCCAACCCCTCCCTGAAAGGAGGGGAGATTGGTTAGGGGTTAGCGTTATAGGTTATAGCATCTTCCCGATAGGGTATGTGAGATTTGGATGAAACAGGAACCTGTCCCGGTGTTCCCCATGGTGCTGCCGCTTTCGCGGCTGCACGATGTGCGTGGGGAGCGGAGTAATGTGCCGCGTGACAGCGCGGCTCTTTACGGAGCGGAGAAATTGGTAACAACAGTGCAGCACAGAATTCCGGGCAAGTCCGGTCAAAGGCGGTGATTAATGCAGTAGAATTAAGATGATTGCTTTCAAATACAGGGCATGTAAAGAGGAAGATTGCAAATGCAGGGACATAGAAATGTTGCTTGCGGATCAAATATACGCTTCGCCTATAGAAAAACTTAACGACTGTTTTGAAGGGCGGTATACAGATAGTGTTGATAAACAGTTGGACGTAATTGCTGCTAACTTCCATTATGACGTGAGCTCTATTAGGGCGCAGTGGAAGGAATTGAAAAAGACTGTAGAGGGGGTTGGCGTTTATTCTCTTGCTATATCAGACGAAGGCTATCCTAATAACAAACTGCTCTGGTCGCTTTATGCTGGAGAATATGTCGGTTTTTGTGTTGCATACGACATAGATAAGCTGGTCCAGAATGAACAGTTTCCTTGGTTAGTCAATAGGGTAAAAGTGAGCTATCAGAAAGATGTTCCAATAGTCGATGCTACGGATTTCTCATCTGAAACTCAGTTGCTACAGAAGATGCTAGGAACCAAAGGGTTGGATTGGGAACGTGAAAATGAATTTAGATTGGTATATGATAAACCTGGAGTAAAGACCTATAACAGGGCAGCGCTGAAAGCCGTGTATCTTGGTTTTAAGATGACTGATTCGCACAAGCAACGAATTATTGATGGTCTGCAGGGGAGGGATGTTGATATCTACGAGATGGCCCAAATGGCAGGTTCATATGATTTCAAACTGTGTCAGGGGACAGGTTCCTGACACACGGTTCCTGACACACGGTTCCTGACACACAAGTTCCTGACACACAAGTTCCTGACACAGGTGGTTGATACATGTTCCTAGGGGCAAACCGCTTAGCTTACCTTGCTCTTTGAATAATTCCTCGGTCTATGCCTGTTAGTCTTTGGAGTTGGCGGACGGATGCTCCAAGTTCCTTAAGTTGAATGAATGCCTGCCACTGGGTTTTCCTGTCGAGCTTCTGGAATTCGCTGCTATTGGAAACACCCGTTATTCTGATAATCTGTTGCCAAGTCTGGTCATCAGAGAGTCTGAGGCGAGGCTGCTCCAAATCGTTGTCAAGGAAGTTGGCGTCATCAGGTAGAGGGTCGTTCACCCAGTCATTGAGGTCGTTAAAAGGAATGCGCTTTAAGACTGTACAGGTATTGCAAATCTGAAATGCAGGTTCAACAGTTCCATCGTATTCACCCCAAGAGCTATACTCATAGTCCTTTACTTCTGGAACAATACCGGCTTTGACTGGATTCTGATGGATATAACGGAGTAGGGTGGTGAAATAGGAAATATCGTTGACGGGCTCTGACTTGAAACGCTCTTTGAATAGGTGACCGTCACGAAGGTATTTATGGTTGTAATAATAGACGTATGCGCCTGCAATCCTCTTGATGGTATCTCCCACTTTCTCATCTCGCTCGCGAATAAGCAGATGAAAGTGATTTGACATCAAGCAGTATGCATAATAGATGCAGTTAGTACCACAAGGGTTGCCATTATCATCATATTGAGTACGCATCCTGTCGAGGATATTGATGAACTGATAATAGTCCTCTGGCTCCTCGAAGATGTTCTGATGGTTGATACCTCGCATCATAACGTGGTAGATTTCAGTTCCTGATGGTACTCTTGGTTGTCTGGGCATGGTCGTTTTTTGTCTTTCGGAGGGCAAAGGTACGAAATATTCTAGACAGAGAGAACGGAAAGTAGTTTTTTTTTTGAACACGAATATGTAGAACAACATTTGTAACTACAAGTAACTGCAAAAGCAGCTATGACTTCAGTGCGTTGAAGTTGTAGCTGTTTTTTTGTTGTAGTGCTTGTATCGGAATGAAATGTACCATCCGTATCGGAAACAAATATGCCACCTTTAAATAAGTGATATAATAGAAAAAGGGGTGCCGAAGCACCCCGATGGCAGTTTTAATAACTAAAAAAACAAAATTAATTATAGCAACATCACTTTATCCTCTAGGAGGGTAAGGGTCGTTACCATAACTTCTTTTATCACGGATATGTCCGTCCACTGCATGAATTGTCAGTTCCTTGCCTTGGTTCATGGCAATCTGCCTACCACGTTCTATAGCTTGGTACTGATGGTCGAATACACCAGAACTGCGAGTGCAGCCCTCTTGTTTGACCTTCCAGACATTTCCGTTCTTGACTATGTGAATTTGATTACCCATAGCTTTACAGAAATTAAGTTGTGAAAAAATACTATCCATAACTGGGCATGGTGACCCGTACGAGAAGAAACCTCCATCAATGAAAGAGGTGAGTACAATTCAAAGATACACGGAACAGATTCTTAAATCTATTTACGTGTGATTCTGACTGTGGTTCTGACACGAGTTGTAGTGTTGATTCTAGTACGAACTCGTATAGTTCTTGTAGCCATAATTTCAATCAGTAAAATACAATAATTGAAAAAATAAACCGTTCTATAAAAGCTAGACCAATAGCAAATAGAACTTCGTAGCTGTGCCCAAAGCACGCGCGAGAGTAGTTCAGCCCTACAGTTGCCCCTGTGGGGCTGACGTTATTATAACATATAAGGAGGATTGAGTTTTTTAGTTATCCCAACAACCATCCTTTCGACTGCAAAATTACCATTCTTTTTTCTGAAAAACAAACTTTTTAGTGAAATGTTTGTGTTAAAAACTTTAAAAAATAAACTTTAACGTTGGAAATTTGGAGACTTTCGAAATAATTTGTAACTTTGCAGCCGAAAGTTACAAATATGATTACTAAACAGGAAGTTCAGAAGTTCTTGAATCAGTTCCATGAGAAGATGAAGGTCTTCGGTATCATCTATAGGGATGATCGTGGAAAGAATCAGAAGGCACTGGAAATACTAGAAATAGTACCATCATACAGAAAAGTTATAATTGAAAACCTCAAAGTGGAGAACTATGTACAAGGACCTGTTATCGATGAGTTGAATAAACTCGGAGAAATGTGGGTCTTTGGAAAGGATGTAAAAGGACAGGAAGTCTATATTAAGATAATGTTGGGTGGAGAAGGATGTCAGACAATCTGTATCTCATTCCATATAGCAGAGCATCCATTGGTGTATCCATTTAAAGATAAGGAGGAGTAGTTATGAAGAGTCCATTTACCGGTAAAGAAATGAAGCGAGTGTATGAGAAACGTACATGGAACTTCAGGGGTGAAGAGTATGAGTATGAACATACTGCATGGCGTTGTGAGGATACTGGTGAACAGTTCACTACTGATGCAACAGATACTGCTGCTTTTATTCAGGTTACAAATCAGTACAGGGCTAAGTATGGCATTCCTTATACGGATGAGATTATTGCTGTTCGACAGCGATATGGTATCAGTGCTGCTAAGATGTCGCAGATTCTGGGTATTGGCACTAATCAGTATCGTCTTTATGAACAGGGAGAGGTGCCTAGTGTGTCTAATGGAAGAATGATACGTTCTATCATGAATCCGAAAGTGATGCTGGAAATGGTGGAGAGCTCGAAAAATGTTCTTACTGCATCGGAGTATGAGAAGATCATGGGGAAGGTAAAGACCGTGATATCAAATGGCGAAGGATATAAGTTGGAGCAGTATGAGATGAAGCGTGTGTTCTGTTCGCCTCGTGGAATGGAGAATGGCTATGCTCAATTGTCTCTTGACAGGCTGAAGAATATCATGCTCTTTATTCTTAATAGATGTCAGGATGTGTGGTTTACCAAAATGAACAAGCTCCTGTTCTACATTGATTTCTTATCGTATAGGGAACGCGGAATGGCTATGACAGGCTTGTCGTATCGAGCCATCGATTTCGGACCTGTTCCCGAAAGATGGGATCGTGTGTATAGTGAGTTTTCAGAAATCAGACAGGACCCGCGTCAGGTAAAAGATTTTGTGGGCAGTGTGCTGGAAACATCAGAGGTAGCCGATACTTCTATTTTCTCGGAGGAAGAAATGAAAATACTAAAAAGGGTGTGTGGGCATTTCGCAAAGAAATCTTCACGAGAGATTTCTCGAATCAGCCATGAGGAGATGGCATGGATTAGGCATAAAGATAATCGTGAGCGGATTCCTTTCGAGGATGCTTATACGATAAAAGCAGTGTGAAGTGCGAAGTATGAAGGGGTATCCAGATAAGATGACGGGGGAGGAGGCGAGGAGATTTGGCATGGATGTGCTGAACATCGTAAGCCAGATTCCCCCAGGGAAGGTGATGACGTATGGGGAGATTGCGGCATTGGCGGGATGGCCAAGCCATTCAAGGATGGTGGGACGGACGCTGAGGTATTCGCCAGATGCCATTGGATTGCCTTGTCATAGAGTGGTGAATAAGGAGGGACGGACTGCTCCTGGATGGAGCCAGCAGCGTACGCTTTTAGAAGCTGAAGGTATTCGTTTTAAGCCTAATGGACATGTAGATATGAATGTGTGTCTTTGGAAACCAGAAATCTTGTTGTAATAAAAAGAAAGTCCTTTTTAAAGAATAAAATTCTGTTATAATATATTTTTATTCGTTCATTTTCTCGCTCGCTCCGAGAAAACGAACCAAAAGAGGGGCGCTCCCCCCAAGCCCCCTTCAAAGGGGGATGTAAACAATGAGGTGCAGAAACCGCACCTCATTGTGAGTTTTGGTAACGCGGGACTACGCGTTAGCTTTCTTTTTGTATTCCGAAAGTATACGAAAGGGGCGAAAGGGGCGAAAACTAATCGCTACGCGATAGGAAAAGGAATGAAGATATAAGATGACACAGAAAACACAGAAAGGGATTTTCGAACACGAATTGAACGGATTGACACTAGAAATAACGCTGGAGCGCAGATGTGCTTCGGCGTTATTTGTTTTAATGGGTGTAAAATTGAAATAATGATGGAGAGGATAGTGATTTTATTAGAAAAAGTTGTATCTTTGCACACGGGAATATAGAGTAGTAAATAAAGTAATTGTAACTAAAAGCATGATTCAGTCTTTAGATATTAGAAATAGTCTCATAGAGAAACTGAAACAACAGCATTGTTTGTGGAGCTATGAGAACAACTCAATACAGGACATTCCTAATGATGTACTGGTGGAGTTGGTGATGCTGTATCTTGATATCGAGGAGATTGACTTACTTTTCCAACTACTTGGGTACAAAGAGGTGAAACGCGCATGGATTGAGAATGTAGTTGCTCAAGGAGAGCGCTACTACAACCTCAATTACTTCTTTGCCTGGTATTATTTTCATGCCAAGCGTCCACGTAGCTACGTAAAGGCGATGGCGACACGACAACTTAATAAACGATTAGCATCATCTATGGAGCATTATCTTGCATGGATGAATAACTGCGACCAATCTATGATGTGACCTCAGAATCCATAGAGGCCTATATCAAATCTTTATTGCAGTCTTCTGAATAAAACCCTAATTTATAACGCTGGAAGGTAGTAAACCTTTCAGCGCTTTTTTTTTGTTTATTGAGGTGGGGCGTTTGGGAAATATGTGTAACTTTGTGTGACAATAAAAAAATAACGAACACGGATTGGACGGATTCTTTGAATAATGGGGGAGGGGATTCATAAAATACTATAAATAATTAGGGGATAGTATTGCGGAATCAGATTAATGGCTATCTTTGCAACGTAACTAAAAACCTATGTGATATGAAGAAGATTCTGTTTATTATTGGGTCGTTGAGGGCGCAGTCCTTTAATCGACAGGTGGCCAAGGTGGCGAAGGAGTTGATAGATAATAGGGCCGTAGTGGAGGAGTTGGACTACAGTAGTCTGCCTCTGCTGAACCAGGACATAGAGCAGCCGGAGCCTAAGGAGGTGGCACGCATCAGGAAGGCGGTAGCTGAGGCGGATGCACTATGGATATTTACACCAGAGTATAACATGAGCTACCCGGGACATCTGAAGAACTTGCTGGATTGGTTGTCACGACCAGTAGTCGCCATGGACTATGGTACTCCGACATGTATCAATGGGAAGAAGGTGGCGATAGCGGGAGCAGGAGGAAAGGCGGCGACAGCGGGCTGTCGCGCGAAGCTCACAGAGTTGCTGACATTCATCAAGGCTGAGGTGCTGCCCATACAGGTGGGAATAGCGGTGCCTGCAGAGGCATGGGGTACAAACCTCCTGGTGCTGTCGGAGGAGCAGAAACAGGAATTGAAAGGACTCGTAGAACAGATTCTGGAATAATCTGTTTTTCTTTTCGAAAAAGATTTGAAAGGTGAGAAATAAAGGTCACACAGATGGCACAGATTTTTTCGCTGTATATTAACGAACACGGATCATACGGATTGAACGGATTATTCTGAAAGAACTCTATAAATAGGGAGTAGAAGGATATTGGGAGAAGTAAAGAATAAGGGGTAGGGGTTATAACTCCTTTTTAATAAGGAGATAATTCGGATATGAGATACGCTAAAGTGCATCTGCACTTTAGCGTATCTCCTTTTTGTCATAGAGTAGGGCATGTTCGATTTTTTTAAATAAATTTCTGCTGTAAAGTTTGGTAAAGTGAAATTGTTTTACTAATTTTGCGGGCGAAATGGGATACTGGCAGGAATCTGCCCCCTGTTGCATCTATAAATCATAAACACTATTAAAATAATGTTTTAATTATTTTTTTTGAGAATATGAAATGGGATTTAAAAACGCTTCCGTTGACACTCTATCAAATCTGCAATGTAATAGTTTCATTGTCGTTATTCGTGGTTGTCTATATGATAAGCCACCAAAAAACTTTGGGGCTATTTTCGCAGCGATGGTGGGGTAACACAGAATATGAATGTTTGCGCAATATTTCTGATGTGTTGACTAATTTACATCCCTTGTGGTCATACGGAGTGTATTTCGCGCTAGTTATCGGTATTACTTGGGGCGTGATACTCTTTTTCCCAAAGCTTGATGATGATGAGATGCAAAACGGGGGTAGTATCAAGTCGGTAGAAGACGCAAGCCTTCAATTTTTCCCTAACTACTTGGCTTACTTCTTTGTGGCACTGAGCGCTAACGACAAATATGCGGTTCTGATAGTCTTTCTGATTATGCTGGTATTGTCTTATTTGAGCAATACGATGCTGTACAACCCATTATTGGTGTTGTTTAAATATCGCTATTATCTAGTGGTTAACGGAAATAATAAGCGTTCGCTCGTGATTACTCAAAGACTACTCAATCCTGCTTCTGCTGATCCGATTTCTTTCCCCAAACTCAAAAGGCTGAATGATAATACTTTCATAGAACTTAAGGATTAGACAGTATGAATACACTATTGGCTTTCATTAGTGGAGATGCGACTTACAAGGTCCTCTCTAAACAGAATGATATTTATGATTCGAGGCTTCTGAACTTCGACCATAATTGTGAGTTTGCTGAAGGTACGGATTTGGATGATGACGAATGGTTTAAATTGGAAGATTTTGACAGCAAAACTTATTTCCTGCCAATCTTGGGAGAGAATATTGTGGCAGCACAATTCAACCAACTTCCTGAGGCTAAATACGCAGATATAACTTACCTGATGGCGGTACAAGATAATGGAAATACATTTTGCTTTCAAAGACTTACCAGCCAGAGTGTACTAAAAAAGGAAATTCTGAAAATCTCACAGACTCCAGTTCTCCGAAGGTTGGAGAAAACGATTTTGATGGAAGATTTGCCGCATGCCGTGTATAAAAAAGACGAGAATTGTTTGTATTTTAAAAGACTGTCCACGATAACGAGTGTGTTTCCTGGAATCGATGAATTATACCGTGAGGCAACAGAACAAGAGACAACGGCATTTATGTCTGAGCCTTTTATGGAAGCGGTGGGACAGATAGCGCCTGACAAAATATCGTCAGCAAATAGAAAGAGATTACATGCAGCAGCTGCCAAAATGGCAGGCCTCACACAGAAACAGCAGAATACCATCCTGAACTATATTCATCGGTATAATAAAGATATTCCTTACGATGCTGCTACAAAGAAGTTCTGTATAACCAATAATACTGAGCTTCAGTTCTTCCTATGGGGTATAGAAGAGAGATATTTCTCAACGATAACGAAGAGGGAGAAACGGGTGGCAAGGTCGATATTAAGGCTTAAGAAGTAAAAGCAACCTCTATGGGAGTAGACACTCGAAAGATGGAGTATCTGAAAATGCTCTTCGTGAAGAGTTTTAAACTGCCGATGAAACGGTTGGCGAAAGCTATACTAGTAAGATTCTCTGACCGGGATTTCTATGATGAATTGGTAATAATACAGAAATAAGATGAAGGAGTAATGGGAATACGAGTTAATAAACTTCTGACTGAGTTAAATATCGGGCTGGCAACGCTTGATAACATGCTTCGTGTTTTAGGATACAAAGAACTGAACTTAACAACTAACACAAAACTTTCAGACGATATTGCGATTCTTGTTAAAGAACTTTACTCTGATGATGGAACATTCCTGAATTTAATTAAGACCGCTGCAACGAAAGGCTTGTATAGCAATCAAACTGATTTGCCTCCTACTATGAAGGTTCTCGGTCGAATTGATTTAGACGAGTATTATCATTCGAGAAGTAAGCAAGCCTTAAAGAAAGGTCAAAATGATACATTAACAGTATATGTTCCAGAATATAGTGAGAAACAAAGTTTTTGGATTAGTGAACTTGGGTTGCTGTCGCCAGAAAATGAGGTAAATAGCATTAATATAGGTTCGTTTGATGAGGCTGAAAGTCTGCCATTATATAGCGTACTTATTGGTACCAATGGAGTTGGTAAGAGTTGTCTGATGAAGGAAATTGTGGATTTCTTTATAGATTTACATTCCTGCAAGAATGAACCGAATCCTAGTATATCTTCAGCAAATAAGGGACGGCTAAAAGGCATCAGGTATCATATTGATGGGGTGGAATGTGAAGTAATTAGACTGAAAAAGAATTTTCTTACAAAAATAAACGGTCATTTTTGTTCTTTAAATGATTTACGTATTCCTTCAATAGTAGCGTGTCACTTTGGCGCATTTGACAAGTTCCCTACACAGAAAGTCAATGGCTCGGCACAAACTAGATATGATGTGCCATGCTATAAATACGTTGGTGCTCATGTAAATGGAAGTATGATTTCTTCTTCTGCAATTGCTTTCAGGTTGCTGTTTGCATTAAATGAGCAGATGAATGACAGGCAACGACAGAATATTTGTTCAATACTGGACTTCATAGGCTATGACCATAGGGTTTCTTTGTCGTATTCGCTGGTGATGAAATCGAAGACAGATGGTGCAGCGCTGGATGCGATTAAGCAGCGTGTGAATAAGGACAAAGAGTATAGTAAGCTAGATAAACAACAAAAAAGCGTAAAAGCAACTCAGCTATACAATTACTACAAGAAAAAAACATCAACTGGCAATTCCCGCCATGATTACGAAATAGACTTTGACGAGGACATTGCCAAGGAGAAGTCTCATGATGAGTTACAATTTATATACAAGCTGAAGCAATGTGAATTGGTAAACTCTACGAATGTCATATTTCATAAGCAAGGATGTGATGTCACATCGGAAGATATGAGTTCTGGAGAGTTTGCTATGCTATCAACAGTTCTGAGTATATCTGCTGCGGCGAATGACCCGCATACATTGGTGCTTCTAGATGAGCCTGAGTTGAGTTTGCATCCGAACTGGCAGATGACGTTGATTGACAACCTTGACAGAGCATTGTTAAATCAGGTTTGTCAACTGCTTATAGCAACGCATAGTCATATGCTGGTATCTGATTTGCCGATGAAACGTTCTTCTGTTACCCAGGTTGAAAAAGATGAAAGAGATAATCTGTTTGCGAATAGTATATCGGAATGCACATATGGATGGAGTGCTGAAGAGGTGCTTCTGAAAGTGTTTAAGACGGCGACTGATAGGAACCGATATTTTGGCGAACGCATAGGAAAAATGCTTGAAAAGATGGGTAGTAATACCATCACTCCAAGAGAGGTAAAAGCGGAATTGAATGAATTGCAAGAGATCTCAATGCACCTGAGCAAAATTGATCCGATGAAGCAAATTCTGAATACGATAGTTGAAACATATCAATAACGAGCTATGACCAAAGAAGAAGATTTTGTAGTTAACGAGCCATATAAGCCAACAAAGATGGAACAGTCAGCCATCAGGGTACTGAAGAGGAAAGGACTTGTTGCTGAAGACTGGAATTCAGGAAAGAAGTATATCCAGAGCTTCAAGAAAAATCTTAGACATGACATGTATAATAAGCAAAACAAACGATGTGCATTTTGTAGAATACATGTTCCCTTAGCTTGTGTCCCAATGCATCGTGAGCATATAGTATATAAGGATGAACACCCGCAATGGATGTTTCTACCAGAAAATTTGTGCGTAGCTTGCCCTTGCTGTAATGAATATAAAGGAACGACTGAGGTCTTGGTTAATCCTAAAATAAAGACTTATCCTAAAGTCGGTAGCGGATTCAAGATTATACATCCATTATACGACAAGTATTCTGACCATATAGAGCTAGTTGGGGGGATTCTGTATAGGGGGAAGACGACAAAAGGTGTCTTTACAATCAATACATGTCATCTGTATAGAGTTGGACTTGCTGAGGAACGAGTAGACCAAATGATGTTTAAAGAAAATAAAGGTAACATTATTGCAGAACTAGTTCGTCTCACTGCGTTGCCAGAGCAGTATGTCGATGAAAAAGATGAGTTTCTACAGTATGTAACCGATATTGTAAGTAAGTACAAGCAAGAACAGACTGAAAAATGATAAATACAAAAGGGGGATGAAGGCGTATCTGGATAATAATGTGCTTGTTGATATAGAGGCAAGGAAGTATTCTGTCGAAATGTTTCTTGCAAGACCTGATGTCGCATACTATTATTCTGATGCACATATGAATGAACTTTTGGAGGCCAAGGGAAATCCAAAAGTGTCACAAGAAGGTAGACTGAAACTAATTTCAAAATTATGTGGACGGAATAATATATTAACAGGTGTGTGTGATGTACCTGAAATTTACGAAAAAGAGCCTATAGAGATGTATAGATTATGTGATAATCCATTTCGTGCTATTATAGCCCAACAGGTAAATACAGGTGATGAGTTATTTATGGAGTTGCGGGACAAGCTGGGGTTCGATAGTACAATATTCAATAATGTAAGCCCAGATCAAGTACTTGGAATGATTGATGAAAAGGCGAAGCAGAAACTAAATAATATTGATTTGCTGACATATCTAAGAGAAACGGAGGCATTTGGTGGTAAACCTTTGTATCATACATTGTTTAATTTGATAGATTCTGCTAACTATTGGGGAGATAAGAAAACTGCACATTCGAATGTTGCACGATTATACGATGCTGCTCATGCCTATTTTGCACAAGTCTGTGATATTCTCGTTACCAATGACAAGAGAATGAGGGCAAAGACAAAGGCTGTGTATTCTTTTCTTGGTGTAAAAACAAACGTTCTTTCTACGAATGAATATTTGAGGTATAAATTCTGATAACAGAGAGATATACAAAGAAAAATTGAGAAATATGATGAATGACTCTGGAGTGCATTTGCTCTTCAGGGTTTTCTTGTTTTTGGGAGGCGTATTTTTGAACTGATGAGGAGAAAATGGTGATTATAATAGATTAATTATTCATGCAATGATGACTAATTCCCTCCCGTGGAAATTTTTCTTTTTTCTATTTTTGCTGCCACTCTGCCACCAATCGCTCGGAATGCATCTAGATAAACGGGATATATGGTGGTGGCAGATGGGTGGCAGGTGGCAGCAAAATTTCAAAAATGGGCAAAAATCAATAGAAAATAGGGTGAAATAGGGCGAAAATAGTAGGTAAAAAGCTTGGAAAAATGGCAAAAATTTTGTATCTTTGCATGATGAAAAACAACATAAAATTAACGTATTAATTTTAACTATGGAAAAGAAGAAAACCGTTAAACCAATCAGTCCTGATTTTGATTTTTCTAAAGTGCCTTCATGGTACATTCTCTGCACTAACAAAGATTGTCCGCTAAAGGATAACTGTCTGCGATTCAAGGCTGGCTCACATGCTCCTGACAACCTGGAATATGCTAACTGCATCATGCCAAAGACGCTGAAGGATGGTAAGTGCAGATGGTTTGATAAGATTACTATTGCGGTATGGGCGGCTGGATTTACTCATCTTTACGATAGAGTAATGAAGGATGACTATACCGAAATGCGTAAGGCCATCACCAGTTATCTGCATGGAACCAAGATGTACTACGAGTATAAGCGTGGTGAGCGTGTGCTGTCGGAGAAAGACCAACAGTGGATTAGGGACTTCGTGAAGAGCTATGGCTATGACTGGGAGGTAGAGTTTGATAGCTATTTTGAGGATTACGTCTATCAGTTTAAGCCAGAAACTGAAAGTGGAAAACGCTCGGAATAGCGTTTTCCACGGCAGAAAACGCTGTTTTCTAGCGTGGAAAACAATGTTTTCTAATAGCGAAAACGGTGTTTTCATGTAGCGAAAACATAGTTTCTCAGTAATGAATACCATACAAGAAAGACTAAAATGAAACTAACATTTGTATTAAGAGATAAGAATAATGCACTGAAGTTGTCGTCGAAGACCATCGACAACTTCATGGAACGCATCAAAAGGGACACGAAGGATGGTGCCGTGGCTCGTCGCAGACAGGAGCTGGCGCTGGCTGGCGATACGGATAGCTACGACTCCTTTCATCCTTCGCATCTGATATATCCGTCGGCAGAGTTGGAAAAGGATGCTAACGACAACCTGCGCATGCGTAGGTTTAATGGCGTTGTGGCACTGACCATCGATGGACTAGAGAAGTCTTCGGAAATCAATGCCATTAAGCAGGCTGCTCAGATACTGCACTATACGCTTGCCGCCTTCGTTGGCTCAACAGGCAAGGAGGTGGTGATTCTTGTGAGGATAGCAAAGGCGGATGGTGGTGAAGTGGCTGACGAAGAAGAGGCAAACAGTATCTGCAGGCAGGGCTATGAGTTGGCAACGACGATATATCAGGGACTGTTGTGCCGCCCGATACGTCTGGAGGCTTATTCTATCCGTAGCAGTTTCCGTATGCCTCTTGATGAGCAGCCATATTACAATCCAAAGGCGATGGCGCTGCCAGTGAGTGACAAACCGCTGGCGCATCCCTCGAAAACGGAGGTGGTAAACCCTGTTGAGGCTCCCGATGGTGAGGCTGCTATAAAGGTGAGTGAGGATACCCAGCGACTGATGGACTTTCTGAACGCGCACTATACCTTCCGCTATAACACCATTATGGGATATACGGAATACAAGGATAATAGTTATAAATATGTGGACTGGATGCCTGTGGATGGTCGCGTGATGAAGGGAATGACGATGAAGGTGCGCCTGAGCGGAATAGATGCCAGAGATAACGACGTGAAACGCTATGTGCAGTCGGATATGATACGTCCTTTTAATCCCATAGGCAACTATCTGTGGGAGCAATACGACAAGTGGGATGGCAAAGACCATATCCGCAAATTGGCTCGCACGGTACCTACAGATAATCCGCATTGGGAGAACTGGTTCTATACGTGGTTCCTTGGGATGGTTCATCAGTGGCAGGTGAGCAATATGGCTGTATATGGCAACCAGGCTGTGCCACTGCTCATCTCTGCTCAGGGTTGGAACAAGACAACCTTCTGCGAACAGCTGCTACCTCCCGAGTTGCGATGGGGATATACGGGCAACCTGCATATGGACGATAAGCGACAGGTGCTGAACCAGATGGCGCAGATGCTGCTCATCAACCTGGATGAGTTTAACCAGATAACGCCTCGCATCCAACAGGGATTCCTGAAGAATATCATCACCCTCTCGTCAGTCAAAATCAAGCGCCCATATGCCCGTCATGTGGAGGATTTCCCTCGTCGTGCATCGTTCATCGCTACCACCAATCAGCCTGATGTGTTGGCAGATCCTACGGGTAGTCGTCGATTTTTGAGTGTGGAACTAACGGGCCCCATCGATGTGAGTACGCCTCCCAACTATGAACAGCTATATGCTCAGGCTATGAGGGCTTTGCAACATCGTGAACCATATTACTTCAGTCCAAAGGAGACGCAGCGGATATTGAAATGGAATCATAAGTTCAGAATAAAGACGCCTGCCGACCATTACTTCTTTGACTATTTCGAGCCCGCAGCAGAGGGAGACGAAGGAGAGTGGGTAAGTGCCTCTACGATATTTGCATTCTTGAAACAGAAGGTAGGCATCAGCATGCTAAAACCAGCCACCGTGTCAGGCTTTGGTCGCATGTTATCCAACATTCCTGCCCTGAAGAAGCGCGAAAGGAAATATGGTTCTGAGTATTTTGTGAAGCCAAAAATGGTGTGATTTACCATTTTGCTGCCACCTGCCACCTATCTGCCACACCTTGTAGTGCCTGTATATAAAGGGATTAAGGCGTATTGGTGGCAGGTGGCGGCAAAAATACGAAAAATTTATTTTCATGGTGAAGTAGAAGAGGGGACGGAAAAAACCAAATTCATTTGGCTTTTCTCTCGTTTTTTCGTACCTTTGCACCCAACTAAATAAGAGGATAAGAAACAATGACTAAAAGAATCTACTTGTGTCTGGCTCACATGAGCGACACTGGCTTGGAACAGAAATATATCAAAGAAGCTTTCGATACGAACTGGGTGGTTCCCCTCGGACCAAACGTCAATGGGTTTGAGAAAGACCTGGAGGAGTTTATAGCCTCTCCCCAGCCCTCCCCTGAAGGGAAGGGAGGAAAGCGTGTGGTTGCGTTAAGTGCTGGTACTGCTGCAGTGCATTTGGCATTGAAGGCTTGTGGTGTAGGTCCTGGCGATGAGGTTTGTGTGCAGAGCTTTACATTCTGTGCTTCGTCACACCCCATCACCTATCTCGGTGCTACACCCGTATTCATCGACTCAGAAGAGGATACATGGAATATGGATCCAGAACTGTTGGAAGAGGCCATCAAAGACCGCATTGCAAAGACGGGTAAGGCACCAAAGGCTATCATCCCTGTAGCACTCTACGGTATGCCGTATAAGATTGACCGCATCATGGAGATAGCAGACAGATACGACATTCCCGTCATCGAGGATGCTGCCGAGGGCTTCGGCTCTAAATACAATGGTCAGATGCTGGGTACCTTTGGTAAATATGGTGTCCTGTCGTTTAATGGCAACAAGATGATTACCACCAGTGGTGGTGGTGCGCTGATTACTCCAGATGAGGAGTCATGGCGCGAAATCATGATGTATGCCACACAGTATCGTGAGAGCTATCCTTACTACCAACACGAGAAGATTGGTTACAACTACCGCATGAGTAACATCTGTGCAGGTATCGGTCGTGGTCAGATGACAGTAGCTAACGACCATATCGCTCATCATAAGCATGTGCAGAAGCTGTATGAAGAACTACTGAAGGATGTAAAAGGCATCACAGTCCACTCTCAACCGGACCAATGTTCAATGTTCAATAATCAATGTTCAATGGTTTATGACTCCAACTACTGGCTATGCACCATTACGCTGGATGCTGACCTGAAGATTAAGGGACAGGAGAATGCCTATAAGACCATTGTCACGGGTGCTGTAGGTGGTGCTGCTGGTGTGATTCATGCAGCAGATTCAGCTACTACCGATTGCCAGCCAAATGATAACGTGGAGGCCCTGCGTGTGTTCTTGGATCAGGCAGGTGTTGAGGCTCGTCCTGTATGGAAGCCTATGCACAAGCAGCCAGTGTATAAGGATGCGCCTGCTTATACCAATGGTGTATCAGAAGCTATCTTTAAGATTGGTATGTGTTTGCCTGCTGGGCCGTATGTCACTGATGAGGATGTGAAGTATATTGTGGAGACAATAAAGAATAGTATTCTTTGATTTTTATTATTATAAAGATAGGAAAGAGTCCCAATAAAAAATGGGGCTCTTTTTTCTTTTTGAAAAGAAACAAAAGGTTATGCTTTTATAAAAAACAATTCTATTTTCACAACCACCCAACCTTTTCTTGCCAATCCTTTGCAAGGTGTTTGTTCATTTTCTCGCTCGCTCCGAGAAAACGAACCAAAAGAGGGGCGCTACCCCCAAGCCCCCTTCAAAGGGGGATGTAAACAAGAAGGTGCAGAAACCGCACCTCCTTGTGGGTTTTGGTAACGCGGGACACGCGTTGTCTTTTTTATCGGCTGCGCGTTGATGTTTAGGCGGAGAAAACCATAGGATTTTAGTTAATGGATATGTTTTTGGGGGCGTTTTAGTTAAATAAGAGTAATAAGGTGAAGAGGGAAAGGAAATAATAGTATATTTGCAGCAGGAGGAGCCTACCCCCAAAGGAGCCTACCCCCAACCCCTCCCTAAAAGGAGGGGAGATTTGAGGTCACACAGATTTCACAGATTTCACAGATTTATAACAATACGAGTAATTGCCGAACACAGATCTAACGGATAACACGGATTATGCTGCGTAGCAGCAACTTTCTGTTATTTCTGTGATTTCTGTGTGACAATAAAAATATCTGCGTGATATGAATAAGCTCCACAAATAAGCTCACACTAAAATAGGTCACACAGAAATAACAGAAATCACAGAAATTAATGCTACGCATTATGAGCGTTCAGCTATAACCCATAACCTATAACCGCTAACCGCAGAACGCTAACTAATCTCCCCTCCTTTCAGGGAGGGGTCGGGGGTAGGCTTTAGGGGTTCTCTCTTTGAGAGTGTGGCGTTGCAATGGGGGAAGGCCCCCTCATCCACTCTTTGCGTTCTGCCTCGGGCATTTTCTCAATGGCATAGCGGAGCATGGTGCGGGGCATCTCGTGGGCATGTTGGCGGAGGAATTCGCGGAGAAGGTTCATGGATACTTGCTTACCCATTTCGCGGAGCATCCAGCCCACGGCTTTATGCATGAGGTCATGGGGATGGTGTAGGTGGATTTCGGCATAGCGGAGACACCAGAAGGGGTCGCCTTTACGGGAGGTCATCCACGAGCAGACGATGCTCATGCGCTGCTTCCAGAGGCAGGGACTGGCGGCAAGGTCGTCTAATACCTTGAGCTTATAGTCTCTGTCGCCCAGATTAGAGGGGAGCAGTAGCCAGTGGCCCAGAATCTTATGCACGGAGAGGTCGACCAAGTCCCAGTTGTTGGCTTGCTCGGCATACTGCAGGTACATCTGTACTATCTCGTCGCGCTTGGCAATGGCATCAGGGTTGTTCTCTAAGCGCTTGGTGGCCTGCTTCTCAAACTTCGAAACCAGGATGAGGAAGCCGCAGAGACGCACCTCGTGCCAGCGGTTTGTTAGCAACGCTGGGACTTCGGGCAAGGGAAAACCTTGCCCCGCGAGCTTGACGACCTCGCGGGTTTGGGGCACCTTTAAGCCGAGGAACTCGTCGCCATAGCCATATTCACCAGGGGCTGTCTTGAAGAAGCCCATCAGTATCTGTCGCTGCTCGTCATTGCGCTGCGACTCCATGTAGTGGATAATCTCTTGTGCGCTAGTCATCTGTTCTTATAGCTCAGCGCCGCTCCTATGGCAGTGCAGAATTCCGCATACTTAGGGATATGGAAGTGTACGTTGTAGAATTTCTCCAGCATGGGGTATATCTCCTTACACTGAGGCAGCAGTGTCAGGTTGCCTATCAGAACAAAGTCTTTGATTCCTGTGTTCAGTGCCGACAGGATGGCGGCAGAACCGATGGCCTGTAATACCATCACGATGATGCCCAGTGCGATGTCTTCCTTCGGTGCGTCGTACTTTGCTTTTGAGAATAGTGATGCCGTAGCATCCATAGGCAGTCCGGGCAGTGGATGCTTAGAGATGTCGCCGATGAGCAGGTTGATATTACGGATATTACCCTGCATGGCGAGGCTCTGAATCTGTTTCGGGTCACGTGTGTTCAGCATCACACGAGAGAGGCCCTGCAGGGTACCGCCACCGATGCCGATACCACCGATATGCTTAATCTCATCACCGTTACACTGTACGAAGCTCGTTCCCGTACCCATCGATACCACGATGGCCTTGCTTAGTCCCGACTCGAAGCGAGCACCCAGACCATCGGCAATAAACTCATCCACCTTCTGTGTTGAGATGCCATAGATAGGTTCATCGATATAGGCAGAGCCCACGCCCGTCACCATGATCTGCTCCACATCCTTCAGTTCAATCTTATTGTCGTGCAGATACTTACCGAAAGCACCATACAGCGATGTCACCTGGTCGGCAGCAGTAATACGGATGGGTGACACTACGCGACCTTCGCGCAGTCCTACAATCTTTGTCGTGGAGATGCCCACATCTATTCCTATGATGATTCCCATATATATTTGAAGTTTGAAGTTTGAAGTTTGATGTTTGAAGTTTGAAATATTAATTTTCTTGTTTCTCTTTACGCTTCTTGTCGATTTTGCGCAAGAAGAAATTGAAGGCTTCGAGACCTGCGAGGACCATGAGGGTGGTGGCGATAGAGAGGACATACATGCCTCCACCACAGGCTAAGCCGATGGCGGCGGTAACCCAGAGGCCAGCGGCAGTGGTCAGGCCACTAACGATATTCTCGGACTTGCGGAAGATGATGGTGCCGGCACCAATGAAACCGATGCCACTGACTACCTGAGCAGCAATACGAGAGACATCCCAACGGTGGGTGGTATCCGACATGGGGACATCACTGAAGCCATAGGCAGAGACAATCATAAACACGGCAGAGCCTAACGCTACCAAGAAATGGGTGCGGAAACCAGCCTCCTTGGCTCTATATTCACGTTCCAATCCAATCAGGCCACCTAATACTGCAGCACAGAAGATTCGTAGGAGAAATTCGTATTCCATAGTTAAATGTTGTTTATTATGCTGCAAAGATAAGAAATAAAGTTGAAAGTTGAAAGCTGAAAGTTGAAAGTTTCATTTAAATTTGGTTTTTCGCTTGTTAATTTGTATTTTTGCAGAAATTATAAACTTAAAATAAAAAAGAATATGTTTGGATTAGGAATGCAAGAAATTATTGTCATTGCCCTTATTGTGCTCTTGCTGTTTGGCGGCAAGAAGATTCCCGAGTTGATGAAAGGACTCGGAAAGGGAGTGAAGAGCTTTAAAGATGGCATGAAGGAAGAGAGCTCCCCCGACCCCTCCGAAGGAGGGGAGAGAGGTTAGCGGAGGGAGAGCCTACCACCAAAGGAGCCTACCCCCAGCCCCTCCCTGAAAGGAGGGGAGATTGGTTAGCGTTCAGCGGTTATGGGTTATAGGTTATAGCTGAGCGGAGAGCGGTTAGCGTAATGGTCAATGGTCAATGTTGATGTTTTACATCGAGCCTGCTCACGCTCGGCATAGTTCAAAACTCGTTTTGACTCTGCTCTCGCTTAATCGCAGCCTTCAATGTTGCTTTCAGCGACACCGCTCACGCTCGGCATAGCTCATGCAAGCATGGCTCTGCTCTCGCTTAATCGCGGCGTTCAATGTTCAATGTTCAATCTTCAATCTTCAATGAGTGAAATGTCCTTTTGGGATCATTTGGACGAGCTGCGCTCATCACTGATACGTATAGCGATAGCTATCGTGGTATGTGCCATAGGGGCCTTCGTAATGAAGGATGAGTTGTTTAGCATCGTGCTGGCTCCACGGAGTAGTGACTTCGTGACGTATGGTCTATTGGGTGTGGAGCCCTTCGTGCTCCACCTGATGAACACAGGACTGACGGAGCAGTTTATGATTCATATGCGCACCGCCCTGTATGCGGGTTTACTGGTGGCTTCGCCCTACATCCTCTATGAGTTGTTCCGCTTCGTGTCACCAGGGCTCTACCAGAATGAGCGGCGCTACGCGTTCTGGATAGTGGGAGCAGCGTATGTGATGTTCATCATAGGTACACTGGTGAACTACTTCGTGGTATTCCCATTGACGGTGCGTTTCCTGGGTACCTATCAGGTGAGTCCAGATGTGGCTAACATGCTGACGCTACAGTCGTATATCGACACACTGTTGGGTATGAGCTTAGTGATGGGTGTGGTATTTGAACTGCCGGTAGTCTGCGGACTACTTGGACGCATGGGGCTCTTGACATCCTCGATGATGTCTGCCTATCGTCGCCATGCCATCGTGGCCATCCTTATCGTGGCAGCGATTATCACTCCGACCACGGATGTGTTTACACTTTTGGTAGTGGCACTGCCTATCTACCTGCTGTATGAGGTGAGCGTGCTGATAGTGGCGAGCCTACCCAAGTCAAAAAGCCTACCCAAGCCCTCCCCAAGGGAGGGATGTTGAATACATATAGTAGGGGAGGTTATATATAGAATAAATAGAAATATGAATAACGACCACAATATGAATAACACTTCTCAACAATCTAAACATCCCTCCCTTTGGGAGGGCTTGGGTAGGCTTCGAATCATTAGAATCCTATTGGCGGCCGTGATGTTTATTGGCATCACATGGTTGTTCCTTGACTTCACAGGAACAGCGCATCACTGGCTTAGTTGGATGGCAAAGATGCAACTGCTGGAGGCACTGCTGGCTGGCAGTGTGACCATCGTGTCTGTACTCAGTATCGCCACATTTCTCTTCGGTCGTATCTATTGTTCCGTGATCTGTCCGTTAGGTATCATGCAGGATATCTTCGGATGGTTCGGAAAGAAGGCGAAGAAGAACCGCTATGGTTATTCGAAAGAGAAGAAGTGGTTGCGCTACCCAGTATTTGTAGTATTCATTGTAGCCCATGTGGCAGGGTTGGCTGTGTTAGTACAGTTGTTGGCACCTTACGCTGCCTTCGGTCGTATTGCTACTAACCTGTTGCAGCCCGTCTATCAGGCAGGAAATAATGTGTTGGCTGCTATTGCCGAACACTACGACAGCTATGCCTTCTATCAGAGTGAGGTATGGCTGCGCTCAGGTATCTCGCTGGCTATTGCAGCAGTGACACTGATAGTTCTGGGCATACTTGCCTGGCGCAACGGACGCACCTATTGTAATACCATCTGTCCAGTGGGCACCTTGTTGTCTTTCCTCAGCCGTTACTCGCTGCTGAAGGTGCGCTTCAATGTGGAGAAGTGTAGGAACTGCTCGCTCTGCAGCAAGAACTGTAAGGCCGCATGTATCGACTTTAAGACGCATAGCGTGGATGCCAGCAGATGTGTGGTATGCGGCGACTGTATAGAGAGCTGTAAGTTTGGAGCGCTGGAGTATTCAATGAAACCTCTCCTAACGGAGAGAGAACAAAAGCTCGAAGCGGACCCTCGCGAGACGGAGAGGGAACAAAAGCCCGAGATGGGGCGTCGCTCATTCCTGTTGTCTTCTGCGCTATTAGCAACTGCAGCGATGGCTCAGCAAAAAGATAAGATTATGGATGGTGGACTGGCAGAGATAGAGGATAAGATTGCACCAGAGCGCCAGACACCGTTGACACCGCCGGGCTCGCTGTCTGCCGAGAATATGACTCGCAACTGTACAGGTTGTCAGTTGTGTATCTCGGAATGTCCTAACCAGGTGTTGCGCCCCAGCTCAGACCTGCTGCATCTGATGCAGCCCGTGATGTCGTATGAGCGTGGCTACTGTCGTCCGGAGTGTAACCGCTGTTCGGAGGTTTGTCCTGCGGGAGCTATCAAGCCTATCAAGGCGGAGGATAAGGCTTCGCTGCAGATAGGTCATGCGGTATGGATTAAGAAAAACTGTGTTCCCCTAACTGATGGGGTGGAGTGTGGCAACTGTGAGCGCCACTGTCCTGTGGGAGCCATCGAGATGGTGCCCAGTGATCCTGATGACGAGGAGTCACCCTATGTTCCTGCAGTGAATGAGGCACGATGCATTGGCTGTGGTGCCTGTGAGAATCTATGTCCGGCACGTCCATACTCTGCCATCTATGTAGAGGGACATGAGGTGCATAAGGAGGTGTGAAGCCTACCCCCGACCCCTCCCTGAAGGGAGGGGAGAGAGGAGAGCGGTTAGCGTAATGTTCAATCTTCAATGTTTAAAGTATGAAGAAAGATATATCAAGACGTTCGTTTCTGAAGATATTCGGTGGCGGTGCATTGGGTACTGCTGCGGTATTGACGGGTTGTAAGTCGAAGAATAGCTCCAAGGCTGTGGAGGAGTATAAGAAACAGGTGGAGCCACCAGTGGGGAAGATGACCTATCGGGTGGATCCGAAGACCAAGGAGAAAGTGTCACTCTTGGGTTATGGCATGATGCGTCTGCCCTCGAAGACAGAGAACCAGGATGACTATGATCAGGAGATGATTAACAAGCAGATAGACTATGCCATCGAGCATGGCATGAACTACTTCGATACATCACCCGTATATTGTCAGGGAAAGTCGGAAGCTTGCACGGGTATCGCCCTGAGTCGTCATAAGCGTTCGGAATACTTAGTGGCTACGAAGTTGTCGAACTTCCACCCCTCGACACAGAGTAGGGAGGCGAGTATCGAGATGTATCAGAACTCGCTGAAGAACCTGCAGGTGGACTATATTGACTACTATCTGTTGCACGCCATCGGTGGCGGCATGGACGAGTTTAACCGTCGCTACGTGGATAACGGTATGATGGACTATCTGATGAAAGAGCGCGAGGCGGGACGCATCCGTCATCTTGGCTTCTCGTTCCATGGTCTTCAGGAGGTATTCGACGAGGTACTCGCCATGGACGACAAGTACCACTGGGACTTTGTGCAGATAGAGTTGAACTATCTGGACTGGGACTATGCCAACGAGATAAACGACCGTAACGTGGATGCCAGTTACTTGTATAAGGAACTGGAGAAACGCCATATCCCTGCCGTCATCATGGAACCCCTGTTGGGCGGAAGACTGGCCAACCTGCCCCAGTATCTGGCTACAGAGCTGAAGAGCAAAGCTCCAGAGCGCAGTGTGGCATCGTGGGCTTTCCGCTATGCGGGAACACCGAAGGGTGTGCTCACCGTATTGAGTGGTATGACCTATATGGAGCATCTGAAGGACAACCTGTTGAGCTATTGTCCACTAGTGCCCCTGACCGAGCAGGAACAGCGCTATCTGGACAAGGATGTGGCAGAGCGCATTGTGGGACTGGAAAATATTCCGTGTAACGACTGTAAATACTGTATGCCCTGTCCTTATGGCATCGATATCCCCGCCATCTTCATACATTATAACAAGTGTAAAAATGAGGGTACGCTGCCTCGTCAGAAAATGGATAAGGAGTATTATAAGTTGCGCAGAAACTACTTGATAGGGTTGGACCGTGCAGTGCCCAAACTGCGTCAGGCAGACCACTGTATCGGTTGTGGTCAATGTGCGCCTCACTGTCCGCAGAATATCCACATACCACAGGAGCTACAGAAGATTAGTGAGTTTGTGGAAGAGTTGAGGAGAAATGGGGAGCCTACCCCCGACCCCTCCCTGAAGGGAGGGGAGATTGGTTAGCGGTTAGCGGTGATGGCTTGGGCAATGGTATAGGCGGTGGTCCATGCGGCTTGGAAATTGAAGCCTCCCGTGATGCCATCGATGTCGAGCACCTCGCCAGCGAAGTAGAGGTGGGGGATGTGCTTGCTCTCTAAAGTAGAGGGATTGATAGCCTTGAGAGAGATGCCACCACAGGTGACAAACTCATCCTTGAAAGGCGCGCGCCCCGCTATCTGATAAGTGTCATTTAAGAGGATGTTAACCAATCGGTTGACATCCTTTTTGTTGAGCTCTGCCCAGCGTACCTGTGAACGCGTGTCAAGTGCCTTCTCAACGAGATAGGTCCACAGGCGCTGTTGCAGGCCAAAGGGATTATAGGTGGTGAGTAGTTTCTTGGGTTGGCTGGCTACCTGTTCATAGAGCAGTGAGGTTATCTCTTGGTCGGTGAGTGAGAGCCACCGAATAGCCAGTGATGACTGATAGTCATGTTCTGCCAGATGGCGCGCAGCATGACTGGAGAGCTTTAACACGGCGGGACCACTGAGGCCCCAATGGGTGATGAGCAAGGGACCACTGGCTCGCATCTTGGTGCCGGGAATCATGGCCTCTACGTCCGTCACTAAGCCCATCAGGGCCTGTAACTGCTTATCGTGAATCTCAAAGGTGAACAGGGAGGGCACGGGAGCCTCTATCTCATGGCCTAGTGCAGACAACCAACGTAGGCCTTCGCCCTTGGGTGAACCACCCGTAGTGACTGCCACATAGTCGTAGTCTCTGACATCATCCAAAGACTGCACTTTGCAGCCCTTGCGTATTTCGATATGATAGCGATGGGCGAGAGAGAGAAAACAGTTGATGATGGCATGCGAGTCTTGTGCCTCAGGGAATATGCACTGGTCATCTTGAATGACCAAGGGTACGCCATGTCTCTCGAACCACGCATAGGCATCCTGTTGGTTGAAACCCTTGAAGAGTCGCTTTAACAGGCGGTGACCACGCGGATAGACCTGTGATAGGTCGCTGACCTCCTCAAACGTGTTGGTACAGTTACAGCGTCCACCACCCGAGATTTCTACCTTCGCCAATACACGTTGGCTGCGCTCAAAGATGGTTACCTCCATCTCGGGCATCATCTCCTTGAGGTTGATAGCCAGAAAGAAGCCTGCGGCACCTCCGCCAACGATAGCTGTCTTCATCTAACAATAATAATCCTTATACCATTCGGCAAACTTGCGCAAGCCTTCTCTGAGGGTAATCTTCGGGGTGAAGCCAAAGTCGCGTTCAAGGGCTGTGGCATCCGCATAGGTGGTGGGCACATCGCCGGGTTGCATAGGTACCAGTTCCTTATGTGCCTCGAAGTCATAGTCTTGGGGCAATACACCGGCACGGATGAGTTCTTCCTGCAAGATATTGACAAAGTCGAGCAGATTTTCGGGGTGACCTCCGCCGATGTTATAGATGGCATAGGGGGCGTCGGAGCCTACCCCCAACCCCTCCCTGAAGGGAGGGGAGTAAGGCGAGGGTGTTCCGCTGCAGAACGTCTTTATCTTCTTCAGTACGTTATCGATATCACAGAGAATTTCTTCATTGCTGAAGCGCAGTTCGGTATATCCAAGTTCCTTAAGACGTGCTGTGCGCTCTGCATCAGACTTTATCTGTTTTTCCACATTATGATAGCCACCATCCACCTCTATTGTTACTTTGTATTCATTGCAGTAGAAATCCACAATGAAATCCTCGATGATGTGCTGTTGACGGAACTTTACACCTAAGCCTTTGGCTCTGAGCGCTTTCCAAAGCACTTTTTCAGCCTCTGTAGGGTTATTACGCATCTCTTCCGCATGTTCTTTCAGCAATCCATACATCATCGGATCTGCTGTGTGTACGCCCAAGTCCTTCCCTTTAGGGGAGGATTTAGGAGAGGCTTCAGGAGCACCCTGCATCACGCGCATGATGCCCTCGACGATATCATCCACATAGGTGAAGTCGCGGCGACAATTGCCATAGTTGAAGATCTGGATGGTGTCACCCTTCAACAGCTTATTGGTAAAGCCGAAGTAAGCCATGTCTGGTCTGCCAGCAGGGCCATAGACGGTGAAGAAGCGTAGGCCTGTGGTGGGGATATCGTAGAGCTTGGAATAGCAATGGGCAAAGAGCTCGTTGCTCTTCTTGGTAGCGGCATAGAGGCTGACGGGATTATCCACCCGGTCGTCGGTGCTGAAGGGTATCTTCTTGTTGCCACCATATACGCTGGAAGAGCTGGCATATATCAAGTGCTCTACAGGGTTGTGGCGACAGGCCTCAAGGATATTGTAGAAGCCCATCATATTGCTCATGATATAGGCATCGGGATTCTCGATGGAATAGCGCACGCCAGCCTGTGCGGCGAGATTGACCACAATCTGGGGCTTATACTCAGAGAAGAGCTTATCGATAGCGGGCTTATCGGAGATATCGGCCTTGAGGAAGATATAGGTGGGAACCGACGGAGAAACCGTCGGGAACGGTGGCTGAGAGAGTGTGGGAGCCGATGGAGAAACCGTCGGGAACGCGGGCTCTGGAGATGCCGAAAGAGCAGCTAGCTGCTCCAGCTCCTTGAGGCGGTATTCCTTGAGGGAGACATCGTAGTAGGCATTGAGATTATCGATATTGATAATCGTGGTGCCCTGGGTTTCTGTCAGCAGGCGCTTGATGAGGTTGGCACCAATGAATCCGGCGCCACCCGTCACTAATATCGTTTTGTTGTTTAAATCAATTCTTTTCATATTGCTTGCAAAGATACGAATAATTCGGAAATAATTTGTATCTTTGCCACAAATTTATGGTAAACCAACATAACAATGGCAAGTAACGCAGACTTTGTACAATATATTGCTGACCAGTGCGCTGGGGCAGGGGAGATAGTGACCAAGAAGATGTTTGGTGACTATGGTATTTATTGTGACGGAAAGATATTCGGTCTTATCTGTGATGACTGTTTCTATCTGAAGCCTACGGAGGTAGGTAGGAAGTTACTGAGAGTGGTGGATATGCGTCCACCATACGAAGGGGCTAAGGACTATTTCTACATAGCAGATGTGGATGACCATGACTATCTCTCAGAACTGGTGCGTGAGAGCTGTAAGGAATTGCCTGAACCCAAGGTGAAGAAAAAGAAGGGCAGTAAATGATAAAAAAAGAGTCTCGACCGAAAATGGGCGAGACTCTTTCGTTAGTATATTATTAAAAGTAGTTGTTTATTTGCGGATAGTCTTGATGGTCTTGAGCTGACCATTGGCAGTGCGCTGCTGCTGGATAACAAATCCCTTGGCAGAGGCACTAACCTCACGACCCTGGAGGTTGTAGCTACGCAGGGTAGTCATGGGCAGGATATGCTCCGTGCAGATACCTGTGGTACCCTTAACTACAACGGTGATGCTATTGAGTTTGGTATTGCCACCATCACCACAGATAGAAAGCTCACAACGGTTGGTAGAACCCGTCCAGACGGTGCCATCGAAGTCACCACAGTCGAACTCGTTGTAATCATTCCAATCACCATGGTTGAAGTACATCTTCTCGATGGTGCAACCCTCGGGAACCTCGAAGGTCATGCTACCACCATAGAGGCGCAACTGAATGGCATCCAGATTGTAGTCTACCCAGTAACGGTTGGGAGTGTTGGCACCGCTGGGAGTAACGGTCAGCGTTACATAATCCTTTTGGAGCACGAGGTCTTCGGTGATGTCACCATCATGTGACTTGTTTGATACAGGAGTAGTTTCTTTATCAAGAGCATTGAAATCGAAAATGGTACCTTCGCCAGCATAAGGCTTGATATCGAGCCATACAATCTCAGAAGTGTGCTCCTCATTGCCACCACGATAGATGGTCTGTACACCGATACGGTTGAAGTCCTTGGTGTCGTGATACCAGTAAGCGGCATAACCACCATATACGATATCGTAATCATCAGTAAAGCGATAAGGAATCTCGGTCATGTCCTCGTCGATATAGTTGTGCTCATCGGCAGGGAACAGCATGGGCTGGATGTCCTTCTCAATGTCAGTGTAGATCTTGTAGTAGAGCTTGCTGGTCATCAGAGGCTCACCATTGACATCAGTGGTGGGGATATCCATAGAAAGACCGGCATAGCCGTTAGACGCAGTGTAAGGCATGAACTCTACGATAGTAGGATTGGCAGGTGTGGCAGCCTTGTCCTCAAGCTTAAGGATGCTGTTGCTGGTCAGAGTCATGTAGGAATCTGTACCTTCTGTAACTTCTGCACTGGAACTAACCATAAACCATGAATTGGTTGACATATTGCCCTGCTCATCGATGGTCAGCACGATATCACTCAGTGTGACATCCTCAGTAGTTTGTTCGTCAGGATTGACACCACAGAAGAACATGGGGTAATAGTTGTCATCATTGCCTGCGGCGAGGCCTAAGAACTGACCGGTAGGGAGGGTAATGGTGTTACCATTGCGAGTACCCTTTACCCAACTTGTGGGCAGATAGTCGCAGAGGCCCTGCAGATAGACATCGTTATTGTCAAAGCCTATCATCAAGGGCATGGTAACGGGAGTGAACTCTTCCCATTGGTATAGCTGTGACTGCAGTGCATATTCTTCTAACTGCAAATTTTCTGGGGGAGTTACTACATCAGCATCTTGTGCTGTTGCTGGCAGCACCATGAGGAGTGCCAATAGAAAATAGATGATTTTTTTCATTTGTTATTATCTCTGATTATACAATGATTAGTTTTTCATAAGAGTGTGCAAAATTACGAAAAAATACAGAAAATACACCTTATTTTATGTTCTTTTTGAAAAAGAACCAAATCTTTTCTTCAGATATTTTTTTCTATATAAAATTTTTTTCAAAAACATCCCCAACCCCTTCTTGCCTTCAAGAAGGGGCTTCAACCCTCCCTCGGCTCCCTCCCTTTCCAGGGTGGGAATCCAACTGACTTCGTCAGGTTTTTGGTATGGCTCACAAAGCTTTCGCCCCTTCGGGGTGAGCCATGGCTTTTTTATCGGCTGCGCCATGATAGGGTAATGGTATGAATAGATGATAATAAAAATACGATAATCTTTTATGGGAAAATAAAAGATTACTGTTTCTCCGTCATGTACTTCCAATAACGGCGAGGCATGTCATTCAGTTGTTTACGAGGATTCATGCGCTCACGAATGCATACAGCCTTGAAGTAGGTGCGCCAGAGATCTTGGAAGAGTTGGTCGTTGTCACTAAGGACATCTTCGTTGAGCTTGCCATTCGATAAATCGAAGGGAATGGCAGCTTCATTCTCAAAGGTGATACGGATAGGGGTGCCTTTTACGTTTCCCTGAACAGGGGAAGCGTCATAATAATAGCCATAATGCCGATGAGCATCATAGATAAGCCACGGCTGGTCATTGAAACGGTCTTGGAAATGGTCGATGATAAGTGGTAACACGTTATGGTTGGGAGATACCACAGCAAGGTAGGTGCCATCCTTTGCTTGCTGAAAGCGGATGAACTGTTTCATGCGCAACTGTTCATGGAGTACACGCTGACAAGTCCTGCGTACCTCAAGGACATCAGGGTCAGAGGCGTTGCGCTCTAAAGAAAGGTACTGGTTGTCACCAGTCTGTTGGCGAAACACCTTACAGATGAAATTGAAGAGCGGCTGGTTAAGGGTGCGCTCTTCAGAGAGCCAACTGACGGTAATCATGTGTAAACCGTTGTGAGAGAGGTGCTTCTCTAATCCCTTCCATACGCGCTCAGCCTTCTCTCTGTCGGTTGTTACCACATGCGGTTCATCGGCAAACAACGGCAGTTGTTCTCCCTCTGCCAGCAACAGTTCCGGTTGCTGGCGGAGGAAGAAACTGTCGAATACGGCTGTCAACAGTCCATCGAGTGTATTATCGAAGGTGTAGACCAGCATGTTTTTATTGGAAAACCAGATTATCCAGTGTACAGATGGACCTGTCTTTCGTCTTAGACGAGAACTTGAGGAATATGGCATGCTTGCCTGTGAGCTTGCCCAGTTCGGGAAGAGTCACCGGCAGTATGGTAGGAGTCTCCTTAGGCAGATCCGCCTTTACCTCTATCTTGCCCAGTGAGATGCCACCCTGAGAAGTCCAGGGACGGTCGGCCATAATCTCGATAGTTCCATCAATACCCGTGCCACGCACCGTCAAGAGCAACTCTACGTCCTCTCTGCCCTGAGTGGCAGTGAAATTGAAGTATTTGTAGCCCACGATAGAACCATCGGTATTGTTGACGACAGAGTTGGAGTTGTAATTCAACTGGTAAACGTTCTCTTTGGGTATAGGAGTATAGCGAACGGGAGCTACGAACGAGCCAGAGTGCTTGTAGTTAGGCCATTCGTGAATAGCCTTTGTAGGACCAGTATACCAACAGGCAATACCAGCAGAATGGCATTCCAGAGGATCCAGGCCATCCAGTGAGAATCCCTCAGAGGTGTATTCACCCTCAGAGATCTCCACCTTACCGCCTTTGCCCTCCTGAACCTTGACCTTGATAGGTGCTACCATTGCCTGGCGAGAGTACTCGTCAATACCCGTCTGACGGTGATAGAACACATACCACTGTCCATTGATCTCGCAGATGCTGCCATGCGTATTACCATCAATGGTAGCAGTGGCGATGGTATCGCCCTGTTCATTGATGTCGCGTGCTCTGGCATCAATGATGGTGCCACCATAGGTCCAAGGACCTAAGGGATGGTCGCTATAGGCATACGCCAAGTTATAGTTGGATACGGGCAAACCGAATTCGCCCTCCTTGGTGAAGCGACTATAGATGAAGATATACTTATCCTTGATTTTACGAATAGACGATGCCTCAAAGAAACTGAAGATGCCTTCCTGATAACGGCCAGACACCATGTCCTCAATAATCTTCGTACCCGGCTTAACGGTAGCCATGGTGGTAGGATCCAGTTCTGCGGCATAAGAGCGCTCAAAGCCCCAATAGCCATAGACGCGTCCGTCATCATCTACAAATACGGCAGGGTCGAAGCGTAATACACCATCAGCCTCGTTGGGATTCTTCTCGTTCCAGTTGCAAACCTCGAAAGGTCCGTCAGGTCTTGAACTCTTGGCAATCAGTCCGTTACGTCCACCCGCCTGGTCGTTGGGATAGAGGTAATAGGTCTTGGTGCTATCGGCAGCAGTCACTAAGGTTACGTCGGGAGCAAAGAGCACATCTGCCAGACTGTCGGGAGTGAAAAGTTCCCCTTTGGCATTTTTGTTGATGCTAAAGATTACACCATCGTATCGCCAGTGGCTCAAATCCTCTACAGGAGCCGACCATACCACTTGGTCGCGACCGCAATAGTCGGTCACGATATTATCGTGGGAACCATAGAGATAGACACGATACTTGCCTGGCTGGTCAGGGTCTTCAAAGACATAAGGCTCTCCATCGGGGATATGCTCCCAAAGAGGAAGGAAAGGGTTGCCTACTGTTTTCATCTCAACGTTTTCGGTTACTGCCCGTTGACCACACGACAGCATCATCATAGCGCAGCATGCGGTCACGGCGAGTTTTAAGTTTCTGCTTTTCATATCTTTATTTTAAGTTGTATGTTATTCATCTTGGAAGTCAAGCGTAAGTTGCTGTTCTGCAGCAATTTTCTTCTGTTGCGCCTTGCTCACAAGTAAGGGGCGCAAGCGTTCGGGATGCATCTCATTGATACCGATGATGGGTTGGGAGAATGAGCTGGTCAGCTCGCCACAAGTGATGAAATACTTCGCCTTCTTCATCACCACGCCCATCTTCTTGAGGTGATAGGAAGTGATGCGATTAAAGCGGCGTGAGTTGACTATCAACATGGCACTCTTCACACCGATACCCGGTACACGGAGGATGCGCTCATAGTCATCGTGATTGATGTCAACAGGGAAGAACTCCGGATGGCGCAATGCCCACCCCAGTTTAGGATCAACCTCAAGGTCGAGTTGGCTATGGGCATCGTCAACAATCTCATCGACAGAGAACTGATAGAAGCGCATCAGCCAGTCGGCCTGATACAAACGATTCTCACGCACCAGAGGCGGTTGCTTCAGGATGGGCAATCGCTTGTCGTAGGTGTTGACACTGATATAGCCAGAGTAATACACACGGCGCATAGAGGGCTGCTGATAGAGAGAAGAAGACATCTGCAGTATGTCCTTATCCGACTCTCCCGTAGCTCCCACAATCATCTGTGTGGACTGTCCGGCAGGAACGAAACGCGGTGCATAGCGATATCTCTTGCGGTCTTCCTTATTCTCTAATACCCCTTGCTGGATGAGTTTCATGGGTTGGAACACGCTCTTGTGATCCTTCTCGGGAGCCAGCATCTTGAGTGATTCCTCCTTGGGAATTTCAATGTTGACACTCATACGGTCGGCATAGCGTCCTGCCTCTGCCAACAGTTCCTGTGAGGCACCAGGAATAGCCTTCAGGTGGATGTATCCATTGAAGCGGTGAACGGTGCGGAGGTCTCTGACAATAGCTGTCAGTCGCTCCATGGTATAGTCGGGATTGCGTACCACACCACTGCTGAGAAAGAGTCCTTCGATATAGTTGCGACGATAGAACTCCATGGTAATCTCCTCCAGTTCAGAAACACTGAGCGTGGCGCGTGGGATATCATTGGAACGGCGATTGATGCAGTAGGCACAGTCATACATGCAGTAGTTGGTAAGCATAATTTTCAGCAGTGAGATGCAACGGCCATCATCTGCAAAAGAGTGGCAAATGCCCATACCACCTACGGTAGAACCCACCATGCCCTGCTTACCTTTGCGCACTGTGCCACTCGACGAACACGAAACATCGTACTTAGCCGATTCTGTGAGCACGCGCAACTTCTCCATAATCTTTTCTGTTAGCATGCTGCAAAGATACAAAAAAATCCTGCTACAGCCAATTGACTTTCGCAGGATTCATAATGAAAGGAGGAGTGGTACCTCCAGGAATCGAACCGGGGACACACGGATTTTCAGTCCGATGCTCTACCAACTGAGCTAAGGCACCAAGTTTAGATCACTGCATTCCTTTCGTTTGCGGGTGCAAAGGTACGAAGAAAAATACAACTGACCAAACTTTTCTCCAATTATTTTTGTTTTTCTCTCAAAAAAGTCGTTTTATTCGGCTTTTTCCATCGTCCAACCCTGCGCTTTGAGCTCAAATTCCTGATTGTCGCGGGTGACAAGGACATGTCCAAGACTCTCTTTGGTGATGTGTCCGATGAGCTTGACATCCTCCATCTGCTCAATCTTCTCGTGATCGCCAATGGGAACGGTGAAGAGCAGTTCATAATCTTCGCCACCATTGAGTGCACAGGTGGTAACATTCATGTTCAACTCCTCTGCCATCACTGCGGTCTGATAGTCGATAGGAATCTGCTTCTCAAAGATGCGGCAACCCACATGGCTCTGCTTACAGATGTGCATGAGTTCGCTGGAGAGACCATCAGAGATGTCCATCATAGCGGTGGGGTGGATGCCAGCCTCGCGTAACTTATTAATAATGTCGCCACGAGCCTCTGTCTTCAACTGGCGCTGCAAGAGATACTCCTTGCCAGCGAAATCAGGCTGGAAATCGGGAATGTGCACCGAAGGAGAACCATCGGGAACAGTGACGGCTTTTCGCTTTGCTTCATCAACCATCTGATAGTAGACAGACTTCTCGCGCTCCAAGAGCTGGAGTCCCATATAGGCTGCACCCAGGTCGCCAGAGACACATACAAGGTCGGTCTCTTTGGCACCATTGCGATAGACAATATCCTCTTTACGGGCTTCACCGATACAGGTGATAGAGATGGCCAGACCTGTATAGCTGCTGGTGGTATCGCCACCAACGATGTCAACGCCCCACTTGTCGCAAGCCATGCGCAGTCCAGAATAGAACTGCTCGACATCCTCTACGGTGAAGCGCTTAGACAGAGCCAAAGATACCGTCATCTGGCGTGGTGTACCATTCATAGCGAAGATATCACTTATATTCACCATCGCCGATTTCCAGCCAAGGTGCTGCAAATCGATATAGGTCAGGTCGAAGTGAACACCCTCCATGAGCATGTCGGTGGTAACCAATACCTCAGAGTCAGGGTAGTGAAGTACGGCGCAGTCATCGCCTACGCCGTACTTTGTTGATGTATTTTGGGGCTTGATGTCTTGAGTAAGACGGTCTATCAGCCCGAATTCTCCAATTTTTGCTATTTCCATTTTGTTGTTTTTGGGGTTGCTATGGCATAGCAACGTACATTAACAAGTAATCGCAACGTACATTATCACGCCAGGGCAACGTGCTTTACACACAATTATGCTGTGCGCTTAATCATTTCGCGCATAATCTCGGTCATCAGTGGCTGAGCCTTATCGGCAGCCTCCTGAACCTCCTCATGGCTTACCTCTACAGGATTGTCGAAACCACCCAAGTCGGTAACAACGCTGATACCGAAGGTCTTGATGCCACAGTGGTGAGCAACAATAACCTCAGGAACGGTAGACATACCTACGGTGTCACCACCCAGTGTGCGATACATGCGATATTCTGCAGGGGTCTCGAAAGTAGGACCAGTGGTGCCTACATAAACACCATAGACCAAACGGATGTTCTTCTCCTTGGCAATCTGGGTAGCCAGATTGATCAGCTCATGGTCGTAAGCCTCATGCATATCCGGGAAGCGTGGACCTGTGGGGAAGTTCTTTCCGCGCAATGGATGCTCTGGGAAGAAATTGATATGGTCGGTGATAACCATCAAGTCGCCAATCTTAAAGGCTGGGTTCATGCCACCAGCGGCATTAGAGACAAAGAGTGTCTTGATGCCCAGCTCGTACATGACACGTACAGGGAAGGTTACCTCCTTCATATTGTAGCCCTCGTAGTAGTGGAAACGGCCCTGCATGGCCATGATATCTACACCACCCAGTTTACCGAAGATGAGCGCACCGGCATGTCCCTCAACGGTAGAAACGGGGAAGTTGGGAATCTCACTATAGGGTATAACCAGTTTATCAGTTATTTCTGAAGCTAATTGTCCGAGGCCTGTCCCCAGTATGATGGCTGTTGTGGGGCTTGTGGTCATCCTTTCTTTTAACCAGGATGCTGTTTCTTGAATTTTTGTGTACATAGTCTATAATTTGATGGTTAAACAACTTTGCTTGTTCTTGTAGGAAGCAAACTTTTATAGGTAATATATAGAGATGCTGACGTACTTCCTCGCTCAGTCCTTCGACTTGTTGCAAACGGGTAGCATCTTTTTCTGTTGTGATAATCAGTTTGGGCTCGGGTAGGGAAGCAAAAGTGCTGTTGATCAGCTCTACGTCCTTCTCCTTGAAGTTGTGATGATCTGCAAAGCTCAGGGGCGTCAGATGAGGAATCTGAGGCTTCAAGTCATGCGTCATCTGCTGAGGAGAGGCAATGCCTGTGAGCAGAAGAACATGGGCGTCTTTGAGCTGCGACAAAGTCGCAGCATACGAAGAAGAAGCGGCGGGAGCATTTGCGGTAGAAACATCAGCGGCGGGAGCATTTGCGGTAGAAGCATCAGCGGCGGGAGCATTTGCGGTAGAAGCATCAGCGGCGGGAGCATTTGCAGCTGAAGCGGCAGCCTCTTTGAATGCGGGCTGGAGCTCTCCGTAATCGATGGTGGTGAAGAACAGCTGCTGATAGGGATAGAGGTTCATTGCCTTAGTGATGACACGATACTCCATGGGCTTGAGGTCCTTGGGGCACTTGGTGATAATCACGATATCAGCACGATCCTTACCGTTCAAAGGCTCACGCAGTCTTCCTGCCGGCAACAGGGCATCATAGATAATCAAGCGATGGTAGTCTACCAAGAGGATATTGATGCCAGGCTTGACGTAGCGATGCTGGAAGGCATCGTCTAAGAGGATGACATCGATATTCTTATCGTTAGCCATCAGGGTGTCTATGCCATGACAGCGGTTTTTGTCGACAGCCACCAATACCTCGGGGAACTTCTGCTTTATCTGGAAAGGCTCATCACCAATCTCTGGCATGGTGGTCTCTGCTGAGGCCAGCACAAAGCCTTTGCTCTTGCGCTTATAGCCACGACTGAGTACAGCAGTATGACAAGAGTCTTTCAACAAACGGATGAGGTACTCCACATGAGGAGTCTTTCCGCTGCCACCAACCGTGATGTTACCTACCGAGATGACGGGTACGTCAAAGGCACGACTCTTCAGCATACCGATGCTGAACATCGTATTGCGGAGCTTTACGCCTAAGCCGTAAAACCAGCTAAATGGCAACAGCCACTTATTGATCTTGATGAAGTCGCCTTCTACCCTCACGTTCTATACCTTATTTAATATTAATATAGTAAGGCAGACGAGCCTGAATGGCATTCTGCTTGTTGATGCTCTTCATATAAGTGAAGGGAGCATAGTATTCGCCCAGTGTCTCACGCATCTGCTTGTCAAGGTAGCTACCGCTATCCAGTGAACCTGTCAGGCTCTCAAACCAGCTGGGCTGATCGGGATAGTTGGCAACATAGAACTTGTCTACCTTAGCCAACTTAGCTGCCTTCTTGACAGCATCGTCCAAAGAACCAATGCCATCAACCAGTTTGATCTTCAAAGCATCGTTGCCCAGCCATACACGGCCCTGAGCAATCTCCTCTACCTGGTCGATAGACATCTTACGTCCTTCAGCTACACGGCTGCGGAACAGTTCATAGCCACGACCGATATACTGCTCGAGCAGTGCCATCTCTTCAGCATTGAAAGGACGAGACATCGTGCCAAAGTCAGCATGCTTGTTGGTCTTTACCTGATCGAACTTCACACCCAGCTTGTCGGTTAGCAAACCGCTGAAGTCGGGGAACATACCGAAGATACCGATAGAACCGGTAATGGTGGTAGGTTCAGAATAGATATAGTTGGCACCACAGCTGATGTAGTAACCACCAGAAGCAGCGTAGCCACCCATAGAAACAACGACGGGCTTCTTAGCCTTCAGGTTCTGTACGGCACGCCAGATCTGTTCTGAAGCATAAGCCGAACCACCAGGAGAGTTGACACGCAGTACAACAGCCTTGATGTCATCGTCGTTCATCAGTTCCTCCAAGTCCTTGCAAACCTCTGTAGCTACGATAGACTGAGAAGAGGTAAGAGAGCTGGCTGTCTCAGAGTCAACAATATCGCCGAAAGCATAGTAAACTGCGATTCTCTCGCCATCCTCTTTCTTGCCAGGAACATTTGCCATGTCCTCCAGTGTGAGCTGATTGATATGGTCGTCCTTGTCAATCTTGAGGAGTTTCTTGATTTCGTTCTTCACCTCGTTGGTATACAAGAACTTGTCGACCATCTTCATCTTTACCAGGTCTTTCTGGTCGCTGAGGGCGATATAGCGGTCAGCATAGATGTTCAGTGAATCAACGCTGATGTTACGGCTCTTAGAAACATCGCTGAGCATCACCTGCCAGATACCATTCATGTAAGCAGTTACCTGTTCGCGGTTTGGATCACTCATCTTGTCGGCAGTCATCTGCTCAGGAGCACTCTTATACTTACCAACCTTGCAGAGCTGATATTTTACGCCAAACTTAGCCAGCAGGTCTTTCATGAAGTAGGGCTCTGATACCAAACCGTGCCAGTCGAGCATACCTGAAGGATTCAGGTAGAGCTTATCGGCAGCACTACAGATATAATAAGTACCCTGTGTATAGCTGTCAGCATAGGCTACAATCCATTTGCCAGACTTCTTGAAGTCGAGCAGTGCCTCACGAATGGCATGCATAGAAGCAGGGGTGTCGGCACTGAAGAGGCCTGCCTCGATATAGATACCTTTGATATTCTTGTTATCCTTTGCCTTCTTGATGGCATCGAGAATGTCGTCAAGTCCTAAAGTCTCGCTGGCAGCTCCGAATACCTTGTCAAAAGGATTGTCCTGTGTGCGCTCTTCCAGTTGTCCTGAGAGCATCAGTGTAAATACTGAGTTGTCTTCTACTTGTGTGGTCGCAGCACTTGATGCAGCCAGACCTACCAGTGATATAACGCCAAGAATTGCCATCACGATAGATACCAGAATGATACCTGTGACAGTGGCTAATACATATTTCAGAAATTCTTTCATGTTTGTGTTGTAATTGGTTTAAGTTTCCGTTAATTCTGCAAAGGTAAGGAAAAAAATAGGAATAAAAAAATAAAAAGGATAAAAAATATATATGGAACGTCAATGGGAAAAGTTTTCTGCCAATGTGTCAGTCTGAATGGTTTGGCACACTTTTGGCAGAAAAGGTGGCAGAACATGTAAACAACAAAATTAAAATTTATAAGTTATGAACATCAAACCATTAGGAGACCGCGTGTTGGTAGTACCTGCACCGGCAGAAGAAAAAATCGGTGGTATCATCATTCCTGACACTGCCAAGGAGAAACCCCTTCACGGAACTATTAAGGCTGTAGGCCAGGGTACTAAGGATGAAGAGATGATTCTGAAGGCTGGCGATGAAGTACTGTATGGTAAGTACAGTGGCACAGAGCTGGAGTTTGAAGGTGAGAAATATCTGATGATGCGTCAGAGCGATGTTCTCGCAGTGATTGAGAAGTAATTGACGTAATAACGTAATAACGGTATAACGTAATAACGGTATAACGTAATAACGAAAAAAAGAAATAATTATGGCAAAAGATATTAAATTCAATATTGACGCTCGCGATGCTATGAAGCAGGGCGTTGACCAGTTGGCAAATGCAGTAAAGGTGACACTGGGTCCTAAGGGCCGCAATGTAGTTATCGAGAAGAAGTTTGGTGCTCCTCAGATTACCAAGGACGGTGTTACCGTTGCTAAGGAGATTGAGCTGGAGGACAAGTTTGAGAATACTGGTGCTCAGTTGGTAAAGAGCGTAGCCTCTAAGACTGGTGATGATGCTGGTGATGGTACAACAACTGCTACCATCCTGACACAGGCTATCGTTACTGAAGGTCTGAAGAATGTTACTGCCGGTGCTAACCCTATGGATCTGAAGCGTGGTATCGACAAGGCTGTAAAGGCTGTTGTAGATTTCATCAAGGAGAATGCTGAGCAGGTAGATGACAACTACGATAAGATTGAGCAGGTGGCTACCGTTTCTGCCAACAACGACGAAGAGATTGGTAAACTGCTGGCTGACGCTATGCGTAAGGTTTCTAAGGATGGTGTTATCACCATTGAGGAGAGCAAGAGCCGTGATACCCACATCGGTGTTGTTGAGGGTATGCAGTTTGACCGTGGTTACCTCTCTGGTTACTTCGTAACTGACTCAGAGAAGATGGAGTGTGTGATGGAGAATCCATACATCCTCATCTATGATAAGAAGATTTCTAATATCAAGGATTTCCTGCCTATCCTGCAGCCCGCTGCTGAGAGTGGTCGTCCCCTGCTCGTTATCGCTGAGGATGTAGATTCAGAGGCTCTGACCACACTGGTTGTCAACCGTCTGCGTGGTGGTCTGAAGATTTGTGCTGTCAAGGCTCCTGGCTTTGGTGATCGTCGCAAGGCTATGCTCGAGGATATCGCTACCCTGACTGGCGGTGTTGTTATCAGCGAGGAGAAGGGCTTGAAACTGGAACAGGCTACTCTTGAGATGCTGGGTACTTGCGATAAGGTTACTGTCTCTAAGGACAATACCACTATCGTTAATGGTGCTGGCGACAAGCAGGCTATCCAGGATCGTATCGCTCAGATTAAGAAGGAAATCGAGCTCACCACCTCTTCTTACGACAAGGAGAAGCTGCAGGAGCGTCTGGCTAAGTTGGCTGGTGGCGTAGCAGTACTCTATGTTGGTGCTAACAGCGAGGTAGAGATGAAGGAGAAGAAGGATCGCGTTGACGATGCTCTCTGCGCTACTCGTGCTGCTATCGAGGAAGGTGTTGTTGCAGGTGGTGGTACAACCTACATCCGTGCTCTGGAGTCACTGAAGGCTGTCAAGGGTGTTAACGCTGACGAGCAGACTGGTATCAATATCGTAGAGCGTGCTATTGAGGAACCTCTGCGTCAGATTGTCAAGAACGCTGGTGGCGAGGGTGCCGTAGTAGTTCAGAAGGTTCGCGAGGGTAAGGGTGACTTCGGTTACAATGCTCGTACCGACCAGTATGAAGATATGCGTAAGGCTGGTATCGTAGATCCTGCCAAGGTAGCTCGTGTAGCTCTGGAGAACGCTGCTTCTATTGCAGGTATGTTCCTGACTACAGAGTGTCTCATCTGCGACAAGCCCGAAAAAGAGCCTGCAATGCCAATGGGTGGAGCACCAGGCATGGGTGGCATGATGTAATAGGTTGATTTTGTAAACTAAAGATATCAAAATGGCAGGCATCAGTATGAAAAATACTAGTGCCTGCTTGATTTATGTCAACTTTTGAATATTTTTTTATTATTTAGCTTGCAAAAAAGATGGAAAGATTTTATCTTTGCAACATCGAAACGTATATTTCGTAACCAAAATAACGATTTTAGTTATAAATTGAAATTATAATTTAGAAAATAGAGATATTTTTTTTGATTTGTTTTAGTAGATTAGTTTTTAAGTAGTTTGTTGATGAACCCGATTGTCGTGAGACAATCGGTTCATTATTTTTTATAAAACCTATGCTGTATGGGTGGGTGATATATGATAAAAAGATGAAAAAAGCGCTCAAAAGTTTTGGCTCTTTCCCTGCTTCTTTGTAACTTTGCGCCAATATGAAAAGAATACTGGCTTTGCTATTGGTGCTCACCAGCTGTTGGAATATGGCCAAGAGCTATCAATATCGTCCTTCAGGACGTGCCCTCGTATGTGTCAATGGAGATAATCGCTTGACGCGTACGCTTTATGGTTCTTCTGTTGATTATCGTGTGCAAACCAGTGACCGCCCCTTCTTTGTGGTCTTTCAGAAGAATGACTATAGACAGTTGTCTTTCCGCTTGAATGATGTCGACTTGACATCTGCCAATTACTGCTTGTCGCGTTATCAGGATGGTATGCGCAGTTATGAGGTAAAGCATCCCTCATGGGGTAAGAAAGCCGTATTGCGTATTAAAGTGGTGGTGGATCAGAATCATAATAGGGTAGTGTGGCGCCTGCGTGCTGCCAACTTCGATGGTCCTGTTCGTTTGGAACTTCCACATCAGAAGGCTTCTACAGAATTCTCAGAAGACCTCTATCTGTGTTGTGACCATCTGTCATTCTCTTTTCTGACTGTTCAAAAGGGCGAAATACTTTTCGACCAGTTGGAGGATGATATGGAACTGTTGGCATCAGCCATTACCATCAATACCCCAGATATCTATATCAATCCCTTAGGCAATGCCTTGTCTGTGGTACAGGGTAAGGTGAAGGATTCTTCGGTGGAGAATATGCTATGGAACCTCCGCTATGATGCTGATCGTAGTGCCATGCAGCGCTTATGGCCTTCGCTTACCAGTTATCTGGAAACGCTCAGTACTGATGATTTGAATACATTGTCTTTAACCAAATGCTATTGGGCTAACACAATAGCTGCTCGCATGGCTGCCATGATAGGTAAGGATGGTGCTGCCTATTATGCCAAGGCAGACAAGGCACAGGAATTACTGAGCAGTCAACTCTGGATGCAAGATAAAGGATGCTGGGCAGAGCGAAAAGACCAGAGTGGTTTGATGCGCCAGCATACCAGTCCGGCTCTATGGTCAATCTATGCACCTATTGACTATGAGGCCTGCACACCGGCACAAGCCTATCAGGCAACGAAATACATAGATAAGGAGATACCTCATATTCCAGTGACATCAGAATTGTCAACCCTTGCTACCAGCAACTGGATGCCTTATACGCAGGGTATGAATAATGTGTTGCCTACTGACGTGATGCATACAGCTTTGGCTTACTTCAAGGCTGGTCGCAATGAAGAGGGATATCGACTGATGAAGGCCAATATCATTGATCAGATGTACGACACCGATACCCCTGCCAACTTTGGAAAGGTGAGCAAGTATGATGTGGTGAATGGTGCACAAGGTAGAGATAATGCAGAATGCATCAGCGCCTCTGCCCGTGTACTGACAGAAGGACTCTATGGTATTCGTCCCAATGTTTTTGAAGGTCGTTGTCTGATTCAGCCAGGTTTCCCTGCTTCATGGGATAGTGCTTCTATCCATACCCCTTATATAGATTATCGTTTCCGCAGACAGGGTAATCTGCTCATCTATGATGTTACCCAGCATTTCTCAAAGGCACAACAGATTGTATTGCGTGTGAATCTTGGTATGGGTGAGTATCGTGATATAGAAGGTACGCGCGAGGAGCATCAGACATTCACTATCGCAGAACCTCGCAAACTCCCTGAGGTATATATGTATAGTTCTTACGAAGAGGAGGCACCCATCACGGAAGGTAGTGATGAACCAACTTTCGAAAAGAAGTTCCAGCAGGTGAAGCTGGCTCCTTATTATAATGCCGATGTGAAGGATATCAGTCCTGAGGTGGAAGATAGTGTTTTCCGTCAGCAGATTATCAAGGAACAGGTATTACTGATGGGTATTCCTTTCCTCTCGCCTGCAGTCGGACAGAATATTATCTGTACCTCCCTCTCTGACCGTTTTCCCCATCAAGCCATGATACCATTGAAAGGTCGTGCCTCACGTGCATGGATGCTTTTGGCAGGAACTACCAATACGCAGGAGAGCAGAATGGTAAATGGAGTGATAATTGCGCACTATGAGGACATGACATCAGATACGTTACGTCTGGTAAATCCCGATAACTGGTGTCCCATAGAGCAGGATTACTATATCGACAACTATGCTTTTCAGGCTCCACAGCCTCGTCCTTATCGTGTCAGCTTGGGTACTGGAGTAGTGAGTCGTAACCTTAGCAAAGCCCTTGGAATACGTGGAAAGAGTGACTTGAAGCTGCCTGGAGGAGCAGCGCAGATGCTTTGTATGTCATTGGATTCCAGTAAGAAACTTGTTGCTCTCGAACTCTGTCCACAGTCTAATGATGTTACGATTGGACTGATGGCGCTTACGTTGCAATAATTGTTAGTAACTAAAAACATTAGTTAACGGAACTTAAAAACTAAAGGTTTTAGTTGTATGTAACGAAAACTTTTAGTTACTTTGCGGCAGATATTGATATTTGACGCAAATAATTGGTAAATCCAAAAACTAAGAAACGATGAAGAAACTGACTAACAAGGAAAAGGAAATCATGACGCTGTACTGGCAGCATGGTCCGATGTTTGTGCGTGAATTGCAGGAACATTACGATGAGCCTCGTCCGCACTTCAATACATTGTCGACTATTGTTCGCATCCTGGAACGCGAAGGCTATCTGGGACATAAGCAGTTCGGCAATACCTATCAGTACTATCCGCTGGTGTCAGAGAAGGAATATGGTCGCTCGTCTATTGCGGGTGTCATCAAGAACTACTTCAACGACTCCTATCTCAGTGCTGTCTCCGCGTTTGTCAAAGAAGAAAAGATTAGCGTGGAAGAATTAAAGAAGCTGATACAGCAAGTTGAAGCTGGCCAGCAGTAAAAAGACTAACCATCCACATTTAATAGCAAAAACCTATGCAAGACTTTCTGATTTATGATGCCAAGGTTGCGGTACTGATTGTAGTATTCTACATGTTCTATCGCCTATTGCTCTCGAAGGACACCTTCCACAGAGTGAATCGTCTCGTGTTGCTCTTCACGGCAGTAGCCTCCTTTGTGTTGCCCCTGTGTGTGATAACTTTCCACGAAACGGTAACACTCACTGTGGTGCCTAATGTCACTGTTGGTGACTTGCGTCCAGAGGTGTTAGACGAAGAACCCTCAGAACCTTGGTGGATGATAGCGCTGCCTGTTATATATATAATAGGTATGCTGGTTACGCTAGGTCATACCCTGCTGTCTGTATGGAAAGTCATGTTGCTCATACGTCATAGTGAGCAGCATCAGCAAGCTGATGGTACCACCATTTGCGTTGTCAAAGAAGATGTGGCACCCTTCAGTTTCTGCTCTTATATTGTGATGAATCGTAACGATTACGAGGTCAGCGATATTGCTGTACTCGCTCATGAACGAGGACATATCCGTCTGCACCATTCGTGCGATGTACTCCTCGTAGATATTCTCACTGCCTTCCAGTGGTTTAACCCCGCTATGTGGATGCTCCGTTCTGATTTGCGAGCCATCCATGAGTTTGAGGCAGACAGTGCAGTACTCTCTTTAGGGATTAACGCGCGTCAATATCAATATCTGTTAATCACTAAGGCCGCAAGCATTGGCGGGTACTCCATTGCCAACGGTATCACTCACAGTACCCTCAAAAACCGTATAACCATGATGTTACAAAAGAAATCACCGCGTCGCAGTTTCATGAAGCTGCTCGCCCTCGTACCTATAGTATGTGTAGCGCTTGCTCTGAATGCTGAAACCGTTCAGGACTATGTTTATCAACAGCCTCCTAAGAAGATTATTAAGAAAGGCAATAAGAGCGCAACTGCTAAGATTGGCAATAATTCCATTGAAGTCATTCCTGATACTGCTACCAATATTCGTATCGATAATCCTGGCGCAGTAGAGTGGGTTGTTACAAAGGGAGACAAGAAGCCTATGGTGCTGTTTGACGGTAATCGCATCACCTACGAAACGCTCGCGAAGATAGATCCTAAGGAGATTGCTTCTATCACAGTGCTGAAAGACCAGCCTGCTATTGATCAGTTTGGTGAGGAAGCCAAAGATGGTGTTTTGATTATCACTTCCAAGAAGCTGGCAGCTGAGAAGGGTGTAGAAGTGAGTCATGCCAAAGAAGTGTTCACTCCTCTTGAGCAGGACGAAAAGTACTTCGATGTTGTGGAGAAGATGCCAGAGTTCCCTGGTGGATCTAATGCCCTCTTTGAGTATCTCGCTAAAAACATTCGCTATCCTAAGGCAGCCCAAGATGCTAAGCAGCAAGGTCGCGTCATTCTTACTTTCGTAGTCATGAAGGATGGTAGCATTGGCAATGTTAAAGTTGCAAAGGGTGTTTCACCAGAATTGGATGAAGAGGCAGTGCGTTGTGTCAACTCTATGCCTAAATGGAATCCAGGTATGCAGAATGGTCAGGCTGTCAATGTTAAGTACACCGTGCCCATCGCTTTCCGCTTAGACTCTAAGAAAGATGAATCTGTAAATATCAATCTACTCAAGCAGATTCCCGGTGCCAAGGTTGATGAGAATGGCAACATCACTGTCAATGGTAAAGCTGTAAAGAAAGTGACGGTTAACGGAAAGGAAGTATCTGCTAAGGACTTAGAGAATGTGTCTATCAATAGATAGTAGTAAATTATCATTGTGAAAATATAATAAAGATTTATTGACGAAAAATATTTTAATAAAGACTTGAATTATTAATTCCTAAGAATTTTTAGGGCTTTTTTAACTCCGACATAAGCGAAGAATCTATAATTTTGCCATTACAATCCAATGTAATAGTTAATTATGAGATTCTTCGTTTTGATTTTGTTCCTGTTAGCCTTGGCTGAGACAGCCAAGGCACAGGTTGTTGAGGATAACAAGCGCATACAAATGCCCGATACAGTGTTCCACCACTATGATGCAGATTATGATGAATGGCTGCGCAACGAGCCTCTCAAGCCAGAACTTCATGACAGTACAGCCTTACGTCCAATGCCACCGCGTATAGACCATATCCCTCCTCAGAAGTTGTATCCCTCTCCCCAGAAGGTTGATATCGTTATTATGACTCCTAAATTGCGTACCGATATGGAACTGGCCTATCAGAGTCATTTCCTCGAAGAGCAACGTAAGTCTCAGGTTGGTGGTGCCATGACTATTGGTCTCCCCATTCTTCCTTTGTTAGCCTATGCCATCAATAAAATCTTCCCCAAACACAAGTCCAAGAAAGAGCGACAACGCGAGAAACTCAAAGAGGTTTTGGACAACTATTAGAATGGTGCCGTAATTCTCCTCGAATTATGCGTAAATTCTCTTCGAATTATGCGTGCAAACTCATCGAATGTAGGCTTCATTCCAATCGGAGGGAAAATAAATCTATTTTTGCTTTGCATTTCGCTCGGAAAAACTCAAATTAATTTGGTTTTTCGCTCGCTTATTCGTACCTTTGTCTGCAATATGAAGAAGTTACTGGAACTATATAAGAAATGGAGTGGGGCAGAACCCAAGAACATTGAGAAGCTGGCTGGTGCCGGTAGTAATCGTGAATACTATCGACTATCGGCAGAGGATGGCTCCTCAGTGGTGGGATGTATCGGAACCAGTCGTGACGAGAATCATGCCTTTGTCTATTTGGCTAAACACTTTACGAAGCGCCAGTTGCCTGTACCCCAGGTGTTGGCTGTTTCGGAGGATGAGTTGCGCTATCTGCAGACTGACCTCGGTGCAGTATCTCTGTTTGAGGCTATCCGTGGTGGTCGTGAGGCTGGTGGCCGTTATACGCTGAAAGAGCAGGAACTGCTGAAGCGTACCATCCGTGAATTGCCTAATATCCAGTTGCGCGGTGCTCGCGAGTTGGACTATTCTAACTGTTATCCGCAGTCTGACTTTGATACCGTTTCAGTGCTCTTCGACTTGAACTACTTCAAGTATTGTTTCCTGAAGGCTACAGAACTTGACTTCCATGAGTTGAAATTGGAGGCAGATTTCCGCCTGTTGGCTAAGGATTTGACTGAGGCTGATGATGAGCAGTGTTTCCTCTATCGTGACTTCCAGGCAAGGAATGTGATGTTAAAAGTTGAAAGTGGAAAGTTGAAAGTGGAAAGTGATAACCTTCAACCTTCAACCCTCAACGCTCAACCTTACTTCATCGACTTCCAAGGTGGTCGCCGTGGTCCATACTATTATGATTTGGCTTCGTTCTTGTGGCAGGCCAGTGCCAAGTATCCGCATAAGTTGCGCCGAGAACTGGTATATGAATACTATCATGCACTGCAGCAATATACTGAGGTGCCTACGGCTCACCGCTTTGTAGAACGCCTGAGCTTATTTGTATTGTTCCGCCAGTTGCAGGTGTTGGGAGCCTATGGTTTCCGTGGCTATTTCGAACGTAAGGCTCACTTTATCGAGTCTATCCCGCCTGCAATACAGAATCTACGTGAACTGTTGGCAGAGCGTAACTTCCCATATCCTTATCTGATGGATGTGTTGCAGCGACTAACCGAACTGCCACAGTTCCAGAAGATAGAGACCATGGCGAGTCGTGCCGATGGTTATAAGACTACAGACTTGAATCCCTATAAGCCTCACCCACAAGATGGCCCTGCCACGTTCTCTAAGTATGATGCACAGGGTCCGCTGGTAGTACGCGTTTATAGTTTCTCTTACGGTAAGGGTATTCCTGAGGATGAGTCAGGCAATGGTGGTGGTTATGTGTTCGACTGCCGTAGCACTCACAACCCAGGTCGTTATGAACCGTATAAGCAGCTCACTGGTTTGGATGAGCCCGTTATCCGCTTCTTGGAGGATGACGGTGAGATTCTGACATTCTTGGACAGCGTCTATAAGTTGGCTGATGCCCATGTGCGCCGTTATATCCAGCGTGGTTTTACCTCGCTGATGTTCTGTTTCGGTTGTACGGGTGGTCAGCATCGCTCCGTATATAGTGCGCAACACTTAGCCGAACATATTCATGAGAAGTTTGGCATCGAGGTGCGCATCTGTCATCGTGAACAAAAAATTACCCAAATACTGAAATAGGAGTTTACCCCCACCCCCTTCCTAAAAGAAGGGGAGTAAGAGGGGCATGTTGAAATAAAATCCCCCTCCTTTCAGGGAGGGGGGCAAGGGGTAGGCTTACCAAATAATCTTCTTTCCGTTCTGGATATAGATTCTGCCGGCCTGTGGAGTAGTCACCTTGTTACCCATCAGGTCGTAGAGAGTTGACTGGTGAGAGTTAACAGGTGAGAGTTCTACGTTATCGATACCTGAAGCATCGCCAATGATAGGATTGATGTTCAGTGTTCCGTTAGGCATATTCAGTGTCAGTTCACTGCCCTGATACTGCTTGCTTATAGCACCAGTCACCTTCCAACCAACAATGGCCTTACCTTCTTCCTTGGCAGTACCACTCAGGTTGATGGTACGGTTCTTATAGAACTTACCATCGAATACCTTATTAGACAACTTAACATCATTGAAGGTAATCTCTACATCGCTCTTTGCCGTCTTATTGATGGTCAGTGCAACGGGTGAGCCCAAGCTGAATACATCGCCCACCTGCTTATACATCTCGCCTGTGCGCTGAGATATCCAGAAGTCTACGTTATTCTTCTCATTCTCGTAGTTGGGCCACCACTGATTATAAGAGCTGATAGAATTTCTATGTCTGGGCCATTCGGCTTGTATCAGATTGTACATGGGGTCCCAAATGGCATGAATACCATTGTAGTTAAGGAAGTCGCCCATATAGATACTTGTGCGGTCAATGAACTCGCGCTTGAAGTCCTCGTCTTCAATTAGTCTGCGGAACAAACGGGTAGATTCCCAGTCGAGTGATACGCTGGCAGGAATGCTTGAGTCATCGGGATTCAACCATTGTGCCAAAAGGCGGTGGTCATAGCCACCAGCTGTTCCAGGATCACCTCCATAGAGTCCCATGCTGTAGTCCACATCCTTGGCTATCCAGCGCCACTTACCTCCATCGGCAATAGGACGCCAGATGATATTGTTGTTGGCAGGATAGTCGAGATTGTTGAAATAGATATTCAGCAGCGTGATGTTGATATACTCTTTCCAGTCCATCAACTCGTCATATTCTGCCAGCGTGTGACCATGCTCATTATAGAAAGCGGTGAAGGCATTATAGTTGTCCATTGTGCCTTCCTTCAGCTCACCATTCTCCAACAGGTCGATATCCTCCAGTCCGTTATAGTGTGTGTAGACATTATCTTCGTTGGCACGCTCACGGATATTCAACATACAGTGATACTTACCATTGATGTAGATTACTGCTGGTTGCCATGCCTGCCAGTCCATATCGGTATGGGCTGCCATCACACGCTGCGCAATAGCATCACGCATATAGATGCCATCACGATCGTTACCAGCATTGCGCAATACGATAGACTTATACTCTATTAATCCAGGGCACTGGTCGGGGAAAAACTCATAGCCCAGACGCTTTTCTCCAAAGCGCTTGTGAGCATAGATAGCCATTGATTTCTTTTCGGCTTCTCTTGACCAAGCACCCGTGATTCTTGTCTCACCCAACTGGTTTAGTTTGGCTGCCTCTCCCTGAGCATCGAAAAGCTCAAAGTTCATAGGGCGGCGCCAGTCGTGCTGTTCATCCTTATTGTGCGTATTGTTGTTGGCAAAGATTCCTATCTGTGCATCATTCAGATAGCGGTCGTCCATCACAATACTGATAATAGGCATTGTCATATCCTGATCATGGAAGATGTACGACTGCACAGTAGAGTAGGGTGACAGCCAACCCTCGCAGAACAACTTGGCACGGATTACCTTAGTATTTTCAATGAACTGAGCTTTATAGATAGCGCTATTTGCCGTAGGCTCTGAACCATCGGTAGTATAGCGAATCACGGCTTCTTCAGGTGTTCCCTCAGGTTTTGTGATAGTCAGTCTGAATCTGCTTCCATTCACAAATACCTGACCTTGTTTGCTGAATACGGGTGCTCCGAGAATATGGTCTCCGTCACAGATATTTCCACAGTTGGGCTCTCCAGGGGTAGGAGTCAACTGATAGCCCCACTCGTTGCTACCGTCAGTCTTTCTGCCATAAGCAATATTTGGAGCAGGCTGCTTAGCCATCTTCTCCAACTTGTCTACTGCCTCTCCATTCTTAAACAAGAAGATGTTACCATCCTTTCCCGACTCCAAGCGGAAGTTGGTATGCAGAGCTGATACGCCAGCATCCTCGCCAGCCTTATCGCAGTAGATGAGTACACGCTGATGAGCGCCCACCGTCTTTTGGGGCAGTTGCCATGCTTTCTCCTCCTTCTTCTTGATGCCAATCTTGTAATCGCCTAAATTGATAGTAGCATCTGTCGGGTTGTATAACTCTACCCATGAGTCGGGAAAATCCGTTAAGTCATCCATGATACAATCTATGTTTGACTGCATCACTTCGTTAATCACTAAAGTAGAATTGTCGTCAGCGGCATAAGTAGTTGATGCTACGCTGAGCATACCGGTTATAAGTAATACATAAGGTTTCATGCTGCAAAATTACTATTTTTTTTATTCTTAATGTGCCGTTATTGATATTTTTTTTGTAATTTTGCAACTCAAAGCAAAGAATATGAGACAAGCAATGATTCTGGCGGCAGGTCTGGGCACGCGTTTGAAGCCTCTGACCGACACCATGCCCAAAGCTTTGGTACCTGTGGGCGGCACTCCGCTGCTCGACTTGAACATCCATCGATTGATGGATCAGGGCTACGACCGCTTCATCGTAAACATCCACCACTTTGCTCAGCAAATCATCGATCATGTGGCCCAACAAGACTATGCGCCGATGGTAAAGTTTAGCGATGAGACTGAACAACTGCTGGAAACGGGTGGAGGACTAAAGAAAGCTCAGCACTTGTTTCATGACGATGCCCCCATCTTGATACACAATGTAGACATCCTCGACAATGTAGACTTTGACTGGTTCTCACGTCAGCATCTGCCCGAGGAGGATGCCGTATTGTTGGTGAGCAAGCGCCAAACCAAGCGCTACCTGCTCTTCGATAATGCCATGCGACTGATGGGATGGATGAATAGAGAGACGGGAGAGATTAAGAGCCCTTATCAGTGGTTGCGCGAAGCAGACCTTACCATCGATGATGACCTCAATGTCGTGCCTCTTAATTCTCAACTCTCAACTCTCAACTCTCAACTTAACGCTTTCGCGTTTTCTGGCATCCATTCCTTCTCACCCCGCTTGTTCCCATTGATGGATCGTTTCCCCGACCGTTTCCCCATTATCGACTTCTATCTCAGCACTTGTCACCGCGCTCATATCGTTGGATTGGTGAAGAATGACTTGCGACTGATGGATGTGGGTAAGATAGAAACACTCGACCAAGCCGAAAATTTTATTAACCAATAGTATAAATGACACAGAAGATTATTATCTTGGATTTCGGGTCGCAGACCACACAGCTTATCGGCCGTCGTGTGCGCGAACTCGACACCTTCTGCGAAATTTTACCTTACAACAAATTCCCTGTGGGCGATGAGTCCGTGATAGGTGTGATCCTAAGTGGTTCACCCTATTCTGTTCATGACCCAGAGGCTTTCAAGGTAGATCTCTCGCAGTTCGTAGGTAAAGTGCCAGTGCTGGGTATCTGCTACGGCGCACAGTTTATCTCTCACACCCTTGGCGGCAAGGTAGAGAAAGCCGACTCTCGTGAGTATGGACGTGCCAACCTGCAGACCGTAGACACCACCAATCCGCTCTTCAAGGGCTTTGAGCAACACTCACAGGTATGGATGTCGCATGGAGACACCATCACTGCTATTCCCGAAGACTTTAAGGTTATCGGTAGTACTAAGGATGTGAAGAATGCTGCCTTTGCCTCTACCAAACAACCCGTTTGGGCAGTACAGTTCCACCCCGAGGTGTATCACTCACTGCAGGGTACACAACTGCTGAAGAACTTCGTGGTAGATATCTGTGGTAGTAAGCAGGAGTGGAGTGCAGCCTCATTCGTTGACAGTACCGTAGCTGAGCTGAAAGAGCAGTTGGGCAACGACCGTGTTATCCTCGGACTCTCTGGCGGTGTAGATTCAAGTGTGGCTGCTGTATTGCTGAACAAAGCCATTGGCAATCGCCTCACCTGTATCTTTGTTGACCACGGTATGCTGCGTAAGAATGAGTTCCAGCAGGTGATGGAAGACTATCGCTGCTTGGGCTTGAATGTGATTGGTGTCGATGCTTCTGAGAAGTTCTTTGGCGACTTGGCAGGTGTTACCGATCCAGAGCAGAAGCGTAAGATTATCGGTCGCGATTTCGTAGAGGTATTCAATGCTGAGGCTAAGAAGATTACCGATGCCAAGTGGTTGGCACAGGGTACTATCTATCCTGACCGCATCGAGTCACTCAATATTACGGGTAAGGTTATCAAGAGTCACCACAATGTAGGTGGACTGCCCGAGGAGATGCACTTGCAGCTCTGTGAGCCTCTGAAGTGGTTGTTCAAGGATGAGGTGCGTCGTGTAGGTCGCCAGTTGGGTATGCCTGAGCACTTGATTATCCGTCATCCCTTCCCAGGTCCTGGCTTGGCAGTACGTATCTTGGGTGATATCACTCGTGAGCGTGTTCGCATTCTTCAGGATGCCGACGATATCTATATCCGTGGTCTTCGCGAATATGTAGATGCTGATGGAGAGACATTATATAATAAGGTATGGCAGGCCGGCGCTATCTTGCTGGCTACTGTACGCAGCGTAGGTGTTATGGGTGATGAGCGTACCTATGAGCATCCCGTTGCTCTGCGTGCCGTTACCTCTACTGATGCCATGACTGCCGACTGGGCACATCTGCCTTACGACTTCTTGGCAAAGGTCTCTAATGAGATTATCAACAAGGTTCGTGGTGTCAACCGCGTCTGCTACGATATCTCTTCAAAACCACCCGCAACAATCGAGTGGGAATAAGAAAAAAGCCTCATCCGCAAGGATGGGGCTTTTGTTTTTTCTATAAGAATCATTGCTTAGCGAAGTGCTTTTTGCACTTGTTCTAATACTTGTTTTGCAATGGCTTGCATTCCCTCGATGTTAGGATGACCTGCCTGTTTCTTGATGTCTTTCAGTTGAATAACGGGAATGCCATAGTGTTTGCAGATCACCTGTGTAGACTCTACAAACGAGGGCTTCAGCTCCGTATTCTGAATGAAGAAGATGCGTACGTTAGGATAACGGCTTTGTGCATCGTTCAGCAATTTTGCTAAAGCGGGACGATAGGTGTAAAGGTCGGCACGCTTCCAGTTTCCATACTGATACTCGCCAAGTTTGGCACCACACCAGCTATCGTTGGTATTACCGAAAATCAAGATGATGTCTGGTGAACCTAAACGGGGTAGGCGAGTGATGAAAGAGCGTGGAGAGTAGTCTTCATCATTATATCCTGTATAACAGATGGTAGAACCGCTATAGGAGTCATTCTTCTCGAGAATGAAACCACCATCGTGAACTACCTGCCACCACCAAGTCTGACGAACATCAGAGACATCGGTGAGGTCTGCACGCATAGGGTCAAAATACCAAGGTTCGTTACCTTCTGGAATATAATACTGATAAGTAGAGTATGAATCACCAAGGATGGATACTCGCAGTCGCTGCTGACCATAAGCAGTAATGGTCAGCAGCAACAGTAGTGGAAGAATTATACGTTTCATAACTCGTTATTTCTTTTCCTTAGTCTTAGGAGACACAGCCTTCTTTGCTGGAGACTTCTTTGTTGGAGTCTTCTTTGTTGGAGCCTTTTTGGGAGCAGCCTTTTTGGCTGGCTCTTTCTTTACGGCTGCTGCTTTCTTGGGAGCTGCCGCCTTTTTAGGTTCGGCTGTTTTGGGTTCATCTTCAGCAATTCCCAACTTCTGCAAACGAGCTTTCAAGCGCGTAATCTCCTTGTCCTTCATCTCAATCTCGTCACCCTGATTACGGATGGTAGTCAACAGGGCATTCAGCTCGTCGTTCTCAATCTCTTGAGGATAGAGGGCATTGACTCTGTTGATGAAGTCGCCAAGGATGTTCATATAGTTGGTGAAAGCGTCGAACGGTCCGCTATAGATACCGCGGTCAAGTCCTACGTTAGAAGGCTTGGTGGTCATGAAGCGGAAGTTGTTAGAAGCCTGTAGGTAGTCCCAGTCCTGATTGATACGTGGATCATCGGCAATGCGCAAACGGTCGGCAACAGAATAGAGTTTGTTGAATGCCTCGCGCTGCATAGCGTTGCCCAACCAGCAAGAAACATCGCGCTCTTCATCCACCCAGCTCAGGGTATCAGGAACATTGAGGTCGCCCATACTCTTCACCTTCATACAAATCTCTGTAGGTGTAGAGAAGGTGATGCCCTTGGCTTTCGCGCAACCAGGCAGTGCTTTCAGGAAGTCGAGAATGTTAGAGCTGAGCGGCTGAGCAATGCCCAGTGCAGAGAGCTCCATAAAGATATTGATAATCTGCTCCTCTTCAGGCAGACGAGCAATACGATTGATATAGTCGTCGGCAAAGAGAGGATAGCCCTCCCAGTCACTATTGTTGAAGCGCAGTGAGATATCGTCAGAGAGTTCTACATCACGCAACAGCAGCTTCAGGTTTGGAGCCATGTTACAGTTGTATACATAGTGGGGTGACTTCCAACCGAGCACATGCTTAGCACCTTCGGTGAGCATACCCTTGAAGCCCATAGCAGCTATCTGTGCACCGATGTCATCAGAGTAGATGAGTGATGAGTTACGGGCAACGGTAGGTTTCTTGCCAAAGAGCTCTTCAATCTTTGCCATCTGTTTCTTTACGTCGAGGGCAAAGGTCTCTTCGTTGGCCAGTGATGACAGACCATGAGAGAAAGGCTCTGCCAGGAACTCTACGCAACCAGTCTGGTTGAGCTCCTGCAGTTTGGCGATAACCTGTGGCGCATGGAACTCCAACTGCTCAAGACCAGTACCACTGAGTGAAAATGCAACCTTAAAGTACTGTCCATGTTCCTTAATCATCTCGCCAATAGCGGTGAGGGCAGGCATATAGCTGCGGTTGGCTATGTCGGTGATGCTACGCTCGTTCTCGTAATCATCATAATAATAATGATCGGTACCGATGTCAAAGAAGCGGTAGCGCTTCAGATGGATAATCTGATGTATCTCGAAATATAAACAAATTGTTTTCATAATGCTTAATTCTTAATGCTTAATTCTAAATTAACTTACTGTTCCCAGCCGAGAGTTCGCTTATAGAGGGTAGCTATCCATGCACCCACTTTCTCCCAGGTAATCTGATCAACCTCTTTCTTTCCCTCTTCCTTGAGGTACTTAAAGAGCGAGTCGTTGGCACAGATGGAGTAGATGGCATCAGCAAGAGCATAGACATCCCAATAGTCAACCTTGATACAGTTGTTGAGAATCTCGGCACAGCCCGACTGCTTAGAGATGATAGTCGGTGTACCACACTGCATAGCCTCCAGCGGTGAGATACCAAAGGGCTCAGATACTGAAGGCATCACATATACATCAGAGTCTTTAAGGCATTCGTAAACCTGTTTGCCACGCATGAAACCTGGGAAGTGGAAACGGTCGGCAATGCCACGTTCGGCAGCCAGATGAATCATTGCATCCATCATGTCGCCAGAGCCAGCCATACAGAAGCGTACGTTATTGGTACGGCGAATCACCATATTGGCTGCCTCAACAAAATATTCAGGACCTTTCTGCATGGTGATACGTCCCAAGAACGTTACTATTTTATCCTTGCCGGTATGGTCGGGACGAGGAATGTCCTGATATTCTTTTGGCAGTGGATAAACGGCATTATGTACTGTAAAGCACTTGCGTGGGTCCTGATGATACTGATTGATAACCGTCTGGCGTGTCAGTTCTGACACACACATGATACAATCGGCATTGTCCATACCGTTCTTCTCGATAGAATAAACGGTGGGGTTTACCTTACCACGAGAGCGGTCAAAGTCAGTAGCATGAACATGAATACAGAGAGGCTTGCCACTAACCTGCTTGGCGTGAATACCAGCAGGGTAGGTGAGCCAGTCGTGAGCATGGATAATGTCATAGTCGAGTGTACGAGCTACCACACCGGCAATAATGGAGTAGTTATTGATTTCCTCGTGCAGATTACCAGGATAACCGCCTGCAAACTCCATAGCGCCAAGGTCGTTGACGTGCATATAGTTGAAGTCGGCATACAAGTGTTCGCGCAAGCGGAAATATAAATCTGGGTCCATGATGTTGCCAATACGCTCACGAACATAGTCATAGTCAACATTACGCCAAGCGATAGGTACCGCATTCATGGCTATGATATCACAAGCAGAACGGTCTTCATCACCAAAAGGCTTGGGAAGACAGAGCGTGATATCCATATCGCCCTGTGCATGAAGCCCCTGAGAGATACCATAATTGGCGGTGGCCAGTCCACCGAATACATGAGGAGGATACTCCCATCCGAACATTAATACTTTCATAGTGTTTCCTCCTTATTTATTTCTGATACGAATATTTCTCCAACAGTTTCACTGAACGCAGAATCTCAGCCACATTCATGGCGAAGGCCATGGCACCGCGTCCGTAGAAGGGTGGGTTGCCATCAAACAGTTCACTGATAGTGCCAAGAGCATGATAGTCCATCTCTTCTTCATAGCCCACCATGTGGCGCTCAAGGAATGAAAGGCGAGTGCGCTTATAGAGCTTTAGGCAGGCTTCAATATAGAAACCGCCCAACCAAGGCCATGCTGTGCCCTGATGATAAGCATAGTCGCGCTGTACCTGTGGACCAACATACATAGGATTATAACCACCACTCTTAGGAGACAGTGAGCGCAATCCCTTGGGAGTAAGTAACTCTCGTGTGCAAACATCGAGTACGCTCTTCTTCTGTTCCTGTGTTAGTGGTGAATAGTCGAAAGCCACAGGGAATATCATGTTGGGGCGAACGCTCCAGTCCATCATGTTGCCATCAACATAGTCAAGCAGATAACCATACTCGTTGAGGAAAGTGCTGATGAACGAATCTTTCACCTTAGCAGCAATCTCTTCCAGTTTCTCTGCGCCCTTTGTGTCTCCTTTCTCAGAAGCCATCAGTGCACAGAACTTGAGAGCATTATACCAAAGTGCGTTGAACTCAACGATATAGCCAGAGCGAGGAACTACGGGCTTGCCATTGGCGGTAGAGTTCATCCATGTGATGGCCTTGTCACGACCATTAGCATAGAGCAATCCATTGTCATCGAGACGCAAGTTAGGATGTTTGCCATCGAGAATGAAGCGTACAATGTCTTGAAGTAGCTTGCCATACATTTCATAGCATTTGTCGCGGCCAACTTCTTTAGCATATTGTTGCATTGCCCAAACAGCCCACAGGGGAACGTCTGGTTGTTCTATCTCATAGATTTTTACGCTGAGGGGCTTATCTTCCATGAATTCGCGCAATCCTCGCTCGGCAGTCTTCATTACCAGCTCGAAATAGTCTATCTCACCAATAGACAGGGTCAAACCTGGCAGAGAGATAAATGTGTCGCGAGCACGAGACTTAAACCAAGGATAACCAGCCAACAGGTAACGGTCGTCATTGGCTTTACGATTGTGGAACTGATGAGCTGCTGTAACCAGACAGTGATAGAAGTTGTCGCGAGGAACACGCTGTTCTACCTCCTTCTGGAACAGCGTCTTCAGCGTACTTGTCTTAATAGCCGATGTAGAGGCAGAGAAGACGATGCTTTCACCCTTCTTGATAGGCATCTCGAAATAACCAGGCACATACAGGTCTTCGTTAGAGGCATAACCTCGCTCCTGCTCCTTGGGATATTCAACGCCACGATACCAGTCGGGGTGGAAAATGAATTCATTCTTCTTGTCGAACTGCATATACAGGTCTGGATAACCAGCATACATGCAGGTCTTTATGCCATTGTCAACCTCGCTATATTCACGTGATGCTGTAGAGTTCTCATGAGTGAACTGGCGAACAGAGCGGAATGCCAAGAATGGGCGGAAACGGAGGGTTGTGGCAGAATGGGCATCAACTAGTGTGTAACGAATCAAGATACGATCTTCATAGTGATGGAAGACTACCTCTTTTTTTAACAACACGCCACCAACGCGGTAGAGCGTGGTGGGTACTATGTCACAGTCAAACTCTTGGATGTACTTGTGACCCTTTGGACTGTAATTGTTGCCTTGGTATTTATGGAGTCCAAGGTTGAACTCTGCGCCATGTTGAATGACCGTACAGTCGAGCGATGATAGTAGCACATGGTTTTCATCATCAAGCTCAGGCACGGGCACAACTAGCAAGCCGTGATACTTACGCGTATTGCAGTCAACAAGCGTTGACGCGCTATAGGCACCAGAACGGTTTGTTCGCAGCAATTCACGATGGAGTGACTCCTCAAGGTTGGTCATTACAGCTTTCTCGAATCGTAAATAACTCATAGTTCCTATTTTGAGATTTAAGTGTTTTAGATATTGTAATCACCCTCAAAAGTAAGCAATTTCGTTGGGACTACCAAATATATTTCGATTTTTTTTGTAAAAACCGATTATTTTGTACTTCGGCGATGCTTTCTCGCATCAAAAATGCCGACAATGATACCAATAAGTCGAAATGCTTAATCGGGGATGAGGAAATTGATGACCTCCTGTTCTATCGTGATGCGATAGCATCCGACAGGGGTTCCAATCAGGCGTCCGTCAACACCCACCAATGCATGCTTGGCCTCTTCAATCACCACCTCACGAGTGCGATAGGGATGCACACTGCGATGGTTAAGGAAACGACCGGTGACCAATAACCACAAACCGGCAAAGATTTGTAGCACTTCTGCATGATATATCAGTGATACATCAAGCATGCCATTGTAAGGTACAGCATTAGGCGTCTGTCCGTAGCCCGGACCACTGCCCACACACATGGTCATCATCTTTCTATCTACTAGGTCGCTGTTGATTCTGACACGCATCTTATACTCCATGCGGTGGAAAATCATCAGGAAGATGGATACGATAAACGAAAGGGTGCGTGAGCCTAGCAGTGAGCGTGTCTGGCGGCGCAGATTCATGATGTCGGCAATAAGACCGATGTTGACACAGTTGAGGAAATAGCGATGACACTGCTGTCCTTTCTTGTTGGTATAGCGCAGACAGCCTAAGTCGATGGTGCGCACACGATGTTTGATGAGCCAGTCGACAGTTTGTTCGAGGTTTTTCTCCTTAAAGTTCCAATAGCGGGCAAAGTCGTTGAGAATACCATTCGGAATCACGCCCAAGGCTATCTGGTCGCGCACCTGTTTCTCTACGCTCATCAGACAGTTGACTGCATCGTTCAGTGCTGAGTCGCCACCAATGATGATAATGGTCTTATAACCATTGTGAATGAGCATATTCATCAGGCGCTCCACGCTGTCAGTCGACTCGCTTTGCACAAAGTCGTACTGCACCTGACGGTCGTCTAAAACCTTCTGGATTCTCTCACGCTGCTTAGTACTGCGTCCCTTTGGACAATAAAGGATGCCCCACCGATTGTCTTCCATTTCCTATTATACTGTTTAGTGTTTGTATCTCTTGTATTTTATTCTCTATTTCATTTTCTCGATAATCTGTGCCACCTTGTCTTCCATGGGTTGAAGGGCATCAATCCAATGGATGGTAAATCCGCGCCGCTCCATACCTCTGAACCAAGTCATCTGTCGCTTGGCAAACTGGTGGATGGCTATCTCCAGGCGTTGGAACATCTCGTCGTAGGTAATCTTACCTACCAAGTATTCCGTCACAAACTTATACTCCAAGCCATAATAGATTAGGTCTTCTGCAGGGATGCCTTCATCCAGCAATCCTTTTACCTCCTCTACCATTCCTTCTTCCAGTCGAGCTTTCAGACGACGAGTAATCTTCTCGCGCCTATGCTCACGGTCGATGTCGATACCGATAATCAGAGAATCCACGGGTGGCAGTTCACGACGTGGCACAGGATTCTCCAGATTATAGGTCTCTATCTCTATAGCGCGGATAGCTCGCTGACAGGAGTCCACATCCGTCTTGTTGTGCATATTAGAGCCCGTCTTTGCCTTCAGTGCTTCCAGCATCTGTGTGAGTTCTGCCAGTGATTTACCCTCCAGACTGTCTCGCAGTGCCTGGTTTTGAGGCACGGGCGATAGCTTATAACCTTTGAGTACCGCTTCGATATACAGTCCGGTGCCACCGCAAAGGATAGGGGTGACTCCTCGTCGCTGAATATCCTGATAGGCATCAAAGAAATCTTGCTGATATTGGAATAGGTTATACTTGGTGCCAGGCTCGCAGATGTCTATCAAATGATAGGGCACACCTAGATAGTCGTCCAGGTCTTTTCCTGTACCTATATCCATGCGGCGATATACCTGACGCGAGTCGGCAGAGATAATCTCTCCACCTATCTCTTTGGCCAAGTGAGCAGCTACAGGAGTCTTGCCTGAGGCCGTAGGTCCTAGTATAGTTATCAGCTTTTTCATCTATATGATTGCTTCGTGGATGGCAAAGATACGAATAAACGAGCGAAAAAACAAATTTTTTATACAAAAAAGCCATCCTGCATAGCAGAATGGCCTTTTTCAATATATCTGTCTGATATTATTTCAGTTGACTCCGTCGACTGAAAAACGCGACTCAGCCAAATAAGCACGCTTTTGGCGTTCGCTGCTTATTTCAGTTCAGCGAGGTACTTAATGGTGCGAACCATCTGAGAAGTGTAAGAGTTCTCATTGTCGTACCAAGAAACAACCTGTACGAGTGAGTTGCCGTCCTCCATCTTGCTTACCATAGTCTGGTTAGCGTCGAAGAGTGAACCGAACTTCATACCGATGATGTCGCTAGAAACCAGCTTCTCCTCAGTGTAACCGAAGCTCTCGTTCTGAGCAGCCTTCATGGCAGCGTTGATGCTCTCTACAGTTACATCACCCTTAACAACAGCGTGCAGGATAGTGGTAGAACCTGTAGGAGTTGGAACGCGCTGAGCAGCACCGATCAGCTTACCGTTCAGCTCAGGAATTACGAGACCGATAGCCTTAGCAGCACCAGTTGAGTTAGGAACGATGTTCTGAGCACCAGCACGAGCGCGCTGAACATCACCCTTGCGCTGAGGACCGTCGAGAATCATCTGGTCACCAGTGTAAGCGTGAACAGTGGTCATGATACCGCTCTGGATTGGAGCGAGGTCGTTCAGAGCCTTGGTCATAGGAGCCAAGCAGTTTGTTGTGCAAGAAGCAGCTGAGATAACGGTGTCAGCAGGAGTCAGAGTCTTGTGGTTTACATTGTAAACGATAGTAGGCAGATCGTTACCAGCAGGAGCAGAGATAACAACCTTCTTAGCACCAGCAGTCAGGTGAGCAGAAGCCTTCTCCTTAGAAGTGTAGAAACCTGTGCACTCCAGAACAACGTCTACGTCCAGCTTACCCCAAGGAAGCTCAGCAGCGTTAGGAATAGCATAGATAGTGATCTTCTTACCATCAACAACGATGAAGTCCTCACCAGCCTCTACAGTGTGCTTGTTCTCACCGAACTTACCGCAGAAACCACCCTGAGCGGTGTCATACTTCAGCAGGTGTGCAAGCATCTTAGGACTTGTCAAGTCGTTGATTGCTACTACCTCATAACCTTCAGCCTCGAACATCTGACGGAAAGCGAGGCGACCGATACGGCCGAAACCGTTAATTGCTACTTTTGTCATAATTTACTAAATCTTTTTATTAAAAATGAGTTACAATTTTGCTTTCAAAGTCAAAAAATACCCATTTCTGAGCACTTTTTTCTGTTTTCGAGCGCAAAGTTACAAAAAAATATCTATATTTGCACTTGAAATCAATCTTAATAATAATAAAAAAGTGTATTTGTGAGCCGAAAAATACCAAATGCGGACATTTAGAGGCCAAGATTGCAAAATGCAGATAGCAATTTTTACATATAACGTTAAATTAAAAATTTGAAGTTATGGGTTTCATTAAAGAATTCAAAGAGTTTGCTGTAAAAGGCAACGTGATGGACATGGCAGTAGGTGTTATCATTGGTGCTGCCTTTGGTAAGATTGTTACCAGTCTGGTCAACGACATTCTGATGCCGATTATCGGTATGCTCACTGGTGGTATCGACTTCACCGGCTTGAAGGCTACTATCGGTGAGGCTAACATTACTTATGGACAGTTTGTCCAAAGTGTTATCGACTTCGTGATTGTTGCTTTCTGTATCTTCCTGATGCTGAAGGGTATCAACAAGCTGAATCGTAAGAAACAGGAACCCGCTGCTCCTGAGGCTCCTAAGGGTCCCACGCAGGAGGAACTGCTGGCAGAAATTCGTGATCTGCTGAAGCAGAAATAACCCAAAGAGTTGGGGAAAAGATAAGCAAGAGGAAAACAATTTGTCATTGGTTAATTAATAAGTTTAAATAATAAAAGGTAATAGAATTGAAGACATTAGATTTTAAGCCTAAATTCTTTTCGGCCATCAAGAACTATGATCGCAAGACTTTCGTAGCCGACTTGATGGCCGGACTGATTGTGGGTATCGTTGCACTTCCGTTGGCTATCGCCTTCGGTATCGCCAGTGGTGTATCACCTGAGAAAGGCATTATCACCGCCATCGTCGCTGGCTTGTTTATTTCGCTCTTCGGAGGTAGTAAGGTACAGATTGGAGGTCCTACGGGCGCCTTCATCGTTATTGTGTATGGCATCATCCAACAGTATGGTATTCAGGGACTCACCGTTGCCACACTGATGGCTGGCGTATTCCTTATCTTACTGGGTGTACTCCGCTTGGGCACCATCATCAAGTACATTCCTTATCCCATTGTGGTAGGTTTTACCAGTGGTATCGCTGTCACCATTTTTACTACGCAGGTGAAAGACCTGCTGGGTATGCAGATTGACCAAGTACCCTCTGACTTCGTAGAGAAGTGGGGCGCCTATATATATAATATAGGTAGCATCGACTGTTGGAGTGCTTTGGTGGGTATTGTCAGTGTGTTTATCATCGCTATTACTCCACGTTTCTCCAAGAAGATTCCTGGCTCTCTGGTAGCTATCATCGTGATGACGGTGGCCGTATTGTTGCTGAAGCAGTATGCAGGTGTTACCTCTATCGAGACCATTGGCGATCGCTTTAGCATCAACTCTACACTGCCTGGTGCTGTAGTTCCTGAGCTCTCTTGGGAAACCATCAAAGGCTTGGTTGGCCCTGCAGTAACGATTGCTGTTTTGGGAGCTATCGAGTCATTGCTTTCTGCTACGGTGGCTGATGGTGTTATTGGCGACCACCACAACTCTAATACTGAGTTGATTGGTCAGGGTATTGCTAATATCGCATCACCCCTCTTTGGCGGTATTCCTGCTACTGGTGCTATCGCTCGTACCATGACTAATATCAACAATGGTGGACGCACCCCTGTGGCTGGTATCGTGCATGCCGTAGTATTGTTGCTCATCTTCCTGTTCCTCATGCCGTTGGCTCAGTATATCCCGATGGCTTGTCTGGCGGGTGTACTGGTCGTTGTCAGCTATGGTATGAGTGGCTGGCGCTCGTTCTTGGCTATGATGCGCAATCCTAAGAGCGATGTCACCGTATTGTTGTTGACCTTCTTCCTCACCATCATCTTCGACCTCACCATCGCTATCGAGTTCGGACTCGTTTGTGCTTGTCTGCTCTTTATGCGTCGTATGGCTGAGACCACCGAGGTACGTGCCGTACTCGACGAGATTGACCTCAACGAGGATGCAGATATGGAGCGTGGTAATTTGGAGCATCTTACCATTCCCGAACATGTAGAGGTGTACGAGATTAACGGCCCTTACTTCTTTGGTGCCGGCAACCGTTTTGAGGATATTGTGGCACCTTTCGGTCATAAGCCCAAGGTACGCATCATCCGTATGCGTAAGGTTCCTTTTATTGACTCTACGGGTCTGCACAACTTAGAGAATATGTGTCTGACAAGTCAGAAGGAAGGCATCACGGTAGTGCTCTCTGGTGTCAATGCCAAGGTTGATGCAGTATTGCGCCGCAACAACTTCGAACAACTCTTAGGCACTGAGAATATCTGCAATCACATCGACCTCGCCTTGGCACGAGCTCGCGAGATTGTAGGAGCATAAGCATTATACATATTCATCATACAAAGAGGATGCACCAGAATTCTGACGCATCCTCTTTCTCTTTTGCTCTCAATTTTTTATATATTACATGTAGTGAGGTCTAGGAGATACTTTACAGATAGTATGGCATAGCTAGTGATGGCGTTAACTTCTTGGTCGCGTCAGCCGTTAGCATCTGTTTCCTTTTTTTGAAATAATTCGGCAAATATTTGGAACCATAAATAATTCTTGCTATATTTGCAGACGAAGATAAGAGGAAATGTCACCGGCAGAGGTTCGTTTTGTGTTTTGTCGTGTGCAATTATAAATCTAGAACTATATTTATACAATAACTAAAAACTATATTGGCTATGAGGAAACGGAAACTATTATTGTATTTTCTAGCATTATTTCCCTTAGTGCTAGTGGCTCAGAATCAGCATGTCAGTATCTTACAGACTACTGGGGATAGTATTCAGTACGATTTGGCTTGGACTAGTGGGCTCAAACCTGAAGTGAAAGATGGTAAAGTTGTATGGAACTTCAAGGAAAACAAATATCTTGATGGAGATTGGAAAGTAATAACATCATTCTCTTTGGATAATGTTAAAAGCATCGATTTTAAAACTTTCGAATATGATGAGAAAGTAGTGCGAAAGGCACTCAAAGAATTCTATGAGGAAAAGAAAGGAGATACTTGGCGTCGTAAGGACAACTGGTGCTCTGACGAACCTATTTGGCTTTGGTATGGTCTTAATGGTCATGTAGATCCTTATGGCCATGAGAATCATGTTCCTTGGGTTGAAACTATGTGGTTGAACTGTACTCCCAACAACATATCAACTCCAGGTCCAATACCTGATTGCCTTCAGAAATGGGGACCAATTAGATCATTAAATATGGTTTCAAGTGCTTTTACTGGAGAAATACCTGAATATTTAGCAAATATTTATTCTCTTCAATTGATTTCTTTAGATGGCAACAATCTGACAGGAACAATTCCTCCAAGACTAAGCAAACTTCCACATTTGGGTACTTTTACTTTTTATGGTAATAAGTTAAGTGGTCCACTTCCAGAATCTGTCATTCTGGATTGTATGAATAATAAGGAAATTCCACCCTCAAATTTTGACGTGTCGAATAACTATTTTAGTGGTAAAGTTCCTGCGAGTATCCAAAATCATCCACGCTTTATGGATTTTTGGCCAAATATTGTCATTCAAAATACGCCACTAGACATATCAGACCTTGTTATTCCAGCTCCAGACTTTACAACGTTGGATGTATATGGCAATACACTTAGTCTGCCAGAGATTTATAAAAAAAACAAATATACGCTTCTTTACAAGTGGGGATTGTGGTGTAGCTACTCAGAAGGGTTCAATAAAATATTGATACCTTTCTATAAAGCTTATAAGGAAAAAGGGTTTGAAGTGGTTGGAATCCATTATGATCTAAGTTATTCTGATGACGGATTATTAGATTATATGACCACTCATGAGATTCCATGGAACAATACTATTTACAAGGATTGGGGGGAGTTGAGAGAGTGTGGTACTCAGATTTTTAAAATAGGTGGTGTACCTCAGGTATTTCTTGTTGACCAAAACGGACATATCGTATTCAATAGTTTAATGGACGATGAAGGCAATAATCAAATTCCAAATGGCTATTATCGAGAGAATGTATTTAAATATATAGAGGATAATCTCGGTCCTGCAGACTACTTATACACTTCAACAGACTATTCAAAGGATGGTGAGGTTACTGTATTACAAACTGCGACTCAAGGGACGGGTATTGACCTAGTCTTTGTAGGCGAAGGATTTACTGATAAAGCTATTGAAGAAGGCGATTTCGAAAGAAGAATGGAACAAGCTCTCAGAGTGTTCTTCTCTTATGAGCCTTATAAATCACTTCGTGATCGTTTCAATGTTTATGCAGTTAAGACGGTTTCGCCTAATGCAGAATTCATTGGTAATGCCAAGCATGCTATTGATGAAGATATTTCTAAGGCTTTAGAATATGCATCAAAAGTTACGACCTTGATTCCTAATCGTCCAATGCGAGTAAATGTTATCTATAATAATGATAGTCATGGTCGAAGCCATTGTACGATGATGGCAGACAACTCATATGTTTGCTTCTCGATGGATGGTGTTTCAGACGTATTGGTTCATGAAGCGGGTGGACATGGCATTGGTCACTTCTTCGACGAGTATGTAGAACCTGGTAATGAGGAACTGTCATTGCCTGAGGAGAAGAAAGAAGAACTCGAAAACTTTTGGACAACCCTAGGCTGGGGTGCCAATGTAGACTGGCGTTCTGCTCCGACAGAAGTTAAGTGGGCTAAGTTCATTAACGATGAGCGTTATGCAGATGAAGGAATAGGTGTCTATGAGGGTGCTTACCTTTACGCTTCTGGAGCCTATCGTGCTACTGAAAACAGCATGATGCGCTATAATGATGTTCCATTCAATGCTCCATGCCGTGAGGAAATCTATAAGCTAGTGATGAAGGAGTCTGAAGGTGAAAGTTGGATTTATAACTATGAGGACTTCGTAGCATTCGACGAGTATGGTCATAATCAGTATGTTCAAGCTATAATCAGTGCCAGCAGACGTGCTTCAGTTGTTGAGCGTGAATATCGTACAGCTCCTCCTGTATTCCTAAATGGAACATGGCGTGATGCTCTGAAGAAAAAATAAAGTTGAACCTAATAATATCTAGATATGAAAACAATATATCCAAAATATAGGCATTGGGGAATAATATTCTTCTTGTTCATCGGATTTCCGCTGACAGGCTTGGCTCAAACAGAGTTGTATGAGACAGTGATAGAGAAAACAGATGGTACAGAAATGTGTTATCTTATCACTCCTGAATATCCAATAATTAGTGGATCCTCTGTAATGGAGGATGACGGTTTGGCTCATCATTATATATATGTTGAAACGGAGGTAAAACATGATTTAATTCCATATACAGAAATAAAAAAAATATATGCAAGGCTTGCCCAAATAACTCCTGTTACTATTACTGCCAAGAGTTATACTCGTAAGTATGGAGAGTATAACCCCTCATTCGAGTATACCAGTGAGGGAGAAGAATTGGAAGGCACTCCAGAGATTACTTGTGAGGCTACTTTGACATCCCCTGTCGGCACTTATCCTATTGTTATTACAAAGGGCAGTGTGTCTAACTATGCACCAACCTTCGTTGATGGTGTGTTGACTGTTGAAGCTGCTCCGCTAACCATTGTTGCAAAGGACTATATGATTAAGCAGGGTGAAGAGCTTCCAAACTTTGAGGTCGATTATTATGGTTTCCAAAATGGTGAGACTACGGATATCTTGACTAAACTACCTGTTGCCACAACTACAGCTACATCTGCCAGTGAGCCAGGAACGTATGATATTATAGTCTCTGGTGCTGAGGCCCCAAACTATGAGATGGTGTATCAGAAAGGTAGACTAGTTATCATAGATGCAGATCCTGCCACAGTTATCGCAAATAGCTATACTCGTGAGTATGGAGAGGCTAATCCTACCTTTGAATATACCTGCAATGGCGCAGAATTAGTAGGTACTCCAGAGATAACTTGTGAAGCTATAGAGACATCACCTGTAGGTAATTATCCTATTGTAGTCACGAAGGGAACTATTACCAACTATAACGTTACCTATATTGATGGTTCTCTGTATGTCAATCCAGCTCCATTAACAATTACTGCAAAGAGTTATACGATAAAGCAGGGTGATGAACTTCCTACGCTTGAAGCTATTTATTCAGGATGGAAGAATGACGAAACAGATGATGTGCTGATAACGAAGCCTACAATTGTTACATTGGCCACTTCTAATAGTAGTCCTGGAACGTATCCTATTTATATTTACAATGCAGAAGCTCAGAACTACTATTTGTCTTATGTGAATGGTACGCTGACCATCGAAGAAGCAAATCCTGTCACGGTTATCGCAAATAGCTATACCCGTGAGTATGGAGAGGCTAATCCTACCTTTGAATATACTAGTGAAGGTGCAGAATTGGTTGGTACTCCGGTGATTACTTGTGAAGCCACAGTGATATCCCCTGTCGGCACTTATCCTATTGTCATCTCGAAAGGTAGCGTAATCAACGAAAATGATACTTATGTCAATGGAGTCCTGACCATCGAAGAAGCTCCGCTAATGGTATCCGTGGAGAATGCTACGCGTGAGCAGGGTAAGGCCAATCCTGCATTCGTTCTCAATTATAGTGGTTGGAAGAATGGGGAGAATGAGAGCGTACTGATAGTTAAGCCTACAGCTACAACAGAGGCAACCATTGATAGTCCTGCTGGAGAGTATGCTATCGTGTTAAGTGGTGGTCAGGCTCTGAATTATGAGTTGTCATATACCAATGGTATATTGACTGTCACAGAGGCTTCTGGAATTGTTGCCCTCTCTGCAGAACATCCAGCTGACGTTTACGACACACTGGGCAATAAAGTCCGTAATAATGCCACTTCTTTGAAGGGGCTTGCCAAAGGCGTATACATTGTCAATGGTAATAAGGTTGTTGTGAAGTAATATATTGACTATATAAAAATCAGGCGTTCTAATCAAATGGAACGCTTGATTTTTTTATTTCAGCTGAAAACGTGGAATAATAAAAGGAATGCTTAAGAAGAGAATTACCAGTACCGAAAGAATAATGGGTACGGGTAGGGAGGCTGTACTTGTGGTGGTGGCCACAGGACCGAATTGACGCTGGTATTGCAAGAGTCTGTCTATGTAGGCATCTACCGTTATCCACTCTTCTGCATCCACCTCTTTCTGCATGCGCAGCAACACCTCTTGTATATAGCGTCGATGCTCCTCAGGCATCTCCTCGGGCAGTTCGCTGGTGGCTGCAAACCAATGGGCTTGCTTGCCATCGCAATAGGGAAAGATGCGCAGCGTTTGCCATCCACCATAGTGGAAGATGTAGTCGCAAAACAGTTGCTCGGTGGTAAGACTATCGTTTGCCTCTAATGGATTCTTACGCAGAAAAGATGTCAGCGAGAGCAGTTGCTCATCGTTGTCGCATACCAGTAGCTGACAAAAACGGGCGGCAGTCGCCTGAGGCAGTACCGCATTTTTGGCACTGCTGCTCAGAACGATTGTCGCGAGTGATAGTATAAGTATTAGTCTTTTCATTAGATAGATTCCACGAATTTTATCAGCGCCTTACGGTCTGCCTTCTTCAGGTGGTAGAACTTCTCGGCAGCACGATAGCCATCCGACTGCTTTGAATAGCCATGCCACATGATAGCCTCCAGCACGGTGCGAGCTCGGCAGTCGTGCAGTCGGTCGTCGGCACCTGTCAGTCGTCTGCTCAGTCCGCGTCCCCAGAGTGGGGTAGTGCGACACCATCCTGTGCGCAGGTCGTTCTTCATAAACAGGCGGTGCTGCACCATATCCGTATAAGGCCAGATGGTCTGTCCGGGATAGCGAGGCAGCAGGTCGGTGGCGTTCTTACCGATGCTCTGGGCATAAGCCTTGATAGAGCTGTCTATCCACATCTCATCCTTGCCCGTGGTCCACGAGGGGCGGTGACACTGTGCACAACCAATCTCGTTGAATAGTTCCTTACCACGCTGCACATCGCTATTGTCCAAGTTGCGCGCAGCAGGCACAGCCAGTCCTCGGTGCCACACCATAAACTGATAATACTGCTTATCGTTCATCTCAGGTGTAAAGTTGTGCCATTCGTTGTTATACTGGTTGGTCGATGGGTCTAGCAGGTTGCGCACTGCTGTGGCGATGTTAGCCTCCGTACCATCCGCATAATAAGGTGACTTTGGGTCGGCCTTGATGCTGGCTATCACCTCAGGGTCTTCGCTCATAGCCTGTGCCCATGCCGAGGTGGTATAGAGCCAGTTGCGATCTGAGCGCGTCACGTTGGTGATGTTCCAGATAGCATTCGAGCCTGCACCATCTTGCAGCGAGCCACGTGTCATGGCATAGGTAAAGCGCTTCAGGGGTCCGTGGTCGCCATGATACTTGCCCGTATCGTTATACTTCGCTGTGTAATAAGCCGAGGACTTGAAGGTCTTCGCGTCGTTGTCCCACATGGCAGGGTTCAGCGTTACATACTTCGACTCCTTCTTCCACTGCTCCTCGATGTCCTCATCGCTGATGGCATCCAGCAGACCAGTACCATAGATGCCGATGGTTGACTCCAGTCGCACATCATAGTTCGAGGGCTTAGGATTGGTGTGGAAGGCCTCCTGAGGGATGCGCACCTCGGGGTAGATGAGGCTATAGCGCTCGCCATCCTCAAACTCCAGGGGCAGTCCGCTCTCCATCGCTGTCACCGTCTTCCACTCAATGCTTATCAGGCTCTCGTCGATAGGTGCCTTAAAGGGCGCAGCAGCCTGTGTCTGTGGCATACCTGTCACCTCAGCTACGTAGCTGTTGTCGTCGGGATGATAGATGACCAGCAGATAGCCATTGCCTATCTGGTTGGCACGATACTCCGTTTGTCGCTTGCCGTGACCATAGCTGGGGTGACAAGCGATACAACTGTTGCGCACCCATGCCGGTCCCAGTCCCTTGCGGGGCTCTTGGTCAAAGGTGTAGAGCTTCTCAAAGAATCCCTCACCCACGTTGAAGTCGTTCATCATACTCGTCAACTTCTCCACTGCAGGTGTTGCTGCCGAGTAGCTCGCCTTCTCCGTAGTACCCAGTTTTCCACCCGGATACCACTCCTCGGCCGAGAAGTTACCCGTAGCTTTTCCAAACACTTCCTTGGCAGGTTTCAGCTCGCCTAAGGGGTTATCTTCCAATGCTTCGCTACTATCAGAGCAGCCTGTCAGCGCTCCAGCGAGCGCCAACAGGCCACCAAGAGTAGCTCTTGTTATGTATTTCGTCATTTCTGTTTTGTTGGTTTATTATTCTTCTTCTCCAGATGTAGATTCCCAGTTGTTCTGGTCGTCAAAGTTCTTACCTGATACTACGCTGCAATACTTCACGAAGGGAGAAGGCATACCGCTGATGTTGCTAATGGCGGTGTTGAAGCCATTCTCTACTGCCGTGTTCACGCTAGCCTTACCCACCTGAGCAAAGAATCCGTGGAAGCTCTTGGTGGCAGCACTGCCATTGGTAGAACCATACCATACGTTGCGGATAGAGCGGATGTTGTCAGCAAAGTCGGTGATAGAGTTGTAGCTATAAGGTGACTCTACGTAGGCGATGTCACCATTAGCAAAGGGGTTGGCAATCTTTGCAGTACCCACCTCGTTGCAGATGCCGAAGCAGCTACCCTCGTCAGCGCTCAATACCTGTGTGATGGCATCGGTCAGTGAGGCAAAGGTGCTCTGACTGTTCTTACCAGCCTGCTTCAGGTTGTCGCCAAAGCTCATACCATTCTCGGTAGTATATTCCAGTCCTGCAGCCTTTACTACAGCAGCACGGCTTGCGTTTTTCTCGCCCTCCCAAGCTACCTGCAACTGGAAGGTGCGCTCCTTCAGCAGGGTGCAGATGCGCTGAGCGTAAGCCAGCTCTGAGGCACCGCTGATGGCAGTGAATCCGGGATAGGTGTCGTTGCCCTTAAACTCAGCAACGTTACGAGGCTGACCATTGCGGAACAGGAAGAACTCCAGAGCGTGGAATCCCAAGATGGTAGCATCCTCAATCTCCTCGTCGCTAAAGTCGGTGCGACCAGACTGCAGATAGGTCAGCAGCAGTGAACGGTTCAGAGGCCATGAGTCGATAGTTGGGTCAACGTCAAAGTCTGAGGCAGCACCACCGAGGAAAGCCTCTGAGCGCTCCCAGTTCTCGCGAGCCGACTTAAAGTCGTCACATGCCTTGTTAATCTTCTCCTGTGTGATGGTGTTCACGTTCAGTCCGTTCAGTGTCTTCTCCAGGTCCTCCGTGTCGTCAGCCAGCTTGGTATAGGTAGGCACGATGACATTGTCCACCAGATTGTCCAGCACCTCATACAGATAGGCCTCCTGAGCGTCGCTCAAGCTAGCAGCAGCAATCACGCTGTTGGCACTTTCCAACTGCTTGCCCAGATCGTCACACGCATCCATGGCAGCGTTACCAAAGGTTACATCGCTATAGATGTCGCCCTTTTTACCATTGTCGTCGTTGTTGTCCTCGCTACAAGATGTCAAGGTCAGCGCGCCGAGGATGACGGCTACCGAAAGACTTAAATACTTTTTCATTGGTTTTTATTTTTATGTTTTATGTGGTTGTTCTATTATTATTGACCATTGATCATTGACCATTGAACATTAGCTGCGCATGAAGTAATCATAAACTTCCCACGAGCTCTGCTCGCTCTGCATCTTTAGGTCAGAGAATCTTCAATTTTCAATGTTCAATCTTCAATCTTCAATGTCCAATCTTCAATGTTCAATGTTCAATGTTCAATGTTCAATGTTCAATGGAAGAATCCCGCATACGCTACGCTGAAGTTCAGTGCCGGTTCATTGTTATACCCGCTCTTCAGGAATCGCTGCGTATATTCCGCCTTGATCACTATCTCCTTCACTGGCATGTAGTTCACACCCACTGCCATGCGCTTCACCTCCGTATAGTCGTAGTGCGTGTTCTTGGTAGCTGAGGCGTATGGGTTGTATGCCTCATAGCGTCCGAACAGGTACAGGTGCTCCTTGCTCTCACGTGCCTTAGGTATAAGCGCCATCACGTCGTAGCCAGCCTCGATGCCCACCGCATACGCATGACTGCTCACAAAGGCAGAGTGCTTAAAGGGCGACTTCGAGTTTTTACGGTTATACATATACTTCAGCTGGTCGGCACTACCCAGGTATCCATAGTCCGCCTGTCCGCGAACAATCCAGTTGTGTGCCTTATACGTCATGTCGATAGCCCCGATGGCCACACGACCATTATATTTAGCGCTCAGTCCCTCCTTCTCTGCAGGATACGTATTGCCGATACTGTGACCATAGTAGCCACTCAGTCCGATGCGCAATCCGGGCACCGTATAGTTGTCCAGTCGCAGTGCCACGCCATACTTGTTGGCCACGTCAAACTCTGTGGGCGACTTATGTCCTTTATGTATCCATCCCACGTTGGTAAACTGGTCGGCATTCAGTCCTGCCACCAGTTGTGCCTCATAGCGGAAGTCACCATAGCGTCCCCATAGCGAGATACCCGTCTGGTGCCATGTAGAGGGTAGGATGGTGTTCTCACCCTCTGGGCGATACACCGTAAAGTAGTTCAGAGGCTCGTGGTGCGCATTGTTCAGTCCTACGGGTACCACAATATGTCCTGCGCGTATGTTTGCCCACTCGGCGAACGACTTCTGAATCCAGAACTGCTCCAGCTCTACCTCGCCGCCCTTTTCGGTTTCCTGTTCCCATTCGCCGCCTTCTTCGTCTTCCTTCTCATAGGCAAGACCAACACCTCCGTGCTCAAATTCTATCTCCGTGCCGAAGGTCCATCCCTTGCCGAAGTCATACCCAAGATAGATGACGGCATGCGGTATGTCGAATCGTCCGTGTGAGGGGTCGTCCTTATGCTCATCCGGCTGACTGTAGCGACTCACGTGGTCACTATAGAAGTTTCGCGAGTAGTTCACTTCGCCATATCCACCCACGCTGAGGCGGCTTTGTGCGCTGACTGTCAGTGCACAACAGGCCAAGAGTGCTGTTGCAATACTTTTCATTTCTTTTTCCTTTTACCTTTGTTTTTTTTCCGAGTGCAAAGGTAAAAACATTTGAAGTGTTGCGCAATACCTAAAAATAGTGAAAATGATTATTCGATGGTGTCTGTTTAGCTCATCCAATATGCTTATTACGGATGAGTACAGAGGCTAAAGTACTGGAGTACGGAAGTAGAAGTACTCGAGTACGGAGCTTCCGTACTCCAGTACTTTATTCAATATTTATTAGTCAAGATAGGGCATGTTATTTTTGCCCCTATCTTGACTGTTGTCTCTATTTATAGAGATAGAGGACGAACAGTCCTTTATAAAGAAATCTTCGGTATTTCCCGAATGCTCTATTCTGGTACGAATGCAACGCTACACTTCGTGAAGAAAAGTGAGGGCAATACCAAATAAATTCCGATTTATTTTCTTCTTTCTCGTAATTATTTTGTACCTTTGCATAGTAGAATCTAAAACACGTGGAGTATGGATGATATTCACTCATTGTCAGAAGAAGACATCAAGTTGCGATACATCACACCAGCCATCCTTAACAAAAACTGGTCGGTGGAGAATATCACGATGGAGACTAAGGTAAAGCTTACCGATGGTAGGATTAACCTTAGAGGTAATCTTGTGGCTCGTGGCAAGGCGAAGTATGCCGACTATATGCTTTACTACAATCGTGCTACTCCTATCGCCATTGTGGAGGCTAAGGATGCCAACCATTCTCCAAGTTTTGGCATGCAGCAGGCTAAGGAGTATGCAGAGATGATGGATATTCCTTTTGCTTTTAGCTCTAATGGTTTTGGATTCCACGAATACGACTTTCTGACAGGTCGTGAGCGTTCGTTCTCTATGGACGAATTCCCCACTAAGGAAGAGCTCTATAATCGTTTCTTGTCTGAGAGCAACCATGGCGCTGGTCTTTCTGCAGATGAGTTGGATGTTATCAATCAGCCTTACTGCACAGGTCAGAACATCTTTCCACCTCGCTACTATCAGCGCAATGCTGTAAACCGTACTGTCAATGCTGTTGCCCGTGGTGAGAAACGCATGCTGTTGGTAATGGCTACCGGTACAGGTAAGACCTATACAGCCTTTCAGATTGTCTATCGCTTGCTGAAGGCTGGCCTCGTAAAGAAGGTGCTCTATCTGGCTGACCGTAACGTGTTGGTTGACCAGTCTATCGAACAAGACTTCAAACCGCTTACCAATACCATTCACAAGGTAAACTATCAGCAAGACAAAGAGAATCCGGATACAGCCCATGAGGTATATTTTGCCCTCTATCAACAACTGATTGGTAAGGAAGGCGCACAGAACTATAAGGAATTGTTCAAGCCTGAGTTCTTCGATTTAGTGATTGTTGATGAGTGTCACCGTGGCAGTGCAAAGGACGATAGCAACTGGCGTGAGATTCTGGAATACTTTACAGATGCTATCCAGTTAGGTATGACGGCAACGCCCAAGGAAACTCGCTATCAGTCTAACATCAGTTATTTTGGCGAACCGCTTTATAAGTATAGCCTTAAAGAAGGTATCGACGATGGCTTCTTGGCTCCTTTCAAGGTCATCAACATTACTACGAATATTGGTGACGAGTGGCGTCCCACCAAAGGCCAACGTGACATCTATGGCAACCTGATAGACGACCGCATCTACAATAATACCGATTACGACTATAATATCATCATTGAAGACCGCATCCGTGAGGTGGCTCATGAGGTAAGCAGTTATCTTCGTGCCACTGACCCGATGGCAAAGACCATTGTGTTCTGTGCTGATGAAGACCATGCCGAGCGCATGCGCATCGCTTTGGTCAACGAGAATGCTGATATGTGTCGCAAGTATCCTGACTATGTGGTGCGCATCACGGGCAGCGATACTTATGGACAATCCAAACTCGACTATTTTATTTCCGTAGCTTCTAAGACTCCCGTCATTGCCACTACCAGCAAGTTGCTCTCTACTGGTGTCGACTGCAAGATGGTTAAGCTCATTGCCCTCGACCAGCGCATCAATTCAATGACCGAGTTCAAGCAGATAGTTGGTCGAGGCACTCGCATCCGTGAGAAGGAAGGCAAGACGCACTTCACCATCATGGACTTCCGCAATATCACCCGACTCTTTGCCGATCCCGATTGGGATGGACCACTGGAAGTGGATAAAGGCTATCTGCCCGACAGAGCGAAACCCTATAAGGAACCAACGGAAAAACCACAGTGTGCAGCAGAAGATGGCGATGATACGGAATACCAGCCCAAGCCCTTTGTCGGTAAGGATGGCTGTCAGGTGAAGGTTATCAATAAGGTGGTGTCTGTTTACGATAGCAATGGCAAGTTGCTCCGCACAGAGAGCATCACCGACTATACACGCAAGAACATCAATGACACCTATGCCAATCTGAATGACTTTATCCTGCATTGGAATCAGGCAGAGCGAAAGACAGAGATTACAGACCTGATGCGTGAAAGTGGCATCGACCTGCAGGCGTTGAAAGAGGAGCAGGGCATGACTGATGTTGATGACTTCGACTTCATCATTCATCTGGCATACGGTAAGAAGGCACTCACTCGCAAGGAGCGAGCAGAGAATGTGAAGAAGCGTGATATCTTCCATAAATATGGTCCTGATGCTCAGAAAGTGTTAGAGGCTTTGCTCGATAAGTATATGAACGAAGGTATCAGTCAGTTGGAGAATCGCAAGGTGCTCACTCTTGATCCCTTCCGTCAGATGGGTTCACCAGCCAATATTGCCCGCTTCTTTGGTGGCAACAAACAATATTTTGAAGCAATAAAAGAACTTGAAGCCGAGCTCTACAGCGTAGGCTAATTATCAATGTTCAATGTTCACTGTTCAATTAATATAAATGGCACTAACAAACTTTGTAAAGAACGTCAGAAACATCATGCGTAACGATGCGGGTATCAATGGCGATGCCCAGCGAATAGAACAAATAGCATGGATGCTGTTTCTGAAAGTATATGATGAGAAAGAAAACGATTGGGAATTCAACGAGGATAACTACCATTCATTCATACCTGAGGAATGTCGTTGGCGCAACTGGGCTAAAGACGACGGCACTGGCGAGGCCATGACTGCCGACAAGTTGCTGAACTTTGTTGATAATACGCTCTTTCCTACGCTTAAGAGTCTGGAAGTTAATCCCGATACTCCTATGCGTAGTGCCATTGTTCGTGCCACCTTCGAGGATGCCAACCAGTATATGAAGGATGGCGTGCTGCTGCGCCAGTTGCTCAATGTCATTGATGCCCTCGACCTCAGCAGTTACGAAGAGAGTCATGCCTTTGGCGAAATCTACGAGACCATCCTTAAGGAGATGCAGTCTGCTGGTTCTGCTGGTGAGTTCTATACACCTCGTGCTTTGACAGACTTCATGGCAGAGATTATCCAGCCTAAGATTGGTGAGCGCATGGCAGACTTCGCTTGTGGTACTGGTGGCTTCCTGACCTCATGGCTTAAAGCCCTCGACAAGCAGGTAAAGACCGCCGAGGACAGAGAGCAATATGCTCTGTCCATCTATGGCATCGAGAAAAAGCAGTTCCCTTACATGCTTTGTGTCACTAATATGCTGTTGCACGATATTGACTCACCACAGGTGAATCATGGCAACTCGCTGACCAAAGATGTGCTGAACTATACCGATGACGATAAGTTTGACGTCATCCTGATGAATCCGCCCTATGGTGGCAATGAGAAGAACGACGTAAAGCGCCACTTCCCCTCCGACCTCTGCTCCAGTGAGACTGCCGACCTCTTCATGGTAGTCATCCAGTATCGCTTGGCTAAGAATGGTCGTGCAGCTGTCATCCTGCCTGATGGCTTCCTGTTTGGTACGGATAATGCCAAGCTCGCCATTAAGGAGAAACTACTCCGAGAGTTCAACTTGCATACCATCGTTCGCTTGCCAGGCAGCATCTTTGCTCCCTATACCTCTATTGCTACCAACATACTCTTCTTTACCAACGAGAAGGCTGAAGGTGCAGCAGAGGGCTTCAGCACCAAGGAAACATGGTTCTATCGTATGGATATGCCAGAGGGCTATAAGCACTTCTCTAAGACCAAGCCCATGTTGCTGAGTCATTGCAAGCCTATGGAGGAATGGTGGAACAATCGCACTGAGATAATAGATGCTGAGGCTGGCGACGAGAAGTCACGCTGCTTCTCTGCCCAAGAGCTTTTAGACCTCGGCTTGAACTTCGACCAGTGCAAATTCCCTAAAGAGGAAGAAGAGGTACTGCGCCCTGAAGAACTGCTCAAGCGCTATCACGCCCAGCGCACCGCCCTTGACGCTAAGATAGATCAGACGCTGGCAGAGATACAGCAGCTCCTAGGAATAGACTCTATAAATCCTATAGCTTCTATAGATCCTATAGCCCCTATAAATACTATAGATACTATAAAAACTATAAAAAAGAATCCCACCCATGGCAAAAAGTAGCGAAAAGCCTTTCAAGAGCATCTTCCGCCAAGTGCCAAAGTGGCAAGACCTCTGGTTCTATCAGAAATCGGAAGTGCTCTACCAGATGACCTACGTCTTTTGCGAGCGCTTTCTGCCCCAATACGGCGACCGCACTGTTGACCAGATGGTGCAGGCTGCACGCTCAGGAAAGCAGAACATTGTGGAGGGCTCGGAAGACGGTAAGACATCTACCGAGATGGAGCTGAAGCTATTGAATGTTGCCAGAGCCAGCATAGGAGAGCTAAGGCAAGACTATGAAGACTTCCTGAAGTCAAGACAGCTGAAGCAGTGGGCTGCTGGCGATGAGCGTTTTCAGCCTATGCAGGACTTCACCAAGAGCCACAACCAGCTCAGCGACTACGAGCCCTATTTCCAGCAGTGGTCAGCAGAAGAGATGGCGAATGTAGGCCTGACGCTATGCTTTCAGGTGGACACTATGATGAACAAATACATGGAGAGCCTGGAGAAGACCTTTGTCACTCAAGGAGGCATCAAGGAGCGTATGCATGCTGCCCGCACGGGCTATCGTCAGCAGCAAGACAAGCGCCTTGCTGAATTGGAACAGGCTATCCCTGCCCTGCAACAGCAATTGACACAGGCACAAGCAGAAGTCGCAGAGTGGAAAGCTAAATATGAGGACTTGAAGCAGCGCGCCCTCAAGGCATACCAAGAGCAGAAAGAAGAAATAGAAAAGTTGAAAAAAACAAAATGAACGCACAACAGTTACGCAACTCCATACTGCAAGAAGCGATAGAAGGCCGTCTTGTACCGCAAGACCCTAATGACGAGCCGGCATCAGTATTGCTTGACCGTATCCGTAAGGAAAAACTGCAACTGGTGAAGGAAGGTAATCTCAAAAAGAAAGACCTCGTAGAAAAGCCTATCTCCGAGGATGAAATACCCTTTGAGGTCCCTGAGAGTTGGGAGTGGGTGAGATTGGGAGCGCTCATAAGCTATCAGAATGGCTATGCTTACAATTCCTCAGAAACGAATAAAGAGGGGAAGGGCATACCAGTAATAAAAAGTGGTAATCTAATGACGTTAGAGGTTGTCTTAAAACGAAATAATGATTTCGTAGAGCATCCTAATGATAAAATGTTGGCGAGTAAAATTGTCAAAGGAGATATGCTGATGTGTTTATCATCACAATCTGATAATCCAGAGCCATTAGGAAAAACTGCAATTTATAAATTTGATACTTTTGCTCTATTAAATCAACGAGTGTTGAAGTTTAGACCTTATAGTGACGAATTAACCACATTTTTATTTTACACGATAAATTCTTTCTATTTTTGGTATAATGTTTCCCATCAGGGTGGTGGATCTGCTCAAGCTAATTTAAAATTAAATCATGTTCTTGATATGCTTGTTCCTTTTCCTCCCCTCGCTGAGCAAAAACGTATTGTGGCGAAGATAGAAGGATTGATGCCAAAGGTGGAGGAATACGGCAAGGCACAAGAAAAGCTGAATAAGCTGAATGAGGAACTGCCAGAACGTCTGAAGAAGAGCATCCTGCAAGAAGCTATTGAAGGTCGCTTAGTTCCTCAAGACTCCAACGATGAGCCTGCCTCTGCATTGCTGGCTAAGATTCGTGAAGAAAAGAAACAACTCGTAAAGGAAGGAAAACTAAAGAAAAAAGACCTCGAAGAGAAATCCATCTCCGAGGATGAAATCCCCTTTAGCATTCCTGATAGTTGGGAGTGGGTGAGATTGGGAGACATTGGTATATTTGAAAGAGGAAATGGAATAAAGAGAGATGAAACATTGGATAGTGGTTACCCCTGTGTAAGGTATGGAGAGATGTATACAAAATACCGCATGGCTCCAACTTTTGATAAAACTATCTCATTTACATCGTTATCTGTATTCGCGAAATGCAGAAAGGCACATTGTGGAGATTTGTTTATGGCATTAACAGGTGAAAACAAGCAAGACATTGCCCTTGCTGCACAATACGTTGGAGAGGACGAAGTTGCAGTAGGAGGTGATTTGTGTCATTTCACAATTATTACTGCCTATCCGCTGTATTTTGTTTACCTTATTAATTCTTGCTATTTTTCAAGTAAGAAAGAGGTACTTGCTACAGGAGATATAATTGTTCATATCTCAACAGATAAGTTGGCCTCTATTCCTATTCCTTTACCGCCTTGTGCAGAGCAAAAGCGCATCGTAGAGAAGATAGAACAACTCTTCAAAGAAATAGATAAACTGAAGACGAAATGAATAGACTTGTACTCATAGGTAATGGATTCGATTTGGCTCATGGCTTGAAGACAAGCTATGCAGATTTCATTAACTGGTATTGGGAAGACTGGGGACGCCGTTTGTTGCACGGATTGTCGAGGAGTGAGTCTGATGAGTTATGTTCATTCACAATAAAAGATAATATTGGAGCATATAATTGGGCTTTTGTATGGGGATCCCTTTATCAAAGAACAGATATCACTAAACCTTGGGATGTAAATTTGGTCGTAAACCTTGCAAAACAAAACAAGGAATTGTGTGATTTAAAAATGTCTCCTTTCCTTGAGAGAATTATCAAAAGTGTAGAAACAATGGGTTGGGTAGATATTGAAAACGAATACTATGACCTGTTGAAACATTATGCTCTCAACAATGACAATGATTTTGAGGTTGTAAAATTGAACAAGCGACTCCATTGCTTACAAGAAAAGTTGGTTGAGTATCTTAGTCAGATTGATATTTTAGATAATTTGTTGAATACAGGAATTAGACAAAAGATATATGCTCCGATTATAATTCAAGATATTTCTATTGAGGGTCAACAAGCATTGAAAGAACATGTGGAATATGGATTGAAACTTGATAAATGGAGTCTTGATATGAAATTGCGGCAATATGGTAGTATGTGTTATTCAAGTGGTAGTGTTGAGGGGTGCTTAAAGAACATGAGAAAAACGAAACTGCAATTTGACGAATTACCTGATGAATTGTTCCTCCCTAACCACATAATGCTCCTCAACTTCAACTATACTCATACTGCCCAATTGTATCTAAAAGATGGTTCTATTTTTACGGTCAACCAGATTCATGGCGATTTGAGTAATCCTTCGAGTGTGATTTTTGGATATGGAGATGAGTTGGATAGCGACTATAAGAAAATAGTTAATAAGAATGATAACAGGTTTTTGGCAAACGTTAAGTCAATAAAATATCTTGAATCAGACAACTATAGAAAAGTGCTGTCGTTCATAGAATCAGACCCCTATCAGGTTATCGTCATGGGACATTCATGTGGTAATTCTGACAGAACTCTCCTTAATACCCTCTTTGAACATAAGAATTGTGTGTCTATAAAACCTTATTATCATCAAATAGACAAAGACCATGATGATTATATCAAGATAGTTCAGAATATCAGTCGTAACTTTACCGATATGAAACTGATGAGAGATAGGGTGGTGAACAAGGAATATTGCGAACCTTTTAGTGATGATTCGAAGAAAAAGACTGACTAATGTCTATATAGAAAAATAAAACATATAGAAAATAGGGTTCACACTCACGCGTAATGTATAGTCTTACATAGCACAGCGGGACAGTCCCCCTGTGCGATGAAGAAGAATTCGATTTGGGAAACAATCCTACGTATCGTCATCGCAGCAGCTACAGCAGCAGTAACCACACTGACAACAACAAGTTGCATTGCGCATTGACCATTAAAAGGGAAGCAAAACGCTTCCCCTTTTTTTGATGCATCAGCCACCTCTTGATGCTGTTTCCGCATATTCTATTTGGAGATGTGAAAAATAGTTTGTACTTTTGTCGCATAGTTATACACAGACATTTTAACTAAAGCACAAAATGAAAGTAATCTAATATTTAGGGGGGAGGTTTGCCCCCTCCTCCCCTATGTGTTTGATGCACGTGATACTAAGAGTTGTCTTTTGTCTTAATGGTAATCTTAGAGTAGATTACTGGAATGTTGGAGATGGTTTGACTGGTATGAACCGGAGAATTGGATATCAGGCTGTTTACAATCATTGCTGTGTTGTACGCCATGTCCTTCAGGTTCTTGTCAATGGTCATGGTCTGCTTGCCGTTCTTGATGTTAGCCTGCGCCATAGCATTGTTGTCCTGACCAGTGATGACCGGCATGTTTGTAATACCTGCTTCCTCCAGTGCCTCAATGGCTCCCTGAGCTATATTGTCAATAGCTGACAGAACCATGTCTGGACACTCACCTTCTGCATAGCTGGCAAGACGGTCTTTCATGGCTTTCTTTCCATCGGCAACTGTCCAGCTGTCAGACTTCACATCGTTATATTCCTTCTTTCCACTCTTAACCACCAGTTTTCCGCTGTCAATGTATTTTCTGAGCAGTTCCATGGCTCCTTCATAATAATCCTTGGCGTTGGCATCGGTTTGAGGACCTTCAAGGATTTCAATGGTCATGGAAGACTTGCCCGAAGAGTGAAAATGGTTGAGAAGGAACAACGCCTGAGTACGTCCTACCTCCTTCGTGTCGGTAGAAGAGACATAAGCTATGTGCGGGTTGTCAAGGATAAAGCGGTCGTGGCATACTACCTTGATGTCGGGATGCTGCTCCAACAGACCGGACTCATTGATTTTCTTATAGTCAATGGCTGTCAGCACGACATATTTCACTCCGTCGTTGATGGCATCTCTAAGCTGACTAACCTGTAGCATCGCACCCTCTGCTGTCTCGGGAGCTACGTGGAACGCGGCCTTGAAACCATACGTAGCCATCACAGACTCCAGGTTTGCCTTGTCTATGCCCCATCGTTCTATACTGGAATCGTCGGGAAGCAACACAACCACCCTCTTCTGATTGTCACTCTTGTTGTCATCACTGTCGCTGCACGATGTCAGCCCTGTCATCATTACACCACACATCATGATGGTGGCAAACAACCAAAATAATCTGTTTTTCCTCATACTGTTTTTAGTTTTATAGTTATTGATAGAATAAATTTCGTTAAGTTTTCACAAACTCACAGTTGCAAAGATAGGATAAATAAATAGAATATCCAAATTATATGCCCGTTTTTTACGCTTCCTCCATCTCCTTCTATCTAGTGTCTAATACCCCAAGAACCATCGGGGACAGGCATCTGTCTCATTGATGTTTGCGCTGCATACTAGTCACAGTTATATTAATATATAGAAAAATAATGTTCACACTTAACGCATTGTAATATTGTATATTACGCGTGAGTGTGAACATCTATTTCTGCGTTTTAATTTTAATAGTGTACTTTACGCTTTCCAATTATACAGCAATCAGTTCTTGTCCCATCATATGAAAGGCTTGCTTTATCTTTTGCATTCTTTCTATGCTGGGTTTCTTAATACCATAGATGTATTTAGCCAATAGACTTTTGTTGATTCCTATATACTTTGCCATTTCTGAGACATTGATTTGAGGGAAGTGACTAAAGATTCTTGCCACTTCGTTGTCTGGGTTTGGCTCAACAGTGTCATAGAAGTTAGAGATGTGCACATCTTCATCTAACTTCTCCCATCGAATATCATCACCGAAGCGTCCGATTTGGAAATCCTGTCGGTCAAGTTCTGATGCATCCTTCAATAGAGGGAATGCCTCCAAAGGGCGGCTCAATGTTTCGCCACCATCAGTCAACAAATAGATGCGATTTGCATCAAACCAAACTTTCTTAATCTTTGCCATAGTTATGAATCATTATCATCCATGTGTTCGTGCCATTTGTCTATAAAATCTTCTTGAAAGGTTTCACACAGAGTCATGGCTTTTTTCAAATCCTTTGGCTTCATCCCTTCATTCTTTATGAGTTTAATCTCTGGTTCTAACGAGAACTTTGCTCGTCCATCAGCATTCTCCACATGCACATGAATAGGCATATGCTCCTCAGAATAGAAGTAGAATCTTAATCCAAACGCTAAGAGTATAGTAGGCATATCATTCTTATTTTCTGCAAATATAGGGATAATTTTTTATCCCTCCAAATTTTCATTAAAAAAAATCTTGAGAATATTCGTGTGGATTGCACAGGTGGTCCTTATTTGTTATTTTCGCCTAATTATTTGGCAGATTGGAAGAAAGAGGATATCTTTGCAGAGAAATAGGTAATCAAAACTAAGAGAGACTGATATGAAGAAGATGATGACTTGTTTGCTGGCGATGCTGGGACTGACTGCCTGCGGCCAGGAGAATTTTGAGAATGTTGACGTGGAGGGCTTCCAGAAATTGATAAATGAGCCTGACATCATAGTGCTGGATGTGCGCTCAGCTGCTGAATATGCAGAGGGACATATCGAAGGGGCTATCTTGATAGATCAGGGGGAGAGCGACTTCATGGAGCAGGCTAAGAGCAAGCTGGAGAAGGAACGGAGAATTGCAGTGTATTGTCGTAGTGGACGACGCTCGGCAATTGCGGCAGGCTGGTTGGCTGCAGAGGGCTACAAGTGTGTGAACCTGAAAGGGGGCATCATGGCGTGGCAGGATGCAGATAAGCCCATGACAACGGAGAACTATGAGGTGGACGTGTTTAAGACGAAGGGCGGAAAGACGGTGAAGTTGTACGCGCTGGTGCATGCGAGCATCCGTATGGTGTATGACGGCAGGGAGATAATGATTGACCCTGTGACGAGGTTGGGTGGTCGCAGCATCAACTATGCTACGATGCCTAAGGCTGACTATCTCTTGGTGACGCATGAGCATGGCGACCACTACGACAAGGAGGCTATCAGACTGCTGACAGGCGACAAGACGCGACTGGTGATGAACAAGCGCTGCGCAGAGATGTATGGCGCGGGCGAGGCGATGGGCAACGGTGAGTGTCTGGTGCTGGATGACATCAAGGTGGAGGCGGTGCCTGCGTATAACACGAGTGAGGGGCGCACGCAGTTTCATCCTAAAGGACGCGACAATGGTTATATACTGACGATTGACGGACTGAGAATATATGTGGCTGGCGACACGGAGGATATTCCAGAGATGGAGGCTATCAAGGATATCGACATTGCCTTCATGCCTTGCAACCAGCCGTATACGATGACGACGGAGCAGCTGGCAAGGGCTGCCAAGGTGGTGAAGCCTAAGGTGCTGTTTCCTTATCACTACGGACAGACGGACGTGAAGGCGCTGCCCGAACAGCTGAAGGGGGAGGGCATAGAGGTGAGAATAAGACACTACGAATAGGAGGAGTGTGCAATACCCAAAAATGATGAATTTAAGGGTAGGTATTGCATACTTCACCAAAAATGAGTACTTTTGCAGTGTTAATATGTTTTAGGTATGAAGAATGTGAAGATGTATGAGTCGCAGGATAAGATGATTACGCTTATCAAAGATAACTACAGCGTGCTGCAGGCGCTGAGCTCGTTTGGTATCAATCTGGGCTTTGGTGACAAGACGGTGGCAGAGACCTGTGAGATGAATGGGGTGGACTGTCATACGTTTCTGGCTGTGGTGAACTTTACCATTAACGACTTGGCTATTAGTGAGGAAGACGAGCTGATAAGCGTGCCTACACTGCTTCACTACCTGGAGGCGAGCCACCACTACTATCTCGACTTCCAACTGCCATTTATCCGTCGCGAACTGGAGGAGAGCATCAACGAGCAGGATGCCTTGGGGCACCTGATGCTGAAGTTCTACGATGAGTATGCGCAGGAAATCAAGCGACACATGAAGTATGAGGAGAAGACGCTGTTCCCGTATGTGCAGTCGCTGATAGACGGCAAGCCGATACCTGACTATAACGTGGAGATGTTTTCTAAGCATCACGACTCGGCAGACAAGAAGCTGCGCGAGTTGAAGCTACTCATTATTAAGTATCTGCCAAGTGATGCGCATCTGAACAGTAAGCTGACTGCTACGCTCTACGACATCTATAACAACGAGGACTGGCTGCACCAGCATGCGGAGGTGGAGAACCACATCTTTACGCCTGCCATCCGCCGACTGGAGAAGAAGCTGAAGCAGGATGATGTGACGAAGAACATCTCGACAATGGTGTTCAAGGGTGGTCAGGACAACATGGATGCGCTGTCGGAGCGTGAGCGCGACGTCATCATCGGTGTGGTGCAGGGCTTGCAGAACAAGGAGATAGCTGACCGCCTGTTTATCTCAGTGAACACGGTGATAACGCATCGTCGCAACATTGCACGCAAACTACAGATTCATTCGCCTGCAGGACTGACTATCTATGCCATCGTGAATGGCTTGGTGGATATTAGTAGCGTGAAACTGTGAACATTGAACATTGAACATTGAAGATTGAACATTGAAGATTAAGGGCTGCGCTTAGAAGTGAGGGCAGTCCTTTATATTTTAATTATTCTCGGCTTAAGCTATCTATAAGCTCCCCTCCTTTTAGGGAGGGGGTGGGGGTAGGCTCCTTTTAGGGAGGGGTTGGGGGTAGGCTTCAAACTTCGCTGATGCTAACATAGCCGTGGGTTACGGCATAGATGGTGAGGGCTGAGACACTCTTGAGGCCCAGCTTTTCCATGATATTCTTACGATGGGTGATAACGGTTGACAAGCCAATGCAGAGCTTGTCAGCAATTTCTTTGTTGATATAGCCCTTGACAATCAGTTTCATGACTTCTACCTCGCGCTTGGTGAGCTCCTTGACCTGCATAGGGGGCAGGTGGCGACCACCACTATGGGCGTGCTCCTGAAGGTGGAGCATGGCGCGTGTGAGCTCCTGCTCGGGCTGATTGACAGAGAGGCAGTGGAAACCCTCGAAGAGGGCGTCTTCGCTGGGCTGGGGGGTAAGCACAATGGTCTTACGACGGCGCTCAGCAAAGAAGGAGCGATGGCTCTGAAGAATGTCTACTGACACGAAGTAGTGAACGTAGGCATCGGGACTGTGCTGCTCCAGGTCGGCAAAGGAGCCATAGGTGTCGACATCCATCACGGGAATGACGGCCTGCAGCAGCTGCTTTAGTCCCAGTACTGCCAACGTGTTGTTCTCAACGATAGCTATCTTCAGCTCCATAGATTATTTTATCTCAAACAGATTGAAGAAGCCAGTCATCATAAAGACTTTCTTAATCTCCTCATTGATGTTGATGATAACTACTTTTCCACCCTTTGCCTGAGCTTCCTTACGAATGGTGAGGAAGAGGCGCAGACCAGAGCTGCTGATGTATTCCAGGTCCTTGCAGTCGAGGGTAATCAGCTTGTCTGCATTCTCAAGCAGGGGAGTAATCTCTTGTTGAGCCTTCACTGCCGAAGGGGTGTCGAGACGGCCACATACGGTGGTCATCAGGCCTTCGGGTTGTTCTTGAATATTAAATATCATTTTCGTTATGATGTTTGTGTCGTGAGTTGTTTTCTTAATGTCAGCACATTCTTGCCATCAACATAGTCGTACTGGATGGTATCCATCAGTTGGCGCACCAAGAAGATGCCCAGTCCGCCAATGGGGCGTTCGTCAACAGAGAGCGTAGTGTCTGCCTCTTCCTTCTTCGTGGGGTCGAAGGGAGTGCCTGAGTCGCTGATGATAAACTGCAACCACTGGTCGGAGGCTGCCACATCGATGGTGACATCACCCTTGACGCCTTGTGGGTAGGCATAGTCCATTACGTTGACTACTGCCTCTTCGATGGCAAGATTCAGACTCATGGTCAGCGACATGTCGAGGCCAATGGTCTCAGCAATGGTGTCGATGAACTCGTTGAGCTGTGGGATGGTCTCAACATCATTAGGCAATGTCAGGCTGCGCTGCAGCTTGACATCACCTAAATCGTGTTGAGTGTATGTTGCCATCATCTTGATGTAATGAATGATGTGTCTTTATTTCTTGATGAGAGCCTTGCGAGCAGCGAGAATCTCGTCCTTCATATCATCGAACTGAGCCTTCAGCTCGTCAACAGAAGTAGCGTTGAGGTGCTCCAGTGGAGTGAGGGCCTCGGCAACGGGTGCAATCTCGGGGTCGTAGAGAGACAGACGGTTGGTAGCGTCGAGGATGAGGATGATACGGAAGGTTACGTTAGCAGCAGTCTCGTCAGTGAAGGTGCTGAGGAACTTGTCCTTGTTCTGGCTAACGATGTAGAGCTGCTCAACGAGAGCTGCAGAAGCAATCTGCCAGAAGTAGTTGATGCGAGCGTTCTTGTTCATGGCATCGTAGAGAGCCTGAGAGGTCTCGAAGATGCTACCAGTGTTGTCAAGAGCCTTGAAAGAAGGATCGTCGATGTCAGCAGCCAGCTTAGTGATGGCCTTTTCGTAATCCTCAACGGGCATCTCATAGAGAGCAGCAATGCGCTTGTCAACATTCAGAGCGCTGAGCACGCGATACTTCTCTGCGAGGGTGGTAGCCTCTTCAGCAACATTGGCATTGAGCAGATAGGTTGGCTTCACCTGCTTCTCCTCCTTGGTGAGGGTGATGCCAGCGCTGGTCTCCTTTACGAAGGCGGGCTGCTCCATCTTGCTGAACTCAGAAGCGATACTGTCGAAGTGCATCTTGATGCTTGCCTCAATCTGCTCCTGTTCGAAACTCTTTACTGAGTCTGCCACTTCTGCGTTGTTGGCACTCTTGTTTCCTCCGCATGCTGCGAAAACGATGGCTGCTACAGCCAGAATAGATAATTTTTTCATGTTTTAATTTTTTTGTTGTTTATTGATAATAGTATTATTTATTTCAATGTTCAATGTTCAATCTTCAATGTTCAATGTCTAACGTATCTTCCTGGGCAGTCGGTGAGCAATAGGATGATAGCTATGATGCTCATCAGGAGCAGGACAGAGAGATTATACCAGAGGGTCTTGATGGGGTAGGAACCCATGACCTTTACACTGGAATAGAACGGAGCACTACCACAATGACTGAAGGGCGTCAGGAAGATGAGTCCTGTGCGTGGCACTATGGTATTGTCAACAACGCTAACCATGCTATGCTGGTCGGCACCGATGACACAGTCTTCGAGCTTTAAGTTATAGTTGTCGCGCTTCAGCTGGAGCACGCCATCCTTTCCGATGCTGCGGATGAGACTGCTCATCTGAGCGTCAATCTGCAGGGCGGTCTTATTGCTGCGCTTGGCAAGCAGCTGCTCAGCATCCTGCATGTAGTTGTAGAGCGAGGTGTAAGAGTAGTCGCCCTCGTAGGCAGGCATCTGGCAGAACTCCGTGAGGCGAGGCAGATTGGTGCGTATCACCTCCAGATGGCTGGCATCTACGGGCTTGCCATTCTGCTGCTCGTCTTTCATGGTCTCCAACTGGCTCTGCAACTCGTAGAGGTAGCCCATGTTGAAGAACTGGTTTTCGTATTTCTGCTTGTCGAGCTCAAAGAAATTCTTCTCGTATTCGTTGTCTGTGAAAGAGGTGACAGCCAATGCCTCGTAAGCCCAGCGAGAGGGGATGAGGTTGCCAATAACAGGCACATTGCCCGTGGTGCTCTTAGGGGTGAGGTCTGAGAAGCTCACCACCAGTCCGCAGAGTAGTATCTGAGGAATGAGCAGCATAGGAATACTGATGTAGATGGCTACCACAGAGCTGAGACACTGGGAGAGCAATAGTCCTGTGAGATTGGCAAGGAAAGCTGTAGCAAACAGGATAATCCACCAAGACGCAAAGAGTCCGTGGATGCCCATCATGGTGTTGCCCACCAAGATAAACAGCAGGGTCTGAATGAGCGACAAGCCACCCATAAAGACTATCTTAGACCAGATGTAACTGCCATGAGAGAGGTGGAGGAAGCGCTCGCGCTTGAGTAGGGCGCGGTCTTTGATAATCTCCTCAGCACTGCCACTCATGCCAGTAAAGGTGGCCACGATGACTGCCATAAAGAAATAGCTGACAAGGTTCTTGTTGTCCATCACGCTATAGCCCTCAGCAGGGGCAAAGCGGGTGAGATAGCCACAGACAAGTGCTAACAGGGGAGCCTGCAACAAGGCTATCAGCAGATATTGCGTATTGGTAATCTTGGTCTTGAAATTGCGATGCAGGAAGATGGCAAACTGCTTGAGTGCGCCAGGCTTCTTCTGGTCGGAATGGGGGATATCGCTGACAGCTACCTCAGGCAACTGCTGGCGATTCTTCAGGTAGAGCTCGTGCCACTCCTGAGGCGTCATCTTGCGCTCATCGGATACCTCACCACTGCTGTTGAGGGCTTTCTCGTCGATGATATTGAGCACAATCTCTGGATTGACATTGCCACAGGTGGGACAAGCACTGGTCTCAGCATCAGCATAGTTGGCAGCCTCCTTGAAATAGGTGACAGCATCAATGGGATTGCCATCGAACACGGGATAGCCACCCTTGTCGAGCAGCCACAGGCGGTCGAACAGCTTATAGACATCGCTCGAAGGCTGATGGATATTGACTACGATGAGCTTGCCCTTGAGCGTCTGCTCTTTCAGCAGGTTAATCACCTTCTCAGTATCTGATGACGAAAGTCCAGAGGTGGGCTCGTCGAGGAAGAGCACGGCTGGCTCGCGAATCAGCTCTAAGGCAATATTCAGGCGCTTGCGCTGACCACCAGAGATGTATTTATTGATGGCAGAACCCACCTTGAGGTCTTTGGCTGCATCGAGTCCGAGGTCTTTGAGCGTCTTCATCACACGATGGTCGATGTCAGCATCAGACATGCCTTCGAAGCAGAGCTTGGCAGTAAACCACAGGTTCTGATAAACGGTGAGCTCCTCGATGAGTAAGTCGTCCTGAGGAACAAAACCGATGAGTGCCTTCGCCTCTGGCTCCACAATGCTATGACCATTGATGGTGATAGTGCCCTCCTGAGGGGTGAGGGTGCCATTGAGCAGCGAGAGTAGGGTGGTCTTACCTGTTCCAGAGCCTCCCATGATAGCCAGCAGCTCACCATTGTGCAGCGTGAAGCTGAGGTTGTGCATGCCATTGTCGCTATTGGGGAAGCGGAAATTGATATCGCGACCACAGAACTCCACCTGCTGGGTGGCGTCTTCGTCCTGATTATAAGTGCTATAGATGGATGAGTAGTAAACGGGACGGCCATTGCTGCCCTTCAACACACTACTCTGCAACCATACCTGATAGGCGCCTGGCAATACAGGGATATCGTTGAGCAATACCTTGTCATTGCCATTATAAGTAAAGAGCAGCAGACCAGTCTCTGTATCGTAGAGGGTCTTAATCTGTCCCTTGAAACCTTCTAAGTCGTGGAATTTAACGTGCTCCGTAGGACGATTGCCTACGAAGTCGGAGAAGTCTTGATACTGGCTGTCGGGGATAAAGAACTTGGCAGCCATAGTCTTAAACATGGAGTGCTCCTGACTGCCATCGCTGCCACAGAACTCCATAAGACGCAACAAGAGCAGGGCTTCCTCGTTGGCGCGAATCTTACCATGCAGATTAGAGCAAATGCCACTGACAGTATCCTGAGTATTCAGGTCGTCAGTCATCTCATACGCCATACGCATATCGCTGTATAGGTCGAGATAGATATCAATATTGCGGATGCCAAAATGACGACGCAGATAATTCACGAGCATTTCTTTTGCTCGTTGCTCGTCAACAAGTTCCTCCTTGCCAAAAAGGGCAAATAAACTGATGAAACTGGATAGTATAATATCTGTCATGCGGTCTTTACTCTCAATTTTTGTTATTTATGCCGTAGCTAATAACTTTGCAAAATTATGAAAAAACTCTGACTACCTCTTATATATAGGAGTTAAAAAACATTAAACACCCCGCTAATCTCCTTTGCTCTTCGTATCTTTGCACACAATTTTAAAATGAGATGATACAGAACCGTTTATTCATAATAATTCTGACGTTAGTAACTGTGATTACTGCATGGGCTCAGAAACATACTGAGTTTGTGGGAGTTCCATTGTCGAAGGAGCCTGCAGAGGTGGTGGCAGAGTTACGTAATCAAGGCTTGCAACAGCGTGGCAGTAATGATCTCTCTGGTAGAATAGCTGGAATCAATGTGTGGCTGCATATTGAAGCTGCCAAAGATTCTGCTGGTTGTAGTCATCTGCTGCTTACCACTCAGCACCAGCAGGGACGTAGTCAGCAGGAGGACTATGTGGCACTGATGAGATGGATGCAGCAGCGCTATGGCAAACCTACTTGGGAATCGATGGTGCGCGCTCATCGCTTTGCCCGATGGTATGTGGACTACGACAAGGATATTGTGATGATCGCTAACGCACAGTCTTCAGTAGAGATATGGTTCTACGAAAATCATCAGGTGCGCAATATCGACTATTATGCCATCTTGAAATATTGTGAGCGCCATCCTTCCGACGATGTACCCTTCTATACAGCAGAGGACTGCGTGACGTGGAAGAGTATGGCTCCAGTGGTGGTAGCCAAAAAGAAGGTAACCAAGAAGCATCGTCGCTCGCGCCAGCGCTCAAAGAGAGCCAAAACCAAGCGTCGCCGTCGCCGCTAAAGCCTATTCCATAGGGAATAGACCATAGAGCTTGGCGTCAATCATATCGGTTACTTGCTTGAAGTGTTCAGCATTCTCGCCAAACTTGCAAGTGTCGCCTTCGATGATAATCAGCTGTCCTTTATAGGTGCTAATCCAGTCTTCATAACGCTTTGACAATCCTTCGAGATAGTCGAGGCGCATGGTCTGTTCGTATTCGCGACCACGCTTCTGGATTTGTGCTACCAGTGTGGGGATGCTGGAACGGATATAAATCATCAAGTCGGGCAACTTTACCAGCGACATCATCAAGTCGAAGAGGTCGGTATAGTTGGCAAAGTCGCGATCAGACATCATTCCCTGACCATGCAGGTTGGGCGCAAAGATGCGCGCGTCCTCAAAGATGGTACGGTCTTGAATGATGGTATCCTTAGACTTGGAAATCTCTACCACCTCCTTGAAACGCTTGTTGAGGAAGTACACCTGCAGGTTGAACGACCAGCGAGGCATGTCGGCATAGAAGTCTGCCAGATAGGGGTTGTTGTCAACGGGTTCGAAACGTGGTATCCATCCATAGCGATGGGCCAGCATCTTAGTCAGTGTGGTCTTGCCACTACCAATATTTCCTGCTACTGCAATATGCATATCTTTTAGATTAAAGATTAAAACTTTCAACTTTCAATTTTCAACTCTCAACTGTCAATTTTCAACCGTTATCTGGGAAGAGTCCAAAGAGGTGGTTATCGATGCGGTCGATAATCTGAGCCAAGTCCTTGGGATTGTTGAGATAGTCCAACTCGTCTTTCTCGATGGTCATCACCTTACCTGGATATTTGTGGTAGATGAAGTCATCGTAACGCTTGTTGAGATTCTCCAGGTATTCCAGTTGGATACCTTGCTCGTATTCACGTCCGCGCTTCTGGATATTGCCCACCAGATGGGGCACAGAGGCACGAAGATAGATCATTAACTCGGGTGGGCGCACCACCGTCATCATCTGCTCGAACAACTCCATGTAGGTCTCGTAGTCTCTGTCTGAGAGGTGGCCCATAGCCTTGTTGTTCTCCATAAAGACATAGACACCTTCATAGATGGTACGATCTTGAATGATGGTATGGTCGGCATTGGCGATAGCTATCAAGTCGCGGAAGCGCTCTTTCAGAAAGTACACTTCCAGATTGAACGACCATCGGTGAATGTCGTGATAATAGTCTTCCAAATACGGATTATGGTCGACAGCCTCGAAACGCGCTTCCCAGCCATAGTGTTTGGCGAGCAACTGGGTGAGTGTCGACTTTCCGCTTCCAATATTTCCTGCTACTGCAATATGCATTGTTTAAGATTTAATGCTACAAAGGTAGTGCAAATCGAGAGAAATGCAAAATAAATCACGAATTATTTTGCATTTCTCTAACCTAAAGGTATAGAGTGTGGCGTTGCAATCCGAGATGCAGCGTACATTCGAGACGAAGTCTCAAAGGTATAAAATAAAATCGGCATTCATACAAGAAAGCCGATTTTAATACTTCTTTATTCTTATTTTTCTACGACAAGAATCCGAGCAAGGCACCTGCAGCAACTGCCGAACCGATGACACCAGCCACATTGGGACCCATGGCGTGCATCAGCAGGAAGTTATGACGGTCGTACTCCAAACCAAGGTTGTTGGAGATGCGGGCAGCCATAGGCACAGCACTCACACCAGCGTTGCCAATCAGCGGATTCAACTTCTTGTCTTTGGGCAGGAAGATATTCATCAGCTTGACAAAGCATACACCACTCATGGTGGCAATGATGAAGGCTCCAGCACCAATGGCGAAGATATAGATAGTGTTCATGGTTAGGAACTCAGAGGCCTGTGTAGAGCAGCCTACGGTGAGACCTAACAGCATCACTACAATATCGTTTAGTGCAGCACCAGCAGTCTTGGCCAAACGGGTGGTCTTGCCACTCTCTTTCAGCAGATTGCCAAAGAAGAGCATACCCAGCAGGGGTAGGCCAGAGGGCACGATGAAGGTGGTGAGCAAGAGACCAACAATCGGGAAGAGGATGCGCTCAGTTTGTGATACCTGACGGGCAGGCTTCATCTTGATAAGGCGCTCCTTCTTGGTGGTGAGCAGACGCATCAATGGGGGCTGGATAAGTGGTACCAGTGCCATATAAGAATAGGCACATACGGCAATGGCTCCCATCAGATTGGGCGACAGCTTGCTGGACAAGAAGATGGCTGTAGGACCATCGGCACCACCGATGATGGCGATACCTGCTGCCTGATTAGGCTCGAAGCCCAATGCCAGTGCAAACATATAGGCGCCAAAGATGCCAAACTGGGCAGCAGCACCAATGAGCATCAACTTGGGATTAGCCAATAGGGCAGAGAAGTCGGTCATGGCCCCAATGCCAAGGAAAATCAGTGGTGGATACCAACCTTGTCGCACACCTTGATAGAAGATGTTGAGCACGGAGTTGTCTTCGTAAAGACCAATCTCCAGTCCAGCATCAGCACGGAAGGGAATATTTCCGAGAATGATACCCAGTCCGATGGGTACCAGCAGCAGGGGCTCAAAGTCCTTCTTGATGGCAAGCCAAATAAAGAAGGCACCTACAGCTATCATGATGAGATTGCCTGCTGACACATTGGCAAAGCCTGTGTAGGTCAGGAACTCATTAAAGTTGTCTATGATAAATTGCCACATAAGATTCGTTATTTGTCATTGTCTATTACCCAATTGTCAAGAGAACGCTTCCTTCCATGACAGCATCGCCAGTAACCACCTTGATGCTGGTGACGGTGCCGGCATATTCGGCCTCGATATTATTCTGCATCTTCATGGCTTCCAATACAATCACTACATCGCCTACGTTTACCTTGTCGCCAACGTTGACGTTGATAGCTGTAATTGTGCCAGGGAGAGGAGCCTTGATAGCGGTTCCAGAGGTTGCTGCAGGTGCAGCATCTTCTTGCTTGGGTGCTGCAGCAGCAGGTTTGGCAGCAGGCTTGGGAGCCTCCACCTTTGGCTTGACGATGGTGGGGTGCTTAGCAGCATTGATGGGCTGCTGTAATTCTACTTCGAAGGGAATGCCATTGACATTAACTTTGGCAATGTTGCCCTCTACTTCTTCGATTTCTACTTCGTAGTCGACACCTTGTACTTTATATTGATACTTGTTCATAACTTTCAATTTTCTAATCGTTGCTTGTAACGCTTTGTACCTTTAAGTCAAAGAACTCTCAACTCTCAACTTTCAACTCTCAACTTACTTCATCTCCGGTCCTGTGGGAATCTTTGGCGACTTAGGCATGGCAGGAAGAATAGGAGAATGGAACTGTGTCATCTGAGCATATTCGTCATCCCATCCAGTATCTTTCGACTTGATGGTGATAATGCCCGACTCTACATCGTGTACATCGTCCTGATACTGTTTCAGTGCCATACCGATAACAGCCATATAAACCTCCTTGTCGATACCCTTGGTCTTCAGACCTTCTTGCAGAATGATACCCGTTCTATGCCCAACCTCAAGCGTCTTCTCTACCGTCTTGGTGATAGGCTTGATGGGCTGCTGGCGAACCACCCTCTTGGCAGTTTCCATGTGGCGCATCAGTAGTCCGAACAGGGTAAAGGTAATCCATAACAATGCCAAGCAGAAGAAGACAATGCCCATTGCCATCACAGCCATACCAAAGCCGTGAGGGTCTTCGCGCTTAAACTTCTCCACCTTCGACTCGCTGACTGTTGTCATGTTCTGAATGCCTGGCGTAACACGGTCGGCAGACTTTACCTCCCAGTCAGTAGCAAGCCCATTATTTGCAATACGGGCAAACGACTGGTCGGCAGCCAAAACAGGCACCGTGATAGAGTCGATGAGCTGAGTGGCATTTCCGTTGTAGAGAGCAATCCACGTAGGTTGACTGGCATCTACGGGAACAGAGAGATGGAGCGAGCCTTGTGCTGGACTGCTACCAAGCTGGAAGACAACAAGCTGGCGACCACTAAGGTCGGTACGCACATCACCGTTGGGGATGATGCTCATGCGCTTGATGCGTTCCGGAACATTCATTTGCTGATTGAGAACGGAGCGGTCGGTAGTGATATACATGCCACGAATGTTGTACGTGGAGTGGGAGATATTGGCTATCTCTACCCATGCATGACGTACTCCATATTCGTCAATCAGACTTGCGTGGTTGTCGGTCATTACCTCATTGAGCTTGATGCTGGCATCCATCTGGGCCATCGTCGGCAACGAGGCGAAAGCCACGAAGGAACCGAATACGATTCTTTTGATATTCATTTTATGTTAGTATTATTATATAGTCTTACAAAAAAATATTGTTGCCTGCAAAAGTATAAAAAAAAACGCACAAACCAAGCGTTTTTGTGCATTTTTTTATTTTATAAAGAAAACAGACTCGCAAGAGCAAGCCTGTTTCCTTGTAAATATCGTGTAAATTTTATCCGCAGAAGAACAATACCACAATCTGTGCGGTGAAGATGCGTAGGAACATAGACAGCGGATAAACTGTAGAGTAACCTACTGCAGGGGCTTCCTTAGAACAGATGCTGTTGGCATAAGCCAGTGCGGGGGGATCGGTATAGGTACCGGCAATCATACCCATGATGGTGAAGTAGTTGAACTTAAACTTCATACGGGCAATAGGACCGATGATGAGGATGGGGATGATGGTGATGAGGAAACCAGTGAGCACGTAGAGCAAACCATCGCCCTGTACTACCGTCTCAAAGAATCCTGCACCAGCCTTGATACCTACACTAGCTAGGAACAATACCAAACCTATCTCACGCAACATCATATTGGCTGAGGTGGTGGTATAGGTTACCAAATGTATCTTATAGCCATAACGACCAATCAGAATGGCGATAATCAGCGGACCACCAGCGATACCCAACTTCATAGGTACAGGCATACCAGGAATAGCGATGGGCAGTGAACCGAAGATGATACCAATAATAATACCTACAAAGATGGTAGCGATGTTAGGAGTATTCAGACGACGAATACTGTTACCCATCTTGTTGGCTACACGGTCAACAGCATCCTCAGGACCTACTGCCATGATGCGGTCGCCTACCTGCAAGGGCAGACTGGCAGAAGCGAAGAGGTCGATGCCTTGACGAGTAACGCGCGTTACATTGACACCATACATACTTGAGAAGTGCATAGATGCCAAAGACTTACCATTAATCTTTGGATTGGTGATGAGAATGCGCTTTGATACCAAAGGCTGGTCAGACTGCTCGAAGTCGATGTTGAGCTTAGGACCAATGAAGGCAGTGATAGCCTCCTGGTCAGCCTCGGCACATACCAGAAGCATCTGGTCGCCTACGTGGAAGATAGTGTCGCGGTTAGGGATATACAGCTCGCCCTCATGGACAATACGAGATACTACGAAGTCACGCTGTAGAAACTCATGTACCTGCAACAGCGTCTTCCCCTCCAGGTATTTGTTGCTTACTTCCAAGTGCATCTTGTAAGGCTTCTTGTCGGCACTGGTAGTCTCTGAAGCTGCCAACTGAGCATCCTCCTTATCCAACTTAATCTTACAGATGAAACGGACGAGGATAGTAGCACCGATGATACCCAGCACACCAAGTGGGTAAGCACAAGCATAGGCAGAAGCAATCTGAGGAGCATTCTGTCCGAAGACACTACCCAGCGCCTCATTGGCAGCACCAAGACCAGGGGTATTGGTAACAGCACCATAGAGCGTACCTACCATCATGGGGAGGTTGTTGACATTTGAGGTGTCGAAGAAAATGTAATAGCAGGCAAACATCACAACGATGTTGAGCAGGATAGCTGCTGCAGACATGAAGTTGAGCTTGACGCCAGCCTTACCAAAACTCTCGAAGAAACCAGGACCTACCTGCATACCTATCATAAAGACGAATAGGATCAGACCGAAATCCTGAATGAAAGTCAAAATGGGGGTAGGAGCAGTGAAACCAATGTGACCGGCTACGATACCAGCAAACAATACAAAGGTAACACCCAGCGAAATGCCTCCGATTTTAATTTTTCCTAAATACACTCCTACGGCGATGACAAGAGCATATAGCAAAGCTATATGTGCCACGGAATCCGTCGTAGTAAATAAACTTTCTAACCACTGAAATGAATCCATAGTAAACTACCTATCTATATAAAATCTATAAAATCGGCTGCAAAGGTACAAAAAATAGCGCAATAATGATTGTTTTATGCAACTTATTTTCATAATTGTGAAATATTTATTAATTTCTTCGTCGGTTTAAAATATTTTGCTATCTTTGCACATCATATTACGAAACTTAAAACACTTATATAATAATTAAACACTTTATGGCTAACAAAGAAAAACTCTTCAGCGAGTTCCAGGCACCCACTACCCAAGAGTGGCTGGACAAAATAGAAGTTGACCTGAAAGGAGCCGACTTCCAGAAAAGACTCGTATGGAGAACTAACGAAGGGTTTAACGTACAGCCCTTTTATCGTCGAGAAGACCTAAAAGACTTAAAGGCGGTTGATTCGCTTCCTGGCGAATTCCCGTTTGTACGTGGTAACAAAACAGATAACAACCTTTGGTTCGTGCGTCAGAATATTGATGCCGAGGACGCAAAGGCTGCCAACGCCAAGGCGCTCGATATCCTGAATAAGGGTGTCGACTCATTAGGTTTTAAGATTCCTGGCGAGAGCATTAGCATGGATTATATCGCTACCTTGCTCGATGGCATTCTGCCACAGTATGTAGAACTGAACTTTGACACCTGCCAGCGCCATTGCGTAGAGCTCGCTAATGTGTTGCTTGATTACTTCAAGCAGAAACAATATCCTTTGGCAGACCTCAAGGGTAGCATCAACTTCGACCCCATCAATAAGATGCTGTTGAAGGGCAAAGATACTACTGCAGTGTTGGAGCAGGCTAAACCGCTCATCGCTGCCCTGAAGGAATTGCCCAGTTACAAGTGCATCAATGTCAACAGCGTATCTCTGAACAATGCTGGTGCTTACATCTATCAGGAGATGGGTTATGCCTTGGCATGGGGCGCCGAGTGGATGAACATCCTTACCGAGGCTGGCATCGATGCCACCGAGGCTGCTAAGCGCATCAAGTTTAATATGGGCGTCTCTGATAACTACTTCATGGAGATTGCCAAGTTCCGTGCAGCCCGTATGCTGTGGGCACAAATCGTTAAGCAATACGAGCCTAAGTGCGACTGTGCTTGTCAGATGCATGTCTGCGCTTATACTTCAGAGTATAATCAAACTTTGTTTGATTCCTACGTCAATCTGCTGCGCTCTCAGACGGAAACCATGTCGGCAGCCATTGCTAATGTCGACTCTATCGTGGTAACACCATTTGACAAACCCTATGAGACTCCTACCGACTTCGCCGAGCGCATTGCCCGTAACCAGCAGTTGCTGTTGAAGGAGGAGGCTCACTTCGATAAGCTCGTGGATGTGGCTGGTGGTTCTTATACCATCGAGCACCTTACCGATGCCATCGCCAAGGAAGGTTGGAAACTCTTCCTTGAAGTAGAGAATGCTGGCGGCTTCCTGTCAGAAGCCCAGAAGGGTAATATCGTCAATGCCGTCAATGCTTCTAACGACAAGCGTCATGCCGATGCTGCTAAGCGCAAGGAGTTTATCTTGGGTACCAACCAGTTCCCCAACTTCACCGAGACCAGCGAAGGCAAGCAGCCCGTCTGCCCCGCATGCAGTGCTGCCCATTCTTCTGTTTGCTGCGGTTCTATCGCAGCCACTCCGGCTCCCGCTCTCAACACCGAGCGTTTGGCTTCTCAGTTCGAGGCACTGCGCCTAGCTACCGAGAAAGCCAAGAAGCAGCCTATCGCCTTTATGCTTACCATTGGTAACTTGGCGATGCGTCAGGCTCGTGCCCAGTTCTCTTGCAACTTCCTTGCTGCAGCAGGCTATAAGGTGATTGATAACCTTGGCTTTAAGACCGTAGAAGAGGGTGTTGATGCTGCGCTCGAGGCTCATGCCGACATCGTGGTCATCTGTTCTAGCGATGATGAGTATGCCGAGTATGCTATCCCTGCCTTCCAGTACTTGAATGGTCGCGCCATGTATATCGTGGCAGGTGCTCCCGCATGTTCGGAAGACCTGAAGGCCGCAGGCATTGAGAATTTTATTCATGTGAAGTCTAACCAGCTCGAAACGCTTCAGGCGTATAATGCTAAACTCGGAATCTGATTATGGCACGTAAGAATTTTAATAACATAGATATCTATGCTGGCATTCAAAAGAAGAATGGTCAGCAGTGGCAGAAAGAGAATGGCATCAGCGCTAACTGGAGAACACCAGAGCAGATTGATATTCAGCCCGTATATACGAAAGAAGACCTCGAAGGTATGGAACACCTCGACTTTACTGCTGGTATTCCTCCCTATCTGCGTGGTCCGTATTCCATGATGTATCCCTTCCGTCCGTGGACCATCCGCCAGTATGCAGGTTTCTCTACGGCAGAAGAGTCTAACGCCTTCTATCGTCGTAACTTGGCATCTGGTCAGAAGGGACTTTCTGTAGCCTTCGACTTGCCTACCCATCGTGGCTACGACCCCGACAATGCTCGCGTGGTGGGCGATGTGGGTAAGGCTGGCGTAAGTATTTGTAATGAGGAGAATATGAAGGTATTGTTCTCGGGCATCCCCTTGAACAAGATGTCGGTCTCTATGACCATGAATGGTGCCGTGCTGCCTATCCTTGCCTTCTATATCGTAGCAGGTTTGGAACAGGGCGCTCAACTCGAAGAGATGGCTGGTACTATCCAGAATGATATCCTGAAGGAGTTTATGGTGCGTAATACCTATATCTATCCACCTGCATTCTCTATGAAGATTATTGCCGATATCTTCGAATACACCTCTCAGAAGATGCCTAAGTTCAATAGCATCTCTATCTCAGGCTATCACATGCAGGAGGCTGGTGCTACGGCAGACATTGAGTTGGCTTACACCCTTGCCGACGGTATGGACTATCTGCGCACAGGTGTTAATGCAGGTATCGATGTCGATGCTTTTGCTCCCCGCCTGAGTTTCTTCTGGGCTATCGGCATGAACCACTTCATGGAGATAGCCAAGATGCGTGCGGGTCGCCTGTTGTGGGCTAAGATTGTGAAGAGCTTCGGTGCCAAGAATCCTAAGTCGCTCGCACTGCGTACCCACTCACAAACCTCAGGATGGTCGCTCACCGAGCAGGATCCTTTTAATAATGTAGGACGCACCTGTATCGAGGCAATGGCAGCCGTATTAGGTCATACCCAGTCGCTCCATACCAACGCCCTCGACGAGGCTATCGCCCTGCCTACCGACTTCTCGGCTCGTATCGCTCGTAACACCCAGATTTATATCCAAAACGAGACCAAGGTGTGCAAGCAGATTGACCCATGGGCAGGCTCCTACTATGTAGAGACGCTCACCAACGAGCTGGTACATAAGGCTTGGGAGCACATCCAGGAGATTGAGAAGCTGGGTGGTATGGCTAAGGCCATCGAGACTGGTCTGCCTAAGATGCGTATCGAGGAGGCTGCTGCTCGTACACAAGCTCGCATCGACTCTGGCACACAGACCATTGTGGGTATCAACAAGTACCGTTTGGAGCATGAAGATCCTATCGATATCTTGGAGGTAGATAATACCGCTGTGCGCAAGCAACAGGAAGAAAACCTCAAGGAAGTACGCAGCAAGCGCGACGAGGCAGCTTGTCAGGCTGCTCTGAAGGCTATCACGGATTGCGTCCGTGATTTCAAAGAAGGACGCAAGAGCGAGAACAACCTGCTCGACCTCGCTGTCAAGGCAGCCCAGCTGCGTTGTACCCTAGGTGAGATTTCAGATGCTTGCGAGGAAATCGTAGGCCGTTATAAAGCAGTAATCAGAACTATTTCAGGCGTGTATTCATCAGAAAGTAAGAATGATGCGAACTTCGAATTGGCAAAGCAGATGACCGATAAGTTCGCCGAGAGAGAAGGTCGTCGCCCCCGTATCTTCATTGCCAAGATGGGACAAGACGGTCACGACCGTGGTGCAAAGGTAGTGGCAACGGGTTATGCCGACTGTGGCTTCGACGTAGATATGGGACCTCTGTTCCAAACTCCTGCTGAGGCTGCTCGTGAGGCTGTAGAGAACGATGTACACATCGTGGGCGCCTCGTCTCTGGCAGCAGGTCATAAGACGCTTATTCCTCAGCTCATTGAGGAGTTGAAGAAACTTGGTCGTGAGGACATCATGGTCACCGCTGGTGGTGTGATACCTGCCCAAGACTACGACTTCCTTTACAAGGCAGGCGTCGCCTGCATCTTCGGTCCTGGCACTCCTATTCCTTATAGTGCTGTCGAGATGATGAAGATTCTGCTCGACGAATAGAGTATTAAAACAAAGGAGTACCTCTCAAGGTGCTCCTTTGTTTTATGTGTGACATTATATTCTCTGTGTGAAAAAAGCCCCTCCTATGGGGAGGGGTTTGGGGTAGGCTTCTTTATTTCATATTATAAAGTATAAAGCTGTAGATGTCTGCTTGTTCCTCCAGCACTTTGGCGAGTGGCTTGCCACCGCCATGACCAGCCTTGGTGTCGATGCGGATGAGCACGGGGTTCGTGCCCTTGTGGCACTCCTGCAGAGTGGCTGCAAACTTAAACGAGTGGGCGGGAACCACACGGTCGTCGTGGTCGGCAGTGGTAATCAGTGTGGCAGGGTAGGTGACGCCAGGCTTCAGGTTATGAAGGGGCGAGTAGCCCTTCAGGTATTCAAACATCTCCTTGGAGTCTTCACTGGTGCCATAGTCGCTCGCCCAGTTCCAACCAATAGTAAACTTATGATAGCGCAGCATATCCATCACACCTACCTCGGGGATGGCTACTCGGAACAGGTCGGGACGCTGAGTCATGCAGGCACCAACGAGCAGACCACCATTAGAACCGCCCACAATGGCGAGTTTCTCCTTTGAAGTGTAGCCCTCGCTGATAAGGTATTCGGCAGCAGCGATGAAGTCGTCAAACACGTTCTGCTTCTGCATCTTCGTACCTGCCAAGTGCCATTCTTCGCCATACTCACTACCGCCACGCAGGTTGACCTGTGCATAGATGCCGCCCTGCTCTAAGAAAGGAATACGGGTGGCTGAGAAGCTGGGACCCAGCGCAATGTTGAAACCACCATAGCCGTATAGAAACACTGGTCTTGGCTTAGCTCCCGCTCCTTTAGGAGAGGGCAGGGGGAGAGGCTTCTTATAAGTGATGAACATGGGAATGCGTGTACCATCCTTGCTGGTAAAGAACAGCTGCTTGCTCTCATAGTCCTGCAGGTTGAATTTCACGTTAGGCTGTGCATAGAGGGTGCTCTCATTCTTTGCCATGTCGTAGCGGTAGATGGTGCCAGGCATGGTGAACGAGGTGAAGGTGTAGAAGCACTCAGGCTCCTTCTCGTCGCCCGTAAAGCCTACACTACCCACCATGGGCAACTTGACCTCGTGGCGCAGCTTGCCGTCTAAGCCATAGACATAGGCGTGGTCGCAAGCATCCTGAGCATAGGTGAGGATAAACTGGCGGTTGATGACATTAATGCCACCTAACACGTTCTTCTGCTCGGGGATAAGTTCCTGCCAATCGTTAATTCCCGGCTTGCGGATGTCGGCAGTCATGATGCGTCCCTTGGGAGCACCATAGTTGGTATAGATATAAATCTTGCCACCCTCGTTATATACAGGACTATACTGGTAGTCCATATTATCGGTGAGCTGAATAAACTGTGAGTCGTGTTGGCGCAGGTCGCGAACAAACAGGTTGTTGCCGGCACCGGCTCCAGCCTCGTACATAAACATCAGGGTTTCCTCTTCGTTGACACTCAATTCGTAGAAACGCTTGGGCTGTGTGGGATTCTGGTAGAACAGTACATCCTGCGACTGTGGAGTACCCATCTTGTGATAGTAAATCTTCATGCCCTCGTTGACATGAGAGAACTCCTTGCCTTCTTCCGGACGATCGTAGGCAGAATAGTAGAAACCGTCACCTTGCCATGCTGCACCAGAGAACTTTGCCCACTCAATATGGTCACTGGTGAGCTGACCGGTCTTCAGGTCGATGACATAGAATTCCTGCCAGTCGGAACCGCTACGGGAGATGCTGTAAGCTGCCCACTTGCCGTTGTTGGAGAAATAGACACCTTTCAAGGCTACCGTACCATCGGTGCTCAGCGTGTTTGGATCCAAGAATACGCGAGGCTCACCGCCCAGCTTGTCCATCTGATAGAGCACACTCTGGTTCTGCAAACCGTTGTTCTTGTAGAAGTACCACTTGCCATGGCGCTTGCGTGGTGCACCAATCTTCTCGTAGTTGGCCAACTCCGTGAGGCGCTTCAGCAGCTTCTTGCGGAAGGGAATCTTCTTCAGGTAGGCGTTGGTTACCTTGTTTTCGGCTGCCACCCAGGCAGCAGTCTCTGCCGAGGTGTCATTTTCTAACCAGCGGTAAGGGTCGCTGACCTTTACACCGAAATACTCATCTACTGTGCCGTCTTTCTCGGCCTTGGGATACAGCAAATGCTGTGCAGTTGCAAGTGTTGTGGCCATGGTTGCCATCATCATTAAAAGCGTTTTTTTCATGTCTTTGTGAGATTTTGCTTGCAAAGGTAGAAAATTATTTGTAATTTTGCAGCATAATTATTAAACAAGTTTCGTATGTAGGGGAGTTATTATAGGAGTTATTGGGAGTTAACGGGAGTTAGCGGACAATAGTATAAAGGCTGAACTGCCGCAGAACATATGTCCGTTATCTCCACGAGCCAACGGCTCGTTAACTTCCGCAGTCGAAGACTGCTAACTCCTGTTAACTACAGAGCAAGCGGAGCTTGCAACAGTTGAAAAACAATTATGAGTAATGTAAAGCGAATCGTATTGACTGGTGGACCGTGTGCAGGTAAGACTACAGCGCTGGTGCGCATCATCGAACACTTTTCTAATCTGGGCTTTAAGGTGTTTACCGTGCCCGAAGTACCTACCATGTATAGTCAGGGCGGCTGGAGCTATCTGACAACTAATCGCGACCTCTACTACGAGGGCGAGTTGGCTATTCTGCAGACACAGCTGGCGCTGGAAGACTCGTTTATGAGGCTTGCAGAAACTTGTACAAAGCCTGCCTTTGTAGTGTGCGACCGTGGTACGCTTGACATCTCTGCGTATATCGCACCAGAGATGTGGGAAGAGATTACTGGCAAGTGTGATACCTGTACCAACAAGCTGCGCGAACGTTACGATGCCGTACTGCACCTGGTGAGTGCTGCCGATGGTGCTGAACAGTACTACACCACCGCCACCAACTCTACACGCTATGAGCAAGCCAACGAAGAAGGCCTTCAGATAGCTCGCGACTTGGATAAGAAGGTGAATAGGGCATGGACAGGTCATCCTCATCTGCGCGTCATCAACAACCATGATGACTTCGACACCAAGTTGAACCGTGTTATCATGGAGATTTCTAATGTGCTGGGTATTCCACAACCTATCGAAGAGGAGCGCGTATATCTCGTAGAACTTACCGGCGAACTGCCCGAATGTATCGAAAGCGAAATAACGCAGACCTACCTCGTGGCAGACCCAGGCGTAGAGGTGCGACTGCGCCGTCGTTGCTGGGGAGGCGAAGTGGTCAATGTGCACAAAACCAAGAAGCGCGTGTCGCGTACCGAATTCTTGGAGACGGAGCGTCAGGTGAGCAATGCACTTTACGAGTCGCTCTTACAGCAGGCAGACCCTTATCGTGCTACTATCCGCAAGACGCGTCGTAGCTTTATCTGGAAGGGCCAGTATTTTGAAATAGACTTCTTCCACGAGCCCGTTGACAACCTGATGATGTTACAGACCAAGGGTGTGGCCCAGCAGGAGAGTGTCAACTTCCCGCCATTCATCAAGGTGGTAGAAGATATTACGGGTAATAAGCAATATTACAATTATAATATTGCGCTGAGGAGATAAGGAGCCTACCCCAAACCCCTCCCCATAGGAGGGGCTTTTTGTCACACAGAAATAATAAGGTCACGCAGAAATAATAAGGTCACACAGAAATAACAGAAATAACAGAAATTTTTATTTCGAACACGAATCGAACGAATCTCACGAATTAAGCTACGCGCAGCCTTTCTGTTATTTCTGTTATTTCTGTGTGACATAAAAATAAGAATATCTTTGTGTGAGCTTTTATTGCTTTATGCTGTTGCAACGTTCTGTATAGAATTTGCGGAAGTCTGTCCACTTATAGTAGGGGAAGCAGTCTGTCTTTACAGGCAGGGTAGCTTCCTTACCATTGAAGACGCACTTGACGAGGATGTCATCGCTGGCCTTCTTAGAACGGTAGAAGACGAGTTGCATATTACAAGCCTTACAGGTCTGCCAATTCTGATAGATGTTCTTTACCTCGTATGGATCCTCAGGGTCTGCATCAGCATTATTGATGCCCATCAGCATCTGCAAGGGACCCAGGCAGTCGTCGTGACCAAAGCGGAGGTCGGCAATACGGTCGCAGCTACCATCAATCACGGCATCAGCCTTCTTGATGATGTCCTGCAGGATGGGTATCATGACATAACGCTCAGGGAACAGCCATGAATAGGTGCCGAGGTTGCTGCTCTCCCATACGGCTGCTACCTCCTCGTCGGTGATGAGGTTGCCCATCATGCCCTCATGTCCGATGCTAGGCAGAGAGGTGTAAAGGTTGATGAGGTTGCTGCCAATGTGGTGGGGAGTGCCAGGCAGTCCTTCTGTGCTGGTGAAGGTGCGGCTGATGACTATCTCGCGCAGGTTGTCCTGTCCCTTAAACTGGTTGCGGTTCTTCTCGAAGCGAGGTTTGGGCTTGGGAGGATTGTGCTTGATAGGATTCTGGTGGTCGCCGGGCTTTACGCCATCCAGTGTAGAGCGTGAAGACTGCTCGCGAATGATAATCTTCGGGTTGCACTGTGTCAGCTGCTGACAGAAGGCTGCCATACTGATAACGCAGCGTCCTACCAAAGAAGAAATGGCATATACGTTACCCCCATTCTTAAATACTTCGGGGAAGTTGTTATACATCACTTTCGCAATGCCCTGATGCTGCTGCCAGCCCAGGTCGCTCAGCTCTGTGGAACAAGCATTCAGTTCATCCTTGGCAGCCTGAAACTTTAGATAGAAGGCTTCACCCTCAGGAGTGAGTTGGTGGTTGCGATGCGCCTTGGTCAGTACACTGTCAATCTCAACATACAGACGTCCGCTCCAATAGTAGCGAGAACCGTGACGTCCGTAGTGACTGATGTAGAAAGGCTTGTAGCCCTTCGGTGCCTTGGTCAGCTCCACGGGTGTGAAGTTGTAGGGATAGTCTGTACCATAGGCTTTTCGTGGGTCATCCTTGAGTTGGTCAATCGCGTTACCCTGTGCCCAAGCCACGAGGGCAAAGAGTACGAATACAATACTTGTTAGCGTTTTTTTCATAAGGCTTTCGTTTTATTTATGAGTAAATAATAGTTTTTTATGATACTTTCTTGATGGTGAGAATGTTTTTGCAATTTTCTACCACTTTATCATAGAACATTTTTAAGTTCTGATAAACTTCTGGAGCAAAGAATGTCTTGTTAATGTTCAATTGATATTGTACGGAGATAACATTCTCGCTAACACTCCAAGAAATACGTAACACTGCGCCATCGAATTTGATAATGATAGGTTGGGGTGTTTCTTCTACCACATATCCCTCAGGAAGTGTAATGCTTATGTTTTGTACCTCTAGTTGCTTGTAGGGAAATTCAATGGGTAAGATGCGCTCACTGGCAGTGAATGGTGACTCTTTTTCAGGTATGATTACTAATGGGTTCAGATAAATCATGTCGCCTGCAGCATCACACTGCTTAGTAAAGGTCATCTTCTCTGTTGCTGCAGGTGAGAACTCATGAAGACCTTCTGTTGTGTATGATTGTATCTCAATATTGTTGCGCTCTTGTAATTTCTGTATCAGTTCCACGCTGTCCTTGGTCTCTCTCCATGCACGGCGCAAGCTTGCGGCAGCTTCGTCAACTCGCATACTAACCAACTCGCCTTTCAAGAGACCATCGGCATTTAGTGTAGCCTCAATGGTTGTATTGATGCGTGAACGAGCTGACTCCTGCAAGTTCACCCAAAATCCTGATGCGTTCTTCTTTACGGCACGAGCGCGGTCTACCAACAATAGAGAGGGTAGGACGTTCAGATATCCGTCTATTGATGATGCATCTAAATACGCCAATTTGTCGTCGTCCATCTCTATGCCAATTACAAAGGTGTTTAGGTACTTGTAACTGGCATGCGAGAGAGGTAGTTTACCGCGATTACGGGTTCGCATGACAATGGGTGTTGATTCAATACCTGCATCATGTAGCATGTTGATGAGCAGAAAGTTGATGTCTGCATTCGTACCCGTTCCTTCTTTCAATACTTTCGATGCCGATTTTCCCCAAAAAGCAAAATCACCATTCCAGCGAACCTTGCTCTGCAATAGTCTCCATACAGCAGCAATACGCTCTTTCTTGTCAGCAATATTAGGAATGCCTGCGGCTATAATCTCATTTTTTAATGCACTACTTTTCTTCAGTCGTCCGCCAAATTCCTCATCTTCCATCAACTGTGTATCAATGTCTTTCCATGTTGCTGTGTAGGTCTCGTGTATAGAGCCAGGAACGTAGATGCCCGCAAGTTCTGCAGTTACCTTACAACCATAGTCGGAAGCATTCCATACGAAATCGTCATCTTTCAATGCTGGCAAATCTCTACCAATAAATGTATGTACTTTGACGGCAAGGTTTTCTGTGTCACTACCTAATACTAGCACCAGGTTATCATCTGATACATTATTTTCTAAATGACTGATACCTGTTTGGTCTAGATGAAATTCAAACCAATCAGGGATGGCTAATCTGTAGCTGGTGTAAACTACAGGAATGTCACTTTGGGCATACCAACTTCTAATATCGCCATAGTAGTCGCTCTCTATGCGATATTCATATTCAATGACGGTACCCTCCTTTACTTGAGGTACACTGAACTTTGTCACTACCTGATTCTTATCCAGACGCTCCTTGTTAATCATCTGGCGTTCCATCTTGGTCTTGACGAGTTTACCATTCTCCATATTGTAAGCTGTTGCTTTCAAACCAAGCAGAGTCTCCTTTCGTGAACCATTTGATTCTGGTTCTGTGTAAACAACACTTTGATCTGCAACACGCTTGCCCTCTGGCTTAAGAACTTTTAGACGAGTGTTTATATAATATAGTACTTTGAAATTACCATTTACAAAATCGTATTTGACATCAGTTTGCTGACATAGTATCACTGCGTCGGCATCTTTGTCGGCAATGTATTCTGTCATTTGTAACTCTTCATTTGTGGGCTTTCCCCATTTCAGGTTAGGCTCAATAGTTTGTGCGTGTGCTGCTAATGACAAGGCTAATAGCATCAGATTGAAAACAATTCTTTTCATTGTAATTGGATTAATTGTTGGTTTTTGGAAAATTTTTACAAAGGTATATATTATTTTCTGATCTTACAAATTTAGTGAGAAGAAATAATAGTATAATGTTGTAAAAACAGAAAAAGATAGAGATTATTTGGTGATGTGGCTTTTTTTGCCTACTTTTGTAGCCATTATTACAATATCAATGTAAACGTATGGATATAACCGAAAGATTTCTGAACTATACCAAGTTCGATACGCAGTCAGCAGAAGAAAGTGAGAGCGTGCCCAGCACAGCGAAACAACTGCTGTTTGCTGAATACCTGAAAAAAGAGTTGGAACGCGAAGGACTGGAGGAGGTGGAACTCGACGAGAAGGGCTACCTCTATGCCACCCTGAAAGCCAACGTGAAAGGCGATATTCCTACTATTGGCTTTATTTCGCACTATGATACATCACCCGACTGCTCGGGTGCCGACATTAAACCTCAGATTGTGAAAGGCTATAATGGTGGCGACATCCTGTTGAGCGAGGGTATCGTGATGAGTCCGAAGAAGTTTCCGGAGCTGTCGCAACATGTAGGTGAAGACCTTATCGTAACAGACGGTACCACACTGTTGGGCGCCGATGATAAGGCGGGTATCGCTGAGATTGTGCAGGCTATGGTCTATCTGCAGGAGCATAAGGAAATCAAGCACGGAAAGATTCGCATCGCCTTTAATCCCGACGAGGAGATTGGTATGGGTGCCCACCACTTCGATGTAGAGAAGTTCGGTTGTCAGTGGGGCTATACCATGGACGGCGGTGATGTGGGTGAACTGGAGTTTGAGAACTTTAATGCTGCCTCTGCCAAGATTAGCATCAAGGGCGTCAGTGTGCATCCAGGTTATGCCAAGGGCAAGATGGTGAATGCCAATGCGCTGGCTGCTGAGTTTGCCAAGTTGTTGCCTGAGGATGAAACGCCTGAGACCACAGAGGGCTATCAGGGCTTCTACCACTTGTTGGGCATCCAGAGCAACATCGAACAGGCAAGTCTGTCGTATATCATCCGCGACCACGACCGTGAGCGTTTTGAAGACCGCAAGCGTTTCATCGAGAGTTGTGTGGAGAAGATGAACGAGAAGTATGGTGAAGGTACGGTGACTGCCGTAGTGAAGGACCAATACTATAATATGAAGGAGAAGATTGATGCGCAGATGCACGTCATCGACCTTGTGCTGCGCGCCATGCAGGAGTGTGGTGTAGCGCCTAAGGTGAAGCCTATTCGTGGTGGTACGGATGGTGCGCAGCTGTCGTTCAAAGGACTGCCTTGTCCTAACATCTTCGCTGGTGGCATCAACTTCCACGGTCCCTACGAGTTTGTGCCCATCCAGTCGATGGAGAAAGCCATGCAGGTGATTGTTAAGATATGCGAGATAACAGCTAACTATAACGACTAAGAAAAAAACGGTCTGGTAACGCTACGTTGCCAGACCGCTTTCCTTTTTATTTATTTCGGCATCTCGATAGTGATTCTACAACCATTGTTATAGTCGGTATCGATATGCATATTGCCACCCAAACTGAGTGCATGGCGCTTGACAAGCGCTAATCCCATGCCAACACCCTCTGGCAGCTCGTCGGCCTTGGTGAATGGCTTGTAGGTTTGCTCTGCGAAGTCGGCAGGGAGACCTGGTCCGACATCCTGAACAGTAAAGAGAATGTTGTCCTCCGTCTGACTGATGCGCAGCGTAATATGCTTGCCGTCAGAATGGCTGGCAGCATTATTAAGCAATTCGAACAAGATGCGCGTGAGGTAAATCTTATTGGTCAGTATGAAGATATCTTTAGATAACTCATTTTCCAACTGTATGTTGGCTTGTGGAAAGTGGGTGAGGGTATGTTGAATGCATGTTTGTGCTATTTCCATGCATGACAACTCGTCGAGTCTCTCGCATACCAGCTTCTCGTTGGTGTCAGTCTCTGTGGCATCAAGCATCAGCAATACCATGCGGTTCAGGCCGTCGACATTGCTCTTCATCATCTGGCGAATGCTGCCCAGTTCTTCATCGCTAATCGCATTCTTGCTGTCGCCCAGCATATCAGCAAAGCCTGTAATGACATTTAATGGCATACGCATCTGCTGTGTGAGGTGACAGATATACTGATTCTTTCTTTTTATGATTTCCTCGGTCTGCAGTCTGGCTCGCATCAACTCCTCATTGTGTAGTCTGAGGTCATCGACATGTTGCCGAAGGCTACTCATCCGCTCGTTGAGCGATTGTTGCATCATTGCAAAACAATTCTGCAGTCTGCCGATGACATTCTTGTCATTTGTCGTTGGTATTGTCTCATCATATTGTCCGTCAGCCATCTTGCGTGTAGTGGCTATAAGCATATTTATGGGATAGATGGTTCGCTTAACCATGTGATGACAAAGCAGCAGAATGATGGATATTCCGATGACGAGCAATCCGATGATGGCGTAGCCTAACTGATGGTAGTTCTTCATGATATCCTTGTCCAGACAAACCAATGCCAGGCTCCAGTCGGTACCAGGTACAGGACTATAGTCGACATGATATCGTTGTCCATTATACATCACGTGCATATTGCCTCGATTGCCTGCCGTCATCTCATGGCCTAAGGCAATCATATCCTTACCATTGCTGGGATCACTATCGGTAAAGATTGTTTTCTTGAAGAGCTTTGTGCTGTCGGGATGCATGATATAGCGACCGTCGCCAGCCAGCATCATATAATAGGAGTGAGGGTAGGGATGCTCAAATTCGTTAAGGATTCCTGCCATACGACAGAAAGAGAAATTGGTGGAAAGGATGCCTGCCAGATGTCCGTCTTTCATGATGATAGGACAACTGTAGGTGCCCACCGTGCCATCTTTATTAACGGTGTATTTCGGGTGATTGTGTTCATAGTTGCTCAGAATCTTCGAATCTGTTATCACCTCGCAGGAGGTGACGTTATGGTTCAGTCGCTTGATACGATAAGGTACAGAGCGTATAGAGTCTGGAGTAAAACTCTCTTCAAGTAGCCATACATTGGAGTTGGCTGCTGTCTCCACTGTATTTATATAGTACTTGATGCGTTGCATCATCGTATGTTGCATGCTTTGTGTATCCTCGCTCACCTCTTGGTGTATCAAATAGCGTGACTGCAGATACAGAATACCTATTGATAGGATGAATATAGGGGCTGTCATCAGCAAGATGCTCATGGTGAGCCCTCTTGATAGTTTGCGACGATTAGTTCTCATGACTTATCTCCTTTTTTTGTCTCTGTTGCTGTAAAGTGAGCTATGTGGCTCAGTAAATCCACCATGGTTTGGCTCTTTCGCTGTATGTTATCAGCCTCTTTACCCTTCGTTTCCTCATCACTGTCACCCTTGATGCAGAGCACGGTAGCACTGCTGTCGATGCTCTCGGAAGGAGCTACCATCTGATGAGTCATATAGTGCAAGAATGAACTCTTTAACTCGTTGGCATCAATCACTTGCTCATATTCGGCACGCATCATCTCGCCTTGCAAACGCAGACGAACAGTCTCTTCTTCCGCCTCACTAACCTCTCCCTGTAGTGCGCGCTGCATCTTATAAAGTCGGCTCTGCAACAATCCAATCTCGTCACTACGTTCAGGATAGGGCAGTGTCTCGTTGTAGTTGCCTTGGGCAATATGCTGTGCCGACTTGGCAAGCATCTTTAGCGGATTCATCTGCTTGCGAATAATCCATCTCCATAGAAGGAATTGTAACAGAAAACCTGCTATGGCTATACCAACAACCAGATAAAGAAGCATGTTGTGCAGACCGAAAATGTCATTTTCTGGATATACCACTCCAACACTCCAATTGGCTTCGATGCTCGATCTCTCAGCCCATTTAACTGGTGAGAATGGCTTGTAGAATATCCACCAGTCACTACCATCTCTGCGAAACTCCTTCATGCCCTTTTCACCTGCCAACATAGCCTTGGCTGCTTCCAATTCACTGGGATGGGCATTTCTATTTGACTGGCTGAATATCTTTGGGTTGAACAGCTTTTCCTTGTCTGGATGTACGATGTATGTGCCGTTGTCCCCCAACAATACACTATAGCCATTGTTGGAAGGCTTAGCAGCAAGTATTATTTTTGAAAGTTGAGTGATGGCCACGTCTACTGCTATCACACCGATGCGCTTATCGTTCTTATCGTTGAAGGGAAGACAGAATGTTACTAATGGCTCATCCTCTGTACAATCTCCCTTCAAAGGGTCTATCCACCCAATCCATCCCGTATTCATAGAGCGTGTATACCATATCTGCTCGGTATAGGGACGATTGGCAAATGTCTGAGAGATAATCAAGTCTGAGGGATTGTTGCTGTCGTGTGTCTTATGATGTACATAGGCCATAAACAAATCCTTGCCAGGATAGTAGCCTGGTCTAAAACAGATAGCACAGCCATCAATATAAGAATTGCTCTCTACCAGCTTACGACTGTAAGTGTACATGCGACTTGAATCGTTGAGATGCTCTATCAGGTCATAATAAATATTGCCTGTGGCTTGTTCCACGCTCAACAGAATATTGTCAATGTGTTGCATTGTACCTTCCAGCGTTTGTTCGGCATTGTGAAGTGCTTCTTGCTTTAACGTCTTGTGCGAGAAGTAGCCGAGAATGCCTAGCGTTACAACCAACAGCAACAATGCTTCGCCTATAACTAGTATGTTTAATTCATTAATCTTCCTCATAATTGTCTTTTTTAAGACCACACAATTAGTAGTTTTTTAGTTTTGGGTTTCTTTTATATACAAAAATAGACATTTTTTGTGATATTTAGATGTTTTATATTATATATTTAACAACAATTAACTCCATTAGCTCCTTTAACTCCTGAAAGTTGAGCAAATGCGAAACTTGAATAATTAAGCAAACCTGCACTTTATGAGATGAAAAAACAATGTTTCAAAGGTAGTTTTTGAGGCTTTTCTTGCAATTAGGATAGAAAAACACTATCTTTGCAAAAAAAATAGAAAAATAGAATGGCAGGACTACCAACAATGATACAAGACTTGGCACTGATGCTGATAGTGGCTGGTGTCGTAACGCTGATATTCAAGAAACTTAAGCAACCGCTGGTATTAGGCTATATTGTGGCGGGCTTCCTCGTGTCGCCCCACATGCCTTATACCGCATCGGTGGCTGATATGGAGAATATCCATCTGTGGGCGGATATCGGCGTGATGTTCTTGCTGTTTTCGTTGGGTCTCGACTTCTCGTTTAAGAAGATTCTGAAAATGGGAGCATCGCCATTTATCTCCACCATGACCATTATCTTCTCGATGTCAATACTTGGCGTCTGTGTGGGTCATGCCTTCGGGTGGTCGAAGATGGACTGTGTCTTCTTGGGCGGAATGCTTGCCATGAGTTCGACAACGATTATCTATAAAGCCTTCGATGACTTAGGCCTACGACAACAGCAGTTTGCCGGCTTGGTGATGAGTGTGCTCATCTTGGAAGACATCCTGGCTATCGTTATGATGGTGATGCTGAGCGCTATAGCCAGTGGAAATAATCCCAATGGCGGTCAGATGCTGGGCTCTATCGTAAAGATTGGATTTTTCTTGGTGTTGTGGCTGGTGGTGGGAATCTTTGCCATCCCCATACTGTTGCGCTCTGTGCGCCGACTTATCAATAGCGAGGTATTGCTCATCGTGTCTTTAGGATTGTGTTGCGCCATGGCGGTGTTCTCTACTAAGGTAGGATTCTCATCAGCTTTTGGTGCCTTTATCATGGGTAGTATCTTGGCTGAGACCATAGAAGCAGAGAAGATAGAACAGCTGGTGGAACCAGTGAAAAACCTCTTTGGTGCCATCTTCTTTGTGTCGGTAGGTATGCTGGTAGATCCACAGATATTGGTAAGCTATGCGTGGCCTATCTTGGCTTTGGTAGTAACCATCCTGATAGGACAGGCGCTCTTTGGCTCGTTCTCATTTATGTTGGGTGGAGAGAGTCTGAAGTCGGCCATGCGTTGTGGATTCTCAATGGCTCAGATTGGTGAGTTCTCGTTTATCATTGCCTCATTGGGCTTGTCGTTGGGAGTAATCAGCGATTTCCTATATCCAGTGGTGGTGGCTGTATCTGTGATTACTACGTTTCTTACCCCTTACATGATTCGACTGGCTACACCTGCCTATGCTGCTTTAGAGCATCGCCTGCCACCAAGACTTATCCGTCTGATTAACCACATGACGATGAGTCATTCAAACTCACAGGAGGATAATCTATGGAAACAGCTGCTGAAGCAGATGGTGATGAACACACTGATATATAGCATTCTCTCTTCGGCTACTATAGCGCTGATGTTTACCTTTGTACTGCCCTTTACGCGCAAGTTGTTGCCTGGTTGGGAACTGCATTGGTATGCAAATGCCATTACGGGTGTGCTGACAGTGCTGCTGATATCACCCTTTTTGCGTGCGATGGTGATGAAGAAGAATCGCTCAGAGGAGTGGCGCGCCTTGTGGCGCGAGAGCAATCGCAACAGATTCCCATTGTTGTTTACGGTCTTGGTGCGTGTGATTATTGCTGTCAGCTTTATCTTCTATATTTGCAACTTCCTGAGCCGTTTCAGTAATGCATTGATGATTACCTTAGGGGTGATGGCTGTCATACTGATGGTGCTGTCGAGAACCATCAAGCGCCGCAGCATCCTGTTGGAACGATTGTTTATCAATAACCTGCGTTCACGCGATATTGAGGCACAGGTGAAAGGTAGAAAACGCCCATTGTATGAAGGTAAACTGCTGGATCGTGATATCCATATCGCAGAGTTTGACGTGCCTGCCAACTCCATGTGGATGGGCAGTACGCTGAAAGATTTGAATTTGGGTAAGAAATACGGTGTGCATATCAGCAGTATTCTCCGTGGTGGTTTCCGTATGAATATTCCTAATGGTGACTACGTGCTTTATCCTTGTGATCGTCTGCAGGTGATTGGTAGTGACGACCAGATGGCAAAGTTTGCTCATGCCCTGGAGAATGATATTATCAAAGATGATATCAAGTTGGAGAACCGCGAGATGAAGCTACGTCAGTTGGTCATCTCTGCCGATTGTCCTTTTATTGGCAAAACAATGGCTGAGAGCGGTATTCGCAGTCTCTATGGATGTATGGTGGTAGGTATAGAAGAAGGTAAGGAGAATCTCTCGCCTATACATCCCACCCGTCGTTTCCGTGAGGGTGACATCATCTGGGTAGTGGGAGAGGAGGAATCGCTGAAAGCGCTTCTTAATGCTTAATTCAATTCTTAATTCTTAATGCATAGTTCATAATTTTTGGTACGCAGCCAATTAAGCATTAAGCATTATGCATTAAGAATTACTAATACCATTGTACAGAATTAGAATAGCTGCTGCGCTTATCGTATTTAAGTGCATCGGTAAGTGTAGCGGCATTACAACGGAAGGAGAAGTTATAACTGGTGTATGGAGCCAGCACTACAGAACATGACATGTTGAAACAGTGGAGGTCGCGCGACAGAGATGCTGTAGTCATGGATAACTTCTTTGCATCGAAATCGTAACCGCTGGAGAACGAGATGTTCCAACCGTCGGAGATACGGATGTTACCACTGAAGTTGAGATTCTGTGTAAACTTATACGGATAGCGCATGGTGTTGTAGTTGAACTTACCTGCTGTGTTCTCGCGCATGGTAATGCCATAGCCGAAACTGAGCGACCAAGGCAGTGAGAAAGCCATGTAGCCGTCTTCATCGGTTTCTGCCATGCCGGCATCCTCCTTGCGGGCTGCATGCTTACCTTTCTCCATATCAGTATCGAGGTTTGTATCTACTCCAGTGTCGTATTCGTCTTCTTCGTCTTTCTTATTCTTATCTTTCTTCTTTACCTTTTCGCCACGCAACCATTTGAAGAAGTTGGCTACCTTCTCATTGTTAAGCGTGTATGACAGGTTTTGAGACATACCTTGGAATCGACCGAAACGTCCCTTACTATACTCTGTGCGATTGCCGATATAGGGGCGTGCTCCTACTGAGTCTGCTTCATAGGCATAGGTAGCAAAGCTGGCATTCAAGTTGAGTGTATAACTCTTTGAGAGTTTCAGACGGAGGCGAGTAGAGAGGTCACTCCAAGGACGTGTCTCTGCAGCCATATTGTAGGACATTGAGGCGCCCAACTCGTCAATGATGCTAATCTTTCTGACGCCAGTAGAGTCATCCTCGTCTTTCACCTTCATCTCAATATTGTTGGAGATGTCCATTGAAATACTTCCCGTCTTACCCTTGCCAGGTCCGCCAAACAGTGTTCCCTGATACTGGTTATACTCTACCATCGTGACGTTACCCTCAGCGTCGGTCTTCTGATAGGTATCCCAGAAACCATAGCGCTTGGCGCTGAAGTCAGGAGCGTAGTTGAAGCTGACAGAGGGTGTGAAGACGTGGCGTACGGCTTCTATCTTGTCACCAAAAATCTTGCGGTTGGGGATATACATACCATAGAGCTTGGTAGATGCAGACAGACTCAAATTCCAGTTGTATGCATTGTAGAAGCCCTGCAACGTGTCAACAACCTCGCGCTGACTCTCAGTATCCCATGAGCGTTTGTACTTCTGAGTGTACATGCGGTCGGTGAAGTTGAATGTCGTACTAAGGTTCAGGAAGTCGAACAGCGTGAAGTTTCCAGAGATAGGAATATTGTGTTGCATACCATTGCGCCAGTCACGAGTGAGACTGGAACCCATCAACTGATCTTCTTTAGTAGTGATAGAGTTGCTAAGATGACCAGTATAGCTCATAGATATCTTCTCGTACCAGCGTTCCTTTCCTACCATCTTCTTACGCTTGAAAGGATAGAAGCGGGCAATAGAAATATTCAGATCAGGCAGCGTGAGGGCAATGGTTGAGTCGCGCATGTTCTGATTGAGGTTGAACGTGCTGCTGATGGTCATGCCAATGCTTGAGAATCCTGTGCTATATGATACTGAACTGGTACGGGTTGACTGTGTCAGCGACTGTGGGTTATACATGGACGTCAGGTTGTTGCGCTCATAGCTGCTCGTGGCAAAGTTGACACTGGCAGACAAACGGCTATAAGGGTTGGCCTTTGTGTCCTGATTATGATGCCATTGTATCTTAAAACTCGTCGTCTTTGAATAGTCTGGCATGTTCTTGTCGCCCGTTACAGAGTTCTGATAACTGGCAAGGAATGAGCCGTTATAGCGATAGCGCTTGCGATAGTTAGATGACGCAGTAACACCCCAAGACCCCTTGGTGTAAATCTCACCAATCAGTTTTAGGTCCATCTTGTCGCTGATGGCAAAATAATATCCACCATCACGCAGATAGAAGCCTCGTGAGGTCTCATCGCCATAAGTAGGCATAATGAAACCTGATGAGTAACTCTTGGTGAAGGGGAAGAAACCATAGGGGATGGCAAAGGGTAGGGGTACGTCGGCTACCACCAGATAAGTTGGACCAAAGACTACGTTCTTGCCTGGACGTACCTTGGCACGTGACATGGCAAAATAGAAGTCGGGATGCGGTTCGTCGCACGTGGTGTAGCGACCGTGGTAGAGGAACATTTCGCCTTTCTCGTTGCGCTTCGATAACTCAGAAGTCATGAAACCGTCTTCTTGTTGGGTGTAGGCATTACTGATGATACCCTTCTTCGTTTTGAAGTTAAATGCCATCGTATCGGTCTCATACGTGTCGGAACCCATCTTAAAGATAGGAGTACCGAACTTTGTTCCTGTTGAGTCTAAAGAACCTGTGGCATGTACCAGACTGGAATCGAGAGCCATGTAAATCTGATCACTCTCCAAGTCCATGTTTTCATATTGTACATGCGATTTACCAAAGAGGTGGGCAATGCCAGAACCAGCCTCATAAGTCATGGAGTCTTCGGCTGAATAGGAAACAGGAGCGTCAATACCATTCTTGCGCTGACGATTCATCGAGTCGGCAGCCAAAGAGTCGTCAATGGCTTTGTTGCGCAACCATACTGCCTTTTGCAGCGAGTCCATCTTGGCTGTGTCTGGGAGTAATGACTTCTGTGCGATGGAGTCTACGGAGTCCTTGACAACTTCAAGGGAGTCTATAGCATCCAGCCTCGGCTCTTGCAATATATAGCGCAACCGAGGTACTTCCGCCATTACAAAAATAATGACGAAAAGCGACAGAAATATGAGCGTTTTTCTTCTCACGACTGCAAAGGTACGAAAAAACATTGAACATTAAACATTGAACATTGAAGAAATTGCAGCCGCCTTAATTATTTTTTAGCTTTCACTCAAATTTTTTTGCCCATTTAAGGAACTTCTCCACTCCCTCGTGTCCGAATTTCTCCAAACTCTGTGCTGTTTCTGCTATTGTTCGCACATGGTCGGGCTTGGACTTAGAGTAGAACTTGTCGGCATAGCACACAATTTGTTCCTCCAGTGTTTCTGGTTCATAACCTGGCAGTCCTGTTCCTGTATGGCGCTCGGCCACACGGGCATGACGAGGGAATCCCTCTGCTCGCAAGAGGTCGCCACCAATAGGACCATGCTTGATATAAGGTTCTGTACCTTCACAAAAGATGGAAGGTGCATTACATTGATAGATACCAATATCATGAAGCATAGCGGCCTCTTCCAGAAATTGTTTATCTACGGTAATCTCATGGTGCTTATTGGCTATCTCCAAACAGCGGTCGGCTACCTGTCGGCTATGTTTCAATAAAACCCTGCGGAGCTCATTGTCCGCAGGGTAATACTTATCTATAATGGCCTGATAATCCATAACCATTAACCATTTTTCTATAATCTATAACCGTTAACCTATATCCGTTAACCGTTATGCCTCTCTCTCAATCCAGCCGAGGTTGTCGCCCTTGCGTACCTTTGCGCCCTGCTTGGCAGCGACCTCAACGAGCTTACCACCAATAGCGGCAGGAATGGGAACGATTTCGCCCCAAGGTGCCTGGATGTAGCAGAAAGTGTCGCCTTCCTTGTACTGCTGACCAACGAATGGTTCCAGACAAGGCTCACAAGCACCCTCGCCAGAGAATTCATAGTAAACCTGACCAGCAACAGGAGCAGTCAGAGCATCGGCCTTGGCGTGTTTGAAGGCTGCCAACTCCTCGGGACTAACCTTAGAGCCGAGCTTAGCGTCCTTCTGCTTCTGCAGGTCTGCCAAGAAGTTCTTCTTGGCCATTCCGCTCTTATAAGCGCGATACTGCTCTGGGTGCATGGCAAGTTCGAAGAGTTCTTCGTCATCCTTACCGTAATCCCATCCGTTTTCGTCCATTTCCTTGCGGAAGTCAGGCAGAGCATTCTGCAACAGAGTGTGAGCATCCACATCGGTGAACTCACGGCCCTGCTTAGCAGCCAGTTCTTTCAGCTCGGGAGCAATCTCTCCGGGAATCTTACCAGACTTACCCAGAATCATACCCCACATAGCGTCGTCCATCATCACGTAGCGACCCTTGCCCTGTTCGATGGTGAGCAGGTTCATCAGGGCGATGTTCTTCACATACTGTGAGAATGGAGTTACCAATGGGGGATATCCTACACGAGGCCATACGTATTCAACCTCGTTGAACAGTTTCACGAGCATATCGTCGATGGTCAACTCGGGCTCGCCCTTCTTGACGCGCAGCTTGTTGATAGAGCTGTGAATACCACCGAGGTCGGCCATCATTGAACCCATCATGCCGCCAGGAAGACCGCAGCCAAGCAAGAGGCTTGACATGTGCTTGTTGGCAGGATTGATGAAGTAGCCCAACCACTCGTCGATGAACTCTTGAGTGAGTGAGCGAGCCTGCATATAGGCATTCATGTTAATCTCAGGAACATCGAATCCTTCGTTCTTCAGCATTGACTGTACTGAGATGATATCGGGATGAACCTTACCCCATGAAAGAGGTTCGATAGCGGTATCAATAATGTCTGCACCATTGTTACATACCTCAAGGATAGAAGCCATAGACAAACCAGGACCAGAGTGACCATGATACTGGATAATGATTTCAGGATGCTTGGTCTTGATATCTTTGGTCAGGGCACCCAGCAGAGCGGGCTGACCGATACCTGCCATATCCTTCAAACAGATTTCCTCTGCTCCAGCAGCAATCACCTCGTCGGCAATCTTTGAATAGTACTCTACAGTATGTACTGGAGAGTTGGTGATACACAGGGTAGCCTGTGGAATCATACCTGCTTCCTTTGCCCACTTGATAGAGGGAATGATATTACGTGTGTCGTTCAGACCGCAGAAGATACGGGGAATATCCACACCCTGAGCCTTCTTCACTTTATACATCAACTGACGTACATCGTCGGGCACAGGATACATGCGCAGGGCATTAAGGCCACGGTCGAGCATGTGAGTCTGAATGCCTGCCTCGTTGAATGGCTTACAGAAAGCACGTACGGCATCGTTAGGATTCTCACCAGCCAGCAGATTGACCTGCTCGAAGGCACCACCGTTAGTCTCTACACGAGCAAAACAACCCATCTCGATGATTACGGGAGCAATGCGCTCTAACTGGTCTTTACGAGGCTGGAATTTGCCAGAAGACTGCCACATGTCACGATAGACAAGGCTGAACTTGATTTTCTTTTTCATAACTAACAATAAAAAATTCGTTTGAATATTTCGTGCAAAGGTACGAATAAGTGAGCACAAAACAAAACAAAAAGCAGACTTTTTGATTTAATTTGTCAAGCGAAAGTCCTTTCGACAAAGTCAAAGGTACGAATTTTTTGGTAATTCGTTAGTCTTATTCGTAATTATTTTCTATCTTTGCACAAAATTTATCATAAGACAATGAAGAAACTGTTTTTCCTGATATTCACTTCAGCAGTATTGGCTGCTTCTTGTGGAAGTGAGCAGCAGCCGATAAATAATACGGATGTTGCAGCGGATGCCATCAGTACGCATCGCAATCTGCCTGGTGATTCGGCGCTTTATGGCTTGGCATGTGATGGATGTACTGACTCGGTATTGGTGTTTCTGCCTTTCACGGGTGGCGATCCTGATACCTTTGATATTATCAATGCCTTCCAGCAGCATCAGATCTATGGTCGTCCACATATTGGCGATGAACTGGCTGTGATTCTTAATCCGGAAGATTCTGCCGAGGCGCAGATGGTGGTGAATGTAGAAATGCTGAAAGGAGAATGGAATTATATGGTTTCTCCAAAACTGCGTATTCCTGAGCATATGTCTCCAAGTATGCACCGTCGTATGATTGAGCGTATTCCGGACTCTGTGCGCAGAAAGATGATGAAACCACGTGAATACTCGTTGAGATTGAAGCGCGACTTCACGGCATCTGTTCGCGGAGGTGTGCGCCGCCGTACTACTACAGATGATATGTCGCCTTATGAGTTCCCAACAATGAAGCGCTATACCGATTGGCACTTCTATAATGGATTACTGATTCTGAAGGCTGATACTGTTGGGGGATTCTCAAAGAAAGGCGATCTTCCCGAAATTGATACCGTACGCATACGATATCTCCGGAGAGATTCGCTCATTCTTGAGTTTCCTGACCACACGCAAGAATACTATCGCAAACCGTAGTTTGCCATACGCTGCTCTGCAAGGGCAGCGTATTTTGTTCCTGGCTGTCCATAGTTGGCATAGGGATAGATGCTGATGCCACCGCGAGGAGTGAACAGTCCTGTTACCTCGATATACTTCGGCTGCATTAGTTTTACCAAGTCTTTCATAATGATGTTCACGCAGTCTTCGTGGAAATCACCGTGATTACGGAATGAGAAGAGATAGAGCTTCAAACTCTTTGACTCAACCATGCGCTCACCGGGGATATACATAATCTTGATTTCCGCAAAGTCGGGCTGTCCTGTGATAGGACATAACGAAGTGAACTCTGGACAATTAAACTGTACCCAGTAGTCGTTGTCCTTATGCTTGTTTTCAAATGTCTCCAGCACCTCTGGAGCATACGTCATTTTATATTCAGTCTTTTTGCCTAACTGCTGCAGGCCTTCTTGCTCTCTATTCATAATCTCTTTATTATATTTTCAAAATATTAAAGATGTTGTAGTTGATGTCATTATCGAAGACATCCTCGTGGTCGTGCTTCTTTGTGAATGCAACCACACGGATGGTGATGGGCAATACCAAAATCTCGTAAATGGTCTTCAGGGCCACCTGTGAAATCATCAGTGACGGCATCTCCTCCCAGGGTATTACTCCGCCCAATGCCAAGGGGAAGAAAATGATAGAGTCTGTTAACTCACCGAATACCGTACTCAGAATGGCACGTGCCGAGAAGTTGGCACCCTCGGAGCGCAATTTCATCTTTGACATTACATAGGCATTGATAAATGAGCCGGCGATGAAGGCGATAAACGATGCGAATGCAATACGTGGAGCCAAACCGAAGATGACGTGGAATCCCTCTTCACCATGCCAGTAGGGGGCGCCAGGAATCCAGTCGGCTATTGCTCCGAATATTACAAATAGGAAGTTCATGGCAAATCCCATCCATATGAGCATACGGGTGCGCTGGTAGCCCCATACCTCACATACCACATCATTGATGATGTAGCTTACGGGGAATACGATGATACCTGCAGTCAGATTGATAGGACCGAACGATAATTGCTTTGTCTCTAATACGTTTGCCGTAATCAGGCAGACGCAAAACAGGGTGCCGAAAAGCATAAATAGCACGCTGACTTTCTTGTTGTCTTCTTGCATAATTCTTGTTTTGTTAGAGGGGGTTTACGAAGACGATCCTTTCGTCAACGCCGACACTTGTCGCAAGTACCCCTGTTGATTTGCGGGTGCAAAGGTACGAATTATTTGGCAGAATAACGAATATTATCCGAAAATTATGCTTATACCATGATGAGACTGCTCATCACATAGTCGCTGACAAAGAGCCCTTTACGGGTTAGTGACAGGTGGTTGTTATCCAACTTTAGTAGTCCGTCATCGATAAATCGCAATGCCTCTTGCAGACAATAGCGACGATGACGGTCGGAGAGGGTTGTGAGATCCAGACCATCACTGGTGCGCAGGGCTGTGGTGATGCGGTCATTATAGTGCGTGTCTTCGTCAATGAACTCTTCTTCGCAAGGAATTACTCCCTGTTCAATACTCTCGACATATTGTTTGATGTCTGCTACATTCCAACTGCGCTTCTTCCCGTTGTAACCATGAGCCGCAGCACCTAGTCCAATATAAGGTATATCTTTCCAGTAGCTGCTGTTGTGGAGCGAACGATAGCCAGGACGTGCAAAATTTGAAATCTCGTAGTGTTCGTAACCAGCAGCAGTGAGTTTGTCTATTAGAGTCTCATACATCTGACGCTCCACTTCTTCGTCTATAGTCAATTGTGAATTGTCAATTGTCCATTGGTAAAGCGGAGTGCCTTCCTCTATCATCAGACAGTAGGCTGAGATATGTTCTACATTGAGAGCCAAGGCAGCATCAATGTCGCGCTGCCAATCCTCAATGGTTTCATTGGGGAAGCCATACATCAGGTCGATACTGATATTCTGGATGCCTACTGCACGTAGTCGCTTTACGGCTTTAGCTACTTGTTCTGCCGTGTGGCGACGATGCAAAAAACGCAGACGTTCGTCATCAAAGGTCTGTGCACCCATGCTGACACGATTGATGCCAAGCTGAGATAATGCTTCTGCGTACTCAACCGTTACGTCATCGGGATTCATCTCAATGGTAATCTCAGAGATGAGAGGTGAGAGGTGAGAGGTGGGAGAATATACCTTATTTATATTATAGAAGAGCTGATGTAACTGCGGAATAGTCAACTGGCTGGGTGTACCACCACCCAAATAGATTGTGCTAAGTTTTCCATCTCTTTGAGAGGGGGTGGGCTTTTTCATTTCCATCTCCTTGCACAATGCATCTACATACCATTGGCGCATATCGGCATGAGTGGTGGAATAGAAGTTGCAGTAGATACAGCGACTCTTACAAAAAGGGATATGTAGATATAATCCTGCCATTGTGACTGCAAAATTACTAATAAAGTTTAATATTTGGAAGTTTTCGGTATTTTTTTGCACGATTTCAGTTGAAAATGTCTAACTTTAGCCACCGATAACCGAAACAAAAAGCATAACCTAAAAACAATAAGCCTTATGAAAGTTTATCAAACTAACGAAATCAAAAACATTGCGCTGCTTGGCAGTGCGGGTAGCGGCAAGACTACTCTTGCCGAAAGTATGGTTTACGAAGCAGGTATCATCAAGCGTCGCGGTACCGTAGAGGGAAAGAACACCATGAGCGACTACTTCCCTGTAGAACAGGAGTATGGCTATTCGGTGTTCTCTACAGTTTTTCATGTAGAGTGGAACAATAAGAAGTTGAACATCATCGACTGTCCGGGTTCTGACGACTTCGTAGGTGGTGCTATCACAGCCCTTAACGTCACCGACCAGGCGGTGTTGCTCATTAATGGCCAGTATGGTCCTGAGGTGGGTACAATGAATGCCTTCCGCAACACAGAGAAACTGAAAAAGCCCGTAATCTTCCTTGTTAACCAGCTGGATCGTGATAATTGTGATTTCGACCAGATTCTGGCTCAGCTGAAGGAAGTATATGGTCCCAACTGCGTTCCCGTACAGTATCCTATTGCTACCGGTGCCGGCTTTAATAGTGTTATTGACGTGCTGTTGATGAAGAAATACTCTTGGAAGCCAGAAGGTGGTGCTCCTATTATTGAGGATGTTCCCGCTGACCAGTTGGAGAAGGCGAAGGAGTGGAAGGCTAAGCTCGTTGAGGCTGCTGCCGCTGGTGATGACACCTTGATGGAGAAGTTCTTCGAGAGCGAAGACCTGAGCGAGGATGAGATGCGTGAGGGTATCCGTAAGGGTATGGTAACACGTTCTATCTTCCCCGTATTCTGTGTATGTGCAGGTAGAGACATGGGTGTTCGCCGCTTGATGGAATTCCTCGGTAATGTGGTGCCTTTCGTCAGTGAGATGCCTGTCATCAAGAATGCTGCAGGTAAGGATGTTCCTGCCGATTCTAATGCTACTACATCACTTTACTTCTTCAAGACTGGTGTTGAGCCCCATATCGGTGAGGTACAGTACTTCAAGGTGATGAGCGGTGTTGTAAAGAGTGGTGACGACCTGACCAATGCTGACCGTGGTTCTAAGGAGCGCTTGGGTGCTATCTATGCTTGTGCTGGTGCCAACCGCATTCAGGTTGACGAACTGCGTGCTGGTGATATTGGCTGTACGGTGAAACTGAAGGATGTGAAGACTGGCAATACACTGAACGGCAAAGACCTGGAGCAGAAGTTCGACTTTATTAAATATCCAAACTCTAAGTTCTCTCGTGCCATCAAGGCTGTCAATGAGGCTGAGACCGAGAAGATGATGGCTGCCCTGCAGAAGATGCGTCAGGAAGATCCGACATGGGTTGTTGAGCAGTCTAAGGAGTTGCGCCAGATTATTGTTCACGGTCAGGGTGAGTTCCACCTGCGTACCTTGAAGTGGCGTATGGAGAACAATGAGAAGATTCAGATAGAGTATGTTGAGCCAAAGATTCCGTATCGTGAGACTATCACGAAGATGGCTCGTGCCGACTATCGTCATAAGAAACAGTCGGGTGGTGCCGGCCAGTTTGGTGAGGTACATCTGATAGTAGAACCTTACACAGAAGGTATGCCTGATCCTACATCTTACAAGATCAATGGTCAGGAGTTCAAGATGAATATCAAGGGTAAGGAAGAAGTCGACCTGGAGTGGGGAGGCAAGCTCGTCTTCATCAACTCTGTGGTTGGTGGTGCCATTGATATGCGCTTCATGCCAGCTATCCTGAAGGGTGTTATGGAGCGTATGGAGCAGGGCCCATTGACAGGTTCTTATGCTCGCGACGTTCGCGTCATTGTCTATGATGGTAAGATGCATCCAGTTGACTCTAACGAACTTTCATTCATGTTGGCTGCCCGCAACGCTTTCTCAGCTGCCTTTAAGGAGGCTGGTCCTAAGGTGCTGGAGCCTATCTATGACTTGGAAGTACTTGTTCCTGCTGACTATATGGGTGATGTGATGAGTGACCTGCAAGGTCGTCGCGCCATCATCATGGGTATGGATTCAGAGGCTGGTTATCAGAAGTTGACTGCTAAGATTCCTCTCAAGGAACTCTCAAGCTACTCTATCGCTCTGAGCTCATTGACGGGTGGTCGTGCTTCGTTCTCTACGAAGTTTGCCTCTTACGAACTCGTTCCGAACGATATCCAGCAGGCTCTGATTAAGGAGCACGAGGCTGAGGAGAAGGAAGAAGACTAAATGCGTTGGCTATTAGTCATACTCGTACCGCTCTGCTTACTGGCTTGTTCGGAGAGAGCTGGCATGCAGGGCGGTACAATATTTCCTTCGGACATGAAACTGCAAACGGGTGATATCGTGTTCCGTCGAGGTTCGGGATTTACCAGCCAAGCAGTTATTATTGCTGAGCATGGAGGAGCTTATTCACATGTAGGTATTGTGGTGGATTCGGCTGGTGTGCCGATGATTGTCCACTCGGTACCTGGAGAACCAGATTTTGAGGGCGATGAAGATCGCGTGAAGATGGAGAGCCCCGAGGCTTTCTTCTCTGAGATGAGAGCCCAACGTGGAGCCCTCTATCGACATGCAGACAGTGTTGTTGCCAAGAGTGCTGCTTGTGAGGCACTTGCAGTCTACCATCGCGGTGTACTCTTTGATCATGACTACGATTCGAGTGATACCACAAAGATGTACTGCACAGAACTAGTTGTTTTCTCTTTTAGTAAGACGAAAAGCCCGTTAAGGGATGTGGAAAATGAACATCTGAAACTGATAGGTTTTGAAACCGACTGCATCTTGCCCTCTGCACTTCTTAATTGCAAGGATTTGCGTAAGGTTGCGACTTTTTAGTAGTTATAGAAATCAATAATTGTTAACCCCCTAAAACAAAACTAAGATGAAGAAATTATTATCTTTTGCAGCTGTCTGTCTGTTTGTGGCAGTGCTGTGTTCGTGTGGTGGTCCCTCTACTCCTGAGGAAGTAACAGCCAAGGCTATTAAGTGCATCATCGACAAAGACTATAAGGGCTATGTTGATATGATGGCATTCAAGTCTGAAAAGACTGACGAGCAGAAGCAGCAGATTGTTGCTCTCGTACAGGACAAGATGGAAAAGGAAGTCCAGAAAAAGGAAGGTATCAAGGACTTCACAGTTGGTGAACCTACCATCGAAGAGGATAAGGCTGTTGTTCCTTATACGCTGAACTATGGTAATGGTGATACCAAGGATGATAAAATGAAACTAATCAACGTCGACGGAAAGTGGATGATTGATTCAGGAAAGTAATTATAAAAACAAAGAGAGCAACCTCGAATGGTTGCTCTCTTTGTTTTTTATGGAATCAGTGCTGCTGCCTCTTCTGTGAGGTAGGGGCGAATCTTGTCGTAGGGAACCAAGAAACCTGGCATACCTGCAGCATAGGGAGCTATCTCGTATTGCTGATAACCAAAATAGAGGCCTTGCTTAGTAAAGTAGGGTGGTGTACTTGGCAATGGAATCCTGTTCACATTGTCTACGCCCAGTAGCAAGTCTTTCAGTTCTGCATCAGTACGTACTGATTCATACTCCTTGAAATAGCTGCGTACTCCCTCTTTGATAATTTTGCGGAATGGGGCAGAGTCGACATCCTTAAACAGCGTCTGCTCTTTGACAATGTAGGTCTCTTTCTTGGCATCGTATTCCGTGCGATAGCCAATTCTGCGACCAGTCTTCTTGTTGAATGTCATGCCCGTACAGATAGCAAATCCGTGAGCGCCTCCCATATATCCTTCTGAGTTGGAGATATAAGTAATGTAGTGATCGTTGTTTTCTACTACGAATACGTTCAGATAGTAGCTATGAGGTGTTTCACCTCCATATCCTTCTTCGCGCATGTCTTTCCAGTCTTCCGACAGACTGGTATACATTTCCTTCATGGTTTCGCTGACAGCCTTCTTTCCGTCATCGGTATAATTAGCTTTGGGCTGTTCTTCCTGATTAGGACGAGCAGCCAACTCCTCGCAGATGTACTTCTTGATGGCTTTTACTAATATCTCATCGCCATCTACGGGCCAGTCAACATAGACGAAGACCTCGGCAGTAGAGTCTTTGCGCTCTATGCCGATACTGTCCACCTTGAATGTTTCAATGGTGTCAACGCTGACGGAATCAGCATCTTCACTGTTGTCTGTAGAAGCACGATGGCCGCATGCTGTAAGCATTGCGGCCATCGCTATGATTATAAAAAGACTTTTCATCTTTTTACTTTTTAATTGTCAATGTTCAATGAACAATTACTCGCCCTTAATAGCAGCTACGCCAGGGAGTACCTTACCCTCGATAGCCTCGAGCAGAGCACCACCACCAGTAGAGATGTAGCTAACCTTGTCGGCCAAACCGAACTTGTTAACGCAAGCTACAGAGTCACCACCACCAATCAGTGAGAAAGCACCCTCAGCAGTTGCCTCGGCGATAGCGTTACCGATAGCGCGGCTACCAGCAGTGAAGTCATCGCACTCGAATACACCGGCAGGACCGTTCCACAGGATGGTCTTAGCACCCTTGATAGCCTCGGCGAAAGCCTTCTGGCTGTCAGGACCAGCGTCAACACCCTCGTAACCAGCAGGAACCTTGTCGGCAGGGCAGGTGATGATCTCAGCACCAGCCTTTACGCTCAGTGTGTCGAAGTCCAGACCGTTAGTAGCGGTGCAGTCAGTAGCGAGTACCAGCTCAACACCATTCTTCTTAGCCAGCTCCTCAACGCCCAGAGCTACATCCAGCTTGTCGAGCTCAACGATAGAGTCGCCAATCTCACCACCGTGAGCCTTAGCGAAGGTGTAGGTCATACCACCGCAGAGGATGAGCTTGTCAACCTTGCCGAGCAGATTCTCGATGATACCAATCTTAGAAGATACCTTAGAACCACCCATGATGGCTACGAAGGGGCGCTTGATGTCAGAGAGAACAGCGTCAACAGCCTTTACCTCTTTCTCCATCAGCAGACCGAGCATCTTGTTGTTAGCATCGAAGTAGTCAGCGATAACAGCGGTAGAAGCGTGCTTACGGTGAGCAGTACCGAAAGCATCCATTACGTAGCAGTCAGCGTAAGAAGCCAGAGTCTTGGCAAACTCCTTCTGAGAAGCCTTCATAGCCTTCTTAGCCTCGTCGTATGCGGGATCAGCCTTGTCGATACCTACGGGCTTGCCCTCTTCCTCAGGATAGAAGCGGAGGTTCTCCAGAAGCAGAGCCTCACCCATCTTCAGAGCCTTGGCAGCGTCGGCAGCCTTAGCGCAGTCGGGAGCAAAAGCAACGGGAACGCCGAGCGCCTTCTCTACAGCCTCGCGAATCTGACCCAGTGACTTCTTTGCGTCCACCTTACCTTTGGGCTTACCCATGTGGCTCATGATGATGGTTGCACCACCGTCAGCCAGAATCTTCTTCAGAGTGGGCAGAGCACCGCGGATACGGGTGTCGTCAGTAATCTTTCCGTTCTCGTCCAAGGGCACGTTGAAGTCAACGCGCACGATTGCCTTCTTACCGGCAAAGTTGAATTCGTTGATTGTCATGATGATTTACAATTTAACAATTTATATAATATAACTTTTATTCTCGATTTCTTCAATCCAGCCGCAAAGGTAGTAAAAATAATGCAGACTGCTCCCTCTTTTCATGAGAAAATAACATCTATATGGTTATACTGCTTACTTATTTAAATCTTTTTTGCGAACTACATTACATAATGTAAGCCCGACTTTGCAAAACGTGAATTCTTGCATTATTTATTATTAGGTACAATTAGCGTAATCTGCCTTTGAGCTTGACATTGGTACGCTGAGAGAGTTCGCCAGGATTAGTGCCGGGTTCTCCTTCGGGCACTTCTAATTGGTGCTTGGCATAGAACTGGCGCCAGTAGTCGGTGATGCGCCCTGTGGTATCATGAAACGACATGGGGATAGGGGAGAAGAGGCGCTTGCCATGCTTGTCGACAAACGATAGCTGTACCAATTCAGAGCAATAGATGGCATCATTGTTGGGAAGATAGAGACGGTCGTAAGGCCTGCCGAAATAGTGCTTGGCATTGGCTATTGATTGTTTACTGTCAATACCCTTCACACGCCCAACTAGGTAGTGCCCATCTTGTTGACGCAATGAGTCGATAGGCGTCATCTTTACTCCTTTGCCTACAGCCTCAATCACGCTGTCACGCGACATAACGATAGCCACATGGTCTATCATGCCTGGGGTAACATCGGTAATGGCATTGCCCTGAGAGACAACGTGAAACAGTAGGTCACCAGATTTGAGCGAATAGGTCTGGCACGATGTAGCGACCAGACCTATTACAATTGCTATGATAATATCAATGAACCACTTTTTTTCCATTGATGATATTAATGCCTTTTCGTGGAGTTGTTAATTTTCGACCTTGTAAGTCGTAATAGTTATCAACTGGTAATTTAGAAGTCTCGGTCTGCTTGATTTCTGTTATAGTTGCTGCAGGCCAATAGATGACTTCTCCAAGTGAAGGATCATCATTCTTATGGAAGATGACGCTCTCAATCTTTTCTTCGGTTTGCTCGCTGACATTCCACGTGTTACCCTGAGCGTAAATGGTGTTGGCGGAGTTGTTGTATAGGTCGTAGAGCACGCCATCGTTACCATTGTTCTTGAACGTGTTGCCGCCTGGGTTGTAATGTTCGTCAGTTTCAGCTACGTCAATTCTACCCATATTCACATTCTTGCAGCCGATTACGGTAACGCCCCAAAGTCCTCCTTCGATATGGTTCTTTGTGATGATAGCCTCAGTCTGTTGGTATGGGTCGCATAAACTTATACCAGAACCACCTTTCATTGGGTTGGTTTCGTAACGGTTGTTCATCAGTATATTATTCTCTATGCGTATCTTTGCTGCAGGACCGACAAGTCCAATGCCATAGCGATTATCTTCAATGTAGCAATCCTTGATAGTGATGTCTGCATCAAAACCACAGAAGTTTGAAATACCGATACCGCCCACCATCGTATTATCCGGATTACCCGTCATCTGACACCCTTCGATAATCATAGGATTGGCTGCCGTAACGTTAATCTGCGGAATGTTGTTGTTTTCTGTAGAATTCTTATCAAAAACACAATGGCTAATTGTTAGGGGACGTGATGCGTTCGCTGCGCTTCCGATGGCTGCCTTAGAACAGTTATGAAAATCACATGATTCAATCTTACAGAGAGTTCCATTGCCGATAAAATATAAGGCAGCAGGAGCTGAGCCGTCGTGGTCTTCAAAATAGCAGTTGTACAAATTGACAGCCCCTTCTCCCATCACTTCCATACCGATGGTGTAGAATTCGCAGTTTTTCATCTCTGTCGTTGTCTGACTCATGATGCGTACTAATGCTCTTGGATTCTCATCTAAGGCATCGAATATAGCGCCTTCTGAACATTGAAAATCCGCCTCGCCCTCAATGGTCAATTTGACATCCTTGTTGAAGTGGACTTTTATGCAATCGTCCATTACGAATTTGTCGCCTTTGGCAATGGTGATGCTGTTTCTTAACTCGTATTCGGGCCATTGTCCTTCTTCCAACTCGTAAGCTATAATACTAGTCTCGCTGATATATGCCAGTGTCTGAATACTGTACGTTGTACCGTCGCCCTTTGTTGTATACGTATCGGCGGCTTCTGCGAATTGGCAGAGCAATGCTGTTACCAATGTCAATAAAAACAATCTTTTGTTCATCATATTAAAGTTTTTCTTTTTAAGAATGATAAGATACTGCAAAGGTAAGAAATAAAGTGAAAAGAAAAGACTAAAAAGAAAAAAATCTATTATTGTTAGGAAGATAATTCAATTATATTTTGTAATTTTGCCGCCAATATGGAAAAAGACTCTTTATTGATTCTCAGTGGTGGCGTAGATTCTGTCACCTTGTTGTATGATGAGCAGGAGCGCATTGCGTTAGCCGTATCATTTGACTACGGAAGTAACCACAACGCCAAGGAGATTCCTTTTGCACGCTTGCATTGCGAGCGCTTGGGTATCAAACACATCGTTATTCCTTTGGATTTTATGAGTAAGTATTTCAAGAGCTCACTGTTGGAGGGTGCTGATGCTATTCCCGAGGGTCACTACGAAGACAAGAATATGAAGTCTACCGTGGTACCTTTCCGCAATGGCATCATGCTGTCTATCGCTGTAGGTATTGCTGAGAGCCACGAACTGAAATATGTGATGATGGCCAATCATGGTGGCGACCATGCCATCTATCCCGACTGTCGTCCAGAGTTCGTAAGTGCTTTCGATGCTGCTGCTGCAGTAGGCACTTATGTTAATGTACATCTTCACTCTCCCTATACCACTTTGACCAAGGCAGACATCGCCCGCAAAGGCAAGGAGCTGGGCATAGACTATAGTGAGACGTGGAGTTGCTACAAAGGTGGTGAGCACCATTGCGGCAAGTGTGGTACCTGCGTAGAGCGACGCGAAGCCTTTGCACTGGCAGGAATAAAAGACACCACGATATACGAAGAATAAAAAGTGAAGCCCCCGTCCGGAGGGCTTTCTTTTTATATCTTGTGGGCTTTCTTTATTTTATCCAAACAGCGCTCTCAGTGCTTCTTCTACCTTTCTTACGGGTACCAACTCTATCTTATACTTCTTGCGGTCTAAGCCAGAGAGATTGTACTTTGGAATGATGATATGCTGGAAGCCGAGCTTCTCGGCTTCACTGATGCGTTGCTCAATACGAGCCACAGGGCGCACCTCGCCAGAGAGACCCACCTCGCCAGCCATACACCAGCCTTCTTCTATCGGTGTGTCTACATTGCTACTCAATACGGCAGCTATCACACTCAGGTCCATCGCCATATCCGTAACGCGCAGTCCTCCCGCAATATTCAGAAAGACATCCTTTTGCATCAGCTTGAAGCCTACTCGTTTCTCTAATACAGCCAACAACATATTCAAGCGGCGCTGGTCGAAACCTGTGGCAGAGCGCTGAGGAGTACCATAGGCGGCACTGCTCACAAGGGCCTGTGTCTCTACTAAGAAAGGACGCACCCCCTCAATGGCACTTGAGATAGCCACACCCGAGAGTCCGTCGTGATTATCCGTAAGCAACAGCTCTGAGGGATTAGACACTTGTCGTAATCCCGTTTGCTGCATCTCGTAGATGCCTAACTCAGACGTAGAGCCGAAGCGGTTTTTGATGCTGCGCAGAATGCGATACATATAGTGCTGGTCGCCTTCAAACTGGATAACGGTATCTACGATATGTTCCAAAATCTTCGGACCAGCCAGTGTTCCCTCTTTCGTGATGTGACCAATCAGAATAACGGGCACACCGCTCGTCTTGGCAAAGCGCAATAGGGCAGAGGCACACTCTCGAACTTGGGCGATACTGCCTGCCGACGACTCCACATCCTCCGTAGAGATAGTCTGTATAGAGTCTATTACCACCAATTCTGGTTGCACCTCTTTGATATGGTCGAAGATGGCTTCTAGCGAGTTCTCGCAAAGAATGAGGAAGTTATCGTCAACGGGGGAACCGCTGACAGCAAGACGCTCTGCCCTCATCTTCAACTGATGAGCGCTCTCCTCACCGCTGACATACAATACCTTCTTATCCGTAAGGCTGAGCATTGTTTGAAGAGACAATGTAGATTTACCGATGCCAGGCTCACCACCCAGCAATACAATGCTGCCAGGCACCAATCCGCCACCCAGCACACGGTTCAGCTCTTGGTCGTGCATATCGATGCGTGGATCGTCGTGCGACGAGATATCCTTCAGTCGCAACACCTTTGCAGTGTCGCGTCCTCTGTCGGAAATGCCACCGCTACCACTAAAAGCCCCACGTCCTTTGGATATGGGTTGGGGTGAGGTCTTAATCTCCTTAAACGTGTTCCACTGGCCACACGCCGGACATTTGCCTATCCACTTAGCTGATTCCTGTCCGCAGTTCTCGCAGACATACATTGTCTTTTCTTTGTTTGCCATAATTGCAGACAAAGGTAATCATTATTTCTCAATTATCCGTTGCCTTCGCCAATTATTTTTGAGCCACGCTATTCTTCGGCAAAATAGTTTTTGCGTAAAAACATGTAACCTTCTACCATGACTGCCCTCAAATGCCGATGTACAAAGGCTTTGAGTCATGTTAATAGTTTGCCAACTATTAACATACTCCTAACCTTCTTCACAAAATAGATTCCGAAAAGGACGAAAAAAACAAAAAGGACGAAAATTTTATTATAAAATTCTGTTTTCGGATTTTTCGATATTTTGGGGCATTTTCGGAACCCCCAATTTTCAAGTATAGTAGAAGCATGTTAATAGTTGGCAAACTATTAACATGCCTGAAATGCCCTACACATCGTGGTTTGAAGGGTGTCGGGTTAGAAGGTTAATAGTTTTTGCGAAAACCTTTATAAGAATACATGATTCCTTTACGAGTTCGTGAGAAATACAGCTAAGTCAGCGCTGAATACAGCTAACTGCTGCGCAAGATAGCTGTATTCGCACTCCAATAGTGCCACTTTAGGAGGTCAATAGTTACTGTATAGGACCTCAATAGTTATTGTATTGCGATGCTAAAGTGCCACTATCGCGAACCCTTGATTTGTTTGCAGCCTATATCCGATGAGTTTGCACGCTGAATTCGATGCGAATTATGCGTAAATTCGAAGGGTTTGCAGGCTGAATTCAAATAGTTTGACGGCATTATTCGAGGAGAATAATGCCGTCAAACCCTTCGAATAATGCCGTCAAACTATTTATGCTCTTTTTCGTTGACTCATTTCTTGCTTGTTTCAAATTATTGTTGTATATTTGCAACGAGAAACAATAAGAAAGAAATATGAGTCCTGTCTTTAGAAGAGAGAATGAGTATACGTTCAAAATATACTCCAATGAGGAGGAACGTTTACATATTCATGTTATTCATGAAAGGTGTGAAGCTAAATATTGGCTTGAACCAGAGATTGAGTTAGCAAGAAATACAGGGTTCTCAGAACATGAGTTGAATAAAATTAAAAAACTGGTAGAGAAGTATGGAGACAAATTTAAAGAACAATTCCGTCGACACGTTGGTAAGCGTATTGATGATTAATGCTCAGGGTATCATGCTCTCCGTTCAGGGACATGACTACTTCCTATCGTATAATCGTATCCCTTGGATGCAGGATGCGCCAATCCGCAGTGTGCTTAATGTCCAGATGTCAGGAGCTGAAGCTATCGAGTGGCCAGACCTTGACGTAGACCTTGAAATAGACAGTCTTCGTCATCCCGAACGCTATCCGCTTCTTATCAAGCGTAATGAGTTGGACTTTGTAAAAGCATAATTGATTAACAATATAATGTAGAACATAAAACTAACTGCCTATGGGGTGAGATTAACTTACAAGGACATATAGGATGAATATCCACTTTTAGATTCTTGTCTCGCTAATATCGCCAAATATTTGAGACAATCAAGAACGAAAGATGGAGTTCACGCTGAATGGCGTGGGCTTTTACTCGTTTAGATTGTTAGGCGTTTGGCGACGCTTGGGAGACGTAGACGAAGTAAATTGTCCACGTTTTTTTGTATATATTGAAATAATATTATTAACTTAAAACTATTAAAATATGGCACGACATCATATTAGAGACAACGACGGAAACTTACATATTTGCGATGACGAAGAGTATGAGAAATACAAATCAAAAAAAGGCTGTTTCAGTTTATTTGGTTATTTATTCTTAGGTTTATTAATTTTGGCTGTTTATATTGAAGATAAAAAGAAAACAGATGATTCGAAAACAGAAGAGGTTATCAATGTGGATACTCAAAAGACAAACGTTGAAGACAACAATAGAACTGACAAGAATATCTTTACTAATTCAAACAATCAGTCTGAAGAAATGGAGGATATAGAGTCTGAGCCCCCATTAGATATAAACGTAGAAACTACAATAGACCCAAGTAATACAAATAACACGATTCAAGGACCAACTCATCATAAATCGAATTCTGGAGGTTATGAGGAATCATACCCTGAGAAGTCAAACCTACGAGAGATGAGAATTACCAGCACAAAAGACGGAAAGGTGAGGATGGTAATGGAAGATAATCATAAAACGAATTATGATAATAATGAAGAATCATACTCTGATGATTCAAAACTACGAAAGCTAAGAATCACGAGTTCAGAAGATGGAAAGACAAAGGTCGTAATGGAAGAATAAAAACAAAACACTTGCGATATGAAACATGTTACTTTTAAACCATGGATAGGTGAAAATTATCAAACTGGTGGTATCTTCGCAAAAAAGATACTAGTTATTGGAGAAAGTTTCTACTGTTCTGAGGAGGAAGCTGTAGAAACATTAACGGATAAAGTCGTTTCCGACTATCTTGCAATCAGGAATGGAGAGCCTCGTGATAATAATGGTGGATGGACTAATACTTATTTAAAATTTGAACGTTCACTGAAAGGCAATGAGACTACTCCTGAGGATAGTCTGAAAATATGGAATTCTATTGCATTCTATAATTATCTTCAAGTTCCAATGTCTGGAGCTAGAGAATCAGGTTCCATAATAGACTATAAAAATGCAGAGGAAGCGTTTTTTGAAGTAATTAATGAATTGCACCCTGATTTAATCATCGTGTGGGGCGTGGGTAAGTTATTTAATAATCTGCCTAATGATAATTGGAAATGGGGAGAGCCATTGGAGTTCGATGGATGGCCTGTAAAGAATGGCTATTATCAATTAAAGAATGGCAAAGAAGTTCGCTGTATAGCTGTATATCATCCATCTACTGGTTATCAATGGGATTGGTGGAACAAAGTTATAGAGAGTCTATTATAATCTAAGTTGTAAAAAACTAAAAAATAGTGAGTGTAATGTAAACTGTGTTCTACTGCTTCTATTGTAGGATGACACATTTTACTTTACACTCTTTTGATGATATAGATTCCATCTTTTTCTATTTGGCTCATGAGGAAACTATCCATGTTGCGATGGGTGCGAATAACATCCACATTACAGCCAAGTAACTCCTCAAGATATTGTTTTAGACCTATCAGTTGAAACATGTCGGCAGGCATCTCTACGCAGACGTCAACATCGCTTGATTCTCTTTGCTGATTACGAGCAAGAGAACCAAACAAGCGAAGTGAGCGAACATCGAATTGACTAACGATATACTCTGAACTTGCCTTAATCTTGTCTATGCATTTCTGTCTGTCTAACATTTTCATTGGCAAAGATAGCAAGAATATCATAAACTTCCCAATGTTCAACATATTATTTTTATAGAGCCTTCATCTAGAAATGGAAATAAAAACAAAAAAATGTATTTTGTTTTGTATTTCTCTCGGTTTGCACTATCTCTGAGCTAAAGCTCGAAAATAGGCTGCACCTCGGAAATAAAAACAAAAAAAGTGTATTTTGTTTTGTATTTCTCTCGGTTTGCACTATCTCTGAGCTAAAGCTCGAAAATAGGCTGCACCTCGGAAATAAAAACAAAAAAAATGTATTTTGTTTTGTATTTCTCTCGGTTTGCACTATCTCTGAGCTAAAGCTCGAAAATAGGCTGCACCTCGGAAATAAAAACAAAAAAAGTGTATTTTGTTTTGTATTTCTCTCGGTTTGCACTATCTTTGCAGTCAATATGAGAAAACTGATTTCTATCATCGCTGCCTTGCTGTTGCTGATGGCTTGCGGACAAAGTTACGAAGAGACAAAGCGCCTCTCTCGCGAACAACGACTGGAGGCATGGCGCAAGGATTCGGCAGCACTGAAGGTTGCTGTATTGCCTACGCTGGACTGTCTGCCCTTGTTCGTGGCTCAGCACTATCAACTTTTTGATACGCTGAATGGTGGCGTGCGACTGAAGTTCTATCATTCGCAGATAGACTGTGATACGGCAATAGAACGCGGAAGAGTGGAGGGCGCTATCTCTGACTTGGTAAGAGCAATGCGCATCAACAATCGTGGTATGAAGTTGCGCTATGTGTCTGCAACCAATGCTTATTGGCAGTTGGTGACTAATCGTAATACTCGTATCAAACAGTTGAAGCAGTTGGATGATAAGATGGTGGCGATGACTCGCTACTCTGCTACTGACATGCTGACTGATGTGGCTGTTGACTCTGCTAAGTTACAGGAAGAACGCGTGTTTAAGGTACAGATAAATGACCTCGGAGTGCGTATGCAGATGCTGCAGAACAATGAGATGGATGCGCTCTGGTTTACAGAACCGCAGGCTACGATGGCTCGCATGATGAGACATCCGGTAGTATTAGACTCTCGTGATAAGGACTTGCGAATGGGCGTACTCGTATTCCGTGAAAAGGAGATGCGTCGCCATGAGCGTGACAAGCAGCTGAAGCTGTTCATCAAAGCCTACAATCAGGCTTGTGACTCTATCAATAAGTATGGTATTGCTCATTATCGTAATATTGTCGTGGAGCGTTGCAAGATTAAATCGCAGATTGTTGACTCACTGCCTAAAGAATATAAATACTTCCATGCCGTAGGACCTCGTCCACAGGATGTATCTGCAGCTGAACAATGGCTGAATAAACATTGAACGTTGAAAATTAGACGAGAGTAATGGCAGGAAATGAAAGTTTGAAACTGGTGGAGGAGGCTCTGTTGAGAGGTAACTGTGGTGAAGCGATTCGCTGCATGGAAAACTATCTGGGTGCATGGCCAGAACAGCATACTGCAGAGAAAGTGGCACAGTTGCGCGAAGACTATGAGCGCATGGTAGCCTATTGGAAACAAGGAGGCAGCGATCCGCAGAGAGAGCAGCTCTATCAGCAACTGTTGCAGCGAATGTATGTGATATACGCTAATGTGGCGCATTACCACCGCATGCAGGCATCACCTTATCAGAATAGCTTATATACAAGAGTGCGACAGGCACAGCGCGACTGGTCGCTGGCAGCAATCCGTCAGGAGATGGAAGATTTTGTCAGCAATGTGGCTATGCTACAGTTAGAACCTGAAAACAAACGTGCTGCCAAAAGCGAAGTGCTTTATCGTGACCATCAGCAGCGAATGAACCAACTGTTTGAATATGTCATGACGTCGCGTCAGTGGTCGGATGGTGTGGGACAACAGTTTGCGGAGATGATGGTGTCGCCAACGATTGATACCAATGATCAACAACTGATTATTGCTGCGGTGATGCTCTCGCTGATGAACCAGTTTGATATGGCAAAGTTCCGCATGTTGATACAGGTGTATCAGCAGTCGCAGGATGAGGCCGTAAAGCAGAGAGCATTGGTGGGCTGGGTGCTGGCAACAGTAAACACCTGGCAAAACGTATATCCTGAACAGCGTGAACTGATAGAGCAGTTGACTGCTTCAGAAGAAGTATGTCAGGAGTTGACGGAACTGCAAATCCAGTTTATCTATTGCCTGGATGAGCAGAATGCCAGCAATACCTTTAATAAGGAAATCATGCCTGACCTGATGAACAACTCTTTCAAGATGACACCGAAAGGCATAGAGGAAATTGAGGAAGACCGATTGGAAGAGGTGTTGCATCCGGAAGTATCAGAGGAACGAATGGAGCGCATGGAGGCCAGTATTCGACGCATGATGGATATGGAGAAGGAAGGAGCAGACATCTTCTTCCGCAGCTTTGCTCAAATCAAGCGCTATCCGTTCTTCTACGATATCAGCAACTGGCTGGTTCCTTTCTTTATGAATCATCCCGATATTGCAAGATATGTGGATAATGAGAATACTCGTGCTATGCTGAAGAAGGTGCTCATCTCAAAGACCTTTTGCAATAGTGACAAGTACTCGTTTGTCATTGCTTTCCAAGAGGTGCTGAAGCAGTTGCCTGAGAATATTCGAAAGATGATGAATCAGGAGATGCCTATGCCTGAAACGGATGATGCAGTAGAGCATACACCAGCGTTTATCCGTCGTATCTATCTGATGGACGTTTATCGCTTCTTCCGCCTGTTCAGCCATCGCTCAGAATTGTATAATCCCTTTGAACCTGATAAGAACGGACTGGAAGGCTGTGTATTCTTCTGCTCTGAGTTGTTTGCCAATACTCCTTTGGAGAAAAACAAGGCGCAGATTGTCAGACAACTGAAGAAAAGAAAGATGCAGTATAGGGCAAATAGGGTGCTGGATTCCTTCTCAGAGGAATACCGCGATGTGCAGTATTATTTGTGGACAAAGGATTATGAGCATGTACTGCAACTGGAACCTAATAATGAACGTGCTATCTTGGGATTGGCTCGCCAGTTGTATGAGGAAGAACGCTATGAGGAGGCACTGCAGCACTTCCAAGGGCTATTGACAACTTATCCGGAGAAGACCAACTATCAGTTGCATGTGGCTATCTGTCAGGTGCAACTGGAACAATATGAGGAAGCGCTGAAGGTGCTCTATCGCTTGAACTATGAACAGCCTGAGAATGACAGCGTGAATAGAGTGTTGGCCTGGACGCTGACCTGTCAGGGAAAATTGGAACAAGCAGAAAAGATATATGGTCAACTGACTCAGAGCGAACAGCAGCAGACCGAAGACTTGAAGAACTATGGCTATTGCTTGTGGCTGCAAGGACAGATAGAGCGTGCTGCAACTGTATTCCAGCAATACGTCAAAGGCGGCAACGTGACTCAAAAATCACCATTCTTTGACGAGGAATGGTTGCTGAAAAGAGGCGTGTCTGCCACGGAAATCAAGATGATGGAGTCTTTGCTCTTTGCTTAAAAGGGTAACGACTGCTTAGAGGAACGGCTGCAAGAGATGAGCAAACCAACCGCGGAATTTCTGCCAACGAGTGCGGAACTCATCCCACGACTTATCCGTCAGCAGGAAACTCTTCTGCTTGTCGCGCCAGAACATGTCGTCTAATTCCTTGGTAGTCTTTGGGTCAATGACAACTGCGTTTTCCTCAAAGTCACACTTCAAACTGCGAGCATCCAGATTGGTACTTCCCACCGTACAATATTTGCCATCAACCATCATTATCTTTGAATGATGGAAACCTGGTTTGTAGAGCCATACGGTGGCACCACGCTTCATCAGTTTATGTGCTTGGTATAAGGCACAATCTGGAGTCAGAGGAATATCACTCTTTGCAGACAGCATGATTTCTACTTTTACACCGCGACGGATGGCACGTGTGAGTGCTTTCGTCATTGTAGGAATCAGGGTGAAGTAGGGGTTGATGATATGGATGGAGTCTTTAGCCTGATTGATGGCATTGATATAAAAGGTACGCATAATCTTGGGAGTGACGCCTGGCTCGCGATTGATGATGCCAACCATTTTATTGCCTCGTGTGGCAGTGGTGTCAGGTTTGAGATTCTGAAAACGGGTAAGTGTACCACCATTATAATATTTAGCACCACTGACGTTCTCACCAGTAGTACGATTCCATATCCTAAAGAATATCTTCTGCAACTCATTGACGGCATCACCTTCAATGCGACAATGCATGTCGCGCCATTCACCCACTTGCTCGGTGCCTTTAATGTAGTAGTCGGCTACATTCATACCACCTGTATAAGCTATACGACCATCGATGACTACAATCTTGCGGTGGTCGCGACCATAGATGTGGTTTACCCACGGAAAGCGGATGGGGCTGTATTCCACGATGTTGATACCATCTTCGCGCAAAGGTTTGAGATGGTGCTTCTTCAATGGTTGGTTGTTAGAGTCGTTACCGAAACCATCGAACATGGCGCGAACCTCCACACCCTCTTTACTCTTCTGTCTCAGTAGGTCGAAGAGTAGGGTGGCGATGGAGTCGTTGCGGAAATTGAAATACTCAAGGTGAATGCTGCTCTTAGCTTGGCGGATAGCCTTGAACATGTCGTCAAACTTCTCCTGTCCAGACAACAATAGTGTTACACTATTATTATTGGTGAAATGGATGCCGCTATCACGCAGCGTGTGAACAATTAAAGAATCACTTGTCTGCGCGGTGGCTGTGAAAGGTAAAAAGGTGAAAAGGTAAAAAGGTAAGAAATATATATACCTATTTATTTTCTTATATGTCATCATCATTATAGTCTTTCCTTTACTTTTTTACCTTTTTACCTTTATTATTTTTTATTCTTCAAACGGTACTCCAATGGGGTAATACCATACTTCTCCTTGAAAATGTTGATAAAGTTCTCTGCAGTCATGAAACCTACATTGATGGCCAACTCACTCATGTTAATATTGGTGGTGACAAGCAATGTGCATGCATGCTTCAGACGAATCTCGCGCACAACCTCAGCAGGAGTCTTGGTCGTGATGTTGCGTATCTTGTGGAACAGAGGAACACGTCCCATACCCATAGCAGCTGCAATGTCCTCTAAGCTCAACTGTCCACGACTCATATTCTGCAAGACAAACTGCTCTACGTTGCGCATCAACTGCTGATCCATCACATTGGTCATAGAGTAGTCGCCGATAGTCTTTCCGTCATAGTATTTCTCTAAGACGTTAGGCTGCTCTGGGGTAGTAGCATTATCTGCCGTCTCCTCGCTAGCTGCTGCCTCTTCTGTCTCAGGAGTGTTTCGTACATCCACGTTTGTAAACTCTTCGAATGACATGGTGGCTGTAGTCATACTTGCATTCTGACCTTCCAGCATACGTGTCTCCTTACCCTCGATGACATTCTGGTTAATCTCGATAGGAGCAAGTCCCATCACCTTGTTGAAACGCATCACAGCATCCTGTACGTTGAATGGCTTTGCCAAGTAGTCATCAGCTGCCAAAGTGATATTCTGCTCTTCCATATCCTGCTGAGTCAGCACGTTGTCAGTCATCAGGATAAACTTCGTCTTACTCATGCGATGGTTAGACTTAAACTGGTTGCAGAGTTCGCTACCAGTAATCTCATTACCCATATTCTGCTTACATACTACGAGGTCAGCCTTCAGCGTCTCTATGTCTGGTTGTGCAGACTTGATAGTGTCGTAGATATGTATATCGTAGATTTCACACAGGTGAGCCTTCATGAAGTGGAGGAACTCTCGATTGTCGTCAATGAATACCACGATAGCCTTATAGGTAAGTCCCTCAATACGCAGAGGTTTGATGTCTGCCATGATTGACATCTCTGTTGTGGTAGCCAGTTCAATCTCTCCATGGTCGTTGAGCTCCAACAGGTCTTTAGCTGTAGATTCAGCCTTCTTCTCAGGATTCTCCAGTGTGCTCTGCATCTCTGAGATGCGAGTGATGACTTGTAGCAGTTGGAAGTGCAGAGAGTTCAACTGCTCACGACCTTCCAGCGACTGTTCTCTCTCAGCCATATCGCTGAGGATGGTGGTCATACGTGCCATAGGTTGTCTGAGCTCTTCGCTCGTCAACTTGATTTCTTCACGCTGGCGTCCTAACTCTTCAATAATGGTACGTCTCTTCTTCCATGCTTTCTTGTACTTCTTGATACCATATCTCCAAATAAGCACGATGATGATGAGTACAATAACATAGAAGGTAAGCATCCACCATGACAGCCACCAAGGACGGTCAATGTGGATTTCAAGTATACGCTCCTGATCGCTGACAGCACCATCGGCATTCATGGCTTTTACGTGCAACTTATAGGTGCCACTTCCCAGATCGTTGAATCTTACACCATGAAGTAGGGCATCAGCATTGCGCCAGTCGTTGTCGAGGCCTTCCATCCAGTACATAAACTGCGAGCGCTCACCTTGGTTGTAGTTACCAGCAGAGAACTGGATAGTAATATTGTTCTGGTTGTTGGCCAGCTCAATCCTATTGCTCTCGTTAAGTGCCTGAGGCAGAATAATATTTCCGTTGTACTTGACACTCGTAAGAATCTCCTGTTCACCAATAAACAGCTGTGTCAGCATCACACGAGGCAAAGATACTTGCTCATCCTTGTTGTCATGGCGCGCCCAGTTGACACCATACAAACCACCGAATAATACCGTGCCGTCTTGCTTGGTCAGGATAGAGCCCATATTGAACTCATTGCTTTGCAAACCATCACTAATGGTGTAGTTGTACAAACCATAGTTGAAGGTCTCGTCCTCATGGTTGCGCTGTACTACTACGCGACAAACACCATTGCTGGTAGTAATCCAAATGCTGTTATTCTTGTCTTCTGCAATACCGCAGATAGAGTTGTTACACAGTCCGTCTTTCTCTGTGAGGATGCTTAGTTCATCGTTGGCGGGGTTTAAGATGTTGATACCTTCACGAGTACCAATCCACAACAGACCTCTGGAGTCTTCGAATACCTGTGTGATATAGTTGTTCGTGAATGATTTCATGTTCGAGAAGTTACCCGTCAGCACAGTCTTCTCACGATTCGACAGGTTAAGAATCATCAGTCCCTCACTTGTACCAATGAGCATATTATTGTTGACACCATAGAATAGGGTAGTGATATTGTTGGTATTCAACATGCCGTTCTCCTTAGTGTATGAGGAGAAGGTATTCATCTTGGGATTATATACCTGTAGGCCACCATTGGTAGCTATCCAGAGGTTACCGGTCTTATCACAGCAGAGTGCATTGATATGGTCGTCAATCAGCGTCTTCATGCTGTCGCGTGCAGCAGAATAGAAACTGCTGGTACCATTCTTGATACGTGTCAGACCATTCTGCTTAGAACCAACCCACAAACTTCCGTCAGGCGTAGTGGTCATGCATGTAATCTTATGACTTGCCAATGGACCCTCATAGTCGATGATGCCTTTATCACTTGTAGCATACCACACCTTTCCGTCATTATCCTGGGCGATAGCGGTGATGTCGCCATTGATAAGTGATTGGAATTTATAGATGTTGTCGCCATAGAAAGATAGACCAGATTTCTCTGTTCCTACCCATAGCAGGTCTGTATCATCCACATAGACACTCTGAATAGCCAAAGTCTCTTCTGCTATATGCATTCTGTTGACACCCTTAGGATGAACAGGCTCCATCTCGCTCAGGTTGTTGACATTAGTACGGATAAGTCCGCACTGGTCGGTAGCAATCCAGATGTTACCCTTACTGTCACCAGCCATGCCATTGACACTATGGTCGGTGTCTGTTCCCGTCATGCCCAGTTTGTCACCAATCGTTGTGTTCCAGGTATTGGTGCTTTTGTTGTAGAGCATGAGCGTACCCTGACCATATAGCCAGATATTATCCAACTGGTCGGCAAAGGCATTCAGTGAGTTCGATTTGCGCAGATGTTGTTGGGCTATGTAGTCATTGCGCCAAACGGTATGCTGCTGGTGCATGATGTCGCAACAAACAATGCGTCCGTCTTCATAAATAATCAGTGCACCATCGCGACATTCGCTGATGGCAGAAATTACACCTTGTGGCACACCATGGTCATCATCAGTGTAACCATATTCATAAAGTAGTTGTTGCTGCATATTGTAGGCAACGACACCTTTGTTGGGAATGGCTGCCCAGAAGTTCTTATGCTTGTCGATATATACCACATTAGGTGTACCTTCAATGCCCATGCGACCATACACTTGTTTCATGTCGCGTTCAAAGGTTTCCGTTTGTGGGTGATAGATGCAGAAACCCGCTGCGGTCTGAATCCACAGCGTTCCCTCAAGGGTTTCTTGTATGCTGATGATATAACTGTCGGGCAGCGATGAGCCGTCCTGTGAGTTGCATTGGAAACTATGGAAGGTGTAGCCGTCATAACGATAGAGTCCAGCAGGCGTTCCTAACCACATATAGCCTCGCGAGTCCTTCAGAATACAGTTGATTTGGCTGATGGTAAGACCATTGCGGGCATCCAAGGTCTTGAACAGATAGACACCGGCAGCAGCCAAAGGCAACGCCAGCATCATTATCAGCAGCATCTTTTTCAATATCTTCATACTCCTTTAATTATAATACACATGCATAGCGGTCCACGATACCGAGAAGATGATTCTCTTCGTCAACAACCAGCACGTTATGGATTTTATGTTTGTTCATGAGCTTTTGTATCTCAGAAATCTTAGCCTGTGGACCAACGGTCTTTGGCGTACGAGTCATGATGTCTTCAACGGTATGGTTGAAGAATTCTGCCTGCCACTTCTCCATAGCTCTACGGATATCACCATCGGTAATCATACCTGCAATGCAACCGTTTTCTATGGCTACACCCAGTCCCAGCTGACCTTTGCTGATGTGGATGATAGCTTGTCCCAAATGCATATCTGCCGAAATGAGAGGCATGTTCTCTGTAATCATTACGTCCTGAGCTGTAGTCAGCAGTCGCTTTCCCAACTCTCCACCAGGATGGAACTGGGCAAAGTCTTGTGGCTGGAAGTTGCGCTTCTCCATCAGTGCAATGGCCAGCGCATCGCCCATAGCCAGTGTAGCTGTGGTACTGCTGGTAGGTGCCAGATTCAGCGGACAGGCTTCTTTCTCGACACTTACATTCAGATGATAGGTAGAATATTTAGCTAACAATGATTTAGGATTGCCACTCATGCCGATGATAGGTATCTGCATGTGTAGCACCATGGGGATGAAGCGCAACAACTCATCAGTTTGTCCTGAGTTTGAGATGGCCAACACCACATCATTGGCAGACATCACTCCTAAGTCGCCATGATAGACATCCAGCGGATTGATGAAGAATGATGGCGTACCTGTTGAGGCCAGTGTTGCGGCAATCTTTGCTCCGATGTGTCCGCTTTTGCCTACACCAGTTACGATGACCTTGCCAGGACAATCCATAATCAAGTCTACGGCCTTGTCAAACTGGTCGTCCATCAGGGGTATCAGGTCAAGAATGGCCTGTGCCTCGTCCTTTAAACATTGTATCGCGTATTCTTTTGTTGTCACAATTCTTTTCTTTTATCGTTATAACGTAATTTCGTTATTACGCCTTCTCAATTAAATTCTTAATAAGACCTTCCAGTTTATCCAACTCCAGCATATTGGCGGCATCGCTGAGTCCTTGATCAGGATTGGGGTGTACCTCAAAGAAGAAGCCGTTGGCACCAAAGGCTTTGGCAGCCATAGCCATCTGAGGAACAAAACGACGATCACCACCAGTCTTGCCATCAGCACCACCAGGGCGCTGCACACTGTGGGTACAGTCCATGATGACCGTATCGGTAATCTCCAGCATATCGGGGATGTTGCGGAAATCAACCACCAGATTGTTATAGCCCATCATATTGCCACGCTCTGTCAGCCAAACCTCCTTGGCACCACTTTCGCGAGCTTTCTCAACAGGATATTTCATGTCGTGACCGCTCAAGAATTGTGCTTTTTTGATGTTGACAATGCGTCCTGTGCGAGCAGCAGCCAGCAACAGGTCGGTCTGTCGGCAAAGGAAAGCGGGAATCTGCAGGATGTCGCATACTTGTCCCGCAGGTTCTGCCTGCCAGGCTTCATGAATATCTGTCAGTACGCGCAATCCGTATTTTGCCTTCACGTCACTGAGCATCAGCAAACCATGGTCAATGCCTGGTCCGCGGAAAGAACGTAAAGAGGTACGATTAGCCTTGTCAAACGAGGCCTTAAAGATAATATCGGTGCCCAATTTCTTGTTGATTTCCACCAACTTAGAAGCCACCGTGTCTAATAACTCGGCAGATTCTATCACACAAGGGCCAGCTATAAACGTCTGTTTCATGCGACTTTTCTTACATAATACCTTGCAAAGATACAAATAAGATAGGATAAAACAAAGGAAATGATACTTAAAATACAAATATTTTTGCATTTTTTCTTCAATTCTATGATGTAAATCAATTATTTTATACAAAAAACTTAAAATGGGGTGAATCGTTTTCTGTGGAAAGATTTTTTGCTCTATCTTTGCACCGTCAAAACTGACAAGAACAAACTATATTATTATTAATTTAAAAAGGAAAATTATGAAAAAGATTGTGATGACTCTGGCTGCTGTTGCAGTAGCTGCTACTATGAACGCTCAGGTTTATGTTGGTGGCGAGGTAGGTTTTGAGACAACTTCTCAGGATGGTGTAACAAACTCTAGCGTAACATTGATGCCTGAGATTGGTTATAACCTCGACGAGAACTGGGCTGTAGGTCTGTCTTTCGGTTTCGGTCAGGACAAGAGAGAAGTTACTGAGGAAGTCGGTGGTATTGAGGTAACTGCTACTGTAAAGGATAAGCGCTTCATCATTAACCCATACGTTCGTTACACTTTCGTAAAGCTCGACAAGGTTAATGTATTCGTTGACGGTGGTCTGTCATACGCTCACTATGACAATGCTGGTGCTAAGAACAACCAGTTCGGTATTGGTGTTCGTCCCGGTGTAGCTGTAAACCTGAACGATAAGCTGAGCTTCGTTACTCACTTCGGTTGGTTGGGTTACAAGAACTCAAAGGATGATTATGAGGGTGCTAAGGCTGCCAACACTTTCGGTTTCGACCTGAACAGCAAGGTTAGCTTCGGTATGTACTACAACTTCTAATCGGAACACGAATAAGTATAAGTTTTAGGAAATTTTTCCGCCCGACTGTCATGACGACAATCGGGCGGGATTTTTTATAATTCTTAATGCTTATCGTTCAATGTGATGTTTCACATCGAGCCTGCTCACGCAGCCTTCAACGTTCCCACAAGCTTTGCTCGCTTTCTTCAACCTGAAGGTCGAAGTGTGGCGTTGCATTGCACCTTTAGGTCAAAGAATGTTCAATAATATGTACGTCCTGCTGTGGGAAAGGAATCTCGATGTTGTTTTGGTTGAGCGTGTCATAGACAGTGCTTAATACCTCGCTGACTACTACACCACGCTTCTGTGCATCTGTCCATACCAGCAGTTTGAAGTTGACGCTTGAGTCGCCCAATTCAGATACCAGCGATGTTACGGGTTTCTCTGGGTCAATCCATTCCAGTTTCATGTTATTCACAGCCTCTTCCACCAGTTGCTTTACCTGTGCCAGATTTGAGCCGTATGCCACACCAAAGGTTATGATTTGCAGCACATAGCCATGGTTGCGCGTCAGGTTCTTATAGTTCTTTGAGAACAACTGCGAGTTTTGGAAAGTAATCACCTCACCCGTCAGTGCCTCGATAATGGTAGAAGTATAGCTGATGCTGGTCACACGACCTGTTGTGTCGTCCACCTGAATCAGGTCGCCCACCTTGATGCGTCCTGTCATCAGAGAGATACCATAGTAGATATTTTCGATGATGTCTTTCGAGGCGAAACCGATACCAGTTGACAAACCTCCTGTTACAACTAGCAACCATTCCATAGAGATCTTTAGAATTGCCATTGTAATCAAGAACCAGCTACCCCATACGATTACTTGTAGCACGTTCTTGCCCATTACCTCACGGCTGGCAGCTGTTTCTGGGTCTTTAATCATGAAGTGCATGCGCATTAACTGTAGGATGGTGCGATTGACGTATGCAAAGCAGAACCACAGTGTAATCACCATTGCCAAGGTGAGAATGCTTATCTTGAAGTTCTTCAGGTTGACATAGTATGTCTTGAAGATTTTCCAGCAGAGGTCTGACAGGTTGAATACATCGGCAGCCCAGTAAATACTAATCATGACGGATGCCACACCCAATACGGGCAACAATACTTGGTATGCCAGGTCGTAAGCCCATGTCTTGGTGATGGGGCGCTCGGCAAAACCATGCTTCTCGCCATACATCTTCAGGTAGCCGCTAATGCAGGTGATGGTCAGGATACATGTCAACTGCATAATCCACCAAATCAATATCTGTACTGCCAATAGCGTATAACCAATCCATGAGCAGCATACGCTACAGAGGAATACAATCAGCGATATATAGGTATAGAAGATGTCCGAGCGAGGGATGTTGTTATTATGACGTCGAATCACACTCCACTGCCACAGTGCACAAAGCAGCAAGATGGGGGGGAAGGCGATGTTCACCAGTTCGTTTGGTATCAGAATGATGCGGATAGCAATCACCAAGAAGCCTACAAAGAGTAGGGGAGTGTAGATGTGGAATGCACTCTTAATCTGTTCACCTTTCACGCGCAATAGCAGTGAGAACAGGATGATGCCCAACAGCCATGCATACTGCACCAGCAGGTTGGCAGCCATGATGAAGAAGTTGCTTTCCACCAATGCCAGCGAGATACCCAGTATCAGTGCAAAGGTGATTGTTGTGGTCGCCATGGTGATGCAGGCGCGCTTCTTCTTGAATTCTGCTGTGCGGAAGCGCTGAGGCACTAGGAAACGAATCAGCAAGAAGTTTAGCAACGTAGCAATGATGGCATAGAAGATGGTTGAGAGCAACAGTCCGAAAATCCAGCGACTATCCCATTGTGAGTGGGCATTCGGCTGGTATTTCTTCTTCACCGTTCGCGTCATCGTGTTCCAGTTGCGATTCCAGTTCTTGAGGATGGAGATATAGCTGTCTCCACCATTCTTAAAGATGCTGGTTTGTATATCTTGGTAGCGCTTCTGGGCATAGTCGTTCAGATGGCTCAGTCGCTTCTCCGTAGTATCGTAGTATCGAATGAAGTCTTGTAGTGTGGTACGATTCTCAACAAGCGAGTTGCGGATATTGGTAGCCAGTGTCATGCAGACGTTACGGTCTATCTGTGCCTTGTCACTCAGAATGGTGACAGGCATCGACTTCAGCGATGTTATCAGCGAGTCGTAGCGTGCTATCTCTGCGTCAGCCTTCTCTAAGAAAATTTTAAAGGGCAGCTGCTGACGACGGAAGTCGTGAAACTGCTCAGTTGCCTCATGACAAGCATAAGTGAGGTCGAACACATAGTCCAGCTTCTGCGAATACAGCATCAGCGAGTTCTGGTCAGAGCGCTGCATCGTCTCCATCAGTTGCTGGCGCACCAGCTCACTCTGCTTACGGTTCATCTCAATCTGTTGCGACAGCTCTCGGTGGTGTGTCGTCAACTCCGTACGCAGAATATGCAAGGTCTGTTCCAGGTCTTTCTCTTTCAACACAGCCTGTGCACCCATAGTGATGAGTAGCACCAGCAGAAGGGTTAGTGTTCTTTTCATTGTTATATTCTTTTTCTGAGTGTTCTGAATAATCTGATTAATTCGATTTATCTGTTATTTCTCTGTGATAGGTTCAGCAGCTCGTCCATGCTGTTGATGATGTAGTCGGCACCGGCATCTTTTAACTCATTCTTTGTTCCGTTGCCCCATGTCACACCACAGGTTTTTGTTCCAGCGCTTGCTCCCATCTGGATGTCTACTGCCATATCTCCCACCACCAGTGTTTCGCAGGCCTCAAAGTGCATTGCCTGTAGCGTATTGATAACGGGTTCTGGATTAGGTTTTGCTCGCTCCACATCGTCAGCACCTATCAGATAAGAGATGTATGCCGCGATACCCATATTCTGAGTCAGCTCTACCAGAGAGTTGTGTGAGCGTGACGAGGCGATGGTTAGCGTATATCCTTGCTCTTTCAGTGCCGCCAGCGTCTCCACCACATGAGGGAATGCCTGCGGTTGAAAGTTCTGTAGGTTTTCGTTGAATAGTCTGCGATAGGTTGCTGCGCAGCGTGGTATCAGTTCTTCCTGCAGGTTGGGAAACATGGCCTTGAAGCATCCCGCCAGAGGCAGTCCGATGGTTGCTGCGCACTCTTCCTCACTTCTATACTCCAGTCCCATCTCTTTGATGGTCATCTGCATCGTCATTACGATATTCCGTCGGGTGTCTCCCAACGTACCGTCAAAGTCGAATATGATCAGTTTTATTTGATTCATGATTTCCTTTGCAAAAGTAATAAAAGTCGAGAGAAAAACAAAATAATTTATTCTTTTTTGCCGCTATGTGGAAAGATTCTTCAAAATGCAACGAATGTTAAACTTATCGTTTTTCGATAAATTTTTATTGTTTTTATTTGGAGCGTATTGATAAAATACATACTTTTGCATATCGAAAAACGATAAATAACTAAACTAATTCAATAAAATCGTATGAAAAAGAGAATGAATTTTTTCTGTGTATTGATGTTGCTGCTGATGGCAATACAGGTGGTGATGACCTTTGTGATGGGCTCCGATGCTTTTATGGAAGGCTGGGAAAAAGGTCGCGATGCAGCGCCTGCCAACACATGGATAGCATTATTTGAATTCTTTATTTGTATGTTCGCGATAGTTGCAGCCATCGTGTCGTTCGTTAGCTTCATCCGTTTCATTCTGAACGTAAACCGCAACAATGTGTTTGTGTGGCAAAACGTGCTCTTGCTCCGTCTTACTGGAGTGGGACTACTGGTCATGACGCTCATTGTTTCTGCGGATGAATATTTTGCGGGTGCTACCCTGACAGACGTCTATGATGCCTATTTCGGCATACTCATCTTCTCTGTATTCAACCTGATTGTTGCTGAGGCCTTTGCCATTGGACTGAAGTTACAGGAAGAGCAAGATTTAACGATATAATGCCTATGGGACAAATTATAGTAAACTTAGACGTAGAACTTGCCAAGCGCAAAATGTCGCTCAGCGAGTTGGCAGAGAGGGTAGGGCTCACGCTTGCCAATCTCTCCATCTTAAAGACTGGTAAGGCTAAGGCTGTGCGCTTCACCACTCTTGAGGCCATTTGTCGCGAATTGGGTTGTCAGCCTGGCGACATCTTGGAGTATAGAGAAGAATAGTCTTTCCATTAAGAACATTTAACACCCAACAATTCGATATCTTTTCAAGAGATTCGTATATATAATAAAATAATAACTAATTAGACGAAACGATTATGACAGTAATTATTTTGAGTACATTGCTCGCAACCGTAGCATTGTCAATTTTGGTATAACACTATACCTTAATTATCCGTAACATTAAAGTAGAAAACCGACTATGAAGCAAACCTTACTAACCGCATTGCTCGCCCTTGCCACTATCGCAGGACAGGCACAGCCTGCTTCTCCCTTGTTGAAGACGCATGTGGAGACAGGAGATGTTGAAGGTGTCCTCGACGGGACAGACCTCGCTGTGTATAAAGCCATTCCTTTTGCTGCAGCCCCTGTGGGCGACCTGCGCTGGAAGGCACCGCAGCCAGCCAAGCCTTGGAAGGGTGTGCTGAAGGCGGATGTCGTAGCTAAGTGGCCTCCACAGCCCGAGAAGAGCTATGTCAAGTACGACATGATGAGCGAAGACTGCCTCTATCTGAGCGTCACCACTCCTGCCAAGAGCGTTAGCGAAGGTCTGCCCGTCATGGTGTTTATCCATGGTGGAGGCTTCCGCACAGAGCATTATGGTGGCGACCTATGGCAGAGCCTTGCCCGTAAGGGTGTTGTTGCCGTTTCTATCGAGTATCGTGCAGGCTCTTTGGGATTCCTTGCACATGCCGATTTGGCTAAGGAGTCGGATGGTCATTCTGGCAACTATGGCATTCTCGACCAGATCTTCGCCCTGCAGTGGGTACAGCGTAACATCAAGAACTTTGGCGGCGACCCTTCGAAGGTAACCATCTTCGGAGAGTCTGCTGGTGCCATGAGTTGTCATGTGCTCTGTGCCTCACCCTTGGCTAAGGGCTTGTTCCGTGCCTGCATCAGTCAGAGTGGCGGATTCTTGTCGCCTACCAGCACCATCCGCTATGAGATGGCACAGATGTATGGTCAGGTGTTTATGTCTCAACTGAAGAAGAAGTCTATTGTCGAGATGCGCCAGATGGATGCCAAGGAACTTACGGGCAATAATTCCAACTTCCAGCTCTGTGCGCCCATCGTTGATGGCTATGTCATTCCTGAACCCATCTACGACCTCTATCTGAAAGGCTCCTACAATGATGTCCCCGTGCTGATTATGCACAATAGCGATGAGGGTGCTGTCGATTTTGCTCAGGTCAGTGCTGAGCAATACGAGCAACTTCTCCGCCAGTTGCCTGCTCCTTGGAACGAGAAAGCCAAGGCTTTGTATCCTGGCACCACCGAAGAGGAACGCCTTTTCAGTATGCGCGACTTTAGTCGTGATGTTAACTTCGGATGGCCTTCCTATGCATGGGCCACCTTGCAGAAGAAAACGGGCAAGAGTCCTGTCTATTCTGCCTATCTCGCTCAGAAGTCTGATACCACCGTCTATGCTCAGGGCAACCGTCGTGGTGCTGCCCATGCCGACGATATGCTGTATCTGAAGGGCGCCTTCGATGATAAGGCAGACAAATATCCTCAGGAGAAGAAGGTTTCTGAGTTGATGCAACAGTATTGGGTAAACTTTGCCAAGACGTGCAATCCTAATGGTGAAGGCCTTCCCCTCTGGCCTGTCTTTGAAGAGGGCAAGCCTACCGTGATGCAGTTCAATAATGGTGCCTCACTCATCACCACACCCAACTTAGAGCGCATCAAGCTCATTGACGATTTCATGAATTTTATCCGAACACCCCAAACTAATTAAATAATAATGAAACTATTGTCAACTGCACTATTCAATCACGATCAAGCCGTATGTCCCCATTGTGAGACGAAGATTGGACTTAGGCAGATATCGGAGTATCTGCTGAAAGGGACCAACCACAGCATTCTGTGTCCTAACTGCCACAGAGCACTACATCCCAAACGGGAACCCATCAAGTTCTACTATTGCTTTTGTGCAGGGTTTGTCAGTATCGTAGCTCCTTTCTGGCTATACATCTCGTATGTTGAGGACCATTTCTGGAAGGCGATACTTACGTCGCTTGCAGTACTAACCGTCTGCATTATTGTAATCAGCATTTTGACAATCCGTAGAATCGAATTTAAATAATAAACGTTATGAAGAAACAATTAACCATTCTGTTCGCCCTCGTAGCTATGACGGGCTGGGCACAGAGCGCCAAGAAGAGTGCACCCGAATCTTTCAAAGGAACAGCAGTTAAAGACTCTGCCAGTATCTATCACACGCTTCCTCTTCCTCTTCCCTCTAAGGGCGAAGGCCTTAGTGCTGAAGGTATGTTCGTTCCCGATGTTCAAATGGAGGCCGATGTCAGTGTATGGTTTGCCTATTTTGACTCTCTCAGAAATCAGATAAGAAAGAATCTCACGCTGAGCAAGGGTAAGGAAAATATTAGAATTCAGAATCTTGCCAATCAGATGTATCAGCACTGCAAGAAACATCCTGTACTGGTTGATTTCGAAAAGAATAGGGTGATTAAAGAGCTGAAACAACTCAAGAGGCGGACTAGGAATCGCCATGCGCGACAACTATTCGATAAGAGTATTGGGCTGATACAATAATTTTATTAGGGAGTTAATGGGAGTTAGTGGAAGTTGCTCGGGAGTTAATGGGAGTTAGTGGAAGTTAACGAGCCGTTGGCTCGTGGAGTTAGCGGACAATAGTCCAAGGGCAGAAGATTGAACATTCTCTCTTTGAGAGTGTGGCGTTGCGAGGAAGATTGAAGATTGAACATTGGCTGCGCAAGCAGAGCTCGTGGGAAAAATGAAGGCTTCGATTAAGCGCAGAACATTCGTCCGTTAACTCCACAGGCTGAAAGCCTGTTAACTCCTGATAACTTCAGATAACTCCTAATAAACAATAAACCGTTATGAAGAAACTATTAACCTTCCTGCTTGCCCTCTTTGCATTAGCTGGGCAGGGACAGGAGATCAAGATGAACGAAACTACGTTCAGTGACTATAAGGCATTGCTTAATGCCAAAGGCTATAGGCTCTACAGTTTCGATATCAGCGAACTGAAAGGTAGCAAGATAGAATTGTATTTGAAGGAATATGTGGATAGCCAAGAAGTCAAGAGCATCTCTATTCTGGGAGGTGCTTATGCAATGGAGCCTAAAGGCGATAAACTGCTTCTTGGCGCCTTGCCTTCTGACAATGACTCAACGTTAACGTACTACTATAATTTGGAGAATACCCTCACTTATACTGGAGTGTTAAAGACGAAGCCGATATTTTGGGATAGTGAAAATAAGTGGGTAACCCAGTATCATACTCGTCCTTTTGATATGGCTCCCGTTGAAAAGGAAAAGTTTATCCCACTGATGCTCTATGGTTCCATTTGGTATGATGAAAAATGGAAGATTACTCGCTTTTGTGGCGAAAACACCATTAAGCCAGATCTTTCGTCGGATATTCTGAAATACCTTCCTCATTATTATATTTTGGGAATCATTGTACATTAATATGAAGAAACTTTTAACCTTCCTGCTCGCCCTTGTAGCTATGACGGGCTGGGCACAAAGTGACCTTGGACCACTCGCAGAGACGATGTGGCGTAATGAACAAACTGGCGACTGGGACATCGGTTTTACCAAGAAGTATGCCATTTATGACTGCAAACTGTGGAACTATGACTATATCAGACCGAAAGGTAATAAGGTCGTGATAGCGCTGACTAACAATGGCGAGAAGATGCAAATCACTGTTAGTCAAGAGAAAAAGGGCAAGCGCCAGATGTTTGTCAATGGCAAGAAGCAGACCTATTCGCTGATTACCACCAGCGAGCTGCCCAACTATCCCACCAAAGATACGACGCCCTTTCAGGATAATGGCTACCGGGCTGGCGACACGGTAACGTTCGTGGGCTGGCTGAAAGACCTCCCCAAAGAGGTGCTCGACAGGAATCGCAAATACGTGATAACCACCTATAGCATCTTTACTAGAGAAGCTACAGAATATAGTGGCGACATCGACGACGAGGGGCACTTCGTGGTGAAGGTACCCGTAGAGAACAGTCAGCAGATTGATGCCGACTGGCGCAGAACGAGCATTGTCACCGTGTTGGAACCTGGCGAGACCTATTTCTTGCTGATAGATGGAGCCAACCAGAAACGCCTCGTGATGGGACGTAATGCCCGCGTGCAGAACGAACTGCTGGCTCACCAATACAGAAAGTCTTTTGACCAGCTGCACGAACACCACATTCTAACAGAAGAGCAACTGCTGGCTTATAAAGACCAGTGGGCAGGCATGTACCAGCACAACCAATCCATGCTCGACTCTATCATGCAGCAGAACCCCATGCTGTCTCGTAAATTCGAAGACTTCCAGCGCATGGACGACATCGCTACCACTGCCGAGGAAGTGCTGCAGAGCAGTCTGTTTGCACAAGGCGGTAAGCTGCCTCAAGGCGTCAAGGACTATATCGATTCGCTGCTGTGGCAGAACATCGTCAAGCCCTACACCATCGCCAGAAATATGAGCTTCCTGCTCTACTATTATTCTTATAATGCTGAGCATGGCAGCGACAAGTACAAGCAGAGCGTAACCATCGACGGCAACAGCCTTTTGCAGATGGAGAAAGACGGCTATATCAAGTTCTCAGAAGAAGACAAGGCATTTCTCAAGCGTTTTCAAGACCTGACAAATCAGTTCAAGCAGGCTAAAGAGGAAGACTACGAAGCTATCAACGAGAAGAATAAGGAACTGATAGAACAGATTGGCGAATTTATGCAAAGGAGTGATGTGGAGACAGCCATTCAAGATGCGCTTGATGCCCTACAAACTCAAGTGGAGATTTCCGATTCTATCTATTCAGACCCCGTATTGCGCGACTTCTCTAGAGCTCAGAAACTGTACGAGCGACTAGATAATAAGCGTCAGCCATTCAACCACTCCTGCATGGCTATCCTTAACCAGATTCAGCTACCTGCCGTAAGAAATGTACTACTGGTTGAGAACGACAAATTCGTCAATATGCAGAAAGTCGAAGTGGCTAACGCAGAGTGTCTGCGCCCCTCATCGGATGTGGAGGGACTAACTGACGGCGAGGCCATCTTCCGCAAGATTCTGGAGCCCTACAAAGGTCGCATCGTCTATCTCGACATCTGGGGCACATGGTGTGGTCCTTGCAAAGAGAAACTGAAGGAGTCGCACTTCGTGAAAGACCAGCTGAAAGACTACGACATCGTCTATCTCTATCTTGCCAACACCAGTCCTGAGGAGTCATGGCAGAATGTTATCAAGGAGTACAACCTTACGGGTCCCAACTGCGTACACTACAACCTGCCCAAAGCGCAGCAGAGCGCCGTTGAGCAATTCCTCAAAGTAGATTCCTTCCCCACCTACAAGCTCATCGACAAGCAGGGCAACATTCACGACCTCCACTGGCAACACACTGAGGACATGAAGAGCTTCTTGGAAACTATCGAGAAATTAAAATAATTGCTTGGGAGTTAATGGGAGTTAGTGGAAGTTGCTCGGGAGTTAATGGGAGTTAGTGGAAGTTGCTTGGGAGTTAATGGGAGTTAGTGGAAGTTAACGAGCCGTTGGCTCGTGGAGTTAGCGGACAATAGTCCAAGGGCAGAAGATTGAACATTGAAGATTGAAGGCTGCGATTAAGCGAGAGCAGAGTCAAAACGAGTTTTGAACTATGCCGAGCGTGAGCAGGCTCGATGTGAAACATCAACATTGGCTGCGCAAGCAGAGCTCGTGGGAAAAATGAAGGCTTCGATTAAGCGCAGAACATTCGTCCGCTATTGCGTGCCACACTCATACCTTTAGGTGTGAGAACTCCACAGGCTGAAAGCCTGTTAACTCCTGATAACTCCCGCTAACTCCCATGAACTCCCGCTAACTCCCGCTAACTCCCAATTAATTAAATAAACACTGGGGCACGATTTGGTGCCCCTCATTTGTTAAAGATATATAATTCTATGCAAAAACTTGGTACTTTGTAATACAAGGTACTGTATTTTTCTCTATATTTGCACCCAGAAAACCAATTTATGTGCAAATATGAACATTGAAAATGCTAAGTCACAAATGCGTAAAGGAATGCTCGAGTACTGCGTTCTGCTGCTCTTGAAGCATCATCCTTCTTATGCCAGCGACATCATTCAGCAACTGAAGGATGCCGAGCTGTTGGTGGTAGAGGGTACGCTCTATCCATTGCTCACCCGTCTGAAGAACGACGGACTGCTCGTTTATCAGTGGCAGGAGTCCACACAAGGTCCGCCACGTAAGTATTACGCCCTGAGTGAAGAGGGCGAGAAATTCCTCGAAGGACTCAACGAAGCCTGGGGAGAACTGTCGAATACGGTGAATTACCTGAAGAATATTGAACATTGAACATTGAAGATTGAAGGCTGCGATTAAGCGAGAGCAGAGTCAAAACGAGTTTTGAACTATGCCGAGTGTGAGCAGGCTCGATGTGAAACATCAACATTGATTTTAACCACGAATTTCACGAATTAATCGAATTATGCTGCATAGCAGCAATTTTCTGTTATTTCTGTGATTTCCGTGTGACCTTAAGACATTGAACATTGAAACATTGAAAATTATGAAAAAGAATATTACGATAAACCTATGCGGTCGCCTCTTCCAGATTGATGAGGATGCCTATGAAATGTTGCAGCACTACACTGAGTCGCTGCGTGCCTCCTTCGGTAAGGAAGAAGGTGGCGAAGAGATTGCTGACGATATCGAAGAGCGTATCGCCGAGTTGTTTGAAGAGTTGAAAGCCTCTGGTGTTGAGGCTATCACTATCGACCATGTGAAAGACATCATCACCCGTATCGGCAAACCTGAAGAGCTGACGGGTGAAGAGGAGAAAGCTGAGAGTGAAGCCAAAGGGCATAAGTATGACTCTTTTCGTGAGGCTGCTCAAGGAGTATGCGACAATGTGCGTGGGCGCATGGCTGGCAAGAAACTCTATCGCAATCCGAAAGACAAGATGCTGGCGGGTGTACTCTCTGGCATTGGCGTATATACCAATACCGATCCTATCTTATGGCGACTGCTGATGGTGCTGTTTACACTGTGCTATGGTATCGGCATCATTGCCTATATTGTGCTGGCATTAGTGATACCTGAGGCTAAGACACCAGAACAGTTGCTACAGATGGAAGGAAAGGAAGTAACGCCACAAAACTTGGCTGACGTGGTGGTGGAGACAAGTAAGGCTCCGCAACGCCCCAGCTTGTTCCGCATACTATTCTCGATATTGTTGAAGATTCTGTTAGTGATTATCGCCTTCCCCTTGATGATAGTCTGCGTAGTACTCCTTATCGGTATCCTCTTTGTGCTGATAGCTACAGTCTGCGGACTGGTGCTGCCCACGAATAGCAACATTCCGTTCAGCCTCAGTTCAATGGGCTTTGCGGGGGTATGGCTACATAATCCGGTAATTCTCGTTATCTTTGTTGTAGCATTGTTCCTATTGCTGCTCATCCCTGTCTATGCCATCATCCACATGATACTCTCGATGGCAGCTAAGGTGCGCCCAATGGGAGCTGTTCAGCGCATCGTATGGATTGTGCTTTGGATTGTTTCTCTCTGTACAGTAGTACCTATGGGCTTAAAGATTGCTGATTATCACAATCGATATATCTATGAGGATACCCTTGATGGGCGTGGCCGTACTTATCAGGGAATCAGGATGAGCGCAGAGGATGCCGACTTCCTGCGTCAAGGCGATTGGACAATAGTCAAGGCCGAGAACTGCGCCCACTATACTTATTGCGGATATTATAACGACAATCCTCAGGTACGCTTCTTGGATACCTTCAATGAAGACTGTAAGGAGGTGTTCCATGTAGAACACAAGGAGAGGGTAGAGCCAGGTGTGTATCGTCTGGAGTGTATGGCAAGGGCAGAAGGTCCTGGTACCTGTATCTTTGCTGTTGGAGAGGGTAAACATCTGAGCACTATTCCTGTACGCAGCCAAATAGATGGTGAATATTCAATGGGCTGGACGCCTATCGTTATCGACAATATTGTAGTCAGTGATAATGGTATTACCTATGGTATGTCCTCTGATTCTACCTTTACGGGTTTGAACTGTCGCGCTAAATGGTTCTCTGCCATCGACTTTAAACTGGAGAAAATTAAATAATTTAATATAAACCTAATGAAGAAAACAATCCTAACCATCCTGCTTGCCGTGCTCATCGCACCTATTGGCATGCAGGCTAAGAAGAAAGAGAAAAAAGCAGAGGTGCCCCAGTTGCAGAACTTTCCCAGTGCGGAGCTTAATGAATTCCGCCTGCATGGTGGCAATGTAGTAGTACAGGGACACTTCGTGGTGCCTGAAGAGGCGAAAGGCGAGAAGGTGCCTCAAGAGGTGCTCAACCAGATTAATGGTCGCTTCACGGTCATCATGCGCGACTACATCGTGCGCAAGGAGAAGATTAGCACTATCGAGTTCACACCCGATGGCACGTTCTCTATGAACGTCTATGTGCCTTACCCCATGCAGCTGCTCATCTATCCCTTGAGAACGGTATATGGCTGCCCTGGCGATACCATCACAGTCAGCATAGACCCCACGAAGAAAACTAAGGAGGAGGGCGTGAAGTTTGATGGTACAGGACTGAGTGGCGAGGTAACCCGACTGATGCAGGTTATTGATGATAAATACTACAAGCCCGACTGGTCGAACAAGGTATATGAGAAGGGACCCGACTCGCTGATGAAGTGGAAAGATGAACAGGTAGCACAACTAGACGAACTGGTACGTCAGATGAACAATGGACTGCCTGAGTTAGCTGGCTGTTCACCTATGGCCTCCGACATTCTGCGCACCCACATCCTTGCACAGCGTCTGGAGCATATCTGCGACTACTATATGCGTGGCATGAGCAATTTTCGCTGGAATGCCCCGTCTGATATGAAGACCTACTGGCAGCAGTACTTCAGCTTTGTGGCTCCACGTGCCAAATACCTTACTGACAATCCCCTGCTGATGATTGCTGGCGATGATTTCTTCTACAACCGAGTAGAGTATGCAGCCTTCGAACCCATCAATGCGAGCAGAACGATAGCCAACTTGCCCTTTGACTATAACCAAGCATTTGCCGATGCTTTAGCGAAAGAGAAGACGCAGACTCCTCGCGAGTTCAGAATGAATACGATGAAAGAGTTGCAGGAGAAGTTGCACGTCAGCCCTACCGACTTCAGTGCTCAGGTGTGCCATCTGCGTAGCGTCTTCAGCACCTTGAAGTGGCTGGGCGATAGGTATGACCAGGCTGCCGACGAGGTAGCAGCAGCCATGAGCGTAGTGTCTCATCCTGACTTGATTCGCCAAGGACTCTTGACCTTCCGCGAATATATCAAGGACAATGAGATTAAGGTGGTGGAAGACAAGCCCATGACCAAGGGCGATAGCATCTTCCTGCGCATCATCGAACCCTACAAGGGCAACGTGCTCTATGTCGATTTCTGGGAGATGTCGTGCGGTCCTTGCCGAGGTGGTATGCTCAGCATGCGCGACGAGGTGGAAGCCAACAAGGACAAGCCCATCAAGTATCTCTACGTCACTGACGATACGCCCGAGCACTGTAAGTCGTTCCTTGAGCCCAACAATATTAAGGGTGAGCACATCCACATCACCCGCTCCGAGTGGGGCTATCTGCAGGAGAAATTCCAGTTTACGGGCATCCCCTTCGTGGTGCTTGTAGACAAGCAAGGCAAGGTGCGAGAAAACGTAAGCAAAGAGGAGCTGATGAAAGAATAAAGAGCCTACCCCCACCCCCTCCCTAAAAGGAGGGGAGCTTATAGATAGCTTAAGCCGAGAATAATAAAATATTAAGGGCTGCCCTCACTTCTGAGCGCAGCCCTTAATCTTCAATGTTCTAATCGTTACTTGTAACGCTTTGTACCTTTAGGTCAAAGAATGTTCAATCTTCAATGTTCAATGTTCTAATCGTTACTTGTAACGCTTTGTACCTTTAGGTCAAAGAATGTTCAATGTTCAATGTTCAATGTTCAATGTTCAACGTGTATTAGCCTAATACCGAATTTTATACAGCTGATATGGGCCCGTTATACAGCTAATAATCTTCGTTTTCAGGCTGTCTCAGAATCGTTTTTAGCCTGTCTCGCAGTCCCTCTCCCTTTAGGGGGAGGTTAGGAGGAAGCTCCCTCATCTTTGACAATGCAAAGTTACTAATTCTTGCGAGGTGCTCCAAATTTTCCGTTCAAAAACCGCCATTTTTGAGGGGTATTTTTCGCCCTAATTTTGCAGAAAAATCCTGAGGGGCTTATCTCTTATCTTTTTATCTATTATTTAGCGAAGCGCTTTTCCGCTCCAGCGAGGGTTATGCAATATATATTTTAATATGATATATGTCTTATCGAAAATCACCAGAACCTTACGTTCTTACTTCTTACTTCTTACTTTTTTGTGATTTTTATTTTCCACGGACAATAGCCAATAATAATATAATATTATAATATTATATTATTATTGAAGTATTATTATATAATTTCTCTTTCTTCATGATTTCTACTTAATTTTAGGAAAAAGTAAGAAGTAAGAAGTAAGAACGTAAGAATCGTAATATAAAAAATGGAGCTTTCTTTTGTATTATTCTCACTTATTCTCTAACCATAATTTTGCTTCCCTTTCTTCTTTTCAAAAGCTGTACTTCAGCTTTACGAAGGCTTCGGAGTTCTTCTTATAGACACTGAAGGTGCCACGATCGGCATGGAAGTAGTCGATGCCAAACATGGCGTGGAGCTGGTCGTTGAGGGCATAGTCGGCACTGAGGCGGTTGTAGATGCCACCATAGGTGACGTCGATATAGGCGAAGGTCTGCAAGGCAAGGGTGTTGTGGAGAAGCTCCTTGGAGATGCGCAGCGTGGCAAGGCCCGTATTGCGATGGTCGCCACCAGCAACGTATTTGTGGGCATACTGCGCTGAGAGCGACCAGTCGTTGCCAGGATACCAATCAACGCCCAGAAGACCATTGAACATTGAACATTGAACATTGACCATTGACCATTGAACATTCTCTGATGAAGGTTGGAGTTCATCGAGATATTCGGCAAATTCTGCTCTGAAGACAAACTGGCTGAGGGGAATGGAGCAGTCGGCACCGAGCATGGTCATGCGATGGTATTCACCTACACCATTGACAAAGACGGGCTGCTTGTTCCATGTGTGGAGGGCTGACAGCGAGAAGTCGATGCCACTGAGGAAGAAGGAGAGGCGACCGCCATACTCCATATTGCAGAGGCGACGGGAGGGCTCAGAGCCAATGGTGAGCGGACCTACTGACCATGGATTCTCGTCGTCGGTGGGCAACTCGAAGAAGCTGCTGACGGGGATGGCTACCACCTCAGCACTCCACTTCTCACGGGAATAGCGCAGGCGCAGGGCTTCCACAGGGATGCGGATGTCGTCGTAGTCTTGTGCCAGAAACTCGGTATAGTCCATGGGCGAGATGATGTCGGTGAGGCGCAGGGCATCGGCTACTCCCCATGTGATGATTTGTCTGCCAGCGCGCAGGTCCCAATGCTGGTTGGAGAAATAGCCGTAGGCCTCGCGGAGTTGCAGCCCAGAGCGGTCTTTCAGTATAGCATTGTGCACGAGATTGGCAGAGATATAGGCGCCCACCTCTCCCTTCTCGATGGTTACTTCGCCACGCACGCGTGTTCTCGATGACATCCAGTCGTTAGGGCGTTCCAGTCGCATGGCATGATAGGTGTCAACGAATCCTTTGACATCGACGCGAAGAGATTCCTCATCCTGCGCGATGGCAGGATGAGGAATTGCACACAAACAAAGGACAATTACAGAAGAAAATACAGATTTCATAAGCCTTTCTCGAGTTTAGTAACTGTAAACAGTGCTTTATCAATTTTCACATCGTACTTGGTGTTTTTCACAATAATGAGTGTGCTATGCTCTGTCTGCACGTTTTTCATCTCCATCTTCTGAATGGTCCAGAAGCCTTGTATCTTCTTGACGTCACTGATGGTGAGCACGCGGTGCAGCTTGTTGAGCTTGTCGTAGTATTCCACATAGGCTGCTGTCAGGCAGTCTTGGCGTATCCATGATACCTTGCGGCTGTAGATTTCGTGCTTGTCAACAGGCACAGACTCTACTACCCAGCACTTATGACCGTTTTTCACCTCCTCGCGCAGCAGCTTGTGGGTGTCTTCATCGACATGGCGCGAGCCCATATCGTCGTAGGTGAAGTCGGTGCCCATGAAGTAGTCGGTCTTTGACGAGGAACCACTGATGCGTCGCGTCTTCTTCATAGCAGGCAGATAGAGCCACTTGGCATCCTCCTTGCCTATCTGGTCGTAGTCCCATGTGAGGAATCCCGTACCTTTCACATCGCCAGGGTAGGTGAAGAACATCATCTTCTTGGTGTCCTTGCCTTCGTCCATTGCCCATGAGGTGACCTTGCGCTGACGTGTGGTGCCGTTCTTCTTGCGCAGTGTCAGTTCCATCTCGGCATAGCGCGTATCGCCATCAGGGCGGTCTTTTACCTTCTGAATAATATCACGACCGGTGAGCTTTTGAGCATTGACCATTGAATATTGACCATTGAAGATTGACCATTGACCATTGAACATTGAACATTGAAGATTGAAGAATAGGGCTGCAATTAAAAATATCTTTTTCATATCGTTATCAATTATTTATTAAACACTTTGCATTTATTGACGAGAATAGGGGTTACCAGCAGGTCGGCAGCCAGGGCGGAGAGGATGCCAATGATGGCCATGAGTCCGAAGTTGAGGCACATGGTGCACTCTGACGTGCAGAAGCTGGCGAAGACGGCAGAGGTGATGATGGAGGTGATGACAATGGCAACACCTACCACGCGGAAGGTGCGACGAATGGCCGTCTGGTAGTCGTGGGTGCGGTCGTACTCCAGCTTGGAGTGATTGATGAAGTGGATGGTGTCGTCTACCGCCATACCCAGCATCATAGGCAACAGCGTGGCAGTCATCATGTCGAGCGGAATGCCCATCCAGCCCATGTAGCCACCTACAAAGATGGCTGGCATCATGTTAGGTATGAGTCCTATCAAGCCCACACGGATGCTCTGGAAGGCTATCATGAGGATGACGCCAATGATGAGGATGGAGATGACGAAGGAGAGCATCTGACCTCTGACAAGATACTGCATCATGGTGACATACTGCGGAATATTGCCCACAGTGGTAATCTTCGCGCCAGGGAACAGCTGCTCGGCATCAGCCTGAATGCGAGCCATCTCTTGCTCCACCTGTGCTGAATTGAAGTCGGAAATCTCTACCATCAGGCGCAAGCGGCGATAGTCATAGTCTACCCAGTATTCTGACTCCGTACCGCCTGCATTCTCGTAGAGCAGAATCATCTGCGCCACCTCTTCCTCCGTGTTGGGGATGGTGTAGAAGGCGCTGTCGCCATTGTTGAGTGTCTGGTTGAGGTCTTTGAGAATGTCGAGAATAGAAGTGGTGCGCTTGGTGAGGTTGTAGGTGTCCACCTTCTGCTGCAACTCGTCGAGATGCTTCAGCTTGGCAGGCTCCTTGGCCTCGTCATCGTTAGGAAACTCCACAACCAGGTCGTAGGAGTAGAGCGAACCCAGCTCAGAGCGGCCTACATCCATCACCTCTTTCACATAGTCCACCTTAGAGCCCATGGTGCGCTCAATGTCGAAGGCTGCCTCAATCTTCCAGAGTCCGATGCACAAGAAGAGGCAGATGACGAGAAACGACCAGCCAATCTTCTTGGGATTGCGCAGCACCTTGTCGCTCAGCGTCACCATCGCCTTGGTCCATTTGGTGTCGCTATCCTCGGTGAAGCCCTCGATGGGGCGCTGGTTCTTGCCAAAGGAGAGTAACAGAGGGGTGATAATCAGGGAGGTGAGCAGCACGAAAAGTACGCTCATGGAACTGATGATGCCCACACAGTGCATGGGGCGGATAGGGATGACGAGGAATGAGAGCAGCGATACCAAGGTGGTGAAGCCACAGAAGAATACCGACCAGCCAATCTCCTTGAGCGTCTCAACGATAGCCTTGCGGCGCTCGCCATGAATGCGCATGCGTCCACGGAAATAGGAGAAGATATGGATATTGTAGGCGATGGCTACGGCAAACGACAGGATGGTGGGAATCATCAATACCGTGGAGTCAACATACATGCCCGTGAAGCCCGCAATGCCATAGGTGATAAAGAGTCCGCCAATGACGGAGATGATAGGTGCCAGGATACCACGCAGAGAGCGCGTCATGCAGAGCATCACCACCATACATATCAGAGTGGCAATCATCATCAGGCGACTCATCTCCTTACCGATATATACCGTCTTACAGTTGGTGACGTAGGGCATGCCCGTGCCCTTGGGATGCAGCGAGGCATATTGAGGTTTCTTGATGATGTGCTCCACCTCCTGACCAGTAATGATGTCGGGAGCCACGGTGCTCGTCTTCTTCCACACGCTGTCCTTGGGGAAGGCACGCAACTTCACCATAATCCACGAGAGGTCGCCCTTCTTAGAGATGAGCTTGCGGGCCACGTGAGGCTTGCTGTAGGCACGAGCACGGATGCTATCCATCGCTGGCGTACCGTCGTCAGGAATCTCGTCGGGCACAATCTGCTCGATGGTCATACCGTCGTCACTACCCACCATAAACTCGATGTCAGTCAGCGAGGTTACCTTGTCTGCATAGGAGAGGCTGTCGAGCAGCTCGTTGGAGAGTGCCCTCAGGGTGGTGAGATGCTCCTTGGTGAAGTGGTTGTCGCAATGGGTGAGCACACCAACATAATAGTCGTTGCCAAAGTGCGACTTAAACTCCTCGGTCTTTACCAGCATGGGGTCGTCTTCGATGAAATAGTCATCAAAGGAAGTCTCCTTCACCATGTGGCTCATACCTACTACCGATAATAAAATTACTAATGCGAAAGCACCGAGTGTAAACCAGCGTACTTTCAGCAGTTGTTCAGCAAACTTTGCAAACAACTCATTAATCCTTTCAATCTTCATTTCTTTTCTATTATTAATTAATGTTCTTGTCTTATATCTTAGAATGCTTATTCATCACCGCTCTCCATCCCACAAACTCAAACTGTATATAGTCTTCTATGGCATTCTTCAACTCCTGCGGATCTAGCTGATGCTTAATCACTTCCGAGATAAAGTTGAACATCCATACCAGATGAATATGATAGGTAAACGTGGTGTGAATGGCGCAATAGTTGGGATAGCGACTCTTAAACACATTCATAAACTGCAATACCTGTTGCGTACACCGCTCAGTATATTCGTCGATAAATGTTTCGAGCGAAGAACCTTGTGCCTGATACAAGATGAGTTTCAGTTCGTCGCGATAGTTGCTTATCAGTCGCATATAAGATTGTACATGCTCTATCAGCAACTCGTCGCTCTCCCCACTGGCATAGCGTCGAAACTGCTCCTGATCGCGCAGGTCGTGATGTTCAAGCATCATCTTTTCCAGCTCCATCATCAGGGGCATCACGATATGACGAAACAGTTCGTCTTTACTGACAAAATAGTTATAGAGATTACTCACTCCGATACCTGCTCCTTTGGCAATATCGCGCATAGAAGTTTTAGAGAATCCTTTCTTGAGAAATATTCTCTTAGCTACTATAATAATCTGTTCGCGCGTGTATTCTTTTTTTATTTGCATAATCTAAAATTTAAAAACGAACAATATTCCAATTTGTTCAGAAAAAAAAGAGGACTCACACTTGCGTAAGTCCTCTTGCTCAATGCATTAACAATATGTACTATATAATTATGTGTCATGATTTAATTGATTTTCTCGCTGCAAAGGTATGAAGATGTTATGTAATATACAATACCTAAAATTGATTATTTTCTAAAATACCTATTTCTTGCTAATCGTGAGTCGGTAGAAGGAGGAAAATGCCTGAATGTAAAACACCTATTCTGAGTATTGCAAAATAAGGAGAATCACAATAACTTTGCAGCGTGATTTTTTTTACATTCATAATAGAAAAAGAAGAATAATAAAATGAACACAACAATTGTAATTTATGGTTCCTCTACAGGAACATGTGAGGCTATCGCAGAGAAGATAGCACAGAAGTTGGGTTGTGAGGTGATGAACGTGCAAGGCCTCTCAGCCGATGTGGTGAACAATCATCAGAACCTGATTCTGGGCACTTCGACATGGGGCGCAGGAGAACTGCAAGACGACTGGTATGACGGACTGAAAGTGCTACAGGGCGCTGAGCTCTCGGGCAAGACCTTTGCACTCTTTGGCTGTGGCGACTGCGAGAGCTATGGCGATACCTTTGTGGGTGGTCTGGGTGAACTGTATAATGGCATCAAGGGCTGTGGAGCCAAGATAGTGGGTGCAGTAGAGACTGATGGCTACACCTTTGACGACTCTGAGGCTGTGGTTGACGGAAAGTTTGTAGGGCTGCCTCTCGACGACATCAACGAGGATGACAAGACTGATACACGCATTGAAGCATGGATAGCTGATATTCTTCCTGACCTTTGATATAAATAATAAAAACGATGAGCAAAATCAATTGTCTTGGAATGGTGGGCTTTACAGTCCTTTATGCTGTGACAGCCTTTGCTGTGGCGTTTCTGGGATTCTTATCCCCTTATGCCTGGGTATTCTTCCCTGTGATTGCAGCCCTGCTTGGGGCTTTCTCTTATTATTGGGCGGCTAAGAGATGGCAGAAGTTTGGTGTAGCCACCTTATGCTCTTTTGTGCTTGCTGCCTTCCTGCTGACTGTGGGTGAGTTTGAAGTGATGGAATTTCTGTTGATGCTGGCTGTCGGAATAGCCTCAGATGTGGTGCGCCAATTGGTGGGCAACGAAAAGCAGGAAAGCATCTATGTGGCATATCCCTTACTGCCGATAGGGCTCATCGCATGGACACTTCCTTTGTGGACACGCACCCAATGGTATTACAATGGTGCCGCAGAAGAATTGGGCGTAGAGTATGCCAAGGGATTGATGATGTTTTCAAGCGTCTGGGGACTGCTCTTGGTTGTCTCCACTACTGCCATCTCTGGATTTGTGGGTATACAGTTTGTAGCCAAGGTACAGAGGTGAGAAGTGGGAAGTGAAAAACTTCTCCTATTTTATATTATATCGTGAGCGACATATTGTTAAACAACCTTAAAGTTTTAGATAAATCGCTTGCGATATAATTTTTTATCCATATCTTTGCACCTGAAATATCGCAAACGACATAAGTACTAATTAAGTAAATAGAAAAGGTTATGGCAAAGATTTATGATTTCAAGGCTCAGACGAGCAGAGGAAAGGAGATTGATTTCTCTGAGTTTCAGGGTAAGGTGCTGCTGATAGTTAATACTGCCAGCAAGTGTGGATTCACTCCTCAGTTTGCAGGACTGGAGGAAATGAATAAGAAATATAAGGATAAGGGACTGGTCGTCATCGGATTTCCTTGCAACCAATTCAAAGAGCAGGATCCAGGCTCTGACGGACAGATTGAGGAGTTCTGCCAGCTGAACTACGGTGTGACATTCCAAATCATGAAGAAGACCGATGTGAATGGTCCTGCAGCTGAACCTATCTTTGAATACTTGAAAACACAAGCTCCCTCCGAGGAATATAAGGGATTAAAAGCAAAAGCAACACATGCTCTCCTGAAGAAGCTGAGCAAGAGCGTGGAGAAGGATAGCGACATTCTGTGGAACTTCACCAAGTTCCTGATATCAAAGGACGGTGAAACCATCAAGCGCTATGCTCCTACCACAGAGCCTAAAGACTTTGAAAAAGAGCTGGAGGAAATGCTTAATGCATAGTTAGGGTTGCGCATGAGGTAATCATAAAGTTCAAAGAAAAAGATGCACGCAGAATTACAACTTGACAATCAGATTTGTTTCCGCCTCTATACAGCGGCACGACTGGTGACTCAGGCTTATACACCGATGTTGACAGCGCTGGGCATTACCTATCCGCAATACTTGGTACTGATGGTGTTGTGGGAGACGGACGAACTGCCTGTCAACGACATTGCCCGACGACTGGTGCTGGAGACGAACACCATCACTCCCTTGCTACAGCGCATGGAAAAACTCGGACTCGTAAGCCGTAAAAGGGGCAAGCAAGACAAGCGTCAGCAGATAGTCAGTCTCACCGAAAAGGGTAGGGCTCTGGAGGAAGAGGCGTATGCTAAGATTCCAACGGGCATGGGCGAACAGTTGTCAGCCTGTCAGCTGAAGCCAAAAGACTATCAACAACTGGCTCAGGAGCTGGACGCAATTATCGAATCTCTAAAAAAATAATAAGAATATGGCACATCAATGTGAGAATTGTAAACTGAGAGCTAACTATGACAGAAAACCCAATTCGCTGATGGGACGCTTCTGGCGTTGGCACATCAACTTCTGTCCGGGCTGGAAAGCCTATTTCACCTCTCTTCCTGCTGAACAGCAGCAGGCATTACGCGAGAAATATCATTTTGAGAAATACCAATAATTGCTTAAGTAAGATATGACCTTATTTATCGGATTACTTATTCCCTTATTGGGAACTATGCTCGGAGCGGCATTCGTCTTTCTGATGAAGGACGAAATGCCGCTTCGTCTTCAAAAAACACTGCTCGGCTTTGCGTCGGGCGTGATGGTGGCAGCATCGGTGTGGTCGCTATTGATTCCTGCAATAGAGATGGCAAGCGCAGAGAATGTTCAATGTTCAATGTTCAATGTTCAATGTCTGAAAGTGCTGCCTGCTGCTGTAGGATTCCTGTTGGGTATGGGATTCCTGCTAATGATAGACGAGCTGACACCTCACCTGCATATCGGAACAGATAAACCTGAGGGTATGCGTTCGCATCTCTCCAAGACAGCTATGCTGGCACTGGCCGTTACCATCCACAATCTGCCAGAAGGCATGGCGGTGGGTGTGGTCTTTGCAGGTGCAGAGAGCAACATCTCAAATATCTCGCTGACTAGTGCCATCGCTGTGGCATTGGGTATCGCTATACAAAATGTGCCTGAGGGTGCTATCATCTCTATGCCTATGAGGGCTGCGGGAAACTCCAAGTGGAAGTCGTTCCTCATCGGTTCGCTGAGTGGAGCCGTAGAGCCTGTGGGAGCCCTTGCCGTATTACTGATGGCTTCAGCCCTTCTGCCCGTATTGCCTTATATGCTGGCATTTGCCGCAGGAGCCATGTTCTATGTGGTAGTGGAGGAACTGATCCCAGAGGCGTCAGGAGGTCAGCACTCCAACCTCAGCACCATTGGTTTTTCCATCGGCTTCGTATTGATGATGGTACTCGATGTAGTGATGGGATAATTACGTTGAACATTGAACATTGAACATTGAACATTGACCATTGAAGATTGAACCTTGAACATTTTTTCTCGACTTTTCTTTTGGCGGTTTGCTCGCTAATTCGTATCTTTGTAGGCGTAATAGTAAAAACCGATAGATTATGATACTGATAGCCGATAGCGGAAGCACGAAGACTGACTGGATGCTTTTGCACTCTTCTAATCCTCAACTGAAACATGAGGTGATAGCAACCTTTCATACACAGGGTATCACACCGATTCACCAGACGGCTGGCGACATACGACAGATTCTGGAGCAGGAGCTGATGCCTCAGTTCTCAACATTTCCACGTGCCGCACTTATCCATTCGGGCATCTTGGAAACTACGGTGTTCCAAAACCTGAACATTTTCTTTTATGGCAGTGGCTGTACGCCTGAGCATGTGCCCATGATGGTGCAGCTGTTTAATGAGGAACTGTCGCCTAAGTCGGTAGAGGTGCATAGCGACCTGATGGCTGCTGCCCGCGCGCTCTGTCAGCATGAGGCGGGTATTGCCTGTATCTTAGGTACAGGAGCCAACAGTTGTCTGTATGACGGAGAGAAGATAGTGCAGAATACGCCAGCGCTGGGCTATATTCTGGGCGACGAGGGTAGTGGCTCGGTATTGGGACGAATGTTCCTGAACGCTATCTTTAAGGATCCTGCTCTTGCTGACATCCGCAACGAATATCTGGAAGCGGCTAAACTGACGCAGGCAGACATCATACGCAAAGTGTATCGTGAGCCTATGGCCAATCGTTGGTTGGCATCGCTGGCGCCCTTTATCCACGACCATCTGTCGAATGCGCATGTGCGCCAACTGGTGATAGACAACTTCTGCAACTTCTTTAGCAGAAACATAGCTCCTTATCAGCACCACGACCTGCCCGTACACTTTGTGGGCAGCATGGCACACCACTTTGAGGAGGAATTGGCTGAGGCTGCCAAGAAAGAAGGATATAGCATTGGCAATATCCTGAAGAGTCCTATCGATGGACTGCTGGCATTCCACCAGTAAGATTATCTGGGTGCGTTGTTCTTAACAGACTGTAAGGTATAGCTGCTATCGTCACTGGTAGCAGCTTTTATCATAGTCTGAACGAGCGACTGCATGCCGCTGTGATAACTGCCATCGGAGTGGTTGAAGTAGGCATGATGCTCGTTGCCAGAGCCGGGCTGATTGTTGTCCCAGATGATGAGGGGTAGGTGATAGGTGTGGGCAGCACGGCATACATACTCCAGATAGTATTTGCGGAAGAGATTGCCGCGGTCGGTCTTCTGCATCACACAGCCGTATTCGCCAATATATACGGGGATATTCTTGGAAATAAACTTCTGATAGAGCTTCTGGAATACCTCGGTGACATGCTCCTCGTTGTTGCCTTCCACATAGTTGCCCTCCGTAGCCGTATGGCCCCATTCTGTCTTACCATCGTTATTCTCAGGAGTCAGCGTAAAGTTGGTGGGGTCATAGTAGTGTACGCTGACCATCAGGCGATTGGCTGGGTCGGTGGGGAGTACGAAAGTGCTCTCAAGGGCACACTGCGGATTGGCAACGTAAGAAGGAACGCCTATCCAACGTGTGGCATTCTTGCTGCCTGTGGCGCGGATGGTGTTGACAGCCAACTGATTCCACTCGTTGAGCGTGCGGTATTGCTTACCACCGTCTTTGCGGTTGTCGCCCCAGCCCCAGCCGCCGTCGTGTATTTCATTAAAAGTCTCGAAGAACAAGAAATCGCCTTTGTCCTTGAAGGCCTCGGCAATCTGCTGCCAGGTTTTCTGAATACGGTCTTTTATTTGTGTATTGATGGTGGCATCATTGGCAGCCTGCTTAATCTTCAACCAATAGCCATCGTGGTGCATATTCAGAATGACATTGAGTCCTGCAGCCTCTGCCCACTCTACATTCTGTTTTACCTCATTCATATAACTTGGCTTAATCGTCCAGTTGGGCGCACTTTGGTTGTTACCCCAAGTGACGGCAATGCGCACGGTGCTGACACCAGCACTCTTCAAGCGCGTATAGAGCGTCTTGGTAGGGGTGGCATTGTCCCAATATCCCCATTCGAAAGGCTTATTGTCTGTACCGGTACTTGTATCGAAATGATTGCCCAGGTTCCAGCCCCATCCCAGTTTCTTGGTAATGTCGAGTGCAGAAACCATTTCTTCTTTCTTTCCGCTGTCGCCCTTTGGAGACTCTTCGCCTGCGTTAGTACTATCTCCGCCTCCGCAAGAGGAGAAGAGAAGAAACATGGATAGGAGGGATGCGAGTGAAAGCATATTCTTCATTTTTTTTATATGGATTAATTTCAAAAAAAACAATGCGTTGCAAATATACGAAGATTTTTTATTTCTCCAAAACCTTTTGCCTAATAAAAAAATAATGTTATCTTTGCATCCGATTTAAGAAAAGACGTACTCATTACATAAACAAAATGGCTAAATTAAAAGAAAAAATAGGTTATGCTTTGGGGGATGCTGCTGCCGGTGGTATCACGTGGAAAGTGATGTCTATCGCCTTCCCAGTGTTCTTTACTAGTATTTTCGGCTTGACGGTGGCTGACACGGCATTGCTGATGCTGATAGCTCGAATGTTTGACGTGGTGACAGACCCCTTGATGGGTTCGCTGGCTGACAGAACACAATCGCGCTTCGGTACTTATCGTCCGTGGATGATTTATGGCGCAATTCCCTTTGGACTCATCTTTGCCCTGTTGCTCTACACACCAGATTTCGGTCCTGTGGGCAAGCGTATCTGGGCATATACCTTCTATCTGCTCATGATGGTAATCTATACTGCCGTCAACGTGCCTTATGGTTCGATGCTGGGAGTGATGACCGATGATGATAACGAGAAAAACCAGTTCTCAAGTTTCCGTATGGTTGGCGCTTATGCCATGGGTTTCATCACCCTGTTGTCATTCCCTTACCTGCAGAAACTTGTAGGTGGCACTGAGCAGCATCAGTATGCGGTGTTGGGTGCCTTCTTTGGCGTCTTGGCAGCTGCGGGAACGCTGGCTTGCGGACTGCTGACAAAAGAGCGTCTGAAGCCTGTGCGTGCAGAGAAATTCTCCTTTAAACCTTTTGCAGACTTGTTTAAGAATAAACCTTGGATATTCCTGACGTTGATAGGTATCTGTACAAACTTCTTCAACGGTTTCCGCTATGCCGTTGCTGCCTATATGTTTGATTATATCCTCGGTAAGGAGATTACGATAGGTAGTCTGATTATCAACTATACGGTATTTATGACCTTTGGAGAGGTAACCTGTATGATTTTCGGTGGTTTGTCGCCTAAGTTTACCCAGTGGGTAGGCTCTAAACGTAAGGCATTTATGGTGGCTGCACTTATCTGTGCCATCTTCTCGCTCCTGTTCTTCTTCATGCCTCAGGATGCTGCCTATATCTGGGCACTGATTGCAATCGTGGTTATTACCTCTGTGGGCATCGGTCTCTACTCTCCACTGTTGTGGTCGATGTATGCCGATGTGGCTGACTATGCTACAGAGAAGAATGGTACCTCGTCAACAGGTTTGATATTCTCATCAGGAACCATGGCGCAGAAGTTTGGTACAGCCATCTCTGGCTCGCTCGTAGCTTTGTTGCTGGGGGCTGCAGGCTTTATCTCAGGAACAGATGTGGAAACGGGTGAGACCATCGTTACCATCACGGATATGAATGCCGTAAAGGATATGGTATGGTCGATATTCTCAATCTTCCCTGCTATCATTGCCGGTATCATTATTCTGCTTACTTATATCTATCCGATAAAGAAATAATAAAACAAGGCATCATGAAGAAAGTACTATTTTTTTTGGTAGCTGTATGCAGCATGCTGACTGCATCGGCACAGCAGCGCCCACAATTTGGTGAAAAGCCCAAGCTGGTGGTAGGTATTGTGGTAGATCAGATGCGCTGGGACTACCTGTCGCGCTATTACAATAAGTTTGGAAAGGATGGATTTCGCCGTCTGATAGACCAAGGCTACTCGTTTGACAACTGTCTGATAAACTATCTGCCAACGGTGACGGCCATTGGCCATACCAGTGCCTATACGGGAACCACGCCCGCCTTTCATGGCATCTGTGGTAATAATTTCTTTATAGATGGCGAGGAAACATATTGCTGCTCGGACAAGACGGTGCAACCTGTTGGCTCAGACAATCAGAAGTCTGGCTGTATGTCGCCTGTAAACTTGTTGTCGACCACCATCGGTGACCAGTTGCGCCTGCACACTGACTTTAAGTCGAAGGTGATAGGTGTGAGCTATAAAGACCGTGCCGCTATCCTGCCTGCTGGACACGCAGCGAATGCTGCCTATTGGCTGGATACAAAGAATCGCCAGTTTATCACCAGTACTTATTATATGCAAGAACTGCCTCAGTGGGCTAAGGCATATAACAAGCAACTGGCTAAGAACAAGGAGTTTGAAAAGGTGGGCAAGGATGTTGGGCTCTATCCGCTGACAGGACACATTACTACCGATATGGCTATTGCTGCTCTGAAAGGTGAGCGCTTGGGACAGGGCGAAGAAACCGACATGCTCTGCGTGAGCTATTCACAGACAGACGTGATAGGCCATAAGTGGGGTACACGAGGCGACCATACCGATGAGGCATATCTGGAGCTGGACAAGGATTTGACTCGCCTGTTTGCTGCCCTTGACGAGCAAGTGGGACGCGACAACTATCTGGTATTTCTGACTGCCGACCATGGTGCTGCTCACAATAACCAGTTTATGCAGGACAATAAATTGCATGCCGGCAAATGGTCGTCAGACAATGTGAAGAAAGAACTGGAGCAATATGTGGCCTCAAAATTGGGTGCAACGAAGCCTGTGGTGTTGGGTATCTATGATTATCGCATCTTCTTAGACCATAAGGGAATAGCTGAGCAGGGTTTGGAACTGCAGCGCGTGAAAGATGTGGCTATCGAGTATCTGCGCCAAAGCCCCAATATCTCGTTCGTGGTAGACTACGAGAAGGCTGCTATGGCACCCGTTTCTCAGTTCCTGCGTGAGCGCATGATAAATGGCTATAACTTCCATCGTTCAGGCGACATCATCGTATGCGTAGAGCCCGGCTATTACGAATATGGAAGTTGGTCATCACCAACAGGTACCACTCATGGCGAGTGGAACCCATACGACGCACATATCCCCCTGCTATTCTACGGATGGAAAGTGCCCCATGGAGCATCACCCCGTGAGGTGCATATCACAGACATCGCTCCAACGGTATGTGCATGGTTGCATATTCAGCAGCCCAATGCTTGCATTGGAGAGGCATTACAATTCTCAAAATAAGCATTTTTGAGGTTGAAAAGATAGGAGCCGTTACCATTTTGGTGGCGGCTTTTATCTTGTGGTGATTTTTTTTAATTTTTATGCCGTTTCTTTGCATTATTTTTTGTACCTTTGCAGTCGCTTAAAAGCATACAATATTGTAATTATTATATTTTTATGAACTTTACTTTGTTAATCACCGTCTTGCTGACGGCTTTGACATTGGTGGTAGCGGCCTACGTAGTAGCCAAGCTGATAGGACCAAGATCCTATGCGAAGGTGAAAGGTGAGCCGTATGAGAGTGGTATACCTACACGTGGTAGCTCATGGTTGCCCGTGTCTGTAGGCTTCTACCTCTTTGCCATCTTGTTCCTCATGTTTGATATAGAAACAGTATTTCTATATCCATGGGCAGTAGTAGTGAAGGAGTTCGGCGCTATGGCTCTGCTGAGCATCGGCTTCTTCTTGGTAGTTTTAGTATTAGGCTTGGCATACGCCTGGCGGAAAGGAGACTTGGAATGGAAGTAAGAAAGCCTCACATCAAAAGTATTCCCTACGAGGAGTGGAACGATAACGCCTCGCTAGAGAAGATTATTGACGAGCTCCACGAGGGTGGCGTCAATGTGGTTACGGGTTCGCTCGACCAGATGATTAACTGGGGCCGAAGCAACTCACTGTGGTCACTGACCTTCGCTACCTCTTGCTGTGGTATCGAGTTCATGGCTTGCGGTTGCGCCCGTTACGACTTTGCTCGCTTCGGTTTCGAGGTAACACGTAACTCTCCACGTCAGGCAGACTTGATTATGTGCGCCGGTACCATCACTCACAAGATGGCTCCAGCACTGAAGCGTCTGTACGACGAGATGGCTGAACCTAAGTATGTGATTGCTGTTGGTGGTTGCGCCATCAGCGGTGGTCCATTCAAGTCAAGCTACCACGTAGTGAAGGGTATTGAGGAAATCGTTCCCGTAGACGTGTTTATTCCAGGCTGTCCTCCACGTCCAGAGGCAATCATGTATGGTATGATGCAGCTGCAGCGTAAGGTGAAGATTGAGAAATTCTTCGGAGGTGCTAACCACAAGCAGACCGCTGAGGAGCGCGAGCTTGGCGTATCTAACGAGGAACTGACATTCCGTCAGAAGCATAACGACCATCGTCGTGAGCCTATGGTTATCACTGAGGTTCCTCAGGAGTTTGTAGAAGAAATGAAAGCTGCTCAGGCAGAAGTAAAAGAGGAGGAGAAAGCATGAAGTTAGAGTTCTTATCATTTGAATTTGACAAGTTCGCTGCTGAGATGCAGAACTTGAAGGACAAGAAGGGCTTTGACTATCTTGTCACTATCGTAGGTGAAGACTTCGGCGCAGAAGAGGGACTTGGATGTGTATATATCCTTGAGAATACACAGACTCACGAGCGTTGCTCAGTGAAGATGATTGCCAAGACTCAGACTTGTGACGGTAAGTTGGTGCCTTATATTCCTACAGTAAGTAATCTTTGGCGCGTAGCCGACCTGCTGGAGCGCGAGGTTTACGACTTCTATGGTATCGTATTCCTCGGTCATAGTGATATGCGTCGCCTCTTCCTCCGTAACGACTTTCAGGGACACCCATTCCGTAAGGATTGGCAGTTTAACGACAAGTATACGCTCGAGGATGATGTAGAGCCCGAATATGGTCTGGAGTATTATCTCGACAAGGATGGCGTATTGAAATATAAGCAGAACAACTTGTTCGGTGCCGATGACTACGTTATCAATATCGGTCCTCAGCACCCTGCTACCCACGGTGTGCTCCGTCTACAGACTGTTCTCGACGGTGAGACCGTGAAGCGCATCTATCCACATCTCGGCTATATCCACCGTGCTATCGAGAAGATGTGGGAGGGTATGACCTATCCTCAGACATTGGCTCTGACTGACCGTCTGAACTATCTCGGTGCTATGCAGCATCGTCATGCACTGGTAGGTGTTATCGAGGAGGCTATGGAGGTAGAGCTGACAGACCGCATCAAGTACATCCGTACGATTATGGATGAGTTGCAGCGTCTGGACTCTCACCTGCTGTACACCTCATGTGTGGCTCAGGACTTGGGTGCTCTCACTGGTATGCTGTATGGTATGCGTGACCGTGAGCATGTACTGAACGTAATGGAAGAGACCACTGGTGGTCGCTTGATTCAGAACTACTATCGCATTGGTGGCCTGCAGGACGATATCGATCCTAACTTCGTTAAGAACTGTAAGGATTTGGTGAAGTACCTGCGTCCTATGATTCAGGAGTATATGGATGTGTTTGGTGATAACGTTATCACTCACAACCGTTTGGAAAACTGTGGCCCAATGAGTCTTGAGGATTGTATCAACTACGCTGTTACTGGTCCTGCCGGACGTGCTTCTGGTTGGAAGAACGACGTACGTAAGAACCATCCATACGATATGTACAACAAGGTAGAGTGGGAGCAGTGCACACTGACTGGCTGTGACTCTATGGATCGTTATCTCGTTCACATCAACGAGATGTATCAGAGCTTGAATATCATCGAACAGTTGATCGACAATATTCCTGAGGGTGACTTCTATGTAAAGCAGAAGCCTATCATCAAGGTGCCCGAGGGACAGTGGTACTACTCTGTTGAGGGTGTTGCCGGTGAGTTTGGCGTATATCTCGACTCTCGTGGCGACAAGAGCCCATACCGCATGAAGATGCGCCCAATGGGTCTCTCTTTGGTAGGTGCCTTCGACAAGATGTTACGTGGTCAGAAGGTTGCAGACCTCATCGCTACATGTGCCGCTATTGATGTAGTAATTCCTGATATTGACAGATAGTCGAAAAGTAAAAAGGTAAACAAGTAAAAAGTAAAATTATGTTCGACTTTTCTATAGTTACACAATGGTTCGACGCTCTCCTTCGCGAGACACTCGGTTTGGGAGATTTTCTGTCGATATTGATTGAGTGCGTGCTGGTAGGTGCAGGCATCCTCGTAGGATATGCCCTCATTGCCATCGTACTGATATTTATGGAGCGTAAAGTTTGTGCCTACTTCCAGTGCCGTCTTGGCCCGATGCGTGTAGGTTACTGGGGCTTGCTGCAGGTGTTTGCTGACGTACTGAAGATGCTCATCAAGGAGATCTTCATCGTTGACAAGGCTGATAAGCTGCTCTATCTCGTGGCTCCACTCTTGGTGATTATCGGTTCTGTAGGCGCTTTCTCGTTCCTGCCTTGGAACAATGGTGCTACAGTGCTCGACTTCAACGTAGGTGTGTTCCTGCTGACTGCCATCTCTTCTATTGGCGTCGTAGGTATCTTCCTCGCTGGTTGGGGCTCAAACAATAAGTACTCTGTGCTTTCTGCTATGCGTGGTGCTGTGCAGATGATTTCTTACGAGATGTCACTCTGCCTCTGCTTGATTACTGCCGTTATCCTGACAGGTACCATGCAGATGAGCGGTATTGTAGAAGCACAGACCGGTCCCTGGAAATGGTTGATTTTCCAAGGTCATATCCCTGCCATCATCGCCTTCTTCGTATTCCTCATCGCAGGTAACGCAGAGGCTAACCGTGGCCCATTTGATATGGCTGAGGCTGAGAGTGAGTTGACCGCAGGTCATCATACCGAGTATTCTGGTATGGGCTTCGGTTTCTTCTACCTCGCAGAGTTCCTCAACCTCTTTATCATCGCAGGTATCGCTGCTACCGTATTCCTCGGTGGTTGGGCTCCTGTGAACATTGGTATTGAGGCTTTCGATGCAGTGATGAACTACATCCCTGGTATCGTATGGTTCATGGCTAAGGCCTTCTTCCTGGTATGGATTCTGATGTGGATTAAGTGGACTTTCCCACGTCTGCGTATCGACCAGATTCTGAAGCTGGAGTGGAAGTATCTGATGCCACTGGCACTGCTCAACCTCGTCATCATGACGGTTGTAGTAGCCCTGGGCTTATATATTAAATAAGGTATAGCAATGGAAAACAACAAAACATATTTCGGAGAAATCGGGCACGGCCTGAAGACTTTGGCTATTGGTATGAAGACCACCTGGAAGGAATTCTTCAAGGACTTCTTTACCAATAAGTCTACAGAGCAGTATCCCGAGAACCGCAAGACTACACTCCACGTATCAAAGCGTCATCGTGGTCGCCTGGTTTTCAAGCGCAACGAGGATGGTAGCTACAAGTGTACTGCTTGCACATTGTGCGAAAAGTCCTGTCCTAATGGAACCATCAAGATTGTAAGTCACATGGTGGAGGATCCTGAGACAGGTAAAAAGAAGAAGGTGCTCGACGATTATCAGTACGACCTGGGCGACTGCATGTTCTGCCAACTCTGTACTAACGCCTGCAACTTCGACGCTATCGAGTTTACGAATGATTTCGAGAACGCTGTATTCGACCGTTCAAAGTTGGTGCTCCACCTGAATAAGGAAGAATATAATGGTGGTTCACTGCCCAACCTGATTGATGGCGGTGCTGCGTTTGAGATTGGTAAGTTTAACACTAAAACGAAGTAACGCATTATGGCTAATACAGTTATGTTTATCATTCTCGCGGTCTTCATCATCGGTTCTGCACTGATGTGTGTAACGACCACGCGAATTATGCGAGCTGCAACATTTATGTTGTTTGTGCTCTTCGGTGTAGCAGGCATCTATTTCCTGCTCGACTACACCTTCTTGGGGGCTGCTCAGATCTCAGTATATGCCGGAGGCGTTACGATGATCTATGTATTCGCTATCCAGTTGGTAAGCAAGCGTACCCTGCAGGGTCTGGAGGAGCGCGTAAAGTCTAGCAAGATGATTGGTGGCGGTCTGGCTGCCCTTGCAGGACTGGTTGTTGTTGGTCTTATCTTGTTGAAGACTGGCTTCTATACCTTGGCTCCCGCTAACGTGGAAGTTCCTATGAGAGAGATCGGTACGGCTATGGTAGGTGCTGACAAGTATCAGTATGTACTTGCCTTCGAGTTTATCTCACTGTTCCTGCTGGCATGTATCATTGGTGGATTAGTAGTAGCAAGAAAGGAGGATAAGCAATGATTCCCATAGAATGTTATTTTGCACTCAGTGCACTGCTGTTCTTCATTGGCGTTTATGGCTTTGTGACTCGTCGCAACCTGATTGCCATGCTCATCTCTGTTGAGTTGGTACTCAACGCAGTGGATATCAACTTTGCAGCCGTTAACCGTCTGCTCTATCCACAGGGTATGGAGGGAATGTTCATGACGCTCTTTGTGATTGGTGTTGCAGCTGCAGAGTCAGCTGTGGCTATCGCTATTATCATCAATGTCTATCGCAACTTCCGTAGCGATCGCGTTGACAGTATTAAGAATATGAAATGGTAAATGGTTATGGAAATATATAGTTATTCATTTCTAATCCTTCTGCTGCCTGCGCTTTCCTTCGTGATTCTTGCGCTGGCTGGCATGAAGATGTCGCATAAGACTGCAGGTCTTATCGGCACGACCTCATTGGGACTGGTTACCGTATTGTCTTATCTGACTGCCTTTGCCTATTTCGGTGCAGACCGTACAGCCGCTGGCACTTACGCAACCATCGTTCCTTACAACTTCACATGGCTGCCATTGGGCAATCTGCACTTTGATATGGGTATCCTCTTGGATCCTATATCAGTGATGATGCTGATTGTTATATCGACAGTCTCTTTGATGGTACATATCTATTCATTCGGCTACATGCACGGTGAGAAGGGCTTCCAGCGTTATTACGCTTTCCTGAGTCTGTTCACCATGTCAATGCTCGGACTGGTTGTTGCTACCAACATCTTCCAGATGTACACTTTCTGGGAGTTGGTAGGTGTATCATCTTATCTGTTGATTGGATTCTACTACCCGTTGAAGCCCGCTATTGCTGCCTCTAAGAAGGCATTCATCGTAACGCGCTTCGCTGATATGTTCTTCCTGATTGGTATCCTGCTGTTTGGTTACTACACCGATTCGTTCAGTTTCTCGTTTGCTGGCGATATCGTAATGGGTACCGGTACTACTCCATTCATCACAGGTAATGCTGCCAAGGCTGTGGCTGCTGCAGGTTTTATCCTGCCTACCGCACTGGTGCTGATGTTTATTGGTGGTGCTGGTAAGAGTGCTATGTTCCCCTTGCATATCTGGCTGCCCGATGCTATGGAAGGTCCTACACCTGTATCTGCGCTGATTCACGCTGCTACCATGGTGGTAGCTGGTGTATTCCAGATTGCACGTATGTTCCCCCTTTGGATTGAGTATGCTCAGCCTCAGATGAGCATCGTAGTATGGGTAGGTGTATTCACCGCTTTCTATGCCGCTGCTGTTGCTTGTGCACAGAGCGATATCAAGCGTGTGCTTGCCTTCTCTACTATTTCTCAGATTGCCTTCATGATGGTTGCATTGGGTGTATCACTGCCTGGTCATCATGGAGTTCTCGACAACCATGCACAGCTGGGTTATATGGCTGGTATGTTCCACCTGTTTACTCACGCTATGTTCAAGGCTTGTCTGTTCCTTGGTGCAGGTTGCATTATCCATGCAGTTCATTCAAATGAGATGGCGCTGATGGGTGGTCTGCGCAAGTATATGCCTATCACTCATATCACCTTCCTTATCAGCTGTCTGGCTATCGCTGGTATTCCTTTCTTCTCAGGCTTCAGCTCAAAGGATGAGATTATCACTGCTTGCTTCGCCTACAGTCCTGTAGTAGGTTGGATTATGACTGGTATTGCTGCAATGACTGCTTTCTATATGTTCCGTTTGTACTACGGTATCTTCTGGGGTACAGAGAATAAGGAAGCTCATGCACATCATACACCACATGAGGCTCCTCTCACAATGACTGCTCCTCTGATTGTACTTTGTGTTATCACAATGGGTGTTGGTATCTACACCACCATTGCCGGTTTTGCAGGATGGGGTGGAAGTTTCGGCTCGTTTGTTTCTGCCGAGGGAACAAACTATACCATCCACTTCGATACACAAATTGCTGCTACTTCTACGGTGATTGCCATTTTGAGCATTTGTCTGGCTACCTATATCTATAAAGGTGAGAGCCAGCCTATCGCAGATCGTTTGTACAAGATGTTCCCCAAGCTGCATCGTGCAGCCTATAAGCGTTTCTATCAAGACGAGATTTGGCAGTATGTTACTCACCGCATTATTTTCCGTTGCGTTTCTACTCCTATTGCTTGGTTCGACCGTCATGTAGTTGATGGTACGTTTAACTTCTTGGCATGGGGTGCCAACGAGGCTGGTGAGTCTATCCGTCCATGGCAGAGTGGCGATGTCCGTCAGTATGCCGTATGGTTCCTGACTGGTACAGTAGCATTAACATTAATCCTGCTTGCAATCTAAATCGAAAGTACAATTATGAGTATATTAACATTATTCGTAGTAATCCCCGCCCTGATGCTCGTTGGCCTTTGGTTGGCTAAGAACGTTAATCAGGTGCGTGGTGTGATGGTGGTCGGCGCTTCATGTCTGCTGGCCCTGTCAGTATGGCTGACCATCTATTTCGTTCAGCAGCGTGCAGCAGGTAATACTGATGTAATGCTGTTGACGGCTTCTACGCCTTGGTTCAAGCCTCTTAATATCGCCTATTCTGTTGGTGTTGACGGTATCTCTGTAGTGATGCTGCTCCTGTCGAGCATTATCGTATTCACTGGTACCTTTGCCTCATGGCAGCTGAAGCCCATGACCAAGGAATATTTCCTTTGGTTCACCCTGCTTTCTACAGGTGTGTATGGCTTCTTCATCTGCACCGATATGTTCACCATGTTTATGTTCTACGAGGTAGCCCTCATCCCCATGTATCTGCTGATTGGTGTCTGGGGTTCTGGTAACAAGGAGTATGCTGCCATGAAGTTGACACTGATGCTGATGGGTGGTTCTGCTCTCTTGATTATTGGTATTCTGGGTATCTACTATTTCAGTGGTGCCACCACGATGAACGTCAACGAGATTGCTGCTCTTCACAACATCCCCGTAGCCATTCAGAAAGTCTTCTTCCCATTCATCTTCATTGGTTTCGGTGTGCTGGGTGCATTGTTCCCCTTCCACACATGGTCACCTGATGGTCATGCTTCAGCCCCTACAGCTGTATCTATGCTCCACGCTGGTGTACTGATGAAACTGGGAGGTTACGGCTGCTTCCGCGTAGCAATGTATCTGTTGCCAGATGCTGCTAACGAGTTGGCTTGGATCTTCTTGATTCTGACCACTATCTCTGTAGTATACGGTGCCTTCTCAGCTTGTGTACAGACTGACCTGAAGTATATCAATGCTTACTCATCTGTGTCTCACTGTGGCTTGGTGCTCTTCGCTCTGTTGATGATGACTAAGACCTCATGCACAGGTGCTATCCTGCAGATGTTGTCACACGGTTTGATGACGGCTCTCTTCTTTGCCCTCATCGGTATGATATATGGTCGTACCCACACCCGTGACATCCGCTACTTGGATGGCTTGATGAAGATTATGCCTTTCCTCGCAGTAGGATATGTAATTGCTGGTTTGGCTAACCTCGGTCTGCCTGGCTTCTCAGGTTTCATTGCTGAGATGACCATCTTTGTTGGTTCTTTTGAGAATCCCGATACGTTCCATCGTGTGGCTACCATCATCGCTTGTACCTCTATTGTAGTGACGGCTGTTTATATCCTCCGCGTAGTTGGTAAGATTTTGTATGGCGAGGTGAAGAATCCTCACTATCTGGAACTGACGGATGCTTCATGGGACGAGCGCTTTGCCGTTATCTGCCTCATTGCTTGTGTGGCTGGTCTCGGTCTGTTCCCTCTCTGGGCTAGCAACGTCATCAACGATGCCGTAGGACCTATTCTCGAAAACATCATTAAATAAAGGAGGACGAAAGATATGAATTACGGACAATTCTTAAATATGATTCCCGAGGCCTTCTTGGTCCTCTCATTGCTTTTGGTGTTCTGCGCTGACTTCATCATCGCAAAGACAAAGGTGAAGGGTCACACACTAGCTGCCTTGACAATGGGTCTATTGGCTGTTGTTACGGTAGTAAGTCTGACTGCTCAGCCTGCAGAGGCATTCGGCGGTATGTATGTGGCTACACAGGCTTCTCAGGTAATGAAGGCTATCCTTGCTGCCGGTACATTGGTGGTAGTAATGATGGCTCAGACATGGATTGAGTCTAGCGCCTTGAACGTAAAGAACGAAGGCGAGTTCTATATGCTGATGCTGTCTACACTGCTCGGTATGTTTATCATGGTATCTAGCGGTTCGTTCCTGTTGTTCTTCCTTGGATTGGAGACTGCCTCAGTGCCTATGGCATGTCTGGTGGCTTTCGATAAGTACAAGAAACAGAGCGCAGAGGCTGCTGCCAAGTATATTCTGGTTGCTACCTTCTCTAGCGGTGTGATGCTGTATGGTATCTCATTCGTTTACGCTGCTACAGGAACTCTCTACTTCGACGATGTTGCTGCTAAACTGATGTCAACTTCTCCTCTCTACGAAGGAGCTTCACCTCTCGCTATTATGGGCTTGGTGTTCTTCTTCAGTGGTCTGGGCTTCAAGCTTTCGCTTGTTCCCTTCCACTTCTGGACAGCTGACACCTATCAGGGCGCTCCCACACCTGTTACTGGTTATCTGAGCGTATGTTCTAAGGGTGCTGCAGCCTTTGCTCTCATGGTTATCATGATGAAAGCCTTTGGTCCTCTGACTGCTTATTGGGAGTATCTGCTCTACATTGTTATCGTACTGAGCATTACCATTGCCAACCTTTTCGCCATTCGTCAGAGCGAACTTAAGCGCTTTATGGCGTTTAGCTCTATCTCTCAGGCAGGATATATCATGTTGGCTGTTATTGGAAGCAGTCAGGCTGGTATGGCTTCGCTGATGTACTATGTATTGGTATATGTTGTAGCTAACATGGCTGTGTTCACTGTTATCAATACGATTGAGCATAATAATAATGGCGCTACACAGATGTCTGCATACAATGGTCTCTACCAGAGCAATCCAAAGTTGGCATTCCTCATGACGCTGGCCCTATTCTCTTTGGCAGGTATTCCTCCGTTTGCTGGTATGTTCTCTAAGTTCTTCGTATTCATGGCTGCCGCACAGCAGGGTTCTTTCTGGGCCTACTTCGTGGTATTCATTGCGTTGATCAACACAGTAGTGTCACTCTACTACTATCTGCTCATCGTAAAGGCTATGTATATCAAGCAGACAGAGACTCCGCTGCCCACCTTCAAGACTGACTTCAGCACTCGTGTTGCACTGGCAGTCTGCACGCTGGGTATCGCTCTCTTTGGCGTTTGCTCATGCATCTATGAGTATCTTTTTGCTGCATCTGCAATGTAAGCAAAACGACAATAATAAAAAGGAGCCTGCGAGGGCTCCTTTTTTTGTCTTTAGTTTGCAGGCTGAATTCTCATCGAATTATGCGTGCAAACGCTTCGAATTTAGGCTTCAAACGATCCGAATTCAGCCTCTATTCAATTCTTCCTTGAGGAACTTGGGGGTATAACCCTTCTTACTCATGGCTATTTTCTCAGGGGTACCCGTAGAGAGTACTGTTCCGCCACCACGACCACCTTCAGGACCCATATCAATGATATAGTCGGCTTGACGGATAACATCTAAGTTATGTTCAATAATGATAATGCTATTGCCACGATTGACCAAACGGCGAATCACATCCATCAAAATGCGGATATCCTCAAAGTGCAGGCCAGTGGTAGGCTCATCGAGAATATAAATAGTTTTACCTGTATCCTTCTTTGATAGTTCTGTGGCTAACTTGATGCGCTGGCTCTCACCACCAGATAGAGTAGTAGAGGGCTGACCGAGTTTGATATATCCAAGGCCTACATCCTGGATTGTCTTAATCTTACGCAGAATCTCAGGTACATTTTCAAAGAATTCGCAAGCCTGATTGATAGTCATATCCAATACGTCAGCTATTGATTTTCCCTTGAAACGTACCTCCAAGGTCTCACGATTGTATCGTTTGCCATGACACTCTTCGCAAGGTACTTGGATATTAGGCAGAAAGTTCATCTCAATAGTCTTGTAGCCATTGCCGCCACACGTCTCACAACGACCGCCTTTTACATTGAATGAGAAGCGTCCCGGTTTGTAGCCGCGAATCTGTGCCTCGGGTAGGTTAACAAACAATGAGCGGATATCTGAGAATACTCCTGTATAAGTGGCGGGGTTGGAACGTGGTGTTCGACCTATAGGTGTCTGGTCAACGTTGACCACCTTGTCAATATTCTCTAATCCTTCAATGCTATCATAGGGTAATGGAGCCTGCAGTGAGCGATAGAAGTGCTTGGAGAGAATAGGGTAGAGCGTCTCATTGATAAGCGTAGACTTACCAGAGCCACTGACACCTGTGACAACGACAAGCTTTCCTAAGGGGAATTCTACATCTATGTTCTTTAAGTTGTTGCCACGGCAGCAGTGTAGGATAAGGCTCTTGCCTGTGTCTGCCTTCTGTGCGGCAACTGAATCGCTACTGACAGTACCATTAAGGTATTGGGCTGTCAGCGTATTGCTTTTTAGCATATCTGCAGGTGTGCCTTGGAATACTACTTCTCCACCTTTGCGCCCAGCACGAGGACCTATGTCAACAATCCAATCGGCTGCTAACATCATGTCGCGGTCGTGTTCTACCACTATCACCGTATTACCTAAATCACGCAGCTCTTTTAATGAACGAATCAAACGGTCGTTATCCCTTTGATGTAGGCCTATAGAAGGCTCATCTAATATATATAGCACATTAACTAACTGTGAACCAATCTGCGTAGCCAGACGGATGCGCTGGCTCTCACCACCTGAGAGACTAGCTGACTGTCGGTTGAGTGAAAGGTAGTCAAGTCCCACCTCTAATAAGAAGTTCAGGCGAGTACGTATCTCTTTCAGTATCTCGTGGGCTATCTGCTGTTGCTGGTGGTCAAGATGTTCTTCACATTGTTCTATCCACTCATACAACTCAGATAAGTCCATTGAAGCCAGTTCGGCAATATTCTTATCCCATATCTTATAAGATAAGGCTTCGCGTTTTAGTCGCTGACCTTTACACTCTGGGCACTCACATTCCGCCAAGAACTGTTCAGCCCACTTCTGACCACTACTTGTCTCGTCGCTCTCCATCACAGAGCGCAGGTATTTTACGACACCATCATAGTCAACAAAATAGTCGCTTGAAGTATGTACCAGTTCTTTGTCGATGCGTACGGGTTCCAGAGTGCCATAGAGAATCTCGTTGAGCGCTTCTTCTGGTATTTCCTCAATAGGTGTTTTTATGTCGCATTCATAGTAGCGAAGAATGGCAGCAATCTGCCAGAAAATCATCTGGTTCTTATATTTTCCTAAGGGCACGATGGCACCTTCATGGATGGATTGTTTACGATTGGGAATGACCTTCTTTAGGTCTATCTCGTTAACATATCCCAGTCCTTTACAACGTGGACAGGCACCTTGTGGTGAATTGAATGAGAATGTGTTTGGTGCCGGGTCGCTATATGAGATACCCGTAGTAGGACACATCAGTCGTTTTGAGAAGTGTTTAACGGCACCACTCTCATGGTCCATAATCATGATAAGTCCTTCGCCCTGTTTCATCGCCATCTGAACCGATTTCTTGAGTCGTTCATCTGCCACCAATGGAGTAGAGGCGTCCGCAGGGACCTTCACTGCCATACGGTCAATAACTACTTCTATGTCGTGGTTCTTATAACGGTCCACTTTCATACCAGGCAAAATCTCCTTGACTTCACCATCAATGCGTACATGCAGATATCCTTTGCGGCGCATACTCTCAAAGAGTTCGCGATAATGGCCTTTACGCCCTTGTACTAATGGGGCAAGAATCAGAATCTTTTTGCCTGCATAGTCGTGCATGATCATATCAATGACCTTCTCCTCGGTGTACTTCACCATCTGCTCACCAGTCTCGTAGCTATATGCTTTTCCGGCACGAGCAAAGAGCAAACGCATATAGTCGTAAATCTCAGTAGTGGTACCTACTGTAGAGCGCGGATTCTTGTTAGTGGTCTTTTGTTCGATACTGATTACTGGCGAGAGTCCCGTTATCTTGTCTACATCGGGACGCTCTAAGCCACCAAGAAAGTTGCGTGCATATGCGGAGAAAGTTTCAATATAACGACGCTGTCCTTCTGCGAAGATAGTATCAAAGGCCAAAGAAGACTTGCCACTACCGCTAAGACCGGTAATGACAGTCAGTGAGTTGCGAGGTATCTCTACGTCGATGTTCTTCAAATTATGAACACGAGCGCCAAAAACTTGTATTTTTTCCATGTGGATTGATTACTGGTTGTTGGTGTCTACCGTGTTAAAATTGCGAATCAGGTTGACATCGCGGCGGATGTTATACTCGATGCCATCAGCACCACGAGCCTTCACGTAAACGAAATAAACTCCATCTTTGACGGGATGTCCATTATGTGTACCATCCCAACCACCTGTAATGTTATTCCACTCGTAAAGCTTCTGTCCATTGCGATTGAAGATATAGGCATGAAACTCGACGATACTCTTGTAATTGTCTTGCTTGGCACGATAGATATCGTTAAAGCCATCGCCATTGGGAGAGAATGCGTTAGGCATCTCCAAATGGCTGCTGCTAATGGTGATACGCAAGGAGGATGACTCAATAACCTCATTGTCTAATACCACCTGCAGGGTTATCTCCGTTACACCGGCAACCGTGAGATCATATTCTGTGTTTTCCTCATAACGAGTAATGTTGATACCAGCAGTATTATTCTTGATGTGCCATTCAATAGTGGCCCCAGCATCAAGACCTGAAGGGTTGGAGGTTAAACGTAAGTGCAATGGCGCTTCGGCACTGAAACTCTCTGTAGCCGTTATCTCGCTACCATTCTTATCTGTATAGGTAACCTGTAATTCGATGTCTGCATAGGCACTCGCAGTAAACAGACAGAAAACTAATAATGCTATATACTTCCTTATTTCCATTTTTGATATGCGAATATTTGTGCAAATTTAGAAAATAATTATGAATTATGAATGCAACGCCACACTTTTCTTTGGAAAAGAATTATAATTTATGATTTATTTCGTAATTTTGTAGCGCAAAACGTAAAAATAGGCAATTATGAAATCAATAATGCGATATTTTCTCGTGCTGACGGTACTCTGTTTGATGACAGAGACGGCTATGGCTCAGGTGCAGAACTATAAAGAGTTGCACAAAGTGAAGCGCAAGGAGACAATCTTTGGTATTGCCCGTGAGAATGGACTGACCATTGACGAACTCATCAATGCGAATCCAGAGATGAAGCAGCCTGGTTATGAGTTGCGCAAGGGAGACTATATCAAGATTCCCTTTCCCTCTGGTAGTGCAAAGGCAATAGCCAGTGCTACGCAGCAACCACAGATGCCTATGAAACCTGTGGTGGTAGAAAAGGATATGCGCCAGCGTGAAATCCGCGTTGGCATCATGTTGCCGTTGCATAATGAGAACGGTGATGGCCGACGTATGGCAGAATATTATCGCGGTGTGCTGATGGCTTGCGACAGTCTGAGAGTGCATGGCATTTCAACAGATATTCGTGCATGGAACGTGGCTGAGAATACAAAAATAGAAGGTATACTGAAAGACCCGCGTGCTGAGGAGTGCGACTTAATCATCGGCCCGCTCTATACCAAGCAAGTAAAGGCATTAGGCGATTTCGCTCTTGCTCACGATATTCGTGTGTTGATTCCGTTCTCAATCAATAGCAATGAGGTGTTTGATAATGGTAACCTCTTCCAAGTTTTCCAGAATGGTAATCAAACTAATCAAAGCTATGTATTCCGCTTCTATCAGCGTTTCAAGGATAGTCATGTGGTTATTATCGACTGTAATGATTCAACGAGTACGAAAGGTAGCTTTACCACCGTATTACGCCGTAAGTTAGAGCAAGAGGGCGCAGAATACACCATTACCAACTTGAAATCCAGTGAGGCAAAGTTTAAACAGAGTTTCTCCACTACTAAGCATAATGTAGTGGTGCTTAATACTAGCCGTTCACAGGAACTTAATGTTGCTTTTGCAAAACTGAATGGTATGCTGATGACGGCTCCTTCACTGAAGATATCAATGTTTGGTTATCCCGAATGGCTGATGTATAACCGTCAGCATCTTGACAATTTCTATAAGTTTGATACGTATATCCCTTCAACATACTATATGAGTCCGCTTTCACCTCGTGCAGAGCATTTCAAGAAGAAGTATCGTTGGAATTTCCATCAGGATATGCAACCCTATCATCAGCGTTATGCTGTTACGGGCTTTGACCAAGCATTCTTTATGATTAAAGGTTTGCACATGTATGGCAAAAACTTTACGGGTGCATCAGGTATGGTAGGTTATACTCCCTTACAGACACCGTTGCACTTTGAACGTATTGGCAATGGAGGTATGCAGAACCGTGCCAGCCTCTTTATTCATTACACAAGGGATAACCGTATTGAAACGATTAACTTCTAAAAGGTAGATAAAAAGATAAATGAGCTTTATGATGTATAAGAAGGTACAGAAGATAGTAAAATGTTTATTACCATTTTACCTTTTAACCTTTTTACCTTTTGCTGTTAAGGCGCAGGTTGGTGACTATCGTAATGACTTCGCAGTAGGTGTCAGTGCAGGTTATATGATGAGCAATGTAGCCTTCGTGCCAGATGTACCACAAAAGATGCAGACAGGTTTGACGGCTGGTTTGACACTGCGATATACTTGTGAGAAATATTTTAAAAGTATTTGCGCCATTGTGGCAGAGGTGAATGTTGCTCAGACTGGATGGAAAGAGGATATTCTAGATGTCAACAATCAGCCCGTATACTATGCTGAAGACGCAGATAAGAGTATGCCACTCAGCTATCAGCGTAAGATGACATATATTCAAGTTCCTCTTCTTGCTCGTTTGGGTTGGGGAAGGGAACGTAAAGGTTTTCAAGGATTCTTCCAAGCTGGTCCGCAGATTGGTTTTTTCTTGGATGAATCAGCATCGACTAATGTCGTTGCAGGTAAACCTTTGGCTAATGATCGAGCCTCACAAGTGGTAGCACAGAATTCATTGGCTGTAGAGAATAAATTCGACTATGGTATCGCAGCAGGTGCTGGTGTAGAGTTCTCTATGCGTCGAGTTGGCCACTTCATGCTTGAAGGTCGTTACTATTATGGCTTGGGCAATATCTTCAAAAACTCGAAGAGTGACTACTTTGGTAAGTCCAACTTCGGACAGATAGTTGTTAAGGCTAGCTATTTGTTTGATATTGTCAGAACGAAAAACGATAAGATTAAGTAGAAATAATAAATAACAATTAATAATTAACTAACTATGTTCGAAAATCAACCAAAAGGTTTATTTGCGTTGGCATTGGCCAACACGGGCGAGCGCTTCGGTTACTACACCATGCTGGCTGTTTTCGCCTTGTTTTTGAGAGCAAACTACGGATTGTCACCTGCTATGGCTGGTGCAATTTACAGTTCATTCCTCATGTTAGTGTATTTCTTCCCGTTGATTGGCGGTATCATGGCCGACAAGTTTGGATTTGGTAAGATGGTGACTACGGGTATCATCATCATGTTTGCAGGATATCTGTTACTTTCTGTACCCCTTGGTGGTGACACTGTCGCATTGGTTGTAATGCTGGCTGCTTTGTTGCTTATCGGTTTTGGTACGGGATTGTTCAAGGGTAATTTGCAGGTAATGGTAGGTGATCTCTACAATGATCCTAAGTATGCCGACAAGCGTGACTCAGGTTTCTCTATCTTCTATATGGCTATTAACATTGGTGCATTGTTTGCTCCTACAGCAGCTATCAAGATTAAGGAGTATGCAGAGACTTCGCTGAACTATTCGTCTAACGATGCCTACCACTTCTCATTTGCTGTGGCTTGTGCTTCACTTATTCTTTCTATTGCTATCTATTACGCTTTTCGTAGTACTTTCCGTCATACGGAAGGTGGCTCTAAGAAGGAAGCCAAGGCTGCAGAAGCTGCTCCTGTAGAGGAGTTGTCGAAGGAAGAAACCAAACAGCGCATCGTGGCACTCTGCCTCGTGTTTGCAGTTGTTATCTTCTTCTGGATGGCCTTCCACCAGAATGGTCTGTCGCTGACCTACTTTGCTGATGAGTTTACCGCTCAGTCAGCAGAAGGCTTGCAGGCTATGTGCTTCAATGTATGGAATTTGGTTGGAGTCATCTTCATAGTCTATGCTCTGTTCTCCCTGTTCCAGTCAAAGACAGGCAAAGCCAAGGCAGCTTCAGCCACTGTTATTCTTATCACTGCGGCTTTGTTATGTCTGTCGTACGATGCTGATGGTAGTATCTCTGTTTCAGCTCCTATCTTCCAGCAGTTCAACCCCTTCTATGTTGTTGCTCTGACTCCAGTGTCAATGGCTATCTTTGGTTCATTAGCAGCAAAAGGTAAGGAACCCTCTGCTCCTCGTAAGATTGCTTATGGTATGATTGTAGCAGCTATTGCTTATGCATTGATGGCTTTCAGTTCGTTCGGATTGCCTATGCCTCAGACAGAAATGGTTAATGGTGAGCCTGTTGCTGTTCATGTAGCTGACGTAACACCCAACTTGCTTATCAGTGTATATTTGGTGTTGACCTTTGGTGAATTGTTACTCTCGCCAATGGGTATTTCGTTTGTTTCGAAGGTAGCTCCTCCCAAATATAAAGGAATGATGATGGGTGGCTGGTTTGTAGCAACAGCTATTGGTAATCAGTTAGTCGTTGTAGGTGGTCTGCTGTGGGGTGCTGTACCCTTGTGGGTATGCTGGAGCGTATTCCTCGGTGTTTGTCTTGTAGCAGCAATCTTCATGTTTGCAATGATGAATCGTTTGGAAAAGGTTTGCTAAATGCTGATATCATTTATCCCATTTATAGTACTTATAGTACTCATCACGTGTTGCGTTGCCGTTTTCGGCAACGCAACATTGGATGGTGCCTCTCAGTTATCGCTGATGGTGGCATCGGCAGTTAGTGTGTTAGTAGGACATTTCTCCAAACGGCTGCAATGGGAGAATCTGGAAAAAGAAATAACCGATAAGATAGCCAGCTGTACGCCGGCTATTATTATTTTATTGCTGATTGGTGCCATAGGTGGCTCATGGATGGTTTCGGGAATTGTACCTACAATGATTTATTATGGTATGCAGATTATTCGTCCCGAAGTGTTCTTGGTTAGCAGTAGTATCCTTTGTGCACTTGTGAGCTTGATGATTGGCTCGTCGTGGACCACGGTAGCCACCATTGGCGTAGCGCTGATGGGTATTGGCAAGGCACATGGCTTTGACGATGGATGGATTGCTGGCTCAATTATCACGGGAGCCTACTTCGGAGATAAACTCTCACCGCTCTCTGATACCACAGTATTGGCATCGAGCGTGTCTGGAACGCCTTTGTTTACCCATATCCGCTATATGCTTTTCACTACGGTGCCCACATTCTGCATCTCGCTTACAATCTTCTTGGTTGCTGGTCTGATGATGAATGTTTCTGGACATGGTCACGTCACTGGTTTCATGGAAGGCCTGCAGAATACTTTTGTTATCTCTCCATGGCTTCTGTTAGTACCAGTGCTGACAGGTGTGATGATATCTCGCCGTTGGCCTTCAATGGTAGTTCTCTTCTTGGCAATCCTGTTGGCTGTAGTGGTAGGCCTCTGTGTCCAGACAGATTTGGTTCATACTATTTCTGGAATATCAGGCATGTCAGGAGATGCAGGAGCAAATTTTCTCGCTTCATATAAGGGTATGATGCAGGTTTGCTATGGTAGTACAAGCATAGAAACAGGAGTACCTATGCTCAACGAATTGGTACATACCAGTGGTATGGAAGGTATGATGCCTACTATCTGGTTGATTATTTGTGCACAGACGTTTGGAGCAGCACTGACGGCTACAGGACAGTTGCAGGATCTGATGCGATTGGTACTTCGTTTTGTCAAGGGAACGGCTTCTCTTGTGGCTTCAACAGTAGGTACATCATTGTTTTGCAATATCGCTACTGCCGACCAGTACCTATCTATTATGTTGGCCAGTTCGATGTTCAAAGATACCTATCGCAAGAAGGGCTATGAACCTCGTTTGCTAAGTCGCACTTGTGAGGATAGCGCTACTGTCACCTCTGTGCTGATACCTTGGAATACCTGTGGTCTTACGCAGAGCACGGTATTGGGCGTGGCAACGCTGACCTATCTGCCTTATTGCTTCTTTAATATGCTTTCGCCCATCACCAGTATTGTTGTGGCTGCTACAGGCTGGAAAATCAAGAGAAAAGTGATGGCTGAAGAATAATTTGTGATGAGAGTTCTGTGGGTAACATTCCTTCTTTTCTTTTCAACGCTAACTGCGTCAGCACAATCACTGACGCTTGTTGAACTCAACTGTGAGAATCTGTTTGACTGCAAGCATGATTCTCTTAAGCAGGATACAGAGTGGATGCCTGACGGACAGCGTCGTTGGTCTCCTGCCCGATATTGGCGAAAGCTAAACTGTATCGGGCAGGAGATTCTTTCTTGTCAAGAGGAAGGCATTCCGGATTTGGTGGCACTTGTTGAAGTGGAGAACGATTCCGTCATTTCCGATCTTACCCATCGTTCTTTGTTGCGTGGAGCTGGTTATGATTATTTGATGACTGAGTCGCCTGATGTACGTGGCATTGATGTCGCATTAGTGTATCAGCCTTTTTCTTTTCGCCCAATCTGTTACGATTATCTTACTGTTACTCCGTTGGAGAATATGCGCCCAACACGTGACATCTTATATGTGAAAGGAGAGATAATTAGTGGTGATACGTTGCATATCTTTGTGGTTCATGCTCCCAGCCGTTATGGTGGCGAAAAACGTACGCGTCCTAATCGTCAGCTGATAGCTGACCGTCTGCTGTCTGTCATTCGCCAGTTGCCATCCGATGCAAAAGTAATCATTGCTGGCGACTTCAACGATGATGCAGCGAGTCCTGCCTTACGCTTTTGGGAAACTAATGGTATGCATAATGTTACTGCTGAGGCTAAGGGAACTCATGGCGCAAAAGCCACCTATCGCTATCAAGGTGTATGGCAGAGCATTGATCATGTCTTTGTTAGTAGTATCCTGCTTGATTCCGTCAAGCAGACATATATCAACGATGCTCCTTTCTTATTAGAAGAAGATAAAAAATACGGAGGAGTAAAACCCCTCCGCACTTTTAACGGTTATCGCTATCAGCGTGGTTTTAGCGACCATTTGCCGCTAGTAGTACGCTTTAGTTTTTAATAATCATTTCTTATTTAATGTTGGGCTCCTCCAGACCGAGGTGTTTCTTGGCATCAACAGCCTTCAGTACGAAGCCAAGTAACAATGCTGCAACACCGAGACCTGCAAACATAACAAGAGGTATTGTATGATTCAATTCTGTAGCAGCAGTTCCTTGAGGATTGGTTGCATCAAGAATCTTTCCATAGAGCATGGGGAACAGCCACAAACCAATGTTCTGAATCCAGAAGATGAGAGCATAAGCTGAACCGATTACCTTTGCATCAACCAACTTGGGCACAGAAGGCCAGAGAGAAGCAGGAACCAGTGAGAAACTAGAACCAAGTACCAGAATAGTGGTGTATGCGATGATAATTCCACCAACAGCATTGCCTTTGAACAAAGGAAGGATGAAGGCGAAAGTCAGGTGACAACCAATCAGAAGGATTGAACCTAAGATAAGCATAGAGGCTGCCTTACCTTTGTGGTCAACGTATTTACCCAAGATAGGAGTGATGAGCACTGCTAAGAGGGGGAATACTGCGAAGATAGAACCTGCAGACTGGCTCATATAACCCATAAAGCAATACACGAGCAATGCTACTACAGAAGCTCCTAACAGTCCGTATTTGTAGTTCTTCTGTTTCATGAAGTTGCTAGCAAAACCAGTAGCAGCCACTACCAACGAGATAACATACTGTATGATAGTCATTGTAGAACTAGCCCAGAAAGAGTCTGCGTCTGGTGCAGTCAAGGTCAGGTTACACTGCAACATATTGGTGGCATACTTCTGGAATGGGAAAATGGCGCTATAGTAGAGTACGCAAAGCAACGCTACCAACCAGAATCCGCTTGAAGTAAGAATTTGTCCCAGGTCACTAATCTTGAAGGGATCGTCCTTCTCCTCTGCTTCGCCAGTCTGTGCGTCGAGCTTCTGATCCATTACGAAGTAGACAATTGTCATAATCAGTGCGATACACATCAGTACTACACCGAAAGCTACAGAACGGCTTACGCTAACATCACCACCTAAGCGAGCGAAGTAGGGTGAGAAAATCATACAGGTGGCAACGCCCAGACGAGCCAATGCCATCTCAGAGCCCATAGCCATAGCCATCTCACGGCCCTTAAACCATTTCACGATACCACGGCTAACAGTGATACCTGCCATCTCACATCCACAACCGAAAATCATAAAGCCACAGGCTGCAAATTTAGCAGAGGCGGGCATTCCCTGATAGAAGGGACTTACTCCCAATTCGTCGAATAAGGGGATGTAGTTGAGGTTGTTGGTAAACCATGTGTCCAGTCCGCTACCAATGAAACTCTCGCTGACTGCATACCATTTGATGCAGGCACCAACCAGCATCACAGCTGCAGAAAGTACTGCGGTGAAGCGAACACCCATCTTGTCGAGGATAATACCTGCGAAGATGAGGAAGAATGCGAATACGTTGAGGAATACCTCTGAGCCCTGCATGGTTCCAAAGGCTGTAGAATCCCATCCGCGTGTCTCCTGCATCAAGTCCTTGATAGGAGAGAGGATGTCCATGAAGATGTAGCTGCAGAACATAGCCATCGCCAGTAGCAGCAGAGCGGTCCAGCGCATAGCTGCACTGTCGCGAAGTGTTTTTTGAATCTGTTCAGTCATTATTTTATTTTTTTCGTTATGTCGTTATTACGAATTGTTATTTCAACCAACGGTCCAGCCAGTCGAAGAAGGTACGCTGCCAAAGCACACCATTCTGTGGCTTCAATACCCAGTGGTTCTCATCAGGGAAAATGAGCAACTCTGCAGGGATTCCCTTCATCCGGGCAGCATTGAAGGCACTCATACCCTGTGTGGCATTGATACGATAGTCTTTCTCACCGTGGATGCAGAGAATAGGAGTATCCCATTTCTCAACCATCTTATGAGGAGAGTTCTCATAGGTCTTTTTGGCATTAGGCATCTGTGGATGGTGCCAGTATGCTTCGTCGTACTCCCAGTTAGAGAACCAGTTCTCTTCTGTCTCAGTGTACATGGCTTCAAGATTGAAGGCACCGTCATGTGCGATGAAAGCCTTGAAACGCTTTTCGTGAATACCTGCGAGGTAATATACAGAGAAACCACCAAATGAAGCTCCTACAGCTGCCAAACGGTCTTTGTCTACGAATGGCAGATTCTGAGCAGCATCGTCAATAGCTGCCAGATAGTCGCTCATGCACTGACCAGTCCAGTCACCGCTAATCTGTTCCTTCCATTCCTGTCCGAAACCTGGCAGACCATGACGGTTGGGAGCAATGACTACATAGCCGTTAGCAGCCATGATTTGGAAATTCCAACGATAACTCCAGAACTGACTTACAGGGCTCTGTGGACCGCCTTCGCAGAACAACAGGGTAGGATACTTCTTTCCCTCTTCGTAGTTGGCGGGAAGCATTACCCATACCAGCATCTGCTTGCCATCGGTGGTTGAAACCCAGCGCTGCTGCATCTTACCAAAGGTCAGTTGGTCGAGGATATGCTTGTTCTCAAATGAGAGCTGCTCTATCTTTGTCTTCTCTACGCTCTTGGCTGGTGTTACGCGATAGATATCTGTAGGTGCGCTGAGGCTCTGACGAGTAGCCAGAATATGCTTGCCGTCGTTAGCCAGTTGCAGTGATGTCCAGTCAGCCCAGTCTTCAGTGAGTTGCTTTACTTCTTTCTTGCTGTCTACATAATACATATTGCAGCAGCCATTCCATACGCTGATAAAGTATAGTTTTGCCAACTTGTCCTTCTGAGGTGCCCAGCAGAATGCGTCGATATCGCTCTTCCAGTCAATATAGCTCTTTTCGCCATTCTCTAATGAATAGATGCACAGGCGGTTAAGATCTGCCTCATAACCATCGCGCTCCATTGACAGCCATGCAATATACTTTCCGTCAGGTGAGAACTGTGGATTCTGATCGTAACCTACATTATTCTTCAGATTCTCAGGTGCATTCACAGCCTGAATCTTCAGTGTGCGAGTAGCATCGTATGCAGGAGCCTTGTAGTCAGCAGGCTTGCAGAGATTACGAGTAGTCTTTGTCTCTATATTATAAAGGTATATATCTGAGTCTGTAGAGATAGAATACTCCAGACCAGTTTTCTTTCTGCAAGTATAAGCAATCTGCTTAGAGTCGTTGCTCCACGCCAATTGCTCAATGCCACCAAACGGCTCCATAGGACATTCATAGGGCTCGCCCTCGAGGATGTCTGTTGCATTTGTAGCGATGCCATCGCTACTTACTGAACATACAAATGGATGCTGGATGCTTTCTACATAATGATCCCAATGGCGATACATCAGGTCGGTAACACGACGACCAGTAGCCTTAGGCAGGTCATCGGGATTCTTCTTGATAATTTCATGGAAGGGAAGGCTCTTCAGGATAATCACCTTCTTGCGGTCTGGTGAGAACTTGTAGCCCTCAACCTCACCATTCGTCTTTGTCATTTGATGGCGCTCACTGCCGTCAGCCTTCATAGTCCACAGCTCGCCACCGCTAATAAATGCGATGTGCTCTGCGTCAAACCATGTAGGATCAGTCTCGCTCTTACTGCTGGTAGTCAGCTGGCGCTGGTTCTTGCCATCAGCATCCATGATGCAGATGACCTGATGACTCTTGTTTTGTTTTACGCTATAGTAGCCCACCTGATACACGATGCGGCTACCGTCAGCAGATGCTTCCATACCTCCGATGCGTCCCATAGCCCAAAGTGCTTCGGGAGTCATCATACGGCTGTTAAGCTTGATATTACTCTTTCCTATCACGGATGTTTCTTGTGCTATAACGTGAGCAGGCACTGCCAGCAGTGCTGCAACCACGAATGTTAATATCTTCTTCATAAGTAGTTATTTCTTTCTTACTGGATCGCAGGTCAGTCCACAACCCAATTTCTTGAATATCTTGCGGTCCACTTCTGACAGCATTACAGTAGAGTGTACTTGACAGCCGCGCAACTTAGGCAGTTGAGCCAATGCCAGTCGGCACTCCTCATTGTCTTTTGACAGAACGCTGAGGGCTACCAATACTTCGTCAGTATGCAAACGAGGATTCTTACCACCCAGATATTCCGTTTTCGTCTTTTGTACAGGCTCGATCAGACTCTGCGGAATGAGTTTCGCTTCGTGTGAGATTCCTGCCAGATGCTTCGTAGCATTAAGCAACAATGCTGCAGAACAGCCGAGTAGGGGAGAACTCTTGGCTGTGATGATGGTACCGTCTTCCAGTTCCATAGCAGCTGCAGTCTGTTCTGTCAGTTCCTGCTTGGCAGCAGCGGCAACAGTGACACGACGATAAGCCGTCGTAATCTTAGCCTGATTGAACAGCATCAGAATCTTGTTCACCTCGCGCTCATTGTCTGCACCATCAGCCATCTTGTTGGTGGCATCATAGTAGCGACGGATAATCTCATCGCGAGAAGCATTACAGCATACCTCATCATCACTGATACAGAAACCCACCATGTTGACTCCCATATCCGTAGGACTCTTATAAGGATTCTCTCCGTAGATACCTTCAAACAGAGCATTCAGTACGGGGAATATCTCGATGTCGCGATTATAGTTGATGGCAATCTTGTCGTAAGCCTCCAAGTGGAATGGGTCAATCATATTGACATCGTTTAGGTCAGCTGTTGCAGCCTCATAAGCGATGTTGACAGGATGCTTCAGTGGCAGATTCCATACGGGGAAAGTCTCAAACTTTGCATAACCGGCACGGATACCGCGCTTGTTTTCATTATAGAGCTGGCTAAGACAAACTGCCATTTTACCAGAACCTGGACCAGGAGCTGTCACGATAACCAACTCTCGACTTGTTTCCACATAGTCGTTCTTGCCGAATCCTTCGTCCGAGGCTATCAGCTCTACGTTGTGAGGATAACCATCAATCAGATAATGTACATACGACTTGATGCCCAGACGCTCCAGACGCTTGCGGAACTGGTCTGCAGCCTGTTGTCCATTGTAGTGAGTGATGACTACTGAGCCCACCATGAAGTCACGGTTCATAAACTCTTCGCGCAGACGCAGCACGTCTTCATCGTATGTAATGCCGAGGTCAGCACGAACCTTATTCTTTTCTATGTCTTCTGCTGACACGACGATAACAATCTCCAGTTGGTCGCGCAGTTGTCCGAACATTCTTAATTTGCTGTCGGGCTTGAAGCCTGGCAATACTCTGGAGGCATGGTGGTCGTCAAATAACTTACCACCTAACTCCAGATATAGTTTGCCGTCAAATTTTGCAATTCTCTCGCGAATGTGCTCCGATTGTATCTTTAGATACTTCTCGTTGTCAAATCCTATTTTCATCGTTTGTTGCGTTGTTTCTGCAATTCTTCTGCTTGTTTTTGCATTGCTTCCAGACGAGCTGCAAAGCCTGATGCCTTCTTGGGATTATTCTTGTTAGCCTGATAGTTAGCTTCAAGGATAGCTAACAGTTTTGCATCATCGGTAGTCTTGCGCAGTGTCCACATGATGGCTGCTGACATGAACAGTGAGACGAAGTAGTAGAAGTTCAGACCTGAAGAGTAGTCATTGAAGATGAAGAAGAACATCAGTGGCATCAGATACATCATCCACTGCATCACTTTCATCTGGTCTGCCTGTGCACCTACCATCTGGTCACGCTGCTGGCGCATTGAAATCCAAGTGTAAATCAGCTGTGCAGCACAGAAAAGGATACAGGTCAGCGACAGGTGGTCACCGATACCCCAAATGTTAGTGCTCCACTCGAAGATTGGGTCGTAGGTTGACAGGTCATTCATCCAAAGGAAAGACTGACCACGCAACTGGATGGCGTTAGGCACAAAGAAGAACATAGCCAACCAGATAGGCATCTGAATCAGCATAGGCAGACAGCCGCTCAATGGACTTACGCCATATTTTGAGTAGAGATTCATCATCTCCTGCTGTTTCTTCATCTGGTCCTCAGGCTTGTCATACTGCTTGGTAGCCTCTTCAAACTTAGGCTTCAGTACGCGCATCTTTGCACTTGACATATAGCTCTTCTTTACCATTGGGAAGGTGATTCCTTTCAGTAACAATGTGATGAGGATCAGTACGATACCCATATTGAATCCGAAGCCTGTCAGCCAGTCAAATACATACAATGTGAACCAACGGTTAATCCAACGCAGCAACCACCAGCCGAGGTTTACGAGCTGTTCCAGATCGAGGTCTTTATCAAACTCGCTCTGCTGCTCTACCTCCTGAATCAGGCGGAAGTCGTTAGGGCCGATATACATCTCGAAGTCTGATGACTTAGCACCTGTGGGGTCGAAGGCAGTCTTCAGTTTTGCGTCAAACTGCTTCAGATAGCCAGAACCTTTCTTGTCCTGTACGCTAGAGAGTGTTGAGTTCTCTGCGAAGTCGTCCTTAGAAACCAGCGCTACAGAGAAGAACTGATTGCGGAAAGCAACCCAATCCAAGCGCTCCTCAATCTCTTCAGTCTTATCAGAAGTCTCTGACAGGTTATCTGTTCCACCGTTAGCTTCCTTGTAGAATACTGCGGTATAGCGGTTCTCAAAAGAGTAGCCTTTCTCCTGCTGACGACAGTGGTCGCTCCATGCCAGCTCCACTTCCTTGTAAGAAGGAGCGAAGAAACCAGCCAGACCCTTGCCTTGCAGTGACATACTCAGCATATAGTCTTTACCCAGACGGTAGCGCAGAATCAGTGCTCCACCGTTCTGTGCCTGAGCGGTCAAAGTCACAGTAGTGTCTGTCTGCTCAGAAGGAGTGAAGTAGAGGTCACTGGTGATGATATTCTCCTGCTTGCCAGCCAGCATGAAGTTCAACTGCTGGTCGTCGCCATCAAAGAGCGTCACGTTCTGTGTGCCGTCAATGCTCTTAAAGTTCTTGATAACAGCCTTCTTCAGTGTTCCACCCTTTGTGTCGAGTGTCAGTTCCAGCTTGCTGTTCTTAAGTGTAATCAACTGTGCGTTACCCTGCTGTGCAGCATAGAAGATGGCAGTGGTATCTGCTTGAGCCACTGTGTCATTCTTGGCGGCAGCCTGCTGGATGCTATCCTGCTGTTGCTGTGCCTTTTCCTTCATGACGTTTGCAATGCTGTCTTGTTTTTGGGCAGCTTCAATCTGCTCTGCAGAGGGACGGTTCCACCAACTGAAACCAATCAGTACCAAAGCGATGAGCACGAAGCCGATAATGGTGTCCTTGTTCATGTCTTTACCTTATTATTAAAAATCAAGGTGCAAAGTTACGAAAAAACGAGAGAAATACAAAAGGAAAACAAGTTTTTCTTTTTATTTTCGAGTGCTAAGTAAGTTCGGTAAGGCCAAAGTTACGAAATAAAAGTGAAAAGTGAAGAGTGAAGAGTGAAAAATTTGCTTTCGCCATTAAAAAAGTTCAATGTTCAATGTTCAATGTTCAATGTTTTTTATTATCTTTGCAGCTAGTTATGAAATACAAATACTTATTAGTAGTCATGATGACTCTGCTGCTTAGTCAATCAGCAGTAGCCCAGCGTAAAAGTAAAAACTCTGTTATTCGACCTGAGACAGAACAGGTTGTTAAAAACTATATTGACTCGCTGAATGTCTTGCGTCAGCGTCTTGACTCCATTCAGCAGGTTAATGAGCAGTTGCGTAGCGAGCAGAATGATGGTCGCTATTTCCGCCTTTTTGTTCCCACCACATTCTATCATTCGGGGGCCAACAAGTCTCTTTCGCTTTACTCTAAGACAGACGATGAGGTGGCAGATGCCATTGATCAGGCAATGATGAATATTTATCTGCGTCGTCCAGACTTGGTAGTCAACAACGAGAGTAATCTGCGTGCAGCAGGAAGCATTCGTGATGATGTCAACCAAGAGATAACTCAGCAGGTAGAGCTTACAGATATTGTAATGCCGATGCCAGAAGAACCAGAGATAGTTCCAGTAAAGTTGGTTGTCCAAAAGCCTAACTTCTGGAAGTTCAAGGGCGATGGCTATCTGCAGTTCCTTCAGAATTATGTGTCAACTAATTGGCACAAGGGTGGTGAAAGCAACTATTCTGCTGTAGCAGCAGCTAATCTTGAGTATAATTACAACGACCACGATCGTCTCACATTTGATAATAAACTGGAGATGAAGTTAGGCATACAGACTTCACCGTCTGATACGCTTCATCGTTTCAAAACCAATAACGACCTGCTGCGTCTCACCAGTAAGGTTGGCTTGCAGGCTCATAAGCGTTGGTATTATACCTTGCAGTTGCTGGCTTATACGCAGTTTGCACGAGGCTTAAAGGCTAACGATGAGAAGGTCTACTCTGATTTCACTTCTCCTTTCGATCTCAACATCGGTTTAGGTATGCAGTATAATGTTGATGCGCTAGATGGTCGTTTAAAGGGTACGCTCAACTTCCTGCCCTTTGCCTTTAGCTTCCGTTATGTTGCTCGTAAAGACCTGATAGGGGCTAACGGCATCAGAGGCAATCATCACAGTATGGAAGATTTCGCTTCCCAGTTCACTGGAGAACTCAAGTGGAACATCATCGATCAGCTTTCTTGGAAGACACGACTCTTTGCCCTCACCACTTATCATCAAGCAAAAGTGGAGTGGGAAAATCAGTTTGAATTAAAAGTTACGAAATATATCTCAGCCAATCTATTCCTCTATCCTCGCTTTGACGATGGAAATACCCGCGACGACAAGATGGGGTACTTCCAGTTGCAAGAGTGGAGTAGTATAGGACTTACTTATAGCTTCTAATAAAAAACTGCAGTACGGTGTTTTCGCACTGCAGTTTTTTATTGGTTTTGTCTTATTAACCTTTTATTTCTTTGCTTCAGCTTCTGTCATGTCGCCTTCGATGTAGAGACGAGTCATCTCTACTTTACCGTTGGTGCGAACGGTGATAGACTTCTTGAAGTGACCAGGGAATTTTCCTTCGCCATTGTAGGTTACTTTAATCTCACCCTTCTCACCTGGCTTTACAGGAGCTTTAGTGTATTCAGGTACGGTGCATCCGCATGATGCAATAGCCTGATTGATGACAAGCGGCTGCTCGCCAATGTTGGTAAAGGTGAATACGCAAGAAACTACAGGCTCTTTCTCTGAGAAAGTGCCAAAGTTGTGAGTGGTCTTCTCAAACTTTATCTGTGCAGGGTTCTGGGCTAATGCCATCATTACTCCGCATATCAGCATCATGGCTGAACTTATAAATCTTTTCATGTCACTTTTCTTTTAAGGTTCATTACCGCTGCAAAAGTAGTCCTTTTTCTTCATACCTGTATCGTTTTGCCTCTCCTTTTTTAATATTTTAATATTTTCCCTTCTTCTGATGATGGTTTAATTATTTAATCTTTTTTCATGTATTCTTTTCTTGTAAAAATGACACTTATAAGTAGATTCACCCTGTAAATTATGACGAAATAGATATTTTTGTCTATTTATCCCCAACTTTTTGTGTATAAGTACCTTAAAATTAGCAATAGTTAACAAATGTATCGATTATTTTTCTTCTTGTAAACACGCATTTGTTATGTGTAACATTTTATAAAATTTACTTAGTTTTTCAAACTTTATGTTACATAAAATAAATAGGTATATGTATTATAATATTATATTTGCAGCACCTAAAATTTATGAATGAAGGTATCTAAAAACCAATTAATTTATTTCTAACTAAATTTACTAATTAACTATTTAATTTATGTGGAACTTTAAAACTCTACAAAAATCATTAGCTGTTGCTTTCATGCTGTGCGCTCTTCCGCTGGCTATGACTGCTCAGAGTGTGATTAAGGGAACTGTAAGTGACGAGTCTGGCGAACCGATCATCGGTGCTAGCGTCAAAGTTCAAGGTAACACTAAAACTGGTGCTGTTACTGATCTTGATGGTAATTTCAGTATTTCGGCTGCTAGTGATGCTACCTTAAACGTTTCTTATGTGGGCTATGTATCACAGTCAGTGAAGGTAGCTGGTAAGAACAATCTGAAAATCGTTTTGAAAGAAGACGTTGCCAGATTGAACGACGTTGTCGTTATCGGTTATGGTGTTCAGAAAAAGAGTGACTTGACAGGTGCCATTGCTTCAGTAAAGGCTGAGGACATTAAGGGTCTTGCTACCACCGACGCAGCTTCTGCTCTACAGGGTAAAGTAGCAGGTTTGCAGATTATTAATAGTGGTGCTCCTGGTGAAGGCGCTGAGATTCGTGTACGTGGTTATTCATCTAACAGCGGTAAGATTGGCCCATTGCTTATTGTTGATGGTCTGAAGGTTGACAACATCCAGTACCTTGATCCTTCTATGATTGAATCTATTGAGGTTTTGAAGGATGGCGCTTCTGCAGCTATTTATGGTGTTGAGGCTGGTAACGGTGTCGTACTGATTACTACTAAGACCGGTAAGTCTCAGGGTGGTAAGGCGCAAGTATCTTATGACTTCAAAGCTACACGCCAGGCTCTAGGCAAGAAGGCTGAGTTGTTTGATGCTCCAGGATTCATCGATTATCACACATATTGTGGTCACATAAAAGAAGGTGAACTTGAAAAGACTTATCACTATGATGGTTCTAATACCGACTGGTACGATGTACTGTTTGAACCTAGTTGGGCATTGCAGCACAATGTAACTGTTCAGGGTGGTAATGATAAAGGTCACTTCCTGACAACTTTGAATCTCGTAGATAATAATGGTATTATTGTTGGTAGCAAGGATGTTTACAAGCGTTTGACTGCTCAGCTTAATGCTGACTACAAATTCTTCGATTGGTTGAACGTCTCAACTAATAACTCTTTCGAAAAGTGGAAGAAGAGAGGTGTAACTAATGGTTATGGTTCTGTGTTGAATGGTGTTGTAGCTATGGATCCTCTGACTCCTGTATTCATCCATAGGGATGCTCCAGAAACCGCTTTTGGTATTGGTCAGTATGCTGCAGTCAAGGCAGGAGATTACGTTCCTGTTAATGAGAATGGTGACTACTATGCAGGTTCTCAACTTCTTGCACATGCCACTGGTAACCCATTGTGGCAGGTTAATCGCCGTAATCCAGAGCGTTCTGGTATTAACTTCCGTGGTAGCATGACTGCCAATTTGACTCCAGTGGATGACTTGGTAATTACTTCTCGCCTTGGCTATCGTGTATGGCAGGAGAATTATCACAATTATACAACGCCATATTATATCAATTCTATGGCTAATGATACTAAGTACACTATCAATGCTGAGAATAATACTGGTTATTACTATCAGTGGGAGAACTTTGCCAACTACAACAAGTCATTTGGCAAGCATAATGTAGGTGCCATGATTGGTATGTCTTTCGCAAAGACTCATAGAGATAATATTAGCGCAAGTGCAGAGGATAAAACGCCTATTCTTACGGGTGATGCCTCAAACTTCCAATATATGAGCTATGTACTCTCAAGCGTAACAAAGGTTGTAAGAAATTCTCCCGAAGACCAGACTCAGTTGGCATACTTCGGACGTCTGTCATATTCTTACGATGACCGTTATTACCTTCAGTTTAATTTCCGTCGTGATGCATTTGACTCATCAAAGTTGATAAAGGACAATCGTTGGGGTAGCTTCCCATCAATCTCTGCTGGTTGGACTATCAGCAATGAAAAGTTCTTCAAGGATGCTGTTAGCGAGAGCGCAGTTTCTTTCTTAAAGCTTCGTGCATCATGGGGTCGTAATGGTAACATCAATATACTGAATGGTTATCCATACCAAGCTCCTGTCTCTCTAAATAGTAGCTGGTATCAGATGGATGGCAATTCTGGTGATGTGACACTCGGTTCTAAACCAACAGGTTTGGCTAACCCCGGCTTGGTATGGGAGACTTCTGAGCAGTTCGACCTCGGTTTGGATGCTCGATTCTTGGACAATCGCTTGACCTTCGGTGTTGACTTCTATAACAAGAATACCAAAGACCTTCTCCTTCAGATTGCTCCCCTGCCAGAAATCGGTGTCGCTAAATCATATATTAACTCAGGTAAGGTTAACAACTATGGTTTTGACTTTGAACTGGGATGGCGCGATCGCATTGGTGATTTCAAGTATAGCGTAAGCACTAACTTTGGTACTCTCCATAACGAGGTTAAGGAAGTTTCTGGTGTTGCCAAGCGTATTGAACCTGAGGGTCCTGCATTGAATGGTTTCAATAACCGTTTGACTCCACTGTTCGAGGCTGGCTATCCTATTTGGTACATGTATGGTTGGAAGTATGCAGGTGTTGATGAAAAGACTGGTAAGGCTGTCTATTATACTAAGGATGGTAAACTGACCAAAGCTCCTACTGATGATGATAAGCAGTATGTAGGATCTGCCATACCTACCTTTACTTATGGTATTACCATTAACCTTGAATACAAGGGCTTCGACTTCACCTTGTTTGGTACAGGTGTTGCTGGCAACGATATCTATAACGTAATGGTTGGCGGTGAGAACTGGCAGGTTAACAGTTTGAGAACTTTCTGGGATAACTCTACCAAGTCAACCAAGAATGCTGATGGAACTTATACCGTTCAGACTATTGGCAAGTATCCTGATATGAGACAGGTAGGTACAGACTGGACATTCTTCAGCTCAAGTGCTGCAGTATTCAGTGGAGCATACTTCAAGTTCAAGCAGATTCAGTTGGGTTACACGCTGCCTGCAAGCATCACAAAGAAGGCATTTATCAACAGTGCACGTGTATATGTTTCTTTGGATGACTACTTCACTATTACCAGCTATCCTGGTGCAGATCCTGAAACTGCATCTATGGGTTCTGCATACAACCGCGGCTTTGATAATGGTCAGTATCCTACATCAAAGAAGATTACTTTCGGTGTAAATCTTACCTTCTAAGCCCAATGTTTATATAAATAATGTATTTAATTAAAGAAATAATATAATGAAAAAAATATTATATTTCACACTCGCATTGGCTACCAGTATGGTTGGCTTTACTTCTTGCGAGGATCAGTTGGATATCGAACAGAAAGGCGTTGTTGATGCTGATGAATTCTATAACAATCCTGATAATGCTTTGGGTGCTCTTACCGCTGCATACGAAAGCTTTACTGGTGATGTAATGGGACGTCAACCAGACTTTGAAGGTTCCCCTGGTATCTATACTCCGTTCAAGAATATGATGAACCTGTGTGGTGATGATATCTATGGCGCTGGTGGTGACTATACTGACCATGAGTTTAACAATACGCTCAATGAGTTCCGTTATGACACCTCTGCTGAGACTTGCAAATTCCTGTATAAAGGCATATTCCTTTCTGTCTATACTTGTAATCTTGTTTTGGATAAGTATGGTGCTTCCACAAATGCTGCTGTAAAGCAGTGTGTAGCTGAAGCCCGCGTATTGCGTGCTTATGATTACTTCATTCTGGCAGCTCTTTGGGGTACCCCCCCTCTCGTAGAGCACGTTCTACCTGCTGATGCTCTGCCCACAAACTGTGACAAGGATCCTAACTATAATTTCGATCAGAAGGCTCTCTTCGAGTGGGTTGCTAAGCAGTGCGAGCTTGCAGAACCTGATTTGAAGGCTCGTGAGAATACTAGCGACAAGAACATGGTTGCTCGTGTATCTAAGGGCTTCGCACAGGCTCTAGCCGGTAAGGCATATCTATTCGCAGGTAACTACGCTGCTGCTAAGACTGCTCTTTGGAAAGTTATTGATTCTAAGAAATATGCTTTGAGCCAGAATTGGGAAGATCTCTTCCATCTCGAGGGTGACCTCAATGAGGAAAAGATTTTCGAGGCTAACATTGCGCATGATGATGGTAAACAGGGATGGTCTGGTCTGGTTCAGCGCTCTTCTTGGATGGAAATGAACGTATGGATGTGGCGTGAAGACCGCTTCTTAGGTGGTGCTCCTTATATGGCGTATACCGGCATTGGTGGCTGGGGCGGTATTGGTGTTCCTCAGGAATTCGGCGATGCTTTCTATGCTAACGACGGTGATTCTCAGCGCTTCAAGGCTACACTCGTTAATATCGACGATGCTATCTTTGGTGATTTCCGCAACTATGCTGATGCTTCACTGAATGCCATGTCTCACGATGAAGCAGTTCAGAGCGATAAGATTGGTCTGAAGGGTAATGGCCTCTATGGTAACTCATTCTGGCTGCAGAAGAAGTTCCTCATGAAGGCTTCTGATACAGATGGTGCTAAGTCTGGTAACAACATTACCATGCGTAACTATTGCGTAATGCGTTATGCAGAGGTGCTTCTCAACTATGTAGAGGCTTGTATCCAGACTGGTGATGCCGCTGCTGCTCTGCCTTATCTTCAGGAGATTCAGAAGCGTGCAGGTTCTAAGCACATCAGCCCTGCTGCTACTATGGACGAGCTGAAGAATGAGAAGAAGTATGAGATGTGGGCAGAGGGTTGCCGTTGGTTGGATATCATGCGTTGGAAGGATGCTGATGCTATCGCTAGACTGCAGAAGGCTGGTACCAATGTTCCTGTTGTTTATGACGTAAAGACTCGTCCTATCGCAGCTGGCGACAATGTACTTGCAAAGCATGCTAACGGTCGTTTCTACATCGTTGGAACTCAGGATGCCAAGGATCATGGTCACACAGTTGGTTTCAAGGCTGGAAAGCACGAACTGTTCCCCTTCCCATTTGATGTGATTCTTAAGAATCCTAACTTGCACCAGAATCCTGGTTGGGCAAACTAATAAAATTAAACTGATTGAATTATAATAAATCAACTATATGATTGATTAACCGATAAGAATGAATTAGATTCTTCATTTATTGATAGGTATTTGATTCAATCGGGGAGGATGCCGCGTAGCGTTACGGGACATCCTCTTTTTTTTGTATAATAGTTTGCATGCAAAAACATGTAACCTTCTACCATAACACCCCTCAGATGCCGATGTACAAAGGCTTTGAGCTATGTTAATAGTTTGCGAACTATTAACATACTCCTAACCCACATGTATGAAGTGCGCCCCAAAAGTTGGATATAATTGAGATTGAGTACAAAGGCTATAATACTTGAGTACGGAGGCTAAAATACTGCAGTACGGAGGCTAAAGTACTCGAGTACGGAGGCTCTGTACTCGTTGTCCGGACGTTGCGGACAAAGTGTCCGGAGCCTCCGGACACTTTGTCCCAAGTATTCGGAAAAAATCTGGGAATTTTGTTGGTGGCTCTTAATTATTAGTGGATGAAGGTTAGATGTATGGTAGATGTTGAACAAACATCTAACCCGTGTCAATCCCTTTGTATATCGGCGTTTGAGGGGTGTTATGGTAGAAGGTTAGATGTTTTTGCGCTAAAACTATTCTCTATAAGAATTGGCGCTAAGTGGGCGCAAATAGAATTTTGTTTGCTATTGTTTGTGGATTTACATAAATATTTTGTAATTTTGACTTCGTCGAACTTACTTTTCGCTCGGGAATGAAAAGAAAAATTCGTTTTTCTTTTTATTTCTCTCACTTATTTTGTAATTTTGCACCCCAGAACGAAAAATACAATATAAATATGTATAGAACAAAAACATGTGGTGAGCTGCGTCTCACAGATGCCGGTAGCCAAGTGACACTGGCGGGATGGGTTCAGAAAACCCGTAAGATGGGTGGTATGACGTTTGTTGACCTGCGTGACCGCTATGGCATCACACAGCTGGTGTTCGACGAATCAAAGGATGCTGCACTCTGCGAACTGGCTAACAAGTTGGGACGTGAGTGGTGTATTCAGGTAACGGGTACCGTTAGCGAGCGTCAGGCTAAGAACCCCAAGATGGAGACTGGAGATATAGAGATTTTGGCTGAGAAACTGAATGTGCTGAGCGAGAGCCAGACACCTCCTTTCACTATTGAGGACCAGACTGACGGTGGCGACGACATCCGTATGAAGTATCGTTATCTGGATTTGCGCCGTCCTTGTGTTCGTAAGAACCTGGAACTGCGCCACAAAATGACTATATTGATTCGCAACTTCTTGGACAACCTGAACTTCATCGAGGTAGAGACTCCTATCCTGATTGGTTCTACTCCTGAGGGCGCCCGCGACTTCGTGGTACCTTCACGCATGAATCCTGGACAGTTCTATGCATTGCCACAGAGCCCACAGACCCTGAAGCAGTTGCTGATGGTATCAGGTTTTGACCGTTACTTCCAGATTGCCAAGTGTTTCCGTGACGAGGACCTGCGTGCAGACCGTCAGCCTGAGTTCACACAGATTGACTGTGAGATGTCATTCGCTGATCAGGAGGATGTGCTGAACATCTTCGAGGATTTGGCTCGTCATCTGTTCAAGGAGATTCGTGGCGTAGAGCTGCCTAAGCTGGAGCGTATGACTTGGCACGAGGCTATGCGCCGCTTCGGTTCTGATAAGCCCGACTTGCGTTTCGGTATGGAGTTTGTTGAACTGATGGATGTGCTGAAAGGTACAGGTGAGTTCCCTGTATTCAACGAGGCTGAGTATATCGGTGGTATCGTGGTTCCTGGTTGTGCAGACTATACTCGCAAGCAGCTTGACCAGTTGACCGACTTTGTTAAGCGTCCACAGGTTGGTGCTAAGGGCTTGGTATATGTGAAGTTCAACGCTGACGGCACAGTGAAGTCGTCTATCGATAAGTTCTATCAGCCTGAGGTTTGGCAGAAGCTGAAGGAGAAGACGGGTGCCAAGGATGGCGACCTCGTATTGATTCTCTCTGGCGATAAGGCTAACAAGACTCGCACACAGCTTTGTACGCTGCGTCTGGAGATGGGTGACCGTCTCGGTCTGCGCGACAAGGATACATTTAAGTGCTTGTGGATTGTCGACTTCCCCTTGTTCGAGTGGAGCGACGAGGAGCAGCGTCTGATGGCTACTCACCATCCATTCACATTGCCTAATCCTGACGATATCCCCTTGCTGGAGACAGCTCCAGAGAAGGTGCGCGCTGTGGCTTACGACTTCGTATGTAATGGTATTGAGGTGGGCGGTGGCTCACTGCGTATCCACGATGGCAAGTTGCAGGAGAAGATGTTCCAGATTCTGGGCTTCACTCCCGAGCGTGCTATGGCTCAGTTCGGATTCCTTATCAATGCCTTCAAGTACGGAGCACCCCCTCACGCTGGTTTGGCCTTCGGTCTTGACCGCTTTGTCAGCATCATGGCTGGTCTCGACAGCATCCGCGACTGTATCGCATTCCCCAAGAATAATAGTGGTCGCGACGTGATGCTCGATGCTCCTGGTGAACTGGATATTAAGCAGTTGGAAGAGTTGCAGCTGAAGGTTGATTTGAAGGCTGAAGAGGCATAAAACTGATTCGTAGTGTTCAGGTTTTGAGTAACTTGACCTACATCAAGAATTAAGTGTAGAAATCTTAAAAAGAAACTGTTTGCGGTAACACTGTTCAAAAAGTTTGTTAATTTTGCATCGCAAAGATAGGATTTAACTATAATAGCGTAATAAAAAACAAAAACTATGGCAGAAAAGAAAACTGTAAAGAAGGCCGCTGCAACTAAGGCAGCAGAGCCCAAGAAGGCAGCTGTAAAGAAGGCCGCTGCTCCTAAGAAAGCCGCTGCTCCTAAGAAGGCAGTTGTAGCTTTGAATGCTGAGAACGCTGGTTTCAAGGCTGGTGATGTTTATCAGGCTCTGGCTGCTGCTGGTAAGGCTCTGAACGTTAAGGAGATTGCTAAGGCTGCAAAGATCAGCGAAGAGGAAACGCTGCTCGGTCTGGGTTGGCTCTTCAAAGAGGGCAAGCTGGTTACTGCTGACGAGAAGATTACTCTGGCTTAATATCAGAGAATTAGAGAACTATAAAAAGAGGCTGGTGTGCTAAACGGCGTACCGGCCTTTTTTTACGTCAAACGTTGAAGGCTGCGATTAAGCGAGAGCAGCCTCGATGTGAAACATCAACATTGAACATTGAGTTACGACCAACAGATATTGAAAATACTCACTGAGGCTGGTGAGCGAGGGATAAGCGTGCAGAATATAAGTAGGCACGTTTATAACATGAACTGTACCTTTTTCGTATCTCCAGATTTTGAGGAGATACGAAACTACGTGCAACAGTATCTGTTGAAGAATTCAAAATCAAATAATTCGCTCATTGAACGTACGGAACAGCGCGGATGGTATAGACTGAACACCACGGGGTCTAACGATGCGCAACAGTTGATGCTCCAGTTTCGTGATGAACAACAGCCAGTAGAGGAAGTGAAACCTCAGAAGGATCTCTCACTCGACCTCTTCGACACAATATAACCACGAGTATTATTCAAACAACGAGTATTATTCAAACCACGAATTACACTAATTACACTAATTTTTAAATTTGCTGTGTATAATTCGTTCGATTCGTGAAATTAGTGGTTTTATTATTTAAACCACGAATTACACTAATTACACTAATTTTTTAATTCTGCAGTGTATAATTCGTTCGATTCGTGAAATTAGTGGTTTTAATAATGCTCGTTGTTTGAAAATTAATTAGTGGTTTATATTAATATCATGGTATAGTTGGTGTAATTGTTCTGCAGTCTTGCGCCAAGAGAAGAGTTGGGCGCGCTGCAATCCCACTTGTTTTTGTTGCTGATAGAACGCTTCGTCAGTCTCCAGACGAAGCATCATCTGTGCTATCTCGTCACTACTCTCAGGATTGACGAGGATTGCATCAGGACCGCCTATCTCTGGCATAGATGAGGTGTTGCTCGTAATGACAGGTGTGCCACAAGCCATCGCCTCTAACAATGGAATACCAAAGCTCTCACGCAACGACGTGTAGAGGAAGGCATAGGCCTTATTATAGATTGTAGGCAGCTCACTGTTGGGAATATATCCTGGCATGGTGAGATGCTCGCGAATATTCTCAATGTGGTTGCGCTCAATGATGTCGTTCAGATAGCTAGCGTCAAGGTCTGCCATCAGCAACGGGCGCTTAATCTCTGACTGGTCCAGATATTTAGAATAGGCTATCAAAGTACGTTCCGTATTCTTCTTGGGATCGGTATTGCCGAGGAAGAAGAAGTAGCCAGGTTGAACATTGAACATTGAACACTCTCCATGAGAGAATGTTGAATGTTCAATGGGTTTAAACCAGTCGTTATAACCATTATATATCATAGCCATACGCTCCTCAGGGATGCCCAGCTTGCGGATGATATTGTCTTTCTCGAAATTGCTGACGGTGATGATGCGCAGACACTTTGGGAGAATGCGAGGCACTACCAAACGGCGATAGAACCAACCCAGATTCTGATAGAGCGACTTGTTGCTCTTGTCACGAGGCTCTAAGAAGATAATATCGTGAAGGGTAAGTACGAGCGGAATGTTACACCAGATGGGGGCGGTATTGCTGGTGCAATGCAGAAGCTCTACACCATACTTCTTGGCTGCACGAGGCAGTGCCCACTGTTCCCAAAGCGGGTAGGAGGGACATTTGAGTTCAACGATATGCACGTTGGCAGAATCCTCTACACAACGGTCTTCACCAGGCTTTACGAAAACAAAGTATTCGTCGCCTGTATTCATCTTTTGTAACTCCTTAATCTCCTGCAACACAACATAGTCCATGCCATGCTTGTTTTTGCGGAAGATACGCTGTGCTTCAATACCTATTCTCATTGAACGTTGAACATTGAACGTTGAACATTGAACATTGACCATTGAACATTGAACATTACAGTGTCTTTAGCACTTTTGCTGGAACGCCACCAACAACAGTGTTGTCGGGAACATCCTTAGTGACAACAGCACCAGCAGCAACAACACAATGGCTACCAATAGTAACGCCAGGAAGTATGACAGCGTTGGCACCAATCCACACATCGTCGCCAATAACAATGGGTTTGGTACTGATACCTTGTTCATCAATGCGCTTGGTAGTATCGTTGAAGTTGTGATTCAGTGCTGTAACAGTGATGCCCTGTGCAAGGTTGACATGATTGCCAATGCACACAGGACCAATAACAGTACAGTGGATGCCGATGCGCGTATAGTCGCCAATGGTAACATCGCCCACAGCATTGTTGATGCAGCAGAACGACTCAATGACACTATGCTTGCCCAACCAGAAACGGCGATAGGGCGGAGTGTCCATGCGAGCACTCCAGTAGACTTTTGAGCCACTGCCCCGATGCTGATAGAGTGGAGCCAGCAAGCGAACATACCATCGTGGACGGGCGTCGCGCTGGTTCATGATAAGGTAGTCTAAGAATCGCTTAATCTTAGGACTTGCCTTTAATCCCTGTCTGATATCTTCTTTATCTTTCATCAATAAGTTGTTTCCATTGGTTAATAATAGTATCTATATTGAATCGGGCTGCTATCTGTAGTGCCTGCTTTGACGTCTCCTGCCAGTCGAGTTGGGTGGCTACTTGCATTTGGCGAGCCATACCATTGACATCGCCATTGATGAAGTAGAGACCGAAGTCGCCCATAATCTCTTGACTGGTAGGCAGATTTGAAGAGATAACAGGAAGGCCATGGGCCATCGCCTCAACCAATACCAGTCCGAAACCTTCCCAGCGTGACGAGAGCACATAGACTTGTGCGTCGTGATAGTACTGCTGGATATGATTGGTGAAGGGGTGAATGGTGATGCGATTCTCCAGATGATACTCTGCAATAAGTTGACGATAAAGTGGCTCTTCAACGCCTTCCCCCACGATATTGAGCGTCCACTCACTATTCTGTTCTGCAAAGATGCGGAATGCCTCAATGAGCAGGTCGAATCCTTTATGCAAGCGTGAGAAACGGCCTACTGCCAGGAATTTCTTCGACATACCTTCTGAGGGCGCATCAGGTAAGAGCGTCAGCGGATTGTAAATGACTCGAGTGGGGATGTGATATTTCTGACTATCGTCGTGGCATAATACCACCGTGGCGTCGAGCTTAGCCAATTGAAACTCGTAATGTTTACATAACTCTGGACCGATATATAGTGAGCCTTTACCGAAGAGTGCCTCGTAGGAGTTGTGTATCCAACCGATGAGACGAGTACCCTTTAATGCATGTCGGCATGTGGCGAGTCGGACAGCCAGTGGCGCATGCACACCGATAATGACGTCATAGTTTCCGCTCTTGAGTTCCTTAATCAGTGCCTTACGCTTTTCCCAAGGGAAGGAACTATGTGCATAGATATCGGAAGTAAACTTAGTTTGTGGAAGATGGCGCCTGTAGAGGTAGCTATATGCCTTGCAGAAATAGTTCTTCCAGCGCGGCACGTGAGGAAATGAGAAGAATCTATAGTGAATATGGGCATCGCTGAGTCCATAAAACGAGAGGTCTTTCTGCTCGGGACGGTCTATGGTGAGTATTGTCACATCATAGTCTTTCGCCAATTCCTTAGCGATTACCGCCGTCACCCGTTGTACGCCACCAAACGAGAAGATGGAGTCGGTCAGAAAGCAGATTCTTTTCATAATTGCGTACAAAAATACAGAGAAAATTTGATAATTCCAAAAAAATCTGTAAATTTGTCGGCATAAAACAATCCTTTATGAATTCTGGAATGGTCAAGAAATTCAAAATAGTCTATCTCACACCAGCCCTATATATGGCAGGGGGCGTGGAACGTGTGCTAACGATAAAGGCAAATTATTTTGCTGAACAGTTAGGATATGATGTGACGATTATCTTGACAGAAGGTAAGGGTAAGCCGTTGGCTTATCCTTTGTCAGATAAAATAAAGGTGATTAATCTGAACATCAATTTCGAGGAGATGTGGGAGTGCTCTTTTCTGAAGAAAGTGCTGCTGTATCTTCGGAAGCAACGAGCATATAAGCGCAAACTGAAAGCCGAGCTGATGCGCATACGTCCAGATATTACCGACTCACTATTGCGTCGGGAAATCAATTTTATTACCAAGATAAAAGATGGTAGTAAGAAGATAGGCGAAATACATGTCAATCGTGCTAACTACCGTAATTTCGAAGCCAACGATACCAATTGGCTGAAAGAGTTGTTTGCCAAGTGTTGGATGCGTAACTTGATAGCTCATCTAAAACAGCTGGATCGGTTTGTTGTGCTGACAGAGGAAGATAAAACTGCATGGACTGAACTTAACAATGTGGTGGCCATTCATAACCCTGTTTCTTTTAAGCCTGTCAGTATTAGCCCTTTGAAGGAAAAACGTGTGATAGCTGTGGGACGCTATGTTTATCAGAAAGGTTTTGACCTGCTTTTACGTGCATGGAAGAAAGTAGAGCAGCAGTGTCCGGACTGGGAGCTGGCCGTATATGGTGATGGAGATCGTAGCGCATATGAGCAAATGGCTGAGGAACTGGGAATAGATGGCTGTCGTTGTCATCTGAATGCTCCTACCAATCAGATTCAAAAAGAATATCTGAACAGCTCTGTCTTTGCCGTCAGTTCTCGTTTTGAGGGATTAAGTATGGCATTGCTGGAAGCTGCAGCCTGTGGGTTGCCCATTGTGTCCTTCGCCTGTCCATGTGGTCCTCGTGATTTGATTACAGACGGAGTAGACGGACTACTTGTGGAGAAGGAAAATGTAGATGCCTTGGCTGATAGTTTACTTCAGGTCATGAACTCGCCCGAAATTCGTGAAAGTATGAGTAGTGCTATCTTGAAGAAGGCTGAATTGTTCCAGATAGATCACATCGCCATGCAGTGGCAACAGTTATTTGAAAGTCTATAATAATACCTAATGCACAGAATTGTTATATCATGAAAATCTTATTTCTAGTTTATCATGGTTTTTCAGAACATAGTGGTATTTCCAAGAAGATACACTATCAAGTAAAAGGACTGCGTGAGAATGGTCATGATGTCCGGCTGTGCTATTATGGCATTGCTGATAACGGTCACCGATGCCGATATATTGACGATGTCGTCATTAAGGATTATGGTGTTGGAACTTTGGCAGCTATCCGTCAGCGCATAGATTATGGCTGTATCTCTGATTATTGTCTCAAAGAGGGTATAGAGTTTGTTTACGCTCGTAGTTTCCAGAATGCCAATCCATGGCTCATCCATTTTTTCAGGAAATTACGAAAGGCGGGAATCCATGCAGTAACAGAGATACCCACTTATCCATATGATAATGAGTTTAAGAATTTTGATAGAAAAGCACGTCTGGGATTGAAGATTGATCAGATGTTTCGCAAAAAGCTGTCTCAACAGATGGATGCCTTAGTCACATTCAGCGATGCGGAACGTATCTTCGGACAGCGTACTATTCGCATCAGTAATGGTGTTGACTTCGATAGCTTGCCATTGCACCAGCCTTCTCTTTCTCAGAAAAGGGTGGGGGAAGAGGCTCCTCTACACATGATTGGTGTGGCTGAAGTCCATGATTGGCATGGCTTTGACCGCATGATGACAGGTATAGGAGCATATCATGGCGACCGAGAAGTATTCTTCCATGTAGTGGGAGGTGTGCATCCCCATCGCATGGATACTGTCTTTACTCCTATTATCCACAAATATGGCCTACAAGATAAAATTATATTCCATGGTCAATTGTTTGGTGGCGAATTGACAAAAGTCTTCAATCAGTGTCAGTTTGCCATAGGTTCGTTAGGTCGCCATCGTAGTGGCATTACTGTTATTAAGACTTTGAAGAACCGTGAATATGCAACTCGAGGAATCCCCTTTATCTATAGCGAGCAAGATAGTGACTTTGACCAACAGCCTTATGTGCTGAAAGCACCTGCTGACGAGTCACCAATTGATGTTCAGCAAATTATTGACTTTATGGATCATTTTACCATGAAGCCTGAGGAAATCCGTTGTACGGTGGAGCACCTTACGTGGAAAATTCAGATGCAGCGAGTGCTGGATGCAATCTTCTGACGCTAAATCTCAAAAGAGGATTTTTCTGGGTATTTCTCCTCTAACCACATTACCAGATGACTGTCGATGTACTCATAGTCATCATCAGGACATAAAGAAGAGTCATTGACACAGATGGATGCGATGTTGGGGTTAAAAAGTGCTTTTTTGATGCCTTCAGCCACTTTCCTGTCGAAGAAATGGAAAGTAGCAAAGCGTCTTTTCTTTGGATAAAACATGTTTTTTGCCAATTGCCAATAACGGAACAGATAGGGATTGACAATAACATCCTCTCTGAAACGGGTACAACTATTTACTAGGAATTCGGGCTCTTTCTCCCATACTTCCTCAAATGTAGATTTTAAATAGGCCTGCTCTGTATGAAAGTTCGAGAAGCCAACAAACAGATTCTGCTTCATCAATAAACCACTCATCATTAATCCTTTCAGGCCTAAGTGCAAGCCAAACCACCTTTGGGGAGATTGGCATACGGTGTCCCATCTGTTGAAGTGTGCATTAATGATGCCAATGTCTGCAAGCATTGACATATAGATGCTAAACCTGTCTGTTTTAGTGTATATGGGCACATTGAGGCAGGTCTCTTTATTATAGTCGCAGGGTAACCCGTTCTTAAAATAATAGTCAGGAGTGACAGGACTGTTTAAGAGCATGTCGTCGTTAAAGTAAACGAAATGCTCAGAGAGTCCTTTTATCCTATGAATATAGAGTTCTATAGCACAGGAGTTAAAGGTAGGCAGGATTTCTTTTGGCATGTAGTCTTCATGCTTAACCAATACCAGTTTTGGATTATCCTTATTAATCCAGTCGGGAAATTTTCCATTGGTTATCAGATACACCTTGTTAACCCATGGGGCATACTTCTCTACAGCTCTGAACCAATAGTTGAAAATATGCATTTCCCTGAATCGAGCTTTTCCTGTGTCTCCTTTAGCTCCCGTCTTATAGTGTTCGCATTGTTCTATCCATTGAGGGTCTGAAGGGTCTAACCATGTCACAACAAAATCTATCATTTCCATGTAAATTATGATTATGTGTTATGACGTATGTTGATTCTTCTTATTCCCCTTCGTTGTAGACAGTTCCTGGAGTGAAGAATTTATACCAGTTGGTGCTGTTCACTCTGGTTACTCCCCATTCATTGAATCGGCTGTAGGCATCCTTAATGCACTTATGCTCTAAAGGATACTTGAAATCGTAAGGTATCATGATGCCATGAGGATCCTCGCCTTTCTTTGACAACTTGATAGTCCTACCTGTCGACATGTTATAAATGTATGGCTGGGTAGCTTCATTCAGGAAGCTAAAATTCTTATTTACTGTGACGCGTTCAGTCACTTTAGGATATGACGTACCCTTTACAGTATTAATAAATGTATTAGTGGAAACGCCGAAGAGACTGTGGACTTCCTTTTCGTCACGTATAGTAGTTCCGTTAATGTTCTTAATCTGCAATTTGTCGTGTGCACCACAAGCCACAATGCTATATTCTATCGTCGTTTTGTTGATTCGGGTAGCTTGCAGAACGATGTCGTTCATATCATAGTCTCCCAGATCTCTGTCCTCAAAACAGAAGGTGTAGAAATTATGCTCATAGTCAGGATAAAATGAAATATTCTCAATGCCACCCTCAACTTCCAGAATAATGTCGTTGAAGTCGGCATCTGTACCAGACTCAAAGCATAGGAATAGTCTATCCTCAACATTTATCCAACCTGCTCGTGGACCGTCAGTGCCTAGATTTGAGCTCTTGAAGTTGCATTGAGAATAGTTGTTAATCTCATTGTTCAAACGACCGTCACCATATAACTCACCTTGTTTTTTGGCTTTTCCGTCACTTTCTTTGTATTCGGTCTTTGCGCGAACCATAAAGCCAATCTTATAGCCAGCAGGGAAGGGTTGTCCTGTTGTCGTACCGAGCTCAGGTGTTTCATCACCCCAATAAATTAACTTATAAGATGCACGCTTTTCGATAACGTCATCCTCTGTTTCTCCAAAATGCTGACAAAATGGAATAGCCTTGTATTTAGGCAGGTTATTGAGGAAATCAACCGCCTTACCGCCATTGTTAACGTATCTATTCAATTCTTCTTCTTTAAAATAATAGTAGTAGAGGTCTGAGTTCCACACCTCATTACCATAGGTCATGGCTTTGTCACACTTGTAAATAGGTGACACTATAACAGCATTTGTACCTGTGGTTATAGGATATACCCTATCATTAACGTACTGACTTTCCCAAATCAAGGGAAGGTTATTGTACTGGCGTCCATTCTTGAAATGTGAGAAGATAACATCTCTAAGAAGTTGTGTGTACTCTGCCGAATAACCCACAGCATCTGTCTTCCAGTTCTGATAAGCATCATTGCTCATACTATAAAGCTTCTGGCCAGGTAACCAGCCGCGCTGACTAGCAAACGACTCAACTTCTTCGGTAATTGTCATGCTTGCATAGTTTTCTGCTGATGAACCCCTACGAGCAATGGTACGATTGCTGTTGGTAAAGTTGGCAGCACCATTATTTACTAACTTCATAAAGCGCTTACCATTATATTCAATGGCAGCATAGATTCCTTTATTCAGAGCTGGAGCGTCGTAAAATATCGTAATTTCTGAAGCGCTAATATCATCATCCTCATTTAGTTCATAGAGTGATGTCACGACAGCGTCCTGATTTTCATCATCCTTCACGTCTTTAGTGACAAGCGCATAAAGCATAACCTTTGTAGTACCAGAAGGTATGCCGGAAATAGTCACTTGGTCTGAAGTTGTTGTGCACCAGTCGTGGTTGGCATCAAAAGAAACACCAAACACCTTTTCAACGTTCTTTTTAATCTCTTCCTTATCATTTTGGCTCGGATTTGGAGAGTAATCAGCCAAATCATGTTTTGTACATCCTGTTAATACAAGTGTAGAAATAGCCCAATATAAAAGTTTAGTTTTCATAAGCCTATGAATTAAAAGTTACTTTCCGTTTGCAAAAATAATAAAAAATTAATAAAAACACTAATAAATGATAATTATTTTGGTTTTTTAACTATGCATTGTCTGTAAGGAACTGTATAGTTGCATATATGGAGCTATAATGTCTAACTATTTTTCTCATTATAGCAACTACATTGGCTATGTTTTTATTGAAAATGCACATTTTCTTTTGTTTTTTATTTATTTTTCGTATCTTTGCGAAATAAATTGGACTAACTATGGCAAATTGGAATGAAGAGTACTTGATTATCTACGGCAAACCTTTTAGTGAGGTGTCTATGATAAATACGCTCTTTGGGTTCGGAAATAATTAAATTAATTATAATACTAAGATGCATAAAATATCAATTATCATTCCCGTCTATAATGTTCGAAATTATATTCGCAGGTGTTTGGAATCTATCATCTTACAAGAATGTACAGAAGTGGACATAGAATGTATATTGGTTGATGATTGTTCACCAGATGATAGTATGGAAATTGCTGCAAGTGTGATAGATGACTATAATCGTAAGGGTGGCAAAATACAATTTGAAATGATGCATCTTCCAGAGAATAGAGGACACTGTGCAGCGAGAAATGCCGCTGTGAGGAAAGCATCGGGTGACTATTTCTTATTTGTGGATTCAGATGATTATTTGGAGCAAGATGCTGTGAAAAGTTTTGTCGCAGAACTTGATTCTGCAGATTGGCAACCAGAAGTGGTTATGGGGAATGCCCTTTCAACCTATGATAAAAGGTTGTTATCTAAAATACCTGAAAAAAAATATATCGACAATTCTAATCAAGAAGGACTAAATCTGATATTGAACCGTATTCTCTTTAATACCTCATGGAATAAACTTGTAAAGGCGAAAGTGTTTACAGAATATGGGCTGTATTTTGCGGAGGGTATCATCAATGAGGATCTCTTATGGTCTTATATGCTATTCCTGCGGGCAAGGAATATTTTGCTGTTACCTCGCATAACTTATATTTATGAAGATAGTAACCAGCAATCTATAACCAATACTAATACTACAAAAAAGTTATTAAAGTTTATCAGAAGCAGAATTTTTATTTGTAACCAGATATTTTCAAATCCCCCACGGATAATACCCCCTGATTATTATGGCTATCTTTTCTGTATATTACACAGAATGGTTGATGTCCTTGAGAGTCAGATTAATGCAGAGGTTGATATAGATACAGAACGTCATGAAATATATCAATTGAGACGTCGTCTGTTGCATTCTACGTGGAAAAGTGGCTATCCATTGTTGTGCTGTCTTATCTTTACGTTGTATAAGCCCTTTTATTATATTGTTAAGCTAAAGGCCTTCCGTAACCATTTCAACAATATAATAAGAGCAGTGGTAGCTGCAAGTCGTAAGTTCCATTTTTAGTTTTGTTTCATAATAAAACATGTAATTCTTGTATAATTGTGAATTAAATATTAACTTTGCAAAAAATAATCTATTTGTTAAAGATGAAAGCAATTACAATAGATGAACTGAGAACCATCCAGTTGAATTTGTTGCAGAAGACTGCAGATTTCTGTGAGGAAAACGGTATACGTTATTTCTTATGTGGTGGAACACTTATCGGTGCTATTCGTCATAAGGGATATATCCCATGGGATGACGATATTGATATTGCTATGCCTAGAGCTGATTATGACCGATTTATAAGGACATTTAATCAGTCTGGGAATTATTATCAAGTGGTGAATTTGAATACAAATCCTGATTATGCGTATCCTTTTGCAAAAGTGTATGATAATCGGACAATCTTGAAAGAACTCCATTATTCCGGAAATATTGGAGTGAATATTGACTTGTTTCCAGCAGACGGAGTTAAAGATGCTGCTCAAATACATAAGATAAAGCTTCTTCGCAAATTTCTAAATGCTAAGAAAGCAAACTACTGTCGTAGAACTATATCAAAGAAGATCATCAATACTTTCGGAAAACTATTGTTGCTACCTTTTTCTGCTCACCAAATTGCAACATGGATAGACAATGAATGCCGTAAGTATACTCTCGGTAGTCTGCCGAAAGCTGGTGTAATAGCTAATCCCTTTGGACCAGGCGAAATGGTTGACAAGTCTGTATTTGATAGTTATGTCTATAGGGAATTCGAAGGACGTGAGTATCGGGTTCCTGTTGGTTACGATACGTGGCTTAGAAGTGTCTATGGTGATTATATGCAGTTGCCACCAGAGGAACATCGGGTTACGCATCATACTTTTGAAGCATGGTGGAAAGATGATATCTCCAAATAACTAAGATGAATTGGAGTGACTATGGCAAACTGGTACGACAAATATTATAGTATCTACGGTAAACCTTTTAGTGAGGTTCCGCAGTATATTATCGATGAGACGTGTGAGCGATTGGCAAAGTTGCAAAGTGCTGAACCGCTAGCTTCTATTGTTGTTATTGCCTATAATGAGGAAACGCATCTGCAGGCCTGTCTGTGGGCACTGAGCGAGATTCAGTGTAAGTATCCGGTAGAGATAATCGGCGTTGATAACGACTCAAAGGATCGTACAGCAGAAATCTTTGAGAAGTCCGGAATACCTTATTATACAGAGTACCAACACTCTTGTGGCTATGCGCGTCGTTGTGGCTTGCAACATGCCAAGGGACGCTTCTATTTTGATGTAGATAGTGATACGCTCTATCCGCCACATTATTATGAGGTAATGCTGGAACATCTGCTGAAACCTGGTGTCAGTTGTGTTTCTGCGACATGGAGCTACTTCCCTGATGAAAACCATTCGAAGTTGTCTCTTCGTCTTTTCGAAATGGCACGCGACCTCTTCCTTTGGATTCAGCATTTCAAACGCCCAGAACTCAGTGTGCGTGGATTAGTGTTTGCTTATAATGCCGATTATGGGCGCAAGGAACCGTATCGTGTGGAGATTATTCGCGGTGAAGACGGTTCGATGGCATTGAATTTGAAGAAGTATGGACGCATCGTCTTTGTGCGTGATTGCCGTTGTCGCGCTATTACGGGTTATGGCACTATCGGCAATCAATCCATGTGGAAAAGCTTTATCGACCATGTACGTATCCAGATGAAAGGCATAGGTCGCATCTTTCATAAGACCGACCATTACGATGATGATGAGAGTAACCTCGTTAAATCCTAATTAGCGTAGATCCAAGATTTCCTAATTGTACAACGTAGATTCCTTTGCTGATAATAGGCAAGGGGAGAGTGACGTTTGGCTGATTAGCAGAGATGTCGGTCTTATAGATGCATGCGCCACTTGTAGCATAAATGCTCACAGTGAGAGGCTTATCTGATGTTTTGTCGAACTTGATATGCAGCATGCCGTCTTGTGCCCAGATAGTTGCATCTTGTGGCTCGTGATGACTAATCTCCTTGATATCCGTCATACTCAGGATATCCAATAAACCAGCATAGGCATCAATCTCACCATAGCCATATTTGTTGTTAGGGTAGGTGAGTTCTTCTTCCGGATGGCGACAGGTACGCTCCATGATGTTGACAATCTCGTTGCGTGTAAGGTCAGGTTTGGCTTGAAGCCAAAGGGCTATTACACCAGCTACAACAGGACACGACATCGATGTACCGGAATCTGCTTTCCATGGATAGTTTCGTTCGTTGACATCACTATATTCAACAACTGAGCCCGTCTTGGTGGGGTTCGCTTCCAGATAAAAGCTGTTAAATGAAGAGGTGATGTTACGACCAGGAGCCGTCACTTCTGGTTTTGTCCTTCCGTCAAGTGAAGGACCCATCGATGAGAAAGGACTCCATAATCCTGCTTGTTCATTAGAATAAGCATTCTCAACCCACTGACCGCTATAATGGTGGAAGTACCTGCGGTGTGTGGTAGAACCTACGCAAATAGGAGCAGTAAAGCAACCAGGTCCAAGGACATTGTGACCTCTTTGGGCTGCATTCCACTGTGCATCGATATTAAGGTTGGTGAAAGATGCTGATGAGTTTCCCAACAGCTCCACATGACGCTCACTGCCTGCTGCTACAATAGCGATGGGTGGCAACTTGTTGATTGTCTGGTTGCCCATGAGTGCCAATAGGTAGATGTGTCCTTGTTCATCAAAAGCTGACGGATAGCGTGTCAGTGTGGCTGCAAGACTGTCAGTGCCCATCACCAGTGTATCTGTGAGCAGTGATTGATCCTCAAATGCGGCGGTATTGATTTCTATTTGATGAGTGGGCGTTTCCCCTTCTTCTGCATAACCATAAAGGCGAAGCGTCATATCGCCATCGCTCTTGACGCGATAGGTGGCCTGCTTCTGACTAGTCTTGAGAAAGGCACCGGCTGCTTCCGTACCAATAGGCTTCTCGATGTATGTGAGCGAGTTACTCTCATTGCCTGCAGATACAACAAGAATACGACCAGGTCCTTGCAGTCGTTCCAGAAAATCATTGTATAACAGGTCTTCGTCATCCATATAAGGAGTGTATCCCTCGCTAAACGATGCCACACAGGGCTTACCCTGTTGCTCGGCAAAGTCGAAGAGATATTTAAAACCTAAAGCATCCGATGCTGAGGTGTATTTGTAATAGTCTTTAGCGTCAATAAAAGCGGTGTCGCTAGTAACGGCATTAGCTACCAAACAAATGTCGCTTTCGAAAGCTATACCACGATAGGGTGTATTATAGCCGCTACCAGCAGCAATACCTGCAGTATGTGTGCCGTGTCCTTGCACTTTTCCGTCTACGGCATATTGACGTTCCAAGATGGCTGTAGCACCAATAAACTCGTTGCCAACAGGCAGAAGACTTTTATCCTCGTTAGGTGCTAACTGATCCCAGAAGGCTTTGATGCGATATTCGCTGAGTGATGCATCATTATAAAAGGTGGGATGTGTCAGGTCGAAACCGACATCCATCACGCCTACTACGACATCTTTACCGGTGAAGGCTGGATGTGATACTGTTGTCTCATAGACAGGAAGAATGTTGCTGACAGTAGCAACAGTGTCAAGTGTCAGATGAGCGCGTCCATTAGCCTCAATGCGTAGCACACTGGGCTCATCGCTAAGTTTGCCAATCTGCGACATGGGAATTGTGATGATGGCGATATCCCCCAATTGAGCATAGATGGTGGCACCATATTCTTGGAGTAACTCTTGTGTCAGCGTTTCACTCGTTCTCACGAATACGGTAGTCAAGAAATCCTCCTCTTCGTTGGCACGTCTTACCAGTTCTGTTTTCTCTTTACTGACTTCTATGCGCTCTTTGAGCCATATTGACAACTTCTTGTTATTATCATGGGCTATGCCGTTTGTAATATTCAACAAGAGAAGCAAGGTAAGTGTTGTTGTCTTCATAGCGTGAGGGTATTAAGGGCTGCAAAGTATTCTTTTGCATAGGTATCCTTGTCAAACTGCAGCGAACGCTTAAGACTGGCTTCTGCCATTTCCTTTCGCTTGGCGGGAGATTCAAAAAGATCGTCAATGGCTGTCGCCAACTGCTTGGTTAATTGTTCTCTTTCAACAAGTGTGGCTACGCCTTCGCAGATTTCAGGAATTCCACCACTTATTGTGGTAATTAGTGGAAGTCCTGCCGCCATTGCTTCTGCAACAGTAAGTCCGAAGGGTTCTTCCCACAGCGATGGCACTATCGCTAAATCGCCTGCTTTCAGATAGGATGGTATCTGCTGATAGTCCACGAATCCAGTGAAGATAACCTGTTCTCTAATATCTTCGCAGGCTTTCTCTAATCGCTCTGCGAAGGGCGATTGATGAGTATCGTTACCATAGAAACTGGCTCCGATAACCAGTAGCTTGATATGTTTCCGACAAGCCGTTTGGCCAATAGCTTCTATCAGTTCCAGGATACCTTTCTCTGGTGTGAGTCGACCACTATAGACAATGACGAAATCCTCGCTATGAAGTCCCAGCGCTTGTCGCTCCTTAGGCTGTGCGTCGTAGAATCTTCGGGTATCTATTCCGTTGAGCACTGTTACACATTTGGAGTCATTGGAGTTGATACTCCTGACGCATCTTGTCACATACTCTGAGGTGTTGATGATGAGCGATGTGCCATCATATATCTCCTGATATTGACGCACCTTATTGTTCAGATAATCGTTCTCCTGATGAATCACCATGGGCACTCCTAATGACTTCAGTCGGAGCACATAGCCTGGACGATTCTCTATCAGCAATAGGTCGTAGTGGCTCTTCTTGATATCCTGGATGATGCGCCATAGGAAATATTCTGTGGTGCTGTCGTAGTAGCCATTTGCATGTCTCCACGAGTAGATTTTTTTGCAGACCTTACTCCAAATGCTGTGCAGGTCAATGAATCGGTAGTGATTGATGGTAGACTTAATAGCCTCGTGGACTTCTGCTTGTGGGTGAGCCATTGAGTAGACTGTGATGTCGTGCAGACGATGCGTGTCGTTATATGCTAGACAGAAATCTAGCAGATTCTCAACAGCTCCTCCCTTGACGGCAGGAACGGGCAGTCGTCCCGATGTCAGTATGGCTATTTTCATAGGCCTTTCGTCCAGTATTCTTCCGTATTTTCCCCACTGGCAAAGTGGTAGAAGTCTTCCACTACCGAGAAGTCGTTGTCTGTCAGCTGCTGGTCGCGTGTCTTAATGAAGCATAGCGGCACTTCTCCGATAAACGAGGCCCAACGACTGTAAGTGCTCCATGGGCCTAAGATGCGGTCGCACAGAGTCAGAGTATATAGGTCGAGTATATCGCCTGATGGCTCCTTGCCGAAACGATAGCAGCGACATCCTTCAAACACATTGGTGTCAAACGGAGCGTTGCTACTGATGAAGAAGGCTACCTTACGGTCAGCATAGATGTTTTGCAGTTGGAGCATAAAGTGGTGAAACTCCTCCAGCGTATAATAGTAGCGCCCGTCGCGCCAGGTCTGGTAGTCTCCATGGCGGATGTGTACGCCAATCACGAAGTCGGCATCCTTTCTGATATCACTGATAAGATGCTGTGCTTTCTCCATGATTTCCTCGCGCGGTCTGAAAATATGCTGTAGCTCTTTCTTCGTTGCTTTCAGATTGCTGGCATCAGTCATGGTCTGCCAGCCTTTGGTGAATCTCAGGAATTTGAATATCCTGTCCCACCGCTTGCTGTGCGTTACTTTCCACGTCAGCCCTTTATAGTTGTTCCAACCATTGCCTCGCTCCAAGTACCATTTGTGCCATAGTGGAAACCAGATGTACTTGCAGCGAAGCAGGTTGGGAAAGTCTTCGATAGTCCAGTCGAAGAAAAGAATCACCATGCGCTTGTTTTCTGCCACACACTGCGCCACAGAGGCTACGTAGGTCCATAGCCTGTTGCAAGTCTGTCCAGGTGCGTCGCAGATGACTCTCATAGTTCTATTGTTATCTGATGAACAACAATTCTCGATACTTAGGCAACGTCCACAGTCCGTCTTCCACAATCAGTTCCAGCTTGTCAATCTCCTTGCGGATAGCTTCCATGTGGGGACAAACGGTGTCGTGATATTGGATGGCGCGTTGGTGGATGTCCTCGATGCGGTTTGCCACACGACGTGCCTCAGTAAGGTCTTCTACCAGTTGCTCTATCTTTTCCGTACGCTCGGCAATCTCTTCGATGAGCTTGATGTTACGGGCAGAGAGCTTGGTAGCCTTCTCTGTATTGAACACGGCTGACGAGAAGATGTCTTTCATGCCTTGTACATTCTTGATAAGCTGACTCTGGTAGTGAGTAGATACAGGGATGATATGATTCATGGCGAGGTCACCAAGAACGCGTGCCTCAATCTGTACGGTCTTGACGTATGTCTCCCATTTCACTTCGTTGCGAGCCTCCAGTTCCTTCTTGTTCATAACCTTGGTGCTTTCAAACATCTTGATGCTTGAGTCGTCAAGGTAATGCTCGAAGATGACAGGGCAAGACTTCTCAACGTCTAGTCCGCGTTTAGCAGCCTCTACTACCCATTCATCGCTGTATCCGTTGCCGTCGAAGCGGATGGGCTTACAAGTCTTTACGTCATCCTTCAGTACTTCGAGGATAGCGGGAATCTTGCCTTCTCCTTTGGCAATCTTAGCATCTACGCGCTCTTTGAAAGAGGTCAGCGCTTCTGCCATTGCAGCGTTCAGCGCAATCATGGCTGAGGCGCAGTTGACGCTTGAACCAGGAGCACGGAACTCGAAGCGGTTACCAGTGAATGCAAAAGGACTGGTTCTGTTTCTGTCTGTATTATCTACTATCAGGTCGGGAATCTGGGGAATATCAATCTCCATACCCTGCTTACCTTTCAGGTTGAAGAGCTCGTTCTTGTCTGATTCCTCAATGTGGTTCAGCAGTTCTGTGAGCTGAGTACCCAGGAATGAGCTGATGATAGCAGGAGGAGCCTCGTTGCCACCCAGACGGTGAGCGTTTGTAGCACTCATGATAGATGCTTTCAGCAGTCCATTGTGTTTATATACTGCCATCAGCGTTTCTACGATAAATACCACGAAGCGTAGGTTCTCTTCAGGAGTCTTGCCAGGAGCATGCAGCAGTGCGCCGTTATCTGCGCTCAGACTCCAGTTGTTGTGCTTACCGCTGCCATTGATGCCGTCGAAGGGTTTCTCGTGCAGCAATACGCGGAAACCATGCTTGCGAGCCACCTTTTTCATCAGCGACATCAGCAGCATGTTATGGTCTACAGCCAAGTTACATTCCTCAAAGATAGGTGCCAACTCAAACTGGTTAGGAGCCACCTCATTGTGACGTGTCTTCACAGGAATAGCCAATTCCAGGGCTTGAATTTCCAAGTCTTTCATGAAGGCCTGAACACGATCAGGGATAGTACCAAAGTAGTGGTCATCCATCTGTTGGTTCTTGGCACTCTCGTGACCCATCAGTGTGCGACCGGTCATCAGCAGGTCAGGACGAGCAGAGTATAGACCCTCATCCACGAGGAAGTATTCCTGCTCCCATCCAAGGTTCACCTGTACCTTTGTTACATCATCATAGAAATATTGGCAAACGTCCTTAGCTGCCTTGCCTACAGCATGCAGTGCACGCAGTAGTGGGGCCTTATAGTCGAGGGCTTCACCTGTATAGGCGATAAAGATAGTGGGGATACACAGTGTGTCGTCGATGATGAAGACAGGACTGGTGGGATCCCAGGCTGAGTAGCCACGAGCTTCAAAAGTATTTCTGATACCACCATTAGGGAAGCTGGATGCGTCGGGCTCCTGTTGTACGAGCAGTTTTCCGCTAAACTTCTCTATCATACCGCCCTTGCCGTCGTGCTCTACAAAAGCATCGTGCTTCTCGGCAGTACCTTCGGTTAATGGTTGAAACCAGTGCGTATAGTGGGTGACACCCATCTCCAGTGCCCATTTCTTCATGCCGTCAGCTACTGCGTCGGCTATTGAGCGGTCCAGTCGTGCACCATTATCCATCACGTCAATCATCTTGTCGTAGATGGCTTTGGGCAGGTATTTATACATCTTCTCTTTATTGAAGACGTACTTACCAAAATACTCTGAAGGACGCTCCTGAGGAACCTTTACGTCTACTGCTTTCTTTTTGAATGCTTCTTCTACTACCTGAAATCTTAAGTTGTTTGCCATGTTAGTCTATGAATCGTTTCGTAATATTTTCGTATGCTTCTATTCTTCTGTCTCTGAGGAAGGGCCACCAGCGGCGCACCTGTTCTGAGCGCTGCATATCCACCTCCACAATCGTTTCTACTTCTTGGTCTTTGGGAGCCTCGTAGAGCAGTTCTCCCTGTGGACCAGCCACAAATGATGTTCCCCAGAAGGGCACACCGTCTTCTTCGCCAACGCGATTAACTGTCACTACGGGTAGTCCATTGGCTACAGCGTGGCCGCGCTGTACAGTCTGCCAAGCCATGCGCTGGCGTTCCTGTTCGTCTTTCGTGTCGTGGGGATCATAGCCGATAGCAGTGGGGTAGATGAGCAACTCTGCTCCTGCCAGTGCCATCAGTCTGGCTGCCTCAGGATACCACTGATCCCAACATACCAATACGCCTAAGCGACCCACACTAGTATTGATGGGTTGGAAACCTAAGTCGCCAGGAGTGAAGTAGAACTTCTCATAGTATCCGGGATCATCGGGAATATGCATCTTGCGATACTTTCCTGCCATGCTACCGTCTTTCTCTAGCACAACGGCTGTGTTATGATACAATCCAGGGGCGCGACGCTCAAACAATGAGGTAACAATTACTACCTGCAGTTCCTTAGCCAATGCTCCATAGAATTCTGTTGAGGGACCGGGGATAGGTTCTGCCTGATTAAATGTATCTACATTCTCATCCTGGCAGAAGTATAATCCGTTGTGTAATTCTTGTAGTACAACGAGTTCTGCACCTTGCTGAGCCAACTGTCTGATTTTCTCAGCCAGGCGTCGCTTATTGTCCTCTCTGTCAGCCGTATTATGCTGTTGAATGATACCTATTTTCATAAGCTCGGTTTTCGTTCCTTATTTAGCAGTGCAAAATTACAATATTTTTTTCGTTATCCCAATTTTTTTGTTGTTTTTTCAACTCTGTTTGAGAAAAAGGATGTACTTTTGCACCCGATTATGACCATACAGATTACCTATAGGAGAACGTGCAGGCTTTCTATGCGCATCGTGAAAAATGGCGATGTGCATGTATCGGTACCTATAGGTATGTCTAAGTCACAGGTAGAAAGATTTATCGAAGAACATGCCGACTGGATAGCCAAAGCCCGCCAGAATACCAGTGAGCGACAGCAGCGGCGCATGGCTTTCTTCCAACAACTTCCCTTGCAGACTACAGCCCAAAAGGCTTCTGCACTCCGCAGATTGATGACAATGGTGGCTCCGATGATAGAGCGTCATGCCAAAGAGATGGGTGTCAGTCCTAAGCGTATCACTGCCAGAGCTATGATTTCGCGATGGGGTATGTGTAATGTCAAGACGGGTAGTATCTGTTTGTCATACTACCTCTTGCTGTTGCCCGAATGGTGTGTAGAACATGTTGTGGTCCACGAGCTATGCCATCTCTTAGAACCCAGTCATAGCGCCCGTTTCCATGCACTTATGGACCGCTACTTCCCCCGTTGGAGGGAAGCACGCCGAGAAACACGCAAAATCTCGCTTTAGTAATACTGCATCGTGCAGCAGTGCAGACTTCCGTGTTGCTTGATAACGGCACAACAGTCGATACCAACAATCTCTCTATCAGGGAATGCTTCGCCAATGATGCGCATAGCTTCTGCATCAAGGTCGGGTTGCTTGTAGGTAGGTACGAGTACGGCACCATTCACAATAAGATAGTTGGCGTAGGTGGCTGGCAGGCGGTCGCCGTCATCGTAGATAGGACGGGGTAGTGGTAGCTTTAATAAGCGATAAGGCTTACCCTCCAGTGTGCGCAGAGCCTGCAATTCCTTCTCCATTTCTGCCAGGTCGGGATGCGCTTCATCTCCTCCTGTATATAATAAGGTGTCGTTAGGACAGATGCGTACCAATGTGTCAATGTGTCCGTCGGTATCATCACCGATAAGACTGCCGTGGTTCAGCCATACGATACGTTCTGCACCCAACCACTCCTTCAGTCGCTTTTCTATTTCCTGTTGGGTAAGTGGCTGATTGCGATGAGGCGCCATCAGACAACAGGCTGTAGTGAATATAGTGCCCTTGCCATCGCTCTCTATGGAGCCGCCTTCCAATACAAAGTCCAGATGGTCTTCGTATATACCCTTCACAATGCCCTGCTCATATAGGTGCTTGTTGATTTGGTTGTCAAGAGTAGCCTCAAACTTCTCGCCCCATCCGTTGAAACAAAAGTCCAGCAGAACTTTAGTGGTGATTGGTGAGTGGTGAGTGGTGAGAGAATCGCCTTGCTCTTCCACCGTAATAAACCCATGATCTCTTGCCCAAGTGTCGTTATGTGGGATACTATCTACCACGATAAGGGGTTCGCGCTTTTTGATTTCGCGAGCCATCTCCTCGTATACGGCAGTTATCTCTGGCAGGATAGGTGCCCAGTCAGTATCTTTATGAGGCCATGTCAGTTGTACGGCACTCTGTGGCTCCCATTCGGCGAGCATTCGGCGTTTTGTATTATTCATAGTGCAAAAGTACGAAATATTATTCGTATAATTCGTGTAATTCGTTGTTTTTTTATATTTTTGCATCCGATTATGATGTTAGAATTACTAAATATTACCATAGGTGAAGTCATCAAAGACCTCTCGCTGACGATCCCAGACGGTCAACTCTTGAGTGTAGTAGGGGATAAGGGCGCTGGCAAGACCACACTGCTGCGTGCCATACTTGGCTTCCTCTCTGTTGACAAGGGGTATGTCAGCATCGATGGCGAACTGCTCACTCCGCTCTCTGCTCCCTATTTCCGTCGCCAGATGGCTTATGTGCCCCAACGCCTGTCGCTGCCAGAAGGTTACGACAAAGTGCCTACCGACTATGTGGCACTTCTAGAACTTGCTGTGGGTTCTGGCAAAAAACTGCTGCTAGTGGACGAGCCTCCATATCCGCTTAGCGAAGACCAGCAGCTAAGGGTGGAGCGCCTATTGACAACCGCCCAGCAGCAGGGATGCACCATCCTGGCCATTAACCAACGTATCAACAATAATATCATCACATTATGATGCTCTTTTATATAATAGTAGTTGTCGCCGTACTTGTGTGGAAAGGATACTATGCTACCTTACGCGCCATGAATACCTACCGTCAGGACCGTCAGAACCACGACTCGCTGCGCGAATACCTGTTGGGCAATGGTGCCACCCAGTGGCAGTCCTTGCAACCTTTTTATCTGCATGCCGCCCAACGAGCCTTGCAACCTATGTTCAAGCAGTGGCAACTATGGTTGGCTTTGCTGCTGTTAGGCGTTGTAGTCGTGCTACTTAGATAAATATGATTCTAAAAGGATAGATTGGATACAGAATTTTTTTCGAAAAAATGGCGACTTCTATTTGGGAAGTTGCCGATTTTTTTGTAATTTTGCAGCCCATAAAGACATTAACTATACACACAAAAAGGTAAAAATCATTATGGGTGGCTTCTTTGGCACAATCTCTACAAAGGACTGCGTAAACGATTTGTTTTACGGGACCGACTACAACTCGCACTTAGGTACAAAACGCGCTGGTATGGTAACTTTCGATAAGGAAAGTGGATTTCATCGTTCTATCCACTCCCTCGAACGCCAGTATTTCCGCTCACGTTTTGAAGACGAATTAGACAGTTTTAAGGGTAATCAGGGCGTAGGTGTCATCAGTGATACAGACCCACAGCCCATCATCGTCAATTCCCATTTGGGACGCTATGCCGTAGTGACGGTGGCAAAAATCAATAACCTGCGAGAGATTGCCGAAGAATTGCTGGCAGAGCGCATGCACTTCAGTGAGATGTCTGCCAACAACATCAATCAGACCGAGCTTGTTGCCCTGCTCATCAATATGGGAAATACCTTCGTAGAAGGCATCAATAAGGTATATCAAAAGATTGAAGGCTCATGTTCGATGCTTATCCTGACGGAAGACGGCATCATTGCTGCCCGCGACTTCCTAGGACGTACACCTATCGTTATCGGTGAGAAAGAGGTTCATTCGTTGTCGCCTATCGGTACTGACTATTGTGTTAAGGCGTATGCAGTATCCAGCGAGACCACTAGCTTCCCCAATCTCGACTATAAAGTATTGCGCGATGTTGGTCCTGGCGAGATTATCAAACTGAAGGCCGATGGCATCGAGGTTTTGCAGAAACCACTGAGCCGTTGTCAGATATGCTCATTCCTTTGGGTTTACTACGGATTCCCTGCCAGCGACTACGAGGGAATCAACACTGAGGCTGTACGTGAGAAGAACGGTCGCTTGCTAGGTGAGAAAGATGATGTTGATGCCGACTTGGTTTGTGGTATTCCAGATTCAGGTGTAGGTATGGCGTTGGGCTATTCTGAAGGAAAAAAGATTCCCTATAAGCGTGCCGTACTGAAATATACCCCCACATGGCCACGCTCCTTTACTCCAGGCAATCAGAATCGCCGTGCACTTGTGGCTAAGATGAAGCTGATTCCTAACCCTGCTATCCTGAAAGACCAGCGCATCGTGTTCTGCGACGACAGTATTGTGCGTGGTACTCAATTGCGAGATAATGTGCGTACATTCTTCGAGAATGGTGCTAAGGATGTTCACGTGCGCATCTCTTGTCCGCCATTGGTATATGGCTGCCCATTTATCGGCTTTACCTCTTCTAAGAGTGACCTGGAGTTGATAACTCGTCGTATTATTCAGGATTTCGAGGGTGATGACAAAAAGAACCTCGAACGCTATGCTACCACAGGTTCGCCTGAATATGAGCGTATGGTGAAGGAGATTGCTCGTCGCTTAGGTCTTACCTCTCTGAAGTTTGCTACGATAGAAGACCTCATTGAGAGCATTGGACTGCCTAAAGAGCGCGTATGTACTCACTGCTTTGATGGTAGCAGCTACTGCCACGAAAAGTAGGAGCCTACCCCTAACCCCTCCCTTTTGGGAGGGGAACTTAATTCGTTCGATTCGTTCGATTCGTGTTCGAAATAAATAGCTCGTGTTAAAAAACGCAAAAAACAAGTCGCGTATTTAGCGTAATTCGTTGTTTTTTCGTAATTTTGCGGTCTAAATTCATTTTTGAAGCGTGAAAATAAAGCAAGTGCTGAGCGCCCTTGAACAATTCGCGCCCCTGCCCTTACAGGAAAGCTGGGACAATGCTGGCCTGCAACTGGGACTGACAGAGGCGGAAGTTTCAGGGGCATTATTGTGTCTAGACGTCAACGAAGCTATCGTTGATGAAGCTATTCGTAAGGGCTGCAATCTCATTGTCAGCCACCATCCGTTGCTGTTTCGTGGACTCAAGCAGATTACCGATGCCGACTATGTTCAGCGTTGCGTCATCAAGGCTTTGAAGCATGACATCGTCATCGTTTCCATGCATACCAATATGGATAACGCTAAAGATGGTGTCAACTACAAGATTGCCGAGAAACTCGGACTGCAAGAGCTTAGTTTCCTTTCACCCCTCACCTCTCAGCCTTCACCTCTTGATGGGGGCAGCGGTGTTATCGGCTCCCTCTCTCAGCCTATGGAGGCTAAGGCTTTCATCAATCTGCTGAAAAAGCAGTTTAACGTGCAGTGTGTGCAGTGTAATGAGCTGTTGCAGCGTCCTATTCGCAAGGTAGCCCTCTGTGGTGGTGCTGGCGACTTCCTCCTCGACGATGCTGTGAAGCAGGGCGCTGATGTATTCATCACTGGCGAGATGCACTATCATCAGTACTTCGGCCACGAACAGCGCATCCAGATATGCGTCATCGGCCACTATCAGTCAGAGCAGTACACCAGCGAAATCTTCCGCGACATCATTGCCAAGGAGTGTCCGGGTGTGCGCACTGAGATAACAGAGATAAATACAAATCCAATAGTATATATTTAATCCTAGGAGAGCCCAGGAGGCCCAGGGAAATCCTGGGCCTTCCTGGAAACTCCTAATAAAAACAACAAATTATGGCAAAGAAAGATCCTACAGATTTGACAGTAGAAGAGCGTCTGAAGACTCTCTATCAGCTGCAGACCACGTTGTCAAGCATCGACGAGAAGCGTGCACTCAGAGGTGAGCTGCCTCTGGAAGTAGAAGACCTTGAGGACGAGATCGAAGGTCTCACCACCCGTATTGAGAAGATTCAGAACGACATTGATGACTATCAGCGTGCTGTTGCTCAGAAAAAGGGTGAGATTGAGACTGCCAAGGCCAGCGTAGAGCGCTACAAGGCACAGCTCAACGATGTTAAGAACAACCGTGAGTATGACACCTTGTCTAAGGAAATCGAGTTCCAGACACTGGAAATTGAGCTCTGCAACAAGAAGATTAAGGAGGCTAACTACAAGGTAGAAGAGAAGAAGGCTGAGCTCGAGCAGAACCAGGCTATTATCGAAGACCGTCGTCAGGCTCTCGACCTGAAGAAGGCTGAGCTCGATGAGATTATGGAAGAGACTCGTGCAGAGGAAGAGAAACTGAAGGTAAAGGTGAAGGAGCTCGAGGTAAAGATTGAGCCACGTCTGCTTACCTCATTCAAGCGCATCCGCAAGAACGCTCGCAACGGTCTGGGTATCGTTTACGTGCAGCGTGATGCCTGTGGTGGTTGCTTCAACAAGATTCCACCCCAGCGTCAGCTCGATATCAAGATGCACAAGAAGGTTATCGTTTGTGAGTATTGTGGTCGTATCCTGATCGACCCCGAGTTGGCAGGTGTTAAGATTGCCGCTCCAAATACTGAGGAGAAGAAGACTCGCAAGCGCGCCATTCGCAAGACTGTAAAGAAGGACGAGGATATCGTTCCTGAGGCAGAATAAGAAAAGGCCTACCCCAAACCCCTCCCCATAGGAGGGGCTTTTTTTTTTATTATCTCTGCGCATGATGTTCCCCTCCCTTTAGGGAGGGGTTAGGGGAAGGCTCGTATCCCGGTATCTCTTCCTCAAAGTGGAATGACTGACTGTCGTAGTCCATTTTGCAGCAGTAGTGTTGCACCCCATTGCTAACCACCAGATAGTCCACGTGGAGTAGGAGGTTGTATGCCGATATCTGATTAAACACCCGCTGTGTTATCTGCACGGTGGGTGCTTTGTATTCTATAATCATCTGCGGATGCGCATTCTTGTCATATACGATAGAGTCGCAGCGCAGCGTCTTGTCGCCACACTGCAGAGCCACCTCGTTGGCCATCAGCCCCTTAGGATAGCCCTTCTCTGTCATCAGCCAGTTCACGAAGTGCTGGCGCACCCACTCCTCGGGCGTCAGTGCCACGAAGCGTTTGCGCAGCGAGTCGAATATCTCCGGCCTTTCTCGCGTACCCCTTATCTTTACGTCAAACGACGGCAAGTTCAGTTCCTTCATTCCGTCATACTTTCTAAAATACCCTCACAGCCCTCCAGTACGTCGCGCCATGTGGCATCAAAGTTGCCCGTATACCAAGGGTCAGCCACATCGCCAGGGCGACGGGTATAGTCCATCAGCATGCGTATCTTTCCTTCGGGATCTCCGCCACAGATGCGATTCATGTTGCGCATATTCCACGTATCCATACCCACTATCAGGTCGAAGCGGTTGTAGTCGTTGCGTGTCATCTGTCGAGCAGTCTTTCCTGCACATCCTATGCCGTGTTCTGCCAGTTTGCGTCGTGCTGGCGGATATACGGCATTGCCTATCTCTTCCGTTGATGTAGCAGCCGACTCGATGTAGAACTCCTCTTCTCGTCCAGCCTTAGCCACCAAATCCTTCATCACGAATTCTGCCATCGGACTTCTGCAAATATTCCCGTGACAGACAAATAATATCTTTTTCATGTATGCAAAGGTACAAATTACCAAGCGAAAAACAAAACGAAAGTATAATTTTATACCATTTCGGGTATAATTGTGGGTAAATTATAAAAAATTATACCCGTTTTGGTATACTATTAAGAAATAATGCTTATATTTGCACCCGATAAGGTATAATATCTATGATTCTGTCGGAACATATCAAGCAAAAACGAAAGAAGAATGGGCTCTCTCAGGTAGAGTTAGCTGAGAGGGCTGGAGTAGGACTTAGGTTCGTGAGAGAACTTGAACAGGGCAAGCCGACCTTGCGTATGGACAAGGTGAATGACGTGTTAGCCCTGTTTGGAGAAACACTCGGACCTGTGAAGACTGACATCTTATGAAACAGGCAGAAATATATGTTAACGATATCCGTTGTGGCATCCTCACAGAAGATGAGGAAGGATTTCATTTTGCCTATGACGAAGCGTATCTGGCTCTTCCTGAAGCAGTCCCAGTTAGTCCCACTATGCCATTAACGAGTCAGCAATACGATAAGGAAATGATGTTCCCAGTCTTCGATGGTCTCATTCCTGAAGGATGGCTTTTAGATATTGCCTCTTCGTCATGGAAAATAGATTCTCGTGACAGGATGTCGCTCTTGATGGCTTGCTGTCAAGATTGTATAGGGAATATTAGTGTAAAACCAATAAGCTTATGAGTAGGTGCTTATATTGTTATCAGGAGTTGGAAGAAGGTCAGGTTGACTTTCATCCTGCATGCGCTCGGAAGTTTTTTGGTTCAGAAAGGGTGCCAATTCTTCCCTATACGCGTGATAATATGTCTGAACTAGCCCGTCAGGTTATTCGCACAAGTGCATCTGTAACTGGTGTACAGGCTAAGATGTCGCTCGATGTAAATCGTGGTGGCAAAAACGAACCTGCCAAATTTACCATCGTAGGGCTTTGGGGACGGTATATCTTCAAACCGCAAAGCGGAAAGTATCCCTGTTTGCCAGAGTTGGAAGATCTAACGATGAAGATGGCGGAGGTGGCTTGTATTCGTACCGCACGCCATACACTGATTCGATTAGCTGATGGTGAACTGGGCTATCTCACTCTCCGTATGGACCGCGGGAAAAAGGGTGAGAAGATATCCATGTTGGATATGTGCCAACTGACCAATCGTCTCACAGAACATAAGTATTATGGCACCTATCCTCAACTGGCAGAAACGGTTAAGAAATACTCTTCTGCTCCAATGCTGGATGTGCAACGCTATTGGGAAGTAGTCCTATTTTCTTGGATTACAGGAAACTCCGATATGCACTGCAAGAACTTTTCACTGGTAGATACAGGACGAGGAGAGTATGCTTTGGCTCCTGCTTATGATTTGCTGGCAGTACTGCTTGCAGACCCCAATGATACTGATGAGATGGCGATGAGCTTTACTGTTGGAGGGGTTAAATACGGTTTCGACCGTAATACCTTTATGACTGCTTTTACGCAGAGTGGCATCCCCTCAACTGTAGCTATTAAGATGATAGAACGTATGAAGAACTGTCTTCCCCAATGGGAACAACTTATCATGCAGTCTTTCCTACCCGAGAAGATGAAGACCGACTATTGTCGTCTATTAAACCAAAGAATAGCAAAATTATAGATATTGTTTTTTGTCATAGGAGGTTGAAAGAATTTTCAACCTCCTTTCTTTGAATACACGAAGAAAACTTTTCACAAATTTTTGGTTTTCTTACCCTCTATTTTATTTCTTTTTTGTACCTTTGTACGTTTGCATACGGAAATCTTCAAAGGGAAACAACACAGGAATTTTCGTAACACACAACTCAAATTTTTGTAAAACACTAATTATTAAGAACATGGAAAGAAAATGTTATCTAAAACCGGCGGCAAAAGTCGTCAAGTTACAGCAACAATGCCACATTCTGGCAGGTAGTACAATCGGTGGTTCAAGACCTGGCTATGATGATGAAGAGTGGGGTAATGATTAAGGAGGCAACTAACATGAAAAAGACAATTATCTCACTGAGTGCACTGACGATAGCAGTGGCACTCACCACAAGCTTCACTTCTTGCAGCAACGAAGATCTCACTGTAGAGAGCGCCGTTCAGCCCGCAGAACAGACCTACACTCTTTCTATTCCTGCTACTTTGGACAACGGCACACGCGCAGTCAACTTAGACAACGGCGATGCAAAGAGCGGCACATCATCAAGCAGTGTCACATTCACGGATAAGGAGGAAATTCAGGTGTATAATGCAACTAAGAAAAAGATGCTCACTGGTTGCCTTACTCCAAAGAATATCGGCACAGATGGTAAGACCTGTGAACTGACAGGCAAACTGACGGGTAAAATCAATGCTGGCGATGAGCTGAAGTTATTCTATAACATGAACATTCTTGATGATGAATATCCTGCAAACGATGGATTTATTTACAATGAACAGGATGCTACACAGGCGAGCTTAATCGATGGTGCGGAAGCTACGGTGACCGCAAGTAGTATAAAGGATGGTGTGCTGAAGACCGCCGACGCTGCTTCGTTCGAACTCGTGCAGTCAATGTTCCGCTTCAATTTTGTAGACGAAAACGACAAGCCTGTCAACATAAAGACGTTTAGAATTCAATCTGAAACAAATTCATTGGTTTTATATTACTTCCCACTGGAAACGGAAAAATTTAAGAATCAGCCTATGGAATATGCGTATACTTTCGATAAAACCATTTCTGGTGTTTTCTATATGGCCGTTCGTTTTAACGAGAGCAAAAGTAGTGATAAGGACCAGTTGACCTTCATTATTACCGATGAAGAAGGCTATGAATATAAAGTCACGAAGAAAGCACCTAAGGGTGGATTCAAGAATGGCAAATACTACTATAATAAGTCAGCCTTCAAATTGGAAAAAACATCGAATCGCGTTCCCAACATCGAGTGGATTAAGGTGGAAATCGGCCAAATAGTGTACCCCAATGACCACAACTGCTACTATGCTAATGGAGTAGAAGATGAAAATTCTTCTAAGCTCCCTGCTGAATTCAGCTTGAGCGGTATCAGCAATGGCTTCTGTTTTCAATTGCAACATGGTGCCACCATTCATCTCAACGGACTTGATGCTACATATGAAAATGGTAATAATAATCAGTTCGTCAATAGCGTAAGTGTGCTTAATCTCGACATTAACGGCGAGAACAGAGTTACCTGTAGTACACACTCAAATGCATTCTCTGCCTCTGGTGATGTAAAGCTTAGTGGTAAGGGTACTCTGACTGTTACTGTATCTAAATATATCTATTGCGGAATCTCGGGTAATAACTATAAAAATACCTCCAACAACTATGAGATAACTACGGAAATAGACGTAACCTCGCAGCTTGCTGCCGAAGGCTATACCGTAACTCGTAGTGCTCGTCAGGACAATGCTGACGGCTCGTACACGTGGACATACACTGTGAAGCCCAAGGAATAACCTCTCCCAACCTCCCCATTGCAACGCCACACTTTGCACCTTTAGGTCAAAGAAAGGGGAGGAGAAAGGGGAGGGGAAAGAATAGGAGGAAACTAAATAATGAATTTTTGAGGGAATGTAGAGTTGTGTAGTGATAGCTCTGCATCCCTCTTTTTTTATGGCTAATTTTCAGGAGACAATGGGAGTTAGTGGGAGTTAACGAGCCGATGGCTCGTGGAGTTCTCACACCTAAAGGTATGAGTGTGGCACGCAATAACGGACAATAGTACAAGCGCAAAAACAGAGAATAATACTGCCGCAGAACATACGAAAAATGTGGGGACATGTTTTTTTCTCTTGGACAAATCTCTCTGAAACGCCCTGTGTATAGGCTTTTGGGAGAATCCTGCATCTATGCTTATGGGGACATGGATTGTTCTTCCATCTTGCCTATCCCCTTGATTTTTAGTACCTTTACAGTATGAAAGCCGGCATTAAATTTGTAAAAAACTAATAACGTAAGGTAATGTAAAAATGAACGACAATATTGAGAAAACTGGGGAACAGCTGGCTCAAGAGGCGACAGCTCCCTCGGTAACGCCAGTCTTGCTGAGATTGGACGGTTGCCGCATTACGGCCGCCTGCGATCGTATCATCTTGAAGTCCTGTGATCATACAGGACATGTCATCTATGCACTAGCGCCCTTCAGAAACCCCACATCCCTCCTATATTTCCGTTCCCCTTTAGGGGGAACTCCAATATAGGAGGTGGGTTTCCTCAGGGAAGCAAAATTCCAAAGAAACAATGAAACTGAA
>FPIT01000005.1 GCA_900119285.1 Prevotellaceae bacterium HUN156
TACTTCGCTTCTTGTACTACTTTCGTATCTGTTTTATGTAATCTTTTCAAAGAACTCTTTCCTATTTTGCTTCGCCAAACGTTTTTGAGCGAAAGCGGATGCAAAGGTACGGCTTTTTTCCGAAACACCAAAACTTTTCCAAGACTTTTTTTCTAAAAATATAAAAGTTTTCGCGTTTATTGACAACACGAAAACCTTCTTACCTTATTATATATAGAAGTGCTGCTTCTTGGACGAAATAAAAACCAGAAAACAGCACCACTATTATGTTCTACTCAAAAATCTCTTCGATGGACTCTCCACTTTCGTCATCACCACCAGAACTTTCCGACGGACATGGATTAAATTCCTTAGGAATATCAAAAGTGTCGGCCTCACTATACCCGAGTCGTTTGTCTTTATAAACCGACTGCATATAATAGGCGAATATCGGCAATGCCATAGTGGCACCCTGTCCCATAGCCATGGAATCGAAATGAATATCACGGTCGTCACCGCCTACCCACATTCCGCTAACGAGCTTCGGTGTCACGCCCATAAACCAGGCATCACTATTATTATCGGTAGTACCTGTCTTACCACCTATCTCACCTTTAAGTCCATAACGGAAACGCAAGCGTCCACCCGTACCACCATCAACAACGGCACGAAGCATATACAGCATCTTGTGTGCACTCTCCGCACTAATCACCTCATTCATTCGTGGCTGGAACTGAGCCAAGACATTTCCTTCATTATCTTCTATCTTTGTAACAAACATGTGAGCAGCACGGATGCCATGGTTCACAAAAGCAGTATAGGCACTGACCATCTCGCCAACAGTTATTTCACATGGTCCAAGACACAGTGACATTGACGGATGAATATTCGGATTACGAATACCATACTCATGGAGAAGAGTAACAAAAGCCTGCGGATTAAGTTTACTCATCAGATAGGCAGATATCCAGTTATTGGACTGTTGCAATCCCCATTTTAGCGTTACCATATCGCCATAACGCGCCTTACTACTATTACGTGGCGTCCACGGCTGGCCAGCCACCATATATGTCTGTTGCACATTCGGAGCTTCATCGCAAGGAGAGAAACCATTCTCCATCGCCAAGGAATAAAGGAAAGGCTTAATAGTAGAACCCACCTGTCGGCGACCTTCCATTGCCATGTCGTATGCAAAGTGAGAGAAGTCCATACCACCCACATAAGCCTTGACATGACCATTTTGCGGACACATACTCATAAAGCCTGTTCGCAGGAACGTCTTATAATAACGAATAGAATCCAATGGCGTCATCACAGTATCAATCTCGCCATGATAGGAGAATACTGTCATCTCCGTCTTAGTACGGAAAGCCTTCATAATCTCATCTTCGGAAGCTCCAGATGCCTTCATAGCACGATAGCGATCACACTGATGAACAGAGCGCATCATAATGCTATTCACCTTTTCTTCCGTCAGGCTTCCAGAGAACGGAGCCATTCTGCGACCAGCTTTCTCTTTATTGAAAGCGGGCTGCAAGTATTTAGCGACATGGTCATAGACTGCCTTCTCTGCATATTCTTGCATACGAGAGTCTATCGTAGTATATACTTTCAGACCATCTGTATAGACATTATAAGGTTCACCATCCTTTTTCCTATTTTTATTACACCATCCATAGAGCGGATCATTCTCCCAGTTAAGGGAGTCAATGTGGTATTTCACCATGTTCCACTCAAAATAATCTTTCCTGTCTGGCTCCTTTGCCATCATATAGCGGCGCAGGAAATCACGGAAATATTGAGCGATACCATCTTTATGATCAGCCACATGGAATTGAAGTCCTAAGGGCTCTGCTGACAGCTTAGCATACTCATCCTCGGTAAGATAATCCGCCTTTACCATCTGAGACAGCACCACATTACGACGCTCCAAGCAACGATCCGGATGACGTACAGGATTGAAGAATGACGGATTCTTACAGAGTCCTACGAGTACAGCGGCTTCTGTTACCGTAAGATCCCTGGGCTCTTTGTTAAAATAGGTATTAGCAGCAGTCTTGATGCCCACTGCATTATGGAGGAAGTCAAAGTAGTTAAGATACATCGTGATGATCTCATCCTTTGTATAGTTTCGCTCCAACTTAACAGCTATCACCCACTCTATCGGTTTCTGCAGCAAGCGTTCCATCACACTATGTGCCGTTTCCGAATAAAGCTGTTTTGCCAACTGTTGCGTAATCGTAGATCCACCACCAGCGCTCTTTTGTCCAAAGATACCACGCTTCACGATGGCACGACCTAATGCGATAAAGTCGATACCCGAATGTTCGTAGAAGCGCACATCCTCAGTAGCCACCAGAGCCTTAACCAGCGATGGCGACAGCTGATTATAACCAACCATAATACGGTTCTCGCGGTTATAGTTCCATGTGCCCAAAATCTTCCCATCAGCCGAGTACACCTGTGTAGCATAACGGTTGATAGGATTCTGCAGTTCCTCGATAGGAGGCAAATAACCAACCCACCCTTTTTCAATGGCAGTAAAACCAAGTGCCGCAGCCAGCACCGTGAGAATCAAAAGAGTCCATAAGACCCGTATTATTATTTTTTTCATTGCAATAATTCCACTTAGTTGCGTGCAAAGGTACGATTTACTCAGCAAATTTACAAATTTCTTTGGAATAATCGCACGTAAATCAGAAATAATGTGTAATTTTGTAGCATCAAAACCCAAACAAGGATGGAAAAGCATGATTTTGTAACGATTGCCGACCTCACTCGTGAGAAAATTCTCTACATGATTGAGATGGCACAAGAGTTTGAGCGGCATCCTAACCGCGAATTACTTAAAGGCAAGGTGGTAGCCACCTTATTTTTTGAACCATCAACCCGCACTCGTCTCAGTTTCGAGACAGCAGCCAATCGCTTAGGTGCTCGAGTCATCGGCTTTGCAGACCCCAAGATTACGAGCGGAACGAAAGGAGAAACGCTAAAAGACACCATTTCCATGGTAGCCAATTATGCTGACGTTATTGTAATGCGACATTTCATTGAAGGTGCAGCGCAATACGCCTCCGAAGTGACCAACATTCCAATTGTCAATGCAGGCGACGGAGCACACCAGCACCCCTCACAATGCATGCTCGACCTCTATTCAATTTACAAGACACAAGGCACACTCGACAACCTTAATATATATTTAGTTGGAGACCTGAAATACGGTCGCACCGTTCACTCACTGATTATGGCCATGCGCCATTTCAACCCCACCTTCCATTTTGTAGCACCTAAAGAGCTCGCCATGCCTAACGAGTACAAGATATACTGCAAGGAGCATGGCATCCAGTTCCAAGAACATACTGCCTTCAACGAGAAGATTATTGCCGACGCTGACATATTATATATGACACGTGTGCAAAAGGAACGCTTCAGCGACCTGATGGAATATGAGCGCGTAAAGAACGTCTATGTTCTCAACAACGACATGCTGCGCTACGCCAAGCCCAACATGAAGATTCTTCACCCACTGCCTCGCGTCAACGAGATAGCCTACGATGTGGACGAGAATCCTCATGCCTACTACATCCAGCAGGCAGGCAACGGCCTCTTTGCTCGCGAAGCCATCTTCTGCGATGTATTAGGAATCTCACTCGATGAGGTCAAGAAAGATAAGACTATCATTAAGTAATTAAAAGGAATTACCCAAATGAAGACAACAAGCAAGAAAGAACGTCTGGTGGCCGCCATTCAGAACGGCACCGTTATTGACCACATACCAGCCGACAAGACCTATCAGGTGGCAAGTCTCTTAGGCCTTTTCGACCTCTCTACCCCAGTAACCCTCGGTTTCAACTACCCTTCTAAGAAGGTAGGCAACAAGGGTATCATCAAGGTTTCCGACAAGTTCTTCAGCGACAATGAGATTTCTCGCCTGTCGGTGGTAGCTCCCAAGGTGATTCTCAGCATCATCCGCGACTATGAGGTTGTAGAAAAGAAGACCGTAGAGACACCTAATGAGATTATTGGCATCGTGAAGTGTAACAACCCCAAATGTATCACCAACAACGAGCCGATGCAAACCCATTTCCACGTAGAAGGCGACATGCTCACCTGCCACTACTGCGAGAAGGAACAGGATATAAATAAGGTAGAATTAGTATAGCAATAGAATGTAGGCTGAATTCGATGCGTTTGCAGCCTAAATTCAAGGAGTTTGCAGGCTGAATTCTCATCGAATTTAGCCTGCAAACGAAATATAAAAAATATGGGTTCGAAAAACATTTTCGAAAAACATGGGAATAATTGATTTTTTATTCGTATCTTTGCAATCCCTTTTAACCCACAATTAAACAGTTAGACAAAACAATGGAAAGAGACAATCAGATTTTTGAGTTGATTGAGCAGGAGCACCAGCGTCAGCTGAAGGGCATCGAGCTCATCGCCAGTGAGAACTTCGTTAGTGAGCAAGTAATGGAAGCTATGGGTTCCTACCTGACCAACAAGTACGCAGAAGGCTATCCTGGTCACCGTTATTATGGCGGCTGCCAAGTGGTTGACAAGGTAGAGCAGTTGGCTATCGACCGCGTTTGCCAGTTGTTTGGTGCCGAGTATGCTAACGTACAGCCTCACTCTGGAGCTCAAGCTAATGCAGCCGTGCTGCTGGCAGTACTGAAACCAGGCGACACCTTCATGGGTATGAACCTCGATCATGGTGGTCACCTGTCACACGGTTCTTTGGTAAACACATCTGGTATTCTCTATAAGCCCGTTGGCTACAACCTGAATAAGGAGACTGGTCGTGTAGACTATGACGAGATGGAGCGCCTGGCTTTGGAGCACAAGCCCAAGCTGATTATCGGTGGTGGCTCTGCTTATAGCCGCGAGTGGGATTACAAGCGCATGCGTGAGATTGCCGACAAGGTAGGCGCTCTGCTGATGATTGACATGGCCCACCCCGCTGGTCTTATCGCTGCAGGACTGTTAGACAACCCCGTAAAATACGCTCACATCGTAACCTCTACCACCCACAAGACTCTGCGTGGTCCTCGTGGCGGAATCATCCTGATGGGTAAGGACTTCGAGAATCCTTGGGGATTGAAGACTCCTAAGGGCCAGGTTAAGATGATGTCACAGCTGCTCAACTCTGCTGTATTCCCTGGTCAGCAGGGCGGTCCTCTGGAGCATGTTATCGCTGCTAAGGCAGTAGCCTTCGGCGAAGCACTGAAGCCAGAGTTCAAAGAGTGGGCTAAGCAGGTACAGAAGAACGCAAAGGTACTGGCCGACGAACTGGTAAAGCGCGGATTCACCATCGTGAGCGGTGGCACCGACAACCACTCTATGCTGGTAGACCTGCGCTCTAAGTATCCCGAGCTGACTGGTAAGGTAGCTGAGAACGCTTTGGTTGCTGCTGATATCACTGTTAACAAGAACATGGTACCATTCGACAGCCGTTCAGCCTTCCAGACCTCTGGTATCCGCCTCGGTACTCCCGCCATCACTACTCGTGGTGCCAAGGAAGACCTGATGGTTCAGATTGCCGCATGGATTGAGGAAGTACTCAACGATCCCGAGAACGAGCAAGTAATCGCTAAGGTACGCGGTGAGGTGAACGAAACTATGAAGAATTACAAGCTTTTCGCCTATTAATTAGAGGAATTCTTGTAGAAAATACATTTGTTGCAATAGCAGAAAAATGTTGCAGCGAACACGAAATAATTGAGGACCAAGCATTGCGTTCTCAATTATTTTTTGTATCTTTGCACTCAGATTAGGGAGCTGTGCCGGTTCGATCGGGATACTCATCAAATTACATTGAAAACCGAGCCCACTTCTCTTGCCAATGGCGGGCCACAATCCTGCGAAAGCAGTAAGCCGAGAGGCCGGTGGATTACAAAGACGGAGAGTACTCAAATCTTTTAACAAAGGAGTTTTCATCACATCACCGCGCGGCACCCTTTTCTTTCTAACCAAAAGATAACAGAAAAGAAATATACAGTTATGTTTTCCGGAATAGTAGAGGAGTTTGCTACTGTTGTAGCCATCCAAAAGGATAGAGACAATATCGATTTCACTTTGCGTTGTTCATTTGTCAACGAGCTGAGCATTGACCAGAGCGTTGCTCACAATGGTGTATGCCTCACGGTGGTAACCATTGAGAACGGCACCTATACGGTTACTGCCATGCGTGAAACGCTTGAGCGCACCAATCTCGGGCAGTTGAAAGTTGGCGACAAAGTAAACGTAGAGCGTTCTATGATAATGAATGGCCGTCTGGATGGTCACATTGTGCAAGGCCATGTTGACGAGACTGCGCGTTGTATCGCCATGGATGATGCCAATGGTTCTACCTATTTCACCTTTGAATACAAAGAAGATTTGGAGATGGCGCGCAACGGCTACTTCACTGTCGACAAAGGCAGCGTCACCGTCAATGGTGTTTCACTGACCGTCTGCACCCCTACTCGCAACACCTTCCAAGTAGCCATCATCCCCTACACCATGGAGCATACTAATTTCCAAGACATCAGAATCGGCACTATAGTAAACATCGAATTCGATATTCTTGGTAAATACATAGCCCGACTGCAGCAGCTATAAATACTCTTCAGAGAGTTTTATATAGAAAAATAAAGTTCACATTCACGCGTAAATCACTGAATCATTGCGCAGTAAGTGTGAACTTTATTTTTATACAAAGATGTAGAAAAGAAGACAATAGTAACTGAATTAAGAGTCGTCAACTAAATTCCCAGAATTTTTCCGAATATTTGGGACAAAGTGTCCGGAGGCTCCGGACACTTTGTCCGCTACGTCCGGACACAATGTCTGCAGCCTTCGGACAAAATGTGCCAAGACTGCGGACAGAAGATTGAAAATCTGCGAAGCGCTTACTTTCTTGTGTTAATTTATCTATAAATAGATAATTTTTCACAGGTTTTTACCCATTATTCTTACAAATTAGACGTTTTCTTCCCATTTTATTTTTTCATTTCGTCAATATTTCGTAACTTTGTGTCCTAAAATGAACTATTATATCTACAACAGATGAAGACTGGAATGACTATTTTGGCGATGATGATTAGTCTTAATATGTGTGCCCAACAGCGATGGACACTTAAGGATTGTATCGATTACGCCATGCAAAACAACATCACACTAAAACAAGCCCAGTTGACCAAACAGTCAGCAACAGAAGACCGCCAGCAAGCTGCGGCAAGTTTACTGCCTTCACTTACAGCCACCACCAATCAGTCACTTGGCTATTCACCATGGATGGAAGGCGTGAATGTAAAGAAGGGTTCTTATAGCGGCACTTATGGCATCAATGCTCAGTGGACTGTATGGAATGGCAACAAGAATTACAATACGTTGAAACAAGACAAGCTGGCAGAGATGCAAGCTGAATATAATGCAGAGAAGACTGCTAATAGCATCCAGGAGAAAATTGCTCAGTTGTATGTGCAGATTCTATATATGAGCGAAGCTATCAGCGTGAACAAGCAGAGTCTGGAAGCCAGCAAGAAGAACGAAGAGCGCGGACAGATGATGGTTGAGGTGGGCAAGATGTCGAAAGCAGACTTGGCTCAGCTAACGGCTCAACGCGCTACTGACGAATATAATCTGGTGAATGCAGAGAGTAATCTGGCAAACTATAAGCTGCAATTGAAACAGTTGTTGGAGATTACAGGCGACCAGGCTTTTGACATTGCCACGCCAGCAGCCAGCGACCAACAGGCTTTAGCTGCTATTCCTTCTTTGGCAAGTGTTTATGCTGCAGCACTACAGCAACGTCCTGAAATCAAGAACTCTGAGGTCGCAATACAGTCAAGCGATTTGCAGATTAAGATGGCGAAAGCCGGTTATATGCCTACCGTCAACTTGACGGGCGGCGTTGGTACAAGCACATCTTCAAGAAGTTCTGATGCTTGGGGCAGTCAGATGAAGACTAACTTCGATGCCACAGTAGGCGTTGGCGTAAGTGTTCCTCTTTTCGACAATCGCAAGAACAAGACTGCTGTCAACAAAGCTAAGTTGCAACGCGAGCAGGCCCTACTCGACCAGCAGGACCAGCAGAAGCAGCTCTACTCTACTATTGAGGGCTACTGGCTTGACGCTCAGACCAACCAGCAGAAGTTCCGTACTGCTCAGGTGAATGTTGAGAGCGAACAGCAGTCATACGACCTTCTGAGCGAGCAGTTCCAATTGGGACTGAAGAACATCGTAGAATTGATGAATGGTAAGACTAATCTCTTGCAGGCGCAGCAGAACATGTTGCAGTCTAAGTATACTACCATTCTGAGCCTGCAGTTGCTTAAGTTCTATCAAGGCGAGGCAATGAGTTTGTAAGAGAAGCTATAGGTTAGAAGCTAGAAAAACAAGAATAAAAAAAAGAACGAAGATATGTTGAAGAACAAGAAATTATGGATGGCCGTAGTTGCAGTAGTTGTTATAGCCATCATCGTCTGGAAGTGTTCTGGCGGAAAGAAAGAGCAAGAAGTATTGTTTGAGACTGCCAAGGTGGAGCGTCAAGACATCCACACCAGCATTACCGCAACAGGAACCATTGAACCTGTAACTTCGGTTACCGTTGGTACTCAGGTTTCTGGTATCGTTTCAAAATTGTATGTTGACTATAATAGCGTAGTAAAGAAAGGTCAGGTCATTGCCGAACTCGACAAGACTAACCTGACCAGTGAACTGAATCGTGCAAAGGCTGATCTAACCTCTGCACAAAGTACGCTAAGTTATGAGACTGCAAACTTCAAGCGTTATCAGACTCTGTTTGACAAAGGACTGGTTAGTGCGAACGACTACGAGAGTGCCAAACTGAGTTACGAGAAGGCTCGTCAGACGGTTTCTTCAGCACGAGAGAGCGTACAGAAGGCACAGACCAACCTCGGGTATGCTACCATCACCAGTCCTATTGATGGTGTGGTATTGTCTAAGGCGGTAGAAGAAGGTCAGACTGTGGCTGCTTCGTTCAATACACCTGAGCTGTTCACTATTGCTCAAGACCTGACGGACATGCGCGTTATTGCCAATATTGACGAAGCCGACATCGGCGGCGTAAAGGAAGGACAGCGCGTAACATTCACCGTAGATGCATACCCCGACGATAAGTTTGAAGGACAAGTAACACAGGTGCGCCAAGAGGCTACCACTACAAGCAATGTGGTTACTTACGAAGTAGTGATCAGCGCTCCCAATAAAGATTTGAAGTTGAAGCCAGGTCTCACTGCCAACGTTACCATCTATACTTTGGAGAAGAGCAATATTCTGACAGCTCCCTCTAAAGCCCTTCGCTTTATCCCCAACGAGGCTCTACTGAAGCCAGAACAGAAGATTGAGGATATTGAAGCTCCCGTAAAGATTTGGACACTGGAGGGTAATACCTTTAAGGCTCACAAAGTGGAGACTGGTATCACCAATGGTATACTGACCGAAATTGTCAGTGGCATCAAAGAAGGTGCTGAGGTATTGGTTGACTTCAAGATAAATGGTGTTGAACAGGAAGAAGAGCAACAGGCTACCAACCCATTCATGCCACGTCCACGCAACAATAGACAACAGGGCGGCAACGGACAACAACCAAGGAGATAGTTGAGAGTTGAAAGTTGAGAGTTGAAAGTTCTTTGACCTAAAGGTACAAAGCGTTACAAGTAACGATTAGAGAGTTGAAAGTTGACAATTATGGACGAAAACAGAAAAGTAGTCATCGAACTGGAGAATGTAAAGCGCTACTTCCAAGTAGGTAGTGAAACCGTGAAGGCGCTGCGTGGTGTCTCGTTCAAGATTTACGAGGGCGAGTTTGTCACCATTCAGGGTACATCTGGTTCGGGTAAGTCTACACTGCTGAACCAACTGGGATGTCTCGATACGCCTACCAGTGGTGAATACTATCTTGACGGAATCTCTGTGCGCTCGATGTCAAAAACACAGCGTGCTCATCTGCGCAACAGAAAGATTGGATTTGTTTTCCAGAACTATAACCTGCTGGCGAAGACCACTGCCGTAGAAAATGTGGAACTGCCACTGATGTATAACTCAGAGGTATCGGCAGAGGAACGCCGCAAGCGTGCTATCAAAGCGCTGGAAGCTGTTGGTTTGGGCGACCGCTTGGAGCACAAGTCCAACCAGATGTCGGGTGGACAGATGCAGCGCGTTGCCATTGCCCGTGCACTGGTTAACGACCCTGCCGTGCTGCTTGCCGACGAGGCTACAGGTAACCTTGACACACGAACATCATTTGAGATGCTTGTACTTTTCCAAGAACTCCATCGTCAGGGACATACCATCATCTTTGTGACGCACAATCCGGAAATCGCAGAATATGCCTCACGCAACATCAATCTGCGCGATGGCAAGATTCGTGAGGACACTATAAATACGAACATCAAATCAGCAGCCGAGGCGCTGGCAGCATTGCCTAAGCCCGTGGATGATTAGTGCATTCGCCTGTGAGAAGCGAATAGAGAAAAATGAAAAGTAAAAGAGGTAATAATGAATTTACTGAATCTATTTAAGATAAGCCTTCGTGCCGTAGCCAACAACAAGATGAGGTCTTTCCTCTCTATGTTGGGTATCATCATCGGTGTGGCAGCAGTCATCATCATGATGTCTATCGGTCAAGGTTCAAAGGAAAGCATCCGCAAGGAACTGTCAACAATGGGTACTAACCTGCTGACTATCCGTCCGGGTGCCGACATGCGTGGTGGTGTGCGACAAGATCCGTCAAGCATGCAGACGCTGAAAATGGCTGACTATGAGCGCATCATGCGTGAAAAGAAGTTCGTCACGAAGGTATCACCAGAGGTAACAGCCAGCGGACAAGCCATCTATGGTAACAACAATACCAACACATCTATGTATGGTGAATCTACAGATTATCTCGACATCAAGTTGTGGGACGTAGAAGAGGGAGACTGCTTTACTGATGAAGACGTCAAGAAAGCAGCTAAGGTATGTGTTGTTGGAAGCACCATCGTAAAAGAACTCTTTGGCAATGTTGATCCTATCGGCAAGACCATCCGCTTCAAGGCAATTCCCATGCGTGTTATTGGCGTATTGAAGTCAAAAGGCTACAACTCATGGGGAATGGACCAAGATAATGTTGTTATTGCACCATATACCACAGTGATGAAGCGCATCAACGCACAGACATATTTTTCAAGTATTGTCTGCTCGGCCATCACTGAAGAGCTATCAGATGCTGCCATTGAGGAGTTGACGCAGATGCTTCGTGACAACCACAAACTAAAGGGTGAAGCAGAAGATGACTTTACCATTCGTTCACAGGCAGAAATGATGGAAACGATGTCATCAACAATGGATACCGTAACTATTATTCTCGTTGTTGCTGCAGCCTTCTCATTGTTAGTGGCAGGTATCGGCATTATGAATATTATGTTGGTAAGTGTAACAGAACGTACCAAGGAGATTGGTCTGCGTATGGCCGTAGGAGCTACAGGACCTGTCATCTCTTTGCAATTTCTTATAGAATCAGTATTGATATCCGTCACGGGAGGACTCATAGGAGTCATCGTGGGGGTTGGAGCCAGCACCTTTGTCTCTTCGTTCGGCATGCCGTCGAGCGTTCCGGCATGGTCTATCTATGTATCGTTCATCGTATGTGTATGCATCGGTGTTCTCTTTGGATATATCCCTGCTCAGAAAGCAGCTAACATGGATCCTATTGAAGCTATCCGTCATGAATAGACACATTGCAGGCATGTGCCACATCGCCTTTTGGGCATTCCTATTCTTCTCGCCCCTTACCTACTGGAGAGGGACAGGTATTACCCTACCCCACTATCTGATGATTTGCATGCAGCCAGCAATGACGCTGTTTGTGTTCTATCTGAACTATATATACCTGGCTCCCAAATTCTTCGTACCAGGTAAGCATCGTTATGATTTGCTCATCAATCTTGTTCTCGTATTCTTTTTGGGTATCACCTTGCACCACTGGATGAATATAACGAATGAGATTTTCATTCCAGGCTTCAAAGGTGCTTACAATCCTTTAAATACCATTTCCTTTGTCTTGCGCGACAGTATCAACTTTGCCATCTTCGCAGCAGGTGCAACTGCACTGGCTCTTGCACGTCGATGGGTTACAGCAGACCAGAAGTGGAAAGAGTCTGAAGCTGCCCGTGCCAAGGCTGAGCTGATGAATCTGCGTTCACAGATTAGTCCACACTTCCTGCTAAATACGCTTAACAACATCTATGCTCTGATTTCTTTTGATGCACCCAAAGCAAAAGAAACCATTCAAGAGCTTTCCAAGATGTTACGTCATATTCTCTATGACTATCAACAACCCTTGATACCTTTAAGGGATGAGATTTCCTTCCTGGAGAACTATGTAAAACTGATGCGTATCCGCATGTCTCAAGATGTTGAAGTATCATTCAAAACCCCAAGCGAACAATACAATGGCAGTATTGCTCCTATGATTCTTATTTCACTAGTAGAAAATGCGTTCAAGCATGGAATCAGTCCTAGGGAGCACTCATATATCCATATCACCATCAAGACCAATGGTCCTGAAATAATATGCGATATCAGCAACTCATATCATCCCAAAACATCATCTGACAAGAGTGGACACGGCATTGGATTACTTCAAGTACAGAGTCGCCTTGACCTACTCTATCCAAATCGCTACACATGGTTACGAGGCATCAGTGATGACGGGAAGAGCTATCGTTCATGTCTTTGCATCAACACGAAAGAAGACACTAACGAAGAAACTGACGAAGAATAAAACAAAAAATCAATTACTTATAATACCAAATTTATGAAAATCAAATGCGCTATTATCGATGACGAACCTTTAGCATCCGGTTTATTAAAGAGCTATGTTGAGAAGACATCGTATCTTAGTCTCGATGGCATCTACGGAAGCGCTTTGGAAGCTATGAGAGGATTGCGCGAGCGTCCCGTTCAACTTATCTTCTTAGATATACAAATGCCAGATCTTTCTGGTCTTGAGCTTGCCAAACTACTCCCTAAAGAGACAAAGATTATCTTTACAACGGCCTTTCAACAATATGCACTAGAAGGTTATAAGGTATCTGCCATCGACTATATAATGAAGCCTATCTCGTATGAAGATTTTATCAAGGCAACCAATAAAGCTCTGGAATGGTTTGGTATGAGCAAACCACCTCAGGCTTATATTTCAGACCGTTTCATGTATGTAAAAAGTGACTATAAGTTGATACGTGTCTGCCTCGATAATATCCTCTACATTGAAGGCCTGAAAGATTATGTTCGTATCTCTTTAGACAATGGAGAGAAGGTGTTGAGCTTGATGAATCTGAGGAAGATGGAGGACAATCTGCCACATCCAGAATTCCTACGCACTCATCGTAGCTACATCGTCCATATGCCCAAGGTTGAGTCTGTAGAACGTTTCCGCGTTATTGTAGGTGAAGAGGCTATTCCCGTATCCGACAGTTACAAAGAAGATGTACAAAACTATTTCGAAAAGCATTTATTGGTATAACAGTTATGAACAGCAAAGGTAACGATATACTGCTCAAGAACGTCAATCTCCTCTCTAAGCTCACAGAGCAGGAGGTGAGAATGATGCCAGCTATTGAGGCGCCACTGCCCTCTGTTGAACAGGTAAAACAAATTGTAGCTCTGGTGAAGAATATTATCTTCCCCGACTATTTCAACAAACGACAGCCCGATGAAACAATCCGCTCATATAATATAGGTGTCAATATGCAGGAACTGCGCAAACTGCTCATCAAACAGATAGCACATGGATTGCAGTTCTGTGAAGACTGCGAATGTACCAAAAGTAAAGAGCAGGTATATCAGGCTGCCGAACAACTGGCATTGGAGTTTATTGACACTCTGCCGGAATTAAAGCGTGTGCTCTATACCGACATTCAAGCTATGTTCGACAATGACCCTGCTGCTCCTAACTACGGTGAGGTCATCTTCTGTTACCCGGTAGTCAATGCCATGACGCATTACCGCATTGCTCACCGTTTGCATGAGTTGAAGGTTCCTGTCATTCCACGCATCATTACAGAGCAAGCTCACTCTAAGACCGGTATTGACATCCACCCTGGAGCAACCATCGGTGAATATTTTGCCATAGACCACGGCACGGGTGTTGTTATCGGTGAGACCAGTATCATCGGTCACCACGTCACACTCTATCAAGGTGTAACATTGGGGGCTAAAAGTTTCAAATATGATGCTGACGGCAATATGCTCAATGTGCCACGCCATCCGATAATAGAAGACTATGTAACTATCTATTCTAATGCCTCGGTATTGGGACGTATCACTATTGGTCATCACTCAACAATCGGTGGTAACATCTGGCTTACCCATAGTGTGGCTCCTAACTCACGTATTCTCCAGTCGAAAGCTGTTGATGTTTCCTATGAGGGAGGACTTGGCATATAATACTAACTTCAACTACAAAAGCTAATGTTTTTCAAGAAAAGCCCCAAACCATATCCACGTTCGTTTGCCAGACGACTTACGTGGCGCATCATGCTGACCTTTCTGGTTCTCATGGGATTAGCCTCGTATATATTTTATAAGGTAGGTAAAGAGAGTTTTCTGATTGCTTCGGAAAATATTTGTTCAGAATACTTAGAGAGCCACACCGAAAGTGTACGTCGTATCCTGTCAGACATCTATGTAGCTTCTGTCAATACTGCACCGGTGATAGAAGAACATCTCAACCAGCCCGATCAACTGCAAGACATTATGGAACGCATGGTAGAACTTAACCCCTATCTGCGTAGTTGTGGCATTAGCTTTATTGAGAACTACTATCCCCAGAAAGGTCGTTGGTATTGTCCTTATGCGGTAAGGAACGAAGATGGAAGCATCGAAAAACGAACAATCGCTGATGCCAAACACGACTACTTGAAACAGGAATGGTTTACTCAAACTCTTGCACAAGACTCCGCACAATGGTCTAAACCATTCTTCGATGATGGTAATCAAGAGATGCCACTGGTATCCTATCTGATACCTATTCACGACAAGCAAGGTCGCACCGTTGCTGTATTAGGTGCCGATTTATCTCTCAAATGGCTGAGCGAAAAGCTATGCGAAGGAGTTCTAATCTCTTATAATAGTTTTAATGAAGATAATGATGATGATGACTTCAACGATAAGGAACATATCTATTTCTTTATCATCGACAAGGAAGGCAACTATATTGCCCACCCCGATCATAAACGAGTGATTAAAGCCAACTATTTCGCTGAAGCCCGAGCAGCATCCGACAGCATTGCTGAATATGTAGGTCGACAGATGACAGATAGAGTACAAGGCCAATATAACAAAGAAGACAATGGTAATAACCTTGTAATCAATGGGCAAAATTCATTTATCTATTACATGCCCATCAAGCACATTGACTGGTCAATAGCTTTTGTAATCCCAACATTCATGATTCAAGTCATCTTGGGTATTATCGGAGTGGTACTGATGTTCTTGATTACTTTAGGACTAATGATTATCTTTATCGTTGGTCATATCGTCATAAAAAGATCCACGCTCCCCATTAAGCTATTGTCTTGGGCTGCAGGTGAGATAGCGAAAGGACAATTCAACACACCACTGCCCAGAGTAGATAGCCACGATGAAATACACCTTTTGCGTGACTCTTTTGAGCGTATGCAACATTCGCTGACACAATATATTGCCGAGTTGCAGGAAACGACTGCACAGAAGAGTGCCATTGAGAGTGAGTTAAAGATTGCTCACGATATCCAGATGGCAATGCTTCCCAAGACTTTCCCGCCCTACCCTGAGCGCAATGATGTTGATATCTATGGAATGGTTACGCCTGCAAAGGGTGTTGGTGGAGATCTCTTCGATTTCTTCATTCGCGACCAACAACTATTTTTCTGCATCGGTGATGTATCAGGCAAAGGTATCCCAGCCGCATTGTTTATGGCTGTTACGCGCTCCTTGTTCCGCAATATCGCAAATCATGTCACGGAACCAGACCATATCGTATCAACCCTTAATAATGCACTTATCGATGGCAACGAGACAAATATGTTCGTTACCGTGTTTGTGGGTGTGCTCAATCTGAATACGGGACATCTCCAGTACTGTAATGGTGGACATAATGCGCCACTGCTTGTAGGTCGCGATGTCGGCGCACTCTCTTGTGAACCTAATCTTCCTATTGGTGTTTTAGCAGATTTCAAATACAAGCTGCAAGAGGTCAACCTCGATCAGTATACTACCATTTTCTTATATACCGATGGCCTCAACGAAGCCGAAGATTGTAATCACAAGCTGTTTGGCGACAATCGTGTTTGGAATATTGCCCGCCAGGCATTAGCTGACGGCGCGCATCAGCCCGAACAACTCATCAACCGCATGAATCAGGCTATACACACCTATGTAGGTACTGCCGAGCAGAGTGATGACCTCACTATGCTGGCCATCCAATATACGGGAACATCTAACAGTTAAGACAATAAAAAGATGCCGAATCGTATCTCACGGTCCGGCATCTTCTCGACAACTATCTATAATCAAAATCACTTTTGAGTATTTACAAATATTCCGCTGGCTTTTACTTTACTATCATTGTCTGCTCCTCTTGTAGCGGCGCGACGCCATGGACTCCAGTCGAAGCGGTTATCATAGGTGAGGCGGAAACAGATGTCTTTTGACGTTCCGTCATCCATATAACCAGTGAAGTAGTAATCATCGAGGCAATAGTCGCTGATATAAACATTGTTCCAACTGTCGGCATAGCTGATACGGATAGTTCCGTTAAATACTTCCCATTCAAACTCGCAGTAGTAGTAGTCTGAGTAGCGGCTATTAACATCGTAGTCAACTTCATAGCCCCAACCTCCGTAAGCATTGTCACGCTCAAAGTACATTGTAGTGCGATAATTATCACCTGTGAGGCCCCATCGATCAGTATAATAGGTATCGATATATCCTGTCCAAGTACCGTCAAGCGTACGAGCCTCATGGCGGTCTTCTGCTTCATTCAGTCTTTCACAGCTTGTGAATATCGTCATTGCCATTATGGCCATTGCGAGGAAAGTATAAATCCGTTTCATAGTCGTATATTTTAAATTGTTCGACATGTTGTTTACTTTTGATAGTGCAAAGATAGAGACTATCCAACAGCTTTACAAGGCGAAAATCCTATTTGTGAGTAGGGAAATACCTATTAATGTATAGGAAAAACATACTTTTTAGCCCAAAACACAATAAAATATGCCCTAAAGCACTATTTTTTAACAAAAAAGTATGGTGGTTTCAAAAATAGTTTGTATCTTTACAACGCAAATAAGACAAGAAACGATTTCTTTTCCATTATTAATACTAACAAAAAAAAGAAGCGGCACGGTTGTGAAACCATTGCCGCTTTAATATATTCTATTAGTATTATTTTTGTTTCTTACCGAATTCCGGATCCACTTTAATTAATGCCGTAACTACAAAGGTGACAAGACATAACAGCATCACGGCAATAAAGAAAGAGCGATATCCCAACATATCTTTCATCCAGCCCGACAACATGCCTGGCAACATCAATCCCAAGTAAGAGATTGCTGTACAAAATGCATAGTGAGAAGTCTTGAATGCGCCCTTACTGAAATAAAGCATATAGAGTGTTAACGCTGTAAAGCCTAATCCATAACCAAACTGTTCTACGAAGATACAACTACTGATAAGCACCAGATTATCAGGCATCGCGTAACTCATATAAACATAAACGATATCAGGCAGAGTGATAGCACACACCATTGGCCATAGCCATCGCTTAAAGCCATCACGTCCAGCTAATAGTCCTCCTAAGATACCACCAATAGTCAAACCTATGACGCCAATAGTACCACTAGCTAATCCAAATTCCTGTGGTGACAGTCCCAAACCGCCAGCTGAAGCAGGACGCATCAAGAAGGTAAGACTCATCTTACCCAACAATGCTTCAGGGAATCGGTAAAACAACAAGAAAAGCATCGCATAGAGCATCTCACGCGGTGGTAGCTTTTGGAAGAAAGAGCGGAATGCGGTTCCTATTCCCTTGGCCACCTCACGAACATTGGTATCGTGTGCCTGATCAGCTTGTGAACGTGGCATGATATAAGCATGATAAAGCCATATGGCAATGAATAATGCTGCCAATCCGTAGAATACAAGACTCCATGTAAAAGCCTTCTGATGGCGGAACACCAGTTGCAACATACCTGCAACAGGTATCAGCACTCCATTACCGAAGATAACTGCTAAACGATAGAATGTGTTACGAATACCAACAAACCATACTTGCTGATGATCATCGAGTTCCAACATATAGTAACCATCCGCAGCAATATCATGCGTTGCACTGCTAAATGCCATCAAGAAGAAGAATGCCATCGTTCCTTGAAACCAAAACGGTGTGTTTAGCGTGAAAGCAACACCCGCCAACGATGAACCTAACAGCATTTGCATGGCAAGTACCCACCAACGTTTGGTTCGATAAAGATCGACAAACGGACTCCACAATGGTTTGATTACCCATGGTAATCCCAACCAACCCGTATATAATGCAATATCCGTGTCGGTCATACCCAACTGCATATACATAACCACTGCCACAGTCATCACTACCACATTAGGTAGTCCTTCTGCAACATACAATGTTGGTATCCACCACCAGCAATTTCTATGCTTCTCCATATTACTTAATATATTTTTTTGATTTCAGCCCCGCGATAATAGTGCAAGAGTATCTCATCATAACGATAGCCCTGCTGTCCCATAACGGCAGCACCAATCTGACAGAGTCCTACTCCGTGTCCCCAGCCTTTACCATTCAGGCGGAATCCTGTTGCAGTCTTCTCTACATCAAAGGCAGAGCTATAGAGATGACTCTCACTAAGTGCACGACGAATTTCCAATTCCTTACCAATGGTAAAGGTTTTCTTCGTACCAACGATTTTCAACTTCCAAATACGTCCGCTTTTGCCTCGCTCCAATGGGATAAGATCGGTAATCGTGCCGAAGTCATCTTTCAGTTTTTCATTGATAAGATTTGAAATCTCATCAACAGTATATTCTACAGTCCAGCGATAGAAGTCGTTGGTCTCTTGGTCGTAGTCATTGAGCACTTGTGAGAGAACCGCCTTGTCATGTGTATTACAGAATGGGTCTTCTACGCTGACAAGGTATGGTTTTGGAGTATCTTCCCAACAATATTGGAACTCTTCAGTCACTCCTCCACAACATTTAGAGAAACGAGCATCACAGATTTCATCACCACTGCAGAGAATCTGTCCACGTGTTGCCCTCAACGCCTGTTCAACAGCGCGATTGGTCTGTTTGGTAATACCCTGATAACGTTGGCAGTGATCATCGGCACAAACATCAAAGATTGTGTGATCTTCACGATCGTACCAGCGAATCAGTTCATCGTCTTTCTTAATAAACGAGAAGAAGCCATTCTTTTGTTCCTTATTCTCTTCACGGCGCTTCATCTGTGCCAACAACCACGAGCGACTAATCACAGCATGTGCTTTCAACAGTTCCAATCCAGCTGTAGCCTTCATCTCGCTGGAGATAACCGATGCCAGATAACTCTCTACGGGCAGTTCGTTGATGGCAATAATCTTGTCTGATTCTACCACTAGACGCAATGTTCCCAAGAACACCTGTGTTTCTTTGCGTTCCCAGTGAAAATTAACACCAATAGTCACATCATATAGTGAGAACGATGACTGCGATGACTGAGGTGTAAAAGTCAACTCACGATACTGATTGCCATTCCACAAAATACCACCTTCAGAGAATTCCACGGTCTGGTCGCCCTTAATTATCTCACCCTTTGCGGTATAAGCGCCATTAAGTGAAAAGTGTATCTTTTGTCCGCTAACAATACCAACCGTAACAGAAGGCTGCACTTGCTTTGAATTGATTGATGATTGTTGAGTGGTAATTGGCAGTTCTTTTAATTTCTTGACTATCAGTGCCATTTGTTCTGTATCTAACGAAATCTCCTGATAGATGCTCATTACCAGTTCTGGAGTAAGTCGACGGAAGTCTTGTTCACGTGGTGTAATAATCAATCCTCCCATATCTACTGCTCCTGGACTAATGATAAACTGTGCATCGCCCTCAGCTGTATAACAAGCAGGACGATGTTTACGACGTGGCAGCACCACGCTCAACAGTCCATCACCACCATTCCATGCAATGATATTCATCATCGGTTCTGTTTCATCATCTGATGGTGGCAAACACTTATACAACTGTTTGAAGAGCTGTTCACTACTTTCTGCACTATGGCTCTTAATTAAGAAAGCTGCCGCAGGATAATCCACCACTTGCCAAATACCATCATCCTCATTATGTTTGACAACCTCAACGAGATTACGGCTCAATCGTTGCCAAGTACGCTGCAAAGGCAGAATGCCACTACTAACAGCCTGAAGATGAGCATGATCAGGAGCCGAAGCACCACAACGCGGACCATTATATAATAAGGTAAGATCAGTATTGCGCTGAGCAATCTGCATCATCTCACCATACATTGGAAGAATTCGCTGTGGTTGATGGCGAAGCGTAGGCAGTGTAAAGTGAACTGGCAGTATTGGGAATGGATTAACCAACAATTCATAGATACCGTCAACCATACGATGCATTTGTTCCTTCGGACGATTCTTTGCACAGAGGAAACAAGGACGTTCTGCAATAGACTTTGCATCTATCTTAGCTCCTGTAGATCCTATACGGGCAGGATTCCACTGAGCCGTCATCGTAAAGGTGTCAGCCACCAACTCGATTGTCTCCACCTGTTCTAAGTCACGATAGCGCTGGCGCACCTCTTCCCACGTCTGCAACTGACGATTAAAGAAGCGCATCAATGGCGATTCGCTCAGCACATCCTCCCTACCCTGTACCATCTGCTGACGAGCATGAAGTTCCATCGTGCGCAGACGATCTTTGTAAAGGTTGTTGGCATTGATTTTTTCTATTGAAAGTGCCGCATCAGAATTACCGCCCCATCGACGACACAAATACAATTCTGTGAAGATACGACCGATACGATAACGACGTGAGAACATCAATCCCAAGGCATAGTCTTCACCATACGATGTATTAGGGAAACCCACCTGACGCAACAATGGCGTAAAGAATGCTCGTGGAGCACCCAATCCATTGATACGCAACGCATTGTTAGGTCCATTCTCATCTGTCCACTCTTTATGAGCAATCAGTCCTGGTGGCAAAGTTTTCAACTCAAAATCACACATACGATATGAGCCGATAATCATCGCCGCCTTCTGTTTATAGAAAGCATCCACTATGGTTTGCAATGTCTTCGGTGATGAGTATAGGTCATCACTGTCAAGTTGCACGGCAAAACGTCCGCAGAAATCACTCTGTATAGCCTCATTCCAACAGCCTCCTATTCCCAAGTCATAGCGTTCTGGAACAATCACGTAAAGTTTGTCGTTATGACTTTCCTGAAGTTTAGAAAGAATCTCTGAGGTACCATCTGTAGAGTGGTTATCCACCACAATAATATTATATCTAAAGGATGTCTTTTGTGAGAGGACGCTCTCCACCGCATCCTTGATGGTTTTAGCACGATTGAACACAGGAATAACGACAGATGCCTCTACGGCAAAATCCTGTTCATCAAAATCAACTTCCTGATAAAGAGTGGTATCAACCAAGGCATTTACTGCTTTCAGATGGGCAGTACAAGCTTGTTCCATCTCTATCTGCACGTTGCGATTAGCAGGATTAACATAGTCAAATTGCTTCTCTCCAGAGGCACGAAGATCACGTTCTTCCTCTGTATAAAGGTATTCGTTCAGGTGCAACAGACTACCTTTACGACTCAAGAATAGTCGCAGGTCATAAAGTCCCGCATATTGATAATCACGGTCGTAATCACTGGTAGCATATTGATGCAACAAAGAGGTGCGTACCAGCCATACACTACCGAAGTCAAAGTCATCACGCAGCGAACCGTCTTGATAGTCTATAACAGGATGCGCCTTGCGCTCTCCCTGTTCCATTGTATAGCGGTCACTATATACCATTGCAGCCTCAGCATCACCAGCCACCAGCATCATGCGCTCCAATGCGCCCTCACCCAATTGTAGGGGCAGTGGTTTCAAACAAAGCAACGCATAGGTAGCTTTTGCATGCTCAGCTATCAGCGACACAAAAGCACTACTGGACAGACTGTCCGTCACCAACAGCGTACAATCTTTGGGCGCTTTTGTCTGTGCAGCCAGCTCTGCATTTACCAATAAAAAAAGATGCCTGACTACCCTGCTGCGGCGCAACTGCTCAATGGCAGGCATCACGTCAGCTAGCGTTTGACAGGCTATGAAGCAATCTGTTTTCTGTTTCATCGATACATTTTTGTTTATTAGGTGCAAAGATAATATTTTCCCCGCAAATAGCCAAAATCCTATTAAAAGAATATAATTTTTAATTCTTAATTATTTTTTTTTAATTTATTAAAGTACCTTTGCAGTATGAAAAATGAAAAGAAGCGCTTGATAGGAATGACTCCCACCGAGCTTAAAGCTGTGGTTACAGAGTTAGGCATGCCTGCATTCACTGCCAAGCAGATTACGCAGTGGCTCTACGAAAAGCATGTCAGCACTATCGAGGAAATGACAAATCTGTCAAAGCAGAACCGTCTGCTATTGGCTGAACATTACGAGGTGGGTGCATTAGCTCCCATCGATTGCCAGCGCTCTAAAGACGGTACCATCAAATACCTTTTCCCTGTATGTTATGACTCAGTTGCTACACACACAGAGCAGTTTGTCGAGACGGTGTTCATTCCCGACCACGACCGCGCCACTTTGTGCGTTTCTTGTCAGGTGGGTTGTAAAATGAACTGTCTGTTTTGTCAGACGGGCAAACAGGGATGGCATGGCAACCTTACGGCTGCCGATATTCTGAATCAGATTTACGCTTTGCCTGAGGTGGACCGCCTCACGAATATTGTATTCATGGGACAGGGAGAGCCTATGGACAACCTTGATGCCGTATTACGCGTAACAGAGATTATGACAGCTGACTGGGGTTGGCAGTGGAGTCCCAAGCGCATCACGGTAAGCAGCGTTGGTGTGCGCAACAAACTCAAGCGCTTCCTCGACGAGAGCGATTGTCATGTTGCCATCTCCATGCACTCACCTATTCATGAACAGCGTCTGCAGCTGATGCCTGCCGAAAAAGCAATGCCACTCACTGAAACCCTCGAACTACTGCGTCAGTATGACTTCACTCATCAGCGCCGTTGTTCGTTCGAATATATCTGTTTTGGCGGACTCAACGACACTCCAATGTATGCTCGCGAGATTGTAAAGTTGCTCGAAGGCCTTGAGTGTCGTGTCAATCTGATTCGTTTTCACGAGATTCCCAATGTCGACCTGCCAGGTTCTGACGAGAAACGTATGGAAGCATTGCGCGACTATCTCACTAACCACGGTATTACTACCACTATCCGCGCTTCTCGCGGACAGGATATCTTTGCCGCCTGCGGACTGCTATCAACAGCCAAACAACAAGGAAACCGAAATAACGATATAACGACATAACGAAATACCCCTAAAGACAATATGGAACAAGATAAGAAAATTCGCGTGGCTATCACGCAAGGAGATACCAACGGTGTCGGTTACGAGGTGATACTGAAAGCTTTTGCTGACCCTACCATCCTCGAACTTTGCACACCAATCATCTATGGCTCACCTAAGGTAGCAACATACCACCGCAAGGCGCTCAACATCGAGACGAACTTTACTGTTATCAACGAAGCTGAAGAGGCTCGCGACGGACGTGTGAACCTATTGTCGTGCTTCGATGATGAGATAAAAATAGAATTTGGAACACCCTCTGAGGAGGCTGGACATGCTGCATTCTGTGCGCTCGACCGCGCCATGACCGACTATCGCAAAGGTCTATATGATGTACTTGTAACGGCTCCTATCAATAAAGCGACTATTCAGAATCCCGGTTTCCAATTCCCAGGTCACACTGAGTATATTGAGACTAGCCTAGGTGAAGGCAAAAAAGCCCTGATGATTCTAATGAATGATGTGCTGCGTGTTGCCCTCGTCACCACTCATCTGCCTATCAAGGATATTGCCAAATCTATCACAAAAGAAGGCATCATTGAGAAAGCCACCATCTTCCACGAGGCTCTGCGCCGCGACTTCCGCATTTCTTGTCCTCGCATCGCAATTCTGGCACTTAACCCACATGCTGGTGATGATGGACTATTAGGCGCTGAAGAGAAAGAGATTATCACACCTGCTATCGAACAACTGGCAGAGAGTGGCATCCAGGCCTTTGGCCCTTATCCTGCCGATGGTTTCTTCGGCTCAGGCTCCTACGACTACTTCGACGGAGTTTTGGCTATGTATCATGACCAAGGATTGGCACCTTTCAAGACCCTTGCTCTCGACAATGGTGTTAACTATACCGCAGGACTACCCATTGTACGCACTTCTCCTGATCATGGAACAGCCTACGACATTGCCGGACAGGGCAAAGCTGATGAGAACTCACTGCGTCAGGCTATCTATACAGCAATTGATGTTTTCCGCAATCGCCAAAACTACGACGAGCCGCTGGCGAACCCACTGCCAAAGCTCTTCCACGAAAAGCGCGAAGACGGCAACAAGGCTCGTTTTGCCCAGCCTCATCCCAAAGATATGTTCAAGAAGGAGAAGCCCGCTAAGCCAGAAACGAGTGCAGAAAGTTAAATTTCTGCCAAAGTGTGCCATTATGTCAGATTTTCTTTGTACCTTTGTCCGCTAAATGAAAACAACGGAGTTACAGAGCGTTAAGCAGCGATACAACATCGTAGGCAACTGCGAAGCACTAAATCGCGCTCTCGACGTCGCTTTACAAGTGGCGCCGACAGATCTCAGTGTACTCATTGTGGGCGAAAGCGGTGTCGGTAAGGAAATCATTCCGCGTGTCATTCATGACAATTCACCACGCCGTCGCGAGAAGTATTTTGCCATCAACTGCGGATCTATCCCCGAAGGTACTATCGATTCTGAACTCTTCGGCCACATCAAGGGCTCGTTTACTGGAGCCATCAACGACTCACCGGGCTATTTCGGTGTAGCCAACAAAGGTACTTTGTTCCTTGATGAGGTAGGCGAACTGCCTATGGCAACTCAGGCACGTTTGCTGCGTGTCTTGGAGAATGGCGAATACATTCCTGTTGGTGCCACCGAGGTTCGCAAGACCGATGTACGCATCGTAGCAGCAACCAATGTAAACATCCGTCAGGCCATCAGCGAGGGACGTTTCCGCGAAGACCTCTACTATCGTCTTAATCAGGTGCCCGTACAGATGCCCCCGCTCCGTGAACGTGGCGAAGACATCGTATTGTTATTCCGCCTGTTTGCTCTACAGATGGCAGAGAAATACCATATGGACAAGGTTGTGTTGACCGATGAGGCCAAGCACTTGTTGATGCGTTACAAATGGCCTGGCAACGTACGTCAGCTGAAGAATATCACTGAACAGATATCTATCCTCAGCACCGACCGACAGATAACTCCAGAGATACTTGCCCGTTTCATTCCTCAGGATCAGGAGACCACCCAGTTGGCAACCATCCACTCTGAGGGTGAACACTCTTTCGAGAACGAGCGTGAGATTCTCTACAAGATTCTTTTCGAGTTGCGCAGCAATGTTAATGACATGCGCCGCGAGATGAGTACGTTGAAGAAGCAGATGGAGGATGTAAAGGGCAATGCTCCCACTCAAATTACTCCCTCTCAACTATCCACGCTCACCACTCAGCTCTCAACTGTTAACTCTCAACTCTCAACAGTAAACTCTCAATTGTCTACAGTCAACTCAGCTGAGGATGCTGTAGCAGAAGAATATGTAGAACCAGAGATAGAGAGTCTAAACCTCAACGACCTCAGTCGTCAGATGTTAGAAAAGGCATTAGAGCGTAATGGCGGTAATCGTAAGAAAGCCGCTGCAGAGTTAGGCATCAGCGATCGCACACTATATAGGAGACTGAAGCAATATGGAATGGACAAGTAAACTGCGTACATCCCTCTGCCTTGTAGTCCTCGTACTACTATCGGCTTGCTCCGTGAGCTACAAGTTCAACGGTGCCAGCATCGACTATAGTAAGACCAAGACGATACAGATTGCCGAATTCCCTATTCGTGCCAGCTATGTATGGGGCCCTATGGGTCCTATGTTCAATAATGAACTGAAAGATAAGTTTGCCAACCACACCCGACTCATTCAGGTGAAGCAGAATGGCGATCTTAAGATAGAAGGCGAGATCACTCAGTACCAACAACGCAACAAGTCTGTTAGCGCGGAAGGTTATTCAGCCCAAACCGAGCTCTCTATGACTGTCAATGTACGTTTCACTAACAACGTAAAACACACCGAAGACTTTGAACGCACGTTCACAGCTACGGCTACTTATGAGACTACACAGTCGCTCAACTCGGTACAAGAGGAACTCGTCACTCAGATGACGAAAGATATCTGCGACCAGATTTTCAACGCGACAGTTGCAAACTGGTAGGCGCTACGCTAGTGAAGAGAGAATAGTGAATAGATAACAGAGACAAGAAGACAAGATATATGGAGATTATGGAACTTATCAACCACCCCGAACGACTCGACCGCGACACGCTGTACGAGTTGCGTTCTATGTTGGCACTGAATCCGTATTTCCAAACGGCTCGACTTCTCATGCTGCAGAATCTCTATCTGCTCCACGATGCAGCCTTCAATGAAGAACTGCGACGCGCAGCACTATATATTACCGACCGTAAGGTTATTTTCAACATGATTGAGGCGGCCCACTACCAACTGCGTAGCGAGAAAACTCTAAGCTCAAAACTTAAAGCACAAAGTTCGGAGAACCGCACTGTAGACCTCATCGACAACTTCCTCGATTCCATTCCCGAAGACGATGAGCCGAAAGAAAAGAAGCGCCGCCCCACTCCAGCTGATGCTGCCATCGACTATGTGGCATATCTGTTGGAAACAGAGAACGATGCCGACCAAGAAGATGCGCCACAGATGAAAGGTCAAGACCTCATTGACACCTTTTTGGAACAAGAGAAAGGTCGCATCACACTCAATGACTTGCCCGAAGAGGCAGGCGATAATAAGGAACAAGACGAGGCAGACGACAATGAAGAGGAATACTTCACCGAGACCCTTGCCCGCATCTATATTAAGCAGGGTCGCTATCAGAAGGCTCTCGACATTATTAACCGACTCAGCGTCAAGTATCCGAAAAAGAATGCCTACTTCACAGACCAGGTTCGATTCTTAGAGAAATTGATAATAAACAGCAAAAAGAAATAAACAACAAAATTAAATAATTAAAAATTAAAAAATTATGTACACATTATTTGTAATTCTAATCGTGGTTGCAGCCATACTGATGATTGGTATTGTGCTGATTCAGGAGTCAAAAGGTGGCGGTCTGTCATCAAGCTTTGCTTCTTACAACCAAATCGGTGGTGTTCGCAAGACTACTGACTTCATTGAGAAAGCTACATGGGGCCTCGCTGCCGCAATGGTAGTTATCAGCATTATCTGCGCATGGGTTGCTCCTACCGCTACCACTGACTCATCAGTAATGGAGAACATCGAGAATCCTGTTACTAACCCCAACAATCTCCCTGGTTTTGGTGCTAGTCAGACTAAGGATGCAGCTGCTCCCGCAGCTGAAGCTCCTGCTCAGGAGGCTCCCGCAACTCCAGCTAAAACTGCTGAATAAGTAGTTTTACAAAAAAAAAACGCGAAAAATCAAAAAAAGTACGGGAATAATTTGGTCAATCCAAATAATTCCCGTACCTTTGCACCCGCAAAACCGACATGGTGCCCGTAGTTCAGTTGGTTAGAGCGTCAGATTGTGGTTCTGAATGTCGTGGGTTCGAGTCCCACCGGGCACCCAACAAAAACTCTCGTAAGTCAATACTTGCGAGAGTTTGTTGTATAAGAACTAAGGTAGAGTATATGCAAGAGATTAACTACAAGGACATGAAGTTCAATCCGTTCAATCTTATTGGTGGTGAATGGATGTTGGTGACTGCTGGTAACGAGCAGTCGGGGTGTAACACGATGACCGCCTCTTGGGGGCATCTCGGTTGTCTGTGGGGCCACAATGATCCTACGGCAGTTATCTATCTGCGCCCTTCAAGATATACCAAGAAGTTCGTTGACGAAGAGCCTTACTTCACCCTCTGCGTCATGGATCAGTCGTTTAAGAAACAGATGGCATATCTGGGAAGTGTCTCTGGTCGTGAGGAAGACAAGATAGCCAAGACAGGACTTACTCCCGTCTATGCCGATAACTCAGTATATTTCCAAGAAGCCAAGTTGGTACTTATCTGTAAGAAACTGTATGCCTCAGAACTTTCTGAGGGCGGTTTCCTCTATCAAGACACCATCGATGCGAATTATCCTCAACGCGACTTCCATACCATGTATATCGGAAAAATTGAGAAGATACTGGTCCGCGATGATGAATATCTAAAATAACAATTATATGGATTACTTGCCTAAGGACCCTGCAATATTGGTATCCAGTGTCAATATGCTCCTTCGCGATGAGGAGTTTGACACGTTGGAATCACTATGCTATGCTTTCAACAGAGAGCCCAAAGATATTAAGGATTACCTCATGCCCTACGGTTTCGTATGGAGTGAGTCTCAGAAGCAATTCCGCCCCATCGGCTACGACCAATGATTACCCGCGACAGTATAGAGACCGCCTATAGCTTCCTGCATCAGAAGCGAAACGTCTATATTCATTCTACCCTCGACTGGCAGAAGGACGACATAGAGTTTGCCATTAGCAGTTATGTAGATGAGATGAATCCAGAACTCCGTAGCGTCATCTCTGACAGCATTTCTGATTTCTTAAAAGACCACAACCGGTTTGCGGAAGACATCACCCATGCCGTTGAGAGATTAGAAGAAATGTTATAATCCATCTTGACAATTTACCCATACGCTTGAGCTATAGTCTGCATGTGAGTCCAATCTTTGTTTCGAAAGTATTGGCATGTACCGTCGGGTAATACTTATAAAAAGTACGACGCGAGTAGTAGGTACCAGATAAGACAATAGACCATTGGCGCACAAGATGCATTTCCATCACTGGATTAATCACCAAAAGGGCAGCATTGCTTCGATCACCCTGTACGTTTAGATAGTGCAAATCCTTGGTGCCGTCGGCATAGGCTTGCAAATCCTTGTTCTCGTAACCTTTCCAAGTGTAAAGACGGAAATATTTGGCATTGAGCACAAAACGACCGAAACGACCGAAGTCGAGTTGTGTCTTAGACTTGATACTGAAGCCACTACCCATATTGTAGTCACGCTCTATAACATTAAAGTAGTCACTCTTGGTACCACCCAGCAGGATACCGCTGAGGAAGATACGTTGTTCCAGTTTAGACAATCCACCCATCTGGGGCAATGAGAGTACGAATCCAGGACCAAATGCAGCCGCCTCACTGATACGATAAGGTGTCAGCTCAGAACCATTCTCTATAGGTTTGGCATCATAGTAGTTGAAATGTTGGTAGATACCAAACTCACCCGCCATATCTTTTTTATCAAGGATAGGTGTACTCCATAAACGTCCTACAATATTAAGGGTATTGACAAAGGGCTGTCCACCACCGAATGCAGAATTCATCTCTACGTCAAAGAAGTCGTAGGGTGTGGTATGGTGCTCGCCATCTACAGAATTACCATAGGTCAACGTCATATTAATATAAGGAGCGTGAATACCACGGAACAGAGCGCCATCGTCAGCCAGATAACGCCAACCTACAGAGATTGATACATCAATGGGTGTTCTGCTAAAGTCGTGATAGCGATAGTGGTCGTGACGCACGCGCCATGCATCGCCACTAAAAATACGATGCAAGCCCTGAATGGGATTGATGATAGCTGCTGCTGCCTCGCGGAAGAAGCGCGAGAAGCCTCGGTCACGGTCATCAAGAATGGTGAGGCTCAGACGATGGGTCATTTCGCCAATGGCCATACCTCCCATTGATGTTGCCAAGACATCGTTGATAGCAGGCGGCTCCGTCTCACCCAGGAACTCCCACATCAATGAACCGCCAAGAGCATATGGTGCAGATTCCCAGAAGGTAAGACCGTTGGTACGTGCAGCATTAAAATAGAGGTTGCCATGATAAGGATGGGCAAACATATTAGTAATGAAGAAGTCATTATCCCACACCATTCCATCAGTGAAGTTATGACGGAGTGAACGCAGGGTAGTTTGAGCAAAGTCAGAGTTGAGGGCATAGCGGTCGAAGAGCTGCACCCCTACATTGATACCCGTAACCTCGGCTGCAGCCTGCCAGTAGCGTTTCTTTACAGGAAGTGCCATCGTTGAATCAGCAAAGACTAATTTTGAGTGTTTTTCATCCCACACTCCTTGCCATGCATCGTGCTGGTCGCGCGGTATTCGATAAGTCAGACCTAATTCCATCAAAGGGCGGTTGCGATAGGTCTCATTGCGATCATAATAGCGTGTTATGCCCCATCCTACTGAAGCGAAGGCTGCAAATTTCTTGCAGAACTGATAGTCAGCATTGATGCGAGCTTGCAAGGAATAGAGGCGCTCTGGCTTCTCTGTGTTATTCTTGGAGAAAGTCTCTACATGATAGTAACCGATATCACCGCTAAGGCTCCATTTAGGTGACAACTGACGATATTGTCCTAAACGATAGAATACCGCACCCGAGAACTTCGAGTCAAGTCCCATAAAGTGCGTTCCCACACCAATGATATTATATGTGGAGCGGTTACGATAGCGAATGGCCAAGTTTGTCTTGGTCGATGAACCACCATACATCATCACGTCAATAGTTGTTTCTGGGCTGATGTTTACCAATCCTATTTTATGACCAATCGTATCGTACGACAGATTTATCAGACCAACTTGCCAACCCTTGGGGCGCTTGCGAGCCACATTGAACGCACCAATCTGTATACCATCCAGCGAGTCAGTATAGTTGACGGCACCCCACTGCCAACCACGCATCATACCCGACGAGACATTCAAGATTCCCGACAACTGCAAGCCACGATTCATGCCACTGGAAATATTATTGACGCCTGCAAATTGCAAACCATTAAACGTATGGGCCGATATATTCGACACACTAGCCAATTGCAAGCCACGCTCACCCTCTTCGGCTATCGAAGATATAATACCCCACTGGACACTTTTCACAGTATCCTGCACGCTAACGATACCTATCGGACTGCGCTGGGCATAGCTGTTTGTTACAGTCTGCATAGCTACTACAGCCAGCAATAATATCTTTTTCATATTCTTCATAGTTCAGCAGTTATTGCTTTATTATTTTTCAATATCACTAGACAAAGATATGTTTTTTCTTTGAAGAGACAAAATTAAATCCCTTTTTTATTTCATTCTATAGATAGTCCCCCTCGCATTTATGACTGTTCTCAAACTCTTTAAGGCAATAAATGTTAGCGTTAACCTTAATATTGAAAAACTTGGAAGAGTTGCTCTTTGTTAAGACAACTTCTCTGTAATACTTATATATAAAAGGACTGTCGATTTGTGTCATTCACAGAAGAATCAAAAACCTATCCCGATGATTCTACTAAAAGAACACAAATAGTTTGACGGCATAATTCGAGGAGTTTGACGGCATAATTCGAGGAGAATTTACGCATTATTCTCATCGAATTTAGGCTTCAAACTATTCGGATGTAGGCTGCAAACAAAATCGAGGGCTCACGAAAGAGGTACTTTGGCATCGCAATACAATAACTATTGACATCCAATACAATAACTATTGAAGTGCTAAACAATAACTATTGGGGTGCAGATACAGCTATTTCAGCGCTGGATTAGCTGTATTCAGCGCTGTGTTAGCTGTATTTCTCGAATACTCGTAAGGGCATTCTGTATTCTAATAAAGGTTCTCGCAAAAACTATTAACCTATTAACATGGCACCCCGCAAACCACGATACACAGGACGTTTCAGGCATGTTAATAGTTGCCTCAACTATTAACATACATCTACTAAACCACGAATTCTCTGACCTAAAGGTGCAGAGTGTGGCGTTGCGAAGTATCGAATTTCACGAATTAAATTCGAACACGGATTTGACAGATGAAACGGATTTTTTAATATGCAGATGTAGGTTAGGAGTATGTTAATAGTTGAGACAACTATTAACATGGCTCAAAACCTTTGCACATCGGCATTTGAGGCTGGTCATGTTAAAAGGTTACATGTTTTGAGGCATAAACTGTTTTGGCACAAAGTGGAGAAATAATGTTGTATTTCTCTCGGTTTGCACTACTTTTGAGACGTTGTTTCGAAGGAACCTCACGCTCAGAAATTCTCAAATAAATTTGGAATTTCATTCACTTAATCGTACCTTTGCAAGAAAATAACGAGTATGGATAATTTTGAAGAGTTATTGAAAAAGGACTTGCAACAGTTCCTGCTGGGACTGAACGAGGTGGACGAGAGACTGCCCGAATGTCCTGACGTAGAAGATAAATGGAAAGATATTGCTAAGGCATATCTCCCTGACGGCATCAGAGAGTTTCAAGACTATCCCTCTGCATCGCTCGGATGGATGATGTATATCGGTATGGCCGTTGCCAAGATGTGGGACACGGAATGGGAAATCTACTCAAAACTTGAAGACCTCTACACTTATCTGCGCGACAAGCGTGGCTACGACAGCATGGACGAATATATCCGTGAAGAGGTGTTGCTGCTTGAAGGTGTTGACTACACGCTGTTGGAAAGAGTAACAGGTGAGTGTGCCTCACGAGTCTATAATGCCCTGATGCATCAGCGCTTGGAGCCAGGCACCAAAGAGGCATTCAATGGTTATCTTGCCTGTCTGCACCAGCTCTATCTCATGGGTGCTGCCGTGCAGTTGAAGCGCATGGGCTACCGCATGACAAAGATGAACTAAGATTATTCTAAGAAGTAATAACAAAAAGAAGAGGAGCAATTGCTCCTCTTCTTTGCTTATTTATCGTCTGGCAGGACCAGGCATGCCACCACCGAATGGGAATGGCTGAGGATTAGGATCCTTTTCTGGAGCGCCGAAGAATGAAGCTTCAGCATCCTTGTCGTTCAACTTGAAGACCATGAAGCTTGGATTCTTCTCGGTGCAGGGTTTCCATTCACCACCCTTAGGACCGTTAGGATCGCTATACTTAGCAAAGTTAGTCCAGGCGGTAAGCATCTTCTCAGAGAGATCCCAGTCGCCCTTGGTCCAAGGACGCCAGCAGTGCTTCAATGACTTGAATACAAACCACAGGTCAGAAGAGTGGAAAGCACCCTTCAGGCGCTGAGTAACCTCAGGATGTGAACCATCATCGGGCAATGGACGAGCAAACTCATAAGCCCAAGCCTTGCCACCCTTCTGCTGACGAACCTTACAGAACTCTGCAATGTTTGGAGCCATATTACCCATATCGTTGAGTGTATAACCAATCATATAGGGAACGTCAGCCAGTGTGCCCTCACGAGTAGCATCGTCGAAGCTCTTTACGCTGACATAACCGTCAATCATTGGCATAAAGCCCATGCCCATACGCATCATAGCCATCATGCCACCACCCTGTGGAGCGGGATTGTTAACCTGCTGATAGAGAGTAGGCAGAGCGAAGATGGTCTCGGTAGAGGCTGCACGCATCTTCTGCAAATCGGTCATACCAGCCCAGTCGAACATCTTCTTAGAGTTTGCCATAGCATCCTCGATGGTGCCACCGCTGTAACGACCACCCATTGGATTTCCGTTAGCATCGGGAATGCTCAAGCCCTGAGCACTCATAATAACAGCCTTGTGGAACAAGCCACGAGCCAAAGGAGACTCGCAGAGAGTACGAACGCTACCACCACCAGCACTCTGTCCGAAGATAGTTACATTGTTGGGATCACCACCAAACTGCTCAATATTCTTCTTAATCCACTTCAGTGCCTCAATCTGGTCGAGGATACCATAGTTACCTGATACATGGTTGGGACTCTCTGCTGCCAATGCAGGGTGAGTGAGGAATCCGAAGATGCCCAGACGATAGTTGATAGTTACGAGCACTACATCCTTAGCACCCCACTCCTGACCGTCGAACTCAGGCTCTGAACCAAAGCCCTCACGATAGCCACCACCATGAATCCACAGAGCAACAGGCAACTTCTTGCCTACCTTACCAGGAGCCTTGGTCCATACATTCAGATACAGACAGTCTTCACTAAAGGCTGCCTCCTTGCCATAACCCCACTCAGTATAGTAGCCACCAGGATACTGGATAGCCTGATAACTGGGACGACCGAAGGTGTCGCAAATCTTCACACCCTTCCAGGGAATAACGGGCTGTGGAGCCTTCCAACGATTCTCCTTGATGGGAGGAGCAGCATAAGGAATGCCACGATAAACAAACACGTCAGGATGAGCATCAGCAATAATACCTTGCACCTGACCACCTTCGATAGTTAACACGGGGTTTTCTGCTGCACGGGCACAAACTGCCAGCATGAGCAAAAGGGGCAAAAATAATTTTTTCATGTGTTTTTATTAAAAAACGATTGTATTTAGGTTTGATTATAATGGTTAGACTCTTAAACCTATGAAAGGTTTAAAAAGAATAGAAAAAATATTCAAAAAAAATAAAAAGAGATACGGCCTTGCTGAAACAAGTGTTTTCAACAAAGCCGTATGTAACTAATATTCAGAAGCTGTTATGATATCATATATCGCTTCAGATAAATCGTCTCGTCATAGGTAACAAAGTATGTTTGCTCAGAATGTCTAGGACGGAATTGCTTCTGTAACGAATAATGGAAAGTAAGATTATTTTCGTCAAGTGTAATAATCTCTACTTCAAGCACCATATCCCCTGCAACAACATGGCACATATTACCATTAAGAGTCCAAGTTCCTTTCATACTAACCAGTTCTTGCTGTTCTGCATCGTCGTCTCCATGTGAGAAGATTTCCAAATTGCCATTTTCAGAGAAAACGAAACACATGAATTTCTTGTCCGACACATTGGGAGTGTCATTATTCCAAGACTCAACGACATTACCTGTTTCTATATCAGTGGCAGAACCAGCTATAAGGGTAGTTCCCCAAGAACCTAACAGCATGCTTGCAGACACATTGCCATTACCTCCACCATTGCCGGAGTCTCCACCATTACCATCAACCTTCTTCATTTTGAAGAGTGCTTGTTTGCCATCGTAGTTAACATTGTAAGATAGTTCTTTATCAGTGATGGTCTTGAGTTCAATCACCATATCCTGAGTTTTAACACTCTTGCCAGCCTTAAAGTCTTTCACATCGTGGTAGCCTTCTACAAGGTTGAGCAGTGCGAGAACCTTCTTAGAAGCACTGAAAGTGAAGGTCTTAGTAATAAAGGTCTGCTCAATGCGTCCACGTATCTCCTCATCACCACGATAGTTGACAGAATAGCCATCAAAAGAACCATCGGCTTTGAATACGAAACGATGCCAGTATTCATAGACTGACTCATCATGACTATTGACAGCAATCTCACTTCCACCATTAGGAACAATAGCATAAGTTTCCCATGTACCAAGGATGATAGGATCAATGCCGGTAGGCACATCGGGGCTTGGTGGGTCGTTAGAATCATCATCACCACAAGCGGTAATAGTAAACAGGCAAACTAAAACGATGCCTAGTAACGATAAAAATCTAAATTTTTTCATTTTTCTCTGTTTTTAGTTATTCGGTAAATATTTATCATTGTAGTATTATCTACGTTGCAAAGATATAAATTAAAATTAAAAAATGCAACAATACTAATAAAAATATAAACTTTTTCCGTATTTTTGCGTCACAAAGTATAAAAACACATTCATAAATCTCTAATTATCAGTTATTCAACATGAAAACATTCAAAACATTACTAGCCCTTATGGGTTTGATGGTAGCTGGTTCTTCGTTTGGTCAGAAGAAAGCCTTGGTATTGTACTATTCACAGACATCGAACACCAAAGCGGTGGCTCAGGAGATAGCCAAACGTACGGGTGCATATATCGAAGAGATTCAGGCTGTAAAGCCTTATGATGGCGACTTCCAGGCAACTATCAGCCGCAGTCAGCAAGAACGCAATCAGGGTATCACTCCTGAGATTAAGCCCATCAAGGCTGACATCGCCAAGTATGATGTTATATTCCTTGGCTATCCTATCTGGTTTGGCACCTATGCTCCTCCCATTGCCACCTTCCTTAACAAGGCAGACCTGAGTGGCAAGAAGGTAGTACCTTTCGCTACCTTTGGTAGTGGCGGTTTGGATACCAGTATCAAGGATTTGGCTAAGAACGAGCCTAAGGCAGAGATACTGCCCGGTTATGGCGTTCGTGCCCTGCGTATGAAGGCTATGGAGAAAGAGGTGGATCAGTTCTTGAAGGCTAGTGGCTTTATCAAGGGTGAGTTCTTTGCTCCCAAACCATTCCCCGCTCCTCATGCAGTAAGTGAGGCAGAGTCAGCTATCTTTGACAAGGCAGTAGGTACTTATCCCATGATTCGTGCCAAGGCTGCTACTGTAGCTCAGCGTGATATTGAGGGCGGTGTGGAGTATCTGTTTACTGCAAAAGAAAGCCCCCGTGGACCTCAACAGGCAGGCCCAGCAGGGGAAATGAAAATCTATGTAACCGTGCTCAATGGTCAGGAACCAGAGTTTACACAGGTTGCCAGATAATTCTAATCAACAATTTTAATGGCTACAGCGTGTAGCTGCTGCCAACCAGCACGATCGATGAGACGAATCATAAAGTGATAGTCGCCTGTATCAATGTTAGCAGGAATCGTAATGTCGTGACGAGCAGTGAAGCTACGCTGACTAGCGGGAATCGTGAAGTCTTGGTTATATATCCAAGGGTTCACGATTTCTTCTTTTGATTTCTTCGCATCCATCTGACATTCTACTGGTGAAGTGCTGTGGGTGTGGTGGTCGAAATTGTGATGAATCTCAATGTTGTAAGAACCCAATTCTGTATCGTCGGTAAACAGATAGTTGAAAGGAATCACTTCACCACGATGAAAGACTTCGCAGTCAATAGGCACAGCTACGATACCCTGTGACGAGATAACGGGATAGGTCATATCTCTGTTTTCGTCGTCGCTAGAACTGCTGCACGCACTGAGTGCGCACAGCAGCATAAGAATCATAATGTTTTGTTTCATTTACTCTTTTTGTTATTGTTGGTGATGATGCCTTATTCTTCGTCTTCGTCATCATCCTCTTCTTCGGTGATACCCTTCTGAGCTGTTGTTGACTTACCATTAGCATCTGTCACTGTCAGCTTCAGCAGGTCGCCAACGACAACACCTTTATTATCAATGTCAACATGAACGTGGAATCCATCAATGTTTAGTACACCTATGTACTTGGCATCGGTCACATTCTTCGTCACCTTTACGTTATTGCCCTGTGCATCGGTAACAGTAATCTTGATGGCAGCAGTACGTCCGGGAGCATTTACATCTGCCTTGACACAGATCTCGCCATCCTCGATGTTTGCCTCATCCATTACGATAGTAGGTGCAGGAGCACTGTTATCGTCGTCATCGTCACTGCCACAAGAGCTAAAACCAAGAGAAAGAACACACGCGAAAGCCATCATCAGGCTCATATATTTGAAATTTTTCATTGTTGTCTAATTATTAAAATATGAATTATGAATTGTCAATTATTTAAAACTCCACTCCTACCATCATCGACAGGTTACGTCCAGGCTCAGGCACATCGATAAGTCGATAGTAGCTCGTATGGTCGTAATATCGTTTGTCCAGCAGATTGTCTGCATGTAGTACTACGTGGAGGGTTGTATGGTGCAGCTTGAAATCCTTTCCTGCTGCAAAGTTCAGTGTCCAAAAGCCGTCTGTAGGCTTTTCTGGGGGAACAATCTCATCTTGTTTACCTACAACATGGGCAGTAAGGCCAATGGTGAGTGGTGAATGGTGAGTGCTGGATAGTGAATACTTCACTCCCAAATCTACTGACCATGGCGTGCTAAAAGGTAGCGTATAGCCTTTCTTCTCACCCGATTGCTGACGAGCATACAGATATTCGCCCTGTGCGTGAGCCTGCCACTGGTCGGCAAACTTCCATGTCAGCTGAGCCTCTAATCCATAGCGCAGCACACTGGCCTGCGTATAGTTGTACAGCTGCAAGCCCTCCACATACTGCGAGGTGGGATTCAGGTAGATATAGTTCGGGAAGTAGTTCAGGTATGGATCCACCTGTATGTCCCATTCATCATTCGCCCAACTGATGCTGGCATCAATCTGATAAGACTCTTCTGGGTCTAATTGCTGATTGCCTCGCTCATAGCGGAAGATATGGTAGTTGATTCCGTCGGCACCCAGTTCTTTGGGAATAGGCATGCGGAAACTCTTACCAATGTTGGCCTTCATCACCCATAGACCTGTGGCGTAGTTAATTCCTGCAGACCATGTCAGACTATTAAAGTGTCGGCGCATATCTGAAGAACGCTCCACATACACTAACTCTGAGCCTACGGGTGTCTGATACCAGTCATGATAACTATGGATATGCGTCTCTGCATGGTCGTAGCGCACACCCGCATTCAGTATCAGGTTTTCGCCAAGGGTATAGCGGTCCATCAGGAAGGCACCCATGCTCAGCGTCTCAAAGTCGGGTATGATAAATCCCCAACCACTGCGACGATTATGCTGATACTCACCACTGATGCCTGTACGCACCTCATGACTGCCCACTACCTGTCGCCATTGCAGGTTGCCGGTATAGGTGTTCTTGTCGAAGCGACGCTCCAGCGAACCATCAGGTTGTGGCATATAACCGTGACTGATAGGCTCTGAGAGTTCCTCTCGTCGATTGTTCTGATAAGCCAAGTTTAACTCTATCGAGGAGGCATCTGTACGCCATGTAGTATGACTGAGCACCTTCAGATGGTTCACCCACTGATAGGGTAAATCAATGTCGCGGCGCGAGTGGTCGTAGTCAATATCCGAGAGGCGCACCTCCAAGCCATGTGCATTGGCAAAGAATCCGCTCTTGGAATAGCTGTCAGAGATGCGCAGGTCGGTATGGAAGTTATATCCCGCATATCCTAACATTACACTACCATCACGCTCACAACCAGCTGTATTGCGCAGGCGGTTGTCTTTCAGCTTTATCCAATAGGAATAATATTGAATGCTATCTGTAGGCACCTTGTAGTCGGCATAGTCTATCAGTGTTGCGTTAGCACGATAGAACCAGTGCCCCAACTTACCTTCCAACTTAGCCGATATGCCCAACTGCTCATTGTTTGTTCGTCCAAAGAGTTGTACGCTACCACTGATACGTTCGGTGGGCACGTGATTGGTATAGAGGCTGAGCACGCCACCAATGGCATCACTACCATAGAGCAATGCCGCAGGACCCTTGATGACTTCTGCACGGTCTATAGAGAATTGGTCTATCTCCAGTCCGTGATCGTCACCCCACTGCTGTCCCTCGTGCTTGACACCGTCTTCAGAAACTGCCAAGCGATTGAAACCCAAGCCACGTATTGTTGGCTTCGACTGTCCACTACCTATTGCCATTGCCTTCACACCAGGAATGCCCTCTAGCGTCTGCATCAGACTTCCTGCAATGTTCTGCTGAAGGAAGTCGCGCGTGACCTGCACTTCTGACTGCGACGTACGCATCTGGTAGTCGCGTCGCTGCTGACCAGTAACGGTAACACCTTCAAGCGCAATGACACTGTCGGCTGGTGCTGATGCATAAAGCATAGCAGCCAGTAACATGTTTATCATACTGTCTTGTCTGTTTGAATAATTAAATAAAAAGATGAGATTTTTCCCTCTTCTCAGAGGACTATTCAAACAAACGGAGGAGCACGGAATGATGGGATGCCACATGCATCAAGGCTGATATCGCACTGACGCTGGGCATACTGAGTTTTACATAAACGGCGAAGAGGAACTACTGTTGCTACGGTAGCAACCACGAACGACATAGTAAGAAACTGACAGAGCACACAAGAGTGAATGGTGGTGGGCAGTTCGGCTAAGTGTCCGTGACATTTATGCTGTACGCATCCGCTACAGTTCTCTTCTGCTAATTCGGAACTTTCGTGTACGTGAACCGACGACAGGATAAGCATTGGCACAAATACTGCCAACATTATCCATGATGCAATATGTCTTTTCTTCTTCACGTTCACGGGTGCAAAATTACGAAAAACTTAGATATCTGCAAAAAGAATGGAGAAAAAACTGTCTCTAAACCATTGAGCAACACTAGAAATCCCCTATAGTAGGTATTCCTTGCTATAGGGGATTTGATAGTGTCTAGAAAGTTTTTTATTTTGCCAAGATGGGTGCGCCCATCTCACTGGCTTCCTTATTATTGCCATCCAACTTGAAGAGCATAAACTGTGGCGATGCTGCCGTGCAAGGCTTCCAGCCCAGTCCTTCGCCCTCACCATTAGGATTACCACACTTCACGAAGTTGGTCCAAGCAGTGAGCATCTTCTCTGAGAGATCCCAGTCGCCCTGTGTCCAAGGACGCCAGCAGTGCTTCAGGCTCTTGAAGACATACCACAAATCGCTGGAGTGGAAGGCGCCCTTCAGGCGGTCGGTAATCTCGGGATGCTTGCCATCATCAGGCAATGGACGGGCAAACTCATAAGCCCATGCCTTGCTGCCCTGTTCCTGACGAACTTTACAGAACTCTGCAATACCAGGTCCCATAGCACCCAAGTCATTGAGTGTATATCCAATCATATATGGCACGTCAGCTATCGTACCACCACGGGCAGCCTCTTCGAAACTCTTCAGTGAGACATAGCCATCTATGATAGGACGCTCCATCAAGAACAGGTCGGTCTTGTTTACCATATTATATAAAGCACCGATGGTATACATAATCTCGGTAGAAGCGTTGCGCAACTTCTCCAGATCAGTCAGTCCAGCCCAGTCCATCACCTTCTTAGTCTCTGCCTCGCTCTCTGCTAGCGTAGGATTATAGGTAAAGAACTTATTCATCGGTGTGGCAGGCTTAGCCTCCTCGCCTTCCTTCGCAGGAACCATAAGACCACCACCACTCATAATAACTGCCTTGTGGAACAAGCCGCGAGCCAGAGGACTTTCACACAATGTACGTACACTACCTGCGCCAGCACTCTGACCAAAGATAGTCACATTGTCGGGGTCGCCACCAAACTGGGCGATATTATCTCTTACCCATTTCAGAGATTGTATCTGGTCAAGGATACCATAGTTTCCGCTTACATGATGAGGACTCTCTGCTGACAGTTCGGGGTGTGTCATAAAGCCGAAGATGCCCAAGCGATAGTTGATAGTTACGAGCACTACATCCTTTGCAGCCCACTCCTGACCATCAAACTCAGGTTCTGTGCCCCATCCTTCGCGATAGCCTCCACCGTGAATCCACAGTGCAACAGGCAACTTCTTATGCGTCTCGCCAGCAGCCTTGGTCCATACATTCAGGTAGAGACAGTCCTCACTATAGGGAGCCTCATCACCGTAGCCCCATTCTGAAGCATAACCACCAGGCAGATGAGAAGATTGGAAACCTGGGTGACCGAACTTGTCACATACACGAACGCTGTCCCATGCCACAACGGGCTGAGGCTCTCTCCAACGAAGGTCTCCGATTGGTGGTGCTGCATAAGGGATTCCCTTATAAGCACACACACCAGGGATTTCAGTTTGCACACCCAGTATCTGACCGCCCTCAACGGACAGCACAGGTACGTCAGTTTCTTCTTCCATAGGGTTACAACCCAGGAATGCCAGCAACGGCAGAACATACAAAAGTTTTTTCATCAAAAATATAAGTTATTGGTTGAACGATGCAAAGATACTTTAAAATATAAATGCAAGATTTTTAATATGTTACAAAAAGTTTACGGATTGTTGCATAGTGTTACAAAGGATAAAGATGACAATTGTTATGATACAAATAAAGAAGCCAGCTAGTATTTTACTACCGGCTGGCTCCTTCTCGCGTTTCATAGTATACCTGATCTGTTACTTAACAATTTTCTTGCCGTTGATGATGTATAATCCTCTTGGCAAGAGGTCAGGGTCAGTGCCGACGAATCGGCCATCAATTGTGTAAATCTTGTTTGTAGTTGTTTTGTGTGTATTAATGTTTTCGATTGCAGTCTTTGTATTATCCACAACGAGAACCTCGTCGAGGAAGAAGCGCTTAGCAGGAGTGAATACGAGCTTCACATTACCCGCACCAGTCATCTTTACTGTGTAGGTAGTCCACTGGCTGCCCGTCAGAGTAACTATTGCAGGTTCAAAGATAACTGTAGCTCCTTCAGCAGAAAGCTTCAGCTCCTTACCATCGTTACCCCATCCTGCAGCATTGAAGGTAAGAGTAGCCTCGTTGGTTGTAGTGAACTCAGGAGAAGTAGCAATGCCAACTTCACTGCCCTTACCAAAGCGAGCGCACTGGTAGCCACCATAGTATGCCTTAGAATACCATCCGTCGTTATCGGGATTGAATTCGGTAGACCTACCAGCTACGGTAGAACCCCACTGACCATCGTTAGCACCATTACCTGAGCACTGGTCGAATGACTCATAGAAGAGGGCACCCTCAACCACGGGCTTGTCGCCACCGCCTTGAGTACCACCACCATTGTCATCGTTGCCAGTGGTAGTGCCTGCAACATACTTGAATGAGATAGTACCATCAGTATTCTGAGTAATGCTCTCTACAGAACCACTCATCCAATAAGTACCATTGCTGGTCTTGGTGAAGAACTGAGCAGCCTTCTTAGCTACATTGTCATAGGTCTTGAAATCCTTGTTGAACGCTTTAACCTTATTATATGGGAAGGTTTCCGCATCATCATAGTACTTGGTTCCTTGATAAGTCATAGAACTATATTTCCCATCGGCTGGAACCACTGTCATACGCTGATGACTTGGAGTATCGTTGGGAGCATTCTGTTCCCATACGCTCGCATTATAATCGCAGTGTGTAATCAGCAAACCAGCATAGGGTAGCGAAGCATCCCAACCCTCAAACTGGCGGTTCTCCAGCAGATAATACTCGTTTTCGTTCTTATCATTATAGATAATGTAAAACTCACCACCATTCTGCAACGACTTCATATTACGTACTTCTACGTTGTCTGCTTTCAGCTCGATAGGCTCTTCCCATCCAGCAAACCAACGCTCGTAGGCAGTATAACCTGCAGGCTGGAAGCCATCACCATTGTAAGAACCTTGGTCCATCAGATCCCAAGAACCCATGCCCTGACCACCGCTATAGTCGGTATCGTAGAAGTCGGGATAACCCAAACAGTGGCTGTACTCATGACACATGGTACCAATACCGCCAATATTACCCGTCTCTCCATCCAGTTCTGGTCCACAAGCATAGCTGTTAACATACAGGTCGGTTCCTACTGCTACAGGACCTGAACCGTCACCATAATTGTTGGAAGAATAAAGATCGTAAGCATGAGGCCAAATGGTGTCTTCTGCACCACCGTCTGCTTCGCCCTTACCAGCATATACTACATATACCTGATCTATATAGCCATCACCGTCCCAATCGTAGGGAGTCCAGTCTTCTACCTGCTCCTTAGCTAGTTCTACTGCCTCGCAAATCATCTCGCCGGGATGCTCGTCATTATCGCCAGAATCGTTACCGCCATAGTAGCTGGTATTCTTGCTGACGGTCAGCGGACCAACAACGTCGAAGTCTAGTGTAAACTTACCACGGCTCTGAGCCTTGAAGTAGTCTGCCATCGAACCCTTGAAGTTGCCTTCAGAGAAACCTTCCTCATTGGCGATACGCTGATAGAATGCGTTATTGTGATTGGTCTTAAACGATTTATCTTGAAAGTTTACCAACAAGATAATTGCTTTCTTATCTCCCAAAATAGTTGTAGGATGCCCAAAGGTACGCTTCTGAACGCGTTTTGCATTCACCTTGGCACGACGTACCTTTGCACGCTCAATAACAGTATTCTTCTCAATTTGTTTGTAGATTTTAGTATTGCCTTGTGCGGCATAGGCTTTGCCATCTTCAGCTACCCAGAAGTGACCATGTTCGTCACCAACGAGTTGTGCTTTTACTTCTGTACCGTCTTGCAGCTTCAGCGTCTTCCAGACGCCTTTCTTTGCTGGTACCGCCATCATTGTCATGGTTGTTGCCATGAGCAACATGGTCACGAAAAATTTCTTCATGTTTTTAATTCTTAGTTTGTTATCTCTTTATTGTGATTCAGTTTATTTTCTGATTATCCTGTGCCACTCTTAACATAGTTAAGAAGTCGCAAAGGGCTGCAAAGGTAGGCAATTATTTTCATTTGCCCAACTTTGCAGCTCTCGTAATTGTATAAATTATGTATATTTAACGATTGCGTCTTTAATCTATAATGACCTTTCTTCCATCTACTATGTAGATGCCATGTGTAGGATTAGCTACGCGCTGACCTCTCAGGTTGTAGATTACGCGCTGACCAGAGAGTGTATTTGTCTGTACTTGGTCGATGCCTGCACCGCCAGAGATTGCAACCTTCATCTTTGCCAACGATAACGTACCGCCACTGGTAAATACAATCTCATTGGCATTACCAGTCCATTTATAACCACTTACGCTACCTTTATCAGCATTCAGCACAGCAGTCTTTTTACCTGTAGTGAATTCTATTTCTGTCAATGTTCCTTGTCCGACAGACACTGTCAAGGTATTACCTTTATAAAGTCGGATTTCAGAGTCGTTAGCATAACGATAATCACCAGTCGCTTTAGCATAGACCACTGTTATGCCATTCTCTGAACCTTCAAGGTCTTGGGTGTCTGTAGCAGGAAGAGTACCAGTATAACTGGTTTCAAAGAAATCGGCATTAAGAATGATTTCACCGTCTACAGGCTCAATATCGTCACCAGAATCATTGTTGTCGGTAATGAGATAGAAGGCAGAATTCTGATAGCTCAACAGACCGTCTTTCACTGCAACAGCCTTGATAGTTGAAGTCTTAGTCAGTGTAATAGGGCCTGTATATAAAATGCTCTGCTCTGAAGCTTCTGCACCATCGGTGGTATAATAAATCTTAGCGCCTTCCGTAGCGCAACTCATAATTACATCCACCTTATTGTAGTAGGTTCCTGCATCAGGAGTAAAGGTTGGCATAGCCACTGTAGGAACATCAATAATAGTTCCACCCTCATAGTGATCATAACTAAATGTGCTATTCTTCTTAGAGCCCCAGATATAATCTTCCAAGCCTGGGTAATCCACAAAGGGGTTTCGATTCTTCTGCACTCCCTGAACAGCATTGTTACGGGCAATCTCACGTGCATCAACAGGGTCTTCCTTTGACCATGCCATCATCTGATCTAACTCCCATTTCACCATACCGTCGGATGTAAAGATGTTACCTCCCCAACTTCCACATTGATCCTTGTAGCGTGTGGCCATGTAGAAGTAGATGCGAGCCATATCACCCTTAATCTCGTCGGGTACCTCAAATACCGTGCCGCTGTAGCCAGGAGTTTTCGAACTACCCAGACGACAGTAGTCCTGATTGGCTCTATAGGTTACGCTGCCTACCTCTCCAAAGGGATAGCTGGAACGTCGGTTATTGACGTAGCCATCGGTTGGTACTACGTGGATGATATCCGACTTCATAGGAGTTCTTTTGTTGAACCAGCTCTGAGGCACTGAGTGCTCACGGTTATAGCTATCGCCCTCCTGTCTGTATCCACCAGTATCCTTACCATGACGATAATTGGTGGTGCATGAATACCAGTCACGCACACAGCCGTCCGCACGAGTATCCGTCTGTTCGTAGGCAGAAATCAGTCCGTCGTAACTGACCACGTTATGGTTCTGAGTTATAATCGAAGCCATCGCGGTTCTCAGCCCTTGCCCACTCTTTCCGTTAGCACTCTGATAGTAGGTGCCTGTATTGTTAGGACCTTGCGCCCATACTGAGCCTACCCATGCAACGAGCAAAGAGAACAATAGTAGTTTTGTTTTCATAAGCAATATAGATTTAATGATAAATTTTTGGACGACAAAAGTACGCATTATTTTCGGAACGAACAAATTATCTGCTCGTTTTTTATTTGCATGCATACTTTTGTCGCCCAAGGCTATGGACTAATACTCAAGGATGAGTGTCTGGCGTGGAGTCAGTGTCAGGTCTTTACGCAGGCTATACTTCTGTCCTGTGACAACATCACAGCCCTCCGTCTGGTCAGAATCAAACAGCTCTGCATAGCGCTTCATCTCCATCGTCTTCTGCTCGGGAGTACCATTGATGATGGTCATCACACCATGACGATGCCAGCGACGGGCAATGACATAGACACCCTTGTGAGGGATAAACTGCGTCTGATAACCGCGGATGATGGTCTCGTTACCCTGACGCCAATGCAGCAGTGCACTCAGCCAGTCAAACATCTCATTCTCAGCCTTGCTTCTTCCCTCACGCGTAAAGGCATTATGCTTGTCGCCAGGAAATCCGCCAGGGAAGTCTTTGCGCACATTTCCGTCCGTCACCTTCTTCGTGCCATTCATCAGTATCTCCGTACCGTAATACAGTTGTGGAATACGGCGCACGGTAAGCAACAATCCCAGTGCCTGTTTCAGTGCCAGCACATCCTGTCCATCCTCCAAGAAGCGGTTGGTATCGTGGTTCTCGATAAAAGCCATCACGTTAGAGGGGTTGGCATACAGATAGTCGTAGCTGAACGAGTTGTACAGACGGTTCATGCCTCTCCACCAGTCGTCAGTCGTCTCGTGCTTGGCAGAGTCCAGTTTTTCTTGGAATGAGAAGTCCATCACCGTCTTCAGATAGCTGTTCTCGTCAGACAGTTTGCTGTCTTTCTGCCACGCTGCAGTATAGGCAGGCTCCGTCACCCATGTCTCTCCCACGGTATTGAAGTTAGGATATTCCTCATCCAGTTCCTTCATCCATGCTGCCATTGGCTTATGATAAGCATACGGATAGGTATCCATGCGGATGCCGTCAATGCCTGCTGACTCTATCCACCACTTGCTGTTCTGTATCAGGTATCGCATCAGGTGCGGATTGTTCTGGTTCAGGTCGGGCATGGTGCTTACAAACCATCCCTGCTCCGTCTCCAGCTTGTCTATCTCTGAGGCATAAGGGTCCAATACTGGTGTCAACTTATAACTCGTCTGCAGAAAGTCCGTGCCACGCGAGTCGCTCGTACCTCCCGACTGCTCCAGCCATCCGGGCAAGTTGAGCCAGTCCTTTGAGGGCAGGTCGGCCACCCATGGATGTTCGAAACCACAGTGGTTGAATATCATATCCATCACCACCTTCAGTCCTTTCTGATGGCAGGCATCTATAAACTGGCGATACTGCTCGTTGGTGCCAAAGCGTGGGTCCACACGATAGTAGTCCGTACAAGCATAACCATGATAAGTTGACCACTGACCATTATCGGGAGAGTCGTTCTCCAGAATAGGAGTAAACCACAGCGCCGTTACACCCAAGTCCGTAAAGTAATCCAAGTGCTGCTGCAGTCCCTCTATGTCGCCACCATGGCGCAATGAGGGAGCCTGTCGGTCTTCCTTATAGTTGCGCATGCCTTTCACCTGCTTCTGGTGGTGTTCACCCTGTGCAAAGCGATCTGGCATCAGCAGATAGAGCACATCGCTGATATCAAATCCTTGGCGTGCTGCCCCACTCTTCTCGCGCTGCTTCAGCTGATAGTTAACTGTCAACTTTCCACTTTCAACTTTCAACTTCAGCGTCATCTTTCCCGGCTTAGCATCTTTCAGGTTGAGGTAAATCAGCAGATAGTTAGGCGAGTCAAGTCGTACCAAGCTGTCGATGCGCACCCCAGGATAGTCTGTCGTCACCTGTTCCACGCTGCGAATGTTCTTACCATAGACCATTAGCTGCAGCGATGGGTTCTTCATGCCCACGTACCAGTCTGTGGGGTCGATACGTTCAATTTTAATGGTGTTCTTTGCTGCTTGTGCAGACAATACGGTTGCCATGAGGATGGCAGTTACTAATAATATTCTTCGCATTTTGTTTTGGTTATTTATTCTGCCGCAAAGATACAATATTTAGCAATCGGCTACAAGAATTTGCGCAACTTTTTCTTCTTTTCTGTGCAAATCAATCATTGCGTTTGCACAGTTAGTAATCGAGATAGATATTTCAACGAATATGGAGAAAAGGCTGCCTCACTTCTGAGCGCAGCCCTTAATCTTCCCACGAGCTCTGCTCGCTCTGCCCAATGTCCCCACGAGCTTTGCTCGCTTTCTTCAACCTGAAGGTAGAAGTGTGGCGTTGCAATGCACCTTTAGGTCAAAGAATGTTCAATCTTCAATGTTCAATCTTCTGCCCTTGGACTATTGTCCGATAACTCCATCGACGAAGTCGATTAACTCCAGATAACTCCCATTAACTCCCTTAAAAATTAACCTATTTAATTTTATCACTATGAAAAACAAGGAATTTTGGAAGACGGTGATACATATCGTCGTAACAGTGCTAACAGCATTGACAACTACGCTGACAACGACAAGTTGCATGGCGCAGTAAGAAACAAAGTCACGGCTCTCGCAGATTCGCAAGAGCCGTGATTTTAAAATATAGAAGAATCGTGTTATCTCACACGTTGTAGTTTGAAACGATACTTTTTGGTTACAATCACTGAGACTTTATCCTCACTCGACTGCATTATCAGTGACAATGCATCCTTACCGTCATAGTCTGTAACCTCTACATACTGGAAATCATTACTTGTAAAGACAAAGCGTGTACCATCCTGGCGCCAAGTACCTGTACCATCTTCATGCCAAGTGCCCTTGCTATTGCTATATTCCATATAGGCAAAGGTATTTGCCGTAAAGATAATCTGATCGTAAGGGGCTTCCAAAGCGCCTTCACGTTCTCTTACCAACTCATTGTTCTCATAGCGCTGTTCTACGCCATATACGATATTCCAAGTTCCAACAATCGAAGCGCCAGCAACGCCACCAGCGTCGTCGTCATCACTGCCGCAAGAAACAAAAGAAGCAATAACGGCAAGAAAAAATAAGTAATAAAGCTTTTTCATAATCTTTGGTTTTTTAGTAATTTTTTAATTTACTCTATACCATGTAGCATATTCCATCTTATAGTACATTCCAGATATCATGCCATGCATTTCTTTACGACTTGCCTCATGACTCCAATTCATCACATCGCCAGAGATGGAAACATTGTAAGTCTCACCAGACAACGTAATTTGACTTCCATAGAAAGTGAAATATCCTGTTTGCGAATATATCTTACTTCCATCCAGATAGCTGTATTTATAACTGCCATCACCATTGAAGGTATATGTATTCTCCCATACACCATTCTTCATTCCATAAGTCTTGGTAGATATGGAATGCTGGCTTTCACTACCATCGGTATAGTCAATCCATGCATCTGTTTTCAGTTCTGACAAGCGCCAAGTACCAACAATGGGGTTACTATTGCCTCCACCACCACCATCGCCGTCATCATCACTACCGCAGGCAGCAAGTCCAAAGCAGAGTAGTGCACCTAATAATAGGTAAAACTTTCTAATGTGTTTCATCGCTAATCTTCTCAAAAGTCATGTAATGTGAGTTATAGCCATCGCTCCAACGATAGGTTGCTTCTGCATAAGCGCCAGGTTTATTTCCATAAATTGATATATAGCCAGATGCAGAGTATCCATTATTGAAAGTAAGGGTGAAATAGCCTGTGTAGTCATGCTGAAAAGTGAAAGCCATTTGATTACCTGAACTATATCCTGTTCCATCGGCATTGAAGTAATAATCAAAACCTATAGGTGCACCATTTTCCGAACAGCCCGTCATACGCCAGCGACCTGTCATCTGAGGATTGTGGTTGATATAGGTGTATTTGTAATAATCAGCACCTTCACCATCTCGTCCGTAAGTCACCGTTATTGAGCCAAAGCCCTCCTCATTATACTTGATAACTAACTGACGGTCTGTCAGACTTACAATCTCCAGCAGAATAGAATAGCGATCACCATCGTTGTCTGTTAACTGCAACTGACGACCGACAAGCAAAGCCTTTCCAACGCCACTGGTATTATAGATGCCTTTAGATCTCCATCTGTGAGCAGAAGGCACACGAATACCATTAAGATAGGCATAATCTGTAAATTCAGGATTGTATGAATTGTAATTTCCATTAGGTTGGAGAATAATGAGTACAGGGGCATCAAGAGAGTCAAGGCCTGTTAGTTCCTTCGTATCAATATCATATTCATATCCTTTATCTGAAGCGGTACCTTTAGCATGGATAGCTTGCCACGAACCAGCCAAGCGTTCCATTGTGATACCCGTTGGAGGATTTCCACTCCCACCATTACCTCCATTACCACCATTGCCTTCAGCCTCGGTAGCGTCATCACCACCACAAGCAGCAAATGCAGCAATAACGGCAAGAAAAAATAAATAATAAAGCTTTTTCATAATCTTTGGTTTTTTAGTAATAATAATCTATATTTTGTTTTGTTTGCAAATATAGAAAAAATGTTCATAAGTTCCAAATAATTTGCAGAAAAAGTAATAAAAGAAGGAGAGGAGCAGTATGCTCCCCTCCTCTACTTCATGTTATTTATCTCCTTCTAATCGTGCAAGATAAAGGCTGTTTGTGGCGCAACAGTGACTTGGTTGCAAAGACCGTAGTCGAGCCCCTTGATGTCAATAGCGCCATTGGCACAGATGACGCGGTAGCGACGCTGTGGCACACTGATGGTCTGCTCCTGACGGGTGGCATTGAGAATGACGATGAGGTTACGCACAATGCAATCGTCTGAAGCTGAAATCTGATAGGCAACAACGCCCTTGGGGGTGTCTAAGAACTCCAGATTCTTACGCACCTGCTCGGCACTGCCCAGATGGAAATGGGGATAGCTCTTGCGCAACTGGATGAGGTTCTTGTAATACTCAAACACTTGTGGATAGCGCAACTTGTTATCCCAGTTGAGCTGATTAATGCTGTCGGGTGACTCAAACGAGTTATGCACGCCCTTCTTGCTGCGCAATAGCTCCTCGCCACTGAGCATGAAGGGAACACCCTGAGAGGTGAATACTGCAGTCTGTGCCAACAGGTCGAGGCGAATGAGCTCGTCGTCGGTAATATTGGGGATGCTGGCCTTCAGGCGGTCTACCAGACACATGTCGTCGTGACAACTGACATAGCTAATCATCTGGGGGGGCTGCAGTGCCCAGGGCTTCTGAGAATAGTTGACCTTCTTCATATTCACCTGCGGATGGCTGATGCCTCCCACAATGCCATACTTCAGGCTCTCCTCGCAATTAGGAGCGCCACCAAGCCAGCCTGCCTTGGTATCATTATCGAAAGGACCACGCAAGGCATCGCGTATCTCGTCAGAGAATGCAGCTATGCGAGGCATCTCAGGGATATTGGCCTTGACACCTAACTGTTCTGTAGGCAGTGCACAGCTACCTGCACTCCAGCCCTCGCCATAGATAAAGATAGAGGGGTCTATCTCATCAACAGCCTTGCGTATCTCGTTCATGGTCTCTATATCGTGGCAGCCCATCAGGTCGAAACGGAAGCCATCAATATGATACTCATTAATCCAATACTTCACGCTCTCTATCATAAACTGGCGCATCATGGGCTTCTCCGAGGCGGTCTCATTGCCACAGCCTGAGCCGTTAGAATAGACAGCCTGCCCCGCCCCATCCTGAAGGAGGGGAGTTTTGCGGTAGAAGTAGTCGGGATAGGTCTTTTGGAAGTTGGAGTGCTCAATGTCGTAGGTATGGTTATACACCACATCAAGGATGACACGGATGCCACGATTGTGGAGCGCCTTCACCATCTCCTTGAATTCACGAATGCGAGCAATGGGGTCGGCAGGATTAGTGGAATAGCCTCCTTCAGGAACATTATAGTTCACAGGATCGTAGCCCCAATTATACTGTGGTTCGTTGAGACATGTCTCATCCACAGAACCATAGTCATAGCTGGGAAGGATATGTACCGCATTGATGCCCAGCGTCTGCAGATGATGTAGCGCCCAAGGCTCTGTCAGGGCAAGGTATTTGCCAGGGTACTTGGCTTCCTTGCGAGCAACAGAGAAGTCGCGATGATGCAACTCATAGATGACCAAGTTTGAGGGAGACTTACAAACAGGGCGCTTGTCGCGTTTCCAATTCTCAGGATCAGTATCGCGCATGTCAAGGATATAGCCTTGCTTGCCATTGACACCTACTGCCTTGGCAAAGACACCCGGAGTATCGCCATGACCAGCATTAAACACATATGCCTGTCCCTTCAGGTCGCCCTTCACGGTAGCCGTCCACAGACAGTCGCCCATACGAGTCATCTTTACCTTCTTCTTGCCTACCTTGACATAGCACTTGGCATTGTTAGGAGCAAAGAGCTTGAATACGGTCTGCTCGGGCGAGTAGGTCACCTCATCGAAATGAAAATCCTGAGCCGAAGCAAGAATACTCATAAGCAGACAGGTTGTAGTAATCAGTAGCTTTTTCATTGTTTACTTAGCAATAAGTGAGACAGCGAAGCCACCACCAGGAGCTTCAGTAAGTTTCAGCAAATCGCCAGCCTTTACCACACGCTTGGTAATGGTATATGCCTGAGGATTCTTCTCATAGTGGGCATCCTTGGCATCAGCATAGATGGTACAGTCGTACTTCTTACCCTTGTCAAGGAAGTCGAGCTTGATGGTGCTCTTATGTCCGTTCTCATCGCACTTTCCACCAATAAACCAATTATCGGTACCCTTAGCCTTACGGGCTACGGTAATATAGTCGGCAGGCTCTGCCTCCAAGTAGATGCTCTCATCCCAGTCGCATGCCACATCACGGATGAACTGGAAGGCATCATCGAAACGCTCGTAGTGTTCGGGCAGGTCGGCAGCCATCTGCAGGGGTGAATACATGGTGAGATAGAGAGCCAAGGAGCCAGCAATGGTGATGCGAGCCCACGAGGTGTTATCGCTCCACTCAGAGAGCTTGGTAACGAAGATACCTGGTGTGTAGTCCATCGGACCGCCCTGCAAACGGGTGAAGGGCAGAATACAGGTGTGATCGGGACGCGAACCACCAAAAGCCTCATACTCCGTACCACGGGCACTCTCGTTGCCTACCAAATTGGGATAGGTGCGACAGAGACCTGTAGGACGCGTTGCCTCATGGGCATTGACCATGACATGATGCTTGGCAGCCTCCTTCACCACATAGAGGTAGTGGTTGTTCATGGACTGCGAATAGTGGTGGTCGCCACGAGGAATGATATCGCCCACATAGCCAGTCTTCACAGCATCATAGCCATATTTGTTCATCAGCTGGAAGGCTTTTTCCATGTGGCGCTCATAGTTCTGTGTGCTGGAAGAGGTCTCATGGTGCATCAACAGCTTCACGCCCTTAGAGTGTGCATAGTCGTTGAGCATCTTGATATCGAAGTCGGGATAAGGAGTCTGGAAGTCGAACACATCGCGCTTCCACATATTCGCCCAGTCTTCCCAACCAATATTCCATCCCTCTACCAACACTTCGTCGAGACCATTCTTAGCTGCGAAGTCAATATAGTGTTTCACCTTTTCGTTGTTGGCAGCATGACGACCATTGGGAGTTGCAAGTTGATAGTTGAAAGTGGATAGCTTCACACTAGGAACATCGTCGGTATAGTGCCATGAACTCTTACCCACAATCATCTCCCACCATACACCACAGTATTTAGTAGGATGAATCCATGAGGTATCGTCAAGCGCACAGGGTTCGTTGAGGTTGAGAATCAAGTTATTAGACAGCATATCACGGGCATCGTCAGAGACCATTACCGTGCGCCAAGGAGTCTCGCAAGGTGTCTGCATGGCTCCCTTCAAACCTGTAGCATCAGGAGTGAGATGACTGACAAACGTGAAAGGTTGTGGCAAGGGATAATCCGACGGTGTGGGGGCAGGTGTATAGACATTGCTATTACCTTGCAGTTCGGTGGTCAGTGCCTCCGTTTCGGCGTCCACCAGTTCGAGATGCATCGTAGCATAGTCTGCACAAGCAGCCTCGTGGATGTTGATATACAATCCGTCGACACTCTTCATCTGCAAAGAGGTCTGCACACCCGTGGGTGAGAATACGGCCACACTACTATTACCCCAATTGACAGCTTCCTTCATACGGCTACGAATCTCAGAGAGCTTCGACTCTTGTGTTTCCTGCTCCTGAGTGTCATAGTCGCCAGGCAACCACCATGCGGTATGGTCGCCAGCCATCGCAAACTCAGAATGTTCTTCCTTGATGAGGAAATAGTTCAGTTCGGGCTGTTGTGGAAACTCATAACGGAAACCGATACCATCGTCATAGACGCGGAAACGGATGTTTATCCAACGACGATGCAGGCGTGGCTGCATACGCATGCCCGACTTAGCAGCAGGTGGAGCCGTGCGCCACTGCTGTGTCAAAGTAGCTACATACTCGTTATAATGGTTACGTATATCCTTGGTTTCGCCCCATACGGGTTGCCACGTCTCATCAAAAGAGCTGGTATTCTCCTGAGTAAGCGTAAAACCATCCATCAGGTCACGCTCATCCAGTCCCATTGAGGCGTGTTTGTCTTTCGCTAACTCCAGACCTAGGTGTGAGGGGCGCACCACCTCCTTACCTTTATAGGTCAATGAATATACTGGTCTGCCCTGCTCTACCGTAAAGTTCAGCACAATATTGCCATTAGGCGATTTGACCTGGGTAGCATCAATGCATAAGGCATAAGGCATCATGCACAATAGCGCTACGCAGAATCGGGAAAAAACAGTCATATTAGTTGTGTCTTATGATTATGTATTAAGCATTACTTTCGACCACTCTGTGTGATAAGTGTTTTAATCGTCTCGTTGAACTCGTTTTCTTTCAGCAGCTGCTCGATAGTGAGGTGCATACGATAGCGCCAATAATAACGAGGAATTGCGGGGATATTGATGCGCTCTGCATTCTGGTCGGGCAGGCGCAGTTTCTCATCAATGCTCAGCCAGTCTTGCAAAGACAACAGGCATAGCATAGAAGGAGAAGTAAGCTGACGACTCACGATATCCTTTGCCAACCATCCTGGCAGCGGATGGGGTGCAGCACCACCACGTCGCAATGGTCCGTTATAATACTCCTGTGTCTGCTCCCAGTCTTCGTCCCACCACTGACGCAAAGTCGGCATGTCATGGGTAGAGAAGGTACATACGCTGCGATAGGGATTATGCGACAACTTACCAAAGCGGATATTGGGGTCCTTTGGCATGGTCTGAATTTCCAGTGAGAGGATGCGCAACTCGTTCATTACCCAGGGCACACAGTCGGGCACCATACCCAAATCTTCCGCACAGCAGAGCATGCGGGTGGCCTGCGTCAGACGAGGCAACTTCTTCATAGCCTCCTGATACCAGAACTGATTATTGCGACGATAGAAATAGTCGTTATACAGGCGATTGAAATTATACTTCTCGCCCTCGTTCAGATTCTCATAGGCTTGCTGATACTGTACGGCAATACGCGGATGCCAACGGTCGCTGCGCTTATGGTCTACAAGGAACAGGTCATCATGGCCATAGATGCCATAGCCCTCGATTTCCTCACGACTCAGTCCTAAGGCAGGCGCAAACTGTCCCTTCAAGCCCGACTTCTCTGGCATAGGAATCTCCCAAATGCGGAAGAAGCCCAACACATGGTCGATACGATAGGCATCAAAGTATTGCGACATCTTGCGGAAGCGACGCACCCACCACTGACAACCGTCTTTCAACATCTCATCCCAGTTGTAAGTGGGGAAGCCCCAGTTCTGACCATCAGCAGAGAAGGGATCGGGCGGAGCACCAGCTTGTCCGTTAAGGTTGAAGTACTTAGGTTCTACCCATGCCTCCACACCATCACGAGAGATACCAATGGGGATATCGCCCTTCAGTACTACACGATGCTTGCGGGCATATTCATGAGCAGCATGCATCTGCTGATCGAGGTTGAATTGTACGAAATACCAGAAGTCTTGTTCCTTTGAAGGATGAACGCTGAACGTTGAACTTTCTTTGGGCCACATCGAGAATACGGCGGTACCATATTTGTCGCGATTGACACAGAACTGAGCATAAGGCTCCAACCATTCTTTATTGTCTTCATAGAACTGCTTATAGGCCTTGGTAGCCTTTACGCGCTTCCACTCCTGCTCAAACAGCACATGTAGATAGTCCATCTTGGCCTCAAACATACGCTCATAGTCTATCTGTGGCAGACTGTTCAGCTCTTGGCGCAGTGTCTCAAACTGAGCCTTTTTCTCCTTGTCTTTTATCTCTGGCAACTGACGGAAGTCGGTATATTGAGGATGCAACGCATAAATGCTGATAGCATTGTAGGGATAGCTGTCTTGCCAAGTGCCCGTCATATTGGTATCATTGATGGGCAGCACCTGAATAAAGCGCTGCTGTGTCTTGGCAGCCCACTCAACCATCATCTTCAAGTCGCCAAAGTCGCCAACACCAAAACTGCCTTCGCTGCGCAGTGAGAAAATAGGAATAACGACACCTGCGCCCTTCCACGGATAGATGGGGAAATAGGCTTGTGAGAGTTCGTAGACAATGGTCTCATTGTCTTGCATATTGGGGACATCAAGACTGCGATTGGCTCCAGGTTCCCACATAGGAGTATTAGCGGGCTCGGCATTGAGCACAACAAACTTAAACTCAAAACGACCTACGGGCAACTTTTCAGCATCCAAGTTAACCACCCATTCATGGCTAACCTGTTCAGTCATGGCTACACCTTTCTGCGTATCCCATGCTCCTAAAGAGGCTGGTTCACCGACAATAGCCAAGCGCTCACCCATTCGCATCTGTGGAGCACGCACTTTGACTTGTATGGTACGGGCATAATTCGTCAGCGAACAAGGCTTGCACTCCGATGGCATTACACACTCCGTGAAGGCAGAACTATAGAGGAAAGCATCCTCGGGGATGTCAATCCAGTGGTCATAGATGGCATAAAGAGTTGCCTTCTTAGCTGCAAGTTGCAACTGGTGGGCCTCTATCAGCCATTCATGACGAAGTACCTCTTCACCACGCATCAAACTATAATAGTAGTGAATAGTAGTACCAGCCTTCCAGGTGTTGGTAATCTCCACATACCAGTGATAGCCATCAAGCGTAGACATCTTATGCTGAGTAACCTTGGTATCATCCTGCTGGATATTCAGCACCAGATCCTCACCAAAAGTAGTTTGGTATTCCAAATTAAATAGTAGTTTCATAGCTATATCATTATTCGTTACTTAATTCTTACCTTAATAATTGTTACACAGGCTGCACCAATCAATAGGCTGACACCTGCCACCAACATCATAGAACTCTGGGCAGAGCCTACCAAAGTCAGAATGGTACCACCCAAGGCTGCAGCAATAATCTGTGGAACACAGATGGTTCCATTAAACAGTCCGAGATAAGCACCCATGTGACCATAACCCTGCAGGGCATTGGTGACCAGTGCGAAAGGCATAGCCAACATAGCTGCCCATGCAAAACCAATCAGCACGAAAGGTATAAAGAGCAGATACTGGTCGTGGATAAAGGGTACCATCACGAAACCGATGCCACCAAGTATCAGACTAAAAGAGTAAGCGACCTTCGTATTCTTAAACTGTGTCAGCACAGCAGCCCATACTACAGAGCCAATGGCCTGAACAGCAAAGAGAATACCCACCCAGTCAGCAGCATCTTGATAATTCTTGCTGGCTGTATCTGTTGTATCCCATACGGTATCAGCAATCGTTCCAGTGGTATAGGTCCACATATACATAAATGCCAACCAACAGAAGAACTGTACCAGTCCAACCTTCCAGAAAGTAGAAGGAGCATTCTTTAACAGAGTAATCCAGTTGCCAGTCTCCTGACTCTTGCCATCAGACTCTTGGCCCTCATTATACTCTGCATATTCCTGTGGATTCCATTCCTTTACCTTCAGCGTGGTATAAACCACACAACCTATCAGAATGGCTGCACCAATATAGAACGACCAGATAACACTATCAGGAACAACTCCTTTGGCAGCTACATTGCTGATACCTACAAAGGCAAAGACATAAGGGAATACATATCCAACAACACTACCGGCATTACACAGGAAAGACTGGATGCTATAGGCTTTGGCTTTCTGTTCTTCGTTGACCATATCACCCACCAACATCTTAAATGGTTGCATAGCCATATTGATGCTGGTATCGAGGAACATCAGTGCCACGAGTCCGAATATCAGGGCTGCACCAACAGTCAATCCGAAGGAACCACTATTGGGCAACAGGCACATCACTAATACGGCAGCAGCAGCTCCTATAAATAAATAAGGAATGCGACGGCCCCAACGTGTCCATGTCTTATCACTCAGCGTTCCCACAATAGGCTGTACCAGAATACCCATTAGCGGTGGCAGTATCCAGAAATAGCTCAATGAGTGAGGATCGGCACCCAGCGTTGCAAAGATACGCGAGATGTTTGCACTCTGCAGGGCATAAGCAATCTGCACGCCAAAGAATCCAAAGCTCAGATTCCATAGGTTCCAAAACGGTAAATTCGGTTTCTGTTTCATCTTATTATGTCTTAGTTCTCGTCTTGATTATGAATTATGCATTATTTCGTTGTTCCACGTACTACCAGTCTTGTTCTCACCACGCGCTTAATTACCTTATCAGAAGGAATATGTCCCTCCACCTGATCAATGAGAATAGAAGCGGCCTCCTCTCCTACTCGCTTACCGCGTTGTTCTACAGTAGTAAGCATAGGATCGCAAGCCACCGCACGCTGACCATTGGTAAAACCACAGATGGCAATATCATTAGGCACATGGAATCCCATACGCTTGGCAGTATAGAGAATACCGATGGCAGTATCATCATTGATGGCGAAGAAGCCATTAGGAGGTAAATCCCTTTTCAGCACCTCGGGCGTGATGACCTCAGCATCCGTACGATTGTCACAGATGAATGTCAATTCAGGGTCATACTGCAATCCATGTTTCAGTAATGCATCCTTATAGCCGTTAAAGCGGTTCTTGGATATCTCCAGTGTCATTGAAGAACCATAGAAAGCTATTCTCGTACAGCCCGTCTCTATCATATAGCTCACAGCATTGAAGGCACCCATATAGTCATCTACCACCACTCTGCTGGCATCAATACCCGTACAGATACGGTCGAAGAACACCAGAGGAAGACCATTATCCATCAACATCTGGAAATGATCATAGCGATGGGTATCCTTAGCCTGCGAAACAATAATGCCACACACCTTATTTTCATAGAAAGAATGACAGATGCTTACTTCGCGCTCGTAACTCTCACCACTTTGTGCAACAAGAATGCGATAGCCACGACTTGAAGCCTCTTCTTCAATTCCCGACAATACTGACGAAAAATAGAAATGAGTAAACTCTGGCATGATGACACCGATAGCCTTCACGGGCTGAACGCGCGCAAAACGCAACGACTCAGCGATAGTGTTTGGAGTAAAGTTATGCTCGCGAGCATACTGCTGAATGGCGGTACGCCGTTCAGCGGAAATACGCGGAGAATCCTTTAGTGCACGCGAAACAGTAGCCACCGAGACGCCAAGCTCGCGGGCTATATCCTTCATTGTTAAGGGTGCCTTTTCTTTCATCGTTTAGGGTGCAGTTTTGAATTGTTTAGGCTTGATGAGTGCAAAGTTATTTAAAAGTTGGATATGGCGGTTTTCCACACTACCAATTTGTAACTCAATAGCCGTGCAAACGATTGCACTATCAATATAACGCTTTTAACTCAAAAATAGTATGAACGAATAAAAACAAATTCTATCTTTGCAACGAGTTTTTCACTCGTACTACTAAATCAGGCAACTGATAACTTATAACAAGATACTACAATACACTAACTTAAAAAATAAATGATGAAGCAAGTAAACATTCGCATTCCGTTTAGGATGTTTGTCCTCATGCTTGGACTATTCCTATCGGTAGGTGCCTTTGCGCAGATTGATGTCAAGGGCCATGTTAAGGATGCTCAGGGCGACCCCATCATTGGTGCAACTGTACGAATAGAAGGTACACAAACCGCAACCGTCAGTGACTTTGATGGAAACTTCACTCTGAAAGCTAATCAAGGTGCCGATATCACCGTATCGTATCTCGGATTCCAGCCAGCTACTGTTAAGGCTGCACCCAATCTTGTGATTACACTGAAGGATGACCAGACGGTTCTTTCTGACGTTGTAGTTATTGGTTACGGTCGTGCCAAAAAGAACGACCTCACCGGTTCTGTTACTGCTATTAGGCCTGACGACAAGAATCATGGCCTGAATGTTAATGCACAAGACATGATTAGTGGTAAGATTGCTGGTGTAAGCGTTATTTCTGGAGATGGTACACCTGGTGGTGGTGCACAAATTCGCATTCGTGGTGGTTCTTCACTAAACGCCTCCAACGACCCTCTGATTGTTATCGATGGTCTGGCAATGGACAACTATGGTGTTCAAGGTTTGGCGAACCCACTCTCAATGGTTAACCCTAACGATATTGAGTCGTTTACTGTTTTGAAGGACGCTTCTGCTACTGCCATCTATGGTAGCCGTGCTTCTAATGGTGTGATTATCATTACCACCAAAAAAGGTCGCACAGGTCAGAAGCCTACCTTTAGTTATAATGGTAACATATCTATTGCTACCAAGAAGAACACTATTGAAGTACTCGATGGTCCTGGTCTGACAAACTTCATTAAAAACCTTTATGGTGAGGACAGTGATGCCTATAAAGAATTAGGATATTACGATGCCAATGGCAACAAGCAGTATGCTAACACCAACTGGCAAGATGAGATTTTCCGAACAGCCATCTCTACTGACCATAACATCACTATGTCTGGTGGTCTAAAGAATATGCCCTACCGTATATCATTAGGTTATACTAACAATCAGGGTACCATCAAAACCTCCAACTTTGAGCGTTACACTGCAAGCTTCAATATTTCTCCTTCTTTGTTAAAGGATCATCTGAAGTTGAACATCAATGGTAAAGGTATGATTGCCAACAATCGTTATGCTCCAGGTGTTGTTGGATCAGCTATTGCAATGGATCCGACTAAGGCCGTTACCAGTGACTATTCAATCTATCAGGATTATTTTGGAGGATATGTGCAGAATTTCACATCTGCCAACTATGATGGTGCCACTAATTGGAAATACACCAACAAAGGTACGGGCAACCCTGTAGCCGCTTTGGAACAGACCAACGACCGCGCTACCTCTAAAACACTGATGGGCAACTTTGAAGCAGACTATGCTATTCATGGTTTTGAGGACTTGCACCTCCACATGAATGCTGCTATGGACCTTTCTACTGGTAAGCAAAATACTGACAAACAGTACAACTCTGCTGTTGCCAACTATTATGGTTACACTGGTTGGAATACTATGGACACTTACAACCTGCAGCTCTCACTCTATGCCCAGTACATGAAGGATTTCAATAAGGATAATCACTTCGACATTATGGCTGGTTATGAGTGGCAGCATTTCCATAAGCAGACTGACTGGTATGGACATGGTACCTATCCAGCCGGAAACACAAAGTATGCAGAAGGAACAAAATATGACGCGCCAAAGGAAGATCAGATTACGAAATACGAGACAGAGAACTACCTTGTATCATTCTTCGGTCGTATGAACTATACACTGATGGATCGTTACATGCTGACCTTCACACTGCGTGCCGATGGTTCTTCTCGTTTCAACTGGATGAAAGGTAATGAGAACCAGCAGTGGGGTTACTTCCCCGCTCTTGCATTGGCATGGCGAATGAAAGAAGAAGGTTTCCTGAAGCATGTTGACTTCCTGAATGATGCAAAACTGCGTTTGGGTTGGGGTAAGACAGGTCAGCAGGAAGGTATCGGTGACTACACCTATATTCCAGTATTCAAGCCTAACACCAACTCACATGCATTATATCCAGTCTTGGATAATGGTACTACCTATCGTCCACAGGCATATAATGCTCATCTGACTTGGGAGAAGACTACCACATGGAATGCTGGTTTGGATTTAGCATTCCTCAACAACCGCATTGAATTTAATGTCGATTGGTACTATCGCAAGACCACCGATCTGATTAACACTGTATTCGTTGCTGCTGGTTCTAATTTCCGCAATAAGGTTACCAGTAACATCGGTTCACTGCACAACACTGGTTTTGAGTTTATGACTACTGTTCGTCCTATCCAGAATAAGGATTGGCGCTGGGATGTAAGTTACAACTTCACTTACAACCACAACGAGATAGACGAACTCATTGACGGTGTCAGCGATGACTACTTTGTAGAGACTGGTGGTGGTCTGACAGGTACTGGTGGTAACATCCAAGCACATACCGTTGGAAAGCCAATTAGTTCTTTCCATGTTTACCAGCAAGTTTACGATCAGAACGGCAATCCTATCCCCAACACATTCGTTGATCGCAACGGCAATGGATACCTTGACAGTGGCGACCGCTACTATTACTACAAGCCAGCTGCAGACGTGTTGATGGGTCTTTCTTCTAAGCTTCAGTATAAGCAATGGGACTTAGGTTTCTCTATGCGAGCCAGCCTTGGCAACTACCTGTTTAATAGCGCTGCTTCTGGTTCGAGCAACGTAGGTGCAGGTTCGGTATATACCAATGGTAACCTTAGCAACCAGCGCGTTACATCTGTGGAACGTGGATTCACCAATGTCTCACAACAGCAATATGCTTCCGACTATTTCGTCGAGAATGCCTCTTTCTTGAAGATGGACAACATTACGTTAGGTTATAGCTTCGATAAGCTTTTCGGTGCTTCTATCAACGGACGTGTCTATGCTACTGTTCAGAATGTATTCACTATTACAAAGTACACGGGTATAGACCCAGAGGTGGCCGATGGTGTCGATGGCGACATCTATCCTCGTCCATTTACTACTATTCTCGGTGTAAGTCTGAACTTCTAAAAAGTAAAAGGGTAAAAAATAAAAAGTAAAACTATGAAACTGAAATATATTTTACCGATTGCATTGTTCTCTGGAGCATTTCTCTTCACTTCTTGTCTAAAGGATCTGGAGGTTGACAATAAAAATCCTCAAGAATTATCAGACTTCAATGAAGATTATGTATTCAACAAGATATATGGCAATCTCGTATTGACAGGACAGACAGGACCTAATGGTGATTCTGACCTTGATGACATCGATGAGGGAACATCAAATATGACTCGTCTTATATGGTATATGAATGTACTCACTACCGACGAGGGACATTGCTGGTGGAACGACCCTGGTGTACCTGAGTTGAATCGTAACTCATGGACAAACTCTAATGTACTGACTAAGGCACTCTATTATCGTCTGATGTTTGGAGTAACACTCTGTAACTTCTATCTTGACAGTGCCACAGGTGATGATGCAGCAACCAAGCAGAAGCGTGCAGAAGCTCGTTTTATGCGTGCATTCCACTATTTCTATTTGATGGACTTCTATGCTAATCCACCTTTCCTCACCAAGCTTTCAAGTGAGAACGCACCACAGATACAGCGTGCCGACCTCTTCACATTCTTGGAGAGCGAGTTAAAGGATATTATTGGCGAAGGTTCTGGCAATGAAGTATTAGCAGAACCAAGAACGGTCAACTACGGACGTGCAGACAAAGCCGCTGGTTACCTGCTGCTGGCTCGTATGTATCTGAATGCAGAGGTTTATACAGGTAAAGCTCGTTGGGCTGATGCAAAGACTTATGCTGAGAAAGCCATCAATACCAACTATGAACTCTGTCAGACTCCTAAGAATGGATTCAGTGCATACCAGTTGCTCTTTATGGGCGACAACGACGAAAATGGTGCACAAAATGAAATCATCCTCCCAGCCTTGCATGATGGTGACAAGACACAGACATGGGGTGGTTCACTCTATATGATTGCAAGCAACATGTCAAGCAAGATGTGCGACATGGATCTTTATGGTGTAACAGACGCAGACGGCAATCCCATTAAGGGTTATGGTACAAGCGAGGCTTGGGACCGTGGTGTACGAGCACGCAAACAATTCTCGCAGGTGTTTTTTGGAGCCACAGCATCCAATGTCATTAAAGGAGTGCCCAAAGATGTTGTAGCCAATGTGGGTGACGATCGCGCCATCTTCTATACCAACGGACAAACATTGAGTATTGAGACGGAATCTTCAACAGGCAATGGTCTCGTATATATGAAATACAACAACCTTCATGCTGATGGCACTGCAGGTCATGATCCCGGTGGCAGATTTGTTGATACAGACTATCCTATGCTGCGCCTGGCAGAGGCCTACCTCATCTCTGCAGAAGCTGATGCACGTCTGAATGGCGGCAACTGCACCTCTGCAGGCGTCGAGCGCATCAAGGCACTCCGCAAACGTGCCAATGTAAAGCCTGGCAACAAATATGACGGATTAGGCGCAGACGCACTTACCAGTGTTTCTTTGGAAGACATCTTCAAAGAATGGTCTCGCGAGTTTGGTTATGAAGGTATGCGACGCATGGTACTCATTCGTTGGAACCGCTTTGCAGGACAGAGCGAATACAAATGGGAATGGATGGGTGGTACTCAGGCTGGCACACAGTTTGACAAGCGCTTCAACATCTTCCCAATTCCTGACAGTGAGTTGAATGCCAACCCCAACATCAAGCCAAATTATAACTAAGCAAACCAAAAATACTGAACAGATATGAAAAAATTAAGCATTTTGTTCCCAATATTGGCATGTGCTTTCTTCATGGTTGCCTGTGAAACTGATCGCGATGACAATCCTTTCATCAATCTTTCTCAGCCTCAGCAGCCCATCAAGTTAAACACGCCAACATTTGCCAATAGTACATACGACTTGGCATACACGGACTCCATAATACTGACGTGTACAGCACCGAATTATGGATTCCCTGCAACAACGACATACGTAGTACAGCTCTCCATAGACGAGGACATGTCCAACCCGAGCGAGTTAACCACTACATACCATCAGAATCGCATGGTGGTTGCTGGTAAAGAGGTGGCCATGGCTACTACTAAGCAGTTGATTAATAAGAGAGGGTTGAAGCAAGAAGACTTTCCTATTGAGACTGCAGCCTACTTGCGCATACGTGCTTACATAGCAGGAACGCCTGAGACAGAGACCCTCTCAAATGTTGTTAAACTGAATAAGGTAAAGACCAACTTTGCACTACCTGACGTTGAGATGCCAGACTCACTGTTTGTTATCGGCACATTCAACGACAACGATTGGGAGAAGGCTGTTAAGACCATTCAAGTTAACGGTTCAACTCAGAATCATTGGCGCATGGTATGGATTGACAACAAGGGTGTACGCCTGAGTCCCGTTCAGGATGAACCTAACTTCAGTGACAACATGATTACGCCAATCCACATTTGCACAGCAACTGGCTTCAACGTATCTATTGATGGTCTCGTTACAGCTGAGACTCCGGGATGGTATATCATGCTTGTAGAAGGTGTAGGCAATAACGAAAAGCGACAGCTGACGCTCACCTATAGATTCTACGAAGCTAATGTATGGCTCATCGGTCCTGCACTGAATAGTGTTCTTGGAGATGACATTAAGGACTTCTGGACAGAGAAGACACTTCGCACCAACTACACAGACTATGTGAAGTTCTCAGTTCCTACTACAATGGACGGAATGTTTGTTTCTCCAGCTCTGCCTGGCGATGCCAAGGGTGATGATGGTGGTCTTCGTGCCTACGTAACAATCAAATGGGACTGGTGGCAGACAGAGTTCATGGCTTATACGAATGATAAGGATCGTACCAGTAGCAAGCGCATCATCAAGTATCGTGGTAACGGAGACGAGGTAAAGCCTTTCGTTGACGGAAGAAAGGGACAGCGCGTCTATCTGAACTTCCGTGATGATACTGGTGAGATTAAGAATGAATAATAACCTAAACTGAGAAGCAATTATGAAAAAGATATCATTATTACTGATGCTCGTCATTGCAGGCTGGTCACTGACCGCCTGCGACAAGAGTTTCAACGACTATTCCATGCCGCCCGTATATGAGCAGCAGCCATTAGTCACAGTGAAAGGTTTCGAAGCTACGATAATGCCAGAAGCCACACAGCCCATAGACTTAGGTACGATGACAGAAGATGCTATTCACATGTTCACACTCAAGTTGGGAACACTGCCTGAGGGCATGACTCTCAAGAACATCCGCCTTGAGGCAAAACCTGTGGATAAGCCTCAGGCACTACCTCACAATGTGGAAGCTACTGATGATGGATATGTCACGAAAGAAGAGTTGGTTAAGCTGGTGTACAATTACTATGGTAAGAAGGCTACGGAGCGTACATTTACAGCTCAACTCTTTGCGAATGCTGTTATGGGTACCGAGGCTCAGCTGATTTATTTATCAGAACCTTTCACGCTAAAAATCACTCCAGAGAAATTGGAAGATCCATACTACTATCTGTTTGGTCTTGCCACTGGTAATGCTGTAGCTTCTAATGCATACAAATATGTAATGACTCCCGTTGAAGGCAATGACATGTCATTCACATATACCACTAAGTATACAAGCAGAAAGGCTGGTGACTTGTTGGTATGGAATATCAGCTATTGGAAGACAGACTTCCCCAAAAAGGATTTCTCTAAGGTATATGCCACAGAGACTCAGTTTGATAAGTCTGAAAATGGAAATGTCATCCAGGGCAATAAAGACAACTTCTTTATCGCTCCAACTGCTGAGTACTACACCTTCACCATCGACCTCGAAGCATTAACCTTTAAATGGGTTAAGCTTGAGAACCAGAATCCAGTATCTTATAGCAAGATTTCAATGATTGGTGCTTTCAATTCTTGGAAAGAGAACGATGGCGAAATAGACCTCACTGCTGTTGACCCCAGCAAGCACAACTGGTACCTGCGTCACACCTTTGACAGCGACACCGAGCTGAAATTCCGTGGTAACCACAGTTGGGATTACAACTGGGGTTATGGCGAGACAGACAAGGAGTGGAATGCAGGCTCAGACTGGGCAAAGATATGTGCTAAGGACAAGAAGAATATTGCAGTGCCAGCAGGTACTTACGATATTTACTTCTGCGATATTACGGGTGCTGCTCACTTTGTACCTGTAGAATAAATCATTGGGAGAGTTGCACTTACGGTGCAATTCTCCCTTTAAAATTACTATTTGTGTAATCGTTTGCACACCAACTTTTGTTATTTTTCATTTTTTTGAAAACAACATATAGTTTAAATACTTAACTTTGCTCCCGAAATCTAAAATCGACAAAGAAGAGACTTTAAAATTAACATTATTACATAACTTAAAAACAAAACGATTATGAAGAAAATCTTTACGCTTTTTGTAATGCTCGCTGCTGTATTAGGTATGCAGGCTCAAGACAAGTATGTTGTTGCTGGTGCAGAAACATTAACCGGTGAGAATTGGAATGCTGACACCGAGGTAAATGTGATGACCACTACTGACAACGGAGCAACTTACACGCTTCAAAAGACCGGTGTAAAACTGAAGGCGGGCAACAACTACGAATACAAGGTTGTTAAAGATGCTGACGGCAATAAGACATGGTATGGTACTGGTGAAGATGGAAATGCCAACTATACTGTTGCTGTTGCAGAAGATGGTGAATACACAGTTACATTTAAGTTTGATGTTGCCAACACTGTTGCATCTGCAGAGACACTGAAAACTGGTGAAGCTACTTTCGAAGATGACGTATGGACTCTCGTTGGTTCTAGCGTTCTCTGCGGTAAGAGCTGGGATCTGGAAGATGCTGATGGCGTTAACCAGTTCATCACTACAGACAAGGTAACCTACACGCTTGTTAAGGAAGACCTGATTCTTGAGGCTGGTACAAAGAACGAGTTCAAGATTGCTCTTAACCACTCTTGGGACGTAGCATATGGTAAGAATGGTACTAAAGACAACAATGAGTTGACCGTTGATGAAACAGCGAAATATAAGGTTACTTTCACCTTCGTTAATGACGAGACTCACCTGTTGACTGCTGTTGCTGAGAAGACTGGTGAGGCTGTAGTTGCTGAAAAGACTTGGACACTTGCCGGTAGCGGTCTTGAATTGTTTGGCGGTGAAAAGGAATGGGATCCAGAAAACACCGCTAACGATATGACAAAGATTAGCGATGGCTATTACGAGTTGATTAAGCATAATGTAAATCTGGAAGCAAAGGACTATCAGTTCAAGGTTTGTGCAAACCACGGATGGGACGAGTCTTACGGTGACAATGGTAACAACATGGTAATGACTGTTGAGAATGCTGGTGCATACGATGTTATCTTCACTTTCCTCTCAGAGTCTAAGACACTGACTGCAGAACTTGCAGATCCTACAGGCATCAATACCGTAAAGGAAAACAACGCCAAGACTGCCGTTATTTACAACCTGCAGGGTCAGCGCATTCAGGAAGGCTACCGTGGTGTTGCCATCCAGAATGGTAAGAAGTTTATGATGAAATAATACATACCTTACAACATCTAAAGTAAGAAAACACAATGGCGGGCACTCCCAAAGGGTGCCCGCTTTTTTATGATTTATCATTAAATATGCAACCGATTGCGCGTAAAGAGCATATTTTTTCGATAGTATCATATATAAGCAATTGATTTTATTTCTATCTTTGCAGCAGCTAACTAACTATACGAACAATGAAAAGATTATTTTCTTTATTGATAAGTGTTGTGGCATCACTGTCTATGATGGCACAGGGATGGCCTGCTCAGTACGATGGCGTGATGTTGCAGGGATTCTATTGGGACTCCTACTCCGACACCAACTGGAACAAGTTGGCATCGCAAGCCGATGAACTATCACAGTTCTTCGAACTGATTTGGGTGCCCAACTCCGCCTATGCCAACTCCACAAGCAACAACATGGGCTATCACCCCGTCTATTGGTTTAACCATAGAAGTGCTTTCGGTACGGAAGCACAGTTGCGCGATATGATCAATATCTTCAACCAGAAAGGTTTGGGCGTGATAGAGGATGTGGTTATCAACCACCGAGCCAGCGTCAATAGTAACTGGTTGAACTTTCCTGCAGAGACATACAATGGAGAGACTTATCAACTGACCGCTGCCGACATCTGCAACAACGACGAAGCAAAGGACAACGGCTACAATCCTACGGGAGCAGCAGACACTGGCGAAGGATGGGGTGGCGCACGTGACCTAGATCATACTGGCGAAAACGTTCAGAAGAACGTTAACGCGTATCTCGATTTCCTGCTACACGACTTAGGATACAAAGGATTCCGCTATGACTTTGTGAAAGGATATGCAGCCAAGTATGTTGGTCAATATAACAAGACTGCCCAACCCGAATTTTCGGTCGGTGAATGTTGGGATGGCAACAAAACGGTGGTAACCAATTGGATTAATGGTACTAAACAGGATGGTGTCATTCAGTCGGCCGCTTTCGACTTTCCACTCAAATACTATATCAACGATGCTTTCAGCCAAGGCAAGTGGAGCCGACTGAACGATGGCTGTCTGGCTAATGACAACAACTACAAGCGCTATGCCGTGACATTTGTAGACAATCACGACACGGGGCGCTTTGGCGAGTGTCCTCTCTATGCGAATGTAGAAGCTGCCAACGCTTTCATTCTGACAATGCCGGGTACACCATGCGTCTGGCTGAGCCATTGGAAAGCTTACAAGACAACCATTAAGAAACTGATTCTCACCCGCAAAGCTGCAGGGATTCATAATCAAAGTGCTATCCTTACTAAGAGTGCATCGACCAATGGCTATATTCTCAACGTAGAAGGCAGCAAAGGAAAGCTGCTATTACTCTTAGGCGAGGCAACCGCTGACACTAATGGCTATAAGCTTGCTCTCGAAGGTACTAACTTCAAACTATACGCTACCGAGAATGTAGACCTCAGCGCACTTGAAGATATTCATGAGGGAAGTTTTGTAGTCCCCAGTTTCTGCACTGTTAGTGATGGAGAGGTTTGCGCATTCTTCGAGGCCCCCAACTCCTGGTCTACCGTTAAATGCTGGGCTTGGGATGCTACAAACAATTATACTGGCGGAGAATGGCCTGGAGTAGCATGTACAAAAATAGGAACTTATAATGGAAAAAAAGTGTGGAAGTGGTCATACAGCGGTTCACTCACTACCCTTCCCCAATTCATCATTTTTAATAACGCGAACGGCCAACAGACAGCCGACCTCAACTTCAAGAACGGAGGATACTATGATGAGGCAGGCTCACTGCAAGGCGTGGCAACAGGCATTGAACCTATTAATACAAAACATATACAGCCAACCACCACAGCTATTTATACGCTCAGTGGGCAAAGGGTGATTGGAAATCCCCGACAAGGCATCTACATCGTTAATGGAAAGAAATATGTGGTTCGATAATCGAGCCACATATTTTTATTATACCTAATCCTTTACCGTTAAAAGCATAAATTTTCGCTTTTATTTGGCTATATTTATTTTAATCTGTAACTTTGTGCCCCGAATAAACTAAATTTTAAAATTTAACTAACAAGAGGTATGAAAAGATTTGCTATTCTGGGTACGTTGGTTGCGTTATTCTGCGTAACTGCTCTCGCTCAAAAGGGCATGAGATTTATTCCACAAGGAACAGTATCCACCCCACAAACCACTCTTAAATGTATCGCTCGTCAGGCACAGACGCCTAAGAAGGTGACCAGACGTGCAGAAGGTGATGTATTGGTAACACCACCAGAAAATGCCACCGTTGAGACTTGGTACACTATTGCCGGTGCACAGTATGTAAACTTCCAAGGCGGCCAACAACAACAGTTTACCCCAAGCGTCAAGGTAGTCTTCGATGGTAGTGACATCTACATCCAGGGACTGGGCTATTGGTTCAATGAGGGATGGGTAAAGGGTACCATCAATGGCACCACCGTAACTGTTCCCTACGGTCAGTACATTGGTGAAGACGAGTTTGGTGCAGAATACATCTGCGGTGCTCAGGACCAGTACACCATGACCGACATCGCCTTCAACTACAATGCCGAAGAAGGCACCTTAGAATGCACCACACCTTACATCTTGGAGAACAGTTCTTCTACAGTGATTAATCCCTATGCCTACTGGATTCTGCCTACATTCAGCAAGACTGCTCCCGAAGGTCCTAAGCCTGTCGTTGCTCCAGAGGGCCTCGTAACCAGCGAATGGGCTATCAGCGCCATGGACAACTTCGGCAACCCTGTTTCTGCCTATGTCAATATCGGCTTCGATGGCAGCGATGTATATATTCAGGGCTTTACCCACTATCTGCCTGAGGCTTGGATCAAGGGTACACTAAGCGAAGATGGCAAGACCATCACCTTTGAGGGCTATCAGTATTTTGGTCCCTACAATGCTGATGCCTACACACACTACGAGTTCTACCTGATGGAGGATGGCTTTTCGCTGAACTACGATGCCGAGGCTGGCAAGATGACTGGTACAGGCGAAATTTTCGTAAGAGAGGCGGTAAGGACTTACAAGGGTGATGTTTACAACAACCCTGTTATCACTAAGGTAGTAGAGAAGGCTGGCACACCTGCCATACCCAACATTGCTCAGATTTATCCTGCAACCACCGGTCCTACCGTTCAGTTCACCATCCCTACTGTAGATACCGAAGGCAATGCGATGGCATCTTCTAAGATTAGCTTCAAGTGGCTGAAGGATATAGAGCAGGAGGTTTCTACTATCTCCTTCGACCCTGCTGACTACCCTGCTCTCCAAGAGTCGATGACCGTATTCCCCTATGGATTTACCGACAATGAATACATCTTCTATAACAACGCATACCTCCGTCAGGAAGACTATAATAATTGGAACAAGATTGGTCTTCAGGCTATCTATACCGGTGGCGGCGAAGAGCACGAGTCTGAAATCTTCTGGTTCACCATTAAGCCCTACGCGAAGGCTATCTTCAACTTCAACGCAATGACCGACGAGCCTTGCTCTACGGATAACAGCACTGATGGTGACATTACAGAGAATCGCACCTTGACGGCTGGTGAGGTTACACCCATCAAACTGACCATCACACCTAACACTTCTGGCACAGCCAACCGCTTCTGGGAAACCAACGATGGTCCACAGCTGCGCGTCTATGGTGGTACGCTGATTTTCGAGGCTCCCATCGGAAAGGTGATTAACAAGATTGTCTTCAACAAAGCCAAGTGGGATGCTAACAATAGCGCTGACACAGGCAGCTTCAACGGTAGCACATGGACTGGCGAGGCAAAGAAGGTTGTTGTTACCATCGCTGGCAATTCTCGCATCAACAGCATCGAGGTATATCCCGCCGACTATGTTCCCACAGCTGTAGTTGCTCCAGAGAATCTGGCTACCGACACCTATATCCTCACCGCTAAGTCTGTAAAGCCCTACTACGATCCTGAAGACTTGACACTATGGGTAAAGGCTGGTTTCGACGGCAACGATGCTTACATTCAGGGCTTGGCTGCCGACTATAACTCAAGCGCCAAGAATTTGTGGGTAAAGGCTACCAAGAATGCAGAAGGGAAGTATGTGATTCCTGCCAACCAGTTCATGGGTTCTGCATCATTCGGAAGATACAGCATTAGCTGCTACTTCACCGCTATTGATGCCGACAACAATATGGTTGACGCTGTGCTCGACTTCGATGCTGAGCAGGGTACGTTCACCAGCACTCAGTCACTGGTTATCAATAACTCTCTGACAGAGTTGAATCCCCAGCAGACCTTCACCAATGTGGTGCTCACCAAGTTCAACGAGGTAGCTGCTACACCTGCTGATCCTACACTCGACATTCTTGAGTTTCAAGAGTATTCACACTACATCAGCTGCAGCATCCCCACTGTTGATGTTAATGGAGAGACGCTGAATCCTGGCAAGCTGTTCTACACCGTATGGATTGAGAAAGACGGTGAGCAGACTCCTTACGTCTTCTCTGCACCCACGTACTATGGCTACGATGATCCCGTATCAGAACTGCCCTACACCACCAACTACAGCACATGGGATGGTTCTCACACTATCTACTTCTATGAAGAGGATATCGTATATCCCACATGGAGCAAGGTGGGTATCCAGACCATCTACTACGGTGCTGGCGAGTGCAATAAGTCGAACATCGCTTGGATTGACAATCCTCTGGCTTCAGGCATCAACAACATCCACAACGATGCCAACACCGGCAAGACCGCAATCTTCAACCTGGGTGGTCAGCGCCTCAGCGCTCCACAGAAGGGTATGAACATCATCAATGGTCGCAAGGTCGTGATTAAGTAAGAGAAGAAACTTACTATAAACTCATTGCTATGTCGCAGATATTTCGTATATTTGCGACATAGTTTTTTTTACCGTGAATTTCAACATTTAGAAGGGGAAATGAACACATTGATATTTCTAGGCTTCGGCCTTGATGCATGGATTACAATTATTACGGTGCTAGGGATGTTCAGCATCCTGCTATTCACCAAGTTACGTTCCGATTTAGTATTCCTTGGAGCCATCGGCATCCTGTTTGTTACGGGAGTACTCGATGCCAAAGAAGCCTTCTCCGGATTCAGTTCTGGGTCGGTGGTCGTTATCGGTGTATTGTTTGTGGTGGTTGCCGGATTGACGCACACCGGTGTATTGCAGTGGATAGTCAAAAATCTGCTCGGTCAACCTAACAGCTATTCCAAAGCCGTAACGCGCCTCATGCTACCCGTGGCACTGCTCAGCTCCTTTCTAAGCAATACCACCGTAGTAGCCCTCTTTGTGAATATCGTAAAGATATGGTCGAAAAAGCTGGGCATATCGCCCTCCAAGCTACTCATTCCCCTAAGCTATGCGTCGGGCATGGGTGGTGTATGCACCCTTATCGGTACGCCGCCCAACCTGATTATCAGCGGACTCTACGAAGAGAAGACGGGCATAGCCATGAACGTGCTAATCACTGCCATCCCCGGTCTTTTCTGCCTCGCCATTGGTATCCTTTCTGTTATTGCCATGCGCAAGTTGCTGCCCGAGCGTCAAACCAAAGAAGATTCCTGTGAGGCTACGGTTGATTATACCGTAGAACTGCTGGTGCCCTCCAACTTCAAAGACATCGGCGAGACCATCGATTGCGCAGGTTTGTATAATATCAAAGAAGGCCGACTGGTTAAGTGGCACCATTTCGATGGCGTTTCTGTACCACTCAACGAGAACGAATTTCTGATGGGTGGCGACCACTTGGTCTATGCCGGACAGATAAAAGGCATTAAAGAACTGGCTAAAGACCACGGACTGAAGATGGGCGAAGAGGTAGTCAACATAGGACGCGACACCCTCATCTCCTCCATTATCATGATAACCATGATAGTGACCTCTGCCCTTGGCGTCATGTCGCTTTTGCAGTGCGCCTTCCTCGCTGCCGCTGCCATGCTGCTATTCCGATGCTGCACACCCAACCAAGCCATGAAGGCTATCAACTGGGATATTCTGATGGTGTTTGCCGGTAGCGTAGTGTTAGGTTTAGCAATCCAGAAGACGGGCATTGCTCAACAACTCGCCCACGGCATCCTTGATGTGTGTGGCACCAACCCCATAGTGGTTATGACAGCCATCTGCTTTGTCGGCACCTTCATCACCGAGTTTATCTCGAACACGGCAGCAGGCGCCATATTCTTTCCCATCATGTACGAAGCTGCCGAGAAGTTGGGCTACGAACCCTTCCCCTTCCTTGTGGCTCTGATGATAAGCGTTAGCAGTAGCTTTGCCACCCCTATCGGTTCCCCCACCCACATGCTGGTGTATGGTCCTGGTGGTTATCGTTTCAGCGACTTTATGCGCATCGGCTTACTGATGAATCTCATCATCCTTGCTGCCAACATCTTCATTGTCAACATCATATATCCACTTACACCGCTACACTAAATTATTCTAGTTTTTGCATGTTAAGTAGATATAAGAAGATAGAGGACGCTACTCTGTCTGCGATTATTATGCAGCAAGGGCTTTCGTCCTCTATCTTCTTTTAACTTTCTCTATCTCCTTCTATCTTCCTCTATCTACAGAGCAAGCGGAGCTTGCGAAAGTTGAGTTAGATTATATCATCGATATCATCATCACCGATGAGGTCGTCAACATCAGACGTTCCATCGAATGCATCGATATTCGTATTGTCCAGACCTGTCACGCTACCAGTGAGTAGTTGCTGGCAAGCCTTTACCTCTATCGCCTCGATATGAGGCTTCATATATTCTTTCTTCATATTACTTAATCACTACCTTTTTACCATTTACAATATATAGTCCCTTAACAGGAGCGTTTACCTTACGTCCCTGCAAGTCGTAATAACTATGAGTTATAGACTCTGAGCTATGAACTTGCTCCAGTGCTGTTGTTTCCCCATCGAATACGATATTCAGTTCGCGTGCACCATTTGTCTTATCCAACAACAGGTAGGCTTTGCGACCTGGGACATTAGTTCCGTTGAACTTATGGAAGCCGAAGTGATTATTCTTCTTACTCAGCATATAGAGGTCGTAAGAGCCGTCTGCCAATGAAGATAGTGCAGTCTTCGTCTGAACACCCTTCAGGTCGTTGCTGACGATATTTTCTGCCTCCTTGTCGCTAATCTTCAGATCGATGTTGTCGTCTTCGCCAACGATAATAACAGCCGTATTAGCAGGTATCACCTTACCCAACTTGTGCAGCGTCAGTGTAGAGTTTTCTACAGTGGCAGTATATGCGCAAGCATGCTCGTCGTCGGCAATCTTATAGCCCAGAACGCCGCAGTAGTATGTCGTCCAATACTTATCCTCTATCAGCTTGCCGCTCAGCGTAACATCTGCCAGTTTGCACTTCACATTATCTTCAACATAGTATGGATTTACAGTGAACTTAACTTGGCTATTTATCGATAAGACGCCCTCTTCGTCACGCTCTGTTGAGATTTCCTTATCGTCCGCACCAAACAGAGCTACGTCGGGCAGATTCAAAGTTGTATTCATACCAATATATATACCGTTATTATAGGCACCACCCTTCAGTGTGATTTCCTGATTGATTGCATTAATTGAATAACCACCAGAAACAAAGTTACCATCACAAACAGTCAATGAGCCAGAATAAACAAACAGGGCATTTGAACCATTATTGATGATGGAACCATTCTTCTCCTCACTACTGTCGGTAATGGTCAGGTTAGCACCATTGACAGAAAGGCCATAAGCGTTGTAGTTTTGCAGCGTCTCGCCATTGAGGTCGAGCGTAAAGGTACCTTTCGACAATGAGATACCTGGCATAGAACTATCATTGCCCATGAAGCGGCTCTTCATCAACTTCAGTGTTGCATTGTCGGTAGCATCACACTCTTGTGCTGCAACGAAGGCACTTTCATAGCCGTAGTAGTTTATCTCCTCATCATTCTTGGTCAGCACAGCCTTGAGTGATGCTGGTTTTACTACGATAGAGTCAATACGAGTGGTCATGTAAATACCCTTGACCGTATTGTCAATCAATTCCTCATTAGTGTAAGCATCAAAGTAACCATAGCCAGGAGCCAATGCCGACTTGCCTGGAGTATAAATAGGAGTGTTTGTGATGCTGTTTGTGGTTTTATATGTACCACCGCTTACAGCGAGTAGAGAACTGTTGTTTGTTGTATAGAGCGCATAAGATTGGTCTGATTTAAAGTTACCACCGGTAATGGTCAGTGAACCAGAAGCGGCATATACAGCATCAGCTCCCTTGTTGTAGATAAGGCCCTTCTTATCTGCGCTACTGTCAGTAATAGTCAGGTTGGCACCATTGACATAAATACTATGAGCATTGAAGTTTATCAAGTACTGACCGTTGAGGTCGAGCGTAAACGTACCTGAATTCAGCGTGGTATAGCCATGGCTACCATCTACCTCGCGGCTCTTCATCAACTTCAGGGTAGCCTGGTCATCAGCTGAGCATTCCTGAGCTGCAGCAAAGGCATCTTCGAAGGAAATGTAGTTGGTATCCACGCCATTCTTTGTCAGCACAGCCTTGACAATTGCTGGCTTTACCACGATAGAGTCGATGGGTGAATTTTCATAGATTGGCTTGTTAGTATAATCGAGCAGTTCTTCACCTGTGTTACCATTATAGTAAGCATAACCCGGTGCCAATGCTGATTTGCCAGGAGTATAGATGGGGCTGTAAGAATAAGAAGTGTTTTCAATCTTATATGTACCACCACTTACGGAGAGCGCTGAACAACCACTTGTTGTATAGAGCGTATAAGCTGATGCTGACCTGAAATTACCACCCGTAATGGTCAGTGAACCAGCATTGGCATATACAGCATTTGCTCCCTTATTGTAGATAAGGCCCTTCTTATCTGCGCTACTGTCAGTAATGGTCAGGTTTGCACCATCGACATAAAGGCCATATTGATGATAGTTTATCAGAGATTGGCTGTTGAGGTCGAGCGTAAACGTTCCTGAAGACAGCGTGGTATAGCCCTGGCTACTATCTACTTCGTGACTCTTCATCAACTTCAGGATAGCATGGTCATCAGCTGAGCACTCTTGTGCTGCAGCAATGGCCTCTTCGAAGCTATAGCAGTTAGTATCCACGCCATTCTTTGTCAGCACAGCCTTGACAGATGCTGGCTTTACCACGATAGAGTCGATGAGCGAAGTCTCAAAGATTGGCTGGTTAGTATGGTCGTTCAGTTCTTCTCCAGTGTTACCATTATAGTAAGCATAACCCGGTGCCAATGCTGATTTGCCAGGAGTATAGATGGGGCTAGGGTTGCCTAAAGAAGGATTGACAATTGTGTATGTGCCACCACTTATAGCAAGCAGAGAACAATTTTGATTGGTGATAAGCGCATAGCCATAGCTACTGCCTAAACTCTTGTAATTACCATCGGTAATGGTCAGTGAACCAGAAGCGGCATATACAGCATTTGCTGCGTTATTGATAACGCTGCCCTTCTTCTCAACACTGCTATCGGTTATGGTCAAGTCACAACCATCCACCTTGATTACCTCGCTATAAGAAGCAACCATCTTATAACCGTTGAGGTCTAAGTTCAGCTTACCTGCGGTCAATTTCATATTGTTAGCTTTGGTATACGCTATGTCGGCAACCAGACGAGCAGCACAGGTATTGTCCTCATTCACATATTTAGACAGATAAAGTGCATTACCCTCATTGGCAATATCGAAAGTCAGTACACCATCAATAGTCTGACTGTTTGGTGTCTGATAGCCTTCACATATCGCGCAGATACCCGCTTCATAAATGTGGTTGCTGTTGGGGGTTGCGTGCAGTTTGTGATTAGCAAAAATCACTTCATCAGAGTTGCACATGTAACCCTTCCATACCAAGGGTGACATCAGAGAGGGGTAGCCATCATAACCGATATACAATCCCCATACAGACGTGTCGTCAGCCTTACTACCATTGAGCAGCCAGGCAATCTCACCAGAGTCTATCTTGTCACTCTCGATTCGTGTTACTCCATCATGAGCTTCTGCATCATCGGTATTAGCATGATAATAACTGTTTTCTGCTGAGCCATCACCAACGATGCTACCAACATGTTCATGGGTATAGTTAATGACTCCGTCAGAATAGCAGTTCTTGATGCTGCCGGTGCTACTACCGGCAATACCGCCAACATAACTTTGTCCATTAAGTGTATTGAGGCTGTAGCAGTTTTCTATCGTACCAGTATTAGTACCCGCAATAGAGCCTACATACGATGTTCCGGAAATATAGGACCCTTTCACGCCCAAGTTTATTACCTTTCCACTAAGGTTGCTAAATAGTCCTACCTTCGCATCATCCGTTACACAATAAATACCACTGATAAAACAGCCATTACCATCGAAGGTACCAGGATAATCAAATGGTGTCCAACTTTGTGGGTTGTCATCAGGTCCTATCTGTAATACACCATTATTATCTATCAAACTGTAGTTGATAACAATATTACCACGTAGTTTTGCATCATAAGGATAATACTGCTGCTTGAACTCATCGGTAGCATTGCTTACGTTATGTGCAAGCCAGTAGAGGTTACCAACATTGTAAATCAAGAAACACTGGTTCTCGGTATCGTATTCAGCAGGCTGATACACATCAGACGATAGATAGCTGCAGACAGAGCAGACTCCATAACCATCTGGATTGTATTCAGTGAATTGATGAAGAGCGGGGTCTGAGGGGATAACCCAACTACCCTCTACTATCTCGTTAGCTGCCTGGTCATCGCTGAAGTATTTACCACAAACACTGCAATGATAATACTTCTGGTTACCATCGTTTTGGCAGGTCGCCACTACGGCAGCATGCTCAATTAGCAGATGAGGGCAGTCGCCTGCGGGAATTATCCATTCGTTCTCACCATATTCCTCATCACCATACTTATCCTTGAAATATTTCTGGCAGTGTGTGGCGCAGTACCAGTACTCATAGTTACCAGTAGTAGTCGCCGTAGGTGCTACTGCAGGATGATATTCCATGTCGTGGTCACTGGTCTTTATCGCAAACTGGACGTTGGGATAGCCATGATATGTTTCATATTCATAAGCTGTATTATCAATATCAGCATAAGCTGGTGTACCATCACTCCATCTGAAAATAGCACGAGCGGCAGCTTCCGTGTATTGGTATTTTAAACTTCCATTATAGTCTTGGGATTTACGGCATACTGCCACCACCAGATTTTTGGTTCCGCTGTACTGGAATGGTGTAGTGAGCGTATAGGTATCCCATCCTGTGTTCTCACCGATGGTTTCGTCCACACTTGAATACACCAGTGTCAGATTACTACTTGTGAATGGCGAGCTTGCAGAGAGAGCTGTTGCATCCGTTTCGCCCATGTAGATTCTAATCTCCGTTGTCGCAAACGCGGTTTTTTCGCTCACATTGAATGCAATGCTCTGGATAGAGCCCTTCTCGCCTATTTCTTCGGCAGTGTAGAGCATCTGTGTAGTACCATTGCAATACTCATTCGTGAAAGGAACGCAATAACTCATTTCCGTTCCTTCACCAATCGTTACCGTCTCAACTGTGGCACTCACCCTCAGAGCACCAAATAGCATCATGACTATCATCATGACACGCCAACCAAGACGGAATCTGGTTGTTTGAAATAGATGTGCTTTTGTCATTTTTTGATTAATTTATATTGTGATTATTACCTAAAATATCACATCGTCATCTGACCTATGGTTGAAGATTATGGAGGTAGTCTTATGGCCTCACTTAATCACATTGGTCGCGGTTTATTTTTTCGAGTGCAAAATTAATAAAATATCACGTAAACTCCAAGCATTCAAGAAGTTTTTTTGCAAAAGTTTCCACTTTTTTGTTCGTTAAGGAGGGAAATAGTATCTCACCTTGTTCATTTGCATTTTGCATTTTTGATTAAACCATTTTTATTTTGTATCCCTAAAATATATCTTTTTGTATTCCGAAAATATTCGAAAACAACTAAATTTACGAAAAACATAATTATATAACTGAAGTTTCGCATATTAAGCAGACCGCAATCTTCAACCTGAGTGGTCAGCGCATCAGCGCTCCACAGAAGGGTTTGAACATTATCAATGGTCGCAAGGTCATTATCAAGTAATCATGATGAACGATAAATAAAAAACAAGTCTTGCAGATTTTGCAAGACTTGTTTTTTTGATATCATAACAGATGGTTTCAGAGTTGGCAGTCTTACCAAAGAGGAATACCATTGTTTAGGTGAGTAATTACCACCTTCTTCTTCCGCTATCGTTATTTCCCCATTTCTTTTCGTAGCGTCCTTCGGTGTCTACCTTGCCACCAAACATATTCAGGCGGTAACGAATATGCAGCATGGCATAAGAGTTGACGCTATTATACTGCGTATCGCTACGACCAGTCGTTGCGATAGCCCAGAGTCAGTCGCTCATAGAAGTTATAAGAACGAGTGGTATTCTTCTCGGCATCAGCCTGCTGTTGTGCCACATAGCTCACGTAGTTGTTGTAGCGCAAACGGGTGTCAATACCTACATACGATGTTCTATATGTCACCACAAAATTACAATAATCTCATATCTAATATGAACGCAACAACTCAGAAAGTGTTGCGCAACGCGTTGCTAAAATTTAGGATATTCTCAGATAGTTTATGCACAAAAACATGTAACCTATTAACATGACCAGCCTCAAATGCCGATGTAAAAAGGCTTTGAGCCATGTTAATAGTTTGCCAACTATTAACATACTCCTAACCTACATCTGCATATTAAAAAAAATCCGTTTCATCTGTAATAATCCGTGTTCGAAATCAATTCATGGTACATGTATGTTAATAGTTGGCAAACTATTAACATGCCTGAAACGCCCTGTGTATCGTGATTTGCGAGGTGTTATGTTAATAGGTTAATAGTTTTTGCGAAAACCTTTATAAGAATACGGAATTCCTTTATGACTATCCAAGTAATACAGCTAAGCCAACTCTGGGTACAGCTATCTCAGAGCAGAGATAGCTATTCTTGGCCTTCAATAGTGCCACTTCAGGAGGTCAAGAGTTACTGTATTGGACATCAATAGTTATTGTATTGCGATGCTAAAGTGGCTCTTTCGTAACCCCTAATTTGAATGCAGCCTACATTCGAATAGTTTGAAGCCTAAATTCGATGAGAATTATGCGTAAATTCGATGAGAATTATGCCGTCAAACTATTTGTGTATATTTCTTACGAAAAATATTTGGAGTTTTACTCACTAATCCGTATCTTTGCATACAGAAACGAATAACACGACTATAGATATGATTATACAACTGACTAACAACAATGGTGAAGCGCTGCTAACACTGGGTGGAAAACTGGATACCTCGGTAGCACGCGAAACAAGTGCAAAGATTGACGAACTGATAAGCAATGCTGGCAACATCAGCCAACTAACAGTGGACGTGGCAGAACTGGAGTATATCTCCAGCTCAGGATTGCGCATTCTGTTGTCATTGGCTAAACGATACAACAACTACAAGATTATTGAGGTGAGCAACAAGATATATGATGTGCTCAGCATGACGGGATTCACCAAGATTATGACCATTGAGCGAGCTCTGCGACAGCTTAGCACCGAGGGATGCGAAGTGATTGGCATCGGAGGCGTGGGCACCGTCTATCGTCTTGACGACGACACCATCATCAAAGTATTCCGCGAAGGTACTACAATGGCTGAGGTGAGCAAAGAGATTGGCATGTCGAAAGAGGCCTTTGTGATGGGTATGCCTACAGCTATCTCCTATGATGTGGTGAAGGTGGGCAAGCAGTATGGTTTGGTCTATGAGATGCTACGTGCCAAGACTCTCAGCGATTGTATTTGTGAAGCTCCCGAACGTATAGATGAGTTTGCAAGGCAGTATGCATCACTATTCAGACAGATGCACGACATACATGTTCCGACAGACAGCAGTGTGCCCAGTGCTATCGACCATGAACGCGAGCAAGTGCTACACATCCGCCGCTACTTCCCCCAAGAGAGCATCGACCTCTTGCTACAGATAGTAGATGCTATCCCTGCAGGCGACAGTCTGTTACACCTTGACCTGCAAGCCAAAAACGCCATGATGCAGGATGGAGAGATTATGCTCATCGACATGGGAGAGATGGGCTACGGACATCCGTTGCTGGATTTGGGACACGCCTACTCTGCCATGGTGCTCTTGGTGGGAGACTACGAAAAAGTCATCGGTATGCCGCGCGAACTGGGTACCGAGCTATGGAATCGCGCCATCAACTATTACTTTGAAGGACTACCAGCAGACGTCATCGAACAACGTAAGAAACAAATAGCTGTAGTTGCTTGTATTCGCAACTACAGCTGGTTGGCACTCAGCGACTCATTTCCCGAAAGCGTCATCAACGAATGCAAAGCACTATTCAACGAGCGCGTAGCCAGTCGCCGCGACGAAATCCTTGATATCTGCAAGACATTTAAGGAGTGGCAGTAAAAATTTTTCACAACCTTACCCGCTAAATACTATAATATCATCATATAACGAACTAGAATAAATGAAAAGAATCATGATTTTGGGGATGCTTGCCATCGCAGCATTAACGGCATCTTCACAGACTAAGAAACAACTATTTGACTTTGGTTGGCAGTTTACTCACAATGGTAAGACGATAGGCGTAGACCTGCCTCACGACTGGGACATCTACGAAGGTCCTCATTCTGGAAAGGGCGCCACAGGAACAGGCGGCGGATGGTTTGAAGCCGGCAAGGGTGAGTATCGCAAGACATTTGCTACACCTAAAGGCGAACTCGTAAAGTTACACTTCGAGGGTGTATATCAGAAAGCAGAGGTATTCATCAATGGAAAGAAAGTGGGACAGCATCATTATGGCTATACCCCATTCACCATTGACGCTACAACACAGCTATATAATGACAAGCGTGAGAACGAAATCATCGTAAAGGTGGACAACTCCGAGCAGCCTAACTGTCGATGGTACAGCGGTTCGGGCATCTACCGCCACGTATGGTTAGAAACAATGCCTGCACTGCATATAGCCGAGAACGGTGTCTTTGTCACCACACCCGAGGTGACGGCAAGCAAGGCAAAAGTTCAGGTAGAGGTAACAGTACAAAACGAGAGCGATAAGCCCCAACAAGGTATCGTTGAGGTGGAGGGCCAAGAAAAAGAGGTGTCGCTGAAGGCTGGTGAGAGCAAAGTAGTCACCTTTACCTACACCATCAATAATCCTCAGCTATGGTCGCCCGAAAGTCCGAAGCTCTATGAGACATGCGCCAAGCTATCCTCTCAATACACAAATACAGACTCTAAGTTGTCAACAAAATTCGGTGTCAGAACCTTCTCTTTTGATGCCGAGCAAGGCTTTGTGCTCAATGGTAAGAAGGTACTTATCAATGGCGCCTGCGTACATCATGACGATGGTGTGTTGGGGGCTATGGCTTTTGACGATGCCGAAATTCGCAAGGTACGCCAGATGAAGAAGGCGGGCTTCAACCTCATTCGAACCTCCCATAATCCCACTACGCGCGCCTTTCTTGATGCTTGCGACTCGCTGGGTATGCTCGTTATCGACGAGGCCTTCGATGGCTGGCGTACGCAGAAGAATCCTTACGACTATTCAACGGTTATCGACTCCTGCTTCCGTCAGGACATCCATGCAATGGTGTTGCGCGACCGCAATCATCCGAGCGTAATTTCATGGAGCATCGGCAATGAGGTCATCGAGCGCAAAGATATCCGTGTTGTCTATACCGCCCGACAGATGAAACAGGCCATCCATGAATACGACAAGACGCGCCCCGTTACCGAGGCCCTTTGTGCCTGGGATCGCGATTGGGAAATCTACGACCCACACGCTGAGGTTCTTGATGTGGTAGGCTACAACTATATGATATTCAAGCATGCCAGTGACCACGAACGCGATCCCAAGCGCGTTATCTGGCAGACGGAGAGCTATCCGCGCGATGCTTTCAGAAACTGGGCTGTGGTCAACGACTATCCTTATGTAGTGGGCGACATCGTATGGACTGGTCTCGACTATCTGGGCGAGAGTGGCATCGGTCGCAACTATTATCAAGGTGAGCGCGAGGGCGAATCGTGGATTGAGGGTGGACAGCCCGAATGGCATGGTGCCCCTTGTGGCGATGTTGACATCACGGGTTGGCGCAAGCCCATCAGTCACTATCGCGAAATGCTGTGGAAAGATGCTTATGAAGGCGAATTCCCTGCCAAACTATTCCTCGCCGTCAAGGAACCCAATGGCTATCATGGAGACATCAAGACCACCATGTGGAGCGTATGGCCCACATGGCAGTCGTGGACATGGCCAGGCTGGGAAGGTAAGCCTATCGAGGTAGAGGTATATACTAAGGCACCAGAGGTAAAGCTCTATCTGAACGACAAGCTCGTTGGCACCAAGAAGGTAGACCGCTCTACGGAGTATAAAGCAGTCTTCACATTGCCTTACGAACCAGGATGTCTACGTGCTGAGGCTGGCGCATTGTCTACGCTGTCGCTTTACACTGCCGGCAAGCCTGCTCGATTGCGTCTCACCCCTGACCACACTGTAATGACCGCCGATGGACAGTCGCTCACCTATGTCTCCATTGATGTAGTCGACAAAAACGGAATACCATGTCCTGATGCTGCCATCGACTGCGAGGCCATCGTCAAGGGACAAGGTCGCCTGTTGTCCTTTGCCTCTGCCGACCTGAAGGATACAGAGCCTTACACCTCGCCTCGTGTAAAAACGTGGAAGGGCCGCGCCCTGCTCGTTGTTCGTAGCACCCAGAAGAAAGGTTCTATCAACATAACTATCAAGAGCTCGCTTCCAGCAGCCAGTCTGACATTAAAGAGCAAATAAGCGCTCAAAGACAATTATGCGTAAATTCAAGGAGAATTATGCGTAAATACTCCGAGAATTTACGCATTATTCTTTTCGGTTCTGAATCAGCTACATTCAGCTCCGAATACAGCTATTTCGAGGTGCAATACAATAACTATTGAGGTGCGAAAGTAACTGATTCAGCGCTGAGTGTAGCTAATTGGGCGCTGAATATAGCTAATTCACAGTCCCTCAATTTAGTATAGCAAGTGGTGGGGGAAAAACTTGGAATTCGCTTAAAAATTTTGTACCTTTGCATCTTGATGAAACAGGACAAGAAAACATAAGCGTGACACTGTGACGCTATGACACTAGAAATTTCAAACCCTACGCGTACCGCGCACCTGCGCACACGTATAATAAGTACAGGCGATACGCGTAAAGTTTATAAAATTTAATGTCATAGTGTCACTACGTCACTATTTAACATTAAAAATAACAGAATATGAAATACAGATTACAGATAAAAACAAGATTTCTATAAACCCCATGCGTACGTAAGGCGCATCCGCGCACGTATTATAAGTACAGGTGTACGCATAGACTTTTAATAAACCATCTGTATGATCTGTATATCTGTATTAAATAACACAAACGAAAACCACGCCATCATGAGAAAGAGCAACCCTAAAAAGAAGGGAAATAATCTTAATTGGTTTGAAAAACAAGTGAATAGAATTCCTGGGAATGTAATGGAAAAATTATTTCTGCTCATTTTCGTACTTTTTGTTGTTCTTCAAATAGTAACAACATGGAGTTGCATGGATACATTATTGCCTGTATGTATTCCATGGATGTATTATTTATATATTGTAGTAGGAGGAGTATTCTTGTTATCGTTTGTTGTAAACCCAATAAGAAAACATTTTTTACATAAAAAGAAATCTATTTCAGATTCCTATGAGTTAAAGATTATAATGATTCTTATTATCGTTCCTGCCATCATCTTCCTTCCCAACAGGTATATACCAATAGAATCTGGAACTGAATATCAGGGAGAAATCGTTTCTCAAATATCATTTTCAGGAACTAAGTCTACTAGTTCAAAACGAAATTACGTAAAAATAAAACTAAATCAAGAAGATACTTCTTTTTGGTATTCCCTAAATAAGGAGTCAAAACCACTTGGGAGTAAATGTATTGTTACCGTAAGAAGAGGTATCTTCGGAATGAGATATGTAGAAAATGTAGATTTTCTAGTAGAATAGCAATATGAAAGAAAAAATAATAAAATTCATTAATCAAATATATTTTGGCATATATCTTTGTACAGGAGAAGCTTTGCCGCCAACCATATATAAAGGACGCAAAACTTATCTTCATAGTTTTTGGGGAAATAAGCTCTGTTTTATAATGATATTATTTTATGTATCGAGTATCGTATCATTAGCCGTATATTGTTTGGGGAACAACATTGCGCATTTAGTCTATAGAAACTTTGAATACAGACTAATATACTCATTCCTCGTAATTGGAATAAGTCTTCTTATCGGTAGAATTACTTCCTTAGAGGGAGAAAAAGGATTATCGTATTTTGAGACTTTTATTGCATGGCCTCGTTCCACGAAAATCAAGTGGGAAATCTATAGTGTACTTGCATTCATTGTTGGTGCTATATTTTGTACATTGGGAATTGTATTACCTGTAATCAAATAAAGAATAAAAGTTCCACCACATAATAGGTGGTGGGACGGCAAAAAAAACAATACGACTATGGCAGTAATGACATTGAAAGAAACGCAACATGGCACAGTGAAAGCTCAGCTTTCTGATATCCTGTTGCATGTATCATGGGGAGACATTTCAAGAGAATATTTTGGAAAGTCTGGCTCTTGGCTCTACCATAAATTAAATGGTATTGATGGTAATAAGAAACCTACCGACTTTACGCTAGAAGAGCGTGTCAAACTGAAGGAACCACTTGTTGATTTATCAGATCGCATACGACGTGCTGCTGACAGAGTCTAGGTCCTGATTCTTATTAAAATGAACCCCAGAAGTATCCTTTCTAACTTCCGGGGTTCGTTTTTTAAATAGATCTTATTCCTTGAAAACATTGTCAAGGATAGAGTTTATCCACGAGCCATCTTGTAGATAGCTTCCATATCCTCAGCCTTAAGCACCTTGAGGCAACCACAGGTGGAGGTGTAGTCACGGCTGCACTTGCGAGTCATCTCCTTAATCTCGGCATCGGTGATGTCTTTGCCAATGAGTTCCTTGATATTGATAGGCATGCCGATGGCGTGATAGAAGCGCTCCATAGCCTCGATACCCTTGAGGGCTGTAGCCTCGGGATTGGTGAAGTCGTTGGGTACATCCATCACATTAACGGCAAAGCGCACAAAGCGACTCAGATTTTCGTGCATGGTGTAGCGCGCCCAGCTAGGCCAGATAGCAGCAAGACCAGCACCATGGGTGACATCGAACATGGCACTAAGCTCGTGCTCTAACTGGTGAGTAGCCCAATCGTCGGCAACACCGCAGCCCGTAAGACCATTGTGCATCAGCGAACCGCCCCACATAATCTGGGCACGATAGCGATAGTCTTCGGGATTCTTCAACACGGCAAAGAGGGCATTCTTGATGCTACGCAGCATAGCCTCAGCCACATCGGTGGTAAAGTCCATATCATCGTCTTTGGTGAAATAGCGCTCCATGGTATGCATCATCATGTCGGTAACACCAGCTGCCGTCTGATAAGCAGGCAGGGTGAAGGTGCGACGAGGATTCATAATGGCAAACTTAGGACGAGAGAGATTGTTGCTATAGCCCAGCTTTACATCGCCGTATTCATTGGTAATAACGCTCGACTCACTCATCTCACTACCTGCTGCAGGGATGGTCAAGACGGAAGCGACAGGGAGCATGGTCTTGGGCGTAGCCTTGCCCAGATAGAAGTCCCACACATTACCCTCGTAGGGCACACCATAGGCAATACACTTAGCAGAGTCGATTACACTGCCACCACCTACAGCCAGAATAAAATCGATGTTCTCCTTGCGACAGAGTTCGATACCTTGCTGAGCGAGAGAGAGACGAGGATTGGGCACTACCCCACCCAACTGGATGAAGTCAACGCCACCATCGCGGAGCAATCCGCAAATCTTATCAAGCAGGCCTGAGCGCACAGCACTCTTGCCACCATAATGTACCAGCACCTTAGTGCCACCATACTTCTTCACGAGAGCAGCGACCTGCTCTTCTGACTGTTCGCCAAAAACCACCTCAGTGGGTGCATAGTAATTGAAGTCTTTCATACGATTTGTTTCTGAGTTGTTAGTCTTAAAAAATGTTCTTTTCTGTGAAAAGCGTAAAAATACCGCGATAAAGATACGGATAATCGGGGAATAATTGTTATATTTGCAGCAAGTTTTAGGATAGTTTATGAAAAAATCGATTGTGATACTCGACGGATATACCGCTAATCCGGGTGACCTCTCATGGGGGGAACTTAAGGAATTAGGGGCATTGACGGTATATGAGCGCACCCAGCCAGAAGAGACAGTGGCAAGGGCCAAAGAGGCAGAGATAGTGCTGACCAACAAGGTGCTGCTGAGACGCCAAGAGATAGAGCAGTTGCCAAACCTGAAATATATCGGTGTATTGGCTACGGGCTATAACGTGGTAGATCTGGAGGCGACACGCGAAAGAGGCATCATCGTGACGAATGTGCCTGCCTACAGTACGGAGAGCGTGGCACAGATGGTGTTTGCACATCTGCTGACCGTGACCAATCGCACAGAACACTACGCTATCCAAAACAGAGAGGGGAAATGGACGGCAAGTCCGGACTTCAGCTATTGGGACACCATACTGACTGAACTGGCAGGAAAGACCTTCGGCATCGTAGGACTGGGAAATATCGGTAAACGAGTGGCAGCCATCGCTCAGGCTTTTGGCATGAAGGTGATAGCCTATACGAGCAAAGCTGCAAGCCAGTTGCCCGAATATATAGAGAAGAAGACGATGGACGAACTGCTCAGAGAGAGCGACGTGCTGAGCCTGCACTGTCCACTGACAGCAGACACCAAGCAGCTGATAAATCGTGAGACACTGCAGAAGATGAAGTCATCGGCCATCCTTATCAATACAGGACGCGGACCACTGATAAACGATCAGGATGTAGCAGAGGCGCTGAACAACAACCGCCTGAGAGCCTACTGCACTGACGTACTGACGGAGGAGCCAGCCAAGAGCGATAATCCACTGTTGCAGTGTGAGTATGCGTATATCACGCCACATATCGCCTGGGCTACCTGCGAGGCTCGCACCCGACTGATAGAAATTGCAACGGAAAACGTGAAGGCCTTTATCGAAAGAAAGGCACAAAACGTAGTATCATAAGCATTGTATTCGGCTCATGAAGCACACATCATATTTACTATAATAAACCCTAATCTAAGATGAGAAAGAAAATTTTCATGGCGCTATGCGCTGCTGTTATGTCAACAGCTATCAAGGCACAACCCGCCTTCCCACCAATGATGGGTGGCGGAAACTCGAACGAGGATGTGGCCAGCTACAAACAGGTGAAGGTGGGCGACATCACAATGAGTATCAACCCGGAGAAAGGTGGCAAGATTATGTCGCTGAAGTATCAGGACAAGGAGGTGATCTCACAGTCAAGATTCCCCGAATCATTCGGTAGCACCTTCTGGACAAGTCCACAGAAAGAGTGGAACTGGCCACCCGTACAGGAGTTTGACAAGCAGGCCTACACGGTAGAAGAGAAAGACGGCAAACTCATCATGACCAGCCAGACCTCACAAAAGCTGAAGTATCGTGTACGCAAAGAATTCAGCACCGACAAGAAAGCCAATGCCATCGTCATCACCTACTCTATCATCAACGAGAGCGGAGAGACGAGAAAGGTAGCTCCCTGGGAGATTACCCGCGTACCTAACGATGGCGGTATCATCTTCTTTGATGCGCCCATTGAGGCTATCACACCTACAGGACTGCTGCCCTTCAAGGCCAACTTTGGCGCAGTATGGTATCAGACTGACGAGGCCAACCAGAATCGTAAAATCAATGCCGACGGTAAGGGATGGCTCGCCTACTACAACAAGGGACTGCTACTGGTGAAGACTTTCGACGATTTGAAAGACGCTGAGCCTGCACCTGGCGAGGCTGAGATTCAGGTATATATGAACAGAGGTAAAACATTTATCGAACTGGAGAGTCAGGGCGCTTATACCACTCTGCAGCCTAACGAGACACTTAGTTGGACCGTGCGCTGGTATTTGTTACCAGTGGAAGGCGAGGCAGAGCCCTCTGCTACATTACTGAAGGAAGCAAAGAACTGCTTGAAGAAGAAATAAACAAACCTATATCACAACTTAAATTTTATATGTATTTTACAGGAATCATCATTGCAATATGCACTTTTCTTACCATCGGGATATGGCACCCTATCGTTATTAAGACAGAATATCATTGGGGCACACGGCCTTGGATTATCTATCTGATAGTCGGTATAGCTTGCGTCATAGCCGCACTATTCATTGAGAACACACTGATATCAGCCATCGTTGGCGTATTCGGAGCCTCTGCATTATGGGGCATCGGTGAACTCTTTGAACAGAAGAAGCGCGTGGAGCGAGGATGGTTTCCGAAGAATCCAAAGAGAAAATACTAAAATTGAAGGAGTTAATGGGAGTTATTAGGAGTTAACGGGAGTTAGCGGACAATACTTCTATCCTTAAACATTTGTCCATTAACTCCACGAGCCAACGGCTCGTTAACTTCGCGGTCAAAGACCGCTAACTACCTTTATATTCACAAAAGAACTCGTGATAAAATTATCACGAGTTCTTTTGTTTTTAGTGGAGCTAGAGGGAGTCGTCATCGACGTTAGTCGCTTTGTACCTTTAGGTCAAAGAACCCTCACGAGGGTGAGAATCCCGAAAGTGGAGCTGGAGGGAGTCGAACCCTCGTCCAAACAGGGAAACCATACGCTTTCTACATGCTTATTCCAGACTTCATTTTCGAGCTATGACAAGACCTGGACCACCAATCATAACCTTATTCTCTAAAACTTCATCCTACGGTCGAGACTCCCGAGGGACTATTTCCGATTTACCTGCACCGCTATACCTTCCTGATTCGGAACAACATCCAGAAGAGCGATGTCTCGTTCCTCTACCTAGTAGAGGAATAAAGCCAGTAATCTACTGTACTTCGATTAGGCAGCGAGAGCGTACTGTGTTTCGCCAATTAATTGTTCGACCGAATGGATTATGGAGTCTACAGCCGTCACTCCGCATGCTTACGTACCATCTCGGCCTGCTGTCAAATCCAGTCAACCCCATTGAAATGGAACGCATCCAATGTGCAAAGGTAACACATTCTCAAGAAACCACCAAATAATTGCCACTTTTTCTTTATTTATGGCATATTTCTTAAATTAATTACGTATCTTTGCAACAATTTTGAGAAAACAGAGTTATATAGTAAGTATATATACAAGCATTACTAAGAACAACTATGAAGAAAACCCTACTTGTGGCACTTATGCTTATACTATCAATAGGCAGTATCTGTGCACAGTCTAGCATGACCGACGACCAGGTTATCAAGTTTGTCATCAAGGAACAGAAAGCTGGTTCTAGCCAGCAGCAAATCGTCACCAAACTCGTACAGAAAGGTGTGGACATCGACCAGATTCGTCGTGTGCGCAAGAAATACGACCGTATGAACAAAGGCGACGGACTGGGAACCGTACAAGACAAGTCGATGACGGAAGATGAGCAGATTGATGCCCGTCTGCGCCGTAATAACGCTATGGATAAGAGCGAGCTGTCAACAACAGAGAAGTTGAAGGACGAGAAGCTTGCCAACAAGCGCCAGCTGCAGAAAGACAAGTATAAGAAGAGCAAACGCTATATCTCGGAAGACGAGCAGGACATGAAAGCTGAACTGGACGACTTCCTGCCCGATTCTCTTGACCTATACGATCGTATGGTTATCAAGAACTACCTCAAGCAGAGAGACTTGCAAGAGGGAAAACCCGAGAAACAGGTATTCGGTCGCGACATCTTCAACAACGAAGAACTGACATTTGAGCCCAACATGAATATTGCTACACCAGAAAACTATATCTTAGGAGCTGGCGATGCAGTATTGATTGACATCTATGGTGCTTCACAAAAAACAGTAGAGGCTACGGTATCACCCGACGGATTTGTCGTAGTAGAAGGCTTCGGTCCCATACAAGTAGCAGGACTCACCGTAGCACAGGCCAACAGCCGTATTCGCTCACAGTTGGGTGCACGCTATAGCAGCAGTAAGATTCGCCTGTCGGTAGGTCAGACTCGCACCATCACGGTTAACGTCATGGGTGAAGTCAAGACACCAGGTACCTATACGCTGGCAGCATTTGCATCTGTATTCCATGCTTTGTATATGGCTGGCGGTCCTAACGATATCGGTACATTGCGTAACATCAAGGTTTATCGCAACAACCGTCTGGTTAGCACTGTCGACGTATATGACTATATCCTGAATGGTAAGCTCAGCGGTAATGTCCGCTTGGGTGACAATGATGTCATCGTAGTAGGTGCTTACGACTGCTTGGTAAATATCACCGGTAAGGTAAAGCGCCCCATGTACTACGAAATGAAATCTACCGAAAGTGTGGGCACGCTGATTAACTATGCCGGCGGCTTTGCTGGTGATGCCTATCGCAAGTCGGTACGCATCGTGCGCAAGTCGGGCAGCCAATACTCCGTACATAACGTCAACGAGTTTGACATGGGTTCATTCCGCATGGCAGACAACGACTCAGTAAGTGTTGACTCTATCATACCTCGTTTCTCTAACATGGTAGAAATCAAGGGTGCCGTATTCCGTCCTGGCATGTACCAGATTGGTGAAGACATCTATAGTGTAAAGACCTTGTTGGAGCATGCAGAGGGAGTAACAGAGGAAGCCTTTACCGCTCATGGCGTGATGCACCGTATGAAGGCAGACCGCACACTGGAGGCGCTCTCCGTAGATATCGAAGGTATCATGAATGGTACCGTAGCCGATATCCCATTGAGAAACGAAGATGTGCTCTTCGTCCCCACCCGATTGGAATCACAGGTACAGCAAACCATCGCCATTCATGGTGAGGTGATGTATCCCGGCACCTATAAATACGCTGAGAATGAGACGTTGGAAGACTTCGTGCTACAAGCTGGCGGTCTGAAAGAGACGGCTTCAATGCATAATGTACTTATCTCACGCCGCGTTTCTAATCCAAATGCACTGACTACCGACTCGGTATTGGCACAGACCTTTAAGTTCTCGCTGAAAGACGGCTTCGTCATTGATGGTCAGCAGTCGTTCCGCCTGATGCCATTCGACGAGGTATATGTACGCAAGAGCCCTGGCTACTATAAGCAGCAGGACGTAACCATCGAGGGTGAGGTGATGTTTGCCGGAACCTACACACTGACAAAGAAGAACGAACGTCTGAGCGACCTCTTCAAGCGTGCTGGTGGTGGTACAGACTTAGCCTACATCGAGGGTGCTCGATTAGAGCGTAAAGTCAATGAGGCTGAGCGCATCCGCTTGGAGGAGATTGCCCGCATGCGTAAGGAAGAGAAAGAACGCATCATGCAGGAGACGGCTATCAACAACAACCGCTCTATCACAGATCTCAACATCGGCAATGCTACTGCCAAGCAGGATGAAGACGAAGACGAAATAGAGATTCCAGAGACCTATCCAGTAGGTATTGAGCTTGACAAAGCATTGGCAGAGCCTGGTGGCGACCAAGACATCGTGCTACGTGAAGGCGACCGCATCTTTATTCCTACCTACAATGGTACGGTGAAGATTAATGGTGAGGTGATGTATCCCAACTCAGTAGCCTTCCAGTCGGGCAAGAGTGCCAAGTATTATATCAAACAGGCAGGTGGCTACAACCGTTATGCCAAGAAGAACATGGCATACGTCATTTACATGAATGGTACTGTAGCCAAGGTTAACGATGGTGCCAAGATTCGTCCTGGCTGCGAAATCGTTGTACCACAGAAGGCTATGACACGTAAGATGACTACTCAGGAGTTGCTGACTATCGGTACTTCTGCCGCATCTATCGCAACCATGATTGCCACATTGTCTAACATTTTGAAGTAATAGAGAATATGGAAGAAAATAAGCAACAAGCAGAAATTATCAATCTGCGAGAGGTTACTAAAAAACTTTGGGCCAATAAGCGTTTGTTCTACAAAACGCTCCCCATTGCATTTGTCCTATCTTCAATCTTTATCGTTAGTATTCCACGCTACTACAATAGCGAAGTCAAACTGGCCCCCGAGACTGAGGGAAGTCTTGCTGGTGGTGCCTTAGGCTCCCTAGCCTCTTCTTTCGGATTTGACCTTGGCGGCATGCAGGGATCAGATGCCATCTCTCCACTGCTTTACCCCGACTTGATGGAAGACAATGGTTTCGTTACAAGCATGTTCAACTTCAAAGTGAAAGACATTGAAGGAGAAATCAATACAACCTACTATGACTACCTGAAGAATCATCAGAAGACAGCATGGTTTATGTATCCCATGGAATGGATAGAAAAGTCCTTTTCAAAAGAAACCAAGAAAAAGAGCGACTTCGACCCTTACCATCTAAGTAAGAAGGATGAAAAACTGACAGAGAAAATACGTGAAAACGTAAAGGTTAGCATCGATAAGAAATCTGGTGTCATCACCATCAACACCAAAGCACAGGATGCACTTATCTGTAAGACCTTGGCAGACTCTATCAAAAATCGCCTGCAGACTTTCATCACAGACTATCGTACCAATAAAGCACGTCACGACTACGAATACTATAAGAAGTTGACAGCCGACGCCAAGAAGGATTACGAAAAGGCACGTCGCATTTATGGCACCTATTCGGATGCCAATACAGACTTGGTACTTACCAGTTATAGGGCAAAGGTAGAGGATTTGGAGAATGACATGCAGTTGAAGTATAATACCTATTCAACCATGTGTACACAATTGGAGGCTGCCAAAGCTAAGGTATTGGAGCGCACTCCTGCTTTTACCGTTATCAAAGGTGCTGATGTGCCCGTGAAGCCTGCTGGTCCCAAGCGCATGTTGTTTGTTGCTGGTATGCTCTTATTGACATTCATTGGTACCTCTGCGCGTATTCTATTGGACAAATCTAATACTGCCAATCAATAAAATAGGCGACGCTCAAAACAACAAGAAGAATGGATATCTCAGATAAGAAGAAAAAAGCATTGAAGAATATCGCATGGGCAATCTGTGGAAAGATATTCAGCTTGCTTAGTGTTCTTGTTGTCGGCATTATCGTTGCACGATACTTGGGAAAAGAGCAATATGGTGTCATGAACTATGTTATCAGCATCGTTGCCATTTTTCAGGTTTTTGCAGATTTCGGTCTTGATCTCATCCAAATCAGAGAAGAGTCTAAGAATCCACACTTAAGAGACAAAATTGTCGGAACAGTGTTCTTCCTTAAGCTCTTTTTTGCGGTAATGACACTCTTGGCAATCTATATCACGGTAACACTCTTCATCCAAGAGACTTCCATTCAGAGCTACATCATGCTTTATGCCCTATCTATCATCTTGAACACCACATGGGTATCACGTAATCACTTCACCTCCATGGTGTGGAACGAATATGTGGTAAAGACCGAGATATCACGCAATGTGATTGGCATCATCATCAAGGTGGGCATGGTTCTGCTTCACCTTCCCCTCTTTTGGTTTATTTGTTCCCTACTATTCGACTCATTCCTTTTGGCTACAGGTTATATCATCTCATACATCAAGAAGATAGATACCATCAGAAAATGGTATTTCGACAAAGCATTAGCGATTTATATGGTCAAACAAGCCTTTCCGCTATTGTTATCAGGTGCTGCTATCATCGTATATAACAGAATTGACCAAGTGATGATACGCAACATGATAGACGATGGAAATCTTGGAATCTACTCTGTAGCCATCCGTTTTACAGAATTGCTTGTATTTGTACCAACAATTATTGCGCAGACCATCAGTCCCATGCTCGTAGAAATACGCAAACAGGATACAGCAAGATACGAGGAGTGCTCTAGAATCTTTGTCAATGTTACTGTGGCTCTATGTATTCTATTGGCTCTCGCTACAAGTCTATTATCCTATCCTATTGTATATTTCACTTTTGGACAGGCCTACATCGGAGCAGCATCTGTACTCGCTATTCTCGCCTTCAAGGTTATTGGTGACGCACTCTCTCAAACATCTGGTCAACTTATCATCATTGAAGGCATCCAGAAGTATGCCCCAGTAAGAAACATCATCGGCTGTGCAGCATGTATCATTCTCAATCTGATACTCATCAAGCACTATGGCATCCATGGTGCTGCATACACAGCTCTCATTACAATCTTTCTCTCTGGCACCTTTGCAAATTTCTTAATACCCTCCTACAATAGAATATTCTACAAACAGTTGAAGGCTATCTGTGTGGGTTGGAAAGACATCATGCATATTAAGACTATTCTACGATGACAATAACAGAGATATATCATAAAATACTATCAAGGTTTCCTCTCTCAATGCAATTTCTCATTGAGATGCTCTCCTATTGGAAGAGATTATACTGCTATAACGCGAGCATGCGCACCGACCATGATATGTATAAGATGCAATATACACTTCTACGAGAGAATCACATCATAGAGAAAGGAATGTCTATGCGTCAAAGCCGTCGTGGATTTGGACAGGCAAAAGTGTCTGCACTCATACAGCGACTACACAAATATCATCGATTATATGGAACAGAGGATCCAACCTTCCTCACTTATCCCTTGTCAACTATCCAGGCATATATATCCTACCAACAGCACGATGGAGTAGCCATTCCCGACATCGAAAAGGCATTTATGCAATTGTGCCAAGAAGCAGGAATTGCACCTGACATGCTTTCTATACCGGCAGGTATCAAGACCATGCAGGCTGAAGAATTAAGAAAGCAAGCAAAAGGAGATTTCTCTAATTTGCTTCACAGCCGACACTCCATTCGGTACTTTCAGGACATTCAACCATCAAAAAGTGTATTGGAAGAAGCCCTTACTCTTGCCGCTCGCACGCCATCTGCCTGCAACCGTCAGGCATGGCACACGCATATCTTCTTCGGCGAGGATGCCCACGAATTGCTACGCATGCAAGGTGGTTGCAACGGTTTCTGCGAAGACATCCCATGTTGCATCGTTGTTACTGCCGACATGAAAGGCTTCCTCGGACACGAGCCTTTCCAATGCTATATAGATGGTGGACTTTATGCCCAAAACCTAATCAATGCCTTGCATTTTGTAGGATTAGGCAGCATTCCTCTGTCTTGTGGTTTTATGAGTAGTCAACTTCTTCACATGCAGAAGCGATTCAACATTCCTGCCAACGAAGTAATGATTGTCATCATTGGCACTGGCGTCATGTACGATGAGATGAAGATTGCAGAATCTACTCGCAGACCCATTTCCGCTACAAATATGTATCACTAATCTGCAAGCCGTATGTATTTTGCCCCGTTCATATATTTCAGCGCACTGACCTATTACTTCTGGCAGAAGCATAGGACTATTGACTTGGCGGTATACATATCGGCATTGTTTACCCTTACCTCTTTTTGTTGTGTATTGATGATATTGGGTGGTTTCATGAATCAAAGAGGTGGCGGTGTTCTTGTAGATGGATGGGAACCAAGTTTTGGAGTGATACCCACTATCATCTATTGTGGACTCATCACGCTCACCATCATCCCATTCTCGTTTATACGACCAGAAAAGTTGGAACATATCGGTAATGTTCATCGATATGCTCTTTATGCTTTCTCTCTATTGATTATCATACAAGGCATTATCGTCTATTACTTAGTGGGAGAATTTCTATCCGACCTACTAAACGGAGATTTCAGAGAGCTGAAGAATATGGGATATGCAGGAGAGATAACCCCTGCAGATGCGAAGATGCTGACGATGCCAGCACCTATCCAATTTCTATTCTACATCAGTTTCACGACACTATTAGGAATACCACTATTTTTCTACTATGCCTGCGTAGAAAAGAAAAGTCTATGGTTATGCTCTCCTCTCCTTATCATCTCTATCAGTACCATATTGAGAGGTATGTTGTCGGCAGACCGTACGGAAATCATCCACTACGGACTGATGTTCTTTTTCTGCCTAGTATTCTTTCAACATTTCATCACCAAGAAGATTCGCAACTTCCTCATTGCATCTTGTGTACCTATCATGCTTATCGGTATTGCATATATTGTGGCTGTATCCGCTTCCAGATTTGAGAATGAGGAAGAGGGTGCAGGCGGTAGTATGCTAGAATATGCAGGACAGTCCTATGTTAACTTCTGCTATTTCTACGACAATCATGACAATGAGTTATATTATGTTGAACGTGAGTTTCCCATGACGTCCTACTTTATCTTCAAGAGCCAGTATGTTGACACTAAAGAAGAGAGAAGTGCCAAAGAAGGATTCTTCGTCGGAGTATTTGCCTCACATATCGGCTCTTGGTTTCTTGATACAGGATTAATAGGAAGCACACTTATCAGTGTTATCTTTGCCATATTATGCTGTCTTGTCATCAAGCGGTACAACCGAACTGAATTCGACATCGCAGATGTCATCATGATATATACATTGGGAGCAATTCCAACATTCGGGATCTTCTATTACAGATATTATTCATTCCAGACTGCTATTGTATATGTTGCAGCCATAGCACTATATGTTTTTTCTAAATACATATTTGTCTGGAGAAAAGAACAACAAGAAATTAGCACACAAGCATGAGATACTTCTTCCCCATACACCTCGATGGTGGCAATCGCGGATGCGAAGCCATAGCCAAGAGCTCAGCAATACTTATCGATGAGAAGGCCGACCAACTCTTCGGCTATTGTAAGGATATAAAACTAGATACCCATCTGGGGCTTACTCAGTATCTGACGCTGATTCCCTTTCATCGTGGTTGCTATCTAATAGATCGATTCTTAGGAGCTATCAACAAGCTATTCCATACAGCACAAACGGCTGCATGGCGCCAACTATATCCCTATCGCAGTTTTCTGCGCCATATCACGAATGAGGACATCGTCGTCTCTACAGGTGGCGACATGATGTGCTATGACAACAATGCTGTTATCTATACGAACAATTGGCTCCATCAGAAAGGAATCAAAACCATACTATGGGGCTGTTCTATGGGGCCAGAGAATATGACTCCAGAGAAATTGGATACCCTAAAGCGTTTCTCACTGATATACACACGTGAGTCGCTTACCCATGAATACTTTCAGTCATTAGGTCTGAAACAGCTTTGTCTCCTTCCCGACCCAGCCTTTATTCTCCCTGCCGAGCCATGCGAAGTTCCAACATATTTCTCAAATAATCGTATCATAGGAATAAACGTCAGCAACTATATCATGGGAGGAATGACTATAGATAGTGCTTTCGGACAAGAGATTATACAGCTTATCACCAATATTCTGCAGGAGACTAACCAGCAGATTCTTCTCATTCCACACGTTACATGGAACACGGGTGGTATCAATCAAGACGATCGCCAAATGGCTCGTCTCATCCATCAGCACTTCAATGACTCTAATCGAATTCACATCCTTGATATAGACGCATTGAACTATTGTCAAATACGATATATCATATCCAAATGTCAATTATTTATTGGCGCACGAACGCATGCCGTCATTTCTGCCTACTCCATGTGTGTCCCAACACTAGCATTGGGATACTCTATCAAGTCGCGTGGCATTGCTAAAGATTTAGGTTTGGATGAGAAGCTTGTAGTCAATAGCAAGCATTTCCAGAAGGGGGATTTATTGCGTTCTTTCACCTACCTTATGCAACAGGAGGTAGACATTCGTGAACACCTGCAGCAAGTAATGCCGACATACAAGCAGAAGCCCTATCTGATTCGAGAACAATTAAAACAGATCTAGTAATTATCTATATATGAGTAATCCAAGAATTATCGCATTATATCTTCCCCAGTTCCACCCCATTCCAGAAAACGATAAATGGTGGGGACCTGGTTTTACTGAATGGACAAATGTGGTCAAAGCCAAGCCACTATTCAAAGGTCATGTACAGCCCAAGCTACCTGCGGATCTTGGTTTTTACGACTTACGATTGCCCGAGACAAGAGAGGCGCAGGCTCAACTTGCTCAAGAAGCAGGGATAGAAGGTTTCTGCTATTACCACTATTGGTTTGGAGGGAAAACATTGCTTGAGCGTCCTTTCCACGAAGTTCTGACTAGTGGGAAACCCGATTTTCCTTTCTGTTTATGCTGGGCCAACCATTCTTGGAGCAATAAGACATGGAATCGCAAATCAAATATGCAAGCTAATTCCATGCTCATAGAACAAACATACCCAGGTGAGGAAGACGATAGAGCACATTTTCTTTCCCTACTTCCCGCCTTCAAAGACCCTAGATATATCACCATTGATGGTAAACCCGTTTTCTTTCTATATAATCCGTGGACACATACTAGAGTAAAAGAGTGGATTAGTTGTTGGCGAAAACTAGCAGAAGAGAATGGATTAAAAGGATTGTACCTTGTTGCAATGTGCGACTCAGTCCTCACCTTCAAATTAAATGGCGATGGTTCACGCTCGATGACGATGCCAAACCTCAAAAGTAGTGCAGACATCTTCCAATCTGTATTGGACATGGGGTTTGATGCAGTCAACTCTTTCGGACGTCGACGTGGTGAGATGTTAGGTAAGGGAAAATATAAAGACTTAACCAAAACGGTGTTGAGAAAACTAGGATTACCTATTGGGGCTGTTTACAATTACGCAAAGACGGTGAAAGGATTCTTTGCTCCTGAGGATAAATGGGAGAATATCTTTCCTACCGTCATGTCTAATTGGGATCGTAGTCCGCGCGCTACCTCATGGGATGGCATCTATGTGGGTGCAAACCCTGATGCCTTTAAGAAGCATCTAGAAAATGCCATAAAAATCATCAAGGACAAGAATCCTGAGCACCAAGTCATCATCCTCAAGTCATGGAATGAATGGGGAGAAGGCAACTATGTAGAGCCCGACCAAGAGTTCGGACATGGTTGGCTGAATGCTATCAAAGATGCTATTACAAATAGTCACTAAACAATTATGGTAGAGAAGAAAGTATTATATATTGGTTTTAAGCGACAAGACGGCATACTAATTGGTGGTGGTCTTGCCAATAAGAGATGCATCAACACATTGAAGCGCCGCTTTGGAGAACAGAATGTTTACGAATACTACCTGCTTGACGAAGCTAAAGGGCGCTCACTTTGGAGCTACCTATGTGCAGTTTTCCTTTTTCTCTTCAACTACCATAATGGCCTAACACCAAACAAAGTTAGTCAAATCAAGGCTCTTTCGAAGAATTACGACTACGTATTTCTTACCACCAGCGTTATAGGTATCATAGCCAAGAAGCTGAAAGAGAGTGGCTATCAAGGGAAGATTATCACGCACTACCACAACGTAGAAAGCATATATTACGATGCCCAGATGCCTCGTTGGTTGCCTGGCAGACAGGTCGTCGTACGCTGTGCAGCCCACAACGATGAATATGGGTGCCGCTTCTCCGATAAAATCATCACGCTGAGTCAGCGAGACTCAGACTATTTGGAAAAGCACTATGGGCGCAAGGCTGATGCTATCGTCAACGCATCCATAGAAGACAAGTGCCAGGCCACGGACGACGGACAGCTGACGCGCCAGCGTCCTCATTGCCTGTTCCTTGGAGCCTATTCCAAGCCCAACAACGATGGTGTCTTGTTCTTTGTCAGAAATGTACTCCCCCATGTCGACATCGATTTCAAGGTCGTTGGAAAGGGGATGAGCAGACTCCAGAAGGAGCATCCGGAGATGAAGGATATCGAGGTCGTCAGCGATGCCCCCGACCTGCGTCCCTATTTTGAGGAGGCCGACTTCATGATACTTCCCGTATTCGCTGGCAGCGGCATGAAAATCAAGACCTGCGAGTCACTCATGTATGGCAAGAACATTCTTGGCAGCGACGAATCGTTTGTCGGATATCATCTTGACCCCACAAAAGTCGGAGGACTTTGTAATACACCACAGGAATACATCTCGCGCTTACAATATTTTATTGAGAATCCCATTCCCCGTTTTAATCAGTATTCACGAGCTATTTTTGTAAAAGAACACTCTGAAGAAAGCACTTATGCTAATTTCTGTACGCTCTTCGACTAAACAGCTTACAAACAGTCATTAATTATCACTTAAGAGCAGCTCAGACAATTTCCCTTTGATGATGTCCTTGTCATAGTGTCTTTTCACATATTGAATAGCTCTTTCACCACTTCGCTTTCGCTCTTCCGGATTATCCAGTAAATAAGAAATGGTCTGTATCATATCCTTGCTATTTTTGGCTATATAGGGTTGTCCTTCATCTGTAACTAATCCCTCATACCCCTTGGGAGTGGTAACGACACAAGCACCAACAGCCATTGCCTGAAGAATCTTATTTTGCAAGCCAGATCCCGATTGCATGGGTGTCACTACAATGGTTGCCTCTTTCAGATAATCCCACACATCATTGACATAACCCGTTACAATAACATGGTCATTGGCCAAGGCCTTTACTTCAGGATTGGGAGTCTTTCCTACAATATAGAACTTGATTTGTGGATAACGCTCTATCAATGTCGGAAGAACCCACTTACAGAAATAGCTTACTGCTGTGACATTGGGTTCATAGTTCATAGCACCGACGAACAATAAGTTATAAGAAGCGTCATTATACGCAACTCTCTTACTATCTACTATCGGAGTAAAATTCTCTACGACACTAATAGGAGCAGCCTCTTTTGCTTGAGACAAGATATACTCTTTATCTACATCGGAAATTATCAGGCGTTTGTCGAATTCATGAAGAATTTTCTGTTCAAATGCATTACACCTTGAATAATCTATCGTGTAAATCCAATGCCATAACCCTTTAAGCTTGTCTCTGGCCTGTTGATAATTCATTGAATAGGCATCAACATAGTCTATGACCTTTTCAATTTTCAGCCCACGAGCATATATCGCTGTTCTTATATTGTTACAATAAATCATGTCATACTTGCAAGCATTCTTTCGTATCCACGATCTTACTTTTCTTGAATAGAAATAGTTTACTTGCAAAGGCAGAACATTAAGCATCAAGCCAAATAGTACTTTCAGGTATGATTGTTTCTTTGTGATGACGAAGTTATAAATATTCTCACAATAACTACCAATACCCTCTTTTACCTCTTCTAAATTGTTGTTTTCTGACAGATAAAGCACATCCACCTTAAACCCCATCTCAGACAACAAACATATTGACTGAAAGGTTCTTATGGCAGCACCATCATGTACTGGATATGGAGATTTAGAACTTAATATAAGAACTTTTTTCATTATAATCTTACTTTGAGGTGCAAAGGTACTACTTTTATCTCAATTTTCGACTATTATCACGTTTTTTTATGCAACATCCTATTTATATGAATAAAATTCAAAAAAAAATCGTGTACATACAATAAACCAGCAAAGGTATGCGTTCTAATAAAAAAAGGAAAACACCTATTTCGAACATGGAACAAGACTACACTTATATATATGATGGGATGAATGCTTTTGAGAAAGAAGTGAAACGAGCTATTGACTTTCTCACAGCGCTCATTTGTATCATCATTTTCTCTCCGCTATTTCTAGCCTGCTATATCGCTATTAAGCGTGACAAGGATGGTCCCGTCATCTACAAGCAGATACGTATTGGACGCTTTGGACGTCCTTTCTATATTTACAAGTTCCGCAGCATGGTTGTCAATGCAGAGAAGAGCGGAAAGCCTCAGCTTTGGAATGCGAAGACTGACCACCGCCTGACAAAGACCGGTAAATTTCTACGCGACCACCATCTTGACGAGCTCCCCCAGTTCTGGAATGTACTACGCGGTGATATGTCGTTTGTAGGTCCACGCCCAGAGCGCAAGTTCTACATCAATCAGATTATGCAACAGGACCCTCGTTATGAGTGTCTCTATCAGATACGTCCAGGCATCACCTCTATGGCCACCATCTATAATGGTTATACCGACACGATGGAGAAGATGCTAACACGCCTACACATGGATCTTGACTACTTGGAAAACCGTTCATGGTGGCTTGACATCAAGATTGTAGCGTTGACCTTCTTAAATATCGCCTTCGGTAAGAAGTTCTAATTCGTCAAAATTAAAACCTAACAACTTAACGACAATGAAGAGTTCGTTACTTCTGACTCTCTTCCTCAGCATAGGCACTATAGTATCTACACAAGCGCAAGACTCTTTGTCTACGCACATCACCTATGATTTGACGACAGAGGCATCGGTTGGTACGGGTGATTTCACCGCTTACCAACTATCAACCAATCGCTATCACATCATGGCAACGCGGCCTAACACGGCCTACATGCGCGGAGCAGTTAATATTGAGCATTCGTTAGGAAGTGATTTCTTACTCACGGGAGGTATCGATGCTGTCGCATCTGTACATGCCGACCACAAGGCTTATCTACAACAGTGCTTTGCTAATCTGCAATGGAAAGGATTCTTTTTTGAGGCAGGTAGTCGTGAGCAGAAGTCCGTATTGCGCAATAGTCTTTTGTCTGTTGGTCACTTCGCCAAAGGCACCAATGCTAAGCCAATGCCACAGGTACATATCGGCACCACCGACTTCTGGACAGTACCCTATACCAAGGGATGGCTACAAATACACTTTGATGGTGGTTATGGTAAGTTGATGGATAGCAACTATCGTGAAGAAGCTTTCAAGGCTGCTCCAGACGTCAATGCAGGTTATGCCACAGGCATCTATTTCCACCAAAAGCATTTCTACTTCCGCACCAATCCCAATAAGCGTTTCTTTGTTACTGCCGGAATCGAACACATGGTGCAGTTTAGCGGTACGAGCTACACAAAGGTAAATGGTGAACTAGTTAGCAAGAGTAAGCCTCTCAACCTCAAGACCTTCTTGAGAGTAATACTGCCCGTTGGCGATAGTCAATACTACGAGAACGATGCTATGGAGGATTGGGTATATGGCAACCATCTTGGTTCGATGACAGTCCAATTGGGTTGGAATATCAACAAGAATCATCTTGTACAAGTGTATGTTGATGACCCGTTTGAGGATGGTTCTGGTATGCGCAAAGGCAACGGATGGGACGGACTATGGGGTGTAGAATATACCAACAAGACTGCTGGCAAGCAACTCATCAGAAGTGCTATCTTTGAATACTTCCAAAGCACCAACCAAAGCGGTCCTCTACACTACGACCGTGGTGACTATCCTGAACCTATCCGTAGTAAGATCACAGAGCTAGTAACAGGCAATGATGATTATTATAACCACTCGTACTATATCAACTATGCCTACTATGGCATGACACCTGGTATTGCCCTCATCCCCTCACCTATTTATAATAAGGATGGCTATACGGCCTATCGCGACAATCGCATCAAGGCTTGGCATCTAGGCATTACGGGCGAACTCACCCCTCGTATCAGCTACCTCATTAAAGGTTCTTATCGCGAGGGATGGGGCACCTATAAGGTTCCATCCATTCAAAAGCAACACTCTTTCGATGCTATGCTACAGGGCAACTATCAGTTAGGAGCTTGGCAGTTTAGTGGTGCCTATGCCTTCGACAAGGGAAACATCTACGGTGACAACTCTACGTTTAACTTTAAAATCAGCTATCATGGCAAAATTCTATAAGATCTTACCTCTTTACCTTTTCACCTTCTTACTTCTCTCTTGTCAGGAAGGAGGTGATGCTGGTGATCTCTTAGGACAGTGGCGAATGTCAGATTCGAGATACGTTAGTTTCTCAGGCTCTATTGTCCAGTTTCATACGGTAGACAACAATGTGATGAGCAGCCAGATTTTTGGCAATTTCCATCATGTGGGTGATAGTATTTTTATAGACTGCCACTCTATCCATGATAACTCCCAACATGACAAGGATGTGATAGAAAATGTCTTTGGCTTTAAACCCTTTAATAATATTCGCGTTAAGATAGAATCTCTTACCTCCGACCACCTACGACTCAGCAAAAACGGTCAGTATTGGCTGTTGGAGAAATGGTAATTCGATCCGTCACATAAAATCTATTATAGGGATTTCCCCCCACGTGTTTAGGGGAAATCCTTTGTTTTTGCATCATTTTCTTCCTACTTTTGCTCATGAAAACAATGATGTCGAACTATTAAATAATAGGAGATAAAAATATGAAGAAGATGATGATAGCCCTGGTAACAATGATGGCGATAGCCACATCAGGCAAGGCAATGAGTTACGAACAGGCTCGCAACGAAGCATTGTTCTTGACAGATAAGATGGCATACGAACTGAACCTGACGGATGAACAGTATGAGGCTGCTTACGAGATCAACCTCGACTACCTGATGGGAGTAACAAACTATGATGATGTATATGGTGACTATTGGGAGCGTCGCAACCGTGACTTGAGTTACGTATTGTTGGACGCACAGTGGACAGCCTTTATCGCAGCTAACTACTTCTACCGTCCACTATACTGGCACAACGGCTATTGGCACTTCGGTATCTATGCTCGCTATCCACGCCGTGACTACTTCTACTTTGGCAGACCAACATTCTATGCAACCTATCGTGGCGCTCACGCATGGCATCTGCACGGACATCACGGCTACTACTATAGTCGCAGAGACCACTTCCGTCCATCAGGACATACACACTTCGGTATGTTAGACCGTTGGAATCGCGGTGACTTCCGCCATCATCATGGCAATGCAGGACACCACCGTCCAAACACAGGCAATCATCGCCACGACAATTTCGGTGGTCCACGCACAAGTTCTACACGCACTACGGTAAATCATAACAGCAATGGTGCCTTCAGCGGAAACCGTGGAGATCGCGGAAACCATGGCTCTCATGGCGACAATAGACCTAGTGGAGTAAATAGCAGCAATGGAAACCATCACAGCAGTGGCTCATTCGGTGGAAATCGCGGAGGCAGTAGCAGCAGTCACCACAGCAGCGGTTCTTTCAGCGGAAACCGTGGAGGCAGTGGCAGCAGAGCTGGCGGTTCATTCAGCGGAAGCCGTGGTAATAGTGGTAGCAGAGCCAGTGGAGGTTTTAGCGGCAATCGAGGCGGCGGACGTCGTTAAGATACGTACCTCTGCATTCAACATACGCTGCACCTCTCGCATGGTGCAACCCGCATAGACAGCAAGAATCGCTTTATTGATGATTCCATGACCTACGGCCACCACCCTCTTTCCTGGGTAGGTGGTCGTAACATATTGTAGAAACGCTAAAGCACGTTGCAATAAAGCGGGTTCGGATTCTATATCATCGGGCCACACCTCACCTTTCAAATCAGGAATAAAGCGACCAGTAAAGCTACCCCAATCTCGCTCACGAAGCAGAGGAGTAGTTGTGATGGGTAAGTTATGAGGCTCTGCAATAATCTCGGCAGTCTGTATTGCACGGTGCAAGTCACTAGAAATAAAAACATCGACAGGTTCGCCAGCCAATCGCTGCGCCACCTGTCGAGCTTGTTCCCTACCCTGCTCGTTCAGTTCGCCCTGTGTCTGACCTTGCATAATCTGCAAGGCATTGTCCACAGTCTCACCATGACGTATCAGGAATATCGTTGTATCACACATTCGTCACAATACCCTCAATGTAGGTCTTAAGAATATGGATACCAGTTTTATTGTCGCCACCCCAAGGCACGATGAGGTCTGCAAATTTCTTGGTAGGTTCGATAAACTGGTCGTGCATGGGCTTAAGTACATTCTCATAACGCTCAAGTACCATATCGACAGTACGTCCACGTTCCACAACATCACGACGGATATTACGGATTAGTCGGACGTCCGCATCGGTATCCACAAAAATCTTCAAGTCCATCATGTCGCGCAACTTCTTATAGTGTAGCGTCATGATACCTTCAAGGATGATGACGGGTTTGGGTTCTACATGTATTGTTTCGGGCAGACGGTTGCTGAGGACATACGAATAGGTGGGCTGCTCAACAGCCTGACCATTCTTCAGCATCTTAATATGCTCTGTAAGCAGCTTCCAGTCGAAAGCATCAGGATGGTCGAAGTTGATTGCTTTACGCTCTTCATCGGTCATCCCCGTCGTATCATTATAATATGAGTCCAGGGGTACTACAGCTGCACAATGAGCTGGCAGCACGTTGGCGATTCTCTTGACGACGGTGGTCTTTCCTGATCCTGTTCCGCCTGCAATTCCAATAATATACATTAACTTCTTATCTTACTTTTGTTCTTTCACGAGGTAAACCAGTGTGGGCAGGTGATCGCTATAACCATCAAGCCATACTCCACCAGCATGGGTGCGCAGGGTATTGCCTTTGTATCTGCCTTCCTGCTGGAAAAGGTAGTCGCGACGGAATATCTGTGCTTTCCAGTACTTCAGTGTACTATAGTCTTTCTTTCCTTTCTGGTTGAGGAGTGAGTGCGAAAGGATAATCTGGTCGAACAGATTCCACTTTCCATCATACATCAGCGTACCAGTGCCACTAGCATGGATATTCCAGAATGGATTGAACAAACCTCCAGGATTCACATCCTCCAACTCACGCTGAGCACCAAGAGCCTTTGACATAGAAGCATCAGCAGGGTCATCGTTCATATCACCCATAATAAAAATCTTCACATTGGGATCGTCCTTGAGCAGTGAATCCTTCACTTGACGAATCTGACGACCGCCTTCCTCACGATAGAAGCTACCTGCAAAGCGCGAAGGCAGGTGGTTTACAATAATTGTGACATGTTCGCCAGCCAGCGTTCCACTGACAGTCAGGAAACCACGGGTAGCACGATTAGCATCCTCTGGCCTAATATATATATAAGGTACAAGCTTCACATTACGAACGGTAAACAAGGCTGGATTATACAACAATCCACAGTCAACGCCACGATGGTCAGGACCTTCGAGTAACAAATGTTTGAAGTTACGCTTCTTCAGTGGCTCCTGATTGCAGAGGTCTTCCAGACACTTGTCATTCTCCACCTCAGAGACACCGATAGCTGCACAACCCACATTGGGCAATACGTCGGTACCCATCTCAGACAGTACGCGTGCCATGTTGCGCAACTTATGCGTATACTTCATACCCGACCATTTGTTCTTACCATCAGGCAGATATTCATAATCGTTGTGGCCTGCATCATGGCAGGTATCAAACAGGTTTTCAAGGTTATAGAAACCAATGGCATAGACAGAATATTTTTTGTCTTGTGCCTGTGCATTCATTGTTCCTACTAGGAACAATACAGCAATTAAGGACAATAGTTTTTTCATATTCTCTTAGATTTATTGGGCGAAGTTACGCAATATTTTCGAGATATTCTAATTTTTTTCTAAAAAAAACACGATTTTATACCTTTTTTTCCTTTTAAAGCATTATCTTTGCAGCAGAATCTTTGAGCCGAAACAATAAAAACACAATTTAAATAACAAAACAATATTATGCAGAAAAAGCTAAAATTAGCCGTGTTGGCTCTATGCATTGTCTCTACAGCATTTGCTCAGAATACCAAGACTTCTGAAGTCACGGAAAAGGAAGAGCAGACTGCCATGAGCGAGCAAGCCTTCACCTTCACGGAAGCTCAATTGGGCGAAGATGACGACATGGCACAGAATGTGTCTATCATCTCATCGAACCAGAACATCTTTGCTAATTCAGCAGGATACCAGTTTAGTGCTGGTCGCTTCCGCTACCGTGCTTTTAACCAAAAGTACAATGAGATTTATATCAATGGCGCTCCTATGAATGATCTGGAGTCAGGCCAGTTCCGCTTTGCAATGGTTGGCGGTCTGAACCGTCAGACCAACAGCAGCAAAGAGACTGCACTGCCTTTTGAATTCAACAACTTCTCTATGCCTTCTATGGCAGGTGCCAACAACTACGACTTCCGTCCTAGCCGCATGGCTACCGGACAATATGCCTCTATTGCTGGTGCCAACCGCAACTACACTCTGCGTGGCATGTACACCTATAACACTGGTTTGATGCCAAACGGATGGGCTTTCTCTGGAGGTCTGACCTATCGCTGGGCTCAGCGCGGCTATATTGAAGGAACATTCTATAACTCACTGTCTTACTTCCTCGGAGCAGAGAAGAAGTTCGGCAACCACTCTGTGGCTCTTATCACATGGGGTAATCCTACAGAGCGTGCTTCACAGGGTGCCAGCACAGACGAGATGTACTGGTTGGCCAACAACAATTTCTATAACCCCTATTGGGGCTATCAGGAAGGAAAGGTACGTAACTCACGTATCGTGAAGGACTTCACTCCTACTGTTCTGGTTAACTGGAACTGGGACATTAACGAGCGCATGAAGTTGACTACCGCGCTGACTGGTCGCTATGGTATGTATAAAGGTACTAAGCTGAACTACAACGGTGGTGAGAATCCTGCTCCCGACTATTGGAAACGTCTGCCATCAAGCTACTTTGACGTATGGTATGACAATGATCCTGGCAACACCTCTGCAGGTTATGCAGCATGGGATTACTCACGTCTCTATCTAATGGATTGTGATCGCAACCGCCAGATTAATTGGGATGGTTTATACTATGCCAACCGTATGGGAAATGCTGCCGGTCGTGATGCAGCTTACTTCTTAGAGGCTAAGCACATCAATACGCTGAATTTGACACTGGCTTCTACTCTGAAGACTGAGTTAAGCAAGACTACTGCACTGAACATTGGTTTCTCTCTGAGTACCAACAATGCAGCTCACTACAAGACTATGGATGACCTGCTGGGTGCAAATACCTATCACGACATCAACACTTATGCTTTAGGCAACTATGCTGCCGATGACATCCGCGTACAGTATGACCTCGACAATCCCAACAAGGAGATTAAAGAAGGTGACAAGTTTGGTTACAACTACAATCTGTTGGTGAACAAGGCTCAAGCATGGGCAGCTCTGAAGTACAACAAGGGCGCATTAGCAGCTTTCATTGCCGGACGTGTAGCAGGTACCAGCATGCAGCGCGATGGTAAGATGCGCAACGGTATTGCAGAGAGTCTGGGCATCAGTTCTCTGGGTAAGAGCGGTACGGCTCGCTTCCTCGATGGTGGAGCTAAAGCCGGTCTAAGCTACTTCCTCGGTGACGGCAAGACTGTTACATTCGGTGCAGGCTATGAGATGAAGGCTCCTCAGGCTCAAGCTGCATTTGTTTCTCCTGAGATGACCAATGAGTTTGTTGCCAACCTGAAGAACGAGAAGATTCTCAGCATGGAAGCTGGTTATCAGTATACCAACACTTGGATGAAGGCAAACATCAATGGTTACTATAGCTACATCACAGACGTAACAGAATGGCAGAACTTCTTCGATGACGACATCAACTCATTCTCTTACGTATCAATGACTGGTGGCGAGAAAGCATACTATGGATTGGAACTGGGTTTGAACTTCTCTGTTACCTCTGACTTCAACGTGAAGTTCCTGGGTGCTATTAGCGATGCTTTGAACACCAACAATGCCGTTGCACGCTACATGAGCTCTACCAAGGGTGAATACTTTGAAGAGACTGTATTTAATAAGAACATGCGCGAGGCAGGTACTCCACTGTCAGTATATGGTGTTACGCTGAGCTACCACGCTGGTGGTTGGTTCATCGACCTGAATGGTAACTACTACGATCGCATCTATCTGAGCTACTCACCCAGCTATCGCTATGAGAGCACGCTGACCAACCGTAATACAGCTGCTATCAATCGTGGTATCGACGCTGAGCGCACCATCGATGATGATGGTTACATCATTCCAAGCGCATTGGCTCAGGCTAAGGGCAAGGGCGGTTTCATGCTCGACCTGAATATTGGTCGCACCATCCGTCTGAAGACTGGTCAGTTGTCAGTCAACCTGATGATTACCAACTTGCTGAACAATCAGAAGATTTGTACTGGCGGTTATGAGCAAGGACGTAGCAGCTACTCTATTAACTCTACAACCGATGAGGTTAGCACAAGCCGCCTCTATCGCTTTGACATGAATCCGAAGAAATACTATGCTTATGGTATCAACGGTATGCTGAACATTGGTTACAGATTCTAAAACACTGACAACTATGAAGACAAGAAATATTATCATCTTAGTACTGACCGCCCTGTTCACCGTATCGTGCCATTCTTGGGACGAGCCAGGAGCAGATGCCGGTCGTGACAGCTACGGCAATGCTAGTCTGAAAGAGACTAACGTAAAGACCATTGCCGAAGTAAAGGAATTATATAAGAACGAAATTGCAAGCAGCGACCTGAAGAAGGTTGAGCAGGCTATGCAGATTAAAGCCGTTGTTATTGGTAATGACGAAGGTGGAAACATCTACAAGAGCCTCTACGTGCAAGATAACACTGGTGCTATAGCACTGAGCATTGACCAAGGCGGTCTCTTCGGACCACTCGCTGTTGGACAGTGCGTATTGATTGAACTGAAGGGCCTCTATGTAGGCGGCTATGAGAAGCAGCCACAGATTGGTACCTATTATTTCAATGAGAACAAAGGTGTAGAACAGGTTGGTCGTATGACTCGCTACGAATTTCAGCAGCACTACAAGTTGATTAATGCTGTTGATGGTCTGAGTGCTAAACCTATTGTTGTTGACAAGATGAGCAAGCTCAGCCTGGACAACGATTGCGGAAAGCTGGTTACACTGGTAGGTATCAAACTGAAAGATGCTGACGGTGAGAAGGTATTCGCTCCAAGCGATGGTAGTGTCACCCTGCTTGGTGGTTGTGCCAACCGCGAGATTACCGGTATGAGCGATGTAGTAGTACGTACCAGCACTTATGCTAAGTTCGCCAATATGGCTATGCCTACAGAGAAGCTCACCATCACTGGTGTTGCCGCTCGCTACAGAGACGGCTGGCAGTTGATGCCTCGTACTGCTAACGACATCAAGGCTTACACGGGAAAAGAGGTGCTCGACGATATCGATGATCCTAATGCCATTCCAGCATCAGGTACTGGTACGGAAGCAGATCCATTCAACATCTCTGCAGCCATTGCTAAATGTCAGGAAGTAGGTGAAACTGCATCTACCGAGAAATACTACATCAAGGGTATTGCTGATGCCGATTATACTGTAGATAGCTACAAGAACCTCACTATCGACATCGTTGACAAAGAGGGTTCTGAGAGTAAGTTCAAGGTATATCGTGTGAAAGCAGCTGACGGTAAGGGCCTGAAAGAGGGCTACAAGATTAACAAGGGTGCAACCATCGTTGTTTATGGTCCTGTAGTAAACTTCAAAGGCAACACACCAGAAACATCTAATGGTGCCTATCTCGTAAGCGTTAACGGTCAGGCTCCTGAGCTTGATGGCGAGAGCGGCGGCGGTAGCGGCAATACAGGTGGAGATGTACAGACTGTAACCATTGCTGAGTTTAATGCAGCAGCAGAGAGCACAAACACATGGTATCAACTGACAGGTACTATCAGCAACATCAAAGAAGGTGACCAGTATGGCAACTTCGACATTACCGATGAGACTGGTTCTGTATATGTATATGGCCTGCTCTCTGAAAAGGGAGGTGAGAAGAAAAAGTTCCAGGAACTCGTTGCAGCCAAGGGTATAGCCAATGGTAAGAAGATTACCATTATTGGTAACCGTGGCTCATACAACGATAAGATTGAGGTTATGAACGCATACTTCGTAAGCATTGAATAACTGCATTTTACTAATTATAGAATAACAAAATAGAATAACAATATGAAAAAGTTTTATTATCTGATTGCGATGGCCGTTATGGCTTTCACTTTCACAAGTTGTGAGGACGTTCCTGAGCCCTATGGTCAGCCAACGAATCCTAACTCCACAACATCAGTAGATCCTGCTGGTACTGGTACTGCCGACAATCCATTCAACGTTGCCGCTGCTATTGCCAAGTGTAAGGAGATTGGTAATACCGTTTCTTCAGAGAAGTATTACATCAAGGGTTATGCTGCTTCTGCCGCAACTGCAGACGCTCAGTATGGTAACGTATCATTCGATATGACCGACTCTAAGGACGGTAAGGGTAAGAAGTTCAAGGCTTATCAGGTTGCAGGTACTGACGGTCAGAAACTGACTGAGGGCTACACCATCAACATTGGTGACGAGATTCTTCTCTATGGCCCCATATACAACTACAACAACTCTACCCCTGAGACTGCCGGTAAGGCCGCAGCCTACATCGTAACCGTTAATGGCGAGAAGACAAATGGTGGTAACGGAGGTGGTGTTACTCCACAGCCCACAGGTGACAACCTGCTTACTAACGGCGACTTCGAAACATGGGAAGGAGATAAGCCAGCCAACTGGAAGACTGCATCAAGCGCAGGCAATGCAACGCTGACGCAGAGCACTGATGCTCGTGGTGGCAGCTATTCTGTATCAGTAGGTTTCAATGCTACTAGCAACAAGCGTTTGGCTTACAAGGAGCTGACACTGAAGGCTGGTACTTATACCTTCTCATTCTATGCTAAGGCAACTACAGCCGACAAGAGTCAGACTGAGGCTGGTTACGTTCCTGTAACTAATGGTACTGCAGGCCAATACAAATATGGCGGCTATGTATCACTGAACAACACTGAGTGGACACTGGTTTCAACAACATTCACTCTGGAAGCAACAACAACTGTAGCTCTGGTCATGATGAATCCTAAGAATTCAGATTACTGTGTAGCACAGAACATTCTTGTTGACGATGCAAGCCTGGTTACATCAGATGGTGGTATCGATGAAAGCGGCAATACTGGTGGTGAAGGCGGTCAGACTGCCAACCATGGAACAGCAGAGGCTCCTCTGACAGTTGCTCAGGCTATTGCTCTTATCGATGCAGAGTCAAACATTAGCGAAGCATACGTAAAGGGTAAGATTTCTCAGATTGACTCTTATAACGATAAGTACAAGAGCATTACCTACTGGATTTCTGACGATGGTACAACAACTACTCAGCTTCAGGTATACAGCGGTAAGGGTCTTAATGGTGCTGATTTCGCATCTAAAGATGACCTGACAGTTGGAAAGACTGTGGTTATTAAGGGTGCTCTCAAGAAGTACAACAGCACTTATGAGTTTGACAAGACCAGCTCAATTATCTCTATCGATTAAGCAAAATCGAATATAATTCATCATAGGCTGCACCCTACTCTGGCGTGCAGCCTATTTTTTGTGCGTTTTCTACGGCAGAAAACGATGGTTTCTTGCGTAGAAACCACTGTTTTCCAATAGCGAAAACAATGCTCTTCCAGCAAGAAAACCAGTCAGAGAAGAATCCATTATTGGGCGAAATAGTAAAATAAACCATGAAAGATTTGGCAATTTCAGAAAATCTTCGTACCTTTGCACCCTCAAAGTGTATTTATATCAAATAACAAGTAATAATTAACAAGTAAAATGAAAAAAGGTATTCATCCAGAAAGCTATCGCCCCGTCGTGTTTAAGGACATGTCCAACGGCGATATGTTCCTTTCGCGTTCTACCGCTAAGACAAATGACACCGTAGAATTCGAAGGCGAAACTTACCCCGTGGTAAAGATTGAAATTTCGAGCACTTCTCACCCGTTCTATACCGGTAAGAGCAAGCTCGTCGACACCGCTGGTCGCGTCGACAAGTTCATGAGCCGCTACGGTAAGGCTGCGAAGAAATAAGATATTTCAAGCTGAACAAGACATTAAAGGTGCGTACAGGGTAGTTGCATATGCCTTGGTCGCACCTTTACATTTTCTCTAAAGTAACCTGTTAATACTAAAACTCCAAGACTTATGAAGCACTTAATTCCCTTATTTATTGCATTAACTCTCATCTTTACAGCATGTGGAGATGACCAAACTGACTATAAGATTGGCGGAAAGGGCGATCCTACTCCCGTTAATACCGACCCGCGACAGGCAAATGGTCCTGAGATTGCAAAATATAGCCTAGAATTCCCAGCACTTAAAGGTGGAAATAGCGATGTTATTGTCCATGAAGTTGAGTTAGACGCTGACACTCACATTTATGGTGTGAACTATAGCCTTGAATGGGACCACAATAAAAAAGCTACACGTTGGGTTTGCTATAAGATGTACGACACAACTATGCAATCTAAATGGAACCGCAAGCAATGGGCTAACGGGGACCCATGGGATTACGATCCAAATATTCCCCAATCAGAGCAACAAGCCACATATAGTGAGCTGAGCAAAAGTAGCTCTCCTTTCCCTGAGCCAAATAACTATTACGAAAAGGGACATATCTTAGCCTCTGCAGACCGTCTATGTTCAAAAGAGGCGAATAGGCAAACATACTATATGACGAATATATATCCTATGGTATATAACTTTAATCATGGTGTTTGGCAATCATTAGAAAACAAAGTACGCTCTTGGGCAAACTCCTCAGACACCCTATACGTAGTTAAAGGAGGTACTATTGACGCTCAAAAGAACATTCTTGGATATACCAAAGGAAATCACATAGTACCACGCTATTTCTATATGGCGCTGATGAAGAAGAAGGGAAACAAGTTGACGGCAATCGGTTTTTGGTTAGAGCATAACGACAACTCATCATGGGGAAAATTAAGTGAATATGCCTATAGCATACAAGAATTGCAAAACAAGACTGGCATTGATTTCTTCTGTAATCTGCCTAATGACACAGAAGATCAAATTGAGAACGTCAATCGCACACAGATGCTAAAAGACTGGAGTCTCAACTAAAAAAATGTAAATCGTTTGGTTAAACCAAGGAAAAGTCGTATCTTTGCTGAAAATGCTAGATACGACTTTTATATTTGAAAAATATTACAACAAACAAAAACAATGAGAACAGTTTATGAATTCTCTGTCAAGGACAGAAAAGGAAAAGATGTTTCACTTAAAGAGTATGCCAACGAGGTATTACTAATTGTCAACACAGCAACAAAATGTGGATTTACACCACAGTACGAGGAACTTGAGAAGCTGTATAGAGCACATCACAGTGAAGGTTTCGAGATTCTCGACTTCCCTTGCAACCAGTTTGGACAGCAGGCTCCTGGTACAGACGAGTCTATCCACGAATTCTGCAAGCTGAACTTCGGAACAGAATTCCCACGCTTTAAGAAAGTTAAGGTCAACGGAGAAGATGCAGACCCTCTGTTCAAATTCCTAAAAGAGCAGAAAGGTTTTGCTGGTTGGGACATGGAACACCCTATCGCACACATTCTTGACGACATGCTGACTAAGGCAGATCCTAAGTACAAGGAGAATGCCGATATCAAATGGAACTTCACCAAGTTCTTAATCAACAAGAAAGGACAGGTGGTTGCACGTTTCGAGCCAACAGAAAAGATTGAGAATATTGAGAAGCAAATCAAAGATTTGCTTAAATAGACAAATAATAATTAGATGGAACACGTTAAATGTTTAATAATCGGCAGTGGACCTGCAGGGTACACTGCTGCCATTTATGCAAGCCGAGCTAATCTGCACCCCGTAGAATATAGCGGCATGCAGCCAGGTGGTCAGTTGACACAGACCACCGAGGTAGAAAACTTCCCTGGCTATCCTCAGGGCGTTGACGGCAACCAGATGATGATGGATCTGCGCGAACAAGCAGAGCGCTTTGGTGCAGACATCCGCGATGGTAGCATTACACGCGTTGACTTCTCTAAACGTCCTTACCACCTATGGGACGAAGAAGGCAACGAGATTGAAGCCGAGACCGTCATTATTGCTACAGGAGCCTCAGCGAAGTACCTCGGCTTAGACGATGAACGCAAATACAATGGTCAAGGTGTATCTGCATGTGCCACCTGCGACGGATTCTTCTATCGCAAGAAAACTGTTGCTGTAGTTGGCGGTGGTGATACTGCCTGTGAAGATGCGCTCTACTTGAGTGGCTTGGCCAAAAAGGTATACCTCATTGTTCGCAAGCCTTTCCTTCGTGCCTCACAGGTTATGCAAGAGCGCGTAAAAGCCGCAGAGAACATTGAAATTCTCTTTGAGCATAACACTTTAGGACTCTTTGGAGAAAACGGCGTAGAAGGCGCTCATTTGGTTAAGCGTAAAGGTGAGCCCGATGAACAGTTGGTAGATATCCAGATAGACGGCTTCTTCTTGGCTATCGGACATAAGCCCAATACAGACATCTTCAAAGAATGGCTCGATACTGACGAAGTTGGCTATCTGAAGAAGATTGACGGAACGCCACGAACCAAGTTACCTGGCGTCTTCGTTGCTGGCGACTGCGCCGACCCAGTATATCGCCAAGCTATCAGTGCAGCAGGAACAGGTTGTCAGGCAGCCATTGAAGCCGAGCGTTTCTTGCTAGAGCATTAAAAGGCTAGAATAGCTAGGAGCAATCTAGAGATACTTAGGCTGTCCTAGGGAAACCTAGGAGAAAGAACTTAATAGAAAACAAAAAGAAAAACCTCGCTTCACAGCGAGGTTTTTCCGTAAAAACTAAATTAATCAACCATAAACCTTAACCATTAAAAATCTCTTTTTTAGACTAAGAGTAAAATTAACTCTTAAATGTCGAGAATTCGCTAATTCCTTTCGACATTGCAAAAGTAATACAATTATTTGAAATACAGGTTTAGATAACATTAAAAATAGTTTAATTATCGTTATTTTTATGATTTTTCAACCTCAAATAACGTTTTTCAAACTAAAAACAACCATTTTAACATCTTTTTAACGACGAAATGGGTAATTTTCAGAGTAATTATTTTATATTTGTGACGCAAATAATAAAACTCATGAGTATATCTAACGTTATTTTAATCTGTATCAGCCTGTTCCTTGCTGCAATTTGTAGCAGATTATTACTTCGTCAGCAACCAAAGGAATATTCTCCGCAACTTCCTGCAGGATTAGGACTGCAGGTTTGCAACAATGACGTCATGCATTATATTAAAGAAACCACAAAGAGACTCATGCCTTTGATAGAAAGCAAGAAAATAAATCTAAAGATAAAATGTGAGCCTGAAAGTATGATGGGATGGATTGATACTGAGCTTATAGACAATACATTATTAATATTATTATCCGATATCAGCAAACGTGTAGGCATTGGAGGAAAGGTTTCAATAATGATCTACACCAGCCCTCGCTATGATCGTATCTATATGCGCTTCATTGACAATGGTCTTCAAATGAGTAAAAGAAGCCTAACCGTATTAGACAATATGGTAACCTATCATCATGGCAGTATTAAGAACAACTATTTTGAGAAGGAAGGAAACACTGTGGTCATAGAAATGCCAATAAAAAAAGACGCTTACCGAACAGAAGAACAAAAAGGAATGCAACCTACAGAATTCAATATTCCAAACAATATAGAACTACATGTTCCAACAATAGAATTACCTGACAGCTACGAAGAAGGATATGAAAGCATACGCGACATTATGCACACAGCACCACGACATGCCGAACAAGAATACCTGCAACGTGCCATTAAATGTGTAAACGAGCATATCAGCGACACAGAATACGATCGTCAGGCTTTTGCATCGGACATGGGTAGCAGTATAAGCACACTCTACAACAAGATTCGCGCTATCACAGGTAAGAGTCTTACTAACTTTACTCGCGACATCCGCATTGAAGCCGCATGTCAATTAGCAAAAGAGAATCCCGACTGGCGAGTCAGCGACATTGCCTATCAAGTTGGTTTCAAGGATCCGAAATACTTTGCCACATCCTTTAAGCGAGTAATGGGCACTCAACCCAAAGAGTATTTTGCAGAAATTAGAGAGGAGGCAGAAGCACTAAGTGAAAGAAACAAGGCGTTTAGTATTTGGGATAAACCAGAGCCCAAGAAAAGTTAGTATTCCATTAAGCATCAGTAATTCATAACCAAAATGATAACCCGTTAACGCCCCTACGCCCCAATCAAGCAGATAGCATAGAAGAGGCGACAGCACTGCCACATATGGAACCCAACGATCGTTTACAGAGCGTTGGGTTAACAAGCCAAAAGCAAACAATCCCAATAACGGTCCATATGTATATGAAACTATTACATAGATGGCATCTATTAGGCTTGTAGAATTAACCACCTTGAATAACAAGATGAAAAGCACAAAAATGCAGCACATAGTGAGATGTACTAGCTTACGTAACTTCTCATCACCTTCACGTTTAACGATATCTACACAATAGATAGTAGTCAAAGAGGTCAGTGCAGAATCTGCACTAGAGAAGGATGCTGCAATGATGCCAAGAATAAATAGGTATGAGATGACTGGTGAGAATTGGGAGGAAAGTTGAACAAACTGAGGCAGTAGTTCATCACCAGTAACAGGCATTGCCCCACCCTGCTGTTGAAACCACAAGATAAGTAACACGCCCAATGACAAGAACAGCAGGTTAACTGGCACAAAAGCCCAACCATAAGTACACATATCCTTTTGTGCATCACGCAGCGACTTACACGTAAGATTCTTCTGCATCATATCCTGATCTAAGCCCGTCATCACTATTACGATAAACACACCGCTTAGAAACTGTTTCCAGAAGTTTTGTTTAGAAATCCAATCATCCCACACAAAGATTCTCGAGGATTCATGATTCCAGATGGTAGTCATAGCCTCACCTGTAGTCATGTTTAGATCTCCTATTACCTTATATATAATAAGGAGAAGGGCCGAGAAAAGACAAAAGGTCTGCAAAGAGTCAGTCCAAACCAATGTCTTTATACCTCCACGCCGGGTATATAACCATATCAAAAAGACTAGGCCTATCGTAGTAACAGTAAATGGAACGCCTAATGATTCAAAGGCAAAACGCTGCAGAATAATACAAACCACATAGAACTTAAGCGTAGCACCTGCCATCTTACTCAACAAGAAAAAAGAAGAGCCTGTCAGGTGAGCTCGCTCTCCCAGTCGCTTTCCCAGAAAAGCATAAATTGAGGTAAGGTTCATACGATAATAAAGCGGTAATAGAACAAAAGCCACCACCACATAGCCTAATACAAAACCAAGACACGTCTGCAGATACGTCATCTGTGAAGCCATCACCATACCTGGAACAGACACGAAGGTTACACCAGAGATAGAAGCGCCCACCATACCAAAGGCAACCATATACCAGGGAGAACGACGGTCAGCACGATAGAACGTCGCATTGGTTGCCTTACGTCCAGTCCAATGACTAACTGCATAAAGCAAAGTAAAATAGGCTAAGACTAATAATATTATCGTCATAATGGCTGCAAAGGTACAAAAAACATTGAATGTTGAACATTGGACTTTGAACTTTTTTGTTGGCAGCAGCAAATTTTTCACACTTCACTTTTCGCTTTTCACTTTATTTTCGTAATTTTGCAAACGGTATTTCCTAACCAAAAACAAGTAACAATGGCAAAACAGAAGAAATTTATCCTTCAAGAGAGTGAACTCCCTACACAGTGGTATAACATTCAGGCAGACATGCCCAACAAACCTATGCCACCTATTCATCCAGCAACAAAGCAGCCTCTGAGTGTAGATGATCTTGCTCACATCTTCCCACGTGAATGCTGTGTGCAAGAACTAGACACGGTACATCGTTGGATAGATATCCCCGAAGAGGTTCTTGAAAAATATAAGTTTTATCGTAGCACACCTCTTGTACGTGCTTATGCATTAGAAGAGGCTTTGGGTACTCCTGCCCACATTTATTTCAAGAATGAATCTACCAACCCATTAGGTTCACATAAGATTAACTCTGCTATTCCGCAGTGCTACTATGCCAAGCAGGAAGGCACTACCAATGTCACCACAGAGACTGGCGCTGGTCAGTGGGGAGCTGCGCTATCATACGCAGCTAAGATATATGGTCTTGACTGTGCCGTATATCAGGTAAAGATTACCATGCAGCAGAAGCCCTATCGCTCCAGCATTATGCGCACCTTTGGTGCTGTCGTCGAAGGTTCTCCCTCTATGTCTACCCGTGCTGGTAAGAATATCTTGACAAAGGATCCCATGCACACAGGATCTCTTGGTACGGCAATCTCTGAAGCTGTAGAATTAGCAACAACAACGCCCAACTGTAAATACACACTTGGCTCTGTATTAAATCACGTAGGTCTGCACCAGACAATTATTGGATTGGAGGCTGAAAAGCAGATGGAGATGGCTGGTGAATATCCCGATATGGTCATTGCCTGCTTCGGTGGTGGTTCCAACTTCGGTGGTATCGCATTCCCATTTATGCGTCACAACATTCTTGATGGCAAGAAAACCGAATTCATCGCGGCAGAGCCAGACAGTTGTCCTAAGTTGACACGTGGTCAGTTCCGTTACGACTTTGGCGACGAGGCTGGATATACCCCATTGCTACCTATGTTCACATTAGGTCACAACTTCAAGCCTTCAAACATTCATGCTGGCGGCTTGCGCTATCATGGTGCAGGAATGATTGTATCACAACTGATTAAAGATGGATTGATGCATGGTGTAGACATCCCACAATTAGAGACCTTTGAAGCTGGTATGCTTTTCGCTCGTACCGAGGGTATTATTCCTGCTCCCGAGAGTTGCCATGCCATTGCCGCAACAATTCGTGAGGCAAAGAAGTGCAAAGAAACTGGCGAGGCAAAAGTCATTCTCTTTAACCTCTCTGGCCATGGACTTATCGATATGCCTAGCTATGATTCGTTCATCAAGGGGGACCTGCAGAACTACACAGTTACTGATGAGATGATTGCAGAGAATCTTGCCGAGTTAGACAAGCAAGACTAAAAAAGACAAGCAATATAGCATTATATCTATCCGATGGTACCCTGTTATCAGCAAGGTATCATCGGATTTAATTTAAACACATTTCTAACCTTATTAATACATCTTGACCATCATAAAACTGCCTCATAATTAAAAAATTGCGTAAAAATTTGCAAAAAACAAAAAAATCCTTTATCTTTGCCCTCTATAGATAATGATAAATATAATTTATAATCTAAAACTATTAAAATTACAGTATTATGAACACAAAACATTTAATCCTAACCGCAATCTCTGCATTATTTGCAGTAAGTTTTGCTATGGCACAAGAAGACAATCGTGATGTCTTGAAATCGTATTCATACATAGAAGCACAAGGTGGTGTGCAAACGCCTGCTTCTGATTTCTTTAAACTTATCTCTCCAACTGCAGCATTATCCTATGGTTATATGACGCCCAAGGGGGGTGCACGCCTACACCTCAATGGATGGCAGTCAAAAATGACTTCCGACTACAAATATAAATACGTTGATATTAATGCCGACCTGTTGCTGAATGTAACGAGTTTACTCTCTCGTAACGTTGCTCGTCCACTAAACCTATACGTACTCGGCGGTATTGGTCATATTTCATCATTCGACCATGAAGCCAATATGGGTAGCCTGGTGGATAAGTTCTCGTATAACTTACGTACAGGTTTACGTTTAGAAAGTAATATTACCAAGCCTATCGGATTCTCATTTGAAATTAATGCCAACTATGCGCCCATGATACATGACAAGAGTTTTAACAACAGTAAAGGTTGGGGATTTCTTGCGATGTTAGGTGTCAGCTATCGTTTCAACAGACGCATCCAAAAGGCAGAACCTATCGTACCTGTAGTGCAGGAAGTTATAGAAGCTGTCGATGTCGTTCCTGCAGCACCTGTCATTGAAGAGAAGAAACCTGAGCCCAAAATTGTGGTAAAGAAAGATATTCTGCATGAAGAAATTTTCTATGGCATTTGTAAGAGTGATCCAACAGTAGGTGGACAAGAACAAATGAAGAAGATTGCCCAATTTATGGAGAAGCATAAGGATGCGAAAGTTATGATTGTGGGATATGCCGACAAAGAAACTGGTCATCCATCTATCAATATGGAATATGCCAACCAACGTGCACAAAAGTGTAAAGACGTATTGGTAAACACCTACGGATGTAACCCAGCAAATATTCTAACAAGTGCCAAAGGTGACACCGTTCAGCCATTTGGCGAAAGCGAAAAGAACCGCTGTGCCATCATCGATTCTGAGATTGAATTCACAGTTCAAGAGTAATGATTTAACAACATAAAAAAAGCCCTGCCGTTTGGCAGGGCTTTTCCTTTTAAAATACGCATAACTCTTATGCGATATCAATCTTACGAGATAACTTTACTTTCTCTTCCACGACCTTAGGGAGTTCTACGGTCAGCACACCATTTTCAACCTTAGCCGAAATGGCATCTTTCTTAACATCATCAGGCAGTATCAAAGTCTGTTCAAACTTTGTGTAGCTGAACTCACGGCGCAGATAGCGCGTATTCTTATCCTCCTCCTTATGATCCTGCTTGCTTTCAAGTTTTACAACAAGGTTACCCTCATCGTCAATATGCACATTAAAGTCTTCTTTTTTCATGCCTGGAGCTGCAAGCTCTACGGTGTATGCCTTATCTGACTCTTTTACATTGATGGCAGGTGCCGTCTGATTGACCTTTGGCATCAAATCATTGTAAAACAAATCATTAAACACTGTTGGAATCCAACTGTTTGTTCTCATCATTGGCATCATAGTTTTTACCTCCTAATTATATTTTAGTTACACATGTTAGTTTCTTTGATTGCCTTTCAGCTTTCGAACAACATTATGCAACATAGATGCCAGACGCTAAGTAATGACACATTGTCAGTAAAACAAGACAATATGACACTAATTATATTTGTTTTAAAAGAGAAACTGCAGCCTCAACCGTAGGAACATCTGCTATTACCATAGAGCGTTTTCCGTTCTGTTCACGGAATTGACAACGACGAGGATTCTGCGCCACGTACGAGAGAATTCGGCCGAATTCCTCACTCTGATAGAATGGACTATCATTCTGAGAAACAAAGAAGAGAGTCATACGTCCTTGCTTCAACATCATCTTCTCACAACCAAAATCCTTACCTAAACGGCGCAATGAAACCACACGCATCAATTCCTCGCCAACATGTGGTACTGGCCCGAAGCGGTCAATCAAACGTGTGCGGTAAGCAACCAGTTGATCATCAGTTTGCAGACCATCAAGTTCACGATAGAGCAACATGCGCTCAGAATCTGATGGTACATACTGGTCAGGGAAATAAAGTTCCAAATCACTCTCCAAGGTACAATCAGAGACATAATCGCCATTCCATGCACCACCTGCAGAAGAGGAAGTACCATTATGTTTCTGTTTCTCGTCATCTTGTTCAAACTGCTGAGGATTTTCGTTTCTCAGTTCTACCACAGCTTGTTGCAGGATCTTCACATACGTCTCATAACCCAAATCGGCAATAAAGCCACTTTGTTCAGCTCCTAACAAGTTACCAGCACCACGAATATCAAGATCTTGCATCGCAATATGGATACCCGAACCCAGATCACTAAAGTTCTCTAATGCCTCCAAACGTCGACGACTCTCTACGGGAAGATCGGCCAATGGCGGTGCCAACAGATAACAGAAAGCCTTACGATTGCCACGACCAACGCGACCACGCATCTGGTGCAGATCAGAAAGTCCAAAGCGATGAGCACCATTAATAATGATTGTATTGGCATTTGGAATATCAATACCATTTTCTACAATAGTCGTAGAGAGCAGAACATCATAGTCATAATTCTGGAAATCAAAGATAATCTGTTCCAGTTCCTCCGGCTTCATCTGTCCATGACCAATTGCCACACGTGCATCGGGAACATACTTCTCTATTATTTCCTTCAAACGTGTCAAATCATTGATACGAGGATTAACGAAGTACACCTGTCCATTACGCGACATTTCGAAATTGATTGCATCGGCAATAATCTCTGCGCCAAAGGTGTGAATCTCTGTCTGAATAGGATAGCGATTGGGTGGTGGTGTTTGTATAATGCTAAGATCACGTGCACCCAACAAAGAAAATTGCAGCGTACGCGGAATAGGCGTTGCCGTCAGTGTCAGCGTATCGACATTGGTTTTCATCTGGCGCAGTTTCTCCTTAGTAGACACACCAAACTTCTGTTCCTCGTCAATGATGAGTAATCCTAAATCTCGGAACTTCACCGTTTTACCAACAAGTTTATGTGTACCTATTAATATATCTACCTTTCCATCCGCCAAATCCTTAAGGATTGCAGTTGTCTGCTTAGTAGAGCGAGCACGAGAGAGATATTCCACACGCACAGGCAAATCTTTCAGACGTGAAGAGAATGTCTGATAATGCTGATATGCCAGCACAGTAGTAGGCACCAGCACTGCTACTTGCTTAGAATCGCATGCAGCCTTAAAGGCTGCTCGCACTGCTACTTCGGTTTTACCAAAACCCACATCACCGCATACTAGTCTGTCCATCGGCTGTGCTTTCTCCATATCAGCCTTCACATCATTGGTGGCCTTCAATTGATCTGGGGTATCCTCATAAAGAAATGATGCTTCTAGTTCATGCTGTAGGAAAGAATCTGCTGAGAACGCGAAGCCTTTTTCACGTCGACGTGCGGCATAAAGTTTAATCAAATCACGAGCGATATCTTTCAACTTCGCCTTGGTGCGCTCCTTCATGCGTTCCCACTGGCCTGTACCCAAATGCGACAAGCGTGGTGGCTGCCCATTATCTTGTGCCTTATATTTAGATACCTTATATAAAGAATGTATGGAGACATAGATAGCCCCTCCTCCTTCATAGGTAATCTTTATCATTTCCTGATATCCATCCCCTTGAGGCATTCTAACCAATCCGCCAAACTTACCGATTCCATGGTCGACATGTACCACATAGTCACCCACCTCAAATTGTTGAATCTCCTTGAGCGTCAGCGCCACCTTACCTGATCGTGCTTTATCAGAATGTAAGTTATACTTATGAAAGCGATCAAACATCTGATGATCGGTAAAGACACAGAGGCGCAGATCGTTATCAGCGAAGCCTTCATGCAAGGTCTTTTCTACGGAATCAAAAAGCACAGTACCTTTCTCCGCAAAGATATCTTTCAGACGTTCCAATTGCTTTTTACTATCCGCAAGAATGTGGAGTTGATAGCCATCCGCAATATATTGTTCTAAGGATTGCTGCAACAAATCGAAATTCTTATGAAACTGTGGTTGAGGAGATACATGAAAAGTAATCGTTGCATCCGGCAAGCCCGATGGGCGATGTCCAATTTCGACACGATGTAATTCTACTGCATCACGAATAAACATCTGTCCACTAATCAGCTGCGATTCCTTACGCATTTCCTGCATAATGGCATGCTGTTCCATTTCGGTAGCACCCTCCATACGCTCCGTCATGGCCTGTTCCGAGAATCCTTCTTGATAGATTGCCTCTATAGCATCACGTACAAACAAGAAGTCCTTAACAACCAACGTCGTCTTTTGTGGCAGGAAAGAAAGGAAAGAAACCTTTTCTTCTTCAGTAACCAATTCCGGCACAATGGTTACCTGTTCACAATGTTCCTTTGACAACTGTGTATCTACCTCAAAGGTACGAATAGAATCAATATCATCACCAAACAAATCGATACGATATGGCAGTTCACTGCTATAGCTATAAACATCTAAAATACTACCACGCAAAGCGAACTGACCAGGCTCATAGACATAGTCAACTTCCGTAAAGCCTAAATCACGTAATACTTGTGCTGTCTTGTCTGCATCTATCGTATCATTACGTTTCAAGCCCAACGTGCGATCATCAAGTATTCGTTTTGAGATTACCAGCTCGGCAACAGCCTCTGGGTAGGTAACGATATAGAGATGGGAGTTAATCGGTGAGGAATGAGAAGACAGTCTTGCCAACACTTCTGTTCTAAGAATCTCATTAGCCGCATCGCGCTGTCCATATTTAATAGCACGGCGATAGCTTGATGGAAAGAACAGCACATCACTCTCTCCCAACAATTGTACTAAGTCATGGTAGAAATAGCCTGCTTCATCGGCATCCTGAAGAATAAACAATAGCGGAGCAGGACATTTTTTCTGCAATGCGCTAAACAGCATTGGTGCAGAAGAGCACATAAGTCCCTCAAGAAAAATCGTTTTCACCGACTTTTTCTCGAGCATATCTGCCAAGGCGCCAACCTGTGGCAACATGGCATATCTTTTCAGTAAATCTTGAATCTTCATACGATATTCGCATGCAAAGATACAAAGAAATGGGGAGTCAAAGGAGTTAAAGGAGTTAAAGGGAGTTAAAGGGCATCAGTTATCTCACAATTTGTTGTACCTTTGCAGTATTATTAAACAGTAATTAATAAGGACATCATGCATCAGAGCGACAGTATTGTCATCATTCCTACTTATAACGAGAAGGAGAATATCGAGAAAATTATCCGAGCCGTATTCGGATTGGAAAAGTGTTTTCATATTTTAATTATCGACGATGGTTCACCCGACGGCACCGCAGCTATTGTCAAGGATATGATGGGTCAAGAAGAATTTTCTGACCGTCTTTTCATCATTGAACGCAGCGGTAAATTAGGATTAGGAACAGCTTACATCACTGGTTTTAAGTGGGCTTTAGAACATGACTATCAATACGTCTTTGAGATGGATGCTGACTTTAGTCACGACCCTAACGATTTGCCACGTCTCTATAGTGCTTGTGCTGACGAAGGTTACGATGTTGCCATTGGCAGTCGTTATGTCAGTGGTGTAAATGTTGTCAACTGGCCCATCGGTCGTGTACTGATGAGCTACTTTGCATCAAAGTACGTCCGCATGGTTACTGGATTCCAAGTTCACGACACGACAGCAGGTTTCAAGTGCTATCGTCGTAAGGTTTTGGAAACCATCGAACTCGACAAGATTCGCTTCAAGGGCTACGCCTTCCAGATTGAGATGAAGTTTACCGCCTATAAGATTGGCTTTAAGATCAAAGAGGTACCCGTCATCTTTGTCAATCGTCGCGAAGGCACCAGCAAGATGTCTGGTGGCATCTTCGGTGAGGCATTCTTCGGTGTGATGCGCCTGCGCTGGGATGGTTGGACGCGCAAGTATCCGAAGATACAATAACCAAGGAATTTACTGGTCAGGATTCTCTACGTATCCCTGATATTCTGGTACAATAGCAGACATGACGCTGTCGTATGACTGTTTCATCGTTGCCTGAACATTCTGTGTACCCTGTCCTATGGGATATACAGGCTGATGTATCGTCAATGAAAGCGGATGCCAATGAGCGAAATGCCAGTCGCGGGTACGAGGCATCACATTAAACGATCCGTTGATGGTCAGTGGTACTACGGGCAGTTGCAGTTCATCAGCAAGTGCAAAGGCACCTTTCTTGAACGCCCCCATATGACCAGTAAACGAGCGAGCACCCTCAGGAAACACCACCACGCTACAGTTGCCAGTTTCTAAAATATGGCGGGCAGCTTCATAAGTATGTCGAACCTTCCCTACTCCACGCTTGTCAACCATTATTTGGTGTGACTTGCGACAAGCATAACCCACACAAGGAATCTTATTAATCTGGTGTTTCATCATCCATTTGAAGTTACGTCCCAGAAATCCATAAATCAGGAAGATATCGAAAGCGCCCTGATGGTTAGCCACAAAAACATACGACTGGTTAGGTTCCAAATGTTCACGTCCTTCCACTTTTACGGGTAAAAGGAATATACGCGTGATAGTGCGAGCCCACCAACGACCAGGATAATAGCCCCAATAATGACCATTACCAATGGTACAACCGATGCCCACTAAAAATGCCGTCCATATCGTCATGATAATGGTTACAGGAAAGGCGATAAATACTTGATAAATATAATATAGGTATTTCATAAGTTTAGTTTTATTTCTTTTTCAATGTAATTACTACGATTTCTCTTGGCATGTTCAAGCGGAATGGAATCAAGCCACCAGCACCGACAGACACATGTAGTGCTCTTGTTCCTTCATAAGTAGTCCCTTTCCATTCATCATAAGAGAATGCAACGGGCGACCAACCGAAAACAGAGAACTGTCCGCCATGGGTATGACCGCTCAATGTCAACTGTGCATGACATTCAGGCAATATCTTTTCTCGCCAACAAGACGGGTCATGCTGCAACATCACCACAAACGAAGACGGAGAAACACCAGCTAATGTCTTCTTAACATCACCGCGACGAGGCATACGCTTCATACTACCCCAGTTCTCCATTCCTGCAATAACAATAGAGTCACTATCACGATAGATGCTATGGTGCTCATTCATCAACAACTGCCACCTCATCTGCCGTTCGTATTGCTGAGTTATGCGGGCATATCTCTCTTTCTCATTTTCATCACAATCGAGATAAACAGAATAGTCATGATTACCCAAGATACTATATACACCATCAGGTGCTTTCAGCTGACTGAGAATCGTGATTTTGTCTTTTAGTTCATCTGGATGTAAATTCTCCAAATCGCCTGTAAAGACAATGGCATCGGCATGCTGTGAATTGATACTGTCAACCAACTGCCGTAACAATGCCAAGCGTTCTCCTTTATAGGTTCCTACATGAGCATCTGAGAATTGCACAATGCGATAACCATCAAATGACTCTGGTAAGTCGCTACTAACATATTCTATCTGTCGAACCACCAATTCCTCAAACCCCACATACACTCCATAAGGTATCAATCCCACAAGGAATGCAGCAATCACGCCACCTACCCAACGGCCATAGCGCTTAGGCAACAGCCAACGACACAGCAAGTATGCACCTACAGGAATGGCAAGTATGCCAAGTATCAGAAATATTAATATAGCGTATCTGGCAATCATAGATGTGAACTTAAGAATTTACGAACAACCTCCACTGGCAAACCTCTCCGACGTGCATAGTCGCTAAGTTGGTCTTCACCAATAGTGCCTAAGGAGAAATAATGAGCTTGCGGATGAGCTATCATCAGACCAGACACACTGGCATGCGGTTTCATCGCGCCACTCTCCGTCAATCGAATACCAATCTGTCGCATGTCAATCAACTCATTGATAACAAAGTTCAAACTGGTATCAGGAAGTGATGGGTAGCCGACAGCAGGACGAATTCCTTGAAACTGTTCTGCATGCAGCTGTTGCATCGTCAGGTGTTCATCAGGAGCATAGCCCCAATAGTCTTTTCGAATAGTCTCATGCATGCGCTCCGCAGCAGCCTCAGCCAAGCGGTCAGCCAATAGCTGCACCATCATTTTCATATAGGCATCATCATCAAAATCTTTCTCCATACCCATATCTACGGATGTTGCGAAGATACCTATTCTATCATGCTGCGGATGAATGAAGTCTGCTAGGCAAAGGCATTCACTTCCTGGCTGTTGCTGACGAAGGAATGGGATTCGTCTGTTTCCCTTTACTACCACATCATCACCCTCACTATGTGCATCCATTAGTTCGAAGAGACCATATATCGTATATTTACCCTCAATATCCGCCAACACCATCTCCGCCTCATGGCGCAGATGTTCTTTTTCTTGTTGTGGTTTGCCATGCATACCCCAAGCATAGAAAAAATAATCCCAATTGATATAGGGAATCAGTTCACGGATATGATAACGGATAATCATGAATGGTTAAATGTGATGGCTTCGCCAAGAATATCAGCATTGACGATGCCATTGGCATATACTGTTTGTCCATTACAGAGCGTGCGCTCCACTTTCCACTGATACTCATGTCCCTCCATCGGGCTCCAACCACACTTGCTGAGGATAGTTTCTTTTGTAACTTTCCATGGGCTCTTTGGTCGAACGATTACAATATCCGCACGATAGTCTGGACGTAAGAAACCACGATGCTCCACTCCAAACAGGCGAGCAGGATTATGGCTCATCAGTTCTACCATACGATCAATTGAAAGTACTCTTTGGTCAACAAGTTCTAACATCGTGACCAGCGAGAATTGTATCATTGGCATACCACTTGCCGCTTTAGCGCACCCACCCTCTTTTTGTTCCAACAGATGTGGAGCATGGTCTGTTCCCACTACGCTAATGCGTCCATCGGTAAGAGCTTCGCGCAACATAAACTGATCGACGGGAGTTTTTATGCTGGGATTAACCTTAATACGACTACCCAAGCGCTCTTGGTCAAGCTGTGTAAAGAACAAGTGACCTACACAAGCCTCGGCAGTAATCTTTGTAGCGACAGTATCGCGACACGCACTAAAGAGTTCAAGTTCCTCGGCAGTAGAGATATGTGCTACATGCAGTTGTGTACCATATTTCTTAGCCAAAGCCACCGCTTTTTGAGTAGAAGTCAGACAGGCCTCCTCAGAACGTATCATGGCATGCAGACTAACAGGAGGATCTTCTCCCCATGCTTCTTGTGCTTTAGCCATATTACGATTAATGATGTCTGTATCCTCACAGTGCGCCATCAGTGGCATCTTACAATTCTTAAAGATGCGTTCAAGCGTCTCCTGACGATCAACAAGCATATTACCCGTTGACGATCCCATAAAGAGTTTTACTCCTGGAATACGATGAGCATCCAATTTGCTGAAGGTGTCTACATTATCATTGGTAGCGCCATAGAAGAAAGCATAGTTCACATGACTTTTCTTAGCTGCCAGTTCATACTTTTCTTCCAAAGCCTCTATTGTCGTTGTTTGAGGCACGCAGTTAGGCATATCAAAGTAGCTTGTTACGCCACCTGCAGCTGCAGCACAACTCTCACTATCAATATCGGCCTTTGCCGTTAGTCCTGGTTCACGAAAATGCACATGATCATCAATCACACCAGGTAAAACATAACAGCCCGACGCATCTATCGTTTCATCGAACGATGCTTCGGGCTGCTGTTTCGTTATTTCTATAACATTTCCGTCTTCAATAATAATATTGCCATCAAATACGCGGCCTTCATTGACAAGACGTCCACCTTTTATCAATATTCTCATGGTTGCGGAACATTAGTCATCGGAGCAACAGGTTGAGGAGCTACCGAGTCTGGCAGCTGTGTCTCCATTTCTTTGGTACCATTCATACGCGCTTCATTCTCTTGAGCGGTTTCATAGTAATCTTTCACGTATGGATCCGACTTAAACTTCTTGGTAGCCTTCGACATTATATCTTCAATCTGCGGAGTCAGAATGGGATAGCGATACTGACTTGTCATCATCATAAACACGCCAGGACCCAGCACATTATCAAAATTATCAATAATAAACTTTGTTACCAATTCATCTTCCTCAGCAGCAATTTCGGCAGCCTCTGCATTCAACTGCTGATTGATAACTTCCTCATCAATACCATCGAGCAGCATCTGACTCTGGCGGTGTGATAATTCAGTCATACGGTTTGCCAGCTGATTGTGTTTATCTATGAATTTATACAAGCTGTCATTCATTGGTGTTCCGCTGACGCTTTGCATCGCATTATCAATCTTAATGGTAATCTCGCCTTCTTCCAGCACAACGGGCATTATGCTCTCGTCATCCATAAACAGGTTTGCCATTCGGACTGTATCCAGCGTTCCTGAGAAATGGAAATCTCCATGCACCACCTCGCAAGAGTCGAGATTATGCAGGTCATTATTCTTAACGGCCTTTAGATAGAGTTTATTACCATCCAATGCAGAGATTGACGATGTGCCCTGAACATGATATGAACTGACACATGAGGTGAGCACCAAAGCAGCGGCAACAATCGTGTATAGAATTTTATTCATAGATAGTTCTTTCATTCTGAAATCTATGCAAAATTACTATGATATCTTGAAATAAGAAAAATATTTGCGCAATTTTAAGCATTTGCGCAAATATTTAGCATTTATTTTGCCTCTTTTTCTAGTTCATTGGCAATTCGATGACTTGCATACAACTGTAAGATTGCTGCAAGCAACAATGCAACAACCCAATTATTGTGTACATATTTAATATATGACAGCATGTCGAGTCCCAAGAAATTCGACTGGTTGGCAATCATCAGCAAAGCCGCTGCCAAGAACAAGAAATCACTAATAAATTGGATACGGCGCAGACGACGGATGGTAAAGTCACGTCCTTCATACCTTTGGCGCAACTGCATTGCCACAAAAAGCAATGCACCTGGTGCAAAGACGTAAGGAGCCCACGACCAAAATAAGATATTTGCTCCTGAACCAACCACCATTAACAATCCACCCAGCAACATCAGCGTTGCCTCCAGTTTACTCAATTGTCTCATCACCTAATATACTTTTTCCTGTGTTTTTGTCATCACTGAGCACAAAGATATCCTCATCGTCAGCTTTCATGAAGTAGCGCTCGCGGGCAATCTTCTTAATCGCCCTTGGGTCACTATCCAATTTTCTTATCTGAGCTTGGTCGTTTTGATACTGTGCATTATACATATCTATCTCTTCCTGCAGTTCACTGATACGTTGTCTGTTGGTGAAATGATGCCATATACTATTCTCATCAACAATGCCCACAACGACAATGCCGATAACAATCACGACTATATACTTCAGTGCCCTGATATGATAGATTTTGCTGAGGAGGGTCTTTAGTCTGCTCATCACTATTTATATTTCCGTTTGCAAAATTACAAAAAAATATCAATTCTCCATCCTCAATTCTCAATTATTTTGTACCTTTGTAGGCAAATAATTTTTAGACTATGGAAGAATATATTGTATCAGCCCGAAAATACAGGCCTACCTCCTTTGATACAGTGGTAGGTCAGCAGGCGCTGACTACCACCTTAAAGAATGCCGTCAATAGCGGAAAGCTGGCTCATGCCTACCTCTTCTGCGGACCTCGCGGTGTAGGTAAGACAACTTGTGCCCGTATCTTTGCCAAGGCCATCAACTGTCTGTCGCCAACGACCGATGGTGAGGCTTGTGGACAATGCGAAAGTTGTCAGGCTTTCAACGAACAGCGCTCGTTCAACATCTTCGAGCTTGATGCTGCTTCCAACAACTCCGTAGAGCACATCAAGACATTGATGGAGCAGACACGTATTCCGCCACAGGTTGGTAAATACAAGGTATTCATCATTGACGAGGTGCACATGCTGTCTACTGCTGCTTTCAATGCCTTCCTGAAGACATTGGAAGAGCCACCCGCACATGTCATCTTCATCTTGGCTACTACTGAGAAGCATAAGATTCTGCCCACCATCCTCAGCCGTTGTCAAATTTACGACTTTGAGCGTATGACGGTGCGCAACACGATAGACCATTTGAAGTCTGTTGCCAAGAACGAGGGAATCAGCTACGAAGAAGAGGCGCTCGCCGTGATAGCCGAAAAGGCTGATGGCGGTATGCGTGACGCCTTGAGTATCTTCGACCAGGCAGCTTCATTCTGTCAAGGTAACATTACCTACCAGAAGGTTATCGAAGACCTCAACGTGCTCGATGCAGAGAATTACTTCCAGATAGTCGACCTCGCCTTGGAGAACAAGGCCATGGACATCATGATATTGCTCAACAATGTTATCAACAAGGGCTTCGATGGCGGCTTGCTCATTCAGGGACTTGCCAAGCACATTCGCAATGTCCTGATGGCTCGCGACCCACAGACGCTGCCTTTATTAGAGGTAAGCGACCAGCAGCGCGAGCGCTATCAGCAGCAGGCAAGCAAATGCCAGATTCCTTTCCTCTATCAGGCTTTGCGCCTTATCAACCAGTGCGACATCAACTATCGTCAGTCAAGCAACAAGCGATTATTAGTTGAGCTCACGCTGATAGAGATTGCGCAGATTACACAGCCTGATGATGCTGTTGGCAGTGGGCGTAAGCCCAGAAGACTAAAATCCCTGTTTAAGCATTTGACGCAAACCACCGCTCAGCCCAAGAAATCAGCCCCGCAGGTAGCTGCTGCTGAGCCTGTTGCGCCTACCCAGAAGAGTCAAGAGCCAGCCTCTAATTCTTCTCGCATTTCTAATGTATCTAATAATTCCAGTCAGCCTAACTCTTCTATAAAGGCTGGCCGTCCACAGTTGAAATCGACTGTTAGTCTTTCTTGGAACAACCTTCGACAGAAGTCTAAGGCCAAAAAGATGACGATTATTCCTGGCACGCTCGATGCTTCAGATCCTAATGTTGCACTGAAAGACGAAGAGCGCAGTTTCACTCAACAAGACCTGGAACTGCAATGGATGCTGATGTGCAACCGAATGCCACCAGAGTACAGCGGTATTGCCACACGTATGAAGAACATGAACCCTTCCATCACCGAATTCCCACAAGTAGAAATTCTTGTTGACAATCAGGTGGCGATGGAGCAGATGGAGCAAATCAAAGGAAGCATTACTGCTACGTTAAGGACATATCTACTCAACAAGTCCATAACAATTACACTCCGACAGGCAGAACGCCATGAACACATGCGCATTCTTTCACGTCGCGAGCAGTTCCAACTGATGGAAAAAGAAAATCCTTCAATCGCTAAATTGAAGGAACTTCTTAATCTTGAATTGGCTTAAATCAGCGTCATTCCCAGTTTCTTACATTCGGCACGCATCTCATCGGGCCAGATGGAGGCTTGTATCTCACCGATATGTCCTTTATGCAAGAGCACCATACAGAGTCGGCTCTGTCCGATACCACCACCAATTGAGAGAGGCAGTTCGTCATTCAACAGCTTCTGATGGAAATACAGCGACTTGCGTTCTTCTTGATTCTCTAATTTCAGCTGGCGCAGCAGCGAGTCTTTATCCACACGAATACCCATTGAAGAAAGTTCGAAAGAACGTCCCAAGACTGGATACCAGATAAGGATATCACCATTCAGACCTTCCAAGCCATTATCTCCTACTGTCGACCAGTCGTCATAGTCTGGTGCACGACCGTCGTGCTTCTCACCGTTAGACAGTTTTCCTCCTATACCTATAATAAATACAGCACCATATTTCTTACAGATAGCATCCTCGCGCTCTTTGGGAGTCTTGTCGGGATACATCTGCAACAGTTCTTCCGCATGAATGAAGTGAATCTCTTCAGGCAAGAAGGGCTTCAACTGTGAATATGTCTCACAAGTCAGATACTCCGTACGACGGATAGCTGCATAGATGCGCTTTACCACATTCTTCAAGAAAGTGATAGTGCGCTGCTCCTTAGTGATTACAGCCTCCCAGTCCCACTGGTCCACATACAGCGAATGCAGATTATCCAGCTCCTCATCAGCACGGATAGCATTCATATCAGTATAGATGCCGTAGCCAGGCTCTACCTGATATTCCGCCAGCGACAGGCGCTTCCATTTAGCCAGCGAGTGTACCACCTCTGCACGTGCATCGCCCAAATCCTTGATAGGGAAAGATACTGCACGCTCCACACCATTCAGGTCATCGTTGATACCCAAACCTTTGAGCACAAACAATGGTGCCGTCACACGGCGCAGACGCAGTTCTGTAGAAAGATTCTGCTGAAAGAACTCCTTAATCATCTTAATACCCTGCTCTGTCTGTTTAGCACCGAGCATGGGCTGATAATCTATGGGCTTTATCAATTGACTCATCTTATATTTTTTGCTATTTTATTATTCTTCATTTACGATTTGCGCATACAAAGGTACTACTTTTAGATTGATATGCAAGCAAAAAGCAAGATTATTTTGCAAAATGACACAAATGCATCATTATTTACTAACATCTTGCACGCATCTTATATACTTAAAGTACAATAATTGTCATTGCATCGCTACACTTTTATATAAAAAAAGGAACGCTCCATTCTCCATTTTCAATTTTAATATGTATCTTTGCATACAATTTTGCAAACGCACATCTTTGCAGGTCCCGTAGCTTAGCTGAATAGAGCGTCAGATTCCGGTTCTGAAGGTCCAGGGTTTGAATCCCTGCGGGATCACTAAGGAAAAAGGAGAATTAAATATGAGAGCTTACTTTCAAATATTTAAGGCTCCTTTTTACTTTGTAGGATGGCTGGCGCCAGCCTACAAGGATCGATGAAATCAATCCCTTCGGGGGCATTTTATTATTTCTCTTATAGTTTTATGATGCGCCAAACGCAGCGGGGTATTCTACGCCACAAAGCCGTTAGCAACCGATAACGCCAATCGATAATACGAATATGCTGACGATGGTTGATGGCATAGACAATCTCTTGCGCCACCTTCTGAGGCTTGAGCAACATGGGATAATGGAAATCGCCTGCCAACAAAGCTGTATCCACAAAACCAGGACGAATATCCGTAAAACGGATTTTCAGCCCTCTGGCATTCGCCTGCTGTTCTAACGCCTGCAGATAAACATTCTGCATCGCCTTTGTAGCAGAATACGAGGGTGCAGGTCCCAGACCCTTTGTGCCTGCTATTGATGTGATGACAGCGATATGCCCCTTGCCCTGTTCTGCAAAATAGCGATAAGCCTCACCTATCATTCTTGTGAAGCCCATAGCATTGGTATTTATGGTGGCGAGTTCTATATTCTCTTTCAATTCGCGATTCTGCTTACCAATACCTGAAGCATAGAAGAACAAGTCCATTCCCCCAATCTTCTCTATCAGCTTGCATAGTCTCTCCGTTGCATCTTCTGTGGTTACGTCAATCTCCGCAACTTCTACATCACCAATAGCCTGCAACAGCTCCACACGTCGAGCAGCTACTCCCAGTGTCCATCCCTCCTGTTTCAAGAGGCGAGCCACTTCCAGCCCTATGCCCGATGATGCTCCTATAATAATTGCTCTTTTCATTGATTCTTTGTTTTATGGCTTTGGATGCAAACTGGTTTCGAATTGGTGAGACAGCGTCTCACTTTTTGGAAAAGTCAGGTAAAACTTACGCATATAGATTAGGTTAGAACGACTAAATCCACGGCCTTTTAAGCGCGTCATTTTTTTAGACAAGTTGACCAACAGTTTATCTCCATACTTAGCTTTAGCGTTACCACCTTGTTCGAGCTCAACAATATACTGACTAGTTTGCCAATTTGCATCCAATAGTTCGGTATTAACTGCAAGTGCGGCATTATTCTTTGCATTATCCCAAAGATCTGATATTTGTGCGACAAGTCTCACATATTCAGGATCGTTGTTCTGAATAATACCACTAGGTGTAGTTGCCAAATCTTTCATTATTTCTTTTTCTTCCATATTCAAATTTTATTTGCAAAGATAAAGAGTCTTGTTGAATCTTCCAAGATTATCAGAAAGGAATCAAAAACCAGTCCAGAAGATTCCCAATTCACTCGTTTCAACGAACATGTCTGTGTTAATTTCTGTAAATTCGGCAGTTCCGCCTGCCGAATTATAGTTCTCAAGCATTCTCCACTCCTCATAGAATATACGCATATTTTCAAGTTGCGTTCTGAGAGACCTTTCAATCCATAACACAGAGGTGACTATCCCTCTGTGTTATAATTATTAATTTTTGCTCTTTTCGTATTCTTCTTTCACTATTGTTGTTTCTGGATCAATAATTAAGATGTCTTCGTATCTTAGACCATACAATTTATAGATCCACTTATCTAATTCTTGTTCTTTATTTAATGTTGAAATGTTAGGATTCTCTTTCTTAATATGCATTATTTCATTTACCAATCCTTTAATAGAATTAAATATCTTCTCGTTTGCAGATGGTAAAGGGAACTGCTGAATGTCCTCTATCAATATTTTTGGAAATGCTCCTTTAGTTGCTTTGGGAGAATGATTAAAGTGGTAAAAGGTTGCTAATTTTGAATTTAAAATCGCACATGCTACATCTATGGGATAAGCATTGTTATCAAGAACAACTAATATTGATGGATCATTATATAATTCATCCTCAACTATTGCAGAATAGATAGATGGATTTGTTATTTCTCTGACCAATAATCGCTTGCCATTGAAGAACTTTGGTTGACGAGGATTAGCTATCCCGTCACAATAATCAATATATTCTTTCTGATTCCACATGACACTATATCTACGAACATCTTCGCCCCATAGCCACTTTTTAAGTCCTTCACGATACTCTGTAAAATGGTATGCTCTATTATCTATGGTTTCTTTTGACTGTCCTCTATATTTGTCATAAGCAATAAGACCTTGACTTATTTCAGGAAAATAGTCTATTAATTGGCAACAGTTTTTAGATATTCTATTCACCAATGATATAACTTCCGAATCACGCGAAAAGGCTAATGCCCAATTTTGGTTTAGTTCCAACAGGTCATTGCGTGATATGGTTTCTATATTTTCTCTTATCAATTCTTCAAAAGACTTTGCTGTTGCAGTATTTCGGTAGCCAATAAATTCACACCCATTTGAATTACGTTGCATTGTTACAATAGAATTGCGAACTGTTACTGATTTGAATATATTAAACTGAGTACAATCTAACAATTCTTGAATATCCCAATTCTCTAATAGCTTTAGACGATACTTCTTAGCAAAGGTATTAAACAACCATGTATTGGGAATGATATATGACATATATCCCTTGTCTTTAAGCAATCCAGCAGCTAATTGAATAAAGTAATAGTATATTTCATAGTCTGGGACTTGTTTCCATATTGCACATACTCCCTTTCTGTAATCATCTTTGATGGATACACCATAAGGAGGATTTCCAATAATGCAGTCAAAGCCTTGGAATAATCCTGTTTTACTAAGAATTTCTGGGAATTCATAGCGCCATTCAAATGCATCCTTATATAGGGGATTTTCTCTATAAGAGTCCAATTCTTTTCTAAGAGCTGCAGTTTCTTTTTCTGCTTTTTTTAGCCTCTCTTGAATCTTTTTGTTTGCTTCAAACAAGAGTGATTGTTCTCGATATTCTTGAAGTTTTCTATCTGACTCAGACCATTTCTTATAAATTGGGCTTTTTTTAGAAAGACCATGTCTTAATGTTGACTTTATAATATTGATATCCTCCACTAGCCTATGTTTTGCCTCTTTGTTTGATGTTCGTTTATAAGCCCTGACGTCATCATTGTATTTGTTAAAACTTAAGTTAGTTCCTGCCAGTATCTGTCTAATCTCATTATCTAAGGGATTTTGCATCAACAAAGAATTACCGCACTTGATGTTAATATCAATATTAGGCAATGTCTCCAAATATTTATATCCACTTTCCTCTGTATAATAGGAATGTTTAAGTAACTCTATCCAGAGTCGAAGACAGCAAATATTAACGGAGTTGGGATTTAAGTCTACACCATAAAGGCAATTTTCTATTAGTTTTCTCTTTTCATCAAACAGAGTTTTCTGAATTCTTCTACTTTCTTTATTGTTCTTGTTGTAAATAAATAAATCATTGTTCTCATCTGTAATGATTAACTCGTCATGCTCAATTGTAAAAGTATAATCCTTTTTTGAGATTCTTATACCGCTTTCATCAACAAGTATTCCCAAATCATATTTTATCTGCAAAAGCTCGTTTAATGCAGAAACAAGGAAATGTCCAGAGCCGACAGCAGGGTCGCAAATCTTTAAGTCGTCAATTATGTCGTTAGCTTCAGAAATGTCTAAATCCTTATTCTGTAGGTCTACAAAATCCTTGCATTTCCATGAATATTTGCTATTAAACTTCTGAACTACTGTTTTTCTTATGGCCTCTTTACTCATATACATAGTAATAGTGCCAGGTGTATAAATCGCACCATCCTTATGACCATTTAATTTCTCAAAGATAAGTCCTAAGACAGATGCACTTATCAACGATTTGGGAGTATCCTGTATCTCATCTTCATTCTCAGAAGCAAAGTTGTATGCATCAAGAAAAGCAAATAGATATTCAAGTGTGGGCATCTCTGCCTTTTTCTTATAGCGTTCGTCTTTCTTTAATATGCTATTAGAAAGTAATGGCATGTTTTCTTTCTGGGAAAGAGAACTAATCTTAATAACTTTCCTTTCTAAATCTGTAACATCGAAAAGCGAACTGTTTAGATATGGAACATTTGCGAAATCCCTTTGTTCATCTTCTCCTCTTTCTTCATAATTTCGCGCAAGAACTTGGAAGAACAAGCGATTTAACTCATCATAATCATAGATCTTCTCTATAGTCAAAAACTTGTATTCTTTTGCACCTTTATTGTATTTGATAAGCTGTGCCTCTAATAATTTCAAAAATAAAAGACGATTAATCCAAGAAATACATAGTTGTAAGGCGACATTATAGATTTGTTCTTCTTCTGTATCACCGTATTTTGATAAATTAGGAAGATTATGCAATGCGTCTTCTGCATCAATTTTATTAATGGCATTCTCTAGAAATGAAGCCTTATCACGATCCCCTTTAGGTTTCCTAATAATCTTCATTTTATTGTCTATACGCTCTTCTTTAAGACCAAGAAGATGTAATAGTTCCACATAGAAATGTGTATTTAATGTATTATTGTCATTTTGGAAAGACAACTTCATTAGATGTATATCACTAAATAGTCTATACAATGGAGCCAGTCTCTTTAACTGAGCATCATCATCTGATTCTATTGCGGATTTATAAGATTGTATATCAAAATGGGTAAAAGCTATTTTGTCTTGTACTTCATTTATAAATTCAGAACCTATCAGAGGATATAATTCTTTTGTCGTATTAATAGATAGTTCCCCTCTTTTATAGGCTTTATACATTTTTACAAGTTTCTTGTTTTGATAGAAATTCTTCTCAAATTCCTGTGCATCAAAAACAAAGAACTCATACATATTGTTAGCTATTAGGTGACGTATATTTACATTATTATGCTCTATACGTTCTTCTAAGAAATAATACACAAGTTCTTGCATGGCCTTTCTATTCAGGTCATTTACCGTTATCATTTCCTCTTTATTACTCAGGGTTTTATTCTCAATGATAATTGCCACAGGAGTTTGCCTGCCCCCAAGTCTAACAGCCCAGTCTATATCACTATCATTAGGTTTGTTTATGTCACAGCTTGAATAAAATGTATCTCTCAAGAAATCCCTTAAATATGTCTCTTGGTTCTTCTCCAAACTTTGAACCGAAATATTATCGACCAACACACGTAGTGCTTGTCGGAATTTCTTTATAGCATCTTTGGCAATAGGTACTTGACGATACGCCTTACTAATGGAATCATTAATTTTAAGTATATTCATACAATGACATACGCATAAAAGCGAAAGAACTATCATTCGAAAGCATGTGGGATTTCCAGAACCATAATGATAGAAAAAGCGTGAAACCGCCTTATCTACTTCTTAAGGTCCTAGGAAAACCCACATTGTCAGACAAGTCCAGTCCACGCTATTGCGTAGACGCAGGTACTTATTCGAGACAATGTTCATTAGAGTTTCCTAGGTTCTAAGAAGTTTCGAATATAGCACAAACGCTATAATTAATACTCAACTAAAATCATACGCCACCCTGCACTCAGGGGAAAAGCCTTAGCTTCGCTGTTTACAGCGATTGGCCGTACTTGATTGCAAAGGTAATGCAAATCGAGGAATAATGCAAATAATTGAAGAAGAAATATCAACAAATAGTTTGATGGCATCATATAATGAGAATAATGTCTTCAAACTACATGCTTTTTACTTCTCACAAAAAATATTTTTTCGTTTTTTGCTGCCACTCTGCCACCAATCTTTCGGAATTCCTTTATTTACTAGGGTTTAAAGGGTGGTAGATAGTAAAATTTGCTGCCACCTTACTGCCACTGCTGCCACCACCCATAACAATTGAAGGGAGTAAAAGGGAAATAAAAGGATTATTGATGTCAAAGTGCAGGAATCATCGAAGGATGCGTTTCTAGGGCAGAAAACGATGTTTTCCAATAGCGGAAATAATGTTTTCAGACAATTAAAATATCGTTTTCAAATAGCTATTACTGAAAAACAGTTCCCCTAAAAAATAGTGCACAAATAGTTTGACGACATAATTCGAGGAGTTTGACGGCATAATTCCCTTCGAATTTACGCATAATTCGCATCGAATTTAGGCTTCAAACTATTCGGATGTAGGCTACATTCAAATTAGGGGTTACGAAAGAGCCACTTTAGCATCGCAATACAATAACTATTGATGTCCTATACAGTAACTCTTGACCTCCTAAAGTGGCACTATTGAAGGCCAAGAATAGCTATCTCAGCTCTGCGATAGCTGTACTCAGAGTTGGCTTAGCTGTAACTCTCTAATACTCGTAAGGGCATTCCGTATTCTAATAAAGGTTTTCGCAAAAACTATTAACCTATTAACATGACACGCCGCAAACCACGATATACAGGGCGTTTCAGGCATGTTAATAGTTTGCTAACTATTAACATACATCTACTATACTTCAAATTTTAACGACCACAGATTACACAGATGGCACAGATTTTTTAGATTATTTTTCAACAATGTAGGTTAGTAGTATGTTAATAGTTTAGACAACTATTAACATGGTCCAAGTCCTTTGTACATCGGCATTTGAGGGCAGTCATGTTAATAGGTTAATAGTTTTTGCGTTGAAACTTGTTTGTATTTTTTCAGATAGGCATTAAACCTTTAGCAGCACAGTACGTCAAAAGGAGAAAAACATTACTTATAACCTATTTATTAACAATTAAAAACTTTTTTGACAATGAAAAAAGTATTCATGATGATGGCTTTATTGGCCATTCCTTTTGCCATGATGGGACAGACAAAGTTCCACGATGTAGAATTCAACGAAGCTAACGGTCCTGTAAAGAAGATTGTAAGCAGCACCATGGGACGTGAGCAGGTTATCAACTTCACTAAGGAGGGTAAGATGGAGCGCGAAGGTCTGACCAACGCTGTGTACGACGCCAATGGTTTCCTGCAGTCAGCTACTATGACCATGATGCAGGGTCAGGCTGTTGATGTAAAGTACAAGTGGGAGAATGGCCGTGTTGTAAGCCAGAGCATGAGCATGATGGGTCGCGACATGACTACTAAGCGCACTTACAATGATAAGGGTGCTGTTGCTGCCGAGTCTATGGACATGGGTGGCCAGGAGATGAACATTCCTTATACCGACTATAAGTATGATGACCACGGCAACTGGATTAGCCGCAAGACCTCTATGATGGGTCAGGAGATGGTTCAGACTCGTACTATTGAGTATTATGAATAATCTTCTGTAAGAAGTCTGATATACATAACACAGAATAATCATTATCGCCTGAAGGTCAGCGACCTTTGGGCGATATTTTTGTCAAAACTTCTAGTCTTCATATTTGGCGGTTTCGGTTTTTCTTCGTACTTTTGCATTATATAGTAGATTACTAACCAAACATTTGACGTATGAGCCACAACAAAGAATACCACCTCAACCCGCATGGTCTGGAGCTAATGCAACAGTACAAAGACCGTCTGCCCATCTTCCAACGCATGGAGACTTTAGCGTTTGACGCACTGCAGCAGGCATTAAGCCAGCAGGGGCTTTACGTGACGTCTATTGAGCATCGCATCAAGAAGGAAAACTCTTTAGCGGGTAAGCTGGAGTTGAAAGGCAACAAATACAACTCGCTGAGCGACATCACGGACATCCTTGGCATCCGCATCATCACATTCTACACTGATGATGTAGACAAGGTGGCTGCTATCGTTCAGCAGATATTCAAGATAGACTGGGAGGAATCTGTAGACAAGCGCAAGCGCCACGAGCTGACCAGCTTTGGCTATAACTCGCTGCACTATATCTGTCGACTGCCCAAGACACTGGCTAATGATCCTGCAATGCCTGAGCTCAACGAATATCGTTTTGAGTTGCAGATGCGCACGGCCTTGCAGCATGTATGGTCAACCATTGAACATGACATCGGCTATAAGGGCGAGGTGAAGATGCCAAGTGAGTATCGTCGACAGTTTAGCCGACTGGCAGGAACGCTGGAACTGATAGACGATGAATTTAGTCGTCTGCGCACCACTATGACAGACTATCGTCGCAAAGTGCAGGGATTGGTCAATTCAGGACAACTGGATGAAGTAATGCTGGATGGCGACTCCTTCCGCAGTTTCCTGACGCTGAAACCCTTTGAGCGCCTAAACCAGCGTATTGCTGCCGTTAATCAGGCAGAGATATACCCTGCCCCACTACAGGTATTCCTGCCCGTATTGGAACACTTTGAGTTAAACACTCTGGGTGATGTGCAGCGCTTTATCGATGCCAACAAAGATGATGCTTATCAATATGCGCTCACAGACCTTGCTGTTACCGACCTTGACATCTTGTCTGAAAGCATTGGCCTGCAGAGCCTCTGCATTGTTCACGCCCTGAAGAACGGCAATGGTCGTAATGACATTAAGCTGCTTTTCGACACGCTTAATGGAGCGTCAGAAAACAATTGGAGCATCGCAGACCTGATCATTGACCAAGCGGCGACACTCCCATTTATTAATAATTAGAAATCGACTTCAGAGTTTACTTAGCGTAAGCTACAGAACGAGTCTCACGGATAACGGTAATCTTTACCTGTCCGGGATAAGTCATCTCATTCTGAATCTTTGAGGCAATCTGTCCGCTGAGTGCCTCGGTCTCTGCATCGTCCATCTTGTCGGCACCAACAATAACGCGCAACTCGCGACCAGCCTGAATAGCGTAGGTCTTGGTAACGCCAGGATAAGACATTGCGATGGCCTCCAAATCGTTGAGACGCTTGATGTAAGCCTCAACAATCTCACGACGAGCACCAGGACGAGCACCACTGATAGCATCACAAATCTGAACGATAGGAGCCAACAGTGTCTGCATCTCCATCTCATCGTGGTGAGCACCGATAGCATTGCATATATCGGGCTTCTCCTTAAACTTCTCTGCTATCTTAGCACCATAGATTGCGTGTGGATCATCGGTATCCTCATCGGGCACCTTACCAATATCGTGCAACAGACCGGCACGCTTAGCCTTCTTAGGATTCAGGCCCAGCTCAGCAGCCATTACTGCACAGAGGTTGGCAGTCTCACGAGCGTGCTGCAACAGGTTCTGACCATATGAAGAACGATACTTCATCTTACCGATGATACGAATCAATTCGGGGTGCAAGCCGTGAATACCGAGGTCGATAGCAGTACGCTTACCTGTCTCGATAATCTCATTCTCCAACTGCTTCTTTACCTTAGCAACAACCTCCTCGATACGTGCTGGGTGGATACGGCCGTCAGCTACCAACTGGTGGAGTGCCAAGCGACAAGTCTCACGACGTACGGGATCGAAGGCTGAGATAACGATAGCCTCGGGAGTATCGTCAACAACGATTTCAACACCGCAGGCTGCTTCCAAAGCACGGATATTACGACCCTCACGACCAATCACACGACCTTTCACATCGTCGTTATCAATATGGAATACTGATACAGAGTTCTCAACAGCAGTTTCAGTAGCTACACGCTGAATTGTCTGGATAACAATTTTCTTGGCCTGAGCATTAGCATTGAGCTTAGCCTCATCCATAATCTCGTTGATGTAAGCCTGAGCGTCAGTCTTTGCCTCATCCTTCAATGATTCTACCAAGCGAGCTTTAGCCTCATCAGCAGAAAGACCAGAAAGTTCTTCGAGCTTAGCACGCTCTTGCATCTGCATCTTTTCCAGTTCTTCTTGTTTTAGGGTCAGCAGCTTTTTCTCGTTGTCAATACGGTTCTGCTGGTTGTCGAGTTCATTCTTGCGGCGTCCGAGTTCCTCCTGGCGCTGATTGAGCGACATTTCGCGCTGCTTCAGCTTGTTTTCGCTCTGTTGGAAATGCTGATTACGCTGCTGCACTTCCTTTTCCAGTTCGCTTTTCTTGTTGAGGAATTTTTCTTTTACCTCCAGCAGTTTCTTTTCTTTGATGACTTCTGCTTCTTTTTTAGCAGCATCGACCATCTCATTATATTTTCCCTTAATAACAAAGCGGAAAATCATGAAGCCACATGCGCCACCCAGAATGAGAGCAGCGGCAATGGCAATTATCGCAATAATGATGTCCATAAGTGTTTATATATATGTGTAGAGTTAATGTTCTAAGACCTAAAGGTCATCAAGTGGTCTTGCCGTCTTTGAGTGCATCCTCCATCTCAGCAGTCAGGCGGGCTAGAACATTATCATAGGGGGAAGTATCATTATGCGAATGCTCTTTCTGATACATCAGCGCTACATCGATGAGGGTCATCAGCGCTATTGTATGATCACTCTTGCGCATCTTGTATGCCTGAGCATAGGCATTATAGCGCTCGGTGATGAGCTTGGCGGCTGCACGATAGAACTCCTCGTCTTCTCTCTTAACGACAACTTCTATCTCTTCGTCGTAGACGTGCAGTCTGATATGTAATTTCTCCTTTTGTTCTGCCATGGCTTGTCTCTCCTGTTACTGATTTTCATCGCTGAGGATAGCAATGCACTTATTGACGTCGCGTATAAGCTTCGACAACCGGTCTTTGGCACCTGCCAGGTTACCATCGGTAATCTCGATCATCTTGGCCATTTTTAATGAGTCGTAATCGCTCTGCTTCTGTTCCAACTGAGCTTTCAGTTCTTTCATCGTCTTTTCGTTGCCTTCCAGCATAGAATACAACTCAGTATTCTCCTTTTTCAGTTCTTGAAAACGGAGAATCAGTTGTCTCAGACGAGTCTCAAACGTCGCTAAGGTCTTCTCGTTAGCAGTCATACAACTTTATTTTATTTCACAAAGGTAATAAAAAACATTAAAAATGCTTACTTTAGTGTAACAATTTTAATATTTTTTAATTTCCCTGTGGCTGTTTCTCTTTCTTAGCCAGCATCACAATCTTGAATACGAAGTCAGTAATCCACTCCTGTGAGAAGCCCAACTTCTGGTTGTACTGACGAATTGCGACTACAGCCTTCATTACACCTGGGTCAGAGTAATCGTTCTTAGTGAAGATGTCATTAACCGTCTTCTCTGTCATAGTGCGGATAGCGCTCTTGAAGAAACCAGGCAGGCGCAACTTAAACTTCATCAGATTACCAGTCAGCATCAACAGATCCTGTGAGAATCCTGAGAACTGATACATATAGGTCTGCACATCCTGAGGCTTCTTGCAGCGCTTACGGATGCTGGTCTCAATCTCCTTGGTAAAGTTATCGTCCAGACCATACAAATCCTTGAACATCTTCTTACAGCGTGACTTCTCTGCCAATCCCAACTTATTGTTCTGGGTGGGCACCTTCAGTGTAGCCTTAAAAGTACGCAGGTCGGGCAGTGCAGCCAGATTAGTGATATTCAAGTCAGCAGCCATTACTGCCTGGAAATATACACGAATCAGCGTCATGAAATCCTCCATGCCACCAATTCTTTGTTCCTCCTCTTTCTTTCCGAAAATTTTATTCCAAAATGCCATAATATTTCGATTAATACTCAATTCGTCTGCAAAATTAGCAAATAATTATGAATTATGCATTATGAATTATGAATAAATTTGTATATTTGCAACCGAAAAGTCATAAAACCAAAGAAAATGAAAGGTATTGTATTAGCAGGAGGTAGCGGAACGCGCCTCTACCCTATCACTAAAGGTGTGTCGAAGCAATTGATTCCTATCTTCGACAAGCCCATGATCTACTATCCTATATCAACCCTTATGTTGGCAGGCATCCGTGAGATTCTGATTATCTCTACACCATACGATTTACCAGCTTTCAAGCGTCTGCTGGGCGATGGTTCCGACCTTGGTGTACGCTTCGAATATGCAGAACAGCCTTCACCCGACGGATTGGCTCAAGCCTTCATTATTGGCGAGAAATTCATCGGCGATGATTGTGCCTGCTTGGTACTGGGCGACAACATCTTCTACGGAAGCGGATTCACTGGCATGCTGAAGCAAGCTGTGAAGAGTGCCGAGGAGGATGGTCGTGCTACAGTATTCGGATATTACGTCAACGACCCTGAGCGCTATGGTGTGGCTGAGTTTGACAAGGACGGCAACTGCCTCTCTATTGAAGAGAAACCTGCCAAACCTAAGTCTAACTATGCTGTTGTTGGTCTCTATTTCTATCCTAATAGCGTGGTTGATATTGCCAAGCACATCAAGCCATCTGCACGTGGCGAATTGGAGATTACTACCGTCAATCAGGAGTATCTGAAAGAGAAGAATTTGCTGGTACAAACCTTGCAGCGTGGTTTTGCTTGGTTAGATACAGGTACACACGACTCGTTGTCTGAGGCTTCAACCTTTATCGAAGTTATCGAGAAGCGTCAGGGTCTGAAAGTAGCCTGCTTGGAGGAAATTGCCTACAAGCGTGGATGGATTACTAAGGAACAACTCCAGAAGGTCGCTGAGCCAATGGCTAAGAACGACTACGGAAAATACCTGTTAAACCTCTGTAAAGACAAATAACAAGAGAACGGGGGCATCAGAAGTTGCTGACACATTCGCGCAGTGCCTTCGGATTACCCATATCAAACATCTCACCGTTAAGACGGACACCCATCATGCCGCTCTTCTGGCGAACAGCCTCAAGGGCGGCAGTTAGTTCTATCTCCCTTGTCATGTCACCCTCAGCATCAGCCTTCTGTATATCGGCATCCAACTGGGCAAAGACATCGGGTGTCAGGATATATTGTCCAAAGACACTATAGTATTCTTTCTTTCCTTCATTGTTACGTACACCCAAGAACTCCTCTGCATAACTAGCCTTCGGCTTTTCATTCATCACAGATACGTTGAGTATCGTACGCTCCTTATCCTCCCAAACACCACTCAGAATACCATAATGGCTCACTTTATCCAGCGGAACAGAATGAATACTTACCAGCAACTGGTCGTAGCGCTCATACTCTTCTATCATCTGCAGGGCACAAGGCTTATTCGTTGTAGAGCGATAAAGCGTATCACCCAACAACAATAATACCGGTTCATTGCCTACGAAGTCGACAGCCTGATAGACTGCATGACCAAAGCCACGTTTCTCTTCCTGATAGACATAACGCAAGCGCTTACCTATATCTAATATATGATTCTCATACTCCTGGGCCTCAGCAGGCAACTTTCTCAGATGCTCTTCCGACAACTGGCGCTCAAAGAACTCTGCATATTGTGCACGTTCCTCTTTCGAGCCAAGCACCAGACAGATTTCCTCAATACCACTCTTTACCAGCTCTTCCAACAGGATGAGGATAACTGGGCGCACCATACCATCGGCACAAGGAATGGGGAAGAAGTCTTTTCTCAGCGTACGAGTAGCAGGATAAAGGCGCGTACCGAAACCGGCTACAGGAATAATGGCCTTGCGAACAGTATGCACAGGATGAATCGTCAACGGATAAGCACGCATACCTTTCTTATTCAGATAGTCAGTAAGCTGTTGTTGTGCCTCCTCACTACGAGCCAGGAATTGTACCGAACCATCACCGTGCGAGCCAACGCCCTTACCTCCATAGACGAAGGGTTGAACATGACTATCCTTCAACACCTCGTGCAACTTAGGAGCCCACAAGGCTGGCGACATCGGAGCAACATACTTATCAAACTGCTCTTCCGCTTCAGTCATCAGGCGTCCCAATGACTCCGCATCACCTTCAGCCATATACTTGATGGCTTTGTTCACTATCTCATGGTTCCACTCACCAAGTGCTTTATGCAGGTTCTCTTCTGCCTCGTTAGAAGCAAAGGGATAGGATTTATTCAGATCAGACAAGATACGAATGGTATCTTTCTTTGCACACAAGTCTGCGAATACCCAGTAGAGTGGTTTCTTCACATTCAGCGCCTTCACCTCAATCTCATCACCATCAAAGGTCATCAGGTTAGGCTTCACACCAAAGGCACACGCCTGATCCAAGCGTCCACAACGCGAAGAAGTACGCAACTCACCGAGATAGGCGATATTCATCTCGCCCAACGTATTCAGATTTAACTTATATAATAGGTTAAAGGCGCGTGCCACCAATACACAGATAGCTGCCGAGCTCGACAAGCCACTCTTCATTGGCAGCGTCATCTTTGTGATACGAATGCGCACACCACCTACCTTATACCACTCCAACATGTAAGAAGCCACTCCTGCACAGTAACAGAAGAAGGAGCCCGACTTGGCCACCGACTTCAGTTCCGCCTCGTTCATACGACACGAGAAGTCATTCCACACCTGATTGATTTCAGGTGCATCACTATACATCTCGAAGATGGGCGATTTCTCCACCTCAGCATAGACACCCTGTTCTATACCAGTAACAATAGATGCACCCGGCATGATGTCGGCATTCATCGTACGATAGTGACCAGCCCAGTCGGTATGTTCACCAAAGAGACATAAGCGTCCAGGAACAAATAATTTTATCATGTTAGCAGTAGTAATTTGAATTAATCTATGTACAAAGGTACTCTTTTTTTAGTAAAAAACGCATTTTTTTTGCAATTTATTTTGCGAGATTGATATTTTTGTTTACTTTTGCAGCGTTCAAATCAAATTATTGTTAATAACTCATTAAAATTATTGCCTATCGACAAAGCTCTACTTCATAATTAAACAAGAAAAAATATGAAGAATTATGCAAGTTGTACCGACGAAGCGTTGGCACTACTTTACATAGAAGGAGACAATGGGGCATTTGACGAGTTATTAGCTCGCAATCAGGAGAAGCTCTATTCGTACATTTTGTTCGTGGTTCATGACCCCGAAATAGCGAATGATGTGTTCCAAGAGACTTTTGTAAAGGTTATCACCAAGCTTCAGGCAGGAAAGTATACCGATTCCGGAAAGTTCTATTTCTGGTTGACGCGCATTGCCCATAACATTATTATGGACAGCTTCCGTCAGCTGCGCACAGCACATATCGTTGAACCTACCGAGAACAACGATCTGAACAAGTTGCGTGGTGAGAGTCTGATGGACATCAACCGTGAGAACGAATATGTCAACACACAGGTATTAGATGATGTACGTCATTTGATGGAAGCACTGCCAGCTCCACAGCGTGAGGTTGTCTATATGCGTTATTTCCAGGACCTCTCATTCAAGGAGATTGCCCAAGTAACGAATGTTAGCATCAACACATCACTCGGCCGCATGCGCTACGCACTTATCAATATGCGCCGCATGGCCAAGCATCACAATCTGCAGTTGAATATGGAACTGTAAGAGTGACGAAATCACTCTTCACTTACAGAGCTTTCAGCTCGTGTATGGTCTGCTCCGGTGTAGCACTCTTAAAGACATAACTACCACTCACGAGCACATCAGCACCAGCAGCAACAAGACGTGGAGCAGTTTCTCCCTGCACACCACCGTCAATCTCTATCAGCGCCTTCGAGCCACTGTCGGTAATCAGTTTACGCAGTTGCTTCACCTTTTGAATGGTATTCTCGATGAATACCTGTCCACCAAAGCCTGGATTAACACTCATCAGCAATACCATATCTACATCCTTGATTACATTTTCAAGCACATAGACGGGTGTTGCGGGATTCAGCGTTACGCCCGCTTTCATACCAGCCTGATGAATCTCTTGTATGGTACGATGCAGATGAGTACAAGCCTCAGCATGCACGTTCATCATCATGGCACCCAACTTAGCGGTTCGCTGGATATAATTCTCAGGATGCACAATCATGTAGTGTACATCCAACGGTTTCTTGCATTTCTTGGCTACAGCCTCCAACACGGGGAAGCCAAAAGAGATGTTCGGAACGAAGACACCATCCATCACGTCGAGATGAAGCCAGTCTGCTTCACTGCGATTAATCATGTCTATCTCGTTGTCAAGATGCAGAAAGTCAGCTGCAAGCAGCGACGGGGAAACCATTGTAGCCATTTGTCAGATTTTTCTTTGTATTACACATTCGAGCGAACTGTTTGATAAACAGTATTGTCGATGGATGTGGTTGAAAATCATTGGGAGTAGAATGTTGCATAGGCACTTTTTTTTTAGAGTTTCTATTAATGAAACGCAGCACCCTACCCTTTTATTTTATTTTGATTGGAAAATTTTATCGCTTTTCAGTTTTTCTCTCATACCATTCAGGAAATCGGCAGCTGTCATGCGCTTCTTTCCCTCCAGTTGCAGTTCTTCTATCTCCAGCAATTCATCTGCAGCAGCAATATATAGATGCTTACCATCTACTACGATGTCGCGCACAGCATTGGCTTTCTTGCCAGTCTTGCTAGCCTTATAGATTTTCAGAACGGTCTTCTTTCCTTCCGGATTCTCCAGTGTCGTCCATACACCGGGGTAAGGACTCAGTCCGCGGATAAAGTCATACACCTGCTTAGCCGTCTGTTGCCAATCTATCTCACAAGTCTCCTTGAATATTTTAGGAGCATGCTTGATGGGCGCACCATCTATCACGCTATCTTGAGGAATGCTCTCCGGATGACCGTCTGCTGCGACAATGGCTTCGAGTGTCTCCAGACAGATCTCGGCACCCAGATGCATCAGTCCGTCATAGACATATTCCACATTGGCATCATCGGGTATGGGGAAGTGTTTCTTCATGATGATACGACCTGTATCGATGTCGTGGTCGAGGAAGAAGGTGGTGACACCCGTCTCCGTCTCACCATTGATTACTGCCCAGTTGATGGGCGCAGCACCACGATACTGAGGCAACAGGGCGGCATGTACGTTGAAGGTGCCATACTCAGGCATTGCCCATACCACCTCGGGCAGCATGCGGAAGGCTACTACCACCTGCAGGTTTGCTTGATACGAGCGCAACTGCTCTACAAAGGCAGGGTCTTTCATCTTCTCAGGCTGGAGCACGGGCAACCCATGTTCCACAGCATACTGCTTTACTGCCGAAGGCTGCAATACCGAACCATGACGCCCTACGGGCTTGTCGGGCTGCGTTACCACTGCCACCACATGATATTGGTTTTCCACCAGTGCCTGCAATGTCTCCACAGCAAACTCTGGTGTTCCCATAAACACTATACGTAAGTCTTCTTTCTTCATATCTATACGTGCAAATGCTTTTGCAACTGCAAAAATACAAAAATTCAGCGAAAGTGCAAAACAAAATTACGATTTCATTCGTTCTTGTGCCTCTTTACCTGCACCTGTGCCCTTATATTTGCTGCGAGTAGCATTCAAACGATAGATAACTGAGAGATACAGCTTATGCGTAGAGAAGCGATTATTCTGCTGGATACGATAGTAGCCCATATCAGAAAATTCGTTCATACGATAGCGCTGGAAGATGTCGAGCACGGCAGCACGCAGGGTGAGCGACTTATCGCGCAGCAGTGTCTTCTGCGCCACAATGCCCATACGCAGTCGGTTGTAGTCATTATAGAAATTCTGATTATGGCCACGCGAGCGGAATTGCATGTTGATATCAAACTTCCAACCATGCTTAAGCATGAATGTGTTATAGACATTCGCCGTATATACGGGCTTATTGTAATAAGCACGTCCGTTCTGCAAGTCCAGATAGAAGTCTTGCTTTTCTACGCCCATCGTTGCATTCAGCGACCAGATGCCCACACTGGGTGTCAGTTCCAGATAGGCACTATACGTATTGATGGGACGATCGAGATTGATATGTTTCACCAGCACGGCATCATTATCGCAGAGATAAGCCCACTGACTGATGGGATGCTTGCAGCGCTCATACGAGGCAGTAAAGCTCACCCACTTCCATGCCGCATTCAGTGTCAGGTCGTATATACGCTCGTTATACAGTTGTGAGTTACCTGCTTGCAATGAATAACGACTGATATAGGTTACAGCATCATTCATGGCAAAAAAGCTCGGGCGATTCACCTTCATGCTATACGACAGTCCCGCCTGCACCTTCCCCAGTGTCACCGCATAGGCAGCAGTAGGAAAGAACTCGTCCATCGAGCGATGCAAGAAATCATTATTCTTCGCATCATCATAGTCGTAGAGCGTATGCTCATAGCGCAGTCCCACACTGGCGTTGCCATATTTCCCAAAGTCACAGTTATAGTCAGCAAAAGCCGCAATATTGTTCTCGGTGATATCCGCATCCGTATTGGCGATAGTGGTTTTGTCTATCCAATAGGTGTTGTATCGCTTGGCAAAGGTCATCTCCGTACCCGCCTCTATCTCACCCTTCCACAAGGGATAAGAGAGCACCAGCTTGGTAGCATACAAGCGACTATCAGAGCCCGACTTGCTCAGTACGAAATCATTGTCTATCTTACTGAGTTCCACATTCTGGCGATCGGTATCCACACCACCTGTCATGAAGTCGAAGTTAAAATCGATACCCAACTTCCCCACCTTACCATTATAATAGGTATTGGTCAATAGTCCCAGAGGCTTTGTCTCCTTACTCGTCTGTTCCGAATAGAGATGGTCTGTCAGCACGTCATTCTCGAAGATGTCCGAGTCGTAGATAACCATGTTCGTACCACCCAAGAAATGCGTCAAGTCGGCACGCACACCCACAAAATGGTCGTCGGCTATCTGCCAGTTGGCACCAGCCGTATAGGTCAGCTCGTCGTTCTTCCATGTCATCGTATAGGGACCCGTCTGTCGGAACACCTTACTGGTGAAGGTAGTCTCTTCCAGTGTACTATACTGTCGTGAGTCCTGATGGAAATAATATACAGAACCAAACACATCTACCCCACCCTTACGATAGTTCATTCCCAGCTTACCATAAGGACGACTAAACCCATAGCGCAAGTCCTGCTCATTGGTCATGGTGAGGTCCATGCCCAGACCTTCGCCTTGTATCTTCTTGGTACGGATGCGCACCACAGCCCTCACCGTAGCGTCATACTGCGCTCCCGGGTTATTAATCACCTCCACATCACGGATATCCCCACTCTGCAAGCGATTCAGCTCACTGGCGTCACGCATCATGCGCCCATTGATATAGATAACAGGACTGCCCTTTCCCAGCACTTCCGGACTATCCTCCGTACCCGTCATGCCAGGCACCTTCACCAGCATTTCGCCTAATGTCCCTGACTCTGCCAAAGGTGTACCCTGCACGCGTGTCACCATTGCATTGCCCTTGATACGCGTGTGGGGCAAGTTGCCCCTCACCACCACCTCCTGCAATGCCTGCATCTTGTCTATGGCCTGAAGTGTATCCTGCTCCTGTCCCATCGCTATGGTATGCGTGAGACAGGCCAACAATCCTATGACTATATACCTATTCATCTTTCTAACAGTTCTTGATACTTACACCACCAATAATATTGCTAGCCACCACATGCAGATAGTGAGCCTGTGGATTATCGTTTCTCAGTGTCTCGTTGCCTACCGCACCGAAGATGCTACGACTCTTCACGACGACATTCACCGTAGAGGGCACAAACAGTTCCACCCCTCCTATAAAGGTATGGATATCTATCTCTTCATCCTCGGTGATGATGGCATCGCGCAAGTCCAGACGAATACCACCAAAGCTGGCATCCAGGCGAGCACCATGGAATGCCTCACCTCTATATACATACTCATCGCCTCCAAAACTTACCGCACAGCGAATGCGCTTACCATCCTCATTCACGGGTATGGGGCGCTGCAACCACTGGTCGCGATCACGGCGATAACTGTTAATCAGCAGCATTCCTCCCACATAGAGCAGGAATACGGGAGCGATGTAGTTGGTCCATGGCTGCTGCCAGAGCCAGTCAAGGCACACAAGATTCCACATGTCAGCCAGCTTCAGCAAAGCGGCCACGATAAAAATAATACCGATAAAAGTTCTTCTTGACATAATAATAACTAATTTTACGTGAATAATTTCTGACTGCAAAATTAGTTACCCTCGTCAATCTATGCAAATATCTGGGATATTCTGCTCGTTTCTGTGATAAATGGCACTTAAAAACGCTTCTATCCCACTGATTATCACACTTCTTTGATGGCCTCTTTCACCTGTGCCATATTGCTGCGCGACACGGGAATAGCCTCATGACTGTGCTTGATAACCAACTGCATAGAGCCAGTTTTTGACACAATCTGCTCCACTTGTCCCAGATTGACGAGGAAGGCACGATGACAGCGTACTATCATCGGATAATCCTGCAAGTCTATTTCCATCTGCTTAGAGGTAGCACGCAGCATATCGTTGCGCACCTGTCCATCGCGCAGATAATACACCTTCACATAGTTTCCCACCGTTTCTATATATAGCAGGTGGGCGATGGCCAGCGTCACCGTCTCATTGGTGGTACCCGTCAGCGTGATTGTTGCGGGGAGCGCTGCTGCGGGCGTCTCTCCCTGTTCTGCCTTTTCCTCCAGCGCCTCTTCTTCCTTGCTCTGTTCCTGCTGCATCTTCTGCAACTGTTCGTTCAGCAGTCGTGTCTCTTCCAGTTCCGCCATCAGGTAGCGACTGCGGAACTTAAAGCGCCAGAACATACCAATGGCGAACGAGCAAAAGCCGATAATCAGCAGTGTCTCCAGAAAGTTGCCCCACGACAACTGGTTACCCTCCACGCGCTCATTCAGCACAAAGTGGCGATACAGGCTGAGTATCAATGCCACGAGTGGCGTATTGAGGATTTGAAACCAGAGATTACGGCGAATGATATACGATACCCCCCTTTTCGTGGAGCGTGGTTTCTTTACGATATATTTCAGCGTGCCCTCTGTTATCAGACAGCAGCTAAAGCCTATCAAGAAGAAGGCCAATACGTGCACATACATCTGCCATTGCCAGGCAGCCAAGCCGAAGGGCTTAAAGATGGTTAGGGCGAATACGATAAATGCGGTACTAATGGTTCTTACGCCTATGATTTCTTTCTTATCTTGACTCATTGCTATTGCTTGATTTTAATGGGTTCCATGTGGAGAGTTACGTGTGTCTGTTCTCCAAAGCGTTCTTTCAGTTTACGTTCTATGGTGGTGGCGCGCTCATGCACGATATGCAGTGGCAGACTGCCATCCATGCGCACATGGGCTTCGATAGCCACGCGGTTTCCTATCCTTCGTGTGCGCAGATTGTGAGGCTCCTGCACATCGGCAAACGATTGGATAATGTTTTCTATCTCCTGTTCTGTTTCTTCGGGCAGCGAGCATTCCGTCAGGTCTGCGCTACTGGTCCTCAGCAGCTCCCAAGCCACCCTCACCAGCATCAGTCCTACGATGATAGAGGCCAGCGGGTCTAGCACCGTCCATCGCTGTCCCAGCCAGATAGCGCCACCGATACCTACTGCTGCTCCTATAGACGATAGGGCGTCGCTGCGATGATGCCATGCGTTGGCTATCATCACGGGCGAGTCCAGTTGCATTCCTTTCCGGGCGGTATATTGGTATATCAGCTCTTTGATGACTATCGATAGCAGGGCAGCCCATAGTGCTATCCATCCGGGTGCTGCCAGCGCCTCGCCACCCCACCATGCTATCAGCTTCAGACAGCCCGACACCACGATGCCTGTTGCTGCAGCCACCAGTGCCAGTCCTATCAAGAAGGTAGCGATGGTCTCATACTTGCCGTGTCCATAGTCGTGCGAGCGGTCTTGTGGTTTTGCACTGATACTGACAAATACCAGCACCACCACGTCGGTGATAAAGTCGGATAGCGAGTGTACGGCATCGGCTATCATTGCCGAGCTATGCCCCAGTACCCCCGCAATAAACTTAAAGGTAAGCAGTGCCACATTACCGACACTACCTACCAGTGTTACTTTGTATATCTCTTTCTCACGACTCACACGCGTCTTTGTTTTTATGTTTTCAGTCTGCAAAGATACATGATATCATAGAAAAAAGCAAATTTTTATTTCAAATCTTTCATACTTTTTCTATCAAACACGATAGTTTCCGTGCGCGATATAGCCATCGCCGCAAAATAGCCCAGACATCCGCCCGTGATATTGCTGTGCGGATTAGCCCCGCTACCCTGCTGACTGGCTCGCAGCTCGCTCAGATAGTTATGTACGGTGCGATCTACGGTCATCAGCTCTACGGTGATGCGGTCACCATCATATAGTATCCATTTCCAGTTCTCCTTCTCGTCTTCGTCCATCATCTTCTCGCTCACGGTCACCATATCTACAAACACCTTACCCGGTGGACAGCCACGATCGTCGAACGTATCCCACGCATAGGGCTCTGTTTGCGCATGTCCCTCAAAGTGCGGATGTGATGATACGCGATGCATCTGAAACCAGTAGTACGTACGCTCGTTGGGCACTGGGTCTTGTGCCCACATCTCGAAACTAATCCATCGCTCGTTCATCATGGGAAACCACATAAACTCATACGAGTCAATCGTTGCCTGTGCTTGCATCACTGAGGTAGCCTCATAGTGCTTGCCCTCAAAGTCCACACTCAGCTCGTAGGTCACTCCCGGCACACCCGTCATGGACGAGTAGTAGCAGTCTTTCTCTGCATCATACAGCAACGGTGTTGTGATGCCCTCTCCCGTGATGGTGACGATGGCTCCCTGCAAGCAGTGGGCGCGCTCTGCGTTGTCCACCGAGCGACTTCTGCTTACCACCACCGTGCTGCCCTCGTTGGTCACTCTTCCTTCTATCACCACGATGGGGTCCACCTCGTGGAAGTCGAAGTCTATCTCTTTCGTACACGCTGTGAATAGTGCCACAGCCAAAAGCATATATAGTATATTTCTCATTTTCTATCAATATTTAATGGTGAATGATACCGAGGGCACTACGCCAAACAGGGAGGTCTGCTGCACCTTAGTACCTGTGGGCTTGTCGTCGTCGTTCAGGAATTGTATCACGAAGGGGTTGTAGTGGCCATAGGCATTATATACGCCCACCGACCATATATGTGTGGCCTTGCCATGCTTCTTGGTATAGGTAGCACTCACGTCCAGTCTGTGGCATGCTGGTGCACGATAGCCGTTGCGCTCATGATAGTAGTAGAAGGTGGTGCCATCCATGTCATACTTTGCCGAGGGTGCTGTCAGTGCCTGTCCTGAGTTATAGTGCCAGGTGGCAGCCAGTTCCCAAGCCTTCGACAACTTATACATCGCCACGATAGACAGGTCGTGCCTACGGTCGTTGGATGCGGTGTACCACTGTCCGCCATTGATGCCCTCAATCTTATTGTCCGACCACGCCAGCGTATAGGATATCCATCCCGTCAGCGCTCCCTTGTTCTTGTGGGCACATAGTTCCATACCATAGGCGCGCCCCTTACCGCCCAGTATCAGTCGTTCTATCTCTATCTCCGAGTAGAACAGCTTTCCGTCGCGATAGTCATATACGTTATTGATGCGCTTATAGTAGGTCTCTGCTGAGAAGTCATAGTCGCCATTAGGCGTGATGCCCGTCCATCCCAGTGCTATCTGGTCGGCCTGTTCGGGCTTCACGATGTTGCTGGTCATGGTATATCGGTCAAAAGGCATCGACATCGAGCCATTGCTGATGGCGTGGATATCCTGCGAGGTGCGACTATATCCCAGCTTCAGACTATGCAGGGGGCTCAGCTTCAGCTTGGCACTGATGCGAGGCTCCACGTTGGCATACGTCTTCACGATGTGTCCGCTCTTGCTGTCTATCGTCTCTGTGATGTCGCCCGCCTTACTTATCTGATAGTAGGGAGCGCCACCCAATACTGAGAAGAGGTGCAGCCTCACACCTGCCGACAGCTCCAGATGGCTGCCTATGCGCCAGTCGTCGCTTATCCAGAGGCCACCCATCAGTGCATTTCTGCGCTCACGCTCGTGCAGTGTCACGATGTCCCACTCTGCCGACTGCAACTGTAGAAAGGTACCCTCCAGTCCGTAGTTCACGCTGTGCTTACTGTCTGGTCGCCATGTCTGCTGATGGCGCAGCGTGGCATGGCGTATATAGCCCTTCATCTTGTAGTAGCTGCTCAGCATATCCATGCCCATGTCGCTCGAATAGTTGCTATACGCCAGCTTCGTGTTGGCATAGCGTTGGTCATTGAAGGTGTGCAGCCAGTTGGCAGTAGCAGCCGTATTGCCCCATTCCATCATCATCAGATCCTCTACGGCCATATTGTCGCGACCGTGGAAGAACGACAGTGCCAGCACGTCTTTGGGCGACAAGCGGAAGTTCAGGCGCACGTTTGTATCATAGAAGTGTAATGTGTTGTTCTTATATTCATCGCTCAGTCCCAGAAACAGGTCCAGATACGAGCGTCTGCCTGCCACCAGAAACGACGATTTGTCTTGTTGTATAGGTCCTTCAGCCATCACCTTTGCCGATAGCAGTCCCACCGATGCCCCAAAATGATAGTTGTTCATATCGCCCGAACGCGTACTGATATCAAATACCGACGACGAGCCACCACCCAACTGGGCAGGCACCAAACCCTTATATAGCGAGCCACTCATCAGCGCATCATCATTAAAGGTAGAGAAGAGTCCCATCAGGTGTCCCGCGTTATAGATGGTGGCCCCGTCCAGCAGTATCAGGTTTTGGGCAGCCGTACCGCCACGCACCTGATAGCCGCCAGAGCCTTCACTCTCACTCTTAATGCCGGGTAATAGTTGTATACTTTTAATAATATCCTTCTCACCAAATAGCGAGGGCACCTTGGCTAGCGTGGCTATCTCCACCTTCTCTACACCAATCTGCACCTCGTCAACTCTTTTCTGTGCCGAGCGCGAATTGACAGTCACCTCGCGCAGCGTCTCTTCGTACGCCACGTCCGCGCTCTGCGCCCTACCCGCTATGGGTAGGGCCATCAATCCAACCATCGCGGCTGTTTTCCAAAATACAATCTTTTCCATTAACATTAACAAATTTATTTCACTCTTATTCTTTCGTTATGTTTGACGCTGCAAAAGTACAAAAAGTTGCAGAACGCCCCAAATTTCTGGGATATTCTGCAACTTTCTGTGATGAATGACAATATTTTAATACCTAATGGTCAATGTTCAGTAATCGCCTTCGCCATCGTTAAAACCTTCGTCTTTCCAATTGAAGTTGTCTGTGTTACTGAGTGACTGGACACCACTGGCACAGAGCATGCCGTGCTGCAGTATCTTCATGACCTCCATCTGGGGGATAATATATTCTTTTTTCATTGTTCCTGTACTTTTACTTATTTACGTTTTTTTTACCGTTCACGATTACAAGTCCCTTATGGTTGGCATTTACGCGCTGACCCAGGATATTGTATACAGTACCCTTGTAGTCAGAGAGAACAGTGGTGATATTGTTAATCATTGTAGTCTCGCCTTCTCCCCAGTCGATATTGATGCTGCGTACACCATCGGTGGTGGGCTGTACCCAGAAGTGGGCGCGGAACGCCTTCAATGCGCGTGGGTTCTTTGAATAGCCAATCTTGCTGCCTGCACCTACGAATAAAATCTCATCGCGGTTGTTGGCATCGATAGTAAATGGCGAATACTGACCTACAAAAATCACGTTCTGGTCATCACTCTTCACCTCTGTTGGTGTTGTACTGCTAATGGTTACGTCCGTGAATACAATATTGCTGATAGATGTGGGTATCTTTGTTGGTACAACCTTACCACCCTTCAGTTGCCAACCGCTGCCGAGAGCGGTAAGCAATTCGGCATTGCTCATACCACTGGTACTAGAGCCTTGCTCATCGCCAAGAGTCTCGGTATAGTAACTGTTAGTAGGTGTCACACCGTTGCGTGAGAAGGTGGCACTACCGCTTGTGCTGACCATGGATCTGCCTTCAGGCAGTGTGGGCGCATAGAGACAGTTGCTGATGTTCAGAGTATTATTACGCCAACCTACAAAGCCACCACAGCTGTTGGTGTTGCTGCCCGTGATACTGCCATCGAAGAGACAGTTGCTGATGGTGGTGGTTCCACTACCGTTTGATACGCCTACGAAACCACCATGTGTACCATCACCACTGAGTTCACTAGCAATATTCACACTGCTCCAGCAGTTGCTGATAGTGGTTATACCCGTTGCCTGACCAACAAGTCCTGTGCGGTATTTGTCGTCCTTCGTGTTGGAACCGGCAATGACATTACCATCGGTATGCAGACTAAAGATAGAAGCGCCATCAACATAGCGGAAGGGAGCACAGAACTCACTGTTAGCCGAAAGGTTGTCAAGTGTTAGCGTGTGGCCGTTGCCATCGAAGATTCCAGAGAAATTATTAGTGCTTGTACCCACCATCGTTGATACTGTGATATCGGCATTCAGACGCACCACCTTTCCTGCAAACGTATTACCACCCTCAACGGCAGTTGCGAAATCATTCCAGTCGCTGGCGGAATTGATTATCAGGTCAGCATCCCACTTAATAATATAAGGTATACCTGCAGTCATCGTTGTTGGCTCGTCCTCAAAATTTAACGTCAGTGTTCCTGAAGTCAGATTGGTGGTAGAGGTATTGAGTTTCTTCACTGTAGCACCTACCAGCGGACTATTGGCAATGGTCACGTCGAAGGGCAGACAAATAGTGTTCCAGTTGCCATCCTTCGTCAGCGTACGGTCAGCAAGGGTTACGTCAGCCCAATAGCCGTTGATGGCAGCCATGTCGTTCTCAGCATTGTCGTTAAGACTCACGGTTGCAGGTATCATGTAGTAAAGACCATCGTAGTACAGACCGTATTCATAGGCCTTTATCAGTCCGTAGTTCGTAGTCGCACTACCGATATTGACATGCGGCATTGTGGTGGTAAATGCTTTCACGGCACCATTGTTGGTGGTGACGTCCGCATGGTTGCAACCAATATTATCAGTCTTACTTCCCACGGTGCTTGAGTAGTAGTAATTGTTGCTCAATGTGCAATCGGTCGAGCCGACAATGGCTCCACATTTTTCTAAATTGGGAATGGCAGCACCCTGCACAAGGCAGTCGCTTATTGTACTATTTCTCGCGATGGTTCCTGCGATACCGCCACATCTATCTCCGCTGGCAGTACCTGAATAGGTAATTTTTGCAGCACTGGTACAGCCCGATATAGAGCTATTATAATCGGCATTGCCTGCGATACCACCATGAGAATCGGTCAGATATCTTATAGCATGGATTACGACATTATCGCGAACATGACAGTTGGTAACATGACTATTATACAAACTCGCAACAATACCACCAATACCATCACTACCAGTGATACGTGTATCTGCAAGGATGACATTCTTGATAGAACTACTGTGTGCTTTTCCGATGAGCCCCACATAACCGTCACTAAAATAGACATCACCGCTTCTGTAGATGCGGATACCACTGATGGTATGTCCATCACCATCGAAGTTGGCGGAAAAATTACTGACATTTATTTGACTCAGGTAGCCACCAATGGGAGTATAGTTGTTCTCTGTACTGGTAGCATCGTCCCAGTCAGTGGTATGTTCATAGGTGATGTCTGCGCCCAGTTTGAAGTTCTTGCCTCCATACGAATTTCCACTATTGACACGTGTTGCCAAGAGATTGAGTTGGTCACAATTATAGATCATGTAAGGAGTGCTGCTACTGCCGTCACTTTCGGTCTCCCAGTCAATGACGGCAAAGATTGGCTTCACAGTAGCGTCAGCGGCAGGCATACTGAATGTATACTGGTCGCCGCTTTGTGTAACGGTCACCTCATTGGCCGATGCATCCTTCACATTGAATCCGCTTAGTGCACTATAACCTGCAGGCACACTACTGGTGTATGCAAGTGTAACTGTAGAACCTACGACATAGCAGGTCTTGCCACCAATAACGGTTGTCTCGCTACCACTTGCTGAAACATTGTTGCCAAGTATCAGAGTATGAACGCTTTTGGCGCCATCCGCATCACTACCGCAGCAGCCCACACCAGCCGTATAGGTCGTTCCGTTAACTGTCAGGGTGCAGTCTTTGTAATAGTTGCCAGATAGGGTACCATTATTATAACCTGAAATGACGCCATAGTTCGTTGAAGAGTTAGGAAGCGTAATGGTGACACCAATGGCCACATTATTTCTTAAGGTACTATGAGCTTGGTTTCGACCAACAATACCTCCGAAAGAATCTGGAGTATTGTTGCTCTTATCTTCGGTGGTCAGGGTTACAGAACTAGTACACTCTTCGATGATGCCATATTCGAGATAGCCTGCAATGCCACCATGAAAACTACTTGAAGAAAGCTCTCTGTAACCATGAATGGCAACATTATTATATACTATACAATTCGTAATGACTGCTTTTTCCAGAGAACCAGGACCATCGGCAATGCAACCTACAATGCCACCAGCATAATGTTGACAGGTAATGCGCATATTGCGAATATGGACGTTGCGGATAATTGCGCACTCACCAATGATACCGAAAACGCCCTGATATGAGTAAGGGTCTTCATCGGTACCTGCATTATTGGCGCGTCTTTTGTAGATTCGGATGCCAAATATAGTGTTTCCCTGTCCATCGAAGGTACCACAGAATTTCCGGCGGGCGTTATTGTGATAGCCACCGATGGCAGTGTAGTTGTTCTCTGTACTCTCTACATTCCATTCGTTGGAGTAGTCGTAAGCAATCGGGGCGGTCATCTTGAACGTTAAGCCTGTACAGTCGTGTGCAGTGGTCTCTGTGACACTGGTGCTGTAAGTTCCCTCACCGTTCACATAGACTGCAAGGTCGTTTAGGTTATCTACACTTTTGATTTCATAAGCCCCCAACGTACTGTTGTAGCTAATGCTACCGATGGAAGCAGGATTCTGCGCCCACATCGTTGCCGAGGTGAGCAAAGCTAAAAGAAATAGAATTTTTCTCATACTTATCATAAGTTTAATTATCTAATGGTCAAATTGTTATGATGTCGTTGAACATGGTTACTGTTTACGCGCGACTTCTAAAACGAATGCAAAAGTACGAAAAAAGGAGCAAACCACCAACGATTTGCTCCTATTTTTCACAACAAAATTGTTCGATATTCAATGGTCAATCTTCAATGTTCAATGGTCAATGTTCCCCGTATTCATTGTACGATACGTTTTCGGGCTTCCACTTATCTTTTGGTGTTGGGCTCTCAGCGGGATGACCTATTACGATGACGCAGAGCGGCACGATGTGTTCAGGCAGTTTCACAGCCTTTGACACAGCCTCCACGCGCTCGTCTATCGGATACACGCCCGTCCATACGGCACCCAGTCCGAGTGCATTCGCAGCCAAGAGGATATTCTCTGTAGCTGCTGAGCAGTCCTGTATCCAGTAACCCTGCGCCTTGCCAGGCATTGCCTTTTCCAGATTACCGCATACCACGATAGCCAGTGCACACTGCTCCAGCATACGTCCACGATTGCCAGCCAACTCCTTCAGCTTTGCCTTGTCCGTCACCACCACGAAGTGCCATGGCTGTTTGTTCACTGCAGTCGGTGCCGCCATGCCTGCCTTCAGCAGTGTCTCTATCTCCGCTTTTGTCACGGGCTGATCAGTGTATTTACGAATACTTGTACGTGTCATGATGTTCTTAATGGCATCATTCTGGTAGTTCTCACCCTGAGCCAAAGCGCCCAGCACACCCATTGTCATCAACAGGCAGATAGTCAGCAGTCTTTTCATTCTCTTTCCGTTTTTATGTTTCTATTCAGTTAGCGAGGGCAAAGATACGAAATAAGTGAGTAAAAAGTCAAGAGAATCTTGAACTTTTTCGAACGAGAGTATCTTCGACAAAGTCAAGGACACTCACTTTTCTCTGTTTTCTCCAAGTTTTTCTTCGATGAATCAAAGAAACAATGATTCCACCGGTGATTCTTAATCTTTATATAGAGAAGACTCAGGGCAAATCAAGGAAGAGCAGTCCCCAAAAGATATATCCCGACTTACAAAATTTCTAATTATTTCATATTCACTGGCGGGAAAAAGAAAATGAACATCATGATTTTCATATTCCTCCCAAAATTTACAAACTATTATAGCTATTTCAATATATGTTTTTAAATCAGGAATAGGCAATCTACTTATATCGGAATGCTCTATTATAATTTTTTTTGTATCATTCCAATAAAAGTCACATAAGAGATCAATTAGTGCATCCCAATTATAGCCAAAATAAGGAAAATGCAGCATCTCCGCCAACTTCGATAGCAAGTCTTCCTTACCAACAACGGATGGGACTAAAATATGGAATTCGTCTTTCCGAATAGATTCTTTTCTATTTGTTTCAATAAATGATATCATCGTTTAACTTTTAATTCTTAATTACACATTTGCAGGATCTAAGGTAATAGGAATCAATCATGGGGACAGTTTTTTTTGAATTGCAGGCAATCAATAACCTGCCCCCGTGATTGTTAATGACCTAGGGGGCAAATAATCTCCTGGTGATTCATTTATTGTTACCTTTTATACATCAACACATTGTCATTTATGTAATTGGGGGATTTCTCTTAAAATCCATTCCCTCAAGTTAATTTATTTCTTTGACTTTTTCCATTCCTTATACTCCTCTTTCGTACATAGATAGGATTCTTTAAAATATATATTTGATATCTTATTTCTTATCAGAACATTCTTTAATTCCTCAGTAATAACGTAAATTTGTGTTTCTGCAACTCCAAAAAGAGGTGCTGTAATTTCTTCCCCACAATAAAAAAATGGCTCCTTGTCAAATATTGCTTTTTCTTTATTCATGAAAGGAACTTTTTCTAAATTATATATCACATAATACTGTTCTTCTACTCCCTCAACCTTAATAGGGTAACATTTGTTAGACATATCCATAAATTGCGACATTACATCAATAAACTTCTGAGAGAAAAAATATTGCCCACATTCAAAAAGCCTAATAACGTCATAGTTCTTTTTCCCTGCTGCCACCCTAAATGTTACATCTTCTGGAAGTTTTTCTTTCTGGTAGGGCAACAAATACTCACGTAACATACTATAAGAAGTATCAGATGTTATCTCTAATTGACTTCTTTTAGATGCATTGACAAAATCAAATACGGTATTCATCTTACTTTATTTTTTAGGTTTATCTCCTTTGTTTCCAAAATACTTCTTTTCAAGTTCATCTCTTTTTTTAAGAACTTGCTTCTTCGTCAATCATGGGGACAGTTTTTTTATTGAATTGCAGGCAATCAAAAACCTATCCCCGTGATTGTTCCTTATCTAATTTTTGATAGTAAGAATGAGACCATCTTGATATGGTTCTTTTGTGTCCTCCCAATAATAATCATTATTTTGGCACGAATCATAGACATAATCTACTAATATCTTGAGATATAATGCATAGTCACTATCTCTTATTTGTAGTTTCTCTTTTGCATCAATAAGTTGTTTTTGGACATTTATGACACTATGTGAATTGATAATATAGATCATGTGGTTGTAGTAGATAAAAGCCACATGTGGGAAATGAGGTCCCATTCCAGCGAAGTTAAATACCCCATCCTCAAAAATAGTTTTCCTATAATCTATAAGATTGTGTACATTAATTCCTGCTCCAACATTTGCATGATTAGTATAATTATAATAAGCACTATCTAGTTGTACTGCAGTTTCTTGTGGAATGTCAACATAATCCATTACGTTTTTTTGCGCATATGCATGGATATGCCAAATTGTCATTACAATTGTAAATAAAATCAATCTCATATTTGCTATTGCTTGGATTCCTTAATAATTTCGTCTTCTACAGAACATCAATCACGGGGACAGGTTTGACTTATCTTTGGGTGGAGAGGGTGGAGTGGTGTAGTATAATTTATAAAATCTACGCGTACCGCGTATACGCGCGCGGTACGCATGGGGTTTGGGATTTTATCTCCACCCTCTCCACCACTCCACCCAGTTTTAGAGAGGTAATTTCTATTCTGTGGTGGTGACAGATGACACGATGACACATAAAATCTAAAAGTCTACGCGTACCGCGTATGCGTGCGCACGAATAGTAAGTTCGCGCGGTACGCGTAGAGTTTATAAAAACTGCTGTCATCGCGTCACCTGTCACCAATCTCTTGTTTATGATTTTTTGTATGTTTATATACTCCTTCATATTCACATGCAAAGATACAAAATTTTTAGGCGAAATGCAAGTTTTTTCCTTATAATTTTGCTGTCCTTTTTTGCCAAGAGAATTATGCGTAAATTCAAAGAGAATTATGCGTAAATTCAAAGAGAATTATTCGTGCAAACTCATCGAATTCAGCCTGCAAACTATTCGGATGTAGGCTACAATCAAATCGAGGCTTGCGAAAGTGGCACTTTAGCATTGCAATACAATAACTATTGAAGTGCTAAACAATAACTATTGAAGTGCAATACAATAACTATTGACTACCAAAAGTGGCACTATTGGAGTGCAAATATAGCTGATTTGCGCGTCAGTTAGCTGTATTCAGAGCTGGCTTAGCTGTATTTCTCGAATACTCGTAAGGGCATTCCGTATTCTAATAAAGGTTTTCGCAAAAACTATTAACCTATTAACATAACACCCTTCAAACAACGATGTACAGGGCGTTTCGGGCATGTTAATAGTTTGCCAACTATTAACATACATGTACTATACTTGAAAATTTGGGGTTCCGAAAATGCCCCAAAATATCAAAAAATCCGAAAACAGAATTTTATAATAAAATTTTCGTTCTTTTTGTTTTTTTCGTCATTTTCGGAATCTATTTTGTGATGTAGGTTAGAAGTATGTTAATAGTTCGGAAACTATTAACATACTTCAAAGCCTTTGTACATCGGCATTTGAGGACAGTCATGGTAGAAGGTTACATGTTTTTGCGCAAAAACTATTTTTGTAGACTTCGTAGATCAGGGGAATATCAATGTTCAAAGTTAAACATTAAGGGCTGCGCTCAGAAGTGAGGCAGTCCTTTTCTGTTTTTTACTTTACCACCACCTTGTGGCCGTTATAGAGATAGATGCCCTTGGGTAATTGAACGTTCTCTCTTTGAGAGTGTGGCGTTGCGAGGAACGATGAACGTTGACCATTAGCTACCTGGCGACCTTGGAGGTCGTAGATGGCGGTATTTTCTTTTGTGTTACTCTTGGAGAGTCCGCTGATGGCAGAGGCAGGGCCAGCATTTACGTATTGTCCCATGAAGAAGATGCAACCCGTGGACTGCTCACTGATAATGTAGAAGAAGGGACGATTGGCATGGAATGTGGCATATTCAGGCAAATCAGTACCGTCTAGTCCAATAACTGTCACAGCACTTGCCTCTGTACCTTTCTCGTTGACTTCTATCGCTGCCTTTTGTAACATCGTGCCAATGTATACACCGCCATTACCGAAATATGGGAATTCCGCTGCGCCTGGATCAAATGCCGTGGGCATGCCTAAGGCTGACATAATATCTTCTAAGGGCAGCGTATAGTCAGTCTTGAAGCGTGGCAACTTCAAATCTACGTCACATACCCCTCTTTCTGTCTGCCACCAGTTATTGCCGTTCATCGTGGCGAGTACATCGTCTATGGTCTTGCCTTCGCGTGGCAGGAATATCGTCATGCGGAAGCCTTCATTACCGTAAGGCAAGCGGACAGCTTGGTAGAGGTCGTTTTCGGTATAGTCCAAATCGACATCTTGCTGCATCATAGGCACAGATGCACCACCATTGAAGGCCTCTTCCTTGGTGTCTGACTCTTTGAACGGATTAGTCCAACTGCCTTTGAAATAGAGTGCATTAAGCAGATAGCTAACGCTATTGGGATTAAAGGTATTATTATTCAATATCTCAGGTATCATGCCGTGAGTCTTGTCGTTAGACCACTGATTGATAATGTCTAAAGCTCCATCGTCATAGAAATTAAGGGCTGTAGGTGTGGCATCATAATACTGGTTGGCTTTGTCTATAAAGCCTTGCTGCAACTCATAGTCCAGACCACTATTCACAAAGATGGTATTGGCCATCTCTGTCTTAGCACCCCACTTATCAATATCGTTGGTCTCTGTAAGTAACTTGCGGCAGTAGTTATTGATGGCATCAGCACCAGCCTCTCCAAAGCCCAACACATTGTTTATCTCCTGCTGTGTCTGGCCTGCGGCACCATTGTTCAGCATGCCCAGTGCATAGGTGATGCTCAGGGGTGACAAGATGCTATTGTTTTCGCCACGAGCCTTACGGAACAGATTGAAGGCAAAGTCGTTGTTGCCCTTTACCCATTGCTGTTCCTCATTACTTAGCTCTATCTCCTTGGGCCTGTCAAAGTCAGAGTTAGAAAACATATAATCAGGACCAAAGGCACAAGCAAACTCTTCGTAGTCGCAGATACAGTCTAATTCATATTGGACATAGTAATTTATAAGACCTCTTTCTTCGTAGCCGACGCCCTCTACAAGAGATAATCCGTAATTATAGGTGCTGCCATCAGGGCGATGGCACAGATAACGGTATCGACGGAACAGATTATTATCTTCTGCTTTGATATTCTCTACGACAACAGTATCTGGGTAGTAGAACAATTCATTATCATCAAATTCCAGCTTAAAGTCTATCCATTTCAATTCTATATTATCGCTAAACTTATACACACGGCCATTTTCATCTTCACGGAAAGCAGCGTAATATTTCTCTATTTTAGTATTTTCATCATACCTATACATCTTCATATACTGGTTTCCGTTGATAACGGTATCACCTTTAAGGATATAATAAACCATCCACTGCGTCTCGCGGTATCCTTCGCTTGCGGACTCATCGTCTTCATAGTGGTGATAGACGTATGCCCACATTTTGTTCTGCTCCAACATCTTTCGCTGTGGGGTCGGTAACGTAATGTCTTCTAATTTGTTTTCCTGAGCAAACAGCGACAATGTCATCAGGAAAGAAAATACCAATAGTGTGATTTTCTTCATAATGCCAGTACTTTTAGAATGTTTATTGGTTGTGTTGTGTTAAGTTCGTAAAGAATATTCGAGTGCAAATATAGATATTTCTTTTGAAAGTTCCAAACATTTTATAGATTTTTCTTACGAGAAAGGAATAGAAGCTAGAGGTGAGAGGTGAGAAGCTAGAGAATAGTTGGCAAGCCCTGAAATCTGCGGAGAGTCTATTCTCTCACCTCTCACCTCTCACCTCTAAATAAATGGGGCAGACTCTCCACGAGCCCGCCCCACTTGCAAATTAATAATTTATAGAGAGAGAGTATAATAAATACTCGGAAGGAGTTATCGGGCAACTCCCTTCATGATGATTTCGGAGTAGTTGTTCTGCTTGAGCAACTGGGTGAGTATGTTGCGGACATCGTCGCGAGTGATACTCTGGAGAACTTGTTCGTAGTTGAGCGTCATGTCAACCTTTGCATCAAGCATGGTCTCCATGGCTTCTGCCCAATAGGTATTTTCGCGCAAACCTTCCTTATACTCCTTCAGGAAGAACTCCTTACCCTTGGCAAGATTCTCGTCAGAGGGTCCTTCGGCAGCAAACTTTGCCACGATGTCGCGGACGCGCTGGTTGAGATACTCGTAGCGATCGGGGGCAGCCTGATAGAGTATCTGCATGAATGCCAAGTCGCGTGGTGCGGGGTCGGGAGCGAGTACTCCATAGGCACCGATGCCATAGGTGCCACCTTCCTTCTCACGAATCTCTTCAAGCAGTTCGACGGTGAGGGCATTGAGGGCGAGGTCGAAGGAGAGCTTGTTCTTGAGCGAGAACTTGATGTCGGCATAGTTGAAGAAGAGGTTGCTGACCATAGGCACATCCATCTTGCGCTCAAAGGTTTTGTTATAGGTTCCCTTACGGAATTCCATCACCTCTGCCTTGGCTGTCTCACGCTGTTTGGTGGCAGGGAGTGAGGCGATGTAACGCTCAATCATGGGCAGCAGCGTCTGCTCGTCGATGGCACCAGTGATGATGAAGACGAAGTCGCCTGCATTGGCAAAGCGCTCACGGGCGATGCGCATGGCATTGTCGTAATTGATATGGTCGAGCTCTTCTTCAGTCATAGACTCTACACGGGCGCTGCTGACATAGAGGTGCTTGTTGATGGTGTCTTGGAAGGCTGTAGAGGGGTCGCTGGCACGATTGGCAATGGCGGCACGTTCACGATTCTTCCATGACTCGAAGGCATCACGGTCGGTGCGCATAGAGGTGAAGGTGAGGTAGTTGAGCTGCATCATCAGTTCCAAATCCTTGGGAGTGGTCTTAGAAGAGACATACTCCTTATAGAAATTCATACCTGCATTGACGCTTACCTTGTGGCCAGCCAGAGCCTTACGCAGGTCGTTCATGCTGAACTTGCCCAGACCGCCTACATTCATCACGCGACCAACGGCCTTGAGGTCGGGAAGCATAGACTCGTCATAGAGTGAGGTACCACCCATGCTGTAGGCTGTCATCACGATTTCGTTAGGATTGAAATCAGTCTGACGGAAATAAACGGTAGCGCCATTAGAGAGGGTGTACTGCTTGTAGCCAAGGACACCAGCCTTAGTGCTAACCACGCGACCAGCCTTGGGCAGCTCTGACATCAGGGGCTCATTGCTGACAGCATCGACATAAGGCTTGAGATCTTCGGCAGCAACAGCAGCGAGCTGCTTAGCCATCTCTTCCTTAGTGGGATAAGTAACGCCTTCCTTCTCAGGCAGCATGCTCATGAGCGTCATATTGTTGGGGTTAGAGACTATCTGAGCGAGCATCTGGCTCACCATCTGTGCATTGACGGCATTGGCAATCTGCTGAATCATCGTGAACTCAGTATCGATGGCAGGGATGGGCTCGTTGGTGAGGAAGTGGTTGACATACTCCTGACAGTAGTCGTAGCTCTTTTTCTTGTCACGACTGTTATAGGCTGCCTCAACATCGGCAAGAACCTGTGCCTTGGCACGCTCGTACTCGGAATCGGTGAAGCCACAGCGGATGGCACGCAGCATCTCACGATAGACAGTGGTGACAGCCTTACTGAAATCCTCGGCAGAAGAATATACCTCGCCAATAAAGCTTTGCTTGGTGCAAGACCAGTAGTAGTCACCATCGCCAGCCATCGCACTGATGAACGGAGGATTGGCACTCTGGCGCATCTCGTCGAGACGGGCACTGAGCATGCGACCAGCGATATTCATGACGTACTTATAAACCATATAGTTGACGTCGCCACGCATCTCCTTGGGGAAGGGGTCGAACTTAAAGAAGAAGGCATTGGTAGCCTGATTCTGCTCCTTGTCGGTAACCATACAGATGAGGGGCTCATTGCTGTCGGGCACCTGAACATAGTAGCGCTCAGCAGGATTGACGGGTGCTGGTATGCTGCCAAAGATATTGCGAATCTTTGCCTCTACCTGATCTACATCGATGTCGCCCACCACAATGATGCCTTGCAGGTCGGGACGATACCACTTGTGGTAGTAGTCGCGCAGCGCCTTGTAGGGGAAATTATCGACCACCGACATCAGACCGATGGGCATGCGATGACCGTAACGATTGGTACCGTCGGCAGTGGGATGGGCATCGCCCACAGGATACATCATAGGTAAGAGCTTCTCCAGCATGCGGATGGTGGCATTGGCACGAACACGCCATTCCTCATGGATGACGCCACGCTCGTGGTCAATATCCTCATCGGTGAGCAACAGGTCGCTAGCCCAGTCGTGGAGAATCAGCAGACAAGAATCTACGGAGGTAGGAATGGCTCCTACAGGTACATTATCTATATTATATACGGTCTTGTCGATGCTGGTATAGGCATTGAGATTCTCACCAAACTTCACGCCGATACTCTCACAATACTTGATGACGCCATTGCCGGGGAAGTGCTTGGTACCATTGAAGCACATGTGCTCCAGAAAATGTGCCAGTCCGCGCTGGTTCTCGTCTTCAAGGATAGAGCCTACCTTCTGAGCAATGTAGAAGTTGGCCTGACCTTGGGGCTCAGCATTGTGACGGATATAATACGTCATTCCATTCTCAAGTTTGCCCATTCTTACGGCAGGGTCAACAGGAATAGGCTGACTCTGTTGGGCATAAGTGGTGCTGGCAAGCAACAATGTTGCTGCCAAAAAACTAAATAATTTTTTCATTTTTTTGTGTTGTTAAAAATATTATTCCATATTTTCCATGTCGTCAATAATATCCTGTGCTGCATTTACGGCCTTAAAATGATAGTAGAGGCCTATGGCGAAACCAATGCCGCCACCAACAAAGATTGGAATACACATCAACCAAGGATTCACACCTTCTGGGGCGCGTCGCCAAGCGAAGTCGTAGCAAGCCCATGCTATCCAAGGAGTAAGAAGAACTGGGGTGACATAGTAGAGCCAACAATCATACTGCTTCTTGAACTTTGCCATTACACGGGCTACCGTAGCGAAGTCGTCCTTGAGGAAGTTGAGACTATCTACAGGCTTGTGGATAAAGTGGGTGGCAACAACACAGACTATCAGCAACAGAGCCGTAGCAATGGTAAACGGCAGGCTCCACGTGCGGGTGTACCAATTCAAGGGCAGGATAAAGAGGCAGAACAGCACACATCCGTACTCCAGATTCTTGCTACTGTTAATATCCCTCTTCTTGGCTTTCATTGTTTCACGCAACAGGCGGTCATTGACAATCTCCTGTTTATTGAGTTGTTCTTTAAGGATGGCAAACTGATTGCGCAGTTCCTCGAAATTCTTTTCTTCCATAGCTTCTTACTTTTTAAGTTGTTCTTTGATTCGATAGAGTTTCACACCCACGTTTTGTGCAGAGATTCCCATGACGGTACCAATCTCATCGTAGCTCATACCTTCGAGCCACATCATGACCAGAGCTCGATCGACCAAGCCCAGCTTTCCGATGCGCTGATGTAGCATACGCACCTGTGCAGCATTGGCATCTTCGTCTTGGAAGAAGTTGACATCCATGGTCAGAGGCACCTTCTTCACCTCTTTCTTTTTCTTACGCTCCTGCAGAAGACATGTGTTGAGGGCTACGCGATAAATCCACGTACTAATCTTACTTTCTTCGCGAAAGCTATCGATGCCTTTCCACATGTTGATCAGCGTCTCTTGGAAGAGGTCGTTAACCTCCTCTTCATCTTGGGAGAACATGTAGCACACGGTATAGATGGTGCTCTTGTTTTCCCGTACCAACTGGGTAAAATACTCTTCTCTCTTCATCGTTTTTTGTTTAACGTTTTACCTTTAGATGCAAGAAGCTGTCTAAAAATTACAGAAAAAACAATTTTTTTTATTTTTATGTTTGACACTGCAAATATATATCATATTGCGAATACTGCCAAATTTCTGGGAGATTCTGTAGCATTTTGGGATAAAATGCATTTTTTTGATATTTTTTTCTACCTTTGTGCAATGTTTCGGCAATGACTTGCGTATATATAAGCAGAAGACTATAAAAAATGACTACAGAAACGGATATAAACCTCTTGCAGGGACTGAGGCAACAAAGTCCCAAGGCCCAGCAACAGCTGCTCGAGCGCTATGGCAACGACGTGTATGCACAGGTGGCACGTCTCGTACCAGGCACCGAGAATGCTGAGGAGGTGTATCAGGATGTATTCATCAAGGTCTTTAATAATATAAAGAGGTATGATGCAGAGAAATCGGCGCTGAAGACTTGGATATCGCGCATAGCCTACAACGAGGCCATCAGCTACCTCAGACACAAAAAGCTGCCAACAATATACTACGAAGACCACGAAGGGGGAGCGGAAAAGATATCGGAGGCAGAGGTGGAGACGACATTCGGAAGGCCTAACCCGGAAACAGTACAACTGATAAGGGCAGCACTGAAGCACCTACCACCCGACGAGAGAGCCATCATCACCATGTTCTACTATGAGGAGATGAGCCTGAAAGAAATAGCATACGTGACGGAGTCGATACCTACTACGGTGGCTTCAAAACTGAGCAGAACGAGAAAAAAACTTTGTAAAATCATCAAAATGTTACAGTCATGAACGAGGACATACAGAATACTTTAAGACAGCAGGACACGAATCTTCGTGAGGCCATCCGCATGGAGGAGACGGAGCGTCCGCAGATGGCTGCCGACCTCAATGCACGACTGATGCAGCGCATGGAGCAGGCTAACGCCAAGAGCGCCAAACGAACACGACTGGTATGGCCATGGATAGCTGCAGCCTGCGTGGCTGGATTCATAGCGGTGTACCTGACACCACCGAAGGAGATAGCGTCGCCCTCTACCCCACTCCAGACGGAAAGAGAGATAGCGGCACAAATCATAGAAAAGCCGAGCGTGGGGGAGGAAGTGAAAAAGGAAGCGGAAACGCCCGTCATAGCTCCCACCAACATGCAGCGCACCGTGGCAAAGGCACAGCCTAAGAAGGTAGAGCCCGCCTGCACAAAAGCAGAGGAGCCTACTGCCAACACGGAGAAGCTGATGGCACAGGAGGTGGCGCCGACAGAGGCAAAGAAAGCCAAGAAGGAGGCTACCATCAACCTGACGGAGAGCGACATCCCCATCACTCGACCAGAGAACTATAAGTACACACCTGAGGAACTGGCTCTGCTGAAACAACAAGCGCACGAGGCCTACGTCAAATGGGTGGAACTGGAACTGGAAATAGCAAAAAACAATTTAGAACAAACAGCTCAAGCACATTGAACATTGAACATTGAACATTGAACGCCGCGATTAAGCGAGAGCAGAGCCATGCTTGCATGAGCTATGCCGAGCGTGAGCGGTGTCGCTGAAAGCAACATTAAAAAAAAGAATAATATGAAACGTCTATTTATCATGCTGCTCATTGCTTGCAGCGCAATTACAACCATCAGTGCCCAGCAGAAGGGCAAACAGGACAACGTGCCTTATAACGTAAAGGCGCTGTTCCATAGCATTATCACTGCTTGGGGAGAACCTAATGATGTATATTCGGTGAACAAGAATCCTGAAACGAACCAGATAGAGTCGAGCGTTAGGATTACTACCTTTAGTGCTGACAACGACAAGTTTCCTCACATGGCAGGTAAAGTATATCTGAATACCAGTACCATCAGCGATGCCTTTAAGAAGGATGAGCCTAAGTCATACCAGATACTGCATATCACACCTGGCGACTTTAAGAAGTTCTCTCTAAAGGCCGTTAATGAGGACGGACAAAGCGAGACCTATCAAATCCGCAACAACGACAATGAGGAGATGTGGCTGATGTGCTGCAAGAATCCTCAGAATCCCAAACTGCGCGATGCCTACGCCATCAAATGGGTAATCACCAAGGAAGGTACAAAGGTGAACGGAGTGATTTATCAGATTACTTCGCTGCGTCCCGACAGATACGAAAAGCCTTTGGACTACTCTAAGAAGATGTTTAAGATAGTAGGTCGTGTGGGCGATGAGATTAAGGACTCACTCTACAATATTTATATTGCTGACTCACGCGAGGCGCTCTATAATCTCAAAGATAACGAATATGTAGCTTGCGTGCCTGTAGTGAACAAGCGCTTTGAGTGGCAGACGGAACTTGACAAGCCTTGTGTCGGTCGACTGCGCTGCATCTTCCCCGACGGTTCACTCTGCTCTGCATGGATTGACCTCGACTTTGTGCCTGGTGAAACCTACAACATCACCGTACACAATGGATATTACGACGAGGATAAGGACTACGAGCGTCGTGTAGGAAAGAACTCTGGCAAGAGCCTACTTAAAAAGACGATTGAAACAGTAGAGGTGGTGGATGATGATGAGTGGCATAAAGCCAATATTTTCGACGAAAAGCGTCAAAGTCAAATGGAGCAATGGAGAAAAGAGGAAGGGTTTAAACTTGAGCCCAAGTTAATGAGTATCAAGATGAACATGGAACTGATTGAAGGCTCCTACAAGCAAATCGGTGAAGAGATGCGAGGTATGCGCGATTCCTACAAAATCAGCACCATCTTCGAGACGATACTGAAGCAGAACAAGGAACTCGACAAGAAATACCAGAACATCATCAAGGCTGCCCAGGAACTCGAAATGCCATATGAAGAATATCCAAATATGTACAAGGGGATTCTACAATTCTTTACCAAGCAGAATGGAGAAATTGGTGAGTTCTTCAAGAGCTTCGGCTATGGCGAACATTCTAAGCCTGCACGCAAACTGCAGGAGTATCTGACCAAGACGACGGAGAAGTATCTGAGCGAGATGACGAAGGCCATGGAATAATGGTAATACCTATCAGAATAAATCATACATAAAGAAAACAGCTCTTACGATGATGGTAAGGGCTGTTTCTTTTTATCTAGTATAGTTTGTATAATTACATGCGAGCTTTCTGCTTCTCACCAGCACCAGAGCCACGATACTTAGAACGGGCCTCATTGAACTTCCAAGTGAGGTTGAGGGAGAAGGTGCGACGAGCAGGATTGAAGGCTGTCAACTCACGAGCACCATAAATCAGGACGTCGGTCTTGTCGGTATTGAAGATGTCGCTGCAACGCAGGTCGGCAGTAAAGGTGCCCAAGGTGCGCAGGTTGAAGTCGCGCTGCACGCCCAAAGAGGTATTAAAGCGCTGGGCAAGGACACGATAGTTGTTGTAGTCGCCCTTGCAAGCCCACTGCATATTGGCATTGACACGGAAGCCCTTAGGCAATACGAGCGTATTCTGCCATACCAGTGTAAGATAGGGTCTGTTAAGAGTAGTTATTGAACCATCAGCACAAAGCGACTTATAATTCTGGAACACGGCATAGGCATACCACGCAGGATGCCAAGATGCCTTATTGATATTGATGGTAGGAGCAGCAGAGAGGCTCAGACTCAACTGGTTGTAGTCTTCACGACTATTGATGGGGCGCACAAGACATACCAAAGGATCGGCAGAACCAGGATAGGGCTCACTGGACATTGTCTCAGAGTCCTTCACACGAGCATAATTAACAGTGAAGGTCATCCACTGATAGGCAGCATTCAGCACCAGACTATGGGTATAGGTGGGGCGCAGATAGGGGTTACCACTCTGATAGGCATAGCGATTGAGATAGATGGTAGAGCTGGTAAGATTGCTATAGTTGGGGCGCTGGATGTCACGACGATAAGACAGCGAGAGTTGCACCTTGCCTACAGGAGCAGAGATAACAGCTGTGGGGAACCAGTCGCCATAGTTGCGACATACCTCATCCTCGCGAACACCGAAATTGAAGTAATCGTTCTTCAAGTGTTCATAGCGAAGTCCAATCTGGGCAAACACTCTGCCAAAGGCGCGACCATACTCAGCAAAGGCAGCAGCAGAGGTCTCGTTAATCTCGGTATCGGTAGCCTTGACAGGTACTTCATCGGTAGCCATAAAGGAGTAAGCATCGGTGCGATGGTTGTGAGAATACTCACCACCCACAGAGAGGTTACCATTCCAGATAGGATAGCTCAATATCAGCTTAGAAGCCCAGAAGTTGTTGGAGCTATTGGTGTTGCTCTCGATAGTACGAACAGCGCCAACGGTAGTGCCATTCATAGGCGTCATCGTCTCCTTGGTGTTGCCGGGAGTCTTGGTATTATCGAAGAGACCATCGACATTGAAATCGACATTGATATGGCCTACCTTACCATTATAATAGGCATTGAAGATGTGCTTGTGGAAGCTGTCTTTCTGCCAGATACGGCTCTCAGAGCGCTCGGTATAGGTGCCATTCTCGAAGATGTCGGTATCGAAGCAACTGTTCATCTCACCACTGGGATGACGATCGTACTTATAGAAAGCACCAAAGCTGTGGTTATCATCGAGCATATAGTTAATCTGCAACTGGGGTGACAAGCCTTTCCATACCTGCTTGGTATCCTGCTTAGTCCATCCCTCACACAGGTCGGGACCTACATAGTAGAGCATGTGGTCTTCTTGCAATGACTTGCTATGGCCATAGCGACCAGCCCAGAAAGAGGCGGTAACATCAAGACCACCAGTACGGTAGTTGACATCGAGATTATTAGTGAGTGTATGACCGTATTGATAAAGTGCATCGGCACTTTCTTGAAAGCTGATGCCCTCACCTTGTGTCTTCTTCAGCTTGATACGTACTACAGCCTTGGTAGAGGCAGCATAGCGGGCACCGGGATTCTGCACCACATCAACATACTGAATCTGGTCGGAGCGCAAGCGTGAGAGTTCGCTGGCATCTAACATCTTGCGACCATTGATATACACCTCAGCAGCGCCACGACCTAATACCTCTACGCCACCATCACGCTCAGCCTTCAGAGAGGGGATACGTGAGAGGGCATCATTGGCAGAACCTGACTTTTCGAGAATAGAACCAGCCACCGTGGTACGCATAGCGTCACCCTTGGCACGTGTCTTAGGCATAGCACTCTTCACAACAACCTCGTCGAGCTGCTGTGTCTGATTATACCACTTGGTAGAGTCTGTGGAAAGACTGTCGGTTGATTCGGCATGCATTGCCGTTGTCATCATCATGGCTACTGTTAGGGTTGCCATCCGAGAATACATCTTTTTCATGTTTTTGTTTATTTGTTGGTTTTTTGAATGTGATTTGCTCGTTAGATGCAATTCATTTGTGATTTATTACACATTTGACGGCGCAAAATTACATTTAGTTGCAAAAAACTACAAAAATCTGGGATATTCTGCTCGATTCTGTGACGAACGGAAATAAAAAAAAGGAGTGTGTAACTCCTTTATATACTTAGTCTTGGCTCATGTCGTGTACCATCTTACGGTACATATCATACATACGCTTGCGAGAGATATAGCCCTTGAGATGATATTCTGCATCAAGCACAGGCAACCAGTCGGCCTGCGTACGCTCAAAGGTCTTCATCACCTCAGTCATCGGGGTGCCATCATTGAGCACAGCAGCGGGCTCAGCCATCAACTGGCGGGCCTTGAAATGATGATATAGTTCGGTGCGGAACATGACATGGCGAATCTTCATCAGATTGATTTCACCCAACAAGGCTCCTGCGGCATCGGTCACTGGGAGAACACTGCTATGCGAACGACTGATGCGGTGAACCATCTGGCCTAACTCCATATCGGGATCAACAGACTGGTAGTCTCGGTCAACCACCGAGTCAAGACTCATCAGCGTTAATACAGCATGGTCGGTATGATGGGTAACAAGACGACCTTGACGAGCCAAACGCATACCATAGATGCTATGAGGCTCGAAGATGATAATGGTGAGATAGGCAGATACAGAGACAATCATCAACGGCATAAACAGGTTATAGCCACTGGTAATCTCGGCAATCAGGAAGATACCCGTTAGCGGAGCATGCATCACACCCGACATGACACCTGCCATACCCAGCAGGGCAAAGTTCTTCTCAGGTACATAGACACCTATCTGATGAATATTCCACAAGCGAGAGAAGAGGAAGCCCGTGAAGCAGCCGATAAACAGAGAGGGGGCGAAGGTACCACCACAACCACCACCGCCATTGGTAGCAGAGGTGGCAAAGACCTTAGTCAATAGTACCAAGGCGAGATAAAGGATGATATACTCGCTATGTCCATAGAACAATGAGCCACCCAGAATCTGATTCCAATCGGCCTCGGTCTTACCATTGAGCAAGAGGTTGATGCTGCCATAGCCCTCACCATAGAGGGAGGGGAAGAGGAAGATGAGGGTGCTCAGTATCAGACCACCAATGAGGAGCTTGACATAGGGCTTGTCCTTGAAACGGGCAAAGAGATTCTCACAGGCAGTCATCGTGCGGATGAAGTAGAGACTAACCAATCCACAGGTGATACCCAACAGGATGGATGCAGGCACACGCTCTATCGTCCAATCGCTATCAAGGTGGAAAGAGAAGAGCACGGCATTACCACTGAAGAGATAGGTAAAGCATGTAGCTGTTACGCACGACACCAAGATAGGTAACAATGACGACATGGTCATATCAATCATCAGCACCTCCAAGGTGAACACCAGTCCGGCAATAGGTGCCTTAAAGATACCAGCAATAGCACCGGCAGCACCACAGCCTACAAGCGTCATCAGCGTCTTATTGTCTAACTTGAATAGTTGTCCGAGGTTAGAACCAATGGCAGAGCCGGTCAATACGATAGGAGCCTCAGCACCCACCGAACCACCAAAGCCAATGGTGATGGCAGAGGCTATGACACTGGACCACGTGTTATGCGCCTTTAGGCGAGAACGATTAGACGAGATGGCATAAAGGATGCGCGTAATACCATGCGAGATATTGTCTCTGACAACATAACGAACAAAAAGAGAAGTGAGATAGATACCAACAACGGGATATACCAAGTAGAGCCAGTTGTAGGTGTCGGCATGGAAGCGACCTGTAAGCAGGGCTACCACGGTATTGATAAGACTATGCAACACGAAGGCAGCTACTGCCGACAACAAGCCCACAAGGAACGCCAAGATGAGTAAGAACATCTTGTCGCTGACATTCTGGACGCGCCACTCATGCAGTCGCTGCAACCAGGTAGGTTTTGCTATCGTCTCCGTATTTTCCATTTTACTTTTCTCTCGTTTTTCTTGTTTGTCCCCCGTTCCCGCTGGAGCCCCGTTCCCGCTGGTGCTCCCGTTCCCGCTGTTTCTACAGCGGGTCTTTAGCTTCTGATAATCGTTACCTCGCCATCTTCACGCAGGCGGATGATGCAGCTGGGCTGATGAGGTTGATGCTCCTGACGACGCGACCAGCATACATAATCTACGGCCTCTAACAGCTCAGGAGCGATATCGCAATAGTTCTGAGCAGCAGGCTGACCACTGATATTAGCAGAGGTAGAGACTAAGGCCTTCTGAAAGCGATAGCACAACTCCTTAGAGAATGGCTCCTGAGTGATACGCAGAGCGATAGAACCATCTTCGGCGATGAGGTTGGGTGCCAAGTTGATGGCGCCATCGAGAATCAGGGTGGTAGGTTTTGTTCCCGATGGTTCTCCATCGGGTCCCTGTAGGCTATCAATCAACTGCCAAGCCACATCGGGCACATTGCGCACATAGCGCTGCATACGAGCATCGCTATCTACCAAACAAATCAGCGCCTTAGAATCGTCGCGCTGCTTAATCTCATATACTCTCTTTACAGCCTCAGCATTGGTGGCATCGCATCCGATGCCCCAAACGGTATCTGTAGGATAGAGTATCACTCCACCCTTGCGCAGTACCTCTACTGCATTCTTAATATCTTGCTCTCTAGTCATTAGAACTCACTGGTGAAATGGAACTTAATATGCTTGAAATCTTCTTGTGCCATACTCAACACATAGCCTGAGTCGGCAAGGAACACATCGCGGCCTTCCTTGTCCTTAGCCATATACTGGTATTTGCGCTTCTTGAAGTTATCTAACTCGGCAGCATCGTCGCTCTCTATCCAACAAGCCTTATAGAGGTGGACAGGTTCCCAACGACACTTGGCATTATACTCGTTCTCCAGACGATACTGGATAACCTCAAACTGCAACTGACCTACCGTACCGATAATCTTACGACCATTGAACTGGTTGACAAAGAGCTGTGCCACACCTTCGTCCATCAACTGGTCGATACCCTTCTGCAACTGCTTAGCCTTCATGGGGTCATCGTTCTCGATATACTTAAATAGCTCAGGAGAGAAAGAAGGCAGTCCACGGAAATGCAACTGCTCGCCCTCGGTCAGCGTATCACCAATCTTAAAGATACCATTATCGGGCAGACCTACGATATCGCCTGGCCAAGCCTCATCAATGGTTGACTTGCGCTGTGCCATGAACTGGGTAGGACTAGAGAAGCGCAACGACTTGCCCTGACGCACATGCAGATAGGGCTGATTGCGCTGGAACTTACCACTACATACCTTACAGAAGGCAATACATGAGCGGTGGTTGGGGTCGATATTGGCAGTAATCTTAAAGATGAAGCCAGTGAATTTAGGTTCATCGGGCTGCACCATACGTTCCTCAGCCTTGGTGGGCTTGGGAGAGGGAGCTATCTCTACGAAACAGTTGAGCAACTCCTGAACACCAAAGTTGTTCAAGGCAGAACCGAAGAAGACGGGAGCCACCTCGGCAGAGCGATAGGTCTCTACATCAAACTCAGGATATACGCCATCTACCAGTTCCAAGTCTTCGCGGAGCTTAGCAGCATCGGTTTCGCCTACACGAGCATCGAGCTCGGCGGAATCGAGCTCAACTTCTACCTTCTCGGTGACGCGCTGCTTATCAGGCGTAAAGAGGTCGAGCTTATTCTCATAGATATTATATACGCCCTTGAACTTAGCACCCTGATTGATAGGCCAGCTCAGCGGACGAACCTTAATTTCCAACTCCTGTTCGAGTTCATCCAGCAAATCGAAAGGATCACGACCTTCACGGTCCATCTTATTGATAAAGATGATAACAGGGGTATTGCGCATACGGCAAACAGACATCAGCTTACGAGTCTGTGCCTCCACACCCTTGGCACCATCGACCACGATAATGGCAGAGTCGACAGCAGTCAGCGTGCGATAGGTATCCTCAGCAAAGTCTTGGTGACCTGGGGTATCGAGGATGTTTACCTTATACTCTACATTAGAGCCATCGGGGGTATAGTCAAACTCCATCACCGAGGTAGATACCGAGATACCACGCTGTTTCTCAATATCCATCCAGTCGGAAGTGGCAGTCTTCTTAATCTTATTATTCTTCACGGCACCAGCCACCTGTATCTGTCCACCAAACAACAGGAACTTCTCAGTCAGAGTGGTCTTACCGGCGTCTGGGTGCGAAATAATCGCAAATGTTCTTCTACGTTCTATCTCCTGATTCATCAATCTTTATTTTTCATTCATTAATTTCTCAATACACTCACGCAACGACTCCTCCCAATAGGGCACCTCCATCTGATAGGTCTGCTTGATTTTCGTCTTATCGAGCACACTATAATGTGGGCGATTGGCAGGAGTGGGATATTCAGCAGTATGCAACGGACGTACATGACAGGTGGTAATGCCTGCCAAGCGATGGATAGCCTTGGTAAAGTCGTACCAAGAGATAACGCCCTCGTTGGAGAAATGATATACACCAGGCACTACACCCTTGTTGATAGCAGTAAAGATGGCTGCTGCCAAATCACGCGCATAGGTAGGTGTACCAATCTGGTCGAAGATAACACCCAGCTCGGGCTTCTCTTGTCCCAGACGAATCATCGTCTTCACAAAGTTGTTGCCAAAGGTAGAGTACAGCCATGCCGTACGGATAATCATCGACTGCTTGCAGAGCTTCTGCACGTTCAACTCGCCCACGAGCTTGGTCTTACCATAGACACTATTAGGACACGTATCGTCATCCTCTACATAGGGCGTATGCTGCGTACCATCAAACACATAGTCGGTAGAAATCTGTATCATCCATCCACCACGCTTCTCGATAGCAGCAGCGAGATAAGCAGGAGCAATAGAATTGAGGACAGAACAAAACTCCTCGTTGTCTTCTGCCTTATCCACTGCGGTATAAGCAGCACAGTTCACGATGCCATCAATCTCATGGCTAGCCACAAACTGCTCTATCGCTTCCTGATTGGTGATGTCGAGTTCGGCAACATCGGTATTAAAATAGGTATGCTGGGGATTCTCCTTCTCCAGCAATTGCATCTCATTACCCAACTGGCCATTACAGCCCGTTACTAATATATTCATTCTTCGTCGAATTTTAATCCTTCTTCCTTGTCTTTCTTATAGTAATCAGACAGCATACCCAAGAAGGTGGTCATCTCCTTTACAGCATGTTGCGTATTAGGAGTCACCTCCTTTTTCTGCAAACGCAGCAACATGGTGCCATAGAGCGCGTTAAAGCAGGTCTCCACCTCATTCTCCTCTTTGTTGGCGCCATGATTGCGCAACTCTACGATATAGGGCAGCACCTTATAATATTCTGCATTATAGAAGGGGAACTTAGTAGATGAGAGCAACTGAGCATGAAGCTCTATCAGCTGTTGCATCACCACCTTGTTGATTTGAATATGTCCCTGCTCGCGGCATCCCTCCGAATTCATCATGCGAATAAGGTTGCCAAACCAGTCGGCCTCCTCCTCTTTCTGTTCGTCACTATAATCAAAACGGTCAATATATTCCCTACGGATGCGACTGATAGAACAGTCGAAAGCACGTATGGTATCCTCCACCTGCCACATATACAACAGGTATTCGGCAATATTGGTCTTACGTAATTCTTGAGCTATAAACACCTTATTAACTTACTATTTAACGATTTACAATTCTACAACCTATCAAAAGAAGCGATACAAATTTGTAACGGTGCCAAAGAGATAGATGCCCGAGAAGATAATCACCACGGCACCTATAATCTGGTTGATAAGACGAATGCCATCATCATTGAAGATGGTTCTTACCTTATCCACCAGCCATGTCAGTCCATACCACCATATCAGTGCACCACCCACAATACTGGCAAAGCCAATAATCATCTCAAAAGGACGATCGGGGATGACAAAGGCGAACTGAGCAAAAAGACCCATAAACAGGAAAACAATCAGCGGATTAGAGAAGGTAACAAGGAACGCTGTCCACATGTTATACCAATAAGTACCACGCTGCTGTCCTGACTTATGCATATTCCTCGTGGGGTCGCATCGCCATGTATACACGCCGAATATCAGCAACATCACGCTACCGATAATCTGCAAATAGAACTTATTCTGGTCGTTGTTGATAAAGTCCATCACAAAGGCCATACCAAAGCCAGTAATACCAGCATAGATAATGTCACTAAGGGCTGCACCCATGCCAGTTACCAAGCCAAACAAGCGCCCTTTGTTCAGCGTACGCTGTACACAGAGCACTCCCACAGGCCCCATTGGTGCAGAGGCTACCATGCCTATCAGCATGCCCTTAAACACCAAATCTACTATATTAATATGTATAGGAAACACCATATCGCCGACAAAGGTACAACTTTTTAAGCAGTTAAGAAACATAAAGATGTTAAAGGGAGTTAAAATGAGGTGGTTATCTTAAGAAATGAGTAACTTTGCAACGTATTCAAGAGAAATAACAAAAATTTACAATACATACTATGAGTGAGCAACAAGGAATTAAGCCCTATGTAATTGGCTTAGACTTAGGTGGCACCAATGCCGTATTCGGCATTGTAGACCAGCGTGGAGACATCAAAGCAACCACAGCCATCAAAACACAACAATACGATACAGCCGAAGCATTTATTGAAGCATCTGTCTGCGCACTTCAGCCTATCATCGAACAGGTGGGAGGCATGGAGAAGATTAAGGCGATGGGTATCGGTGCGCCCAATGGCAACTACTATAAAGGTACCATTGAGATTGCTCCTAACATCAAGTGGGCTCACGATTGCGTAGTGCCTATCGCACAGATGTTTAGCGAAAAGCTGGAAGGTATTCCTGTTGCTGTCACCAACGATGCTAACGCTGCTGCCATTGGCGAAATGGTATATGGTGTAGCTCGTGGCATGAAAAACTTTATTGTGATTACTCTTGGTACTGGTGTAGGTTCTGGTATCGTAGCCAATGGTCAGCTCATCTATGGCTGCGACGGTTTTGCTGGAGAGTTAGGTCATATTACCATGGTACGTGGTGAGGAAGGTCGCCTCTGCGGATGTGGTCGCAAGGGCTGTCTGGAGACTTACTGCTCTGCCACAGGTGTTGCCCGTACAGCACGCGAGATGTTGGCCAAGAGCAATCGCCCCTCACTGCTTCGCGAAATCAATCCCGAAGATATCACTTCGCTTGATGTTTCTATCGCTGCTGGCAAGGGAGACGAGTTGGCAAAAGAGATTTACGAGTTTACTGGTCATATGCTTGGTGAGGCATGCGCAGACTTTGCTACATTCTGTTCACCTGAAGCATTCATCTTCTTTGGCGGTATGGCAAAAGCTGGAGAATTGATATTCGACCCCATCAAGAAAGCATATAACGAACACGTCATGCCTGTATACAAAGGAAAGGCTCAGTTCCTTGTAAGTGGTCTTGACGGAGCTTCTGCAGCAGTGCTAGGCGCTTCTGCCATTGGCTGGGAAGTACAATAAAACAAGAAAAAGAGGTTGGTGCAGGACGCTACCAACCTCAACCTATGAAGTATGATAAGTAAACGTCGGCAATAACCTACGCAAGGCTTATCGGGGGCAAATTTAGACATTATTCAGATAAAATGCAAATTTTTCGGCTCTTTTTTTCGATATTTCTTATTTTCTCCTTTATCAGTTGTGAGAAAGAAGTCATTAACAACCAGAACAACAAAGAGCTAGAAGCGAGACTCACAGACGATATCAAGAGGCAAGCTCTGACCGTTGAAGAGGCTATCGACATAGAACCCGGCTATTGGATAACCGTTAAAGGATATATCGTAGCGGCAGCAGAGAGCAGTATAAAGAATGCAGACTTTCGCAAGCCCTTTGCCGGCAAGACTGCAATCTTACTATCCGATGAACCTGCAGATGGTACTGACGAACAAGTCTTCTCCAATCTTATGCCCATCTCATTGTCTGATGCTGGCAAGGGTATTAGTAGCAGTTTCAATCTTCAAGACCATGCAGAACTTTGGAACTCGTTTGTCTATATTCATGGCATACGCAAGCAGTATTTAAGTGCCCCAGGCATCAAGGAAGTGACAAACATCTGGATAGATTCCAACCATAATCCAAATAATGACGAGGATACTCCCGGGCCAAACACTGACAATCCGAATGAGGATGATAATCCACCCATTGACGATAACGGTGACAATTACGACAATGTACTGACTGTAGCACAAGCTATCAATGCCCCAATCGACAAGGTCATCAGGGTTAATGGCTATATTGTAGCAACGACCTCAAAAAGCATGAATAACGTCAAATTCGAGAATATCCACGAGAATTTCACAGCCATTGTATTGGCAGATGCCCCCGACACCAAAGAGAAAGAGAAGTTATTCCCAGTTGGTGTTGAGAAGAGTTTGCGAGAGGAACTGATTGCCACTTATGGAGCAGAAATTAAAAATCTACGTGTCACTGTCATCGGTAATAAAGACACTTACCTTGGGCAACCAGGTATCAAAAAGACATTAGCAATCAAAGTAACACCATAATTACGAATGCCTTTTCGACAGCAAATTTGCAATATTTCTATCAAAACATTAAAATAATTGCCGAAAAATTTGCAGAATAGAAGAATTATACGTACTTTTGCCAACGAAAATTAAAAACGAAGCTAGATGAAGCATTCAATGAACAATATTTGGTGGTGGCGTAACTCGAGATTCAAATAGTCGCGAGGTACGAAGCCGTATAATATCGTTTGATTGAATGAAAGAGGCTCGTCGTTAACGCGACGAGCCTCTTTTCTTTTTCACGTAAGACATAAAGAATAAAAACAACATATATGAGTTATTTAGTAGACGATAAAGGTTTCTATGGAGAGTTTGGTGGAGCATATGTTCCCGAGATTCTCTATGCTACAGTAAAGAATCTGCAAGAGCAGTATCTGCCCATCATTGAATCAGAAGAGTTTCAGCGTGAATACATGCAACTGCTGCGCGACTATGTCGGTCGCCCATCGCCACTCTACTATGCCAAGAGAATGAGCGAAAAGTATGGTTGTCAGTTGTATCTGAAGCGCGAGGATTTGAACCACACTGGTGCGCACAAGATTAACAACACCATCGGTCAGATTCTGTTGGCCAAGAAAATGGGAAAGAAACGTATCATCGCCGAGACAGGTGCAGGACAACATGGTGTAGCTACTGCTACTGTTTGTGCGCTGATGGATATGCCTTGTGTAGTTTATCAAGGAGCGCTTGATGTGGAGCGACAGCATGTGAATGTAGAACGCATGAAGATGCTGGGCGCAGAAGTTCGCCCAGTCAAGACTGGAAACTGGACACTGAAGGATGCCACCAACGAGGCTATCCGTGACTGGTGTTGTCACCCTGCAGACACTTTTTATATTATAGGTAGCACCGTTGGTCCTCACCCCTACCCTGACATGGTAGCTCGTCTGCAGAGTATCATCTCTAAGGAAATCAAAGAACAGTTACAAGAAAAGATTGGTCGTGACTATCCCGACATTCTGATGGCATGCGTTGGTGGCGGTAGCAATGCCGCTGGTACTATTTATCATTATATTGATGACGAGCGTGTTCGCATTATCCTTGCTGAAGCTGGCGGACAGGGAGCAGATACTGGCCATACGGCTGCCACTATTCATGCAGGAAGACTAGGAATCCTGCATGGCTCAAAAACACTGGTGATGCAAACTCCCGATGGTCAGATTATTGAAGCAGAGAGCATTTCAGCAGGCCTCGACTACCCTGGCATTGGTCCTATGCACGCAAACTTAGCCAGTCAGCATCGTGCCACTGTTCACTCTATTAACGATGACGAAGCAGTGCGTGCTGCTTACGAACTAACACGCATGGAGGGCATCATTCCCGCATTGGAGTCAGCCCATGCTATTGCTGCATTGTCAAAGGTACAGTTCAAGCCAGACGATGTTGTTGTATTGACGGTTAGCGGTCGTGGCGACAAAGACGTAGAGACATATCTTAACAACAAACACATGGCAGGAGAATATGGAAACTTTTAATTATACAACCACTAGTCAGACGATACTGGCAGACCTCTACACACCCGTTGGGGTTTATATGCGACTGCGCGACCTCTATCCGCAGAGCGCTCTCATGGAGAGCAGCGACTATCATGATGCCAGCAACTCCCATTCGTTTATCGGCATTCATCCAATGGCATCAGTAGCCGTCAGTCATGGTGTTGCCACCATCACTTTCCCTGATGGCACTCATGAGAACCACGAGATTAGCAAAGACTACGATACTGCAGCAGCCATTCATGGTCTTATCGACCGCATCCATGTAGACGGAGACGATAGCAAGGTCTGCGGCCTTTATGGCTATACCTCTTTTAATGCAGTTCGCTACTTTGAGAACATTCCCGTTAAGGATGAGACACAAGCAAAGAATGATGCACCCGACATCCTTTATATCATGTATCAGGTGGTTATCGTCTTCGATCATCACAACAACCAGTTAAAAGTGGTTAGCCTCTCAGGTGAGAAAGAAATTACAGAGATTCTCAAGGCAATGAACCGCGGAAACATACAGCCATACGATTTCCATCCTGTTGGTGAAGTTCGTTCCACACTAACTGACGAGGAGCATAAGGCAAATATCCGCAAAGGCATCAAGCACTGTCTGCGTGGCGATGTATTCCAGATTGTACTCTCACGTCGTTTCATCCAGAAATATGAAGGCGATGACTTCAAACTCTATCGTGCACTGCGAAGCATCAACCCATCGCCCTATTTGTTCTACTTCGACTTCGGTGGTTTCCGTATATTCGGTTCTTCACCTGAGACGCACTGTCGCATTGAGAACAATAAAGCTTACATTGACCCTATTGCAGGAACGACAAAGCGCACGGGTGATGCCGAGGCAGACCGCCAAGGAGCAGAATATCTGCGCAACGACCCCAAGGAGAATGCTGAGCATGTAATGTTGGTAGACTTGGCACGCAACGACCTAAGCAGAAACTGCCATGGTGTAAAGGTAGACTTCTACAAGGATTTACAGTATTACTCACATGTCATTCACCTCGTATCTCGTGTCAGTGGAGAACTGAATAACGGTGCAGATCCTATCAAAGCATTCATAGACACTTTCCCTGCTGGCACACTGAGTGGCGCTCCCAAGGTAAGAGCTATGCAACTCATCTCCGAATATGAACCTCACAATCGTGGAGCTTATGGTGGTTGCATTGGCGTCATCGGTCTCGATGGCAGTCTGAACCAAGCCATCACTATCCGCACCTTCGTTAGTCGTAACGGAGAATTATGGTTCCAAGCTGGCGGCGGCATCGTTGCCAAGAGCAATGAAGATTATGAATTGCAAGAGGTGAACAACAAACTCGGAGCACTTCGTAAAGCCATTCTATTAGCCGAGAAATATTAGAAATATATAACGATATGAAAATAGTTATCATAGACAACTACGATTCGTTTACCTATAACCTCGCCCACCTTGTACGTGAGTTGGGCGTTGATGTAACGGTAATCCGTAATGATCAGTTCAACCTCGAGGACATTGAGGCATTCGATAAAATCATACTATCTCCAGGCCCAGGCATCCCATCAGAGGCAGGTCTGCTATTAGATGTTATCCGTACCTATGCAGACCATAAGCCTATCCTCGGTGTATGTTTGGGACATCAGGCTATTGGAGAAGCATTTGGAGGAAAGCTAGAGAATCTCAGCGAGGTATTTCATGGCGTAGATACACCTTGCCGTATCACCGCCAAAAGCCCTCTCTTCGTAGGATTATCTGATAACATCACCATCGGCCGCTATCACTCATGGGTAGTCTCTCGAGAATCATTCCCTGAATGTCTGGAGATTACAGCAGTTAGTGAAGAAGGGCAGATTATGGCACTTCAGCATCGCGAGCTACCCATATATGGTATACAGTTCCATCCCGAAAGCGTGCTGACCCCTGAAGGTAAGAATATAATAAAAAACTATATCGACTTATGAAAGAGATTTTAGCAAAGCTCCTCAATCACGAGGAACTCTCCCGCGAGGAGATGAAAGACATTTTGGTGGGCATCACCCACAGTGAATACCCCAACGAGCAGATCACAGCACTATTGACAGCACTACAGATGCGTGGAGTAAGCGTAGATGAGCTGTTAGGCTTCCGCGATGGCATTTTAGAGACGGGAGTTCCTGTACCTTTGGATTGCGACCGCTATATTGATGTTGTAGGTACTGGGGGAGACCGCAAGAATACGTTCAACATCTCAACCACCTCATGCTTTGTTATTGCAGGTGCCGGTTACAAAGTAGCCAAGCACGGAAACTATGCAGCGACCTCAACGAGTGGTGCATCAAATGTGATTGCGCAACATGGTGTGAGATTCACCGACGACTTAGAACAATTAAACCGTTGTATGGCAGAGTGTGGCATTGTTTACCTCCACGCTCAACTCTTTGCAAAAGCCATGAAGTTTGTCGGTCCAATCCGAAAGGCGCTTCCATTCCCAACCATCTTCAACCTATTAGGTCCGTTGGTAAACCCCAGCCAGCCAAGCTGTCAACTTCTCGGCGTAGCTAACCTTGATCAGATGCGACTCTACCATCAGGTATACCAACGCCTTGGCATTGACTACGGCATTGTCAACTCCATTGATGGCTACGATGAGATATCACTTACTGGTGATTTCAAGGTAACAACCAAGCAGTATGAACACATCTACAAACCAAGTGACCTTGGTTTTGCAACAGCCAAGCCTGAAGAGCTTGTAGCTGGTGCCACCGAATTGGAGGCAAAAGAAATCTTCGACAGTGTATTGGAGAATCGTGCACTGCCCGCTCAAAAGGACATTGTGTTGGCAAATGCTGCATTTGGAATTCAGGTGCTGGAAGGTGGAAAGAAAGACATTAACGAGTGCATTGCCATTGCTCGCGAAAGTATAGATAGCGGGGCAGCATTGCATACATTCAAGAAATTTGTAGAACTGAATTCATGAGAGACATCTTACAAGAAATAGTAGAGAACAAAAAGGTGGAGGTGGAGCATGCTAAGAGCTTGCTTCCTCCCGCCGAACTCTATCGCCGCGTAGAGGCCTTACTTGATTTCAGTATTGTCTCCATGAAAGAGGCACTAAGTCTGTCAAGCACAGGTATCATTGCAGAATTCAAGCGCAAATCGCCCTCTAAAGGTTGGATAAAAGAGGACGGGCGAGCAGACATCATCCCCTTAAGCTATCAGCAGAATGGTGCAACAGCCTTGAGCATACTCACCGACGAAAAATATTTCGGTGGCTGCGATGAGTTCATTAGTAAGGCACGCCATAGCGGTGTTAAGATTCCCATACTCTACAAGAATTTTGTCATTGATGAATACCAACTATTCCAGGCAAGACTATGTGGAGCCTCGGCAGTTCTGTTGATTGCAGCAGACCTATCACTTTCATCCTGCAAATCCCTACTCCACACAGCTCATGAGTTAGGTATGGAAGTTTTGTTGGAGATGCATTCTGAAGAAGAGTTGGACTATGCTGCATTAGAGCCCGACATGTATGGTATCAACAACCGTAATCTCGGCTCATTCGTGACAGAGGTTGAAAACTCTTTCCGTATGGCAGAGAAGCTAAATACCGCAACTGCTTCAAGTTCTATTCTTGTCAGTGAAAGTGGCATCTCAAACCCTGATACGGTAAAGGCACTCAGAAATGTTGGATTCAGAGGTTTCCTCATTGGTGAGAACTTCATGAAGACTACAGACCCAGGAGTTGCTCTCTCAGATTTCATTTCGCAGATTAACAAAATAAAATAGTGTAATTGTCAAATCATTCAATGATTAAGGTATGTGGCATGCGCGAGCCAAACAACATTCGCGCTGTAGAAGCTCTAGGCATTGACTGGATTGGTCTTATCTTCTGGTCTGGCAGTAGTAGATATGTTGCAGAACCTCCAAGCTATCTGCCTATCAGGGCTAAACGTGTGGGAGTTTTTGTTGATGCCAGCATAGACGATATTCTTCGACACGTAATCGAGTATCGCCTTGATGTCATCCAACTACATGGTCATGAGACACCAGACCATATCCAGAACCTGCGTGCAGTTTTTCATGCCCCTCATCACGACGACTGCAACTGTCCCACATGCAAGAGTCTTGCCACGAAGCCCTTACTCATCAAGGCTCTTCCTATAGCCACTAAAGAGGATCTCAGCTCTGCAAATGTCTATGACGGACTCGTTGATTATTTTCTTTTCGACACCAAAGATTCCGCCTCCCTCCCTGGCGGCACGGGCTGCCAGTTTGACTGGAGCATCCTTGCCGACTATCGTGGCGACACCTCCTTCCTTCTCAGTGGTGGCATAGGCCCCAACGATGCTCAACGCCTTCGCGAGTTTCATCATCCTCTCTTAGCAGGTATCGACCTCAATAGTCGTTTCGAACAGTCACCAGCACTAAAAGATATCACAAAACTAAAAGCATTTCTTTATGAATACAATCAATAAACTGTTCTCAGAGAACAAAGGCCATAAGCTCCTCAGCCTCTATTTCTGTGCAGGAGCCCCCACCCTTGATGGTACTGCCGACGTTATCCTCACCCTACAAGAGCGAGGCATCAACATGATTGAAGTCGGCATCCCCTTTAGCGACCCCATGGCCGATGGTCCCGTCATTCAGGACGCCGCCACCACCGCATTAAAGAATGGAATGACGCTGCGCACCCTCTTTGCCCAGCTGAAAGCCATCAAGGAGCAGGTACACATCCCCTTGGTACTGATGGGCTACCTAAATCCTATCATGCAATATGGTATTGAAGCATTCTGCCAGAGTTGCGTAGATAGTGGTGTCAGTGGTGTCATCATCCCCGACCTGCCCTTCGATGACTATCTGCATACCGTCAAGCCTGCTGCCGACAAGTACGATCTGCGCATCATCATGCTCATCACCCCCGAGACCTCCGAGGAGCGTATCCGCTTTATCGACCAGCATACAGACGGCTTTATCTATATGGTTAGCTCTGCCGCCATCACTGGTGCCCAGAAGTCATTCGATGATGCCAAACAGGAATATTTCCGTCGCATCAATGCCATGAATCTGCGCAATCCTCGCATGATTGGTTTTGGCATCAGCAATCGTCAGACACTCGAAGCCGCCCAGCAGAATGCTGCCGGTGCCATTATCGGTTCCAAGTTTGTCACCCTGCTCAGCGAGAGCAAAGATGCCAACGAGGCTCTTGACAAGCTCTTTCAGGCACTTGAGCAATAAAGGTGCCTAATGTAATACTGTTAAATGAAATCGAGGCGGGCCTAGGCTCGCCTCGAATACGTATTTTACCATTACCGATTATCTAAACTCGTCTAAGTCGTCCAGACCATCGGCATCAATGTTTAACTTATCCTCATCGGCAAGTCCATTCAGCTCTCCTAACGACAACGTGCTGCCACATAGCATTTGCAGAATACCTATCTCTATCACCTCTAATGCTGGATTGATATATGTCTTTTTCATATCGTTATCCTCCCTTTATTTTATCACGATCTTCTTTCCATTTACGATATATAATCCCTTAGTAGGATTAGCCACCTTACGGCCTTGCAAGTCATAGACGTTGAACGTTGAACGTTGAACATTGAACGTTGAATGGTTAATGATTCCAATACCGGTTGTTTCATCGCCAAAGTCTATTACGAACTCACGAGCTGGCGTTGTTGCAGGCGTCTCGAAGTAGCCACGGAAGGCGCCAAGCGTGCGGTCTGTATTGGCATAGCCCAACTTATTGCTGCCACTCAACAATAACACTTCGTTGCGGTTACTGTCGTCGATAGTCAGTGGAGAGAATGTTCCTTTGAAGACACCACCACTGAAGTTGACATTATTTTCAGTGGCATCAATGGTAACATCGCAGAATACAGGATTCTTTATATTTGTATCTGCTGCCCACTTCACTAGATAAGGCTTGCCTGCCTCAATGGCAGTAGCATTGTCGAAGGTTAAGGTCAGTACTCCGTTAGCAGTCAGATTAGATGCCGTTGCATCCAGTTCCTTCACTGTAGCGCCCTCCAGCGGTGTCCCCGCAAAGTTATTCACGCCAAACGGCAGGCATAGTGTATTCCACTTGCCATCCTTATAGAGTGTACGACCAGATAGGGTTACGTCATACGTCATTCCTGCGGCATTGATGATGGCTGTACTATTGTCTGCATTATCTGCCAGTTCAAGAATTCTTGAAATTCTAAAATCATCCAAGTATAGCATATTGCCTTCCTTGCGACAACAGATAATGAGATAATGCGCTGTAGCTGGGAGGGTTGTCTCATAGAGCGTCCATGCTCCGCCATTAGCATTCACAGCGTTGTCTATCCAAGTGATTGCATCAGTTTTAGTATTGGTGTAGCCCACTGCAAGGATGCCAGGATAGCTTTCATAATTCTGATAATAGAACGACACCTTCTTAGGCATACCTCCAGCGAAGTGGGGTGAAATGAGATACTGGTGTTGGTCAGAACGACAGAATTCAAAGCAGCACAAACCACTATGTGAGCCCCCTCCCAATCCTGTTTTCAGAATTCTCGTCATTCCATCGCAGTCAGCCATGCGCCATCCCCCCATACCATTCTCGAATCCCTCACTATATGGAAGATTATCCACACGAGCATCGGTTTGGAAACTATAAGTAGAATAATTGCTAGAATTACTGCCGTAGAGAGCCTTTACACGGAAGCAGTAGTATGTGTTGGGCGTTAGCTCGCTCAGCGTGACGGTATTTGTGTTCAGCATGGTCTCGGCAGACCATGTATTGTCATTCGCCTTCTTATATTGATAGACAAATCCCGTAGCACCGCTAGGGATATTCCATGCCAATGTCGCCTCTGTTTCGGAAATCTCAGTATAACCTATTGTTGTAGGCTTTGCATAAGAGGAAGGCTTCTCAAAACAGAAATCGTCAATGAACATTCTATATTCGTTGGAAGCATATTTGACGGCAAAATAGCGAGCCTCGGCAGGGAAGGTGTGCTCGTACTTTGCCCAGTTGCTAGAGTTAAATGTTATCGCATCGCCAAACGTAAAGGCATCCTTGTCGTTGGTCGTGGTAGAATAGCCCACATAGATAGTCTCGGCAATGTTGGTGGGAACTCTGTAGTAGAACGACAGCGTGATTGCTGCGTCACCGTTAAAGCGAGGAGAAATCAGGTATTGGGGTGTTTCTCGCGAATCATAATTCAACGAGAACTGGAAACCGATATTACCGTCATGTGCAGCTTGCATCCTTCTACCTGTACCCCAGATATCACTGACATTTTCAAACTGCTTAATATCGCAATCTACCATCGTCCAGCGCCCCATACCACTCTCAAAGTTCATATCATAAGGCACTTCCGTAGCAGTGACAAATCGGGTGGTTGTGTAGATACTAGCATCGCTTCCAACGACAGTTTTCAGGCGTACATCATAGTCTGTATCGGCAGTCAGGTTACTAATAGTCGCAGAAGTTACAGTCGTCATCACCTCGTCAGACCAAATGCTCTCGTTTGCCTTTTTATATTGGAACACATAACCCGTGGCTCCTTCAACAGCATCCCATGTAAGCGTTACGCTCTCTGAGGCAATCGAGCTTGCCGACAGTTGGGCAGGCGGCAATACACCATCCACAAAAATACTAAAGTCATCAATATACAAAAACCAATAGCTGTTAGAGGTATATTTCACTGCAACATACGTAGTGCCCGCAGGGAAAGTATGCTCATACTTCTTGTAGTCAAATACGGTAGCGGTGACCTCGTCATCCCACGTAAAAGCCGAGGGGTCATTGGTCGATGTAGAATATCCCACCTGAAAAGACTTTGGATAATCTTTATTATTAATTGCATAATAAAGTGTCACCTTAATCTCCGCAGGACAGTCAATTCGTGGAGTGATGAGATATTGTGGCCCATTCCCCCAGAAAGCGAAAGCTTTTGTCTGTTCAAAAACATCCCATATTCCAGTATAAGTTTCATCACCACTGAGCACTTGCCAGAATCCTATACCGTTTTCAAAATCCTCGGTGAATGGCAGCGTCACTGTATGGTCGGTGACATCGTTCGCCGTCAGATTCTCTAGTGGCAGACAGTCAGCCCACGCTACCGTCGGCATTATTAATGCCATAACTAGCACCATATCAACGCGTAATAAGTTTCGCACAGTAAGTCTTTTTTTCATAGATACGTATTTTTAACGATATAGTTTATCGGCTGCAAAGATAAGCATTTTTTTCTTAAGACACGTAGATAAGATACATTTTTTTCTTAAAAAGATGAGTGCAAACGAAGGCAATCAACTAGAACTCTTCACGATCTTCTTAAAGTCCAACGGTTGGGATAAGTATCTCCGCACACTAGACTGGGCAGAATTTGCTCGACATTACAATGGTCCTCAGTATGCGCAGAACAAATATGATAAAAAGCTACAAGATGCTTATTCAAAATACAAATGAAATAGCTAGCATTTTTATAACAAAGGTCTGTTCCTGAAAAACCTAAGATAGGGTAAGGAATAAAGGAAATATGTTCTATGGCTTTTAATTATAATAGTATTAACAATTTAAACCAAACAGAAATATGCCACTTATCAATTTTATAAAGATTGGCGAGCCAATGCCGCCAGGAGTACCAAACATCACTGCACCACGCCGAGGAAACGGAGGCTTTGATTCAGTCGGAATAGTCCGCAGGGACAGCGATGAATTCGTATTCGTCCCATATCAGCCTAACGGCATCAATCGCTGCGAATTGCACACAAACTATAATGTAATCAGTTCTGGTTTTACCGGCTGTCTAATGGCACTATGGCAAGAACAGGATGGGAGATATTATGTTGGCCACGTGGGTACTGGGGCTGACGGGGACTGCAGCTCGTTTTGGAATAATCGGAAGGAGAACGGCAGCATTACATGGTACAACGAGTTCAAACCGTCTGACTACATTCGTCCTATGCCGTCTGGATATGCTTTCAGCACATGCTATGCATTGTATTCGTTCGACGACACCTACCGTCAATTCACTGCATGGGTAATCGTTACAGCAAAAAGGTCTAATGAGCCCCCCATTGTTGTACAGAGAATAATGCTATGACGGACGGAAGAAGTGGGAACGATCTACAGTACGAAACTTCGCGCTGGTTGGTGTTGCACTAGTAAGACAGAGAGTAATTAATAATAGTGATTACTCTCTGTCGTTTTTATTACGGCTGATAGGTAAATGTTTTGCCCGTGAACTCCTCCTGGTTTCTAATCGTTCCGCCGATGGTGATGGTTCCGCAAGTGCTTAGAAATTCAGAGTTTTGTCCCTTACCGATGGAATAAGGGCTTAAACTCTCCTTGGTCGCTGTGACGCGGGTGACGCCCGTCGTGATTATGATATCACCACACGAACCTCCCCATCCGCTGCCGATGCCAGCGCCGGCTTCACCAGTTTTAGCTGATACCGTCCCGCCGCTAATGATGATACTGCCGCATGTGCCTTGGTTTCCGCTTCCGATACCCGCAGCACCATATCCACCTATAGCAGTTACCGTTCCGCCACTTATAATGATATTGCCGCATGTTTCTTGGTAAACGCTGCCGATACCTGCTCCGTTTCTGCCGCCCGTGGCGTTCAATGAGCCGTTGTTTTGTATGCTTAGCGTCTTGCCACTACCGCCAGCTTTAACAGCGGGATAATTGTTCGATGTGGCAGTAACGTTGTTCGTACCTTTAAGGTAGATATTGGCATTTCCCTCGCAGATGATACCCGCCGAGCCTGTCGCGCTGATGTTTGCATTATAAAGCGTAAAAAGGGCACCATCGGTAACGGTGATAGTATTGGCTGTGGCTGTATTACTACTCTGATAGATGAAATCACCTGTTGTAGCGGTGATGCTGCCATCGCTCAAATCTTTGAATGTATACGATGTGGCGTTGTACTCGTCCCTCACCAGATTGATTGTGCCGATGTTACGGTAGAACTTGCCTGCTGTGAGCGTCGTATTCGGCGATAAATGCAAGTAGTTCCATTGCACACTTTGGCCTTGGCTAGTACCAGAGGTTGTATGATAGAACGTAACGAACTTACCGCTGACGGGGAGCAGGGCTACGTAGATATCGTCGGTATTGCGAAAATAACGGGTACCAATTCCGTAATCATCTGGTTTATCCGATGTGATGGTATAGGTGTGACCGTTGCCGTCGTTGATAATGACATTACGGAACTCATCTTGAATGAGTGTGCTGCCAGCATCAAGGTGACAGCGAAATTTGCAGATGCATACGCGATTGATTAGCGAGACATTGCCTGTGCCTGCTGTGTTGGTGACGGTGGCGGTGGTGGGCAGGGCCGTGCCGCCATTGAGATGGATTTTGCCTTCGCCTGTAGCTGCATCAAACTTTGTGCTGATGCCGTTGGCGCCCGTCAAGTTGCCATTCTGACTGAGTAGTTTCGTCTCTTCAATATCATCGCCTGTGACGTTGGCAAGCGATGCAGGATAAACGAACTTCACCGTGCCGCCATCTGTCGTATTAGCATCAAGCGAAGCAATGATGGTGGCAACGCCTGTCGTTGCGTCAACACTCTGAACGGTAGCCATTGTCTTGGCATAGCCAGTAGCAGTCTGGTAATAGATAGATATTTCCTCGTCCGCAGCCCACGCCACGTTCAGTATCTCCTTATCGTTCGCATCTTTACCCGTAGTAATGGCACGTGTCTGTCCGCCATTGTCTCCCTTTGGTTCGAGAGTGGCTGTGAACGCGATAGTATTAACTGAAGGCTGCTGGGTATGTGGCACATCGACTATATTGTCTTCACTTGAGCATGAAGTTGCCAGCATGCACATGGTCAGTAGCGCCAGAGCTAGTATAATTGTATTCTTGATAGTCATTGTCGTTATTGTTATTTATGGGATTAATTACCAAATGGATTCTCATCGTCAGGATCATATTCTCTATTGCCCGACACTTGTAGCAAAGGCGTGCAGCTATGAAGTTCTATCGTTCTAATGGTTGGTTGCATATAGGTCAAGAGATGGTTCTCTGGCCTATCTGTGTTTAGTACATCACTCTTCGTTTTACTCTTTGTCATGATTATGAATATGTCTTTTTAAGTTAGTTATTTTATTTATAGCGTTAAGTAGTGACGTGTGACACTATGACATTAGTTTTTCTAAAGTCTACGCGTACCGCCTGTACTTATTATACGGGCGCGCGGTACGCGAAGGGTTTGAGATTTCTACCGTCATAGTGTCACAACGTCACACATATTTTTATCGTGTTAGGTGTAGTAGGTGTAGTAGTTTTTTATAAACTCTACGCGTACCGCCTGTACTTATTATACGTGCGCGCGGGCGCGCGATACGCGAGGGGTTTTATGTTTTTATCTCCACCTCCCCACCTTTTCACCACTTTTTGTATTCTGTTCCATTAGAGCGCAAAGTTACAACATTTTTCCGTTTAATCCAAATTTTTCGCCTACAACATGCACTCCGAAGAGCGAAAGGAACGAATAGGGCCAACGTTGATTTCTAATGCAAAGGTACAAAAATTTTAAGCGGAATCCAAGTATTTCCCTTACCACGTGCTATACTAAATTGAGGGGCTCTGAATTAGCTACATTCAGCGCCGAATCAGTTACACTCAGCGCTGAATCAGTTACTTTTGCACCTCAATAGTTATTGTATTGCACCTCGAAACAGCTGTATTCAGAGCTGAATGTAGCTATTTGAAAGATTCCGTATACGCCACATACAGATTCGTACACGGCCTTTGGGGGAAATTAAGAAATTACAGGTTGAATATCAGCCAGGCGAGGTAAGACAGATAGCCTGCCAACAGGAGGAAGCCCTCCCAGCGCTCCACCTTGAAACGGGTGAAGGAGAAAAGCCATACCAAGGATACGGATAGCAGCATCACGGTCATGTCGAGCGTGGTGATGCCTTCTATCTGTAGGGGTTGGATGGTTGCCGTAAGGCCTAATATCAACAGGATATTGAATACGTTGGAACCGATGACATTGCCAATGGCCAATGCCGACTGCCCCTTACGCGCTGCCACCACCGTAGTAGCCAACTCGGGTAGCGAGGTACCACCAGCCACCACCGTCAGACCCACAACGCCCTCGCTAAGTCCTAACGTCAGGGCAAGGTCGGAAGCCTCGTGGACAAAGATATTGGAACCTATCAGCAAAAAGGAAAGGCCTCCGATAACCTCCGCAATACTCTTATACACCGACTGCGGCTTTACTTCTTGCGCCTCAGTAGGCTGATGCTTGGCAACCCTCAGCGTATAGGTCATGAAGGCAGCAAAGACAAGAAGCAAGATAAGTGCATCCCAACGACTTAAAGAGCCATCATAAGCGATAGCGATAAGTAACAGAGAGGATAGCACAGAGAAAGGGATATCTTTTTTTACCGTAGCTTTGCTGACGGCTATAGGGGCGACCATGGCTGCCACACCCACGATAAGCATAGAATTCATGGTATTGGAGCCAACCACATTGCCCACTGCCATATCGGGGGTACCTTCTATGGCTGATGCCAGGCTGACAAAGAGTTCGGGGGCAGAGGTTCCTACGGCCACAATAGTCAGACCAATAATAATCTCAGGAACCTTCATACGGCGTGCTAAGGCAGAAGCACCTGTGGTCAGGATGTCGGCACCATAAAGTACCATTGCCACGCCAAAAATAATAATTGCGATATTCTCAATCATCGATAACATACGCTCTATTCGTCATCATCGTCGTCCCAATCAAAATCATCAAAGCCTTCCATGGCAGGAGCCACAAACTCGTCAAGTGCACGACGATCTTTCTTTGTAGGACGACCGGTACCGCGCTGGCGATTGATAAATCCACTGATGCGATTCATCTCCAGCAGTTCGTACTGGTCGGGGGTAGTGACATTCTCATAAACTTCGGGAATGAGCTTGGCTCCTACGCGCTGCTCGATAGTCTTGAGTATCTTAAAGGAGTAGGTAACTGGTGGTTTGCGCACACTGACCACCTCGCCCACCTTTACCATGCGCGAGGGCTTGACATTGACACCCTGAATGGTGACACGACCATTCTTAATAGCATCTGCGGCAATGCTACGCGTCTTGAAAATGCGTGCGGCCCATAACCACTTATCAACTCTTGCTTCGTTCATACTCTTCACTCCTCACTTGTCACTCTTCACTCCTTTTCCCAGTTTATTATACTGGTTCATCGTGATATCGACACCTGCCAAGACAAAGCTCTTGATGATATCTACACCAAGATTGATAGCAGGGTCCAACTTGGCTTGCTCCTCGGTTGAGAAATGTCCCAACACATGGTCTATCTGCATACCAATGGGATAGTCGTTACCGATACCCATGCGCAGGCGAGCATACTGCTGGCCGATAAGTTGCTGGATATGGCCCAGACCATTATGGCCACCATTAGAACCGCTAGCCTTCAGGCGGAACTGGCCCAAGGGGAGTGCGACATCATCGCTGATAACCAACAGACGGCTCTGGTCGATATTTTCTTGATTCAACCAGTAGCGCACTGCATTACCACTCAGATTCATATAGGTGGTGGGTTTCAGCAGGAATACTTTACGTCCTTTCAGACTTGTTTCTGCGATAAAGCCATAGCGCTTATCGGCAAAAACGATATTGGACGCCTTAGCAAAAGCGTCCAATACCATAAATCCAGTGTTGTGGCGGGTTCCGGCATATTCGTCGCCAGGATTACCCAAACCAACAATTAAGTACTTGTCCAAGGTTTTACCTTTTTTACTTGTTCACCTTTTCAGTTCTTACTCAGCCTCAGCAGCGGCAGCAGCTGAACGAGAAGCACGTGTAGCCTTAACAGAGCATACGATAACCTCCTTAGGAGTAGCGATCTCAAGACCCTCGAAGCTCAGTGAACCAACCTTGATAGCCTTACCCAGCTGCAGCTCGGTAACGTCAACATCCAACTTCTCAGGAATCTGCTTGTAGGGAGCAGTAACATTGATTTTACGGATAGAGAGGTTCAGACGACCACCATCACGTACACCCTGAGCGTGACCTACGATGTTTACAGGAATACCAACGGTGATAGCCTTAGTCTCGTTGATCTCGAAGAAGTCAGCGTGAAGCAGAGCGTCGGTTGTAGGATGGAACTGGAGTTCCTTCATGATAGCCTTGTGCTCTGTGCCATCGATGTTCAGATTAACTACATATACGTGAGGTGTGTAAACAGCCTTACGGAGCTCAGCCATAGGAGCCATGAAAGCAAATGCCTCAGGCTGACCGTTCTCACCCTTCTTTTCACCATACAGATTGCAGGGAATCATTCCCTCCTTGCGAAGCAACTTAGAGGCCTTCTTGCCTGTGTCGGTGCGCTTCTTACCGCTTACGTTAATCTCTTTCATAATTAAATTGTGTTACTCTAAAATTAAGTTATTTGCTTAATCCACCATCACACGATGCGAAGGTTTAGCCCCGGCATTCCACGGGGGAAAGCCAAAAAGCGGCTGCAAAATTACAAAAAAAACTTCAACCACACAAGAAAATTACTAATTTTATAGGTACAGGAGTATTTTTTTCGCCCATAAGCATCATTTTCTGCTTATTTTTTTGTACCTTTGCAGCTGATAAGAGTATCAAATAGCTATTTTAAGAAAAGAATTATGATTAACAGAGAACTAATCAGGATTAAGGTCGTTCAGTTAACCTATGCGTACTACCAAAATGGGAGCAAGAACATTGACTCAGCGGAGAAAGAACTGACGTTCAGCCTTTCGAAAGCCTATGACCTTTACAACTACTTGTTGGCCCTCATCGTGGGCATTACCCAAGAGGCACGTCGCCATTTGGAAGTTGCACAGTCACGCGCTACTCGTGAAGGTACACCTATGCCCTCACAGAAGTTCGCTTACAACCGTTTTGCGATGCAATTGGAAGGCAACAAGATGCTTAACGAATTTGTTGAGACACAGAAAAAGAATTGGAACGACGAGCCTGAATTCTTAAAGAAGATTTACACACAAATTACAGAAAGTCAGATTTACAAGGACTACATGGCGTCTACTGAAGACAGCTATGATGCCGATCGTGAGTTGTGGCGCAAGTTGTATCGCACATTGATTGAGCGCAATGCCGATTTGGATTCACTATTGGAAGAGCAGAGCATCTACTGGAATGATGACAAAGAGATTGTAGACACCTTCGTTCTAAAAACTATCAAGCGTTTCGAAGAGAAAAACCAGGCAAACCAAGAGTTGCTGCCAGAATATGACAGCGAGGAAGACAAGGAATATGCCCGCAAGCTTTTCCGCTCTGCCATCATGAATGCCGACGAGTATCAGCATTATATGAGTGAGGCATCACGCAACTGGGATTTTTCACGCTTGGCATATATGGACATTGTCATCATGCAGATTGCCATTGCCGAGATGATGTCATTCCCCAGTATCCCCATCAGCGTATCTATCAACGAGTATGTAGAAATTGCGAAACTCTACTCTACTCCACGCAGTGCGGGTTACATTAATGGCATGCTTGATGCTATTGCGCGTCATCTTGTCCAGACTGGTCACATGTTGAAACACATGAACGAGAAAAAATAAACAAGAGAAAATAATCACTTATAAATAACTAACTCAAAATGACACAGATTATTCTCGCTGCACAGGCCGCACAGGGCGGTGGCAGCATGTCTTTCATTATTATGATGGTAGCCATCTTCGCTATCATGTATTTCTTTATGATTCGTCCTCAGCAGAAGCGTCAGAAGGAGATTCAGAATTTCCAAAACTCACTGCAGGAAGGTACACAGGTTGTCACTGGTGGTGGCATCTACGGAACCGTAAAGAAGATTGATTTGGCTAACGGCATCATCGAGGTTAAAATTGCTGATGGTGTAGTCATCAAGGTCGACAAGTCTTATGTCTACAAAGACACTGCCAGCACATCTGTGCAGAAATAAGGAGAGAGCACTTTGAGCATTAAGAGCATATATAATACAATAAGGAATTTCTTGTTCAGTAACGTGAACAAGCAATTCCTTGTTTTTATGTTCTTTCTCCTGTTATCAGGAATATTCTGGTTAATTATCACGCTCAACGAGACATACGAGAAAGATATCAAGATTCCTGCTCGCGTTATTGGCATTCCCAAGAATGTGGTACTAACCTCTGTACCGACAGATACAGTACGTGTTACTATTCGCGACAAGGGTTGGGTGATGATGTCTTACCTCTACACGAGCCAGTTGGGTACCATCCAGATTCCATTCAAGAATTTCGATCGCGGTCGCGGTACTGGTGTCGTTGGCATTAACGACCTCAAGCGTATGATTGAGCAACGTTTGGAGGTATCTTCAAAAATTATCGCTGTCAAGCCCGACCATTTAGAATTCTCCTACAATAACGGTGAATGCCGACGAGTACCTATTCGATGGGCAGGTCGCGTAATTCCTGATCAACTATACTTCATCTCTCATGTAGAGTATCTCCCAGACAGCGTCGACATCTATGCCTCACGAGAAAAGTTAGATAGCATCCGTGCCGTTTATACTGAGGCACTTAACTATGTCAACTTCCGTGACACACTGACCGTTGAGTGTCAGCTGGCTCATATTGACGATGTTAAAATTGTACCAGAGCGCGTACGCATCCGTTTCCATACTGATGTACTCACAGAAGAAACTATGAGTAACATCCCCATCCACTGCATTAATCTACCAGAAGGTAAAGTATTGCGTACATTCCCACGCTCTGCTAAAGTACATTTTGTAGCAGGCGTCAGCCAGATACGCAGTCTTAGAGCAGAAGACTTCAAGGTAATAGCCGACTACCGTGAGATAGTGCAGAACCACAAGGAGAAGTGCAATCTTTATCTACGCGAAGTGCCTAATGGCGTCAGTCGAGCAACACTTGACACCAAACAGGTTGACTACCTGATAGAAGAAGAATGAAAATAGGTATCACGGGAGGCATCGGCTCAGGAAAGAGTTACGTCTGCCAGCGGCTAAAGGCACATGGTATTGACGTCTATGACTGCGACGCAGCAGCCAAACGCCTCATCCGTACTTCTGCGTCTATCCGGCAACAACTTACGGAATTGATAGGCCCAGATGTTTATGTGGGCGACCAACTTGACAAAGCCGTCGTTGCTCGTTTCTTATTAGAGAGTGAAGCCAATGCCAAAGCTATCGACCATATAGTGCACCCAGCTGTATTCCGCGATTTTGAAAAAAGTGGAATGAAATGGATGGAAAGCGCCATTCTCTATGAGTCTGGTATTAACAAACTAGTTGATTGTGTCATCATTGTCACTGCACCAGAAGAAATACGTATTCAGCGCGTCATGCAACGCGACAACATCTCTCGTGAGAAAGTACTCCAATGGATGCAACGTCAATGGCCACAAGAGGAGGTGCGTCGCCGTGCCGACTACGAAATCGTCAATGACGGCATTGCCGACATCGACAAACAAGTTGAAAGAATTTTATCCGATATCTCTATGACATGTCGGAATAACGATATAACGAAATAACGAAAAAGAACAGAAACATGAAACAGACAATTTTAGCTATCTCGGGCAAACCGGGACTCTACAAATTAGTATCACGTGCCAAGAATAGTCTCATTGTTGAGGCTCTTGACGAAACTCACAAGCGTATGCCAGCCTTCGGTACTGACCGTATCACTTCACTGGCCGACATCGCAATGTTCACTGAAAGCGACGATGTTCCCTTGATGACAGTTCTCGCAAACATGCGTAATCTGGAGCAGGGAAAGCCTGCTAGCATCAATTACAAGAAGGCTAGTGCAGACGAGCTCCACGAGTACTTCTCAAAGGTTCTTCCCGAGTGGGATCAGGATCGTGTACAGAACTCACACATCAAGAAGCTCATCCAGTGGTACGATATTCTCATCAAGGCTGGCATCTCAGACTTTGAAGAAGAGATGGCTCCCACAGAGGGCGACAACATTGACGACAGAAAATAAAATCAACAACAGAAAAAAAATAAATCCCGCAAAATTGCGGGATTTATTTTTTCTACTTATCATTCTGTTCAATTACATCATTCTTGGACCTCCGAAGCCGCCAGGACGACCACCACCGAAGCCAGGGCCTCCCATACCAGGACCACCCATACCGCCACGGCCACCGCGACCACCACGACCACCGCCGAAGCCGAAGCCACCACGATTGCCACCACCGCCGAAGATGTTGGTGCGATAGATAATGTGCAGCATAGCGTAGTTGGTAATAGCGTTATACTCCGTATCGCTGCGCTGATAAGCAGAGAGCATACTGCTGATAGTAGACTGCTTATGCAGAATATCGTAGAACTGCAGAGATACAGTCAGTGCATTACCTCTCAAGAAGCTCTGTGAAATCTGAGCATTCCAAATCAACTCATTGGTATTCATAGAAGCATCAACATAACCACGGCGGCTATTCATATTGATGTTCGTTGACAGTGCAGTACCCCATGGAGCATTGATACCAATCATACCACCATAAGAGAACTCCCATGTATCAAGATTGTTGTTGGTCTGCAACTCACTACGTCTCTTGGTATAGTTTACAGAACCATTCAACTCAGCCTCAAACCATTCATTACGGTAGCTGAGAGCCAGACGCTCACCAATACCCAGTGAATTAGTAGCACTTTCCTGAGACAGTCCCTTTTCACCAACACTTACGAAACCTACATTGTGAGTATAGCTCAGGTTAGTAGAAGTATTCAAGTTGAAGTAAGCTGCAGAATCAAGAGCAGTGCTGAACATCAAGAAAGCCATGCTGTTCCAGTTGCCATTGATATTCTCAGGTCTTGTCAGGGTTTTACCAGTGCTCTCATCAATCAAAGAAGTCTTGCTACTTACAGAGTTCTGTGTCATTGAGAAGTTCAGGAAGGCACCGATTGACTGCTGATGCTTCTGGAAATAGTCGTTATAGTTCAAACGGAGATTGTGAGTGAATGAAGGCTTCAAACCTGGATTACCTCTACGGATTGCCAATGGGTTGCTATCATCCACGATATCCAACAGGTCGCTGATAGAAGGCTGACGAGTGTTAGCACGATAGTTGATTCTCAACTGACTTACCTGTGATTTTCTCCAACGGAAGTCAACTGTAGGAGCAAAGTTCGTTACAGTACGAACGGTATCGGCATGAACGCCCTGATAGTCCTGAAGGTAGTGAGACTTCTGAGGAATTACCTGAACACCTACATTGAATGAATAAGAATCACGGATGATTCGCAACATTACTTCTGCAGTATGTGTATAATTGGTATATTCAGAGAAACGGCTCTGATTAGGATCGAGATAAGTCTCCAGAGGATTCTCCAGACGAGCCAGATAATTATCCCATCCACGATATGAAGTTACCAAATCGCTGAAATCAATGTCTCCAAGATCATATGTCTGGCGGTCGCTCTTCTGATAGCTGTAGCCATAAGTATAGCTGAACTGCAAATAGGTACGGCGCATGATTGGCTCGCTATAGCTGAAGCGAGCACTGTAGCTGTAGTTGTCTGTAGGTGTCAAACTCCAACGGTTGGTCTGTGTCTTTTGATCAGTAGCCAACATTTCAATAATATTATTGGTGAGCGACTTGCTCATACCCTCGCTCCAGTTACCATTCAACTGCAAGGTGATGTTACGACCATAGTTGTTCAGCTTTCTGTTATACTGCAACATACCGCCTACATTCTTAGAATCGCTATAGCTGATACCATTCTGAATCTGGTAGTTCTTTACAAGCATAGGATCAATCTTGGCAATCTCTGCTAAAGGATCTTTCACATACTGATAAGGATCCTCAGAGAATGTTGCACTCTGACCAGTCTGGTCACCATCATTGCTGTTATAGCGGAAGTTAGGACGGAACATAATGTTTGTCATTGAGTCTGGTGTCCACTCCAGTCGCATCTGAGCATTCCATCCGTTAGAACGGGTATAGTTCTTATTCCAGCTATTACCGAACTGTGAAAGAGTTGAGCTGAAGAAGCTCTCAGAGTTTGTCTTTGAAAGAGCATCACCATCATTGTGGTTCCAACGTACACTTCCATCGAGCACCAACTTACCGGTATTCTCATAGTTGAAGTTCAGACCAACCATCTTGGTAGCTGTCAGACCCTGACGGCCCATACCAAAACGGCCACCGCCGCCACCGAAGCCCATATCATTTACGTTGTTTGCACTTGCCATCAACATAATGGTAGAGTTATCCTTCATCAATCCGTTGAAGGTACGCCCTGAATATCTGCTTTCAGTACCAACGCCAATGTCGTTGTTTGTCATGAAACCTCTGTTCATACCAGGCTTAATACCGAAGTCGAGCACAGTCTGCTCCTCACCATCTTCAATACCACTGATACGAGCCAGGTCACTCTGTTGGTCGTAAGCCTTGATACGATCGATAATATTAGTAGGCAGGTTCTTCATGGCGGTCTTTGTATCGCCCGTCATAAACTCCTTACCGTCAACCATAATCTTCTTTACTTCCTTACCATTAATCTTAATGGTTCCGTCATCGCTAACCTCAGCACCAGGCAGACGCTTTACCAGTTCCTCAACAACAGAACCCTCTGGTGTACGGAATGCAGCGGCATTGTATACAAAGGTATCGGCCTTTACGGTTACCTTAGCGGCATTACCCGTAATAGTAGCGCCTTTCAGCATAATAGCATCTGGCTTCAATGTCAGCGTACCCAATGCTAAGTCCTTGTCGTCACTGAGAGTGATGCGCTTGGTATAAGGTTTAAAACCTACACATGTTACCTGAATAATGTACTGGCCTGCTGATGGGGCCTTCACACGAAACTTACCGTCAAGTCCTGTTAATCCACCAGTTACGAGTGTAGAGTCGGTGCGTAACAGTCTTACGGTAGTCTGAGCGATGGGTTCTTCGGTATCGCTCTCGATAACCGATCCCGTTACCTGACGTTGAGCCATTGCTGCAACGCTGCTCAGTAAGAAAAGTAATAAGAATAAATGCTTTCTCATATTGTTTTAAAAATGTTTTTTTGCTATTTATGACGCATCGCAATTGGAAAAGTTTAATAAGAGAGAAAAAAAATAATGTAAAAGCAACAATTATACGTTTTTTTTATACGATTTCGAAATAATTATGCTAATTTTGCAGCCGGAACATTATAATGGAACAGCAGAAAGTTATCATATCACAACAGCTACAGCAATCGCTCAATCAGGCAATTGCGGAGTGTGAGTATGACTGTCTTTTTGTCCTGACAGACAAGACGACTGTTAATTGTTGTCTGCCCGTTGTAGAGCCCATTATTCCCCATCCTTTTAACACGATTACGATTGAGGCTACCGACCAGCACAAGACACTTGACTCCCTGAGTCATGTCTGGTCAGAACTTCAACGTATGGGTGCCACACGCCACTCGTTGATGATTAATCTGGGTGGTGGAATGGTGACAGATTTGGGTGGTTTTGCTGCTTCCACATTTAAGAGAGGTATACCTTATATTAATATACCTACCACCCTACTCTCAATGGTAGATGCCTCAGTCGGTGGAAAAACAGGTATTAACTTTGGAGGATTGAAAAATGAGATTGGTGTCTTCAATAATGCCAACTGCGTAATTCTTGACACAGAATTTCTGAAAACGCTCGACCAAGAAAACTTGCTATCAGGCTATGCCGAGATGCTAAAACATGCGCTGATTAGCGATGAGAAAATGTGGGCTGAGCATATTAAATATTCACCTCTCACCTCTCACCTTTCCTCTCTCACCTCTATGATTGCCGAGAGTGTTGCTGTCAAGCAGCGCATCGTCACAGAAGATCCCACAGAGAAAGGATTGCGCAAAGCACTAAACCTCGGACATACAGCAGGCCACGCTTTCGAGTCATTGGCTTTGGAGCGCAAACCTGTTCTTCATGGTTACGCTGTAGCCTACGGACTGGTGGTTGAGCTCTATCTTTCATGTATCAAGACAGGCTTTCCTACAGACAAGATGCGCCAAACCGTCAATTTTATCAAAGAGCATTATGGTCGCATGCCTATTACTTGCAACGACTACTCTCACCTATTGGAATTGATGCATCACGACAAGAAGAATACAGGCAGTACTATCAACTTTACGCTATTAGCCAACATCGGCGACCTGCGTATCAATCAGACTGCCACTGAAGAAGAAATCAAAGAAGCTCTCGATTTCTATCGGGAGTTTTAAGATAAAGATTGAAACTACTACCTATTAAATTTACTAATTAACCAAGGTGGGACCTATCCGTGAGGACAGGTCCCACCTACTTTTAGTAAATATCACGAGCCAGGCGCTCTGCTTCAGCACGTGCAGGCTTTCCCGTAGCCGTCATTGGCAGGCTTTCAACAGAAAGAAAATGGCGAGGGCACCAATAGGGAGGCAGTACTTGGTGACAAATATCGCGCAAAGATTCCACATCAGCAGCTGTTGTCAACAGCACTACCGCTTCTCCCAAACGAGCATCAGGAACCTTAGTAATTAAATAAGGAACACGCACATGCGCACGAAGCATTCGTTCCACCTCTTCTATTTGTATTTTGACACCACCTGAACAGATAACATTATCCTTTCTGCCTAAAATACGGAAGCGACCGTTCTCCAATACTGCAATATCGTTGGTAACCAACAGTCCATCATGCACAGCTGGTGCATTAATACACAAACAGTTATCTTCGTTGAGTGAAATGGTAACGCCCTCAAAAGGTGTATACCAGTCGCTACGTTCCTTACCATTCAGACGACGCAAAGCGATATGCGACAATGTCTCTGTCATCCCATAGGTACTCCATACCGCATTGGGAAAGTCCTTCAATGCCTCAGCTAATTCATCGTTGATGGCACCACCACCAATTATCAGATGGCGAATCTGCATCAGGCGTTCGCGTTCTTCAGGCACTTGCAGCGAATTCCACACCTGCAAAGGCACCATAGCGACAAGGGACCATTGATTATTGAACATTCTTTGACCTAAAGGTGCAAAGCGTTTCAAGAAACGATTAGACCATTGAACATTATTAAGCGGATGACCACTTGGTTCTACACTAAACAATTGGAGTCCGCAAGTCAGTGCCCTTACCATCATCATCTTGCCAGCGATATAGTCAAGTGGCAGGCACAACAATGCCGTATCGCCTTCTTTCAGTCCTAAGAAATTGCAAGTAATCCTTGCCGAAGCCTCCATGCGTCGTTTTTCTACAAGCATCGGCTTCGGCTTTCCCGTTGATCCACTGGTATGCACCAGTATCGTTGGGCTATCGTTATGCCATTCGGCTAAAAATTCTTCAATGTTCAATCTTCAATGTTCAATGTTCCAAAGTTTTTCTCCTCTAATCTCCAGTGGCATAGGTATATTATCCGTAAAGAGCTGACCTGTACCCAATCCCTGTGGCATAGTGATAGCATCACCATATACAGAGCTACAGAGTTGCGCAATCGCATTCAGCCCAATGTTACTCTCTAAGGCACTCGTTATCCATGAGCCAATGCCCATATCCTGAGCAATACTAATCCACTCACGGGTTCCTATCATACCTCCATGCAGCGAAGGCTTCAAGATGATATATGCTGGACGGATAATGTTCAGCATCTGACGCTTCTGCTCAGGATCGTTGACACCTATCAGTTCTTCATCAAGAGCTATTGGTAATGGAGACTCACGACACAGCTCAGCCATATAAGCCCACTGGCCTGCCTTGATGGGCTGTTCGATGCTATGTAGTGCATATTGCGACAATAGCTCCAGTTTGTATAGTGCATCTTCATAAGGGAAGGCACCATTAGCATCTACACGTAATTCCACATCGTGGTAACTAAAGCGATTACGAATCTGCTTGATTAACTCCAGTTCAGCATCAAAGTCGATGGCACCGATTTTCAGTTTCACGCAATGGAAGCCCTTTTTCAGTTTCTCCTCTATACGTTGCTGCATTTCCTCAAAGGTACCCATCCACACCAGTCCGTTGATAGGAATACCCACTTCACCACGACTGAAAGCAGTATCGAAAAGAGATGAGGGATGAGAGGTGAGAGATGAGAGCGATAATAAAGCTGTTTCAAAGCCGAAAAGCATTGAGGGATAGTCGCGCAAAGTCTCAAAGAATGCTGCCACAGCCTCATCACCTTGTTGTAAGGCAGCAACAAACTCGTTTCCTTTCTCTTTCAGCACATCGCCATAGTTGGCAATGTCGTCACAACTCAGCTTAGGCAGTGGTGCACACTCGCCTACTCCGCTGCGTTCTCCATCCGTCAGAGTCACCAGCCATATTCTCCTCGTGGTATATACCCCACGACTCGTTCCTGCAGGCTGTTTGAAATGGAGCACTCGCTCCTCTGTCGTAATCTTGTATTGCTTCATGCTGCATTCTATTTTACTGCAAAGTTACTACTTTTATATTATAACAAGATGTTCACCAGGCAGTTTTTTCTCAAAAAAGTTTGGAGAATCAAAGATAAATGTGTAGCTTTGCAGCCGAAATGAGAGGAAAAAGCAAGATGACATAGCTAAAGATCCGCTTCAAAAGCATAGTGTAACAATCGGGTGAAGAACCCGTAAACACCAGTACGAAAGGACTGGTGTAAGGTGATCTTTTATATTGTTGCACTAAATTCATAAACTTATGAGAAGAAAAATTCCTTATCGGGTATGCAGCTGCATGCCTAATGGTGTTGTGACTCATCTTGAAGCACGTTTATTGAAGGATTTGGTTAATCGTGAGATTCATCCCATACGATGTGCAGAGAGTTGCAAGAGGAAGTATCAGAAGGGCATGCGCATTGGCGACCTTTGCGCAGAGACAGGCCACTTCTGGTGGGCTCTGAAAGTATGGAAGTGGACTGCCGAGCTAATAGAAAATAAGGACTATGATGATTGGCGCTACGTTCACTTCCATCCAGAATGGGAAGACTTGTGTGATGTTGTCTCAGAAACAGAATGTGAAATACTACTCAAGCGCTGTGGCGACCTCTATCAAGCACTTGGATTTCCCAAAGAATACTGGTGGGGCGAGGAGAAAGAGCATTATGCCAGCCAATACTTCGGAACCAAATACTGGTTCCTGTATGAAGAGAAGCATTATGGCTACTATTTCTACGACCAATCGTTTGAGGAACATGAAGCAGAGATGAATGAGATTCTGCAGAGGCAGGAGACGGAACGAATCTTTCGCGATGGTCAAGGAATTGGCTCCTAAAAAAATTATCACGCAAGAAAACAAAGTTCACACTCACGCATAATCCGCTAGCTGACAGCGCGTTAAGTGTGAACTTTATTTTTTCATCATTACGAACCATCAATTATTTCTTGCTTTCCCAAAAACAAATCAAAACAAATGTTAATTTTATAGTCACAAAAGTGATAATAGAGTAGGTATTGACCTATCCTCACTCGCCAAACACATCTACATAACCACCTGAAACCCAACAACTTCCAAGCAAACATAATCAATCTTCCAAAGGCTCACTCCTCTCTTCCAACAACAGCTATCTCTCAACTTGCGACGGCCGTCGAAAATATTTGCGACAGCCGTCGCAGATATCTGCGACATCCATCGCACATAGAGAACAAATCAGAAAAAGTCTGTAAGAAGGCCATATAAAAAACAATATTCACGCCTAACATACTACATAATAGCACATTAGGCGTGAACGTGAACTTTATTTTCTAGCAAAAAGAATGCGATATTAAAAACAGAGTCCTCGCTTATGGTATCCTGGGATACTGGTCGAAGTCGGGCTTGCGCTTCTCAAGGAACGCCTTGCCACCCTCTTGGGCTTCATCGAGGAAATAGTAGAGCATAGTGGCATCGCCTGCCAACTGCTGGATGCCTGCCTGACCGTCGAGCTCTGCATTAAGACCAGCCTTAATCATGCGCAGGGCAATGGGTGAACGCTCCATCATCTCTTCTGCCCAACGAACACACTCGTCTTCCAACTCTGCGATAGGTACGACCTTGTTGACCATACCCATCTCCAGTGCTTCCTTGGCAGAATACTGACGACACATAAACCATATCTCGCGAGCCTTCTTCTGACCTACGATACGTGCCAGATAGGAAGAACCGAAACCAGCATCAAAGCTACCTACCTTAGGACCTGTCTGTCCGAAGATGGCATTCTCAGAAGCAATGGTCAGGTCGCAGACAAGATGGAGTACATGACCACCACCAATGGCATAACCATTAACCATGGCAATGACGGGCTTAGGCAAGCGACGAATCTGCATCTGCACATCGAGCACACTCAGACGGGGAACACCCTCATCATCAACATAGCCGCCACGACCTTTTACGTGCATATCGCCACCAGAGCAGAAGGCATGCTTCACATCAGCCAAGGTCTTACCCTCAGGTACTTCACTCATTGCACCAGTAAGCAAAACCACACGGATGCGCTGCAACTCACGACAAAGGGCAAAAGCCTGACTCAGCTCCAGCGTAGTCTTCGGTGTAAAGGCGTTGCGATAGTGTGGACGATTGATGGTAATCTTAGCGATACCATGATACTCTTCGAAGCATATCTCCTCGAATTTCTTAATCTCTTTCCATTGTCTTGCTTCCATATCTTTTATGCTTTTTCGTGCAAAGGTACGAAATAATTCGTAATTCGTAATTCGTAATTCGTAAATTCTTCGTAACTTTGCACACAAATTATTGTGCTATGCTACAGATTCGCTGCAAGAACAACAACGTGACGAAGAGTTTCCCAGAGGGAACTTCCCTGCTGGACGTTTATCAAGAGTTTGCCGAGGAAATCAATTTGCCCTACCCCGTGGTATCGGCAAAAGTAAACAATGCCTCTCAAGGTCTGAAGTTCAGACTCTTCCAAAATCGTGACGTGGAATTCATGGATGCTCGTGAGGGCAGTGGACATCGTGTCTATGTACGCTCACTGTGTTTCTTGCTCTACAAGGCAACACAGGATGTATTCCCCGGTTCAAAATTATTTATCGAGCACACCATCTCACGCGGTTACTATTGTAACTTCAAGAAGAAGAACAACGAACCATTGGCAGATGGTGACGTGGAGCAAATCTGCGAGCGCATGAAAGAAATCGTAAACATGGATATGCCGTTCCGCCGCACAGAAGCTACCAACGAGGAGGCTATCCGTGTATTTGCGGAACGCGGCTTTGCTGATAAGGTAAAGTTGCTTGAAACCAGCGGACAAATCTATAGTGACTATTATACGTTGGGCGACACTGCAGACTATTATTATGGCCCGTTGGTGCCCAGTGCCGGTTATCTGAAGGTTTTCGGACTAGAGCCTTACCATGATGGTATGCTGCTACGTGTGCCCGACTGGAACAATCCTACCATTCTGGCAGAGAAGGTGGATATGCCAAAGACCTATGAGATGTTCCGTGAGAAGACAAAATGGGACATCATCATGCGCCTGTCAAATGCGGGCGATGTAAACAAAGCCATCTTGAAAGGTCATGCTTCAGAACTCATTCAGGTGAGCGAGGCGCTACAAGAGAAAAAGATTGTGCAGATAGCCGAAGAGATTGACCGTCGTTTCCACGACGAAGAGAACCCCATCAAACTGGTACTTATCACAGGTCCTTCTTCATCTGGTAAGACAACCTTCTGTAAGCGTCTGAGCATCCAACTCTTGGCTTGCGGTCTGCGTCCGTTATCATTCTCTACCGACGACTATTTTGTGAATCGTGTAGATACGCCTAAGTTACCAAATGGCGACTACGACTTCGACAATATCGAGGCAGTGGATTATGCACTACTGGAAGACCACCTGACTCGCCTGATGCAGGGTGAGCGCGTAGAAGTGCCCGAATACAACTTCGCCACAGGTAAGCGTGAATGGAACGGCAAGAAGTTGAAGTTGGCTGGTGATACCGTACTGATTATCGAAGGTATCCATGCCTTGAACCCACTGCTGACACAGAAGATAGAGGATTCACTGAAATATAAAATTTATATCTCAGCATTGACCAGCATCTCACTCGACGACCACAATTGGATACCGGTACGCGACAACCGCTTGTTGCGTCGCATCATTCGTGACTACAACAAGGGAGCATTTACCGCACAAGAGACTATAGCACAGTGGAAGAATGTATGTGAGGCTGAGGACAAATGGATATTCCCCTATCAGGAGACCGCCGACGCCATGTTCAACTCGGCACTAAACATCGAGTTTGCCGTATTGCGCACCCACGCCGAGATTATTCTCTCGTCAGTACCCAAGAACTGCGATGAATATTCTGAGGCACACCGTCTATTGAAGTTTATCCACTACTTCCTGCCCGTTAGTGACAAGGAGATACCACCCACGTCAATTATGCGTGAGTTTGTGGGCGGCTCCTCATTCAAATACTAAGCGAACGGAAATATTCCTTATATACTCGCTCGTCCTCTGCAGCATCGGTAAAGACTTCCAGAAGTACAGGACGCTCACTTCCCATCTGCAATAAGGTATCAACGCCTTGCTGCATCTCTTCCATATTGGTTGCCTTCAGATAGACCACATCGTTCTGCTTACAGATGCCCTCGGCAGAGGTGTCGTGTTGTGCAGAGACATAGGCATCACGTGCAGGGCTCTTTTCCAACCCTGGCAGCATATTAAAAATACCCCCCTTCCCATTGTTCAACAATAAGATACGGAAGTTTCCCTTCAGGTTTTGATTCCACAAAGCATTTTGATCGTAGAAAAAACTAAGGTCACCAATAACACAAAGAACTGGAGCATCTTGACATGCAATTGAGAAGCCTGCGGCCGTACTTAGTGAACCTTCAATACCATTCACGCCACGATTGCAATAAATGGGCGATTTAGCATAGATATTGGCCAAACGAATAGCGGTGGAGTTAGCGTAATGAGTTGAACCATTGACCATTGACCATTGACCATTGAGATACTTCACCGTTGCCATTTGAGAATAAGCGGGTTCATAGGCTTCTACCTGCTGACGGATATTAGCCAACAAAGCCTCCCACTTTTGTACAAAGGGATGTGGCATCTCCTCTAAATTGAATCGTACCATATCGGCCACTACCTGCGGATCACCTTGAACGACATGAGTGAGATTCATAAATGTATCCGTCACCTCGCCTTCACGATTAACCACCCATGTCTCTTTAGCCTTTCGCAAGAAACGCTTTACTCGTTTGCTCACAATAGAGCCACCGGTATAAAGTACAAAATCGGGCACATATTCTTCATCATCCTGCACAAGCATGACAGCCTCATCCATCAAAGGATTCATCGGCTGACCAGCAATAAGCATAGGACGCTTAGCCTGCAGAAACATCCTACAGATATGTGTCAGTGTTATGTTCGTACAGTCGGCAGGAATCAGTTCTATCTTTCGTTCCTCAGGCAAGGATGCAACAGAGAAATCGAACAAGGGCTCTGTGATAGGCACATTGATATGCACTGGCGCATGACGCTCTATCAGGGCCTCGTTTACTAGGCGATTGCAATACCATCGTTCCTCGTCGTCATGGGGTTCGGGCAGCGAGACTGCTTTCTTCACAAATCGTCCTAACGCATCAGGCTGAGGAAGGGTCTGACCATCGAGTTGGTCAATCCACTGAGGGGGACGATCGGCAGAGATTACTACCAAGGGAACATGCTGATAATAAGCCTCAGCCACAGCAGGAACAACATTTAGCAAGGCCGTACCACTAGTAACACAAACGGCGACAGGCTCGCATAAGCACAACGCTATACCCAAAGCATAGAACCCTGCACTGCGTTCATCGGTAACAGGATAGCACTGGATATCAGGACACTCGTTGAAGTTATGTACGATAGCCGCATTGCGACTGCCAGGACAAACAACAGCATGCTTGATGCCATGAGCAACGAGCAAGGCCGTTAATATGTTTACATTCTCTTTATTGCTATACATGACACGAAAAATATTAAAGTAGAAGGCGACGCATTGTATCCAGTTTGGTTTCGGTCTCCTGCCACTCTTGTTCCTCTACACTATCTTTCAACAGTCCACCGCCTGCATAAAGGCGATAGCCATTCTCAAACAGTTGCATACAACGCAACGTAACATACAAATTGGTTTGTCCATTCACAAACAAAGGACCCAAGAAACCACTATAGTAGCTGCGCTGGTGATGCTCATAATCAAGTATAAACTGGAAAGCCTCTTGTTTAGGCAAGCCACAGACAGCGGGTGTGGGATGTAAAGCCTGCAGCAAATCGCCTAGATGCGATGCGTCAGGCAGAGAGAAACGGAAATCACTACGCAGATGAGCCAGATGGGCCGCACGCGTGGTGTAGGGTCCTTCCTCATGGATGTCATCTGTAAACTGTTCCAGTTGACGAGTGATATAGGTAGCTACATAGCGTTGCTCTTGTATATTCTTATCGCTCCAACGAACCTGTTCTGCAAAAGGCATCGTACCAGCCAATGCCATCGTATGCCACTCATGATTGGTTCCTGACAACAGAATCTCCGGTGTAGCAGTGAGCCATAACCCACTCTGTGGCGTATATGCCAGCGAAACCAACACACGTGGATAGTGCTCACAAGCCCGACGGAACAAATCAAGAGGCGAGACCTCCTCACTTTTTTCTATCTCTATGCTACGCGAGAGCACCAGCTTTTGGAAATCACCATTTGTCAGATGGGCATGGAAGTTATGGAAATCGATGTGATAGTTTTCTTTGGGAGAGCTAGAGAAACTAGAGATTCTAGAGAAACTAGAGATTCTAGATAAATTAGATAAACTAGAAAAACAAGAAAAGACCTCCACCTCTTCTGGTGCTATCAGCTGGATGGGCAGAGAGGCTGATGGAGCAAAAGGAGCAAAGACAAAGCCTTGCTTATCACTCAAGGCCGTACACGAAGATAGTTGCGTAACTCCACCCGCAATATATGTCATCTCCTGCGCATAAGGCAAGCGAAAAAGGGCAAATCCCTGCATATCCATCACTTCTTCTGTTTGATGATATAGTTAGTTACACGAACGGTAGAGATTAATTCACCTGCCGAATTGCTAATATCAACCTGCCAGACATGGAGCGTATTGCCTCTATGCTGCAGATGGGCACAAGCCGTAACGGTATCGCCCTCTACTACTGCCTGCACATGACTACCACTTACCTCAATACCCACACAGGCACAACCAGGACACAAAGCAGAAGAACCTACTCCCGCTACATTCTCGGCTAAAGCCAAAGAGGCGCCACCACTCAGAAATCCGAAAGGTTGGCGATTGCGCTCATCAACTTTCATACGTGCCATACAAATATCATCCTCGGGTGTGGAAATAAACTCCATCCCGAGGGCGGTACTTAAATTGGGCTTTGCATTAATCAGCTCTTTTATTTTTTCTACGTTCACTATCTTCTCGGAATTATCTATTTACTTAAACAATGAATACTCTTTCACCTTCCATGCCAGAGCACTGGCACCAAGTACTTTGCGCTCATGGTCATTAACGGCAGAGAGTACAATCTTCACTTTATCACGAATATTGCCAAAGACATGTTCCTTAAAGGTCTCTTCTACGACATCCCACATCTTCGGATAAACCATCTTGATGATTTCTCCCGTAATGATGATGGCTTCAGGGTTTACAATACTTGCATAGTTGGCAATACCTATACCCAACAACACACCAGTATAGCGCCATACCTCTATAGCCAATGCGTCATTTTTATTGGCAGCATCCAAGATAGATTCCAGTGTCAGTTCTTTCGCATCACGCAGGATACTAGGTGTATCCGTTTTCTCCATCAATTCACGAGCGGTACGGATAATGCCACGATTAGAGACATACTCTTCCAAACAGCCTTGACGACCACAAGTACACTGACGACCACCATCCTCAATACAAGCATGACCTACCTCACCAGCAAAGCCATCGTATCCCAAATGGGCAACGCCATTGCTGAAGAAGCAACTACCTAGACCACTACGAACCATGGTGATGGTGATGAAGGTTTCCATGCCGTGAGCTACGCCATAGGCAGACTCACCCAGTGCAGAGCAATGAGCATCATTACCCAGTGCAACAGCCAAGCCAATACTATCACGAAGCATGGCAGCCAATGGGACGACACCTTTCCAAGGCATATTGGCAGCATTCTCAATACAACCCGTCAGGAAGTTGGCACTAGGTGCGCACATTCCCACTGAGCGGATATTCTCGTAGCCACCATTAGCCTCAGCCAATGCAATGACACGCTCTGACAATGCCTCAACAAAACTATTAATACTAGCGTATTGTTCTGTCTGTATACTATCTTGAGCGATAATATTACCACGCAAATCAACCACCGCAATCGTAGTGGTGTTGACATCTATATCGATACCTATTACTCGGGATTTAACCTTATCGTTCATGATTATATCGTCCTCTTTTAACTACTTAAACAACGAATATTCCTTCACATCCCATGCCAGCACACTAGCACCCAACATATTACGGGTACGATTCTCGAGGTTAGAAACCACGAATTTCACTCTCCCCTGTATATTGTGGAAAATATGTTCCTCAAACGTTTGATTTGCGGGCTCTAATAGCCATTTACCAGCCTGAGCAATACCACCTGTAAAGACGATTGCTTCTGGATTCAAGATAGAAGCATAGCCGGCCAAGCCCAAGCCAAGGTAATAGCCCGTACGACGATAAGTCTCTATGGCTAACTCATCACCCATCTCACAAAATTCGTGGATAATATGTGGTGTCAACACCTCCACCTCACGCATCTTTGATGGTTCTGAGCGCTCAGCCATAATATCCTTGGCATTCTGTATAATACCATTAGCGGCCACATAAGCCTCCAAGCATCCTTTCTTACCACAGCCGCACTGACGGCCATTAGGAACGAAACAGGTATGTCCCACCTCACCAGCAAAACCATCGTATCCCAAATGAGGAACACCATTGCTGAAGAAGCAACTACCCAAGCCATGGCCTATAGAGACGATAGCAAAATCGCGCATACCATGAGCAGCGCCAAAAGTCTGCTCGCCCAATGCCTTTGCATGAGCATCATTCGCTAGAGCCACAGCAAGTCCTAAACGATCACGCAACATGGCAGCCAAGGGTATCACCCCTTTCCAAGGCAAGTTGGGAGGATTCTCAATACTACTCGTACGGAAGTTACCGCTAGGCACACAGATTCCCACGGAGCGGACACTCTCAAAGCCTCCGTTCTGTTCGACTAGTTGCTGAATATGCTCACAAAGCACAGCCAGATAGTCTCCAATGACAGGATGGTTTGCCGTTGTAAAATAGCACGTTGCAATAATTTCGCCACGTATGTCGACAATACCTATCGACGTTCGTTCCAGACTAATGTCTACGCCAACGACCCGTGTCTTGATACCATTCTGAATCATAACAATTGTGTTTTACTCGAGTATTACGGGACAAAAATAGTAAATAATTTTTTGTCCACAAAACTTTATGCCAGTTTTTTTGCAAATATTTAAAGATTTCTTTGTACCTTTGCATCGTATTACGACATTTTTTGATATTAGATATGAACGTTTTAGAACTCAGTGAACAGGAAATTGGCAGACGTGAGAGTCTGCAAGAGTTGCGCAAGATGGGTATCAATCCCTACCCTGCAGCAGAGTATCCCGTAAATGCATGGAGCACAGATATTATTGAAGACTTCGAGGATCTGCCCGTCATTGGAAAAGACGAGGAAGGCAATGATGTACGTGAGACTGCCACACCGGAGAATAGCCGTATGGTAAGCATCGCAGGACGAATCATGAGCAAGAGCATCATGGGTAAGGCTGCCTTTGCCAAACTGCAGGACTCTAAAGGCCGCATTCAGGTATATGTACAGCGTGATGCCATTTGTCCCGATGAGAACAAAGACCTCTATAATATTGTATTCAAGAAGCTCCTTGATTTGGGTGACTTCATCGGCGTGAAAGGTTACGTATTCCGCACTAAGACTGGCGAGATCAGCGTTCACGTTATGGAGATGACCGTACTGAGCAAGAGCTTGAAGCCACTGCCCGTCGTAAAGACTGATGCTGACGGTAAGGTATATGACGCATTCGATGATCCCGAGTTGCGTTATCGTCAGCGCTACGTTGACTTGATTGTAAACGCTGGCGTAAAAGACACGTTCCTGAAGCGTGCCACCATCATTCGCACTATGCGCCGCATCCTTGATGAGGCTGGCTATACAGAGGTAGATACTCCTATCCTGCAGAATATTGCAGGTGGTGCTTCTGCCCGTCCATTCATCACTCACTTCAATGCCCTGAATCAGGACATGTATATGCGTATTGCCACCGAGCTCTACCTGAAGCGCCTCATCGTAGGTGGTTTCGAAGGTGTTTATGAGATGGGCAAGAACTTCCGCAACGAGGGTATGGACAAGACTCACAACCCAGAATTTACTTGCATGGAGCTCTACGTGAGCTATAAAGACCTGCTGTGGGGTATGACCTTCACAGAGAAGATGCTGGAAGAAATCTGTACAGCCGTAAATGGAAAGCCTGAAGTAGAGATTGACGGAAAGGTTATCTCATTCAAGGCTCCATTCCGCCGCCTGCCTATCCTTGATGCCATTAAGGAGAAGACAGAATTTGACTGTGATGGAAAGACAGAAGACGAGATTCGCGACTTCTGCAAGTCAAAGGGCATGGAGGTTGACGAGACCATGGGTAAGGGTAAGCTCATCGACGAACTCTTCGGAGAGTTCTGTGAAGGCTCTTTCATCCAGCCTACCTTTATCACTGACTATCCCGTAGAAATGTCTCCTCTTACCAAGATGCACCGTTCTAAGCCCGGACTCACCGAGCGTTTCGAATTGATGGTAAATGGTAAGGAGTTGGCTAATGCCTATTCTGAGTTGAACGATCCTATTGATCAGGAGGAGCGTTTCATTGAACAGATGAAACTTGCCGACAAGGGTGATGACGAGGCGATGATTATCGACCACGACTTCTTGCGTGCATTACAATATGGTATGCCTCCCACATTTGGTATCGGTATCGGTATCGACCGACTGGTTATGCTGCTCACTGGTAAGTTTGCTATTGGTGAGGTCATGCTGTTCCCCCAGATGAAGCCTGAGAAGAAAGCACCTCAGAGCACACCTGCAGAGTGGGCCGAGATTGGCGTAACAGAGGAATGGGTACCCGTTCTGCGCAAGGCAGGATTCAACCTCATTCAGAATATCACCGGCGAGAAGGCACAAGGTCTTCAGCAGAAGATTGGCGACATCGTCAAGAAATATAAGCTCGATATGCAGAAGCCCTCTGTTGATGAGGTGCAGCAGTGGATTGAGAAGGCGCAAGCCTAATGTTCAATATTCAATGAACCATGTACGATTGTGGTAGAATAGCAATCATCGGCGGCGGAAGTTGGGCGACAGCCATAGCCAAGATTGTGGTGGGACATACTCACCATATAGGTTGGTATATGCGTCGCGACGACCGTATAGAAGACTTCCGCAGGTTAGGGCATAACCCTGCCTATCTGATGAGTGTACACTTCAACATCGACGAGATATTCTTCTCTAGTGACCTCAACAAGATAGTTGAGCAGTACGACACTTTGATATTCGTTACTCCGTCACCTTATCTTAAGAGTCACCTAAAGAAGTTGAAAACTCGCATTCGCGACAAGTTCATCATCACAGCCATCAAAGGTATCGTACCTGACGAGAATCTGGTATGTTCAGAATACTTCCATCAGGTATATGATGTGCCCTACGAGAATTTGGCTTGTATTGGTGGACCTTCGCACGCAGAAGAGGTAGCTTTGGAACGCCTAAGTTACCTCACTGTGGGATGTGCAGATATAGACAAGGCACAGTCGTTTGCTGATATCCTCTCTAGTGACTACATCAAAACGAAGACATCAACAGATGTTGTTGGTATAGAATACTCTTCTGTATTGAAGAATGTATATGCCATCGCAGCAGGTATCTGCAACGGATTGAAATTCGGTGATAACTTCCAGGCTGTATTAATGGCTAACGCTGTGCAGGAGATGTCACGTTTCCTTAAAGTGGTACATCCTATCGACCGCAACATTGTGGATAGCTGCTATTTGGGCGACCTATTGGTAACAGGTTATTCCAACTTCTCACGCAACCGTACTTTCGGTACCATGATTGGTAAAGGCTACAGCGTGAAGTCGGCACAAATCGAGATGGAAATGATTGCGGAAGGATACTTTGGCACGAAGTGTATGAAGGAAATCAATCGCCACTGTCACGTCAACATGCCTATCCTTGATGCCGTATACAACATACTATATGAGCGCATCTCGCCTCAGATTGAGATCAAACTATTAACGGATTCATTTAGATAAAAATAAAAAAAGCTATTATGAGTAACATCAAACTTGACATTACAAAAGCAGCTAGTTTCTTGGAAGCTGGCGCAGTAAAGGCTTTCGAGCCAAAGATAAAGGCTGCACAAGAGGCCTTGGAAAATGGTACATGTCCCGGTAACGATTTCTTGGGCTGGTTGCATCTGCCCAGTAGTATTACCCCTGCATTCCTTGACGAGGTACAGGCTGTAGCCAACACCCTCCGCGAGAAGTGCGAAGTAGTAGTCGTTGCAGGTATCGGTGGTTCTTATCTGGGTGCCCGTGCCGTTATCGAAGCTCTCGGCAACTCTTTTGCATGGCTTATTCAGGACAAGAAGAACCCCACTATCCTGTTTGCTGGTAATAACATCGGTGAGGACTACCTCGCAGAGATGACAGAATACCTGAAGGATAAGAAGTTTGGTGTTATCAATATCTCAAAGTCTGGTACAACTACTGAGACTGCGCTGACTTTCCGTCTGCTGAAGAAGCAGTGCGAAGCCCAGATGGGTAAGGAAGTTGCCAAGCAGGTAATTGTTGCTGTAACAGACGCTAAGCGCGGTGCTGCTCGCACCTGTGCAGACAAAGAGGGCTACAAGAGTTTCATCATCCCCGACAATGTTGGTGGTCGTTTCTCTGTACTCACTCCAGTAGGTTTGCTGCCTATCGCTTGTGCTGGTTTTGATATCAAGGCTCTCGTTCTGGGTGCACAGGATATGGAGAAGGCATGCGGAAAGGATGTTCCTTTCGAGGAGAACATCGCAGCACAATATGCAGCTGTTCGCAATGGTCTGTATGGTGCAGGCAAGAAGATTGAGATTATGGTCAACTACCAGCCTAAGCTCCACTTCATCTCTGAATGGTGGAAGCAGCTCTATGGAGAGTCTGAAGGTAAGGACAACAAGGGTATCTTCCCTGCATCTTGCGACTTCACTACCGACCTGCACTCAATGGGTCAGTGGATTCAGGAAGGTGAGCGCACTATCTTCGAGACCGTTATCTCTGTAGAGAAGCCAAATCGTAAGCTGTTGTTCCCTAGCGACGAGGAGAATCTTGATGGTTTGAACTTCCTCGCCGGCAAGCGTGTGGACGAAGTGAATAAGATGGCAGAGTTGGGTACACGTCTGGCTCATGTTGACGGTGGTGTACCTAATATCCGTATCTCTGTTCCCGAATTGAACGAGTACTACATTGGTCAACTCATCTACTTCTTCGAGATTGGCTGTGGCATCAGCGGTAACGTATTGGGAGTAAATCCTTTTAACCAGCCTGGTGTAGAGGCCTACAAGAAGAATATGTTTGCACTGCTCGACAAGCCTGGCTATGAGGCTGACTCAAAAGCTATCAAGGAACGCCTGGCAAAAGAGCAGTAAGCTAGAATATCTAGAGAATCTCTGATTAACCTAGATTATCCTAGAAAATATTAGATGAATAAAGCAATTCAACAATATTTAGAAAGACACGGCTTTGGGCATCTCAGCCCAAAAGCCGTTCTTTTTGATATGGATGGTGTCATCTATAACTCTATGCCTAATCATGCAAAGGCATGGAATGAGGCCATGAACAGCTATGGTTTGAATATGCCATTCAGCATGGCCTATGAATACGAAGGAATGCGTGGCATCGAAACCATCAAAGTGATTACCCGTCAACAATGGAAACGAGAGGTTAGCGATGAAGAAGCAACCAAGATGTACCAACATAAGTCACGACTATTTGCTACCCATTGCCAAGAAACACCAGCTACCATTATGCCCGGCGTCAAAAGTTTGATGCAACAGATTAAAGCGCAAGGAATGAAAATCTGCGTAGTAACAGGCAGTGGTCAACATACGCTCTTAAATAAATTGCAAAACGATTTTGATGGTATGGTATGTAAGGACTTAATGGTAACAGCTTTCGATGTAAAACACGGGAAGCCAAATCCTGAACCTTATATAATAGGTATGCAGAAATGTGGAGTTGAGCCATGGGAAACTATCGTTATAGAAAATGCCCCATTAGGAGTACGAGCTGCACATGCGGCTCATTGTTTCACTATTGCAGTGAATACAGGTCCCCTACCCGCTGCAATGCTCATCAAGGAAGGGGCAGACTTGGTATATTCCAAAATGGAAATGCTTAGTGATGATTGGCAAAAACTGATGGACGTATAGCAAGACTATACCTCATCATCATCGGCTTCCTCCGCATTAGTATCCATTTGTGTGTCACGAGCGATTGTTAATTCGCCCATACGCGACAAGCGAATAACCAAAGGAATATACTCATCACTCTGAGGATGGCCTACACTAGCGGCGAATACTAACCAATCGCCATCAGTTTTATCAAAGACCAAACCTTCGAACACACCAGTCTTAGTAAATTCTTCGTCAAGATACGAAGCTAAAGCATTTTTGGTAAACGTACGGCTATAGAATACGGAACCATCTTGACGAGAAACTTTCAACTTGAAGACATTATCTATATATTTCTGACCTGTCTCGTCCTTTATAACGGGCAAGGAATCGCTCGGTTGACGACTGATAGACACTTGATAGGTCTTACCAATCCATTCCACATTTTTCACGTCATTATACGACTGCATACGAATGGGAGCTTTAGGCTGTACCTTAACTATACGCGGAGCAATAATATCTTCGTTTTTCTTCTTGCTTCCACATGCAATTAACACGACTGCCAAACCGGCCAATAATGCGACTGATAATATCTTCTTCATAATCATCATAGAACTATTGATGATGCAAAAGTACAAAAAAAACATGAAACGAGCAAAGAATATGTTCTAAAAATAGATGCCTCGCAGACTTGCGAGGCACCTGTTGTCCTGAGTTCTTCTTACTATAAGTCATATACCCATTCAGAGAGGCACGCCTGCCTCATAAAACACTATGTTAACCTAAATCACTATAATGTATCGAAACTACTTATTACATTGCTTCTTTTTCTCAAAACTATTAATTTGACGACAAAAGGAGCAAAAAGTTTAATGGATTCAATAAATTAATGCTATTTTTCCACAAAATCATCAACATATAGACATCCATCTGCCACATGGAAACGGATATCGTAGCCCATAAAAGGCATACCATATTGACGATTGGCATCCGACTGATAGTGTGGACGAGGATCAAGAGACAGTGCCTCTATCAGCACCTTCACATCCTTTTCTGGGAGGACATGACATACCTCATCAGGAATTGATACCTGCAGGCGTTTCCACTTGCGTTTATCAGTAAAACCACCACGAGCCTCTGGATGACTGTCTGCATAAGGCAGATAAGGCTTGATATCATAGATGGGTGTTCCATCCATCAAATCAGCGCCTAACACTTCAATGGTCAGATGCTCTAAGTCTATTGAATTGATACGAACAGACGATAGCCCTAAGTTATTGGGGCGGAAAGGAGAGCGTGATGCCCATACACCAACTCGTTCGTTACCGCCCAACAATGGTGGACGAACTGTTGGATGCTTCTCTGCATCTACATGCTCGGAGAATCCCCATATCAACCACAAATAGTCAAAATCCTCCAGTCCTTGCAAGGCATCGGCATTTCTATATGCCGGAAGGAAATGGATTTCTCCACGCAATTCACTAACAATCCCGCTCTGTCGTGGAAGGCCGAATTTTGACGTAAAGGGCGAATGAAATATAGCAATCGGTTCGATATTCATGGTGCGAAGTTACGAAAAAAATAATGCAAAGCCAAACAAAATAAAAAATAATTTGTATATTTGCAGGCGTTATAGCAAAGGAATATGGAACAGAAAAAGATTACATTTGACAGTTTTATTCGCGGCATCATGGGCGTCATTATCGTGGTAGGTATCGTCATGTTGCTGAAACGTCTTAGTAGTGTGCTGCTACCCTTCTTCTTGGCGTGGCTTATCTCTTACCTACTCTTCCCATTGGTAAAATTCTTCCAATATCGTTGTCACTTGAGATTTCGCATAGTAGGTATTCTATGCGCCATACTTACGGTCACCACGATATTAGCAGGACTCGTATTGTTGATGATACCCCCTATTCTCGAAGAGAGTGCACGCGTGAAAGACTTGCTGGTAGCCTATATCTCGCAAGATACCTTTATGAGCAACATTCCCAATATGATAGAGGAGTTCATCCATAACAACGTCAACAGCGACGACATTAAGTCTGTCATCACGCAAGAAGGATTTATCGACACCATCAAGCAGACCATTCCGAAGTTATGGAGTGTCATAGCCCAGTCTATCAATATCCTGTCGAGTTTCTTCACTTTGACGATGGTACTGCTCTATACCTTATTTATATTATTAGACTATGAGCAGTTCTCCAAAGGATGGGTACAGATGTTCCCCATGCGCTATCGTGCGTTAGCCACACAGGTGGTTAGTGACATCGAACAGGGTATGAACAAATACTTTCGTGGACAAGGCTGTGTAGCTTTCTGCGTAGGCGTACTTTTCAGCATCGGTTTCTTGATTATCGACTTCCCCATGGCTATTGGCTTAGGAATGTTTATCGGTCTGCTGAATATGGTGCCATACCTACAGCTCATCGGATTAGTACCCACCGTATTGTTAGCAGTGATTAAGGCTGCTGATACTGGTCAGAACTTCTGGATTATCTTGTTGGGCGCTCTCATCGTCTTCGCTGTAGTGCAGATTATACAGGACACCATCCTTACTCCAAAGATTATGGGAAAGGTGATGGGACTCAACTCCGCTATCATTCTGTTGTCATTATCTATCTGGGGTGCATTATTAGGCATTCTGGGAATGATTATTGCACTGCCACTGACAACATTACTTATCACCTATTACCAGAAATATGTGATTAACAAGAGTGTCACATCGTAAGAAGCAATTATTCATAAAAACATCTAACCTTCTAACCCAATAGGGCTGAAACACCGATGCACAAAGGGTTTGAGCCGGGTTAGATGATGCTGAACATCTAACCTACATCTAACCCAACTTCTAAAAAAGGTTAGTAGTGGGTTAGATGTTTGAAAACATCTAACCCTCCTGAAACTCAATACAGATAGGCATTTGAAGGGTGTTGGGTTAGAAGGTTAGATGTTTTTGCTAATAAACTCTTTATCTTAGAATATGGCTGAGTAATACAGCTAACTCAGCTCCGAATACAGCTGATTCAGCGCTGAATACAGCTATCTTGAGGTGCGAGAGTAACAGATTTGGCGCTGAGTATAGCTAACCCGGAGTTGAGTGTCGCCTCCCCATAGGGGGAGGGATTAAGTTAAGTAGCCAACATCCGAAGAGTATTATGCGTAAATACTTCGAGAATTGTGCGTGAATACTCCTTGAATTATGCGTAAATTCAAAGAGTTTGACGACATAATTCAAGCCGAATTATGCCGTCAAACCTCATGTATAATGTCGTCAAACTATTCGTATTGACTTTTACTTTCTAACAAGCTTCTTTCCGTTACGGATGTAGAGTCCCTTGTTCATTGCTGACTCTGATACGCGACGACCAGAGAGGTCGAAGATGACATCAGACTTAGCCTTTGCATCAGCATTTACAGAAACAATACCTGTTGTAGAAGGAGTAACTGTCAGCGTACCAGCTACGAATGTCAGCTTATAGCTCTCAGCAGTAGCAGTAACGGTGATAGGATACTCACCCTCAGGAGAGTTCTCGTCAGCCTCGCAAGTGAATACAGGCTCTTCAAGCCATACAGGAACAACCTCATCGTTAACAAGACCATCGAATACCAGGCTAAACTCTGGATTAGGCTGTCCTGCCTCACGAGTAGCATTCTCTACGGTTGCAGTAGCATTTACTTTCTGGATAACAATATATCCATCAAACAGCTCTACATTCTCATCAGTGATTGTACCCAAGCTAATTGTTACAGGATACTTACCTGCAGGAGTGGTACGAGTAGCCTCACAACTCAAAACAGGCTCACCAGTAATGGGGTCACCAGAAACAACATAGACAAACTTAGGATTGTCCTCGCCATACTTACGGATAGTATTACGAACCTTCACACTAGAACCATATTCTACAATATTGTCATAATTTGAGCCCTTAAAGTCACCCCATTGAGCCTTCTGTGCATATTTGGTCTTTGAACCTGCAGGCACATAGAGCTGGCAAGAGGTTAATGATATACCAGTGAATACATCTGCACCAAGCAACTCAGGAACTTCTTTGCTAACGACACGAATCTCTTGCAGACCACTGCAATTACGCAAAGCCTCTGTACCCAAAGTTTTCAAGCTAGCAGGCAAAACAACTTTCGACAGGCGAGCACAACCAGCCAAAGCATAGTTATGAAGAGATTTTGTTCCCTTGGCGATATCAAATGTTCCACTTACGCTTGGCAATACGGCAATAATCTCATCCTGAGCATTATTCCATACGATAGCATCTACAATCTTAAAGTCGGCATCAGCAGCAGGAGTTCCTACCTCAACATCAGTCAACTGCAGGCAGAGTGCCAATGCGCCCTCACCCCAAGTCTTCAGACCTTTAGGCAGTTTGATACTCTTCAAATACTTACAACCATAGAAGGCTCTCTCGGCCAATACATTGTCTTCAGTTGTCAGTTGCTTATTACCATCAATGAGGTATGCCTTACCACCACTAACGATGTTAGCCTCAGAAAGGTCGAGATGCTGCAGACGACCATCAGTCTTTTCACCGTTTTCATCAATACCAGCCAAACGACGAATCTGACGCAAGTCGGTAGAGTTGATATCACCCTTAATCTTCAGTGTACCAACAGTACCAATCATATCGTCGCCCAACTTGCTGCTCAGTGTGCCAGCCTTTGTCAGTTCGACACTCTCTTCCGTCAAGTTACGGGGAGCACCTTTCACTCCGATAATCATATCTTGTCCCATATCGAAATGATAGTAGCCTGGATTCAACAGAGCGATATCATAGTAACCATCATCGTCACCACTCCATCCCCAGTTGACATATACCTTACCATCTTCGCGATAGCCATGGAGAACGAAAGCGTGACCACCACTGCTATAGCTGGCTCCACCATAATATACAGGACCATCTTCGCTCAATGAACGATAGACGATATCCATCCATGCATACTCACTATAATCATCGCGCTCTAAGCACTCTGCCTCTGCAATTCCAAAATAGGTACGCAAACCAGCAGCAGCTTCCTGTGAATAGGCACCAGAGCCATTCTCGATACTATTTGAACCGCCATACTCCATATCAGCAGCCACACCACAGTCACGCATTAGTGTAGCAACAGCATTCACCTGAGCTTCGTTATAGTTACCATAGGTGTATTCGTCCAACATATTGTCCCAATCATAGACGTGCTCACCAAAGTTTGCTGTAATAGCAGTACCAGAACTACTACCCTGTGGATAATAAATAGTACGCGTACCGATTCCACATTCAGGCACTTGGAAATAGTTCAGCACCTGAGCCATTGCAGTAGCTACACAACCTGTAATGCATCGACCGCCATAGATAGACTGTGGCAATAAGTCGTTATATGGTTCATCCTGATCCCACTTAGTCGTCATCAGAGGTCCTACAGATGTAGGATACTTGGTAGGATCTGGTTTCGTTGTATTCATCTTTACTTGATGCTGTACAGCATAAGATGCCACCTGATTCATTGCTGTCAACCACCATTGGAAGTTGGTATTCTGACCATTAGAATAGTTTGAGGTTGACACTCCCAGCACCTCAGGCAGCAGGTCGTCGGCAGCAATAACGGCAAAGCCGCCTTGCTCATTACCGATAATCTCATAGCTATCGGTAGTCTTCAAGACCTTCAGCTCGCTGGCTTTTCTTGGAGCCATCTTCTTTCCTGAACGTTGTTTGTTGATGGCTTGTGCAGCAGCGTTTTTCATCTGTTCCTTACTACGTGGTGCTGCTACCACGCTCAAGGTTATCAGGCAGTATGCTGCCAGAAGAATGATTCGATTGCTTTTCATCGTCTTATTTTTAAAGAAAGGGAGGAGCAAGACTCCTTGAGCAATGCTCCTCCCTTAGATTTGTTTATTAGATTGAGATGTGATTACTTCACAATGACAGCCTTGCCATTGATTACGTAAACACCCTTCAGTCCGTTGAGAGACTTAGCCTGACCGCGTACCAGTTTACCATCGAGTGAGTAAACATCGACAGCCTTGCCATTGGCAATAATTTCGCTGATAGCAGTTTCTGAACCAATCGTAATAGTTGCAACAACAGGCTTAGACTCTGCACCAGTAGCATATACTGCGCTTACACCGAAGGTGCGCTCACCAGCCTCTACCTTATCTGCAGCGACAGTGTAGGTAGTCTTGTCACCCTCTACGGTAGCAATCTTCTCGCCCTCGTAATAGATGTTGAACGAAGCAGCAACAGGAATAGAACCACCAGCTGCATATGTTACATCGTCAATCAACAGACCGAAGATATCCTGAGAAGTGTGACGGATTGCAAAGAACTTAGTACCTGCAGGAAGATCGGCAGTAACCTCAGTCCATTCAGTAGCATCCAGCTCAATCTCTGTTCCTACGATAGTGAAGCTCTCAGGATTGTTATCCGTTGAAGAAGCAAGAATTTCGAAGGTCTCAGCACCATACTGATCAGTGATTGCGCGAGCATAGAAGCTGATAGTCTGTGCATCACCTGACAATTCAGGAGAAATCAACCAGTGATCTGCAGCAGGAGTATTAGATTCATCTGCAGGACAGAATGAAACCAAGAACTGCTCACCGCTATGAGGAGCGTAGCTTGATGCTACAGATGCTGAAACAGAAGCGGGATTAAATGGCATGAATGCCATTGGAGAATAGTTATTGGGGAATTCGGTTCCATTGAATCCGTATGTAGAAATACCATTTCCATCATACAAAGTCCAATCACCAAATGCACCATTGTGCTCATCTGCCGTGATGCCGCCCAAGCCAAATGGCTCAAATACGGTCTCGTCATCGAAGTCCTCTGTAACAGTCTCCGCTGCAGCGCGAGCGTCTGCAGAAGCTACAGTCCAAGTGAGTTCTACACCAGCATCACCCTTATCTACAGCGGTGAGGCTCTCAGGAGCAGCAGCAGTAGGCTCCTTAACAGTAATCAGAGTCTCTGCAGTGTTATCATCGGGATACAGCTCATTCTCATAGTCAACAGTAGCAGTCAGTGTTACATCGCCAGCCTCGTCAAAGATAGAAGTCTCGAAGTCAACATCGAATACATCTGTAGCGAATGATGCCAATTCATCGTCAGCAAGTACACTAGCAAGAACCTTCTCACCAGCCTTAACTGTTACGACATAATCCTTAGCAGCATTCTCACCATCGTTGGTTACGGCAACAGCAATCTTAGCCTTCTGACCAGCAACGATAGACTTAGGAGCCTTGACAGCAACCTTCAGGTTGTACTCATAGAGATCCATCACGCGGATATCGTCCATAGTGATGTAATCACCCTTATCAGCAATTGCAGTACCCTCTGCATTTGCAGTATATGGAGTTGCCAACTGAGCAACGAACGAGAACTGAACGTAACGAGCAGCATCTGTGAAGTTAGCGAGAGAAACCTTATATGACTCGTAGTCTTCGGTCAAATCGATAGTAGAAACCAAAGTCTCATCACCACCATCCTTAGAAGCATAAACAAACAGCTTGCTAACATTAGGACTCTTAGCATTGAAGACGATTGTTGGATTTGAAGTACCCTTGATATTTACCTTACCAGACTGCAGGTAAACAACACCAGGTTCTTCGGTCATTAGGTCAAGAGCAACACCATCACCATCTGTATCCTCTTCTGAGATACCAAGGAATGCATTAGAATCCCATACATAGTGGAGTGCAGAACCTGTGAAGCCTTCAATCAAAGGCAAATCGTAAGGAGCACCTGTCAGAGCCCATGTGTAAGCACCAGTCAATTCGTCACCTACTGCAGGAAGATCAGCGTCGGCCTTCAGAGCAACAACACCAAAGTACTTGTGTCCCTGATCGCCCTCGTCAACAGCATAGTCGAAAGTACTAGATGTCTCACCAGTAACTGAGCCAAGAATACCATCAATAATAAGCTCCTGGAAGATCCATACGGTCTCAACATGTGCGCTTACTACTGCATACTTCACATTAGCGGTATTAACATAACCACCATTTGCACCAGCAACCTCGCTCCAAGAGAAGCTAATAGTGTTAGCAGTTGTTCCAGTTACATTGAGTTCTTCAATGTCACCTAACTCATCCTCACCAACAAATACGCTCTTCTTCTCAGACTTCAGACCATCGCCAGATGCGTTAGAAGCAACCAAGTAGTAGGTATAAGTCTTACCATTCTCAACATCGGTATCCTTCCAAGTCTTAGCAGCACCTACAGCAACATTAGTCAAAGTGTTAACCAAAACATTGTCGCGATAAATCTTCACGTCAACAGTACCAGTCAGAGCATCACCATTGATTGCCTTTGCAGGAGCAGTGAATGCCAAGTTAGCCTCCAGAGCGCCCTCTGCGCCAGGAGTTGCAGCAAAGTCTGCAATTGCAGCAGGAGCTGTAGCCTCAGGAGCGAGCTCTACTGCCAATGCCTTAACGCTCAGGTTGAGTTTGTCAGGATCAGAAATAGCATGGATTGCAATGAAATATGCACCATCCTCAGCAGGACTAAGAATTCCTTCATATTCATTATATGCACCGCCCGTCAATTCTGTAGGCTCAATAACGCTGATATTCAGACCTTCAACGGTAGCTTCCTTACCAGCCTTAACCTCGAACTTCTCAGCATAAGAACCAGAGTTCTTGGCAGTAACAATGATATTATAATTCTTACCAGCCTTCAGGTTGAAGGGCAGCGTAATCAGATAATCGTCAGCAGCATTGCTACCATGATATGGATAGTAAGCGCCATTTGACTCACTCCAAATCCAAGTCTTGTTATCACCATTGTTATCAATAACATTGAACTGATCCAACAGATTCTGTGAGAAATCAAAGGTATGAGGAACGTCCAAAGCTACAGAGAGGAAGATACTCTTCTCTTCACTCTTTTCACCATTACCAGCAGCATTGTAAGGAATTACCTGATAGGTATAAGTACCAATAGTCAGAGCTTCGTCATTATCAACATAGCTAAGCTCTGCACCAGGAGTAACGCCCTCGGTCAAGCTCTTGATAACAACGCCATTACGCAGAATGTCGATCTTGGTCAGATCTGCCAAGTCGTCACCACCCACAGTCTTAGTAGGAGCCTTGAATGAAACAACAGTCTCAAGCTTACCCTCAGTCTGAGCAAGAGCAAAGTCTGTAACAGCAGCAGGAGCAGCAGCTTCAACGCCAGCCTCTACGAGGAAGTTAGCGACAGCTAATCTAAACTGATCTGCATCACTGGTAGCATGAATACCAAAGTGGTAATAGCCAGTCGCAGCAACAGAAACATTGAAATTCTCGTATGTAACAAATGCAGTTGAAGTAACAGTTACTTCATCAAGAACACTCTGTGCAAGAGCAGAAGCCTTAGCCTCAGTACCAAGTTTAACCTCAAACTTCTCTGGGAAGCTTGCACCTGAAGCCTTTGCATCAATAGCGAAATGATATTTCTTACCTGCCTCCAACTTAATAGCAGGTGAAATCAACCAGTCGTTAGCGGCATTAGCGCTATTCCACTTATATGATGTACCATAGCTTGAGTCAAAAGTCCATGTAGAACCATCCTTATTACTATCGATAACACCAAAGTCGGCAAACAATTCTGCGCTAGTCAGTGCATTAGTATAAGGAACTGCATCAACATTTGCACCTGTAGTTGCTACAACCTCTTCAGGAGCATCCTTAGAGATAACGATATTCTTATAAGCCTCCAAGTAGTAAACAGCATCCTTTTTAGCGTTGGCCAACAGCGTATTTACTGAAGTCAATGTCTTAGCAGCAGCATCATAGGTCATCTTGAAGTCTTGCAACTCAGCAGAACCTGCGCCTAATTCGCTAGAACCAGTAGCGTAGATCTCATAAGAACTATAATTACCTAAGAACTGCAAACCACTGAATGTTACAGTAGTACCATCAATAGTTCCCTTAATCCAAGAGTCGGGGAAGTTCTTGAAGATGCCACTAATATATACATCGTCACCAACGAAAGCAACCTTAGTGAATCCATCATCATCACCAACACTGCCGACAACAGTCTGATCCTGATACCAGGTTTCTACAACAGCACCCTCAGGAAGTTCGATAGGCTGTGGAGCAACATAGTCTGGATCGTAAGTAAATACAGAACTATTATCTCCATAGCCAGCAAATGCATCATCATCAGTATAGAAGAGACCTGCGATAGTACCTGTAGCATTGTCAAAATCAAAACTTGTCTCTGTCAGAGAGATGGTATTTCCATCAACAGTCAGAATATATGGATCACCAGCCTTAGTTTCAACAAAACCATTGCTTGTATACGTTGCAAAGCCTGTACGCAATCCGTATCCGCCCTCTTCGTCATCCCAGAAGAGAACGACTTGACCAGCAGGAATGGTAATGGTATTACCCACTTTTGTTCCCTTAATATAAGTATCTACACCTACCTGTGAGAAGAAGTCCTTAAAATATACAGTACCATCTGCAAGTTCTGTAATTTCGATATTACCACCCTGTTCTGTATAATAAAGAGAATTTCCATTTTTATACCAGCCAGTACCTGAGCGCTGATAAATTTTGGTTTCGCCCTCAGGGATGGCGGTGATAACACCATTTACTACAACTTCTTCAGCACGATGAGAAGCCCTTCTTACAGAAGGTTTTGCTGAATCAAACTTAATCTGACGTGCCTGATTAAACAATACATTTGCAAAAACCTTGCCTTCTACCTGATGCATGGTTCCGTGCAATGTCGCACTCAAATTCTCCTCCATCTGCTTCTGCAGAATGGCCTTGTCTTCCTGAATTTTATCCAGACTGGCCTGCAGATAATTACCTTTAGCGGCAAATCCGCGGAAAGCCTGTCCTTCAAACTTGGCGTCAGCCTTCATTTTGGCATCTTTCGCCTTAGCGAGATCAGCTGGCTTAAGAATATTAGTCTTAAACGCAGAAACCTGCGCCTTAGACTGCTTCTTAGCAAACTGAGCATGAGTTGGTACAGCCAGCAATAATGCGGCTAATACCAAAAAAGAAGTAAACTTTTTACTCATAAAAGTGAAACAATTTAGTTAATTATAATATTTGATTTGAGTTGGATTTTCTTCACTACCTATCAATATGAGTTGGTTGTTCTCTCCATTATTATTAGTTCGCAAGTGTTCGGTTTACCCTATTAATTCGCAAATAACGAATGCAAAGGTAGTGTTTTTGTATCGAATAAACAAATTATTTTGTGTTTTTATTACGAAAAAATACATTTTCAATGAAATTTGTTACATATTGTTAGTTTTTTCATTTCTGCACACCTTATTATATATAAAGAAAAAAGTGCCCCGTTAAAAACAGGGCACTTGTAATATGTTTTGTAAAGAATGGAATCCTTACTTCACGAGGATGGTCTTGCCATTGATGACATAAACACCCTTCAAGCCATTGAGCGACTTCACCTGACTGCGTACCAGCTTACCATCGAGTGAGTAAACATCAACAGGTTTGCCATCGCTAACAATCTGACGGATGTCTGTACCAACAGTAATCATAGCAGTGGTAATCAAAGACTCACGACCATTAGCATAGACTGCACTGACACCGAATGAGTGTTCACCATCAGTAACCTTGTCAGCTGCAACAGTGTAAGTGGTCTTATCACCCTCTACGTCAGCAATCTTCTCACGATCGTAGTAGATATTGAATCCTACGAGTACAGGAATAGCGCGACTGAAGGTTACATCGTCAACAACCAAAGCCAGTTTGTTTGTGGTATTGAAGTGACGAATTGCAATATAACCAGTCTGACCTGCATAGGCACTCAAATCAACAGAATACTGTGTCATCTCACTTGTTGCAACAAACTCGTCAGAAACCAGTGTGAAGGCTGCAGGATCATCAGCAGTTGTTGTTGAAACATATACTACGAAGTGCTCATCAGCACTAGTTGGTTCCTGACCGCATGCCCAGAAGCTGAAGGTTCCCTCCAATTTTGCCAACGGAGTAACCAACCAGTTATCTGGAGTCAATGCACGAGCGGCATTGCTATCATAGCTCTGTGAGTATACACTGCCGAGACCTGAATGAGTCTTAATATTTTGTCCTCCGGCATTGAGTTTCCAGTTCTTGCCATCTTCATCAGCATCAATCGTAGTAAATCCACCCATACCATTTTCAAAGGTCTCTGTTACAACATCTTCTGCAGCACGAGCCTCAGCACCAGGAGCATTCCAAGTAACTTCTACGCCATCTGCGCCCTTATCAGTTGCAACAACATTTGTAGGAGCAGGAACAGAAGGTGCGTCGATAGAAATCAGTGTCTCTGCAACATTGTTATCAAGATTCTGATCACTTTCATATACTACCTCTGCAGTAATTGTAACGCCAGCACCGAAGTCTACTATAGAGGTCTCCAACTGAGCAGTGAATTCCTTACTCTGGTTTGGTTCCAAAGTTTCATTCACAGTCTGGTTGAGCAGTTCCTTATCTTCGGCCTTTACCTTAATAGTATAACCAGTTGCGGCATTCTCGCCTTCGTTCTTCACTGTTGCAACGATTGTACCCTTCAGACCTGCCTCAACAGTAGCAGGAGCCTCAACCGTTACAGAGAGGTCGTTTGCAAAGAGGTCAACAATACGAATATTGTCAATCAACAATACATCTCCCCAAGTATCGGCAGTAGCTTCTGCGAAGTCTGCACTAATAGCAACTTGTGCATAGCGACCATTCTTCAGACTATTCAGAGAAACCTTTACGGTGGTATACTCAGAAGTTACAGGAACATCAGCCTGAACGGTAGTAAATTTAGCACCATTGATGCTTCCCATTACACTCAACTTAGTAAGTGTCTCAGACTTCACGTCGAAGAACAATGTTGGGTTGAATGCATCCTTCAGGTTCAGCTTACCAGTGTTTACATAACCTACACCAGGTTTATCCAGTACATACATTTTCGCTGCAGAACCATCTTCATCAGAAGCATCGTCAGAGATATACATTCCTGCATTATCTGAACCTGTCCAAAGATAATGGAATGATCCACCTTCGAAGCTCTCACCAAATGGCAGTGTGTAAGCAGCACCAACAATTCTTGAGACTGTCATAGGTTCACCTGCTCCCAACGTATTAACTGGGAACACAGCCCAATACTTGAAGTCCTGATCTCCTTCATCGGTATTCATCTCTAGTTCATAGCTATCAGCATCAGTAACTGAAGCCAATTGGTTATCTGTTACGAGCTGACTACCAGCAGGTGTTTCTTGAAGTTTGAGGCTCCAAAGCTGATAATTAACCTTTTCTGGGTCTACATAACCACCGTTAGCACCTTGCTCACCAACCTTCTGCCATCCGAAGGTGATAGAAGTACCATTATCTGCAGCAGTCAAACCTGTCAAGGCCGCAGGAATATCAGTACCCACAAATGCAGCCAAGTGATCAGTTCTTTGACCTGAACCTTCTGCATTTGAAGGAACTAGAAGATATTCATATATCTGACCATCTTCTACATCTGTATCCTTCCAAGTTTGATCGGTACCATAAGGAAGATCCGTCATCGTTGCGATATGTACCATATCACGATAGATCTCAACGTCCATTGTTCCCTCAGCAGGTGTTCCGTCAAAGAAAGTATCTGGAGTTCTAAAAGCGAGGTTCACCTCTAAGGCGCCCTTAGCGCCAGGACTAACTGTAAAGTTTGTAATAGCAGCAGGAGACTTCGGGCTTGCGCCAATACCCACAATCAATCTATTAATTGACAACCTAAGCATATTCGCATCAGAGATTGCGTGGATAGCTACATAATAGTCACCATCTTCTGTTACTGTGAAATTATTCTCAAAGTCTTCCTCAGTCACATTTGAAACCTCTGTTGGCTCTAAGATTGTAGTGCTAAGTCCCTCAACTGTAGGAACCTTACCCATTTTAATCTCGAAGCGTTCTGGATAGGTCGCATTTGCAGCATATGCAGAAACAAAGACATGATAATTCTTGCCAGTTTTCAGATGGATTGGCAATGATACCAAGTAATCATCACCCGCATGAAGTGAATTAAACATATAATATGCACCATACCCAGCATTCCACTCCCACGTAGAACCATCATTATTACCATCAATAGTTTGGAATTGATCTACGGTTCCAGGGATAGTAAAGTCGGCCATATATGGAGGCTCGGCTACCATATAGAGGAATACAGCTACGCCTTCGCTCTTCAAACCACTTCCTGAAGCATTATAGGCTACAACCTGATAAGTGTATGTTCCTGCAACGAGTGAAGGATCCTTATCTACATAACTATATTGAGCCCCTGGAGTCAAGTTCTCATCCAGAGTCTTGATAACTTCTCCATTGCGCAGAATTTCAATCTTAGTCAAGCTTGGCAAATTATCACCACCAAATGTCTTGGTTGGAGCAGTAAAGCTAATATTTGCCTCCAACTTATTTTCTGTAGGAACAACCGTCAGATCAGTAACAGCAGCAGGAGCTGTTGGCTCTACACCACTCTCAACAACAAAGTTACCAACAACAAGGTCAAATTTATTTGCATCAGAGATAGCATGAATACCAAAGTGATAATAACCAGTTTCAGCGACTGAGAAAGAAACATTCTCAAGTGTCTGAGGAGTATCCCATGTAATATTGGTTGGCTCCAATACCTGCAGAGTCATTGCAGAAGCCTTGGGTTCTGCACCGGCCTTCACCTCTAAGCGCTCAGGATATTGAACCGAAGCAGCAGCGGCATCAATAGCAAAACGATATTTCTTGCCAGCCTCCAACTTGATAGCAGGCGAAACAAGCCAGTCGTTAGCAGCATGTGCAGCACTATATGTATAATAGGTTTCAGAAGCTTTAAAGCCCCAAGTCTTTCCGTCATCATTGCTATCGATAACACCAAATTCGCCAAACAAAGCGGCAGTATTCAGTTCATTAACATAAGGTATAGCATCAACCTTTTCACCAGTTTCTGCTACAGGCTCCTCAAATACTGGTTCATTCTTAGAAATCAAGATGTCTTGATAACCCTCCACAAAGTACACCTCATCTTCTGAAGCATTAGCCAGCAGATAATTAACCGAAGTCAGTGTCTTAGCTGCAGCATCATAGGTCATCTGGAAGTCTTGCAGTTCTGAAGAAGAGCTATAGCCATTAGAGCCAAAGGCATAGACCAAGAAAGAGCTATATATGCCAACGAACTGATCACCAGCAAAGGTTACAGTGGTTCCATTGATAGTACCCTTAATCCATGAGCCTGGGAAAGTAGTAAAAATACCACTCAGATATACATCATTACCAACAAATGCTACTTTAGCTGTTGTCTGATCATATCTTGAAATAGCCGACTCTGCAATGGTCTTACCATTGTTATACCAAGTTTCTACATTAGCGCCATCAGGCAGCTGTACCAAATCAGGAATAACAAATGTTGGGTCATAGGTCAATACCGTCGCATAATCACCATAATTTGCGAATGTGTCGTTTGTATAGAATCCAGCGATAGGAGTTTCTTCATCGGTATCATTCAAGGTAATTACATCACCATTTACTGTAAAAGTAATATTACCTGCAGCTGGCACAAAGGTGTTGTTATACGTAGATCGAGCTACATAAAGTCCTACACCATAATCCTTCCAAAAATAAATCATCTGATTAGCAGGAATTGTGATGGTATTACCAACTCTAGTACCCTTCACCCAAGTATTGGCTGCAACACCAGAAAGAATATCCTTGATATAAACCGTACCATCAGTTGTTTCAACGATTTCGGTTCTACCCTCCTGATCAGCAGTCCTCAACTTATTTACAGTAGAATTGTAATAATACATCTTACCCGCACGAGTGTACATCTTGCTCACGCCCTCAGCAGGTGAAGTGATAATACCATGATTATCAATAACCTCTGCGCGACGAGAGTTTTTCTTTACAGAAGAAGTGTATGGAATCAAAGGAAGATTACGAGAAGACATACCACCTTTGTCAGACAACTCAGATGATTTACCCAACTTAACACTACAGAAGTTGGACGCCATCAGTTCTTCAAAAGATGCCTTGTCTTTTTGCACACTTCTAATAATAGACTTCACGTTCTTGCTCTCAGCATTTACCTGGCGGAAAGCAACACCTACATTGTTTGCTGCAGTTGCCTTATCTTCAACTACTTGCATTAACTTTGAAGTCTGAAGCGTCAACGATTTATGTATAGGAAATCGTTCAGCCGTTGCCTTTTTTCTGGCATCCGTCTGCGCATGAATAGGTATAGCAAGCGCCAAAGCCGCTAACACCAAAAAAGATGTGAACTTTTTAGTCATAAGCTATAATTTTAGTTAATTATTGGATAAAAATTGATTCTTATATTTTCCTCTTCTAATTTAAAATTTTCCTAAATGTAGTAGTAATATACACACATTCCGCAGGCAAATATAGTACATTTATATTATATATGCAAGTTTTTTCGTGTTTTTTTTCCAAAAAGTAATAGTTTACAACCAAGCATCAGCAACATCCCTCTATCATTTTAATTAACATAACACGCATGAAATTTTGATTTAATTAACAAAAAGAAGGAAAGAAACGAAATTTCGTTCCTTTCCTTTATTTGCTTATTAAAAAAAACTGACTACTTCAGCATTACAGTTTTGCCATTGATGACATAGACGCCCTTCAAGCCATTGAGTGACTTCGCCTGACTGCGTACCAGTTTACCATCGACTGAGTACACATCAACAGGTTTGCCATCGACAACAAGCTTACTGATGCCTGTAGAAACAGTAACTTTTATGATAGCAGGCTTAGATTCTTTACCAGTAACATAGACAGCGCTAACACCAAAGGCGAGTTCTCCCTCAGTAATACCATTAGCAGCAGCGGTATAAGAGGAGTACCTGCAGGCAGTTCTGCAGTGAACTCTGCCCAGCCAGCCTCAGTAATCTTGCCATCATATACCTTATTAAAGCCCTCTGGCTTGTTATCGGTTGAAGATGCCAACACCTCAAAGGTCTCATTACTAAAACACAAAATAAAAATGGAAACTATAAGAATAGCCTCCATTTATTATAAGATAGATTTTATACATTAAGTCAGCGGTATCATAACTACGAAACGGGCTCCTGTTCCCTGATAGGATGTATCACATTTCACATCACCTCCTAAGCGCTGAGCCATTGTGCGGGCAAAGGTCAGTCCTATGCCTAAGCCCTCCATGAACGGGTCGAGTTTCACGAAACGTTCGAAGATGTGCTCTGCCTCATGGGCAGGCACTCCCGAACCAGTATCCTCAACAACCAACATCAGTTGGTTGTCCGTTATAGATGCTTTCAATGTAATCGTTCCCGAAGTCGTATTCTTGACAGCATTATCGAGCAACTGTATAAGTATCAGTCGCACAACTCTTTCCTCACTCTCTATACTGAACTCATCATCGAGAGTGCTTTCGTAACGCATCTCTATCGCCTGTTCTTTGTCCTTTCCAATATAGAAGTTTGACACAATCTTACTAAAGGCATCATTGCATACTATCTGTGTCAGTTTACGCTCTGCTGCGGACTCATGCACCGAAATCATCAATACCTCGTTTATCATATTGGTGATACGATAGGTATTGTGTACCATCATATCAGCCATAGTACGTCGCTCTTCTGCTGAGAGTTGATTATCTGGGTTAGCCATCACTTGTGCAAAACCCGTAATAACATTCAGCGGTGTACGCACTTCGTGGCTTACATTCTGAATGAAGGCCGTTTTCATTTTGTCCGACTCCAGTGCACGCTTATAGGCTTTTTTCATCTCGCGCATATGGAGACGACGAGCCTGCACAATATAGAACAATGCCAAGACAAGCAGCAGCAACAGGCAGGCGATAGCAATCAGTGCATAAACATAGCGAAGTGCCGCTTCGCGATCTTTCTCGTATCGTTGCACCTCATCTTGAATGCCCTGCATAGAACTACTCAGGATGATGCTATTCACTGAATCTGATTCTGCAATATCCTTTCGCAGCATGTTGTAGGCATCTTTCCAGCGACCAGCTTTAGCATAAAGTTCTGCCATCGTAGAATAATGGTCAGATTCCAGTTTCTCGCTAGCCAGTCGTACTGCCTCATCCGTTTTTCCCTGCTGAGCCAAATAGAGTACTTCCAGTGTGCGTCCATGTACAGACGAGAGTCCCTTAGCTTCACCTGCCTTATAAGCCTTATATCCCTTCAAGAATCGCTCCATATCGCCCTTTCGGTAATAGGCCAGTGTGCGACGGGTTTCAATATCAAACTCTCGCTCTGGTGATGTCTCACGTGCTATCGATGCTGCCTGATCTATCAAGCGCAAAGCCTCGTCAGGGTCATCCTCAATGATGATATTCACCAGATTCATATAAATAGGTGGAAGGCTCTCCGAATATCCTTCTTGTTCCATACGGCGTATCACCTCCCAGAAGCACTTCTTGGCACTCTCTTTATTGCCACTGAAGTTATAGATATGGCCCATCATATTGATTGCCATATACATTTCTTTGTCGAGTTTACGTTCTGTTAGCTCACGCGACATATCGCATGACAACTTGTATGCCTCGTAGATATTCTGACGATTCAGTTCAAATACAATCTCATTACAGCGTTGCGTATAGTAAGCATGCAAGTCTTTCTGTTTCAGGAGATAGGCCTCCAGTTTCTTCACGGAGGTATAGAAACGTGCCGAGTCTGCATCATTAAATGCATGATGTACTGAATCGCGCAACGCTAAGTACTTCGGCGATTCCTTGTAATTAGCATTCCTCTCTACAGCCTGTATGGATGCAGAAGAAAGCAGTAGCACAGCCAACAATGTTTTTAATCTACAATTCATAGTAAGAATGATTTTACAGTTTCACGCTGATTGCTTTTCCTTTATAGGCTACAGTCACCGTATTCAGAGGTTCGAAAGACAGCTCGCGAGGCTGTTCTTTAGTAACATAGACAATCTGGAAGCGACGTTCTTTCAGCATACCTTTGAAGGCTCCCTGACGCTGACCAAACGAGAGGGTTTTAGAGGCATCGTTGTAGGAAATATCTATCGTCGCATATTTTCCCTTCTCATAGTTATAGTTGGTACCCTCGTCCTCGTAGAGTTGGAACTCGCCATCACTACCTGCATAGACGTAGAGCGTGATAAGGTCGGCAGGTTTCTCGTCGGTATATTGTATCTCCGGACCGTAAGGAATGATGCTTCCTTCACGCACAAAGACAGGGATGCGCTCATAAGGAGCGTCCACTACCAACGACTGACCGCCCTCAATATGCTCACCCGTGTAGAGGTCATACCAGCCACACTGTTTGGGGAAGTAGACGCTGCGATTTCGTGCCTTATAATAGCCTACAGGACAAGCCATCAGAGCTGGTCCGAACATCCATTGATCTTTGATATTCTTGACATTGCGGTCACCATTGAAGTCCATTATCAGTCCACGCATCATGGTATAGTCTTTCAGGTGTACCCAACCAGCCATTGAGTAGAGATAAGGCATCAGACGATAACGCAGTTTGTCATAATAGACAAACGACTTGTAGGCAGGATGATTGACGGGAGCGATATTCCATATCTCACGTGTTGGCCACTGACCGTGCACACGAAACAGCGGAATGAAAGTACCAAACTGACTCCAGCGGGTTTGCAACTCTCTCCACTCCTTCAGGTCTTCGTTTTCTATACCGCTATTATTAAACATCTGCTGAGCTGCCACATAGCGGCTCTCCACACAGAATCCCCCTTGGTCCATTCCCCAGAAGGGAAGTCCAGACATTGAGTAGTTCAGTCCTGCCGTCATCTGTGCACGCATATCCTCCCAACGGGTAGCAATATCTCCACTCCATGTAGCAGTAGAATAGCGCTGTTCACCAGCAAAGCCACTGCGCGTCAATAGGAATACGCGCTGATTGGGATTCACCGAGCGTTGTCCGTTATAGATAGCGTCGGCATTGACAATAGAATATGCATTAAAATACTCCGTAGAGGTGCCCAATGCCGTGGGCCCGCTAAGTGCCTTACGATACCACATCGGTGTGCAGTCACGCACATTAGGTTCTGAGGCATCCATCCACCAAGCGTCAATCATTGAAGATTGAACATTGAACATTGAACCTTTGCTAAGGCCTGTATACAGATGCTCATCCATCTGTTGCCAAAACAGCTTACGAGCACCCTCGCTATAGGCATCATAGAACGAACCCACATAGCCCGGACCTACCCAGTCGTGGATATCGTCCTTGACTGCCTGATGATACATCCAACCGTGTTTGTCGAGTTCTTTATAGTGTTCTGTATTGCAATAGAACTTAGGCCACACACTAATCATCAGGCGACCACCCATCTGATGCACGCTGTCTATCATAGCCTGCGGATTGGGATAGCGCGACTGCTCAAACTGATGAGAGCCCCACTGGTCTTCCTCCCAGTAGTTCCAGTCTTGCACGATATTGTCGATAGGAATCTCTCGCTTACGAAATTCGGCCATATTCTCCAAGACCTCATCCTGCGTCTTATAGCGCTCTCTGCTCTGCCAGAAACCTAATGCCCACTTAGGATATACGGGAGCCTTTCCTGTCAGCGTGCGATAGCCACTAATCACCTCATCGGCATCCTTTCCTGCAATGAAATAATAGTCCATATCCTTTGCCATCTCACTCCAGACAGAGAGTCTACGCTGGTCCTTACAAGCCCTTGACGCACGGAGTCCACAATAGGACACGTCGCCATCAGGACGCCACTCTATGCGCAACTGTTCGCGCTTACCTTTATCCATCACATAACGGAATTTGTAGGTATTAGGATTCCATGCTGTGCGCCATCTCTCTGGCACCACCTCTTTACCACCGATATACACCTTGATATATCCTGCATAATACAGGATGAAGTGATACTGCCTGCTGTCGGGCGACTCTATGAAACCCTCATAGACCACCATTGAGCCATTAAGTCTAAAGCCCTTCGGCAGATTCTTAATACCGCCTTTCTCTGTGCGGTTGGCAATCTCTGAGGTGGCAGGACAGTCGTACTCAAAATAGATAGAATCCTCATCACGCACTAAGCGCCTACCGCTTCTATCCGTGTAGGTACCCGTCAGATGACCTTCCCTACCCTGCTTATCGTAAATCTTAAAGGCTTGCCCCAATTGCAGGTAATCATCAGGATTACCCCAACGGCAATAGGAATACGAGTCCCACAGCAAACCATAGTTCTTGCTTGACAAGACAAAAGGCACACTAACCTTTGTATTATACTGGAACAGGTCTTCGTTCAGTCCTTTCATGTTCAGTTCCTCCGACTGGTGCTGACCTAATCCATAGAAAGCCTCGTCCTGAGGACTATCAAACAGCATACGCCAAGAGAGTCCGTTGCGTTGCTCTTCTGACACCTTGTCTATATCAACGCCAATTTCTCTGTCTGGCACTCTAAACTTCTTGAAAGTCTTGCCATCCTTGGCCTCTTTCAGCAGTTGCTTGCCATTGGCATCGAAGAAGGTGACAGCACCCGTCTCTTTATCCACACGAGCCTCCACATTCTTTGCCTTGACGCAGACCTTATTGCCGTCCGTAACGGAGAATGCGGCTTTCTGCTTTTGTGGCACAATAATCAGGCTCTTCTTCTCTGGCAATTCTGCTTCCGAGGTTGCCTGTACGCGAATGATATGGTCGTTGATGACTTGCAGACGCACCACTTGAGGCCCATCAACCGTTACCTGCTTGACGGGAACAGTTACATACTGTCCGCTCACGGTATAGTCTGCAGCCATTAGCAGCGTCATTACTAATGACGCCCCTACTGTCATCATCATTCTTCGTATCATTATTCTTGCTTGTCTTTCTATCATTTTTTATAGTTCGTCATCCAGCAACACGGCCTCTTCTATCTCCTCTGCTGGCGGCAGCGTGATGAAGATGATGGTTCCGCCACCTGGGTTGTCTTCAATGCGGATAGTACCTTCATGAGCGTCCACAATTTCCTTCACGCGATCAAGTTTTATTCCGTCGCTATTCACCATTGGGTCAAAGGCGTGTTCCTTGAATTCATCTTTAATACCGATGCCATTATCTGCCACCTGTATCTGTATGCGACCATCCTGCTGGCGCACCAGTCCGATGCTTATCAGGCTATCGTCATGGGCAAAATTCACGGAGTTATTACAGAGTATCTGCATCGCCTCAGTCAACAGGGGCTGGTCAACCTCTGCCTCCAGCTCTTTCTCTGGAGACACAAAGTTTATCTTGACGGCCTTGCTGGCATCTGGAGAAACAAAGTTTTCAGCAAACTGGCGCAAGTAAGATACCAAGTCGCAGTAATGGCGATTGACGTTCATCACCCCTGAGGGTTCTTTCTTTTCGGGTTGAGGAGCCACTGTCGCATGCTCTTTCTTTAGTTGCATGCGCATCTGGTTCATCCACTGTTTCTTCTCCAGCTCGCGACGCATCGACTCCGTATCCATACGACGGTTTTGACGCTTGATAAACCTACTGCGCCATACCAGTGCCACACAGGCTATGAATATCATATAGAGCAGGATAGCCCAGCGGGTGCGCCACAGCGGCGGTGTGATGGTGATGTCCATCTCTACCTCTTCGTCGCCAATGGTGCCGTCATCGTTGAGCATGCGTACATAGAGCGTGTAGGAGCCTGCACGCAGTGAGTTGTAAGTAATATTAGGATTCAGCTCAGAGGTCTTCACCCAGTTTTCGTTGAAGCCCTCCAAGCGATAGACGAAACGCTTGTGATTATCGACATTACCAGCATCACTACCCAACTGGATAGTAAACTGGTCATTGTAGCGCAGCGTAATCTCACGGCAGATGTCCAGCGATTTGCGAAGGATGACACGACCGTTCACTTTCTTGCCTACTAGTACATCCTCGTCAAACAGTTGCAAGCCACTGAATATGGGGCGTTCCTTGCTTCGCACATTAGACAGGCCCTTGGGATTGATAACATCCAATCCTCCTTGACCACCCACCAGTATCAAACCATCACGGGTTAGGTATGCTGAACGCTGCGTGTAGGTGCCTTTCTGCAAGCCATCGCTACTGCTATAGCTGCGCACGATAAACTGCCAAGTGCCATCCTCCTGACGTTCTGGTATCAGCTTTGACACACCGTGGTCGGTCACCACCCACATGGCATGGTTCTTATCCTCCAAGATAGAGCATACGCTGGAGCCCAGCAGTCCGTCTGTCATATCGAGCGACTTGACGCGACGCGTATGAGGGTCGTGCACCAGTACGCCCGAGGTAGAGCCCTGCCAGATAAGTCCGCGACTATCTTCCATCACGCAGACAGACGATTCGGTACTTGCCGTCACGCTGGGGTCATCAGGAATGACGCGATTGAGCAGCTGACCAGTAACGGGATTTATCAAGCTGTAATACCACGTAGAGCCCACCATCAGCCAGCCTTTCTTGTTCCACCATACGGAGGTCATATAATTGCTGGGGAGACCGTTCTTGTCTGAATTCCATGTATGGAACTTGTTATTCTTCAGGTCAAGCATCTGCACGCCACCACCCAGAGTAGCCAACCAGATGCGGTGCCAGCGGTCTTCTGTAATACTCCAGATGCTGTTAGCTGCCAACCCGTCTGTTGTTCCATTAGAGCGATAGTTGATGACATTGGCATCATAGGGCTGCTCCTTTGAGGGCACACAATGCACCAATCCACCATTATACGAGCCAAACCAGATGGTGCCGTCACTGGCATAGCAGGAGCCCACCATGATGTTCGAGCTCAGATTACTATTCTGAGTGGTATATTGGCGCACCTGTTCGTTGGTCTTGGGATTATAAACGATGATACCACGGTCATTGGTACCAATCCAGTAGTAGCCATAGCGGTCTTCACAAACGGTATTGACATCACCCAAGTCCAGGCTCTTCAAGCTGGCAATACCTTCCAGATACTGGTTGACACCGTTCTTATAGGTACCAATCCACACGCTTCCCCTGCTATCAACATAGATGTTCCTTGCCGTATTGTCCGACAAGGTAGAGGTATCAAATCTGCTATTTAGGAACTGGCGCATCGCATGGTTCTTGAAGTCTACCACCAGCACACCATCGTGGTCGGTAGCCACCCACACCCATCCTCGGCGGTCGGTTTTCACGTCCCAAGTATGCAACTGACTGGGCACATTGGGTATCTGCTTAGCCCTCATCAGGTCAAGGATAGAGGCATACCAGCGTTTCTCATGCTCGATATATACAAAGGTATTGCCCGTAGAGGTCACCCACAGATTGCGCTGCGAGTCGGCATACACTCTGTACTCTTGGTTGCGCTGACCGCCATTATCGCGTATCCAGTGACTCTCGCGCACCACAACACCCTTGTCAGCATCCAGACAAACCAGCTCGCCCTGATAGGTAGCCATCACGATGCCGTTTTTGCCGTAATCAGCCATGCTGCAGATGCCGTAGGTGGGGTTCAGCTGACCTTTTCCATAGCCTGCAGGGAAATGAGTCAACTTCTTCGCCTTGGGATTGTAGCAATAGACGCCCGTCTCATTCACCTTTGCCCACAGACGCTTCTGCGAGTCTATATAGACATTCTCCAAGACACCCTTGATGCCATAGGCGGCAAGCACCTTGCTGGCATTGCGCTCAAACGACTCCGTAGCGGGGTCATACACGCTATAGCTCATGCCCTGACGCATCCACAGCTTACCGTCATAAGCCTCCATCACCTGCTCGGTATAGTTGTCGCGCATGGAAGTGGTATCGCGCCTGTTCGAATAGAAGGTCTTAAAGCGATAGCCGTCATAGCGGTTCACACCATAGGCGGTACCAAACCACATAAAGCCTTTCGAATCACGAAATGAGCAGAGCACCTGCGAGTTTGACAAGCCGTTCTGAGTATCCAACCTGCGGAACTTCATCTCAGGAATCACTGCCTGAACACATAGGGGCAGCAATAGCAGCAACAGGGCACAAAAGGATTTTCTCATAGCATCATATTTTGTTTATCACGGATACGGTTTTGTAGTACACTGCAAAGATAATAAAAAATTCTGAAACCACCAAAATCTAAGGCGAGATTTTAAGCGCTGATCTCAGGAGAGACAGTCAACAAGATCCGTATGGGTAGGCAAATGTTAAAAAACAAGGTCTAAAAGGAGTCAACCATATTCAGGAAAAGACAATGGTAACAACACAACAACGCAACAACGCAACAACATTTGGTAATTTCATAATTCGCTGATAAATACTGTATGTTATCTTAATTATATATATTATTATAATAATATATATAATTAAACTATGTATTCTTTTTTGTCGACAACATGCAACAATGCAAATGTTGTTGCGTTGTTGCGTTGTTGTGTCGGTCTACTTTTCCAATAACCTCCAAAATCGTGCAAATGGTGCTGAAAATCGAGGATTATAGATGCTCTAAATTTGGCAGAGAGCTGATTTTGCAGTACCTTTGCAGTGACTCAAGAGAGAGTCGTAAAGAGCATCAGAGAAGCCGTAAAGAGCATCACGAAAACCGTAAACACTCACGCATCAGAACATCAGGGTAAAGCCCACACGAACACTATTCTTCGGACCGAAACGACTATTATTATAATTCATGCGACGCACGTATTCCACTTGGAAGAAGCGGAATATACTGCGAATACCGAGAGAAATCTCCCAATAGGGCACACGGGGATTCATCAGCTGCGAATGCTCGGGAAACAGCATCAGCACATCACTGCCAGCATTCTGCTCAAGATAGGGATTGTTCTTGTCCGACAAGGCTCCCCACAGCATCTTGGCTCCGATATACTCACGCCAACGGAGCTTCTTGATGAGCGGAATACGATTGAAGAGTTTGCCCTGCATATCCCAGTTGAAGTCTACACTGACAAAGCGATCATTGAGAAATTCCATGTTGGTCAGCAGGTTGAACGTCTGCTTGTGACTAATGTACGACAGGTTGGCGGCAGGCATACACAGCAAGGGGAAGGGCACCTTATTCCACTGCACACCCGCACGGGTGAAGAAGTCGATGCGTCCCCAACTGCCAAACCAGAAGCGCTTGAAGATGCTGGCTTCGGAGTAATTGTATTCATAGTCACCGCCCAACAATCCCTTGAAGCCCGTAGTATGACTGAGGGTGAAGATAGGCGCCTCGCGATTCACCTTATGACGGCGATTCTTGGAGTTGACATAGAGGGCACCCGGACTATACTCTATCTCCGCACGCAACTCGGTGGTACGGAACTTGATGGAGTTGGTAGCCGACAGCGGAACAAAGGTCATATTTCCTGCAGCCTCGTTCTTTTCAGTCTTCAAACTGAGCAGGGTGCGCAAGCCCCATTGTTCCTCGCGCTCAAGAGTGAGCTGCTGACGATTGTAGAACATCATCTTGTCCACCTTCGCCCATTTCAGCGCCGTAAAGACGTTATCCTTATCGGTGCTGAGGAACTTGTCTGACGGCGACATGACATCGTAAGTAGAGAGGAACGTGATGTTGCGCTTGGGGAACTCGTCGGGCAGGTATTTCTTCTTGTTCAGCGACCACGTCAAGGCACTGCTGTAGTAGGTATTCTTGCTCTTCCAACCACGAGCCACATAGCCTTTCCAGAAGAGATGGCGACTGAGATTGGCAGTAGTCTGAGCGCTCAAGCGAGTGCGCAGTCCGTCAATAAAGTTAGTGCTGACAAGTGTGTTCACTGGTCCGATGTCCACCTTACTCTTCTTGCCCGTCTCTATGTAGTTTTCTATCAGCAGCTTCATCGTCCACAGCACATACTTGAAGCCTCCCGTATGCTGCATATCATCAAGGAACTTACCCATTGAGTTCTCACTTCTCGTCAACTGAACCTTACGATTCTGCTGCCAGAAGTCATCGCCCATCAGCTCGGCATCAGGGTCAACCTTGGTCTTGGCCTTTCCGCGGAACAACTGCTTGGGAATCTCATCAAACGAATAGTCCGACAGGCGCGTGGTCTTGATGGCTACCCCCTTCTGCAAGAAGTCGAAAAGCACCATCTCAACAATCATATCATCCACCGACAGCACCCACTCGCCCGTAGACAATTGAGTGAACTCCTGCACCAGCTTCATGTTCTCCACGAAGTTGACGTCTGTCTGATTGGGCAGTATCAACTCGCAGCGCTTCACCTGACACGAAGAGTCTTTCAACACATATAAATCTCCACGGAAACCGAAGTCCTGCTGATTATTGGGCAGAAAATGCAGATGGATACAACTATCGCGCTCCACCAGCAGCGTATCTTCGATATAGTAGCGATAGAAAGAGATGGCACCATCGGCAATGGGCGACATGAAAGGATGCTGCAAGATGCGCACCTGGTCGTCGTAGATATTAATATCGGTGAAGACATCCTTGGTCACCGTATTCAGCATCTCACCCGTCTGGAAGAAGTCGTTGATGCCCGACGAGCGCTGACCTTTCACTATATTTTTCTCATTACGAGGCGAACGGCGATAAACCTTCTGCGTCACCGTCTCATCCACACTGACAGGCAATATCAGCTTGCCCGTCAACTCATTGGTTTCCACCTGGTTGATGAGCCACGGAAAGTTAGAAAGTTTCGGGTCTTTAAGCAGTTGCGGATTAACGTCATTCAGTGCCAAAGTCAACTTCTGATACTTTTGAAACTGATAGTAGTCACGATTCTCCAGATTGGTGCGCTTCTTCTGCGCTATCACGCGCTTCATCAGCTCTACGGCAGGATTATTCTTTCGACTATAGCGGGTACGCTTTTTCTTGACCGTTACCTCGTTCAGAGACTTAGAATCCTGACGCATGGAAACGAAAAGTTTCTCACTATCGTCAGAAATATCAATCGAGCGAGTCTTATAACCCAGCACACTGATAGTCAACTTTTTTCCTTTCAGCAGTCGAATACTGAAACGGCCTTGCGAATCGGTGATGGTGGCAAGATTAATGCCTTTATATTGTACACTGGCAAAGCCAATACCCTCGCCCGTAGCCTCATCCACAACATGTCCTCTAACAACATCCTGTGCCTGAGCAGGCAACAGCATCAGCAAAAAAAACAGTCCTATAAAGTATATTCTTTTCACAAATCTTACATTCATCACACACCATTTAAAGGGCACCTATTCAAAAGGCACCTCTACCCAAAACACCGAGCCTTTCCCCAGTTTTGATTCCACACCAACTTTACCGCCAAGCGTCACCGCCAAGCTGCGACAGATGCTCAGTCCGAGACCCGTTCCTTGTTCGAACTCATCAATTTTCACGAAGCGTTCGAATATCTTATCGCCACAGAACTCTGAGGCTATACCTTTACCTGTATCACGCACCCAAATGCGCAAGTTACTCCTTTGCAGATTACAACCCAGCGTCACACCGCCCTCAGAAGTAAACTTGATGGCATTGTCAACATACTGGCAGATTATCTGGGATAGGCGCTGACGGTCGCTATAGGGCTCTAAGTCCTCAGAGCTTTCATCAACCTCCAGCCCAAGTCTCTTCTCATTAGCCTGCATGCGATACGTGCGAATGACCTCCCTGAGCAGTTCTTCCATCTTGAAGCGTCCTTTCTTGATGGTACCACCACCAGCCTCAAGTTTAGACATATTGACCATATCGTCAAACAGGCGCAACAAGCGAGCATTATTCTCTTTGATGAGCGTTACTAACTGCGCACGTTCCTCTTCATCCTGACACTCTGTCAATACATCACTAAAGCCAACGATAGCATTCAACGGAGTACGAACCTCATGGCTGATATTTGCCAGGAAGGCCGTCTTGAGTCGGTCACTCTCCTCCGCCTTGTTCAGTGCGTCCATCAAGTCTTGCTCAATCTTCTTCTGCTTGTCAATCAGCCTCGACGTACCAACCACAGACAATGGTTTTCCATCAGCATCACGCTTATCAATGATGGCATACAACTCGCCCCAATTGGTGCGGTCGCCATTAGCTGAACTAAAGACATATTGCTCGTGCACCTGATCAATGCGCCCCTCCAGCAATTCCATCATTTTCTTCTTGATTTGCTCTTTGTATTCGGGCAACAAAGTACTGCAGAACACCTCTACATCGGAATTAGGTGGCACCGTCTGGATATCCAGAGAGTCACGATAATCACTGTCGTAAGTGATGGTGCGTGCCTGCACATCAATATGCCAAGCGCACAGCTTCATGGCTTTCAGCACCAAGTCGTACTCCACCGCTCTGCGTTTGGCCTTCTTCAGTAACATTAACTCTTTCTTAAGTTTCAGGAATTGACGATGTTGCGCCATCAAAATCAGTATGGAAAGCGCCAGCAAGGGAACAAGTGCCACCCAAAACAACATGTCGAGTCGCATCAGTTCGCTAAGCGATACCAGGGATAGAATTTCTATCATGCTCATTAGGCTTAGTAGTTATGTTTTGCGCAAAATTACAAAAAAAATCGTAACAACCAAAATAACTCACAATATTTTTGGATATTAGCCCAGTTATTCGCACCTTTGAGATACCTCGAAGATACTTTCACTCGACAATCAAATAAAAAATCAGCTTTTTGTTTTGTATTGTCCTCACTTATTCGTATCTTTGCACCATATTTTATACATTAATACATAATGGCACAGCAATTTGAAATCATCGCCAAGACCTTTATGGGCTTAGAGCCTGTCTTGGCGAAAGAGTTAGCGCAACTGGGCGCAAGTGATATACAGACAGGACGCCGCATGGTGTCCTTCAAGGGTGATAAGGAGCTCTTGTATCGCGCTAACTTCCAACTGCACACCGCAATTCGCATTCTAAAACCCATCAAGCACTTCCGTGCTCTCTCTGCCGACGACGTATATGAAGGCGTGAAGGATATCGACTGGTCTGAATATATTGCAATAGACAAGACTTTTGCAGTAGACTCTGTGGTATTCTCCGAGGAATTCCGTCATTCAAAGTTTGTCGCCTATAAGGTGAAGGACGCTATCGTAGACCAGTTCCGTGAGCGTACTGGCAAGCGCCCCAACATCAGCATTACCAACCCCGACATACGTCTGCACATCCATATAGCAGAAGACCAGTGCACACTATGTCTTGACTCAAGTGGTGAGTCACTGCATCGCCGTGGCTATCGCCAAGAGTCTGTAGAGGCTCCTCTCAACGAGGTGCTGGCTGCCGGTATGATTATGATGACTGGCTGGCAGGGTGAAACAGACTTCATCGACCCCATGTGTGGCTCTGGTACATTGCTTATCGAGGCAGCACTCATTGCCCGCAACATGGCACCAGGACTCTTCCGCAAGGAGTTTGCCTTCGAGAAGTGGCCTGATTTTGATGCCGACCTGTTTGATAAGATTTACAATGACGACTCTCAGGAGCGTGAGTTCAATCACCATATCTATGGCTACGATGTAGATATCAAGGCTGTGAATACCGCCCGTCTGAACGCCAAGGCTGCTGGACTGACCAGTTGCATCACCGTTACGGAGCAGGACTTCAAGAACTTCACCAAGCCTCAGAACAAGAGCATCATCGTAACCAACCCACCCTACGGCGAGCGCATTTCTACGCCCGACCTGCTGGGCACCTACAGAATGATTGGTGAGCGACTGAAGCATGAGTTTGCAGGTAACGACGCATGGATTCTCTCTTATCGCGAGGAGTGTTTCGACCAGATTGGCCTGAAGCCTTCTATCAAGATTCCTGTATACAACGGCTCGCTGGAATGCGAATTCCGCAAGTACCAGATGTTCGACGGAAAGATTAAGGACTTCCGTGCTGAAGGTGGTACCGTAAAGACCGAAGAGGAGAAGCGCCAGATGGCTGAGAAGCGTCGCTTCCGCCAGAACCGCGAATTCAAGAAGCGTCTCGACGAACAGGAAGAGAACGCAGAGGCAGACATCCGCAACTTTAAGTTCCACAGTTTTGAGCGCAAGGAAGCTAGAGAAAGAAATTCCAGCCAGTCTAGAGAGTCTAGAGGAGCTAGATACTCTAGAGATTCCAGGGACTCCAGAGATTCCAGAAATTCTAGAGACTCCAGAAAGTTCAACAAGGGAGGTCGCGGATTTGACAAGAGAAAGAACAACAGACGTTTCGATGATGATGAAGATTAAGTTATTATTCTTGCTGATGACGGCAACACTGTCTATGAGTGCTCAGGATAAGCTTTTCACTTTGGAAGACCTCAACTTCGGTGGCAACAACTACCGCAACATGCAGCCTGAGAATATGTGGCTTGCATGGTGGGGAGACCAACTGATTCGCACCGATGTAGAGGAGTGCTATCTGGTAGATAAGAAGACGGGTAAGGAGAAGGTTCTCTTTACCCTTAATGATATCAACAAGTGGGCAAAGGGTAGCAACACCAAGCAGGTACGCTATCTGCATTCTGCCACTTTCCCCTATGCCGACAAGAGCATCGTAGCCGTCAATAACGGACAGGCAACCCTGCACATCGACTTCAAGACCCACCAGATTGTATGGCAGGACAGCATTTCTAAAAAGCAAGCCAGAGACTGGAATAAAGTATCCAAGGCTACTGCATACGTAGATGACTATCAGCTTTATGTGGTAGATGGCGATGGAAAGAAGCATCAACTCTCTACCGATGGCAGCCGCGAAATTGTCTATGGTCAGAGTGTTCACCGCAACGAGTTCGGCATCGACAAAGGCACCTTCTGGAACCCCAATGGTCAGCGCTTGGCATTCTACCGCATGGACCAGTCGATGGTGACAGACTACCCACAGGTAGACATCTTCCCTCGCGAAGCTACCTATGAGCCCGACAAATATCCCATGGCAGGCATGACCAGCCACGTGGTAACAGTAGGTATTTATGACCTAAACACCAACAAGACCGTTTACCTCAAGACACCAAAAGGCTCGGAATGTGGTGACAGTGTAGAGACTTCTACTCCCGTTTACTTCACCAACATTTCGTGGAGTCCAGACGGAAAGACTATCTACATGTTTGAGCTGAATCGTGACCAGAACGACTGCAGACTGGTAAGCTATGACGCTACTACTGGCAAGAGAATAGCCGAACTGTATCGTGAGACAAGCAAGAAGTATGTAGAGCCTATGCATCCTATTGTCTTCCTGCCTTGGGATGACACAAAGTTTATCATGCAGAGCCAGCGTGATGGCTACAACCACCTCTACCTTTATAATAATAAAGGTGAGCTGCTGAGTCAGCTAACAAAAGGCCAGTGGGTGGTAGAAGATATGGTAGGCTTCAACAAGAAGGACAAAAGCATTATCATCGTATCTAACGAGGCAAATCCCATTCAGCGCAACATCTATAGTGTAAGCACCCAGACAGGTAAGCGCACTCAACTTGACAATGGTCGCGGTTCTCACCGTGCTGAACTGTCTGAAAGCGGACTATACCTCGTAGACCGCTATACAGAGCCCGATGTTCCTCGCAACATCGATGTAGCTTCTACTCAGACAAAGAAGGCTACTCGACTGCTCACCGCTAAAGACCCTTGGGAGGGCTATCAACAGCCCATCTTTGAGAGTGGTAGCATCAAGGCTGCCGATGGTAAGACCGACTTATTCTACCGCATGGTAAAGCCACACGACTTCGATGCCACCAAGAAATATCCTACTGTGGTATATGTCTATGGCGGTCCTCACGCTCACAACGTAGAAGCTGCTTGGCACTGGTATAGTCGCACTTGGGAGACCTACATGGCGCAGAAGGGCTATGTATTGTTCATCCTCGACAATCGTGGTTCTGAGAATCGTGGTCTGGAGTTTGAACAGGCTACTTTCCGCCAGCTGGGACAGGTGGAGATGCAAGACCAGATGAAAGGCGTAGAGTATCTGAAGAGCCTGCCGTATGTTGATGCCGACAAGCTCGGTGTTCACGGATGGAGCTTCGGTGGTTTCATGACTATCTCATTGATGCTCAACTATCCCGATGTCTTCAAGGTTGCCGTCGCAGGCGGTCCCGTTATCGACTGGAAATGGTATGAGGTGATGTATGGTGAACGCTATATGGACACTCCACAGCAGAATCCAGAAGGCTATGCCAAGGCTTCTCTGATAGATAAAGCCAAGAATCTGAAGGGCAAGTTGCAGATTATTACGGGTTATAACGATAATACCGTAGTACCACAGCATTGTCTTTCATTCCTCAACGCCTGCATCAAAGCAGGCACTCAGCCCGACTTCTTTGCTTATCCGGGTGAGGAACATAATATGCGTGGACATGCCAGCGTGCATCTGCATGAGCGCATCACACAGTATTTTGAAGATTATCTGAAATGAAGGAAGAACAAATATTAGTCCGCATCACTGGTCAGGACCGCCCAGGACTCACAGCCTCTGTGATGGGCATCTTGGCACAATATGATGCGCAGATTCTCGATATCGGTCAGGCCGACATTCACGCCACCCTCTCACTGGGTATTCTTGTCCGCATGGATGAGATGAAGGCTGGTTTGGCTATGAAGGAACTGCTATTCAAAGCTACCGAGTTGGGGGTAAACATTGGTTTTGCGCCCATCAGCGATGATGAATATGAAGACTGGGTAGGCCATCAGGGCAAAAACCGCTATATTCTTACCATGCTGGGACGTCAGTTGGAAGCTCGTCAGATAGCAGATGCTACACGCATTCTTGCTGACCAAGGCCTGAATATCGACTCTATCCTGCGACTAACAGGTAGAAAGAGTATCAAGCAACTCGATAAGCACACCCGTGCCTGCATTCAGTTCTCACTGCGTGGCGAACCCACCAACCGTCAGGAGATGCAGCGCAAGCTGATGAAGCTATCTTCAGAGATGGAGATTGACTTCTCTTTCCAGCAAGACGATATGTTCCGCCGTATGCGCCGTCTCATCTGTTTCGATATGGATTCTACACTCATTCAGACTGAGTGTATTGACGAACTGGCTGAGCGCAATGGTGTGGGCGATCAGGTAAGAGCCATTACCGAGAGCGCTATGCGTGGCGAGATAGATTTCAAGGAGAGTTTCACTCGTCGTGTAGCACTTCTGAAAGGCCTCGACGTCAGCGTGATGCAGGATATTGCAGAACATCTGCCCATCACTGAAGGTGTAGACCGACTGATGAAAATCCTTAAGACCTGCGGCTATAAGATTGCCATCCTCTCGGGTGGATTCACCTACTTCGGTGAATACCTACAGCGCCGCTATGGTATCGATTATGTATATGCCAACGAACTGGAGGTAGGAGAAGACGGTAAATTGACTGGTCGCTATGTAGGCGAGATTGTTGATGGTCACCGTAAGGCAGAGTTACTGAAGCTCATCGCTCAGGTGGAGAAGGTTAATCTGTCACAGACTATTGCTGTAGGTGACGGAGCCAACGACCTGCCCATGATTAGCGAGGCAGGTCTGGGTATTGCTTTCCATGCAAAGCCTCGTGTGGTAGCGAATGCCGAACAGAGTATCAACACCATCGGACTTGATGGCGTACTCTACTTCCTTGGCTTCAAAGACTCCTATCTGGGAGAGCAGGGAAAGCTATAAATGGAATAACGTAACAACGATATAACGGAATAACGACAACATGAAAATCTTATTATTAGGCAGTGGCGGACGCGAGCATGCTCTCGCATGGAAAATCGCTCAAAGTGAGAAATGTGAGAAATTGTTTATTGCACCAGGTAACGCAGGAACAGGCAACTGCGGTGAGAATGTCAGCATGAAGGCCGACGACTTCGAAGCCATTAAGCAGTTCTGTGTAGAGAAAAGCATTGATATGGTAGTAGTAGGTCCTGAGGACCCATTGGTAAAAGGTATCTACGATGACCTTAAAGCCGACCTGCGCACCAAGAACATCCCTGTTATCGGTCCCTCTAAGGCTGGCGCCGTATTGGAAGGTTCTAAAGACTTTGCCAAAGCTTTCATGGTACGTCACAATATCCCCACAGCCCGCTATGAGACTTTCGACGGAGAGCATCTGGAAGAAGGTTTAGCCTTCTTGGAAACCCTCCAAGCACCTTACGTCCTCAAGGCTGATGGTCTTTGTGCTGGTAAGGGTGTGCTCATCCTCCCTACCCTCGACGAAGCGAAGAAGGAACTGAAGGAGATGCTGAGCGGTATGTTTGGCAATGCCTCCAGCCGTGTTGTCATCGAAGAATTCATGAGCGGTATCGAGTGCTCAGTATTTGTATTGACCGATGGTGACCACTACCAGATTCTGCCTGAGGCAAAAGACTATAAGCGCATCGGAGAAGGTGACACTGGTCTGAACACTGGCGGTATGGGTTCTGTTTCTCCCGTTCCCTTTGCCGACAAGGAATGGATGAAGAAGGTAGAAGACCGCATCATCCGTCCTACTGTAGAAGGACTCAAGGCAGATGGTATCGAATATAAAGGTTTCATCTTCTTTGGACTTATCAATCGCACAAATACAGCTAATGGCCAGCCCGAGCCATACGTTATTGAATACAACTGCCGCATGGGCGACCCCGAGACAGAGAGCGTGATGCTGCGTTTGAAGAGTGACATTGTTGACCTCTTTGAAGGTGTGGCTGAGGGTAATCTCGACAAGCACCCTGTTGTTTTCGATGAGCGTGCTGCTGTCTGTGTTATGCTCGTAAGTGGTGGTTATCCCCAAGAGTACAAGAAAGGCTATCCCATCAGCGGTATCGACCAGGTAGAAGGCTCTGTTGTCTTCCATGCTGGTACTGCCATGAAGGATGGACAGGTAGTTACCAATGGTGGACGCGTTATTGCTGTATCGTCTTATGGTAAAGACAAAGCAGAAGCCCTGCAGAAGTCATTCACCGAGGCACAAAAGATACAATTCCAAGACAAGTATTTCCGCCGTGATATTGGCGCAGACCTCTAAATAACAATAGCATTGGAGAAGCAACTACACAACCGCATTGCAGAAAGCCAGCTTACTATCTATATCTGTGCTATCTTCAGCATCGTAACATGGATTGTGGCCGGCCTTCTGACCAAGCAACTATGGATACAGTTAGCTAGCATGTTTATCACTTGCTACCTAATGATTGAAATGAGCCGTCACCTCATCCTGCTACGCATACGTAGCTGGATGGTGACGTCTACTTTCATGATGTTGACTGCTTGTTGTGGTTTCACCTATCCATCGATAAGTACAGGCATTTTAAGCCTTTGTGCTGCATTCTCCATGTTCATGCTGTTTCTCACCTACCAGAACCCCACAGATGTAGGACATACATACTACGCCTATCTGTCACTTGGAGTGGCAAGTCTGTTCTTGGTGCAGACCATCTACGTATTTCCATTGATATGGGTGCTCAGCCAATTCCTGCTGCAAACATTCAACTGGCGTACATGGGTTATCTCTCTGTTAGGACTGATTACTCCTTATTGGTTTGCCCTCCCATGGTTTATCTACCAGCAAGATTATGATAGCATCATTGCTCACTTCCAACCATTGGTAGAGTTCCAAAGACCTGAAGAAGGTTTGCAACCTATACAACTCGTCTTCTTCGCCTTTGTAGGACTGCTGACCATCATTGGTGCTATTCACTTTTGGCGTGAGAGTTATAAGGAGCGTATCCGAACACGCCAGTTATATACCTTTATATTATGGACAGGACTGGCTGTCAGCTTGGTCATCATCCTGCAGCCGCAGCATTACAACACACTCATCCGTGTCGTTCTCGTTTGTCTGTGTCCATTTATTGCCCACTTCTTCACTTTGTCTCAATCAAAGATTACTAAATACTTGTTCTTTGGAGTACTGGCAATAGTCATTCTTCTATCCTTCATCACCATCAACGAGTCATTGTTGAATTCCACTAATACATTCCTCAGCCAGCTATGGAATGGATAATTGACTTACTAATCAGCTACGGCTATTGGGGCATGCTGATTACGGCATTCATTGCTGGTTCCTTTTTTCCATTCTCCAGTGAGGCAGTCATGACAGGACTGTTAGCAGCAGGCCTTGACCCATGGGGACTGATTGTCTATGGTACTATAGGTAATATTGCTGGCGGTATGTTCAACTATTTCGTGGGGCGCCAGGGAAAGATTGAATGGATTGAGAAGTATCTCCATGTAAAACAGAAAGACCTCGACCGTGCTACCAACTTCATGGCTGGACGAGGTGCTTGGATGGGATTCTTTTCCTTCGTTCCGCTATTGGGTAGCGCCATCACTATTGTCTTAGGACTGATGCGCGCCAATATTCCCATCTCACTGACAAGCATTGCAATAGGTAAGTTCTTGCGCTACGTTATCCTCATCTATGGGGCGCAATTATTCCTCTAATTGTTAAAAAACAACAAGGCGCGCTTAATTATCAATTGTCTCTTGTCAATTGTCAATTATAAATATTACCTTTGCAAGTTGGAATAAAAAAACAACTATCAGATAGAATGAAACAATTCAGACTTGTGGACAACGTGATGGGTTGGTTGGCATTTGCCATCGCAGCCATCGTTTATTGCTCCACCATTGAGCCGACAGCCTCGTTCTGGGACTGTCCCGAATTTATCTCTACAGGCTATAAACTTGAAATCGGTCACCCACCCGGTGCACCTTTCTTCATGTTGACAGCCAATCTGTTCTCACAGTTTGCTTCTGATGCCACTCAGGTAGCCCGCATGGTCAACATGATGAGTGCGTTGCTTTCGGCAGCCACCATTCTGTTCCTTTTCTGGACCATCTCGCATCTGGTGCGCCGTCTGCTCATCAAACCGGAAGACTTCCGCAAAGCAGTCACACTGAAAGACATTCCCCTCTATAAGTGGATAGCCATTGAGGCTTCTGCTATGGTAGGTGCATTGATTTATACTTTCAGTGACACCTTCTGGTTCTCTGCAGTAGAGGGTGAGGTATATGCCTATTCTTCAGCATTCACCGCTGTTGTATTCTGGCTCATCCTGAAATGGGAAGACCAAGCCGACCAGCCTCAAGCTGACCGCTGGTTGGTATTGATTATGTATATGACAGGTCTTAGCATCGGTGTTCACCTGCTGAACCTGCTTTGTCTGCCAGCTATCGTACTGGTTTATTACTATCGCAAATTCCCTATCGACGATCCCAAGCGCGACCTGAAAGGCTCTTTGCTGGCTTTGTTTATCTCTGTCGTTATTCTGGCAGCAGTACTCTATGGTGTTGTTCCTGGTATCGTACAGGTTGGTGGCTGGTTTGAGCTGTTGTTCGTCAACATTCTCGGCTGCCCATTCAATACTGGTGAGATTGTCTATATCATCCTGCTCATCGGCACTATGATTTGGGCTATTCGCGAAACCTATCAGGACACCAACGAGAAGCGTCAGAACATTGCATTCCTTCTGGCTGTAGCTATGCTGGGTATTCCTTTCTATGGACATGGTTGGTCTGCCGCCCTCATCGGTATCGTGGTATTGGCCATCTTGTGGTTCGTATTGGATTACAAGAAGGTAGAGACAAGCACCAAGAAGAAGGTAGCTTTAGTTAGTGCTCGCGTCAAGAACACCTCATTGCTCTGCATGTTGATGTTGATGATTGGCTACTCTTCTTATGCCCTCATCGTCATCCGTTCTGCAGCCAATCCTCCTATGGACCAGAACTCTCCTGAGGACATCTTTACCTTGGGCGATTATCTCGGTCGTGAACAGTATGGCCAGCGCCCATTATTCTATGGTCCTGCCTACACCTCACAGGTAGCTTTGGAGAAAGACGGTGAATACTGCAAGCCCGTTATGACCAAGGGCGATCCCGTATGGCAGCGCAAAGAGAAGGCTTCGCCTGATGAAAAGGACGAATACTTCGTAGTACGCACTAAAGACGAATACAAATACGCCCAGAACATGTTCTTCCCCCGCATGTATAGCTCTGCCCATCGCAGCAACTACGAGAGTTGGATGGGTGGCGTTGATGGCAACGAAGAATACTATGACCGTTGTGGTGAGACTGTCACTGTGAAAGTTCCCACCCAGATGGAGAACATGCGTTTCTTCATTTCTTATCAGTGCAACTTCATGTACTGGCGCTACTTCATGTGGAACTTTGCTGGTCGTCAGAACGACTTGCAAGGTAATGGAGAGTTGGAACATGGCAACTGGATTACTGGTTTCGACTGGTTCGACAACTGGCGCTTAGGCGACCAGAACTTATTACCTGACGACTTGAAGGAGAATAAGGGACATAACGTTTTCTATTGTCTGCCTCTCATCTTAGGTCTCATCGGACTCTTCTGGCAGTCATTGGCAAAGCATCACGGCAACGCCAAGGACCAGACAGGTATCCGCCAGTTCTGGGTAGTCTTCTTCCTGTTCTTCATGACAGGTCTGGCTATTGTCATCTATCTGAACCAGACACCGTCACAGCCTCGTGAGCGTGACTATGCTTATGCTGGTTCATTCTATGCTTATGCTATATGGTGTGGTATCGGTGTAGCAGGTATCATCGAGCTGATAAGAGAGAAGCTGAAAGTGAACAGCGAGAAGTTTGCTACCGCTTTGGCTTCTGTTACCGCTATCATCTGTCTGCTTGTTCCTATTCAGATGGCTTCACAGACTTGGGATGACCACGATCGTTCTGGTCGTTACACCTGCCGCGACTTCGGACAGAACTATCTGATGTCTTGTCAGCAGCAGAACAATCCGATTATCTTCACCAATGGTGATAATGATACCTTCCCATTGTGGTACAATCAGGATGTAGAGGGTGTACGCACCGATGCTCGTGTCTGCAACCTCTCTTATCTGCAGACAGACTGGTATATCGACCAGATGCGCCGTCCTGCTTACGACTCACCTTCTGTACCTATCTCTTGGGAGCGTATTGAATACTGCTCAGGTACTAACGAGTATATTACCATTGAGCCAGACATGAAGGAAGCTGTATTGGAGCTCTACCGCAAGAATCCCGAACAGGCTCGCCAGCAGTTTGGCGATGAGCCCTTCGAGCTGAAGAACGTACTGAAGTACTGGATTCGCTCAAAGAATGAGGACTTGCACCTGATACCTACCGATACGCTCTATATGACTATCGACAAGGAAGCAGTACGCCGCAGTGGTATGATGATGGCTGCCGACTCTATCCCCGACAAGATGGTTATCTCGTTGGCAGGCAAGCGTGCACTGTATAAGGGCGACCTTATGATTCTGGAGATGTTGGCTCAGTGCAACTGGGAGCGTCCTATCTATGTTGCTGTCAGCGTTGGCGACGACAACTACATCAACCTTGGCGACAATGTTATCACTGAAGGTCTGGCATATCGTATCACTCCGTTCACTACGACACAAGACGGCAAACCCATTGCTGGTGTCAAGAACTTCGACACGGAGAAGACCTACGACAACATTATGCACCGCTTCAAGTTCGGTGGCATCAACAAACCAGGCATCTATATTGATGAGACTGTGATGCGTATGTGCTATACCCACCGTCGCATTATGTCTAAGTTGGCACTGGAGCTGGCATACGAAGGCAAGAACAAGAAAGCCGAAGAAGTGCTTCGCTATACAGAGAAGATGCTTCCAAGCTACAATATTCGCCACAACTTCGACTCTGGTTCGCTCGATATGGCTCGCACATGGATTACACTTGGCAACAAGAAAGAGGCGATGAATATCATTCAGCAGATGTGGAAGAGTGCTACTCAGTATATGAGATGGTACTGCACACTGACTGACTACCGCTTCGATGCAGCCAAGATGGACTGCCTCAGATACTTCTATATCATGGAGCAGTTGGCTAATCTCACACAGATTGTTGACGAGAAAGCATACCAGCAGCAAGTCAAGGAGCTGAATGTACTCGGCAACATCTACGAGCAGAAGGGCGGCAAGTTGTACGAAGACTAATTGCCGACAAAACGTAATAACGATATTTCGAAACAAGAAAAGAAAGAAACATCATGATAATAGAGCAACCCTCCATGTGGCTGCGCTGGATGTACCCCAAGGCATTATGGCGTATGGATCCGAACGAGAAGGCAGTATACCTGACCTTCGACGACGGGCCTATACCAGAAGCCACTCCTTTCATTCTTGATACGCTGGCAAAGTATAAAGTCAAAGCCACCTTCTTCATGGTGGGCGACAATGCCAGAAAATATCCTGAGCTCCACCAGCGTGTTGTTGACGAGGGCCATCGCATTGGTAATCACACTCACAATCACATGGGTGGTCTGCGCCACTCGGTGCATGAATACAGCTACAACGTAGAAAAGGCCAATGCCTATCTGCATACCAATCTGGTACGTCCTCCTCATGGATGGATGCGTCACGACCAGTATGCCTGGCTCTCTCGCAAGTTTAAGATTGTCATGTGGGATCTTGTTACTCGCGACTACTCTAAATGGATGACTGCTAATGATGTGCTGAACAATGTAAAGAAGTACGCGCGTAACGGCAGCATCATTACCTTCCACGACTCTCTCAAGAGCATTGACAAGTTGCGCCTGGCGCTTCCTGCTGCTATTGAGTGGCTTATTGGTGAAGGTTACGCTTTCAAAGTCTTCGAATAACAAGACATACTTATAATAAAAAAAGAGAGGCAACGACCTCTCTTTTTTATTTACTATGTATTTCGCTTAGCGCTTACTTACATACTTATGCAGTGTAGCTCTCACGGCACCGTTGCCAGCATAGAGCTCTTTCACCATACCTTCAATCTGTTCGCCGAGTCCAGCCTCATAGAGATCCAGTCCGAAGACATCCTTACGGCTATACAGTTTCTTCAGGCAACTCCAGTCCTGATCGGCTTTACCAATCTCCAGAGGAGCAACGATAGCCTGCAGTTCTTCCAGCATGGGGTCTGGTGATGGTTCAAATGCAGTACCATCATCCTTGATACCCTTCAAGTAGCGAGCATAGCCAGCCAGTGTCAATGGAATCAATACCAGATTAGACTTATCCAGACCACGGGCAATATACTTCTTCAGTGTCTCACCGAAACGGATTGGCAACTTCTGTGAAGTATCCGAAGCAATACGCTGTGGAGCATCAGGCATGAAGGGGTTAGGCAGACGGCGATTGATAACGGCACCGATAAACTCATAAGGATTCAGCACACCTGGGTCAACCACTACAGGCATTGCCTCCATATATCCAATCTTCTGGATAAAGGCGCGCAAGTCTTCATCAGCCATCTCAGCACTGATGAGTGTATAGCCCAACATACAACCATAGATACTCATTGCTGTATGCAATGGGTTCAGACAGGTTGTCACCTTCATAGTCTCCACCTTATCTACAGTCTCGCGAGTAGTATAAAGCGCACCACCCAAATCCAATGGTGGACGACCATTAGTATAGTTATCCTCAATTACCAGATACTGCACCTCTTCCGCATTCACGAAAGGAGCTGTAAAGGTGTGCTTCTCTGTCTCGATATAGTCATTATCCTCAAAACCATCCTGTGCCAGCAGTTCCTTCACCTTCTCATGAGGACGAGGAGTAATCTTATCAATCATTGACCAAGGGAAGGTAATCTTCTTTTCATTCTTCAGATAGTCGAGGAAAGCAGCAGGCACCAGTCCGTCCTTCACCCAACGCTCAGCATAAGCCATCACGCCAGCCTTCACCTTGTCACCATTGTGCGAGCAGTTATCCATGCTCTGAACAGTCAGAGGCAGCTCACCAGCCTTGTAGCGCTCAAAGAGCAGTGCTGTTACCTTACCCATAGCGAATACGGGCTTCAGTCCACGAGCCAAGTCTGCTTCGTTAAAGGTATATCCCTTCTCTGTGATGGTGAATGAAATCATCTGCAGCGAAGGATTCTTGAATACCTCTACCAGTCTGTTCCAGTCCTCAAACTGAGGGTCAGCCTTCAGTGCTTCCGTCACACTGGCAATCACTTTCTTCTCGATAGAACCGTCAGAGCAGAGGTTCACACAGAGCGACAGATTATTATAAGGAGCATACGCCTTGTCAATCACCTCAAAGTCGAATGTCTCTGCTACGATAACGCCACGGTCATACTTTCCCGTATTCAGCGCATCGTTCAGGATGGCTGCAGGGAATGCGCGGAAGATGTTACCACCGCCGAAATGTACCCATGTAGGTTCCTTGGCAGTCTTCTCGCGCACTGCCTTGATATCAAACTTAGGGAGTTCATAGCCTTTCTGCTCCCACTCTGCGGCATTGTAATTACCGCTAAAAATATCATTCAGTTTCATACGTAATTAATTATGAATTATGCATTACGAATTATGCATTAATCAAAGAATCCCGGTTGCTTATACTCTATTCCCAGTTCGCGGTCAACAGTAGCGAGAATGCCCTGCACCTGTCCCATTGCGAACATACGGCCCAGTAGTGTATAGCCAGCATTATGTCCATGACTTGACTCATCCATGATGCCGCCAGGCTCATCGGTGAAGGTCATGCCGTGGTCTACACGCATTGGCAACTGTGGGTTCTCCTTTTCGAAGATGCGGCACAGTTCTACGAGGTCGGCACGTCCACCCAAGTGACTTGCCTCTGTGAAGTCGCCATTGGGGAAGATGTGGCAAGAACGCAAGTGAACGAAATGAGTGCGTGAAGCAAACTTCTTTGCCATCTCCACTACATTATTATATGCACCTGCCGACAGTGAACCAGCACAGAAGGTCAGTCCGTTGTGCTTGTTGGGCACTGCGTCGAGGAACCACTGGATATCCTCTTCGGTGCGAACAATGCGTGGCAAACCAAGGATCTCGATGGGGGGATCATCGGGGTGAACACACATATTCATATTACACTCCTCACAAGTAGGCATGATAGCCTCGAGGAAGTACTTCATATTCTCGCGCAGCTGCGCCTTGTCGATACCTTTATACAGGTCGAGGAAGTCGCGGAACTTCTGGATAGGAGCCTCGTCGTTCTCGCTGAAGTTACCACTAACAAAGCCCTGTGTCTTGATAATGATGTTCTCTACCAGCTTATGCTCCTTCTCTGGTGTCATTGTCTTGGCCAGCTCATCGCATTCAGCCAACACGTTGCGTCCTGCACCTACACCTGCAGGGAATTCAAACTTGCTCCATTCCTCACGAGCACCTTCGCGCTTCAGGATATAGATGTCGAAGTATGCAAACTCGGCATAGTTGAAGTAGAGGTTGGTAGAACCATTAGGATTCTCGTGCAACAGGTCTGTACGAGCCCAGTCCAGCACAGGCATGAAGTTATAGCAGATACAATGGATGCCCTCGGCAGAGAGGTTGCGCAGCGACTCCTTATACACCTCGATTTGGTGATCACGGTCAGGACCGCCATACTTGATAGTCTCCACTACTGGCAGCGACTCTACCACGCTCCAGCGCATGCCGTAACTCTCAATATACTCTCGCAGGTCGCGAATCTTCTCTCGCGTCCATACTTCACCAAGGGGCACATCGTGCAGAGCGGTAACGATACCCTCTACTCCGATTTGCTTCAGCATGGCAAGTGTAATCTTATCTTTCTTGCCAAACCATCTCCAAGTTCTTTCCATAAATACTTTTTGTTTTTATATTGTTTCTGTTATTTTTTGTAGATGTCTCATACTAAACTCACAACCGCAATACTGCTGGTTGTAGAAAGCATACTCACGTAGCAGTTGGTTACGACGCTCCTGCAGTCCGCCTTTGCGCCAGTTCTGTGCCCAGAAGGTTGTTCCCTCCACGGCGTTCTGTGCTCGCAGTCCTGCTTCCGTAATCTGTTCCAAGCTCTTCCAGCGCGATGAAGCCAGTGTCGTTGTGAAATATTGCAGTCCCAAATCCTTGGCTTGCAAGGCAGCCACCTTCAGTCGATAAGCAAAGCATTGCAGACAGCGTCCACCGCGCTCTGGCTCTCCTTCCAGTCCGCGCACAGCCTCCAGCCAGCGCTCGTGGTCGTAGTCACCGTCTATCCAGCGTAGTCCTAAGCTCTCCGCATGGCGCTTGCTCTCCTCTTTGCGAATCTCGTATTCCTCGCGAGGCCAGATATTCGGATTAAAATAGAAGATGGTGGGGCGCACTCCGTGTGCCAACATCCACTCCACGATAGCCGATGAGCAAGGCGCACAACAGGCATGTAGCAACACCTCTTGCGCCCCTTCTGGTATCTCGATATCTCGATTCTGCTTTTTCACAACTGCAAAGGTAAACATTAACTTTCAAACAGCCAAACTTTCGTGTTTCTTTGGAGAAAAAGATATAAGAAAAGCGAGCTTTTCTTTGCTTTTAACTCGTTTTTTCGTAACTTTGCAGCAAATTAGTATATAATAAGGAAAAGGAAACATGTCAACACTAACAATTTGTATTGTTGCAGCTTTCGTTGCAGGCTATATGTGTATAGCTCTCGAAAGCTTCACTAAAGTCAACAAGGCTGCTATTGCCCTGCTGATGTGTGTAGCCTGCTGGACGCTCTTGATGATTGATCCAGCCAGTTTCTACCCTCAACTGGACGGAGGCAACGTCATTCATCACATTTCTGAAGTCATCGAGCATCATCTTGGCGATGCTAGTGGCACGCTGTTCTTCCTGATGGGCGCCATGACCATCGTAGAGATTGTAGACACCAATGGCGGATTCAACTTTGTGCGCGATGCCATCAAGACACGCTCTAAGCGCAAACTGCTGTGGCGCGTAGCCTTTATGACCTTCTTCTTGTCTGCCATACTGGATAATCTCACCACCTCTATTGTGATGATTATGGTATTGCGCAAGTTGGTGCAGAATCGTGAAGACCGCTTGATCTATGCCGCATTGGTTATCATTGCAGCCAATAGTGGTGGAGCCTTCTCCCCTATTGGCGATGTCACCACCATCATGCTATGGATTAAGGGTGTTATCACTACTCAGGGCGTACTCTCCGAGATATTCATCCCCTCGCTGGTATCTATGGTTATTCCTGCAGCCATCCTCAGCTTCTCGCTGAAGGGCAAGTTCGACAAGTCACAGAACTTGGTAGTCACAGAGGTTAGCCAGTTCACGAAGAGCCAGCGCAACATCATCTTCTGGTTAGGTGTTGGCGGACTCATCTTCGTGCCCATCTTCAAGACCATCACTCACCTGCCACCATTTATGGGCATTCTGCTTGTGCTTGGTGTGCTGTGGACCACTACCGAAATCTTCCACCACAATACTGCTGAAGACGATACGATGGCAAAGCGTGTCAGCGACATTCTTTCTCGCATCGACCTCTCTACCATCATGTTCTTCCTTGGTATCTTGATGGCTGTAGCCGTATTGCAGGAAGTTGGCGTACTCACTCAGTTGGGCAAAGGTCTCAACGAGACGTTTGCAGGCAACTACTACGTCATCAACGGCATCATTGGTGTGCTCTCATCTATTGTAGATAATGTACCTCTCGTTGCAGGCTGCATGGGCATGTATCCCGTAGCTGCCGATGGTGCAATGGCTGTCGATGGCATCTTCTGGCAGTTGCTTGCCTACTGCGCTGGTGTTGGAGGTTCCATGCTGATTATCGGCTCTGCAGCAGGTGTTGTAGTCATGGGCTTAGAGAAAATCACCTTTGGCTGGTACATGAAGAAGATCACCTGGATAGTCTTCGTAGGCTATATGTCGGGTATCCTCTGCTACTGGTTAGAAAAGACCTTCCTGTTCTGATTAACAATATGAAAAGTCCAAGGGCAATCGTCTTTGGACTTTTTTGTTTTTTTAATCATGCATATTTGGCTAATATAATAATAATGTGTAACTTTGCCACGTCGCTATGAGAAACAGGGAGTGTCCTGTGGGCGACAATAAACAAAAAAAGCAATTACATTTAGACTTGATTATCGGGTTGTGGAGCATTCGTTCTGCATCCTTTTCCGTGTAGGAACAATCAACAAAAATAATAAATAACGTACAACAATTATGAAAAAACTATTCCTTAAAGCCATGCTCCTGCTATGCGCCCTCATAGTGGGTAGTTCGAGTTTGTGGGCGGATGATTATGTTCTGTATTCCGGAACTATAACAGAAGGTGATTATGTAATCTATTATGATGGTGGTGCGCTTAAGAATACAGTGACCTCAAATCGTTGGGATTATACCACTGTAACTCCTACTTCTGGCAAGATTTCTAATCCTGACGCTTCTATAGTATGGCATATAGCAGCATCAGGAGACTATTGGACTTTATATAATGAAGCAATTTCAAAATATGCAGTAGGTACGGCTAAAAATCAAGGAGGTGTTTCTGCAACATTAGATAATAAAGCAAAGTGGACTGTAACAGGTACTACTACTTATGATTTTGAGAACTTAGATCGAAATAATAGTAGTTCTTCTCCTAATAATAAATGGTTGCGTAGAAACGGCACATATGGTTTCGCATGCTATGCTAGTGGTACTGGTGGTGCATTAAGCCTATACAAGAAAACAGCATCCGTTGGTACGACTGCAGCTCCCTCAATCAGTGGAACTACTCCATTCTTCAATTCAACAACAGTAACCATTACAAATGACGCAACAGCTGATGGTGCTTCTATTTATTATACTTTAGATGGTAGCGATCCAACAACAACGACATCTGCTACATGTTTCGAATATACTGCTCCTTTTGAGATTTCTGCAACGACAACAGTAAAGGCTATTGCAAAGAAAGCAACAGACACCAATGCAAGTAGTGTTGTAGAAAAGACTTTCACTAAGATCACTCCGCTGAATGGTATTGCTGCGTTGAATGCTGCAGAAGATGGAACCTATTATGTTACGTTCACCAATGCTCAGTTCACTTATATAAAGAATAGCGCAGGCTTTCTTAATGAAGCCAATGCAGGTATCTACTATTATAACTCTACTACAAAGCCCGTTTTGAAAAAGACATTTAATGGTCTTTATCAAGTCGTAAAAGGCACACATGAAGCAATGCCACAGATAACAAGCATTGAGGAAGTTACTGGTGAGAGCACGACAACAACAGCAGATGAAATTCAAGCTCCTACAGTTATGACTGCAGATGAACTCGATGCTAATTTCTCAGCAAACTTAGCTCGTCAGATTCAGATTAATGACTATGTTGTAACAAATTCATCAAAACTGACGGATGCCATCTCTTTCAATAATTCATATTCGAGCACAAACCTTACAGAAGGGGCTACATACAAGTTGGTAGGCTATCCTTATATGTCTACGACTTACAAGCAGTTCCGTGTGGTTTCTGCTTTAATCAAGCCTTCAACTCCAACTTTCGATCCTGTTGAGGGTGAGTTTAGTGAAGCCTTTACTTTGCATTTGGCTTGTGCAACAACAGGTTCAACAATGTATTATACTACAGACGGAACTACGCCTACTACAGAAAGCACTGAATATAACAGCACAAATGGTATTGCCATTCCTGCAGCAACGACTACTATTAAGGTTATTGCTGTAAAGGCTGGCATGGTAAGTGATGTAGCTTCTGCTACCTATACTTATAATTCCATTGCTAAGCCTCTCTTTACACCTGCTGATGGCTCACAGCTCTACTATGGTGAAACTGTAGCAATTACTTGTGCAACAGATGGCACTACAATTTACTACACTACAGACGGAACAGAACCAACAGCTTCAAGTAATGAGTATTCTGCTCCTATCGCTATTACAGCAAATACAGTAACTCTTAAAGCATTTGCTAAGAAGGGAACAGAAGAGAGCAGTATCGCTACAGCTACCTTTACTCTGAAGGCTCCTGCTGCTCCAACATTCAGTGTTGCTGCTGGTGCAGTTGCTCGTAATACAGTTGTGACTATTAGCTCTGCTGACAATACAACTATTATGTATACCACAGATGGTACTGATGCAGACAAAGGAACTGATGCAAATTCTAACAGCGTTAATGTAACTATCACAGACGGAATGACTATCAAGGCTATTGCCTATGACCCAGAACTGAATATTAGTACTGAGGCAAGTGCCACATATACTATTGCTCAGGCTGTTGCTCCAACATTCTCAGTTGCAGAGGGCTCTGTAATTGCTGGTTCAACTGTAGCATTGGCCACTACAACTGAAGGTGCAACCATTTACTATACTACAGATGGAACGACACCTGACGAGAATAGCACAGCGTACACTGCTCCTATCGTAATCAACGCAGACATGACCATTAAGGCTATTGCTGTAAAAGAGAACTATGTAAATAGTGAAGTATCAACTGCAGCTTATACTGTTATTGCACCTATCAAGGGCTTTGACATTGACTTTGAAACAAGCGACCTCTCATGTTATGTAGAGTGGGATTTCGAGAATGTTGCAATTCGTTCGGGCGTTACAGGTGTTTCTGCTCATGGTGGTTCAAAATGGGGAGGTAATGTAAACACTAATGGAAATGGAACTCCCACTTGCTCGATTAAGACAAAGAATAAGGTCGCATATCCTGGTAGTCTGGAATTCTATATCAGTAAAGAGTCTGGCAATAACTCAACAAGTTCATGGATTGTTGCTGTATCAAGCAATGGTTCAGACTGGACACAGGTTGGCGATGCTCAGGATGCAAAGGGTATGAGCAAAGGAGCATGGACTAAAGTCACACGTGATTTAAGCTCACATCATGATGTCTTTGTTCGTATCAGTTATGGAAGCAGCAGTGCTATCCGTGCTATCGATGATATCTCATTGCAGGTTAATGACAAGGCTACTGTTACAGACGCTAAGTATGCAACATTCTGCTCTACACATGACCTCGACTTCAGTGCTACAGGCATTAAGGTTTATAAGGCCGCTTCTGATGGTACAAAGGTTAACCTGACAGAGATTGAAGATGGCATCGTTCCTGCTAATACTGGTGTCGTTCTCTTCAGTGAAACTGCTCAGAGCAATGTTGCTATTCCTGTAACCACTGCTGATGCTACAGCAGACTTCTCTGACAACGAACTGATTGGTATCAACGCCAAGACAAAGGTTGCTGAAGCTGGTGCAAACGGCAAGACAAACTATATTCTCTCTAACGAGACTGCAGGTGTTGGTTTCTATAAGGCTGCCGCTGCTGGTGCAAACCTCGCAGCTCACAAGGCTTATCTGAGCACATCTGCTTCTGCAACATCTCGTGACTTCTTAGGCTTCGAGGATGATGTAACAGGCATCAATGAAGTTAAAGGTCAGAAGAATGTCGTAGAGGGTGTCTATGATTTGCAGGGTCGCAAGGTAGTTACTCCTTCTAAGGGACTTTACATTGTGAACGGAAAGAAAGTGGTTATTAAGTAATTGATGGAGAATAAAGATATGAAAAAGACATATATTTCACCCGCTATTGAAGAAATCCTTCTTCAGACTACTGCCGGTATTCTTGCAGGCTCTACATTGAGCTTGGATAGCGATGATTCAGCAACCATCACAGGTTCTGGTGACGATGCAGAATACGGAAATGCATTGGCTCGTGAAGTTGACGAGTGGCCAAACTTTGTTGATTAAGACTTTTAGGTTTTAATTAGTATATTGAATCATTCCCTCCGAGCTGTGATAGTTCGGGGGGAATTTTTGTATCGAAATTAGGTGCCAATAGTTTGACAGCATTATTCGAGGAGTTTGACAGCATTATTCCCTTCGAATAATGCCGTCAAACTATCTGCAAAAAAAGGTTATGAGTTTGCACGCATAATTCGCCTCGAATTATGCGTGCAAACCCTTCGAATTTAGGCTTCAAACTATTCGGATTTAGGCTGCATTCAAAATTGAGGCTCACGAAGGAGCCACTTTAGCATCGCAATACGATAAGTATTGAGGTGCAATACAGTAACTATTGACGTCCTAAAGTGGCACTATTGGAGTGCTAGTACAGCTATCTTGCAACTCTAAATAGCTGTATTCAGAGTTGTGTTAGCTGTATTTCTCAAATACTCATAAAGAAATTCTAAAAACATGTAACCATATACCATAACACTCCTCAATCCCTTTGTACATCGGCATTTGAAGTGTGGTAGATGTTGCTTCAACATATACTATACTTCTACCATACATGTACTATTTCCCGAAAAACTATTTTGTATCCCGAAAATATCGAAAATAACTAAATTTCCCGAAAACTAAATTTTATTCTAAAATTTTCGTCCTTTTCTTTGACCTAAAGGTACAAAGTGTGGCGTTGCATTCGTCTTTTTCGTGCATTTTCGGAATTCTCCAAAAGTTTCGAATGTAGAAGTCTGGTATATGTATGGTATATGTTCAGCAAACATATACCATGCCTGAAACTCTTTGTAGATAGGCATTCCAGCTATGCTATGGTAGAAGGTTACATGTTTTTGCGCATAAACTATTTAGCACGGAATCCAGAACCAGAAGGTGGAGCCGTGACCTGTGCCTTCGGAGGTAACACCGATGCGGCCACCAACCTTATCGACAATGGCCTTACAGATACTTAGACCAAGACCTGTGCCCTGCACGAAGTCGTCGAGCTTGACGAAGCGCTCAAAGACTGCAGCCTGCTTCTCCTTAGGTATGCCAGCACCCGTATCTTCGCAATAGAAGCAAAGTCCATCCATGCCCATACCGTCGATATTTCTCGACTCCTTGCGATAGCCCACACGGATGTGTCCCTTCTTGGTGTACTTCACAGCATTGGTAACGAAGTTAGTCATTACCTGCTGCAAACGACCTGGGTCGAGCGTTACAGAGAAGGTGTCGTAAGGATTATCCTTCAAGAAGGCTACCTCTGGATTCTGTACGCGCTGTGCCAATATCTGACAGATATCGTCAAAGACGACAGGCAGGTCTATCGCCTCTGCCTTAATGGCTATAGACTGTCCCATATTGCTGGCTTCCAAGATGTCATTGATGAGACGCAACAGCATATCGCAGTTGTTGCGGATGATGCGGATGAACTCACGGCGCTCTTCAGAGGTCTCTACCATCTGCAACAGGTCGCTGAAGCCTACAATGGCATTGAGCGGGGTGCGAATCTCGTGCGTCATATTGGCAAGGAAGGCACTCTTCAGACGACCAGAATCCTTGGCGCGCATGGTCTCTTCCTTCAGGCGCTGCTGAGCACTCATCAGGTCGGTAATGTCACGCACAATACCAAAATACTTCTCTAAGTTACCCTCTTGGTCGAATACGGGAATACCACTGATAGAGAACCAAGCCATACCCTCCGTGAGCGGATTGTAGTTGAACTTATGCACCACATTGAAGGGTTTATTCTGTAGTACCTGCTCATTCAGGACACTTATAGAGTATTCCATCTCCTCTGGTGCCAAGCCATCAATATAGTCTTTCATAGGCAGAGAGGTTTCTGCCTGGCGCAGTGTACGAGAGAAGCGTATTATGTTTTCCTTCATATTGAGCGACCACACATACATATTGCTCTCTTCCAACAGATAGCGCAACTGGCGCTCGTACTCATCGATGGCGTTATGCGTCTTCTTGAGCTGGCGCTCGTGAATACGCAGCTTCATATACATTTCGCGCTCGTGCGTGATGTCGCGGACAGTGGCAATATAATATACCAGCTCACCTTCTTCATTGTGCAGCGGAACAATGCGCGCCTCCACATACTTGTCGAAGTTGAATTTGGGGTATTGAAGATGTCCACAGGCATGAAGCGCCTCGGGAGGATCGTGCAATGTCATGTCATTGGTGAAAGGATCGGCAAAGAGCGAACGCTCATAGAAGTACTGGATGCATTCCTCATTATTATTAAGGAACGCGCGCATCTTCTGGTTTAAGTCAAGCAGGCGGCCTTCTGGATCATAGAATGACATAGCCATCATGTTGGTATCAAACACCTTTCTGTAAGTGCTGCCCAGACTCTCATTACGTTGCTCTTCCTCTACCTCATGGGTGATGTCCTTGAGGGCTTGCACAATGTAGCGCGGCAGATGATTCTCACGTTCCAGAATAGCACTGCCATTGAAAGACTTCCATTCGGGCTTGTCGAATGTACCCGCATTCCAAGTAATCTGCAGAGGGCGTGCATCACAATCGCCACGCTTCAGACACTTGATATGATTGCTGTAATCCTCACGCTGCTCTTCAGCTACACGCTCTATAAACTCTTCCATCGTGACACCCCACTCTGGCAACAGCTTGCCATGAAGGTTCTTCACATGTCCAGAGACGATGTCGTATTCCAATACATAGTTCTCATCCATCTCCAACGCCTGCTTCATCATGCTGTTCAGGTCTGAACTGCGACGAACGGCAGCCTTCACACGCAAGGTTATCAAGCGACTGGCAACAAAAGCTATCACACCAGCCACTACCAGAGTGATAAGAAGGAAAGGTGCTGCAGGCGAAGCATCGTCGTGCACCAAATCAGGATGAAACCACTTGTCGTAGATGCGCTGCAAATCACCTGACTGCTGCATACGAGTGTACTGGTCGTCAATATCGTTGAGCAGGTCTTTGTCATAGCCAATGATATGCAATTCACCTGCAGAGATATCGGGAATCTCGTCCAGCGTCAAACTGTCAACACCTAACTCCTGTACCTTGCTGGAGAGTGGAATCTGTCCCCAGAGATAATAGTCGCACTGCTTGTTGCGCACGCGTGTCAAACCATCCTTCGGTGATAGATATTCTGTTTCGTAAGGAATGGAGTCGAGTTCGTAAACGCGCAATGCAGCATAGTCGTTCTTCTTGATACCTACCTTACCCTGCCACAACTTGCTGATGCCTGGGAAGGGAGGTGTGTCGATACGACGAAGTGCACGAACGGTATAGTAGTTGACGTATCGCTTGGTCTGAATGAAAGGTGGCTTATTATAATAGGAAGAAAGCGCATGCAGCAAGTCGGCCTTGTGACTGATAAATAATTCACTGGCAGCATGCCACTCTTGCATCACAAACTTATGAGGAATATTCAGCTTATTGAGGATGATGCCCAACACCTCTACATTATAACCGGCAGGCAAACCATCGCTATCGAGGAACTCAAACGGACGGAAGTCCCAGTCGCAGGCAATGATAAGGGGATGCTCTTCTGTATAGCCGTCGAACTCTCGGGCAGAGAGGGGCTGAGCGAGGAGACTGAAGATAAACAGTATGATATAGTAGTATCTTTTCATGACGAATGCTTCTTTTGTTATTTCCTGACGATTTCAGTACACTTACAAGGAATGGTAACCCAGACAATGGTTCCCTGAGCCTCGTTGGACTTAATCTTAATCTTACCTCCCATCTGCTTCACCAGTTCATGACAGATGGAGAGTCCAAGACCTGTACCTTGGTTGCTTGAGCTGACAAAGCGCTCAAAAATCTGATTAAGGCGGTCTGCAGGAATACCACATCCTGTATCCTGGAATACCATTACCAGGTCTTCGCCAGTGTACTCATAGCTGGCTCGAACCATACCCATTGAAGTGTTCTGGGCAGCATTAGCCACCAACTGGTCGATAACTCTTCCGATATTACTCTCGTCAATCTCAATGACCAGATGCTCGTAAGGATTGTCTATCAAATAACTAACACCCTCGTGCTTGTCGTGGAACCAAGCGGTTTGACAGCGACTTTCGAAGATTTGTGAGAAATCGATTGGCTCACGGTGGAACTCAATCATCTGAGCATCCAGACGAGAGAGGAAGAGTATGTCGTTAATCAACTTCAGCAATCGTGAGGAGTTGTGCTTAATCTGCTCGATAAACAGCGGCTCATCCTCTGTAGCATGCTCCATCTCAAAGAGTTCGGCAAAGCCAACAACAGAACTGAGCGGAGTACGTATCTCATAACTCATATTACGAAGGAAGGCATTCTTCACCGTCTCAATTTCCTGAGCCTTGACGGTTTCTCTTGCCAACTCCTCTTCCGTAGCCTTAATATCACTGATGTCACGACATACACCGAAGTATTCTACTACCTCACCCTTATCATTCAATGTAGGAATGAATGACAGCAACAGCGTGAGGCGCTTGCCGTGCTTGCCACGAATATTGGTCTTGATGGCAGCCTTCAGAGGCGACTGCGTGAGATTATCCATACTGTTAATCATACGCTCTGCCTGCTTCTTTGACGAAGGGTCAGTCAGTGCCAACGCACGGTTCTGAGTCAATTGATTCTGCTCCTGACCAACACTGCTATAGACTAACAGGACGTGGGTGTCTGGATAATAAATAGCCATGCGGACACCACCATTCTGCAATACAAAGTTGATATTGCGGAAGTAGGCGTTCATGGCTTCATTGGCGCGCTCCTGCTGAGCAATATTCTCACGAAGAAGGTGGTAAGACTTCACAACTTCCGTCACGTCACGACCTGTTCCGAAGATGGCCTTCAACTTGTTGTTCTTGTCACGCAACGGCATCAACTGCAACTCATAATAAACCTTATCCTTCAAGGTGTGGCGATACACGCTGGTATCCGTCTCGGGATTATAGAAGCGCGTCATGTGTAGGGGCTGCAAATCTTCTACTGGCATTGGCTCGCCAAAGAGGTCGCGCAGGTGAACCTTATTCTTCAATACCTGCTCCCTACCTCCGAGAACGCCCGCAGAAGTCTTTTCATTCATGTTGTTGATATAGCCTAACTCATCAAAGGTAATGATGTCAACCAATTTCGAGTTGAAGATAGACTCATAGCGCAACTTCGTATTCTTTACCTGTTCCTGACGACGACGAGCCACCGTAACATCGCTGGTTGTACCCACGATGTCTGTGGGATTACCATATCTGTCGTAGCGCAAGGTGGAGAGAACGATGGCAAAAATATGGATATTGCCATCACTAAATTCTGTAGAACGCACCTCGAGAGACACTCTGTCTTCCTCACCCTGCACAATTTTCAACAAGGCATCACTAATGCGCCGCACATCTTCTACCTGAACATACTTGAAGAAGAAGGTGGGAGGCTGATTGCCATATTCCACCTGACCATCCTCATCATAGAGTGTCACTGTCTTCTGGGCTACATTGAAGGTCCAGACGCGCACCTTATTGGTCTTCATAATCAACGACAGACGGTTGTTGCTGCGACGAATGGTCTCAGTCATCTTCTTCTCGCGATTGCGATAGATGCTGTAATAGATGATAGCGCATATCAGCAACAATACCAAGACAACGACCGCCTCCCATATCCATGAGGGAACGCCAGTATCCTTACGCTCTGGATAGAACCACTTGTTCTGGATAACCTGCAACTTACCTTCTGACTCCAGCTGGGTATAGATTTCATCAATCTGCTCCAACAACTGAGTATTGTTAGATAGGAACTTATAGTCGCCATGCGGCATATTTACAGGCGTCAGTTCCAAGTCATCGAAATGCAGCGTGCGCATCAACCACTTCAAAGACAGCGTATTCCATACTATACGGCTGCCTGGCGTGTTATGCACATACTGCACAGCCTCACGCATATCATTATATGGTTGGGCATTTTGGCCCCAGCCTTTATCTTCCATTAGGTGATGACTGAAACTACCTTCATGCACAATAACGGGATATTTGGAGAGGTCGTTTTCTATAGCAATGCGTGCTGGTTCACCCTTTCGGTGCAACACGCTATGAGTAAATATCTGAACCACGGACTTGCCGTAATGGGCAAACTCGTCGTGATAGTCTGCTTCCATAGCCAACATCAGGTCTGCCTCGCCATTCTTCAAGTCGGTAAGCGACTGACTGGTTGGCTTTAGCTTGATGACATAAGGAATGTCCAGTTCCTGACAAATGAGCTTGACAAGGTCTATGTTATAGCCCACGGCCTCACCACTAGCATTAAGAAAGGAATAAGGCCACAAATCCCATGCGTCTTCATAGACCAATGGGTTCTCAAGAGTAAATACTCTTGTACTATCATTCGCTTGCGCCATCCTGGGAGACGCAAAGAGATAGGACAAGAGACAGATTAAAACAGTTAGTCGTTTGTTCATGGTTGAAACAATTATTCTTTTAATTCTTCACAAGGTATCCACATCCAGAATGTAGATCCGCAATCCTTACCTTCAGACTGTACACCTATATAACCTTGGGAGGCATCGGCTATAGCCTTACAGATACTTAGTCCAAGACCAGTACCCTGAATATAGTCATTGAGCTTGAAGAAACGGTCGAAGATTTTTTCGTGTGACTCAGGAGGAACACCTTCACCCGTATCTTCGCAATAGAGATAGAGTCCTTCACGAGTAATCGTTCCGTCAGGACCTTCTTCTTCTCGCCATTCCTTGCGATAGCCCAATTTAATATGTCCTTGCTTGGTGTACTTCACTGCATTAGTGACAAAGTTGGTAAATACCTGACGCAGATGAGCCTCATCAATCTTCGTGAAATAAGAAGGATAAGGACTATCCTTGATGAATTCTACATCAGGCGACTGAACACGCTGACTCATGGACTCACAGATGCTGTCGAAGAACTTGGCAAAGTCAACCTTCGTCAATGCAATCTGTACGCCACCCTTAGAGTCGAAGGCTGCAGCAGCCTGTATATCGTTAACCAGTCGCATCAGCATATCGCAGTTATCCATAATGAGGCGCAACATCTGAGTACGCTCATCTTCTGAAGAAAGCATGGGCAGCACATCCGAGAAACCTACAATAGCATTCAGCGGTGTACGAATCTCATGCGTCATGTTAGCCAAGAAGGCACTCTTCATGCGACCAGAGTCGTTGGCACGCTCCGTCTCGTGTTTCAGTTCTTCTTGCTTACGTATCAGCTTATCAATATTTCTCCAGATACCAAAGGCACCCTTCAACTTTCCATCTTCATCAAATTCGGGTACGCTATTGATTTGAATCCACTGAGGCTCTGTGTGCTGCCCTGTTATCATAGGTTTCATCAGACCGACATAGCTCAATGGCTTTGAGTATATCTTCTCGGGATTATCAATACCATGTACGTAATCATTATCTGGATTCATAAAGATGTCTCGCAAATGATCTAAAGAGAATGTCTTTATCACCGTGCTCAAACCATGATAGAACTCTATCGTGTTCCTCTCTAATGAAATACGCCACGACTGAAGGCCACAGGTTTCCATCATGTAACGCAACTCCTGCTCATAAATCAGGATCTCCTCGTTCATCTTCTTTATCTCGATGTCGTTCTTCTTCACCTGCAGATACATGTCGCGCTCACTGGAAACATCACGAGTGGCAATAGAGATATAAGAGAGCTTACCTTCTCTGTCATAAATGGGGTGTACACCTACTTCTAAATATACGCGCATGTTACGCTCTGGGATAATGCTGAGCGAACAACCCCAATATTCTTCTGGCTGATAGCGAGTGAATATCTCATTGAAAGGAAATACATCAAACAGATTGGTCGATGAGAAATAAGCATCAGTCGTATCTGTATCAAAGTGACAGATCTCTCGCATAATCTTGTTGGCATCAAGCAACCATCCCTCAGCAGAATAGAAGGACAAGCCAACAATAGAGTTCTCGAAAATCTGCTTGTATTTCTGGAACAATGCTTCTTCCTCCATCTGACGATGATGAGGATCGGTCTCGTCAAACAATACACTGATGATGTTTGCCAACGTCTTGCCATCCTTCTCATACTCTGCAACACTGGCATTACGCAGATAAATCCAGCGCGGAGTTTCTCCTGCCTCACTGTAGTTCCAGCGATAGTCAAACTCTGCTACCGGCACCTCTCCATTCATTAGCTGATGGATAGCCTCAACCGAATGTTCAAGGTCATCGGGATGAATGTGCTTCTTAAAGTCTTCTACCGAAATACTCTCGGTGGGCAGCATCTGACCATCCAACTGATGTATTGTTTCTGTATGAGGATCGTAGATGATGAGATTATTGACCACCATCTTCAAGGCATTGTCCATCATGTCATGAGTGGCTTGCATGGCTTCTACCTCATGACGCACCTTCCTACGGATGCGATAGTTCTGCATCAGCTCGTAAACGAGTATCGCGAATACGATAGGAAACAGAATCTGTAGCATCCAAGCTATTGACATGCTCTTTAGTAGCAAGAAAGTGATATTCAGTAGCATCATAGCAAGTTATTTTCAGACATGTTAGAAAAAATATCAGCACGGCCTCTATCTATGACCTTAGCCTCGCAGGGGATTGAAATCCACACCGAAGCGCCATGCCCAATCTTAGAATCAAACTCTATACTTCCTCCCATCTGCTGAACCAGCATCTGAACAATAGGAAGGTCAACACCCGTACCTATCAGGCGCTCTTGCTTGTCACGAACAAAGCGTCCGAAGATATGAGCAACAGTATCGGGATCAACACCTTCGCCAGTATCTTCAATATTGATAATCAGTTCACCACGTCGGTATTCATAACGGGCACTGATACGACCGTGATCTACATACATGCTGGACAACTGGCAAATCTTCTGAATGACATAGCCCACATGTTCTTCGTCAATATGAACTACCAAACTCTCATAAGGATTCTCCATGATAATCTTCACATCGGAAGGAAGATTAGACCAGCCCATCTGACAACGGCTCACAAAGAGCTTCGTAAACTCTACATCAGTCTTGGTATATTCTACCATGTTCGCATCCAACTGTGAGAGGTAGAGCACATCATTAACCAGCTGCAGCATGGTATTCGTACCCAACTTGATTTGCTCAATGAAGGAAGCCTCATCTTCTTTATCATGATCGACATTCAAGAGGCCAGCGAAACCTACCACATTATTTAATGGTGTACGTATCTCATAGCTCATATTGGTCAGGAATGCTTGTTTCAATCGTTCCGTCTCCTGAGCCTTCTGGGTTTCTACAGCCAAACGCTGTTCGGTTTCCACCAAGTCGGTGATGTCACGACACATACCGAAATAGCGCTCCACCCTACCCTCAGAATCCATAATGGGCACCAGATTGAACATCATCCATATCTTGCGACGTTGCTTATCGTAAAGTTCCAACTCTATTGTGGCATCAATATTGGAACGAACCAGATGGTCCATACGAATGAGCATGCTGGACACCGTGCGACGGAAGCGTGGTGAAGCCAAACGGATGCAACGCAACTGCGAGAAGCGCAACTGTGTTACATTAATATTATTAGAGAGCTCCAAGGTGGCTGACTTGGGATAATAGTTCAGCAGTCGGATATCACTGACTTGCAGTGCATAGTTAATATTCTGCACATACTGTCGGATGCTCTCAGTAGCTTTGCGCAAATGTTCGGCACCAGCCTGCTGACGATGGAACGACTCAACCATTTCGGTAATATTACGACCAGTCATAAACACGCCATCCAACTCTCCCTCAGGAGTACGGATAGGATTAATGGTAGACTCATAATACATCTTTCCATGTAAGCCGAACTTATCCAAATGATATAGTGGATCCTCATAACGAGAGAAGTCAACGATGGCTGAGGTGCGTGTAGTTTCCAAATCAGGAATCTCCACATCACTGAAGATAGGATTGTTCTTCAGCAGGAATCTGTTATTCAATACAAAGTCACGGTCTTTAACACCGAAAGCCTGACAAGCTCGCTCGTTAATATCTTTCAGCACGCCCTCGTGATCATAATAGATCATATCAACCAAAGAGGTATTGAATACGGTATGATAACGCATCAACAACTGGTTGACATATTCTATTCGGCGGTGCTCCTCTGTCACATCGTGCTGAATACCGATAACGCTCAGCACTCGTCCATGTTCATCATGTTCACTGACAGACAAGGAAATCTCATAGTGTCTGCGATAGTCACCATCCTTAGCATTGCTGAGCAGGGTAATCGTAGTGATCTTCTCCTTGCCTTCACATATATTATAGATGGCAGAACGCAACACCTCGAAATCATCGCGATCGAAGAACTGTGAGAATTCTACAGGATTGTATTCCTGTTCCTGGCTTCCCTCTTCCGACAAGAAATAATAATGACGAGTTGCCAACACATATTTCCATACGCGCAGGCGACCAGTTCGCAGCACCAATGCCAAACGAGAATTCTGCTCATTCAGTGTAGCATTGTTGAGTCGCTCGCGTTTCAAATAGATGCGATTATAGCGAAACAGGATGAAAATAGCAATGAGCATTACTATCATGACGTAAACCACGCAATGGTTCAAATCAAACATCAATATTGTATTTATTGCTAACTGGCACATACTAGATAGTAATATGATTTTCGGTTTTATGTAGGCAAAGGTAGAAAAAAAAAAGCACTTTACAAAATTATTTTATGACTTTTTTTACGAAATGGTTTGCGTACTCCGAAATTATGTAGTATCTTTGTGGCAAATTCAAACAAACAATAGAATTATGATTGACGTAAAAGAGACTTTATCTGCGGCTGAAGAGCGCATGCAAATGGCAGCAATGTACCTGGAAGAGGAACTGAGCCACATCCGTGCAGGCCGTGCTAACGTAGCCATTCTGGATGGTGTACGTGTAGAATCCTATGGTTCGAGAGTTCCCTTGAACCAAGTCGCCAACATTTCAACTCCCGATGCTCGCACCATTGCCATCAAGCCTTGGGACAAGAAGCTGATTCGTGATATTGAAAAAGCCATCATGGACTCTGATGTAGGTATTACTCCAGAGAACAATGGCGAGATTATCCGTCTGGGCATCCCCCAGCCTACTGAGGAGCGTCGCCGTGACTTGGTAAAGCAGTGCAACAAGATTGCCGAGAAAGCTAAGATTGAGGTTCGCAACGTACGTAGCGACATCAAGGAGAAACTGAAGAAGGCTATCAAGGACGGTCTCTCTGAAGACCTAGAGAAGGATGCCGAGGCTGATCTGCAGAAGGTGCACGACAAGTACATCAAGAAGCTCGATGAGCTGATGGAAGCCAAGAACAAAGAGATTATGACTGTGTAAGCGCTTCGCTAGTTGATAGTGAATAGTTAATAGTGAAGGGACTAGTCATTAAGAATACCGGAAGCTGGTACACCGTCTTAACAGACGATGGCCAGCTCCTTGATTGTAAGGTAAAGGGCAATTTCCGTATCAAGGGAATACGCTCCACTAATCCTGTGGCCGTTGGCGACCGCGTCACCGTAGGTGAAGGAAACTGGATTACAGAGATTGAAGACCGCCGCAACTACATTATCCGTAAGAGCATCAACCTGTCAAAACAAAGCCATATTCTTGCTGCAAATGTTGATCAGGCCATGCTCATCATTACCGTTAGTAAGCCCGAGACTTCAACGACATTCATTGATCGCTTCTTAGCATCAGCCGAAGCATATCGTGTTCCCGTTATCCTTATATTTAACAAGAGAGACATCTTGGATGAAGATGAGGAGCGCTTACAGCAGATGATGATACAGCTTTACGAGACGGTGGGCTATGAGTGTCACGTTGTCTCTGCAGGAACAGGTGAAGGTGTGGAAGAGTTACGCCCACTACTCGAAGGCAAGATTACACTGCTTAGTGGAAATAGTGGTGTCGGCAAGTCAACACTCATCAACCGTCTGGTACCTCATGCCAACCAGCGTACAGCAGAGATTAGCGATGCACACAACACTGGTATGCATACCACGACATTCTCAGAGATGATACCTCTCAGCCCTCAACTTTCACCTCTCACCTCTGGTTATCTCATTGACACCCCAGGCATCAAAGGCTTTGGCACATTCGATATGGAGCGCGAGGAGCTGACAAGCTACTTCAAGGAGATCTTTGAGTTCTCCAAACAATGTAAATTCTCCGACTGCACACACACTCACGAACCAGGTTGTGCGGTACTGAAAGCAGTAGAAGACCACTACATAGCGCAAAGTCGCTATCAGTCGTACCTCTCAATGCTCGACGACAAGGACGAAAACAAATACAGAGAAGCCTACTGATAGATTATTCAGCAGGCTTTCTTTTTCTTTTCTTTCTTGTATATTCAATTATTTTTAGTACCTTTGCACCCATGAATCTACATGATAAGAAAATAGCAGTATTGCTTTCAGGCGGTGTTGACTCTTCCGTGGTGCTCTATGAATTAGTGCGTCAGGGACTGAAACCCGACTGTTTCTATATCAAGATAGGTCCAGAAGAGGAGGAAGAATGGGACTGCTCATCGGAGGAAGACTTGGAGATGGCCACAGCCGTCAGTCATAAGTATGGCTGCAAGTTAGAAGTTATCGATTGTCATCAGGAGTATTGGGATCAAGTCACAAAATACACCATGGATAAGGTACGTGCAGGACTGACACCTAATCCCGATGTAATGTGCAACCGCATCATCAAGTTCGGTGCTTTCCACGAGAAGCGTGGTCACGACTACGACCTCATTGCCACAGGCCATTATGCCCAAACGGAAATCGATGAAGAAGGTCGCAAATGGCTCTGCACAAGTCCTGACCCGGTGAAAGACCAGACAGACTTCTTGGCTCAGATATATGACTGGCAGCTGAAGAAAGCATTCTTTCCCATTGGTCACATGATGAAAGAAGAGGTACGCGAGATTGCCGAGCGCGAACACTTGGTTAATGCAAAGCGCAAAGATTCACAAGGCATCTGCTTCCTAGGAAAAATCAACTACAACGACTATCTGCGCCGCTATTTGGGCGAGTTGCCTGGCGACGTAATAGAGTTAGAAACAGGCAAGTTGATAGGCAAACATAAAGGTCACTGGTTCCACACTATCGGTCAGCGCAAAGGTATGGGACTGGGAGGTGGCCCGTGGTTTGTCATCAAGAAAGACATTGATAAGAACATTATCTATGTATCTCACGGCTATGACCCAGAGAAGGCCTATAAGCAGGACTTCCCCATTATGGGTTTCCATAGCATCAACGGAGAATTACCTCCAACAGACATCACGCTGAAGATTCGCCACACACCAGAATTCCTGCCTGCCCGTCTGGAACCAATAGGTGACGGCCGTTACATGGTGCATGCCGCAGCACCTATTCATGGTGTAGCTCCTGGACAATTCTGTGTTGTCTACGATGACCATCACCATCGTTGTTATGGTAGTGGTGAAATCACGCTTTAGCATCGATTAGCTCTCCTTTTTTGCACATTTTATAGCCATTCCGTCATTTTTAACACTAAAATGTTTGCGGAATGAGATATTTTGCATACCTTTGTAGCGGAAATGAGAAATAATAGTGTGTAATTAAGAAAATTCTAAAACTATATGGAAATGAAAACTATGAAGAATCAACATCTGTTGATTTATAACCAACAGAGTTACGAACTGGAGAACCAGTACAATGAAGACGAACGCTACGAGCGCAATGAATCAAGCATTTGGTATACATAAAACCAAACCCCTATAACTACCGTGCCGATGATTTCGGCACGGTTTTTATTTTTTTATCTTTTTATTCTTTTTCATTTTGTTTTTTTTCACTACCTTTGTCGCTATGAACAATACCAAATGGAGTGAAAATGTGATCCTTGTTGACGCAGAATATGTTGACAAGGTAGCTTTCGATATGATTGTAAACTTTGAGCGCATGCTTGGACGCCGTATTCCACAGGCAGATATTGCACAATGGTTGGAATGTATCGCACTTGACGGCGGACTACGCCCATTGAATGATGCGAATAGCGAGAGAAGCATACAAGTAGTATTCCTGCATCAACAGTCACAGATGGAGAATTTCAAACCTGGAGCATTCAAGGAATTGGACGGTCAGGCTTTTTCCGGACGTCTGGGAGAATTTCTCATCAGCAGTGTCAAGGTGGAGGAAATGGTTACCAAGGAAGACTTGTATATCGACTCTCTGCAGATTATCGCTAATGCTGAAGAAGTGAAACGACTGATGGTCATATCTGATACAGACCACATATATAATAAGGTACGCGATGCCTTGCGCACTGCCGATCCAGACAAGCATATCACCGTATTCACCATGCAGCCTATGCAGGGTGGTGACTATCGTCAGGAGATTCTGGGATACTCACTTATGGCAGCGCTCGGCATTAAGTCGGAAGAGCTAAACCCCTTATCATAATAACGGAATAACGAAAAAACAATATAAAAATGGCAAGAGTATTAATGATTGGCGCCGGAGGCGTCGCAACTGTTGCAGCGTTCAAGATTGCACAGAACGCTGACGTATTTACGGAGTTTATGATTGCAAGTCGTCGCAAGGCGAAGTGTGACAAGATTGTAGCCGACATTCACAAGGCTGGCTACAAGCTAGACATCAAAACCGCACAGGTGGATGCTGATGATGTAGAACAACTGAAGGCACTCTTCAGCGACTATAAGCCCGAATTGGTGATTAACCTTGCCCTCCCCTATCAGGACTTGACCATCATGGATGCTTGTCTGGCATGTGGCTGCAACTACCTTGACACAGCCAACTATGAGCCTAAGGACGAGGCACACTTCGAGTATTCATGGCAGTGGGCTTATCGCGACCGTTTCCGCGAAGCAGGACTGACTGCTATTCTTGGCTGTGGCTTCGACCCAGGTGTAACAAGTATCTATACAGCGTATGCCGCTAAGCATCATTTCAACGAGATTCAGTATCTGGATATCGTTGACTGTAATGCAGGCGACCACCATAAGGCTTTCGCCACCAACTTCAACCCTGAGATTAACATCCGCGAGATTACGCAGAAAGGTCTCTATTGGGAGAATGGCAAATGGGTAGAGACTGAGCCTCTGGAGATTCACAAAGACCTCAACTATCCTAACATTGGCCCTCGTGACAGCTATCTGTTGCACCACGAGGAGATTGAGTCATTGGTTATCAACTATCCTACTATCAAGCGTGCCCGTTTCTGGATGACCTTTGGTCAGCAATATCTGAAGCACCTTGAAGTCATTCAGAACATTGGCATGAGCCGTATCGACGAAGTAGAGTATGAAGCTCCTTTGGCTGACGGAACAGGCACAGCCAAGGTAAAGATTGTTCCTCTGCAGTTCCTGAAGGCTGTACTTCCCAACCCACAGGACTTGGGCGAGAACTACGAGGGCGAGACTTCTATCGGTTGCCGCATCCGCGGTATCGGAAAGGATGGCAAGGAGCATACCTATTATGTATATAACAACTGCTCACACCGTGCTGCCTACGAGGAGACTGGCATGCAGGGCGTATCATACACCACTGGTGTTCCTGCCATGATTGGTGCTATGATGTTCTGCAAAGGTCTGTGGAAAAAGCCTGGTGTCTTCAATGTTGAGGAATTCGATCCCGATCCATTCATGGAGCAGCTCAACAAGCAAGGTCTGCCTTGGCATGAGATTCACGATGGAGACCTCGAACTGTAATAACGGCATACCATCATCACGAAGAAGAAAAAGAAAACAACAAATATTATGGCAAAGAAAGAAGAAACCGAACAGCTTACTCCACAACAGGAGAAGATGAAAGCCCTGCAGGCTGCCATGTCGAAGATTGAGAAAGACTTCGGCAAGGGAAGCATCATGAAGATGGGCGATGAGAAAATAGAAAATGTGGAGGTAATCCCCACTGGTTCGATAGGTCTGAACGCAGCCTTAGGCGTTGGTGGTTATCCCAAAGGACGCATCATAGAAATCTATGGTCCTGAGTCTTCTGGTAAAACGACACTGGCTATCCACGCTATTGCCGAGGCACAGAAGGCTGGCGGTATCGCTGCCTTCATTGACGCTGAGCATGCCTTCGACCGTTTCTATGCCGAGAAGCTTGGTGTGGATATCGATAACCTCTATATCTCTCAGCCCGATAATGGTGAGCAGGCTTTGGAGATTGCCGACCAGCTGATTCGTTCGAGTGCTATTGACATTCTGGTAGTCGACTCTGTTGCTGCCCTGACTCCTAAGAAGGAGATTGAGGGTGACATGGGTGACTCTGCCGTTGGTCTGCATGCTCGCTTGATGTCACAGGCTTTGCGCAAACTGACAGGTACTATTGCCAAAACCAATACCACCTGTATTTTCATAAACCAGCTGCGTGAGAAGATTGGTGTGATGTTTGGCAATCCTGAGACAACCACTGGTGGTAACGCCCTGAAGTTCTACGCTTCTGTACGCTTGGACATCCGCAAAGTGACATCAATCAAAGATGGTGATGACGTCATTGGCAACCAGGTTCGCGTTAAGGTGGTAAAGAACAAGGTGGCACCTCCCTTCCGCAAGACCGAGTTTGAGATTACCTTCGGTGAGGGTATCTCTAAGATTGGTGAGATTGTAGACCTGGGTGTAGAATATAACATCATTAAGAAGAGCGGTTCATGGTTCAGCTATGAAGACTCCAGACTGGCACAAGGTCGCGATGCTGTGAAGGCTTTGCTGAAAGACAATCCCGAACTCTGCGAGGAGTTGGAGGCAAAGATTATGCAGGCTATCTCTGACAAAGCATAATACTGCTATAATTATAAATTAAAAAAGGTGAGAATTGCTTCTCACCTTTTTTATTATTGTAGTGGAGTTCCATTCTGCCAGTTTCCGCCACCATCATTCTTTTTGATTTTCTTCTTATTACTCTTAGGAAGAGATGTAGGAGCATCTGTTGCCCTACGAGCCTTGGCCTGTATCACAAAACCTTTCTCATTAAACCACACATCAAGGATGACATCATTTGAACGAGCATACATCCAGACCTCATTGCCTTCTGCATCGCGGGTTTTGTCAAATGGTTCACCCACTGCCATCTCAACTTCATCCTTTGACATTCCCTGAATCACGCGACCTTCACGGATAGCGGCACGACTTTCCTTACTGGTACTGCGAGCCTCACCTTCACCCATACCAAAGGTATAACCGAAGAAGTCATCACGTTCACCATTGTCGCCACCGGCAATATCATCTTCATTAAACACCACATCCTTATAATAGATACGGCGACTCTCCGTCTCACGCAATGTCAGCGTATAATACTTTGAGTTCTGCACTGGTGTAATCTCATCAATGATAAAGCCCGTAAAGCGCGGTACTCTGATTTCACGAAGTTTACCAGAGCCTTTACTACTCATACCTGTAACATACTTGGTGTGTACCGTCTTATTCAAATACTCTCTGATATTTGCTGATACTGTCATATTGGCACCCATGAACTCAAAAGAGCCTTCAAACAGGAATTTCTCTTTGTCCAACGAGAACTCGTCATCACGCATACCACTATTGGTTTTCGACATCGCCACATTCTGATAGAACTGGTTGCCATTCTCATCCTCCACAATAATCTTTACCGGATAAGAACGGGTGCCCACACCAACGGCCTTTACCGTTACCTGCATATTCTTATCAACCGTTACTTCACGATAGCCGTCACCATCATACTCGGTATCAACACGGAAAGACTGTGTACGTGTCAGCAAGGGCTGATCTATCAACAACTCGCGAGCCTTGTCTACATCACCCAGATATGCCAGAGTTGGCACACCCATCTTACTATAGCAATAGTCTTCAAACGTACCATTAGGCAGTTCATAATAGTAGCGTTTATAGTCACCATCAGAAGAGAAGTTGACATGCACACGACCAGTTGGCAGTGTCTCATAGCCTCTATATACCATTATCTTATGGCGCAACAGCCCACTGCTTATCTCTTTATCAGTCACAGCATCACGAAAGGTATTGACCAGCAGGTCATACTTCTCGGGAATAACCATAAAACGCATGCCCACCTTCCAGTCACACATGCTATAGTAGCGGAAGTTCTTCCCCATAAAGTCTGTAGAATCTTCCTCCTCTATATTTTCCTGCTGACTGTTTGTCACTGCCGACGCAACAGTCTTCTTTACACCCTTCGTCTTCACGATATATGGATTGTCCTGTGCCATTGCTGTTATAACGGCCAGTACCATCCCTGCTACCAATAGTAATCTTTTCATGCTGATGACGTATCTATAGTTCTACGATTAATACTGCTGCAAAGATAAGAATATTTTTTTATACTTGTGTCAAAATGTCATTATAATATTGAAAAAAATATGTTTTGGCATACGCTTTGCTATCTTGCTACTGACAAATTTTGCATATTAATAAATAAAAAATATAAGAATTATGGGAAAAATTATTGGAATTGACTTAGGAACTACCAACAGCTGTGTTGCCGTATTCGAGGGTAACGAGCCAGTAGTTATTGCCAACAGTGAGGGTAAGCGTACAACTCCTTCAGTAGTTGGTTTCGTTGAGAATGGTGAGCGTAAGATTGGTGACCCTGCTAAGCGTCAGGCTATCACTAACCCTAAGAACACCGTTTACTCTATCAAGCGTTTCATGGGTGAGAACTGGCAGCAGACCGAGAAAGAGATTGGTCGTGTGCCTTACTCTGTAGTCAACGAGGGTGGCTATCCACGTGTTGACATCGATGGACGCAAATATACTCCACAGGAAATTTCAGCTATGGTGCTGCAGAAGATGAAGAAGACTGCTGAGGACTATCTCGGACAGGAAGTAACTGAGGCTGTCATCACCGTACCTGCATACTTCTCTGACTCTCAGCGTCAGGCTACCAAAGAGGCTGGTCAGATTGCTGGTCTTGAGGTAAAGCGTATTGTCAACGAGCCTACAGCTGCCGCTTTGGCATATGGTGTTGACAAGGCTAACAAGGATATGAAGATTGCCGTATTCGACCTCGGTGGTGGTACGTTCGATATCTCTATCCTTGAGTTCGGTGGTGGCGTATTCGAGGTACTCTCTACCAATGGTGATACTCACCTCGGTGGTGACGACTTCGACCAGGTTATCATCGACTGGTTGGTACAGGAGTTCAAGAACGACGAGGGTGCCGATCTGAAGAGCGATCCTATGGCTATGCAGCGCCTGAAGGAGGCTGCTGAGAAGGCTAAGATTGAGTTGTCTTCTTCTACCTCTACAGAGATTAACCTTCCTTACATCATGCCTGTAGGCGGTGTGCCCAAGCACTTGGTAAAGACACTGACTCGTGCTAAGTTCGAGCAGCTGGCTCACGACCTCATCCAGGCTTGTCTGGCTCCATGTCAGAAGGCTATGGCTGACGCTAAGCTGAGCACTGCCGACATCGACGAGGTTATCCTCGTAGGTGGTTCTAGCCGTATCCCCGCAGTACAGACACTCGTTAAGAACTACTTCGGCAAGGAGCCTTCTAAGGGTGTTAACCCCGACGAGGTTGTAGCTGTAGGTGCTTCTATCCAGGGTGCTATCCTCAACAAGGAAGGTGGCGTAGGCGACATCGTACTGCTCGACGTTACTCCTCTTACTCTCGGTATCGAGACCATGGGTGGTGTTATGACCAAGCTGATTGAGGCCAACACTACTATTCCTTGCAAGAAGAGCGAGGTATTCTCCACCGCAGCTGACAATCAGACAGAGGTAACCATCCACGTATTGCAGGGTGAGCGCCCAATGGCTAATCAGAACAAGTCTATCGGTCAGTTCAACCTGACAGGTATTGCTCCCGCTCGTCGTGGTATTCCTCAGATCGAGGTAACCTTCGATATCGATGCCAACGGTATCCTCAAGGTATCTGCCAAGGATAAGGCTACTGGCAAGGAGCAGGCTATCCGCATCGAGGCTTCATCTGGTCTGTCACAGGATGAAATCAACCGCATGAAGGCTGAGGCTGAGCAGAACGCCGAGAACGATAAGAAGGAGCGCGAGCGCGTTGACAAGATGAACCAGGCTGACTCAATGATTTTCCAGACTGAGAACCAGCTGAAGGAACTTGGCGACAAGATTCCCGCAGAGCACAAGCCCGCTATCGAGCAGGCACTGCAGCAGCTGAAGGATGCTCACAAGGCTGGCGACGTAGCAGCTATCGATACTGCTCTCGCAGCACTGAACAACGCTTGGGATACTGCTTCTCAGCAGATGAATCAGGGCGCTCAGGGTGCACAGGCTGGTCAGGGCAATCCTTTCGAGGGTCAGCAGGCTGGCGCACAGCAGGAAGCTCCAAAGGATGACAACATCCAGGATGCAGACTTCGAGGAGGTTAAGTAAGATCAGATTTTGATTCTACATAAGAAGGCGTGCAGGTCTTTCGACTTGCACGCTTTTTCTTTATACGTTTATAAAAATAGTTTATGCACAAAAACATATAACCTTCTACCATAGCATAGCTAGAATGCCTATCTACAAAGAGTTTCTGGCATGGTATATGTTTGCTGAACATATACCATACATATACCATACTTCTAGTTTTGAATATTGTCAAAAATTATATGGTACATGTATGGTAGAAGTATAGTATATGTTGAAGCAACATCTACCATGCTTCAAATGCCGATGTACAAAGGGATTGAGGGGTGTTATGGTATATGGTTACATGTTTTTAGAATTTCTTTATGAGTATTTGAGAAATACAGCTAACACAACTCTGAATACAGCTATTTAGAGTTGCAAGATAGCTGTATTAGCACTCCAATAGTGCCACTTTAGGAGACCAATAGTTACTGTAAAGGACCTCAATAGTTACTGTATTGCGATGCTAAAGTGGCTCTTTTGCGAGCCTCGATTTTCTATTCAGCCTACATCCGAATAGTTTGCAGGCTGAATTCGATGAGTTTGCACGCATAATTCGAAGGGTTTGACGGCATAATTCTCTTCGAATTATGCCGTCAAACTATTTTTCCGAAATATCCTGCTGATTTCTTTTCTATTTACAAAACTTTTTATTACTTTTGCAAGCATAATTAAAAACATAACTAACCATGGCAAAGGTCTTTCAGATATTAGTACCTGACAATACGCTTGTATCTCGAATTATTAGTTGCGAGAATCAAGTGACAGAATTATTTGTGATTGACAGAGCAGATAAGAACTTCGTTTCTGAGAATTCAAAAGAACTTAACAAGCCTGCCCTATATATCTTGTGTAATAGAGATAAGAAGCAACTATATGTTGGAGAAACAGACGATTCTCTAAAGCGTTTGAAGAATCACGAAGCAAAAGATTTCTGGACTGAAGCCATTGTATTTCACTCTACAACGGATACACTTTCAACAACTGAAGTAAAGTGGTTAGAAGCCAAGACCTATGAGACCTTAGCAGAACTGGGCTATTATGACCTGTCGCAGAATAAGCAGAAACCTCAGTCTCCTCCTTTGAAGAAAAATCAGATATATACTCTTGAGCCAATATTCGAAGAGGCAAAGAATTACATCTGTGCTGCAGGATTCGACATCTTCCTAAAAGGAGAAAAAGACAAACAGCAGGAAGAGGAGAGCCTAATATCATGCACACTATCAAGAAATGCAGATGCAAAAGGTTTATTCAATCCTCAAGATGGGAGTCTTATTGTGCTGAAAGGTAGTAAAATAAATCCAGAGATGGTAAAAAAAGCTAGTCCACAGATTGTTGCAAAACGCATAAAAGACATTGCCAAGTATGCAAAGAAATCTGGCAAAGAACTTATCGTCACTCAAGACGTTAGATTCAATTCTCCTAGCGGAGCTGCAGTTTTCTGTTGCGGTGGTTCTGCGAACGGATGGATTGAATGGAAAGACGCGAACAACAACAAACTTGAAATATACAAAAAGAAAGAATAAAATCATAAATTAAAATGTTTCAACACAACAAAACTGACAAACTTATCTTTGTTAACATTAAGAACTCATACGAGGCCATGAAACGGCACGAGACAAGCGACCACTTTTATCGTAGTAGCCTTTACGATTGTACTGTTAAGTATTGGCGTGTTGCAGAAGAGAAGGCTTCATCTGCAACCCATATTCTTGGATGCTACAAAGGCAAAGTAATTGAGGTCGTACGGATTAACAATGTTACAGAAGTTATAACAGGCAAATATGCAGGGAGAAAGATATTCGATGGTATCGAACAACCTGATTCCATGTATTTAGGGTTAGATCTTCATGAGGTCTTTGATACTCTTGCAAACTTTAATACAAAATATTGGAATATAGACACCGAATAAAGTAAAGAAGAATTCACTACAGTAAAAAAGATACACTCAATAGCTATGAAAATAAAAAAAATATATGTTGAAGCTTTCCGGGGCATACCTAAAAGCCTCGAATTAGATTTTACAAATAGAAATGGAGAGGCTGTTTCTTCCATAATTTATGGAGATAATGGAACAGGTAAATCGTCGATTGTTGATGCTATAGAATATAATTTACAGGCACGTATAGAACGTGTTGAAAAAATAAAGAATAGCCGAAGACCTTCGCCAATTTCAAAATGCCATACAAAATCTATTTCTGCCAAAACAAAAATAGAACTGGATAATGGTGAGATTGTAGAAAGAGGCATTGACGTTATCGTAAAAGATGATAAAGTCATATATAGGGCAACTAACAAGGACATGAACGATCACTTTTCATATGTTCCAGTCGCTTTGAGACGAAATGATATTATGACTTACAACATTTTATCAGGAATAGAGCGTCAAATTATGTTCTTCAAATTTATATATCATGTACCAGATAATATTGAGAATGATTCTGAACTGTTATTAGAAATTGACCCGGAAATTGAAGGTCTTCAAGAAGAATGTATTAGTATTAAAAGGCGTAGAGATGAGTTGAAACAAATATTAGGTAGAAAAATTGGTGTATCCCCATCCAGGTTTTCTATTAATGATAAAGAGGCAATTGATCTCTGCATAAAAAGAAGTGTTGTTCTTCGAAATGGCAAACCTTGGCAAAAAACTCAAGGAAGAAAATTGGTCTCTCAAGAAGAATATGATGAAATCGTTAGGATTTCCAATGCATTAGTAGAAAAGCTTTTGGAAATAAAGATGATAAAGGGCCAGATAAATAAGCTAACTGATACATCTTCTATTAAATCCAAAAAGCGACTTAAGCAAAATATGGAGTTCTTAACAGAAGCCAGTTCATATCTAACAGAGGCATTTTTATCAATTTCTTCTGTTGACTATGTTGACAAAATACAATTGTCTTTTGGGAAAAAGACCGATACTTCATTAGAAATTTTAGTTAAATTAAAGAATGGCTTAACTGCAACACCAAGTTCTATCTTTAGTGAGGCTAATTACGATTTGCTTATCTTATTGCTGTATATTTCCATCATAAGAGTTGGTGCAAATAGAGGACAAGCAAAAGTATTTATACTCGATGATGTTCTCCAAAGTGTTGACACACAAATACGAGCTAAATTTGTGAGCTATATTCTATCGGAATTAAAAGACTGGCAGATAATTATTACCGCTCATGATAGATTATGGTTAAATCAGTTACGATATCTTTTTGCAAATAACAACCATGAGTTTAAAGAGTTTCAAATAACAAATTGGAGTTTTGAACAAGGTCCAATTGTTACTTCTAAAACAACCAAAATGTATGATGATTTCTTGGAGGTTGCCATAAAATCGGGGAATACAACCTTAATGGCAACGACTGCGGGACTCATGCTGGAAAAGATTTGTCAAAACTTGAGCATCGAATTAAAAATAGATATAAAAAGAGTTTGGGATGATAAATATACAATAGGTGATTTATGGCCAGGAATAAGAAAACAACTGAAGAAGTCGAAAGACATGGAAGTTCTTGTTGAATCAATCAATAATTCACTATATATTAGAAATCTCTTAGCATGTCATTATAATGAATGGGCTACTGCTTTGAGTGATCAAGAAATAAGAGAATTCGCCTATAATGTTCAAAAATTATACGAAAAAACTTTTTGCCAGAAATGCTTAAGTTGGATATCTTCTCTGAATTCTTCTCAAAACACTTATGCTCAGTGTAAATGTCACAATGTATCAGCACCTAAATCCACTTAATATATTGTTTTCTACAACCTCCTAGAAATCATTAGAACATGTTTCTATACATTAAAGCACTATTTCCCTCACGATATCTCTATCGTGAGGGAATATTGTTTTTTCTTAACAGAAAAAGAGGTAGATAATAGGCTGATTAAACAAAAAATATGTACCTTTGCAAATCAAAATCACAACTTACTATGTCTAGAGATCGAATAGAAGCCATCAATGCCGGTGTTGACATTTGCGAAACAAAACACTCCATGAAACGACGCACACCTTTTCATAATTATTATGCGAAAGGTACATATATGTTGACATTAGTAGTGGAAGGACATAGTCCTTTGTTAGGAAGATTGCAGGGCGACGGCTTCGCTGCTAAGGGTTCGGGAGATGAGGCAAGGATAGAACTGTCGCCATTGGGAAAGGCTATACGGGATGTTGAGATCAAGAAGATCTCTGCCTATTATCCTATGGTGGAGGTATGGAAACTTTGCATCATGCCTGATCATATCCACATGATAGTGAGAGTGAAGGAGGATATGCCAGAGGGGAAGCATCTAGGAATAGTAGTGAAGGGCTTTAAAACTGGATGCACGCGGGCTTGGTGGGAGGAATCTTGGCCCGAGGGAAAGACCTCGGGAACAGAGGCAGCAAAACTAAAAATCAAGGAAACAGAGGCAGCTATTGTTCCTGACGATTCTCCGTCGGGAGAAAATAGTAGCATGCAGCGCCCTGTGCTATTTGAACGAGGCTATTGTGACAAGATTCTAATGAGAGAGGGGCAGTTGGACAACTGGAAACGATACCTTGACGACAATCCTCGCAGACTGGCTATTAAACGGCAATGCCCAGAATACTTTACAGTGATAGGTCACTTCAATATAGGGGAATGGAATTGTCAGATAGTTGGCAACCGTCATCTTCTTTCTTATCCTGAGAAAGCAGCAGTCATCGTGCATCGTGCATACAGCGACAAGGATTTCAATGAACTGAAGGAGAAATGGCTTGCGCTGGGCGAGAATGGAGGTGTATTGATTAGTGCCGCCATCTCTACAAGAGAGAAGGAGGTGATGCGTGAGGCGATGAATCGTGGCTACCGACTTATCGTGCTTCGTGAGAATGGTTTCCCACCTTTTTACAAACCTTCAGGTGAGTCTTTCGCTGCATGCACTAATGGAGTTCTTCTTCAAATAAGTCCATGGGAGTATCACATGAATCGCAAAACCATCTCTCGCGAGCAGTGTCTGCAACTCAATAGACTAGCAGAATTGATTGCTTCTTCCTAAGCAATCGCAGCAATATCGTTTTATTATTCTACCCTCTGTCCTGTAACGGTGTAGCTCTTTCCATCAACGAGGATGCGGAGTTTGCCATTGATGAGAACTTTCTTTGTTTGAGAAGGAGTGACAGCGGTCTCGACAGTTTCGATACCAGAGACATCGTCAATCCAACCGTTGCTCTCACCAACAATGAAGCGGGAATCAGAGGAAGAGATGAGGTGACGCATGTCGACAGGCTGACCAGCCTTCTTTCCCCAAATGTATTCAGCAAGGAAGGGATAGTCGATAAAGGGATTACGATTGTGCTGGAAATTGCTGACAGCATCGGCACGCTTTATTTCTTTTTCAGATACAGGATCCTGACGATGCCACTTAATGAGTAACTCTAACTCCCAACGCTGAAATTCGAGATAGTTCTGATTCTGCATGGCAAATTTAGAACCTACATCTTTGTTGTCCACTCGCCAACCTTTATACTTCGAGCATACTGGATCGTAACTACCATCTGCATTGCGACCATAGCATGTAGCCATATAGAAATATGCACGAGCAAAGTCGCCCTTATACTCGTCTTTGGGTTCAAAAACACTGAAATCTACATTCAGTGAATCATGGTGTATCTTACCCACCTTAAGCGAACCGCTATATTTGATATCTTTCGTTGGCACGCCCAAAGGGAAATTGCTGCGAGCGCTATTGGCTGTGCTATTTGAGGGATTGAGATGATAACAGTCTTCGTAGGCATCATTCTTTCCACCACCCCACCAGCTCTTGGCAAAACTGTGCTCGATATTACAACCACTGACTATAGAACCTGAAGCGCCAAACTTCTTCCAGTCGTCGCAATACATATCCATGCAGTAGCCTTCCTCATCGCGATCGGAGTAATAAAACACTTCCCACGTACACCCCTTGCCTGAACCATAATCCATAGAGGTATGGTTGCGAATGAGCGACTTGAGATAGCCCTTCAGTTCGCCATCTTTCTTACCGTTGGCACTATCATAGAAGTGAGGTTCCAAGTCCTCAGCAGAAGCAGAAGAGAATATGCCAAGCAGAATGCTTAATAAGAATATTTTGTATTTTTTCATTGCCACAATTGATTTTTACATAGTATTAATTGGGGCAACAAAGGTACAAATAATTTTTAATGCAGCACTATAATGAGTATAAAAAAATGATAAAAGCAGATTCTTTCAATTACGTAATATTATTCCACTTCAAATACGTATCCGAATCCTTGGCGACTAACGATGTACTTGGCATAAGGACCGAGTTTCTTACGAAGGCGAGTGATATGGACATTAACAGTACGCTCTGTAACAACAACTCCTTCCCATATTCTATCCATAAGTTGCTGACGAGAGAGCACATGACCGCGATTTGATAGAAGCACGCACAGAAGGTCAAACTCTGTGCGGGTGAGATTGACAAGGTGACCATCGATGGTTACAGTCTTATAGTCAAGATTTAACTGCAAACTATGGAAGCAGAGGATACGCTTACCGAGACGAGCCTCAACGACATTCATCACGTAGTCGCCAAGTCGTTCACACTCAGTGATAATGTCGTTATAGATGGCACCAAGAGCATAGGAATAATCATGGTTGCTTGCTTCCATGATACTCTCAGCCTTGAGTTTGTCGCGCAATGTATTGATATCGTGTTCTATCTCGCGTGAACTGGTGATGGTCAAGTTATCACGACGGCCACTGGCAACAACCATCATCTGTGTAATGGCTTCGTTTACCAGTCGTAGCATCTCATGCAGATGAGCGTATTGTTGAGTTGTGAAATCTTCACGTCCCTCTCTGAGGTGTTGGATCGTGAGAGCCATCTTGTAGCAGGCATCACCTACCGACTCTAACTCACCAATCTGACGAAGCATATCGCGGATCTTAGCCTTTGTCTCATCCGAAAGGTGCTCATTACTTACCTTTTCCAGATATTGGGCAATCTCCAATTCCATATTGTCGGCAATGGTTTCATACTTCTCAATGCGCTCAAATTGCATCGAGAATTCCTTTTTATCCTTCTCGTCAAGCAGAGCACGCGTCATGCCAAACATTCGCTGCATTCGCTCAGCAAAATGAATAATCTCCTTCTGCGCTTGAAGAACCGAGATTTCTGGCGTGCTCATCAATCCGTTGTTGATATACTGCAGACGACTGACACTCTTAACTTGTGACTTATCCTTGATAGCCCATTTCACGACACGTTCTATTTGGGGAACAAAGCCAATGAGTATTAAGGTATTTATTATATTGAAACAAGTATGGAAGGTGGCAAGTACGATAGACAAACGCTCAGTCTGTCCTGCCATATCAGGGGAATAGCCGACAAAGCTACATACCATATCGACAAACGGATAGAATATGCAGAGTAGCCAACAGACGCCAAACATATTGAACAGCAGATGAGCTAATGCAGAACGACGTGCTGCAACACCAGCGCCAAGTGCTGCCAGATTGGCTGTTGCGGTAGTACCGACATTCTCGCCCATCACCAGAGCAATACCGAGATAGATAGGAAGTACACCCGTAGAACAAAGCAAGATGGTAATAGCCATCACTGCTGCCGACGACTGCACAATACACGTGATGAGCGTTCCTGCTGCTAAGAACACGAAGATGGTCAGATAGCTACTTGTATCGAACGAAGAAAAGAATGCTACGACATCGGCATTATGCGCCAAGTCCATGCTCCGTCCTACATCACTCAATAAGACTAGCGACCAGAAGAGGAATGCCAGACCAAACAGAAAGTCTCCAATGGTATCATACTTCTTCTTATAGATAAGTACCATTCCCACAATAAAGGCAGGGAACACGACAACAGTTAGGTCAACGTTATAACCCAGCGACATAATCCATGCCGTCAGCGTGGTACCGATATTCGCTCCCATGATGATACTAATAGACTGGGCAAGAGTAAGCAATCCAGCCGATACGAACGAAACAGTCATTACCGTTGTAGCTGAAGAACTCTGTATCAACGCAGTAACTCCCATTCCAGTGAGTACCCCAGTGAAACGGTTAGTGGTCATACGTGAAAGGATGTGTCTCAGTTTTGGTCCTGCCATCTTTTGGAGGGCCTCACTCATCATCTTCATGCCGAAGATGAGCAGTGCCAGCGAACCGAACAATGTGAATAAAATCTTAATCGTCATACTTAATTAAAGTTTGGTTTTCTGTGTTTACAAAGATACTAATATATCTCGCGCAACACAAAAAAGTACGGTTACGATTCGGTTACATTTTCAACAAAGGCTGGCTACAGAATGGTTTTAAGCGTTTTCTTACATCTTCTTCAGCCAGGCAACAATGATATTGAGAGTTTCGGGGGCAATGGTTTCTTCGATGTCTTTATACTCAGAAACATCGCCCGTGTTACAATGTTGGAACAGATGGTTCACTCCTTCGATGGCACGGATATCCTTCTTACCCGACAAGTCTTTACGGAGCAGCGAAAGGTTTGATTCGGCATCTACCTGACGATCTTTAGTTCCATTCAGCGCCAACACAGGACATTTGATTTTGCTAAGACTTTGCGAGAGCTCCAATGCCAAGAAATAGCGCATATAGGGAGTACTGCTCTGCGACTTTACTGCCTGAAGGTTCTGCGCCAACTCGGTGGGCAGTCCTTCGCTATTTAATACAGGATTACCGCCTACTTTCAATTCGTCGAAAACACCTTCGAGAACTTTGCAATAACGCTCAATAATCTCCTGAGTATATCCTGCCTGCTGCAAAGCCCAACGGTTTTGGTCTAATAGTGTCTGCTCACCAGACACAATCATTGCCGCCAAGCTTACCACGAAGTCAACCTTCTGTTCTGCTGCCAGCATGAATCCGATGGTACCACCTTCGCTATGTCCTAAGATGCCAACATTATCAAACTGCTTGCGCAACAGGTCGATGCCTGCCAGTGCATCCTTCTTCAAGTCTTCCGTTGTGATTGTAGCTAAGCTACCTGTTGATTCGCCAAAACCACGATCATCATAGCGCAGTGTAGCGATGCCCTGTCGAGCCAGCGCATCGGCAATCACAGCAAAAGGTTTATGCTCATAGATTTCTTCATCTCTATTCTGCAGACCACTACCCGTAACCATCAAGAGAACTGGAGTCTTGCGTGAGAAGCCTTCTGGTGTGACCAGTGTTCCTTTCAGTACGACACTGCCATTATTGAAGCTTACTTCCTTAGTCTGATAAGGATAGGGAGCCACTGGTGTCTGCGGACGATTGCGCTTGAGTGCGCCAGGAGTTAGTGTGAGGGGGAAAGTCCGTCCGTGCTGTTTGAATGTTCCCATGATAGACGAGCCCATATTTACGCCCTCATAGACAGCATTGATAGAAGGCACCGACACCTTGATACCTGTAGCAGTGTGCTCCATCTTGGCAGCAATCCCCTTGGCACCCTGATCGGGTGAATCAAGAGTACAGTTCTCGTCATCCAAATGGAACACGAGCGAGAGTTCAATATTAGAAACCTTCAGTTTACCTGACCAGAGACCTTTAATTTGATTGGTCTGTGCACTTACTCCCATCGCAAGGATGGCAGCGAGTGCGAACAATGTTAATCTTAGTTGTTTCATGTTGTTTTATAATTCTCCGACAAAGATACAAACTTTCCTTTTATTTATAGCGTATTGTATGGAACAATTTATAGTTTATTTGGTTATTTGAGAAGAAATGCGTACCTTTGTCGCCTATGTTCAGGCGCAAAGGAGAGAAAACAGACTTGCTGGCCTATATTCGTGAAGGTCGCGAGATGACACAAAGGGAAATGCTCAACTTAATAATCCAGTTGAGTATTCCTTCTATTCTTGCACAGATATCTACCATCCTGATGTTCTTCATCGATGCAGCGATGGTGGGACATCTGGGAGCCAACGAAGCAGCATCAATCGGATTGGTAGAATCGGCATCGTGGCTGTTTGCGGGTCTGACGTCAGCATGTTCGATGGGTTTCTCCGTACAAGTAGCTCATGCCATTGGCGCCAGCGACTTCAAACGAGCCCGTCGCATATTGCGCCAAGCTGTGACATGCTGTTTGGTGTTTAGCCTTGTCATCGTGATTATTGCTGTCAGCATACATCGCGCTCTACCCTATTGGCTGGGAGGTGGCGAGGATATTGCCGGCAATGCATCGCTCTACTTCCTGATATTCTCGTGTGCCGCACCATTGTTCCAAATAGAGAGTTTGTGTGGTTCGATGTTGAAATGTGCTGGCAATATGAAGGTGCCCAGTATATTGAATGTGGTAATGTGTGGATTGGACGTCACTTTTAACTATCTGTTTATCTTTATTTTAGGAATGGGAGTGCCAGGTGCAGCGCTTGGCACAAGTGTAGCAGTATTCATCACCACACTGATGATGGCTTACTTCCTCTTCTGGCGTTCAGACATGCTGCGACTTTTTGGAAAGAAAGCAGAGGGCATACAGAACCATCTTTATAAGTTTAAGCCTACTGGCGACATTGTACGCACTGCCTTGAAGATTGGTGCGCCTATGGGATTGCAGCATATGCTGATGAATGGCGCACAATTGGTGAGTACAATGATTGTTGCACCATTGGGCACTGTTGCGTTAGCTGCTCACTCTTTGGGTATCACCGTAGAGAGTCTATGCTATATGCCTGGATTTGGTATTGCAGAGGCTGCCACCACACTGATAGGCCAGAGTGTGGGAGCTGGACAGCGTGCACTGACACGTTCGTTGGCTTGGTTGTCGGCATCGCTTGGCATCGTAGTGATGACGGTGATGGGTATACTGATGTATATCTTTGCCTATGAGCTGATGGGACTGATGACAAGTGTAGAGGAAATCATCCAGATTGGTGGACAGTGTCTGCGCATCGAGGCATTTGCAGAACCGATGTTTGCAGCCGCCATCGTCTGCAACGGTATCTTTGTGGGTGCTGGCGACACACTGAAGCCTGCCATCATGAGCCTGGCATCAATGTGGGGCGTACGCCTGACGCTGGCTGCCCTGCTGGCTGGCACCTATGGCCTGTCTGGTGTATGGACAGCAATGGCTATCGAACTAACCTTCAGAGGCATTATTTTCCTCATCCGACTGAGCAGATTTAAGAAAAGCGTGGAGTGAGGAGTGAGATAAAACAATCAGTGCAGCCTACGAAACCATCGCTGACTGCACTTTTTCTTTTCCTTATTAATAACTAAAACCTTAACTTTCTCTCAAATTTACCTTAACTTACTAACACCTTACTAACAACAACTTTAACTAACTAACCTAAAACTTACTAATAACCAAAAATCTAACTACTTTCCTAAACTTACTATTAACCTAAATTATCCTATTAATCTTTTACCTTTACCTATTGGTTATCTCTGAATCACGATGCAAAGGTACAACGATTTTGGAAATGTTGGTCCATTTCCATATCGTTTTCGATAAAAAATAGCGTTATTCTTGACGCAAGTCAATTGATTGTGTCCGCACACAACATATTTTCACATTTAAGCGTCTTGAACGGGCAATACTTTTTCTATCTCGTTCGTCAATTCAACGAATTCCGGGATAGACAATTGTTCTGGACGTTTCGTAGCAAAAGGAGATGTTGCGATTGATGCTAACTGCTCTTGTGACAACAACTGCTTGAGCGACACGCGGAGCATCTTACGGCGCTGATTGAACACAGTCTTTACCACACGCTTAAAGAGCTGTTCGTTGCAGCCCAACTTCTGAACCTTATTACGCGTCATGCGGATAACGGCACTCTGCACCTTGGGAGGTGGATTGAATACGGAAGGCTCTACGGTGAAAAGATATTCCACATCATACCACGCCTGAATCAATACCGACAAGATACCATACTGCTTATTACCTGGTTGGGCAGCCATACGCACAGCTACCTCATGTTGAATCATACCAGTACAACAAGGAATAAGGTCGCGATTGTCGAGCATCTTAAAGAATATCTGCGAAGATATATCATAAGGATAGTTGCCCGTCAACACAAACTGTTGACCATCGAACACTTTGGTCAGATCCATGCGGAGGAAATCAGCACCAAGAATATTTTCTCTTAATCTAGGGAAATTCTCATTCAAATACGCCACACTCTCCCTGTCAATCTCCACCACTTTAAAGGGACGTGGCTTCTCTACCAAGTACTGAGTCATCACACCCATACCAGGTCCTACTTCCAATACAGGGATGTCTGGACATGCATCTACCGTATCGGCTATTCTTTTAGCTATCGACAGGTCAGTCAGGAAGTGCTGACCCAGATTTTTCTTAGGGCGTACTTGTTTCATGTTTGCAAAGGTACGAATAAGTGAGCATAATACAAAATAATCACAAAAGAAATACGCTCCTACGAGGATTATTTCTCTCGTGAGAGCGTAATTAAACGTACATTATCTAACAACTACTTATCTTACTTTGTAAGTACCTTTGCATTCTTGCAAATGTACATTGCCTCAGCGGCAGCGAAAGCCTCAACGGCCAATGAAAAAACTACTAACATCATAATCAATTTTCCTTTCTTAATCTTTAAATCGTTATCCTATTATTGTTATTGTTATCCTTATCCCAATCCTTTACCTTGAGACTATTTCTTTTTTCCGAGTGCAAAGGTACGAACTATTCATCAATGATCCAGCATAAAAATATGTATTTCGTTGAAAATTAGGCATTTCTTTGACCTTCATCAACATAACCCCAATTTCATTGACTTATATCAAATGGAAAGGGGTTTTCTTATTTATTTTGTATTGTGCTCGTTTTATTCTTTGACCTAAAGGTGCAAAGTGTGGCGTTGCAATCGTACCTTTGAGATTTCATCTCGAAAGTACTTCCACTCGACAATGCATAATAAAAAATGAATTTTAATTTTGTATTGTGCTCGTTTATTCGTACCTTTGAAGCCGATTATGAAAATAAGTAGTATTATACTGAAGATTCTGATGCCCATAGTGCTTGGTGCAGCGATACTCTACTGGATGTATCGTGGCGAAGACTGGCAACAAATACGTCACGTGATGACCGACGAAATGGATTGGACGTGGATGCTACTTTCGTTTCCTTTTGGTATCCTTGCACAGATGTTTCGCGGATGGCGTTGGCGTCAGACATTAGAGCCTACTGGCGAACATCCACGTACATCGACCAGCATTCATGCCATCTTCCTTTCTTATGCCGCCTCACTGCTGATACCTCGTGTAGGAGAGTTTACTCGCTGTGGTGTACTGAAGCGTTATGATAATGTATCATTTCCTAAAGCACTTGGAACAGTTGTGACAGAACGTGCCATCGACTCCTTATTGGTGATGGGCATCACAACCTGTGTACTGCTTCTGGAGATGAGCACCTTCGGTATGTTCTTTAAGAAAACAGGCACTAGCATGGAGAGTATACTCCACAAATTCTCATGGACTGGATATTTTGTGGCTGCAGTTTGTGTTGTGGCCATTCTCATCTTGCTCCACTTCCTATTACGCAAGCTCTCTATATATGATAAGGTAAAAGCCACACTAAGTGGCATCTGGCAAGGAGTCATCTCACTGAAGGATGTGCACAACATCCCATTGTTCACGTTCTATACGTTAGCCATCTGGGTGAGCTACTTCCTACACTACTATCTCACCTTCTTCTGTTTCGACTTCACGTCACATCTGGGATTAGACTGTGCGCTGGTAACCTTCATCGTAGGTTCTATTGCAGTCATCGTACCTACGCCCAATGGCGCAGGTCCCTGGCACTTCACCGTTAAGACAATGCTTATTCTCTATGGCGTAGCCGATGTGCACGCGCTTTACTTCGTACTCATCGTACACACCATCCAAACCATGCTCGTCATCTTCCTTGGTATCTATGCATGGTTGGCGCTGAATTTTACGAAAGCAAAAACAACCTTATAAAATATTCAAAAGCAAATGAACGAAATTCAAAACCTGAACCCACAGTGCATTTGGAAAAATTTCTATGCACTCACACAGGTGCCACGCCCCAGTGGACATCTGGAGAAAGTACAACAGTTCCTTTTGGAATTTGGTAAGAATGCTGGCGTAGAGGCTTTCAAAGACCCCGCTGGAAACATCGTGTTCCGCAAACCCGCTACAGCAGGTATGGAGAATCGCAAAGGTATCATCCTGCAAGCTCACATGGATATGGTGCCTCAGAAGACACCTGAGTCTACTCATAACTTTGAAACCGATCCCATCCAGCCTTGGATTGATGGTGAATGGGTGAAGGCTAAGGGTACCACACTGGGTGCCGACAATGGTCTGGGTGTAGCTGCCATCATGGCTATCATGGAGGACAAGACACTGAAGCATGGTCCTATCGACGCCCTCATCACTCGTGATGAAGAAACTGGTATGTTTGGTGCCAACGAACTGCCCGAAGGTGAATTGCAGGGTGACATCCTGCTCAACCTCGACTCTGAGCATTGGGGCAAGTTTGTTATTGGTTCTGCTGGTGGTATTGATGTTACCGCTACCCTCGATTATCAGGAGGTAGACACCGATGCAGAAGATGCTGCTGTAAAGGTTACTGTCAAGAATCTGCGTGGTGGACACTCTGGCTTGGAGATTAACGAAGGTCGTGGTAATGCTAACAAGCTGCTGGTACAGGTTGTTCGCGAAGCCATCGCTGAGACAGAAGCCCGCCTGGCATCATGGAATGGTGGCAACATGCGCAACGCTATTCCTTTCAAAGCAGAGGTTGTGCTCACCTTGCCAAAGGAGAATATTGCTGCACTGAAAGAGATTGCTGCTGACTGGAAAGAGACCTTCAACGATGAGTTTAAACTTATCGAGCCTCAGGGCATTGAACTGACTGTTGAGGAGGTAGCTACTCCACAGAAGGAAGTACCCGTAGAGATTCAAGACAACCTCATCGATGCCATCTTCGCTTGTCACGATGGCGTAATCCGCTTCATCCCTGCCTACCCCAACGTAGTAGAGACTTCAAGCAACCTCGCCATCATCAACATCGGTGAAGGCAAGGCCAGCATCCAGATCTTGGCCCGTTCAAGCCGTGAGGACATGAAAGACTATGTTGTCACTATGCTCGAGAGTTGTTTCTCAATGGCAGGCATGAAGGTTGAGACTGCAGGTTCTTATGGTGGTTGGGATCCCAACCCCGACAGCGAGATTCTACACCTATTATTAAAAGAGTATAAGGAGCTCTTTGGCAAGGACGGTATCATCCAGGTAGACCATGCTGGTCTTGAGTGTTCTGTCATCCTTGGCAAGTATCCTCACCTTGATGTTGTATCTCTTGGTCCTACGATGAAGTCACCTCACACCACTACCGAGCGTGCCCTCATCGAGACAGTCGAGCCCTTCTGGCAGTTGCTGAAGAAGACACTCGAAGATGTACCAACAAAATAAAAAATTATCAAAAAACGCGGATTTGTTTGGCAAATCTGCGTTTTTTGTTTAACTTTGCAGCCGTGATTAGATATCACAGCGCAAGAGCGCTCTGAATCGCTACTTGCACTAGTATTAATTAAAACATATAAAAAATGGACGATTACCCGGCGGATACTTTTAAGAAGTAAGGCTGGAGGATAGGCAAGACTGCTAATCCTCTTGCCGTAAGATTTTTATCAATTGTCAATTAATCAATGGATTAGCACAATGAAGACATTCTGGAACACCCAAGGTGGGCTCAGCCAACTCAATGAGTGGCAGCCTAATTGTTGGATACAAGTAACATGTCCAACAGAAGATGATCAGCAGATGCTGGAGGAGAAGTTTAACATTCCCGACTATTTCCTTTCCGACATCAGCGATACAGACGAGCGTGCACGTTATGAATACGATGACGGATGGATGCTCATCATCTTACGTATTCCCTACGTTAAAGAGGTGCGCTCACGCACTCCCTATACCACTGTACCTTTGGGTATTATCCATAAACGCGACGTCACCATCACTGTATGCTACTATGAGACAAACATGATGATTGATTTCGTATCGTTCCAGCAGAAGCGTGGTGTAGGTTTCACAGACCATGTTGACATGATTTTCCGTCTCTTCCTATCAAGTGCCGTCTGGTATCTGAAGCGACTGAAACAGATTTCTATGCTCATCGATAAGGCTAAGCGCAACTTGGATCGTGAGGTGAACAATGAGAGCCTGATTGGTTTGAGCCGTTTGCAAGACTCGCTGACTTACTTCAACACCTCTATCCGTGGCAACGAGACACTGTTGTCGAAGTTGAAGTTTAAGTTGCAGATTGACGAGTTGGATGCCGACCTCATCGAGGATGTCAACATTGAGATGACGCAGGCTCGCGAGACGACCAGCATCTACTCAAACATCTTGGAGTCTACGATGGATACTTATCAGAGTATTATCAATAACAACATGAATACTATCATGCGTACGCTGACGTCAGTAACTATCATTCTGATGTTACCTACGCTAGTAGCCTCATTCTTTGGCATGAACCTTGTCAATGGTATGGAATCAAGCCCCTTGGGATTCATCGTTGCTATCATCATCAGTGTATTTATTTCAGTACTCTCTTGGTTCATTTTCAGGCATAAAAGACTTATTTAAAGTAAAAAGTGAAGAGCAAAAAGTAAAGAATTTGCATCCGTTCTGTCACTTTTATGGAAAAAAATTAGGTGGTTTCAGAATTTATTACTAATTTTGAAGCCCAATTATTGTGTGAACTAACCAAATCATTCACTAACGAATTATGATGATGGACTCTCAAGAGAAAGCTCTTATCGAGGAGCAAAATGTAGAACAGAGCGCAGAACAGAGCGCAGTGGAAACCGTAGAAGATACTGCAGAAGAAACCGTAGTCGAGGCAGCAGAGGAAACCACTGTCGAGCGCAAGCAGTATGACAACAAGAAGGATGTTTTGGAGCGTGTGCGTGAAATAGCCCATAGCGACGAAGTACCCCAGAAAGACGAGATTGACTATCTCAAAACCGTCTTCTACAAGTTCCATATTGCTGAGCGTGAGGCACGTCTAAAAGAATATATAGATGGCGGTGGCGACCCTGAGCAGTATCAGATTACACCTGACGATACCGAAGAAGCCTTCAAGGCAGAAATGGGTATCATCAAGGAGAAACGCCAAAAGCTGTTCCGCGAACAAGAGCAAGAGAAGCAAGACAACTTGGAAAAGAAGCTTGCCATCATCGAAAAACTGAAGACGATGATTACCTCTCCCGAAGAGGCAAACAAGTCATATAAGGATTTCAAAGCCCTGCAGGACGAGTGGAAGGAGATTAAGAATGTTCCTGCTGAGCGTGCTAACGAACTATGGCGCAACTATCAGCTGTATGTAGAGCAGTTCTACGATTTGCTGAAGTTGAACAGCGAAGCTCGTGAATACGATTTCAAGAAGAACTTGGAATTGAAGACCAAGCTCTGCGAGGCAGCAGAGAAGTTGGCAGAAGAACCCGATGTTATCAGCGCTTTCCATCAGTTGCAGAAGCTGCATCAGGAATATCGCGAAACAGGTCCTGTAGCTCGTGAACTGCGCGAAGAGATTTGGACTCGCTTCAAGGCTGCGTCTACAGTTATCAACAAGCGTCATCAGCAGCACTTCGAGGCGCTGCGTGCCAAGGAGGAGGACAACCTCGCCAAAAAGACTGCATTGTGTGAGAAGGTAGAAGCTATTGCTGCTGAGGAGAACAAGGGCAGTGGTGACTGGGAGCGCCATACTAAGGAGATTATCGACCTGCAGGCTGAATGGAAGACCATCGGTTTCGCTCCACAGAAGATGAACGTAAAGATTTTCGAGCGTTTCCGTGCTGCTTGCGATGACTTCTTTGGTCGTAAGGCAGAACACTTCCGTGGTCTGAAAGACACCTTCAAGGAGAATGCAGAGAAGAAGCGCGCCCTCATCGAGAAGGCAAAGGCACTGCAAGACTCTACCGAATGGAAGTCTACCAGCGACAAGCTTATCAATCTGCAAAAGGAGTGGAAGACCATTGGCATGGTGCCTAAGAAGTTGGGCGACCAGCTGTGGGAAGAATTCCTTGGAGCATGCAACAAGTTCTTTGAGGCTCGCAATGCAGCAGGTGCCAACACTCGCAATGACGAGCGAGAGAATCTGGAGAAGAAGCGCTCTGTCATCGAGCAGTTGAAGGCTGTTGCTGAAGAGGCAGGAGAAGGTTTGCAGGAAAAGGTTCAGAAATTAGTAGAAGAGTATCAGGCTATCGGACATGTTCCCTTCAAGGAGAAAGACAAACTCTATGAAGAATATCATGCCATACTTGACAAGTTATATAAAGAGTTGAACGTCAACGTTGCCAAGCGCCGTCTTTCTAAGTTCAAGGACAATCTAAAGCAGGTTGCTGAGCGTGGTGAGAACGCATTAGACAACGAGCGTGCCCGTTTGATGCGCCAGTATGAGCAGCTGAAGAGCGAGGTACAGACCTACGAGAACAATCTCGGTTTCCTGAATGCTTCATCTAAGAAAGGTAACTCACTCATCGATGAGATGAATCGCAAGGTACAGAAGTTGAAGGATGAGGTTATGCTTGTTCGCGAGAAGATTAAGGCTATCGACGCAGAGAATCGTGAGAAGCAAGACAAGGAATAATCCATCATTATTCATCACATAAGAAAGAAAGCACTCCAACATTTTGGGGTGCTTCTTTTATTTCATTATCCTAACAACAACAGGATGCATATATACTACTTCTAACTATCGAGTAAGAAGTTCATATTCTACCTATCGTGTCAGTGAGAACTTCATGCTGAGTCCGAAGTCATGGGTAGTAGTAGGATAGCTGCTGCTGGAGAGCAGAGGCTTATTCGTCTGACGCTCATAATAAGCAGAGAGCGTCAACAGGCGAGAAAGCGTATAGTCTGCCATAAACGAAATCTTCAGTGCAGAGTTACCACTGCTGGCAGCAGAGGTACAAGTGGCTATGTCACGAGTAATGGCAGCCTGATCGCGCAGTGAGATATCCAGACGCATATTCAAATCGTGGTTCACACCACCCTTCCTAGTAGAGCTATTCGTCTTATTCGTTTGTTCAGACTGATTAGACTGAGTAGCATTCTTATTTCCCTGTGCCTTCTTAATCTTTCTATTGGTACCACTACCGAAGAGACGGAAATCACTAATCTTATAGCCAAATCCAAGAACGATATCGTTAGAACGGCTCTCGTTAATCTGTATACTCGTCATTGAAAGATTGAGCACACGAGTACGACGATATTCCGCTTTCACAGTCAGATTATTCTGCAAGGTCACATCTACACCAAAGAGTGGCGAGAAGCTCTCATTGATACTGACTGTTGGCACATTCCATCCCAATAATGAAGCCGTCTCACTGCTACTGGTATAACTACCCACAGAGAACACGCTCTTATAAGAGTGATTCAGGTTCACCGACTTGAAGTGTTCACTAAACCAATGGAGTTTAGAAAGTCCTGAATAGCGGATAGTCCAGTTGGGCAGTATCTTCGTGATAGCAGGTAGCAGGTCGAGTCCACCTCCACTGCTTGTATAAGCATCCAGGAAGGCAGGAATCATCACTACCCCACTATATTGGTCTACTGGCATCCCATAATGAGCTGATGCCATCTCCTGGAAACGAGGTAGCGACTCGCAGAAGCGTTCGAAAGCCTTAGAAGGATAACCATTATTAGCATCGCCCATACCCTCAAGAGAAGACGAGATAGAGATGGTGGTCATATTAAACGAGCCACTCTGTGTCGATGGACTTCCACTATACATATACTGGATGCTGCGTGAACGACTCTCCATGCGTGAGGCATTAAGGTCTATCTTCAGGTCGCGAACAGGTTCCAAGGTAGCTCGCAACTGCAGATCGGTAGTCTGGTTAGTAGATGCAGGAGTAGCAATACTATCAGCCATCAGCAGCCAACCATTCTCTGCTGCTTTCTGAATGTAGCTGTCACCCGTCAGTCCAAAGGCGAAGTCTAATCCAGGAGCCATCACACTACCTGTGCGCTGTCCAAAGGCATCACCAATCTCAGGCATAAAGCCTGGCAGCGACATCGAATATTGGTTACGATAGTTGATACCGATAGAACGTACCATCATCAAGAAGCGTGCAGCACTCTGAGCCGTTCTATACCAGCGCTCATCATCCAAAGGTTTCTTTGCCATCACTGTCACCTTCACCACAGCACTATCCACACCCGTAATGCGAATTCTGTTCTGGTCTACCACCTTATATTTAATAGGATAGTTACGACCTTCCTTGGTCTTAACCGTTACGATGAGGCGCTTCGACTTCTTACCATGACTGATGGTAATAGTAGAGTCAGGCAACAGTGTAACCTCTTTCTCAAAGCTATTCTTGTTCTTAGGCAGTGCCTTCTCTTCTTTTTCTGCAGCAGGTGTCTTCAGCGCAGAAGGCTGCTTACTATTATTCTTAGCAGGCTTCGTTTCCTTCTTGATAGCCTTCTTGAAGCGCTCATTAGTCTTCTTGAGGAATGGGATATGAGCATAGAGCGTCTCCATGTTGAGTGTGCTATTGATGGTCACCTGACGATTGTTCGAGATGGTATTACCCAACGAGGTTCCGTCTTCTTTCTCACGACCACGCACCCAGTTGTAGGTAGCAGTGTAGTTGGCGTCAGCATTTATCCAGTCGAATACTGGCAACTTATTCAGTGGCAACTGATAGCTGGCAGTAAAGGTCTGACGATAATCCAATGGACGACCAAAGTGCTTGATGCTGGTCCATACAGAATCTTTCCATGCACTATAGCGGTCTGGATATAAATCCTTATTGATAGGTTTCTCGCTATAGGGTTCCTCAATCTCAGCCTGTGTTCCCGACTGGAAATTCATGTGCAGGTTCTTGGTGATATCCCAACGCAATGAGAAGTCGCGATTCCACAAGAACTGCGAGTTGAAGGTCACAGGCAATTGCGAACCGCTGAGGTCGTCCATATCACGCTCCTGCAATTCGTAGTAGTTGCGTATCAGTTCTGAGTTAAACGATATATTCTGTGGTAGCCAGTTCAGTCCGAAGGCCTTTGGCAGTGCCATCCACTTCGATTTAGACTTCGACTTCTTGAAGGGCTCCCACGACTTATACACAGGCGTATAACTATAGTTGAACGAGCCTCTCCACTGGTCTTCGTTCTCATATACAGTAGTCTCTCCCGAAGTATGACGATGCGAGTGACTATATCCAAATGAGAAGTTGCCTGGGTCGTAAGGCATCGGGTGACGCTTGGTCTTGATACCAAAGCGCACATTCGACAATGAGAAATTAGATGTTGTAGTTCTCGTCACAGCAATACTCTCGATAGAGTCGCGCTCCTGACGACTGGCAGCATCCAGAGCATCATCAAGCTCCATATCCGTATCCAGCGGATTATACTTTGGTTTGGTGGTTTCCTTCGTCACGGAGTAATAGAGCGGTGCTGTCACCTTCATCTTGTCTGGGAACAACTTACCCAGTTCGATGTTTGTAGTCATCGAATAGGTCTTATAATCATCCTTAGAGCGACTTGCCACACCATCTTCCAGTCCGCCAAAGCCCTCAGTAATCACCTTACCAGTCAGGTTGAATGTACCCACATCCGACAGTTGCACATTCAGTGCACCCGAAGCAGCCCAACCACCATTATTTACCACATCCTGCAGACGTAATTCATTAATCCACACCTCGCCCGACTTCATGCCACCCGACAGGTTGCGCACACCAATCATCATGGTCTTCACCTCGCCCAGTGTAGGATTACCCATCACGCTGACACGGTTGTTCGGACAATTGGGGTCATAGTCAGAGAAGAGTGTTGTATAACTTGCCGTACCCAGTGTGCGGGCCTTGTTACGGGCCTTCTTCACTTGTGTAAACACGCTGAGGTCAATATTCAGCATATTATCCTCTGGCCATACCGCACGACAGTCGTCTACATTATATTTATTATAGTCATTGCGGTCGGGTGTCAACTTCAAGGGGATAACATACTCATAGTAGTTATTCTTATAGTCGCTACCCATACGGATGAATACAGCCAACTGGTTATCCTGCAGGTCTGTAACATCATCCACCAGATGGTTGGCATGCACAAACATCTGCATGCGCTTATACTGTCGCAGGTCGAGGGTCGTATTACGATAGATGGCTTTCGACTCTCCTGATGAAAGGTTCTTCACCACCATATTCATGGCCTGCTCGTTGGCCTCTGTCAACTGTGACTGTGTGGGGTCTGTCACACGTGAGATACCAGGAGGCAGCACATAATTGACAGGCTGCTTATTGTTGTTCTCCTCAATATTCACGGCACTCACCTCCAGTGTTCCCGTATTGCTACCTGTTGAGAGGTTTTGGTTGTAGATGCGCCATTCGCCACGTACCAAATCGAGCGAACCAAAGCGCAATACGATAGGCTGTTGGAACTGAGTAAGGAACATTCGCATGAAGCGTATGCTGGTAAAGTCGGAGATAGAGCCTACCTTATCAGAATATTGCGCCAGAGGAATGCGGAACTGATACCACTTTACCCTCTCACGATTGCCATTACGCAGTGTTGGCGTTGCCTCACGGATATCAGTGATAAAGTTATGTCCCAGTCTCATATCGTTCGGACGGATGCTTACCTTATACTGATAGTAGCGCTCATATTCATTGAGCGTATAGTCTTGGTTGATATCCTCTACATCGGGATAAGTCTTGTAGCTGGTATCATAGCCCTCTGTCTGCTGCTCGTTATCGGGCGAGTTGCCTTGTGGCATATTGATGCGCTTATAGCGCTCCAGGATACTTGCCCTACGATCGTCAAGGTCTCTACCACGGAAGTAATGATAGTTATCATTGGCAGGGTCGGCAGTCCACGCTCTGCGCACGCTGTCGTTGACATTCACCATCTGCAGGAAGTCTGCATAGGCAGGATAGAGGCGTTCTTCCTCATCGTTCAGTCCATTGAGTCCCACATCCTGCAAGGCACGAGACCCCGAGGTAGTAGCGAAGGCATAGGTCTGAGTAGCCTGCACAGGTATCTTACCCCATTGTGTCTCCGTAAACGAGCCCGTACCGCCCACTGGCATACCACTCTCGTAGAATTTCTTGCCATCGCGCAGGACGTCCTCGCTTACTTCACCCAGGTTGATATACAGGTCACCACCATAGTTAGCACCATTCTCCTGTGTCTCGGTATAGATGAAGGGGTCCATCAGCCAGAACTCGATATATTCTACGTTGGCTTGTTCAAAGTCGGTGGTACTGAGTTTGCACATCATACCGCCCCAACGCTGCATAGGATTGTTGAGCAGGCCATCAGTGGTTACATCCGTTGTCAGGTTGTAAGGACCACGTTCCTTGGGATAATATGCCAAGTTCAATACAGGCAGTGTGTTGGTAGCACCACTATAGGTTGACTGGTCGCGGTTAGGATATAGCTCGTTCACATAGACGGCACGTACATAGTGGTTTGACAATTGTTCCAAGTCGCTCTTGATATGAGCTGGTGTCAAGCTCGATGAGCGCAGAGTGAACAACGGGTCAATGCTATACCAAGCCAACAGCGCACGATTATATCCACTCGTTACCGACTCCTTGTCTTTGTTCTCCGAGAACATGGATGGCACACTACTGATTACCCACGACTTCGGTTCCAGCACGCTGATTCCGTTCTTGGCATTCTCAAAGTCGTCGATATACGAGGCATTATCCTGCGTACCACTGGCAGTACCAGCTATGAGTTGTGCAAATTCACCAGTAAAGGTTATCTGTGAAGGCTGTGTACAGTGCAGCAGTGGCAACTTGTCGAGCATGCGTGTCAGCCACTGGCTTTCCGTTTTCCAGTTTACGTGCAGTCCCCACAGTGTATTCTTCAGTGGTTCCGAGCCCATCGTCACTTTCGAGGTCAGTGCCTGCTCACTCAGATGCTGCAGGGTACCACCAATCTGGAAGTTCTTGGAGAAGTCGTATTCCCAGTTGAATCCGAGCATGCGTTTGCGCTGCATGCCATAGTCCAGATTGCTCTCCAGCGACACGTTGACGCTCGTTCCCGCATCGATAATACTCTGGTTGAGGATGGTCACTTCACCAGCACTGTAGTCCACCGTATAGTCAGAACCCTCCGACAGCGTTACTCCACCAGCCGTGACTAATACCGAACCCTGTGGCACATTATAGGCACCCAGTGAGATAACATTGGCAGAGGTTCCTTTAAACTGTCCCACCAGCAGGAACTTGTTCTTGTCCGTCATCTGGGCAGCAGCTATTCTCGTGGTGTCATAGAGTTCGTGGAAAGCATATTTTGCAGCCACATCCCTTGCCACGCCCTGACGAACGAGGTAGTTCTCCAGTGTTTTACCGAAAGGCTCTGTAGAGGGGAAGAACACGCGACCATCGCTCACGGTATAACCTTCCACAAAGTCGAAGTAGCCATTAGGATGAGCCTTCAAGTTGTTGTCCAGTCGGTCACACCCCAAGGCACGCAACAGCGTAGTCTCTTTGGTCTGTGGTTCGGGGATATAGCTGATATATACACCCGTGGTATCGCTCTGGAACTTGATGTCCAGGCGGAACTTCGTTTTCTCTACGTTCGAAGCAAGATAATATACGTTCTTCATCATCAGCGGCCAGTTAGGCTGCTGAGGATTATTAGAGGTATTCTTCAGCGCCTTCACGAAGAGTGCCTCCTGGGCATTGGTATGGTCGGCGGCAAACTCACCTACTCTATAGGTCACGCCACCATAAGTATATTCATAGGCCACAGCCAGCACCTGATCCGTCTGCAGCGATGTCTTCAGTGAGATATATCCCAGCGCACTATTCAGCGTATATTCTGATGATGACAACAAGCGGGCAGACGAAAGCTTTTCAAACTCCTCACCACCCGTCATCGCAGCACTCAGCACTGTAGAAGCCTGGTCTATGTCACGCGCCTTGGCATAGGTAGTGGTCAGCGCCTCATACTCACCATTCGCACCATTGCTGGGCACACTCGAAGTACTACCGCCACCCCATCGTTTTGACGTACTTTCCGCCAAGTCGGAGAAAGCCACGATGTTACGCGAGTTGCTGGTCGTACCCGACTTATTCGTTACCCACACCTCCACGCGAGTAATATTGATTCCCGTGGTCAGCGTAGGTATCTGCTGCATGGCAGCATCATAGCGCTCACGGAAGTATTTAGCCAAGAAGAAGTGTCGGTTTTCCTCATAGTTGGCCACGTTGAGTTCGAAGGGTGTCAACTGTGTACCACCTTTCGACGATACGCTCTTTGAGGTAGAGTTCTTTTGCGACAAAACGGTTTGCAGTTTCAACTTACCAAACTGCATATCTGTACGGATACCAAACAGGCTGGTAGCACCTCTCACAAGGGAGTTGTTAGAGGGGAAGCTCACGTTACCTGCTTCCACCAGTTTGATGATTTCATCCTCCTTACCCTCATACTTCAGTTTCAGGTTCTTGGTATCAAAGTCGAAGGTAGCATCGGTGTTATAGTTCAGCGACATATTCACCTTGTCGCCCACCTTACCCGTTACGTTGATATTGATTTTCTCGTCAAAATCCACCGCCTTAGTCTTACGGTTACGCTCAGGCAGTGAGGGATTGTCAACACTCTTAAAGTTGGCACCCAACTTCAGTTCGGCAGTACCCTGTGTCTTAATGCGCACACCACCAGGACCGAATATCTTTTCTGCTGGTCCGAGGTCGAAGTGCATATCAGAAAAGTCAAACTTCTCCTTGCCCTTGTTAGCCACATTCTCCGCATCCTTATCACGGAAGAAGCGCTCACGCTCCCTGCGCTCACTCCATTGGCGATACTCCTCTGGTGTCATCAGCACAGGCGTATTCAGATAAGAGTCGCCCAACTTCGAACCGATGACATACATATTGAGTGAGTCGTCATACTCCACCTGCTGCTTGATATTCTCGGGGAAATGCAGGTCGAGCGCACTGGAGTCAAGGTCAGCCACCTCCACCGGTGCCGTCTTCTGAATCTTCCAACGAGCTGTTCTGAGACTGTCTCCAGTCTCAGGAAGTGAAGAATGTAGAGTGTAGAATGTAGAGTTTGCTGCCACCATGATAAATGGTAGCATAACAAGAAGAATGATGGACCAACGTCTCATCCTGCGTTTCTTCTGTATATTAGCAAATTCTTTATTCTTCACTTCTAACTATCTTTCTTTGCTCCCCTCCCTATAGGGAGGGGGTGGGGGTAGGCTTTTTACTTTATCTGTTTCAACGCCAACTTCACCACCTGTTCTACGGGCAGTTCGGGTTGTTCAGACAGGATAGCCACAACGACCTTCTGCGTAGGTGCAGGTGCAAAGCCCAGCATGGTGAGGGCAGCCACAGCCTCGTCGCGCACGGCATTGTTTACAGGCATAGCCACGCTGCCACCAGCAGGAATCTCATCGGCGATACCCAGAGCCACAATCTTGTCTTTCAGATCTACGATGATGCGCTGGGCTGTCATTTTGCCGATACCCTTGATGCCTTTTATCAGGCGCTCGTCGCCACACGAGATAGCATGGCACAGCTCGGCAACGCTCATCGACGAGAGCATCATGCGGGCCGTATTGGTGCCCACACCGCTAACGGTGATGAGCAGCTCAAACATCTCGCGTTCCTTCTTCGACACAAAGCCATACAACACATGAGCATCCTCACGAATAGCCTCATAGACATACAGTTTGACTTCCTTCTTGCCTTGGATAGCACTATAGGTAGTCAACGAAATGTTCAGTCCGTAGCCCACACCTGCGGCCTCGACCGTGGCCAGCGCAGGCGACAGCTCTGTAAGCTCACCTTTGATGTATTCTATCATTTGTTCTTATTTTTTGTATATATACGATGTTATAAACGTACTATCCACCCCTTTTATTGCATCTATCCGCATTTAACTCCCAAAAAAGGAACAAAATTTTTTGTTTTTTCTCTCGACTTTTCGTATCTTTGCGCCGAAATTACTAACTAACGCAACTAATTAACCAATGAAACGAAAGCATATTAAAATGCTATTATTCTGCAGCCTGTTGCTAATAGTGCAGGCGGCATGGGCTGATGGTGTCAAACATCTGGCTTTTCTTGAGACCTTCGATGCCACCAATGGCACTGGCGGAAACGATAATCAATTCAGTGGCAACATTGCTTCAAGCAAAATCCAATGCGACCAAGAGGGATGGAGCAGCACAAAATGCGGTGGAGCGAACCAATGCCTCAAGTTTGGCACTGGCAGCGAAGATGGTGTCTGCACCACGCCTCAGATTATTCTGTTAGGAAAACAGGGAGTACTCTATTTTGATGCTGCCGGATGGGCAAGTGGTCAAAAGACTTTGGAAATCACTGCCAATGAAGGTGTCACACTTAGTGGCGAAACTACCTTCGTATTAGATGCTGGTAGTTGGAATACAAATTACTGCATTCATTTCACCTTAGAGTCGGCCACCTATCTGCAGCTGACCTTCACGGGCAGACGTGGATTCTTAGACAATATCAGGGTAGAAGAGGATGTCACGGCTATCAATGCCCCCACCCTGCCCGACGAGTATCTCTTCTGGCCTAAAACCACGGAGACGGCCACTACCAACATCACACTGATACCCTCAGACAGTACCACCGTATATTACACCACGGATGGCACCGAACCATCAGAGACGAATGGCAACATCGCCACCCTCACCACCAACTTTATGATTACTGGCACCACCACCGTCAAGGCGCGCGCCTACTATCAGGGCATTGCCAGTGATCTGGTGAGCAAGACCTATACAGAGGGAGAAACCGTAAACTCCATCACAGCCTTCAAGGCAAAGAATGAAGGCGACGAGGTACGCCTCTTCATTCCCTACGATAGCCAGGCACGCGTGCTGCATGGGCAAGACGGCAAGGCTTACCTCTACGACAACACTGGTCCGCTATGCCTCGACTTTGGCACCACAGCCACCTTCAACCCCATGCCCAAAGACAATCAGCATGTGGCAGGATGGATTATCGGTAAGAAACAGACTGCAGACGGATTGCTCAAACTGGTGGCAACCAGCAATACCAACACCAACCATTTGGCACTGGCAGACCGCGTTAGTGAGCCGAATATCGCTCCCACAGAAATTGAGCCGTATGCAGGAATAAGCAACCTCATTGGGGGGTGGGTGAAAGGTAGCAACATACGATGCATTGAAGATTATATCATCGATGACACGAATGCCTATGATCGCGCACTGGTTGACGTATCGGGCATCGTTACAGCAAGCAATACGATAACACCAATGAGGATTATGGACAATAGACCGCTAACCTTTGTCATCGACGAAGACAAGGAGTTTTTCAGTCCGGCTGAAGACCTAAGGCACGTAACCGTTCGACTAAAGCGCACCTTGAAAGCCAACCAGTGGAACACATTCTGCATTCCGATGGACCTACCCTGCCTTGAAGGTTTAGAACTTCGCAAATTTAGTGAGGTCAATGGCAATGTAATGCACTTTGAAAATCGCTACGATATAGAAGCAGGAATGCCATACCTCGCAAAACCCATTGAAGACTTCGTGGACCCAGTATTGGATGATGTTACGTTAGCTTCACAAAGCGCCAGAAACGTCGGAGATAACGACTTTGAGTTTAAAGCCACCTACAGCCCCATGGATCTCGAAACCGACAAGACCGAACTGTTCCTCACCAGTAGTGGCAAACTCGCCTATCCGTCATCAGAAGGCACAGCCACCATCAAGGGCTTGCGAGCCTACTTCAAAGTACCCGCAGGGGCTGATGCCCGCCTGAATATCGATGGAATCGATACGTCGTTGGAGCTAGTGAACGATGTTCAATGTTCAATGTCCAATGTTCAATATTACGACCTGCAGGGACGTAAGGTAAGCAATCCTGCTAAGGGAATTTATATAAGTAACCACAAAAAGGTAGTGATTAAATAATAAAGCAATGAAGAAAACATATATCCATCCTATGATGAACATTCACGACATAGAGCCTACTAACTTCTTGGCTGCCTCCGTCACATCCGATGGCGATGCTGTAGATACATCCAATCCCGTTAGTGGCGATGCTGACGATGCAGCAGCACGCGAACTCTTTGATGATGACTTCGACATCTCGAAGTTCCTGTGGACCGTCCTCTTCCTCCTGTTCAGCGTCACCATGAGTGCCCAGAGCTACACCACCGTAGAGCCTGCCGATGCCCCTGCCGATGGCAAGACGCATGGCATGACACTCTATCTGAAGAACGATACACAGGTCACTTATGAGCTGCAGGAGCTCTCGCACGTCACCTACCTGCCTGGCGTGGGTATGAAGGTATATCTGAAGAATGCCACCACCTCTGTTGACTACCTGTTCCAGCAGATGAACAAGATAGACTATGCGCAAGACGGCAACGACAATGCCAATTGGAAAGACTATGGATGGGCTGACTATCCTGAGGCGTGGCGACTGGAATATCCGCATCTCAGCGCTAACGTGACGCCCACCAAGGAAGGTGCAGAAGAGAAGAGCCAGATTATCGTGAAGCGCACCGACGACTATGGCATCACCTTCTCTTTGGAGTGGGACAATGCAAAGGTAGCCAACCGCTGGACGTGCTATGAGCTGCATGCTGGCAACACGCTCACAGGTGCCGATCGCAACGACGACTTCAAGGCTGACCCCGAAGTAGCCGTATCGCCCACACTCGATGACTACAAAAACAGCGGATTCTCGCGCGGACACCTCTGCCCCTCTGCCGACCGCCAGTGTTCTAAGGAGCAGAACAAGCAGACCTTCTACCTCACCAACATGCAGCCCCAATACCAGTCACACAACGGAGGACTGTGGAGCCGACTGGAAACGCTGGTGCGCGACTTTGCCACCAACGACGAATACACTGCTCTGCACTGTGACACCCTCTATATCGTGAAGGCTGCCACCATCACCAACAAGGTAACCATCAACAATACCGAGGTAGATGGCGTCTATACAGGAAAGTGCATAGGCAATACCAATCACACCCACGAGCTGCTTGTGCCCAAATACTTCTACATGGCACTGCTACACTACAACAAGGAGACAGACTCCTACCACTCCATCGCCTTCTGGACTGACCACATCGACGGAACGCAGTCAGTAAAGAACCTTGCCGACTATGCCATCAGCATCGAAGAGTTACAGAATCGCACAGGCATCGACTTCTTCTGCAATCTCCCCGACGTCATCGAGGAAGCCGTAGAACAGCAGGAGCCCGACCTCGATTTCTGGAAGAAGATTACGAAGAGCGGGAGTTAACTCCTGCTAACTTCCATTAACTCCCAACAAAGTATAAGCGTAAGCGCTTCGCAACCTTACACTTTATAATCAAATAGCACACTTTTGCTTACAGATTGCGCAAAAGCGTGCTATTTTACAAAAAAAAAGACGATTTCTTTTGTATTGTGCTTACTTAATCGTACCTTTGCAGCCACGATTTTAAGTAACAGAATAATATTAGATACAAAGAACAATGAAAAAGATTAGAGCAGCCGTAGTTGGATACGGCAACATCGGTAAGTACACTATCCAGGCACTGGAAGCCGCTCCCGACTTCGAAATTGCTGGTGTGGTTCGTAGAAATGGAGCAGCCGACAAGCCCCTTGAGCTGACTCCCTATGAGGTAGTAAAAGATATCAAGGAGCTGAAGGATGTCGATGTAGCCATCCTCGCCACTCCTACCCGCTCTTGCGAGGAATATGCCAAACAGATGGTAGCCCTGGGCATCAATACCGTTGACTCTTTCGATATCCACACCCAGATTCGTGGCTATCGTGAGCGCCAGATGGAACTGAACAAGAAGACTAATACCGTCAGCGTGATTGCTGCTGGTTGGGACCCAGGTTCCGACTCTATCGTTCGCACCCTCATGCAGAGCCTTGCTCCTAAAGGTCTCTCATATACCAACTTCGGTCCCGGTATGTCTATGGGCCATAGCGTATGCGTACGCTCTAAGGCAGGCGTCAAGAATGCCCTTTCTATGACTATTCCCTTGGGCGAAGGCATCCATCGCCGCATGGTATATGTAGAGCTGGAAGATGGTGCTAAGCTCGACGAGGTAACTGCAGCCATCAAGGCAGACCCCTACTTCGCCAGCGACGAAACCCACGTGTTCCAGGTAGCCAGCGTAGATGATGTTCGCGACATGGGCCACGGCGTACACCTCGTGCGCAAGGGCGTCAGCGGACAGACTCAGAACCAGCGCTTCGAGTTCAACATGCAGATCAACAACCCTGCCCTCACCGCTCAGGTACTGGTCAACGTAGCTCGCGCCTCTATGCGCCTGAACCCTGGCTGCTACACCATGATTGAGATTCCCGTTATCGACATGTTGCCCGGCGAGCGTGCCGACCTCATTGAGCATCTGGTATAATCATTCAGATACATATCTATACACAAAGGAAGGGAAGCTATCACGCTTCCCTTTTAATGTTTAACGTTCCCACGAGCTCTGCTCGCGCAGCCAATGTTCAATGTTGATGTTTCACATCGAGCCTGCTCACGCAGCCAATGTTCAATGTTCAATCTTCAATGTTCAATGTTTATCGTGCCATACAGCTTGTCGTTGTGAGCGTAGTTGTCAATGCTGTTAGCACTGTTACGACGATATGTATCACCGTCTTCCAAAATTCCTTGTTTTTCATAGTTCTAATGTTTTTAGTTAATTAATTGGGAGTTAATGGTTAATAATTGGGAGTTAATGGGAGTTATCTGGAGTTATTGGGAGTTAGCGGACAAATGTTCTGCGGTAGTAGTGTTTGCGAATGTTCTGCCCTTAAACTATCCCTCCAGCTCCCCTCCTTTTAGGGAGGGGGTGGGGGTAGGCTTTTAGGGTTGCTGTTCCCCTTCGGGCTTTCCGTCTCTCGACAGCGAGTGGATGTTGATGAAGTCGGCGCGCTTCAGGAATTCGCGACTGGAGATGTTCATTTCCTGTTCCTGTTCAGGCATGAATCGGATGTGGAGTGCTTTCAGGTGCTGTCCTACGTTGAAGTCCTCCTGTTTCTCGGCACCGCCCGACTGGTTCTCAATGGTGCAGTAGAATGTGCCGAGGCCGTCAATCTTCACCTTGCGGGAGTTGAGCAGCATCTCCAGCAGACAGCTGCGGAACTTCTCCAGCACACCGAATACTACATCTTGTGTGTACACGCTGCCGTGCTCGCTGATGTGCTGTGCCAGC
>FPIT01000014.1 GCA_900119285.1 Prevotellaceae bacterium HUN156
GACGTTCTCATCACCATAAGGTGCATAAGCGAAGAATGACAGCACGTCATCATCTGTAGGCCAGAAGAAGTCCTTCGTCAGCTTGAACTTCTGCGTATCGGCAATCTTCGTTGCCTCCAGATTATAGAAAAAGTCGGGCTTCAAGTTATTATCAGTCAGATACTCGTTCTGAGTCTTCTCCGAAGGAATGGCACCATGTCGGTACGCAGACACGCCGAAGTTATTCAGTGCCTCTACGGAATTGATCTGTGTACCACGGGTAACGTCGCTTACCATATCCTCTTCTGAGGGTATCAGCCATAACTCCATACCGTCACCTGTCAGTGGCAACGCATCAGGAAGTGAGGCAGAACGGGTATCATCCTGAACACTGACGGTCTGGGCTGAGAAGGTAATGGTTCTGCCATTATCATTCGCATCCTCACCATTCTGTGCAAGATCCTGAGTGCAGGCGGTCAGCAGCAATGCTGCTGCCGCTGCATATAGGGAATAATATTTCTTCATAGCTTCTGTTTCTTTTGGAGTTTGAGAAATAAGTAATTAGAACCATCTGACTATTTGAGCCAGATCATTATTACTTTTCTGCTATTCAAGTTCAGCTACTCGTTCTGCGGGCTCTGAAGACCAGGCGGCAACACTAACCGGTGAGATAACATACTCACCACCGATACGGTTCACCGTCAGGTTGAAGCGATAGCGATAGCCACTCTTCAGCTCCAGGTTCTTCACATCATAATAGGTATTGTAGCCCATATAGTTGATACATACGAAGTGACCGTTCACAGTCTGTGGGACCACAATTGCCGAGGCACATATACCATTGGTAAAGTCGGTAGTGGTTACTGTTGACAGCGTAATGGGTGCCTCGCTATCCTCTACTACAGTCAGCATACTCTTACGACCTGCCTCTGTACCGATGGTAGCAGCAACAGTCTTGCTAGGACGGAACGATACTCTGGTCTTAGTGCCAACGAGTGTCACTGTCACCTTTGTATCAGCCACATCCTTCATCTCCTCTTCAGTGATACCATTACCAGCTTTCAGAGCCACCTCTACCTTTGACAGCAGATGATGGAACTCCAGAGGAACCACTTCCGACTGAGGAACTACATCGGGCTTGATGGCATAGACCAAGTCACTTGCCAAGAAGTCGTTGTCACTCTTCTGATCGGTTCTTACGACATGATTCAGCAATTCCGGGAATGCTGACTTCTCTTCCGTAATGGTATTAGCAAAGTTACCATGCACAGCATAGAATGACAGTTTGTTATATACTGGGAAGGTATGCGTAGTAATCACGTCGAAGGTATTCTCATTCAGGCTGTTCACCGTCAGGTGCCAGGCAGAGATAAACTCCTTGACACGATAGGCGGGATTACTCTCACCCTCATCGGTCATGTCTGCCCATACCCAGAACACGCTGCCTGAGAGGAAGCCATGCTCATAGCTGCCAGTGGCACGCGTATCATCGGCATCCAGTTCCATGAGGTTGTTCGACAGACGGATGGGATAGCGCTCGCCATTCTTTCCTGTCTGTACCTCGTCGCTGCTACATGCGGCAAAAGCCATCACACAAATGGTTGCCACGAATAGTTGCTTGATATTATTGATCTTCATAGTTGCTTTCTTTTTGAATTTCCATATTCTTCATAATCACTCAGAGAAACTGGGCTCGCCCGTAAAGACATTGTTGGCATTGCCGAGATCGTCTTGCGTATTCAGCCAATCGCCAACGGTGTAGTTCACGGTCAGACCGTCCTGGTTTATAGTCATATTAAAACGATACTCCTTGCCACTCTCCAAGTCGAAAGTCTGCTGAGGACTGTAGTAGATAACGTCACCACTTGCCAGACGGACCTTCAGAAAATACTTGGTACTGATAGGCTGTGGAGGAATAATGGCACTCACACCTGCGGTGGTACCGCCATTGCTCGTTACCTTGATATAACCGGGATCACCAGAGATGCCGCTCAGCGCACCGGAAGAAGGTGTAAAGCCAATCCTCTTATACACATTACAGAGCTGAATCTCTGAGTTCTTGATGGTAGGACTTCCCTTACCAGAGGTCAGCTTCACAGTAATCTTCGACAGCTTATGCTTGAAGGTTACCACCTGCTTGGTAGCGGTTGGCGCCACCGTCGTACGATTGCCGTCGCCATCGAGGATAGTGCCATACATCAGGTCACTCTGCTTATACTGCGCCTGCTTGTCCTGGTCGGACTGCACCTCAAAGGTACGCGTATCCTTTGTAACCGCTACGGGATAGAGTGCATAGAGATCAATGGCGTTGCCGTTAGTCGGGAAATAGGGGAAGATGTTTCCTACTGGAGCCATCTCACCACCAGTATTTATCTTATAAACCTTCGGTTCGTAGGTGGCACCGCCATTGGGGGCAGTGATATAGACATTCACCTGCTCACCGGTCAACAGCGAATTGGTCTGGATGGATGTACCGGCACGCGTCAGACCGTCTACTGCGCTCTGCAGTAGAATCGGTGTTCCGCTTTGGGGTTCTCCGCTCTGTGGCTGCACATCATCAGTATTGCTACAGGCTGTCATCACACCCATCGCTGCTAATATGAAAAGAATATCTCTTGTCTTCATAGTCTGCTTTGTATTAAAAATAAAAAACTAGTAAATAATAATCACACACACTTTCTATATTTATCAGTCTCTCGGATCATCTGAGGCGATATCTGTGTCTGTTGGATCCCAGTCTACCTCTTCTGCACCGAGGTCAAGCGTTGTAGCATTTATGGGCTGACCATCCTGGAAACGGAGGCCTTCACCCCAAGGAACAACTGTTGACTTGACGGTCAGACGCTGCAGTGAGTTGATGTTCAGCGTATAGGTCACCATCTTGCCCTGTGCCCACTCAAATCCATGAATCTCGGCAGTCAGCACGTGGTCGGTACCACCACTGTTGTAGATCATCTGAATCTCACTCTCGTCTGACAGATACTGCGGAATCATCATCAGCCACTCAGTATTATCAGTTACTTCCTGAGGAATGACATCGCCCGTAGTCTTATCTTTCTGCGTCAGCTTAATCAGCTTGTTCATCTCGATAGAGAAGTCACGGAAGTCGTCGTCCCAGTCTTCACCCCAACTGCGAGGATCCCAACCTTCATAGTAGTAATCCTCGGCATCGCGCTGCAATGAGTACTGGTTCTTACCCAATACATTGGTCACCCTTATCTCCTTCACACGACCACTCTCTACACATTCTCCAATCTGGAATTTGATGGCAGTCAGCAGGTGACTCATGGTTATTGTCACCTCCTCATTCTCGGGATTCTTAGAGTTAACAGATGCCTGTTTTATCGTATCAAACACCTTGGTATGACCTTCATCATCAATACATCCGCCCGCACAAAGGTCCACCTGATCCTCTACATTCTCAGGAACTGTATAAACCATTAGCGGAGCATTGTCATGATTCTCGTCACTCAACTCCAGTATTTCCGAATCCAAACCGTAAGGATAATAGGCAAATATACGCATATAAGGAGTTTCTGCTTTACCAGTAAATCCGTCTATTTCACCTGTCATCTTATCTACATCGAATGCATTAACCGTCAGCCAATAAGCTCCAGCAGTCTGCGCTTCCTCGTTAATCATATAATTAGGTGCTGTACCATTACCATTATCCCAGTAGTCGCTCTCTTCATAGACATAGGCATACATACCCATCGACATGTCAAGATCTTCGCTGGGAGTTCCTCGAGTCTTCCCGCTGCCCGCATAGTCATCTGTGACGATATTGAATGCCATCGGAGCTACTTTGCTCTTCGCACTGATGTGCTCAGCATCTTCACTGCTACACGAACTGAGCGAGAGGTTCAGCAGAGTCAGGGCGACCAGAGCCGTCCCAACACTGCCTTTTATCATTATCCTCTTTATCATATATTCGATTTTTAGTTAATATTCACTATACAAAAATCTGTTTCTATTATGGTGTAACAGGATCATCATAATCACCGATTTCACCGCCATCACCACGACCACCAATCATTACATTACTATTACTACCTGTCAGAAGGGGCTGCTGGTTTTGCAACTGAACAACTTCCATTTCTGGCATCATATAAATCTTTTTTACTATTGTTTTCATTTTCATTATTTCTTTAATCGTTACACATTTATAATTATTTCATCTCCAATGTCTGGGAGTTATAGTCGTCATCCTCCCAAGGATTGGTTACCAAGAACGACTGGATAGGCTCAATAGAAACCATCGTCATTGCACCATTGGTATGTTTCTTTAGGAAGTCTTCACCCTCATAGGTATAGCCTCCTGTATAGTCAAACATCACATTAAATGTACCACCGAAAGGATTTGAATTGGTTTGCCACTTGGTCGTTGCCGACAATGGGAAATAGACATTCGCCCACGTCGTTGCAGAGCAACCAATATACTGAGGAGTTACACCGTCATCCTCCATTTTCCATACACGACATTCAACTTCCAGATAAGCCTTACCTTGTGCATCAGCATCGGCAAAAGAGGTATTATCAGAAATTGCAAACACACTTGGTGTCTGTGCCATCACAAACAGCAGACTATCCGTTGTATGAAGTACAACATTTTTATTTGTCAATTCCTTATCAGCAGGCATCAGGTATTTGTAATTATCTAGATCATCCTGCAATTCCCAAGTTCCAGTTCCTTCTTTCTCAGTCGAATAAGTAAACTTACCCGTTGACCTAATGTTATGAATCGTAAAACTATGAACTTCTACATATAAACCATCAACAGAACATTTACCCGCAAAACGAAGATAAGCAAACATGTGTTTAAACTTAAAAGTCAACACACCATTCTTTGTTCCTTCTTTTGTTCTCTGCAATAGGCTTGAACACATAAAGTCTTCCTGCTTTGCATTCTCATTGGGAAGTTTATGAACAAAGCTCTTTTCATCTCCTGTCATTGTAAGATTCTGCACATCATCGCGGACAAAACCTGGTTTCAACGCAAAGAAATCAAGAGCATTCTTACCTGGAAATGTGATAGTACGACTTGATTTCCAAGCGCCGTCAACTTTAGTCTGCACAGCATCAGACACATATGCACGATTTCTATAAAAACTATAAATAGAATATGTTTCTATTTGCTTTGCTGTCTGATACTTGCCACGAGTAAAATCCATCTCTGCATCCTCCACAAGAAACTTAATAGGCTCATCATCATTCAATGCTCCCACATCATTTTCTGTGAACGTACAACTCGATAAGAAAGGAATGCTATGTAGCAATACAACAAACACTATCAGAGCTATCGTTGAACTATTTTTTATTTTTGCAAACATAATAGAATTATTTATTTTGAACTATCAACAACTCCCAAATCAATTAGTATCAAAAGAAACTCCATCAAATACTGGTTGATGTTCTGTAAATGCTGCTTCCCAAATAATACCACGACTTAAATCAAGTACAAGTGTATATCCTTTCCCAGGATCTAAGCTGAACTTTAAAGGAAGACGCACTTTTCCCCAGCCAGCATCATTAGAATTGTCTTCGTCAAAATATAATGGAGCATCGCTTTCACTACAATGATACCATCCATCATCGTCAAGAGTTGTCTTTGCTGCACTATTAAAGACAAAGACCTGAGCATCTAATTCTGCATAAGCACCATTGACTTGATAACCTCCAGAACCATCACTTGCTATTGAGCCATCAGCAACCTGGGGAATCAAATAGAGCCCTCCATCGGTAAGAGTGAGTGAAATGCCATCATCCAAAGTACCTGGTCTAAAAGTGGTTTTTGCATACGTCAATTCTGTTAAAGGAATTGTAAACTCCGTATCATCACCAGATACCGCCCATGGAGTTGGAGCGTCAAAAGTATATGTACCAACAGACTTCAATCCGCACAAACGAATACCATTGATACGGAAAAGATAAAGTACACAATCCTCAAAACCTTTATTTACTAGTCTTTGCTCATTAGCATATATTTTAATCCCAGTAATCTGAGCCAACGCATGCTGAAAGTTCACAAAGAGTGAACCTGCTTCATATTTTGTTTCACCATTTACAGGATCATTGTAAACTGGTTCATATTTTGCGCCACCAATACTCTTAGCGACCAACAAATCTTTCAAATTTTCTGAGTCACACCAATACTCATCAGTAGAATTCGGTTTCAGACTTTGAGGCATTTTATAGTTAAAACTGCAAGTAGTTGCCGTAACTACCGGAAGATCTGGATGATCATCACCTGCGCCAGCATTCTCTGCAATATCTGCGAATTCATCATCTTCTTCGACATTGATGGCAAAGAATGTATGCTCATCTTCATCATCCCAAGTCAAACTATTATTAGTAGTCCAAGCATCATTCTTATATTCCATCAGTTTACCTGCAGTCCAATAAGAATCCAGTGAACTATACAGTTTGAACTTAGTCAAAGGATTAGTGCTACTAAAGTCCGTTCCACGAGTAGCGAGATCAGAAACAATAATTTTCATTGGAGTTCCTTCATCAACCATTTCCTCTGGTACCTCAGGTTTCTGTTGTACCAAATCATCATTACTTGAGCATGCCACGAAGGCAGCAGTAGCTGCTACGAAAGCAGCCATAAATACCATTTTCTTCATACTTAATTTACTTTTACTTTATATGTTATTAGTTATTGTACACTAGTATTATTCACACACAGCACACGTACATATTTATCTATCTGTTTTGGCAAAGATACGAACAAAGAAAACAAAATAAATGCAAAAAAACGCTAACTGTCTGAACTTATGGGATTGTTGTTTGAATTACAGGGCTTTGATGTCCGAATTGCCTAATTCGTACTTTCCGGATAAAAATTGTTTCAAATCTCGGGCTACAGCACGAGGTAAACGCACTGGAGAGAGGGGTACAACAGAGAAACTTAACTGCTGCTTATTCACATTAACCGATGCTACATAGCCGATATTGACCAGCAAGCTGCGACCTAAACGAATAAAAGGAGAAGTACCAGCAGGAAAAGCACTGCTGATGAGCTGCTCAAAGTCAGAAAGACACGACAGCTCTGTACGCACATAACCGTTGGCATAGAAAAAATCGCTGTAATTGCCGCTGGCTTTCAGATAAACAACAGAATCCATGTCTATCAGCCGCAGCTCGTCACGCGAATTGATACAGATTTTCATAGGCCCACACTTTTTAATTAATAATCATTTTCTTCTCAAATCGTGTGGAAATAAAAAAGGCATGGGAGTTACTAACTTCTCGCCCATCCTTACTCTCAGGCCTTCGCATTGCCCCCAGTTAAGGATAAGCAACGTCGTCAGCCCACGCCCAGTGCCTTAAACATACTACGACACATCCCCCTAAAATAAAGCAGGGGGGCCATAGAACGATAAATCACCTACATAGACATTCCGTTGCGGTATCTCTGTAACTGGTTTCAAAGTTGCGAAGTTTGAGAGTACAGAATGATCACGTCCGTAAACGCCTTTCGAGACCCACGCTAAGACTTTCGTCTAAAATGGACGCTGCCAGACTAAGCCGCAGCAGCTCATGAGCCTCATTCCAACGATGTCTTGACCCGCCCTGCCTATTGGGAGACCGGCTTAGTCGGGGGCAAAGATACGAAAAAGAAAATTAATAAACAAACAAAAATTAAAATATTTTAAAAATAAGCAGGAAAATAGATTAATTATTATCACACAGATGACACAGATTAATGCTACGCATTCGTTGAACATGCATTCTATTCTCGAACACGGATCGAACGGATTAAACGGATATTTTTCTCGAACACGAATGCAACGCCACACTTTGCACCTTTAGGTCAAAGAATCTGTGTGACAAAAAAATAGTTTGACGGCACTTTGCGAAGAGTTTGACGGCATTATTCGAGGAGAAAAGTGCCGTCAAACCCTTCGAATTATGCGTGCAAACTCATTGAATTCAGGCTTCAAACTCATTGAATTCAGCCTGCAAACTAATCGGATGTAGGCTGCATTCAAAAACATGTAACCATATACCATAACAGTCCTCAATCCCTTTGTACATCAGCATTTGGAGCATGGTACATGTTGCTTCAACATATACCATACTTCTACCATACATGTACTATTTCCCGAAAACTAAATTTTATTCTAAAATTTTTGTCCTTTTCTTTGACCTAAAGGTACAAAGTGTGGCGTTGCATTCGTCTTTTTCGTGCATTTTCGGAATCCTCCAAAAGTTTCGAATGTAGAAGTCTGGTATATGTATGGTATATGTTTGCCAAACATATACCATACCTGAAACCCTTTGTAGATAGGCATTCCAGATAGGTTATGGTAGAAGG
>FPIT01000002.1 GCA_900119285.1 Prevotellaceae bacterium HUN156
CGCTATAGGATGGGGATGCGTCTGATTAGCTTGTTGGCGGGGTAACGGCCCACCAAGGCAACGATCAGTAGGGGTTCTGAGAGGAAGGTCCCCCACATTGGTACTGAGACACGGACCAAACTCCTACGGGAGGCAGCAGTGAGGAATATTGGTCAATGGGCGGAAGCCTGAACCAGCCAAGTAGCGTGCAGGACGACTGCCCTATGGGTTGTAAACTGCTTTTATAGGGGAATAAAGTGAGGTATGCATACCTTTTTGTATGTACCCTATGAATAAGGACCGGCTAATTCCGTGCCAGCAGCCGCGGTAATACGGAAGGTCCGGGCGTTATCCGGATTTATTGG
>FPIT01000007.1 GCA_900119285.1 Prevotellaceae bacterium HUN156
GGTGTGCTGGAGAAGTTCCGCAGCTGTCTGCTGGAGATGCTGCTCAACTCCCGCAAGGTGAAGATTGACGGCCTCGGCACATTCTACTGCACCATCGAGAACCAGTCGGGCGGTGCCGAGAAACAGGAGGACTTCAACGTAGGACAGCACCTGAAAGCACTCCACATCCGATTCATGCCTGAACAGGAACAGGAAATGAACATCTCCAGTCGCGAATTCCTGAAGCGCGCCGACTTCATCAACATCCACTCGCTGTCGAGAGACGGAAAGCCCGAGGGAGAACAGCAACCCTAAAAGCCTACCCCCACCCCCTCCCTAAAAGGAGGGGAGAAGCCTACCCCAAGGAGTTAGCGGGAGTTAATGGGAGTTAACGAGCCGATGGCTCGTGGAGTTAACGGACGAATGTTCTGCGGTAGTAGTATTGTCCGATAACTCCATCGACGGAGTCGATTAACTCCAGATAACTCCCAATAACTCCCAATTAATTAACTAAAACCATTAGAACTATGAAAAACAAAGAATTTTGGAAGACGGTGATACATATCGTCGTAACAGTGCTAACAGCATTGACAACTACGCTCACTACAACATCGTGCATGGCACGATAAACATTGAACATTGAAGATTGAAAATTGAACATTAAAGGGCTGCGCTCAGAAATGAGGCAGCCCTTATTAATTATCACTCTTCACCGCCGTAAGGCGATTCTTCACTCTTCACTTACAAAATCGGTGTGAGCAGGCGGCAGATGGCTTCGAGATAGTGGCGATCAGTGTCGTCGAAGGTGGAGAGGTCTTTGCTGTCAATGTCGAGGACGGCAAAGACAGAGCCAGAGGCATTGAAGACGGGAACGACAATCTCGGAACGGGAAAGGCTGCTGCAAGCAATGTGGCCAGGGAACTGCTCGACATCGGGAACGACAATGGTTTGCTGCTGTTGCCAGGCAGTGCCACAGACTCCACGGCCATAGCCAATGTGCATGCAGGCTACGGGGCCCTGAAAGGGACCGAGAAGGAGTTCGCCATCGTGAACGCGATAGAAACCTGTCCAGAAGAATTGCATCTCTTCATGGATGGCGGCACAGACGTTAGACATCACGGCTATCATATCGGTCTCTCCGGCTATCAAAGCCTCTATCTGCTTGGTGAGCAGGGTGTATTTCTCTTCCTTATTATTCATAATCTATTGATTTAGGAGTGCAAAGATACAAATAAGTATGAGAAATGCAATGATTTTTTTGTTATTTCCGCTCAATTTAGTATCTTTGCATGCAATATGAGGAAAGGTTTGATGGCTTTATCACCCCTTATGGTGTTCATCTTGTTGTATCTGGTGACGAGCATTATTGCCCAGGACTTCTACAAGGTGCCTATCACGGTGGCGTTTATGGCGGCATCGATGTATGCCGTGGTGACGAGTGGCGGCATGCCACTGCGCCAGAGGATAGACATCTATAGTCGTGGAGCAGCAAAGGGGCAGATGATGCTGATGATATGGATATTCATTCTGGCGGGTGCCTTTGCACATACTGCCAAGGTGATGGGGGCAATAGATGCTACGGTGAATGTGGCGCTGACGCTGTTGCCTGCGAATATGTTGCTGGCGGGACTGTTTCTGGCAGCGTGCTTCATATCGGTAAGCGTAGGAACGAGTGTGGGCACCATCGTGGCTCTGACGCCTATTGCGGCGGGTGTGGCTGAGCAGACGGGGGCCAGCGTGCCTCTGATGACTGCAGTAGTGGTGGGTGGCTCGTTCTTTGGCGACAACTTGTCGTTTATCTCGGATACAACGATTATTGCTACCTCTACGCAGGACTGTAAGTTGAGTGATAAGTTTCGCGTCAACTCGTTTATCGTGGTGCCTGCTGCAGCGGTGATTCTGATAGTGTACCTGATAATGGGTGCCAACATAGCAGCGCCACAGCATATCCATGAGGTGGAATACCTGAAGGTGGTGCCATATCTGGTGGTGCTGGTGGCTGCGGTGATGGGCATGAACGTGATGGCGGTGCTCACGCTGGGCATCCTGCTGACGGGCTGCATAGGTATTGCCAACGGCAGCTTCGACGTATTTGGCTGGATGGGAGCGATGGGCGAAGGTGTGACGGGAATGGGTGAGCTAATCATCATCACAATGATGGCTGGCGGACTGCTGGAAATCATCAAGCACAATGGTGGCATAGACTTTATCATAGACAGACTGACACGACACGTGAACAGCAAGCGTGGCGCAGAGATGGCGGTGGCAGGACTGGTGTCGGTGGTGGACTTGTGTACTGCCAACAATACGGTGGCTATCATCACCGTGGGTGGCATAGCAAAGCAGATAGCTGACAGATTCGGGGTGGACAACCGCAAATGTGCGTCGATACTGGATACCTTCTCGTGTGCCGTACAGGGTATGATACCTTACGGTGCCCAGATACTGATGGCGGCAGGACTGGCAGAGCTGAACCCTATCAGCATACTACCCTACCTCTACTACCCTATGGCTATAGGCTTCGCAGCACTGCTGTCGATATGGCTGAGATACCCGAAGAGGTATTCTTAAGAGCCTACCCCCAACCCCTCCCTGAAGGGAGGGGAGATTGGAGAGCGGAGGGAGAGCCTACCCCCCAACCCCTCCCTGAAGGGAGGGGAGATTGGAGAGCGGAGAAGGGTTAGCGGTTAGTAATTGTCAATGTTGATGTTTCACATCGAGCTCTGCTTGCGCAGCCAATGTTCAATGGTCAATGTTCAATGTTCAATATATAAGAAAGGTGGATATAGTACAGCGTAACTTCCTAAGACTGCTTCGCAGTGGAGCGTTCGGATGGTCTACAAGACCAACTGAACGGATAGAACCTATGTCGCAGTGGAAATGGAACAAACTTTATCAAATATCTCAGATACATGGTGTTACGCCGTGGATAAGAGAGGGTATTAGACACTATGAGGAGGATTTCTTCCTGGACCTGAAGCCTTCACTCAGACAGCACTTTGAGGAGGACTGCACGGAGATGACGGAGCCTCCTATGTTGCAGGAACTGACCAACCCCATGCTGAACCATAAGCTGCAACAACTGGCAGAGGAATCGGGCATGGAAGACCCTACCTTCAACCTGCTGCTAAGACTGGTGAACATTGCTCGCAACATTCTTACGCAGGGCATCAGTCTGCGACAGCTGGTGATGCTGGGCGTGTATCTGCGTACCACTCGCGACGTGATAGAATATGAGGTGCTGAAGACGTGGATAAAGCGACTGGACATGGAGCGCATGGCGAGACTGGAGGGGGCGCTGCTGCTGGTGTTGTTCCACTTCACGGAGCGCGAGATAAGGTTTACGAATGCTGTGGTAAACAAGTCGATAGAGCGAACAGCCAGCGACATCTTCCAACTAACGGAGAAGAAGGCGGCAGACTGGTACTTCACACAGGGAAAGAGCATCTTTGTGCGTACCAACGACTCGGGGGCTATGATGTGGCACGTGAAGCAGTCGGCAAAGTATATGAGATACTACCCTGCCGAGGCGGTAACAAACTTTGTGAAGAACTTCGCACACTCTATGTCACACATCGAAGAATAAAAGCCTACCCCCACCCCCTCCCTGAAGGGAGGGGAGATTGGTTAGCGGTTATCGTTTAGCGGTTAGCGTTTAGAAGTATTGTCACACAGAAATAACAGAAATCACAGAAAAATTGCTGCTATGCAGCAATAATTCGTGAAATTCGTGTAATCTGTGGTCGAAATAAATTCGTGTAATTCGTGGTTTAAAAATAAATCTGTATAATCCGTGTAATCTGTGGTCGAAATAATGTTCAATCTTCAATCTTCAATCTTCAATGGTCAATCTTCAATGTCTCACCGGTGTATAAAGCGGATTTCACGCAGGGTGTGACGGCCCATGAAGCGGCTCTTGTCAACATAACCGCTGACGCCATTGATGCGGCCCTTGCCAGTGTATTGCCACATGGTAATCTCACGATCGTCAGCCACTACGGGCTCCTCGTCGGTATACATGGCAATCATAATCTTATAATCATCTAACTTACCCAGCAGGTGCTTGTTGTAGAAGTTGCGACCTGTATAGATAAGTGGCTTCTGCTGGTAGGCTTCTTCCACAAGGTCGAGGAAGTAGAACAGAGAATCGCAGAAGACATCGGTGGAGAGGCCTCCCGTACTCTCTACATCAATCATTGGGATAAGGTCTTGCTCCTCTGGAATGCATTGCGACTGGAAATTGCGCAACTGCTTGAGCTGGTCGGTCTTGGGGCGATAGAAATGATAGCTGCCCACCTTGAGGCCATGCTGATGGGCCATCCAGATGTTACGCTCGAAGGTGGCATCAATACGGTCGCCACCCTCTGTGGCCTTCAGATAGACGTAAGACATGTGGGTGTTGTCGCCAAGAGCCTCCCAGAACACTTCGCCCTGATAGTGGCTGAGGTCGATACCATGAATGTGAGAACAGGTGTCTTCGCACTGTACGGTAATGTCCTGAGCATAGAGCGAGAGGGGTAAGAGAGAGAGTAAAAGAAAGATATATCGAGTTAGATGATTCATTATTTTCTACAATTTTCCTGCAAAGATAGCAAATAATTACGAATTATGGCTTATGTATTATGAATTATTTAGTATATTTGCAGCATAAAATTACTGTTATGAAGCATTTTTTGACTCTATTGGGACTCCTGATAATGGTATGTTCGTGCAGCAAAGACGAGGCAGAACAGGAATCTGTGGTGCCTGCACGACGCACCGTCATCGTGTATATGGCAGGTGATAACAACCTGTCGAGCTATATGTATACCGACCTGAGCGAGATGGCTATAGGGCGACAACTGGTGGGGAAAGGTGAAGACTTGGTGGTATTCGTAGATCGTGCAGCGACTAACGAGAAGCCTTTCATAGCCAGAATAACTGCCAGCGGAGAACAGGAGAAACTTTATGAATACCCGATAGACTTCTACTCATCGGATGCAGATCACTTTGCAGAGGTGTTGAGCAGGTGCATACAGTTATGCCCAGCAACGGAGGACTATGGACTGGTATTGTGGGGACACGCCAGCGGATGGCTGATAGAGAGCGACTCCATCAGTAACAGCGTGTATGGCAGTCGCAGGGCGTATGGCGTGGATAACAATATGTGGATGAATATTCCTTCAATGCGTCAGGCACTGCAATCGCTGAACATCAAGTGGAAATTCATCTTTAGCGACTGCTGTAATATGCAGAACATAGAAACGGCGTATGAGTTGAAAGATGTGGCGGAATACCTGATAGCCTCGCCAGCAGAGATTCCTGGCAAGGGTGCTCCCTACAACACCGTAGTGCCTACTCTATTCATTCATAACGACAAGGAGATGTATGAGGCGATATGTGACAAATACTATGAACAGACAGACACCAAGGGGGGACATCTGCCTATATCGGTGATTCGCACGGATAAGCTGAACGCATTGGCTGTGGCTACGAAGGCTGTATTGCCAGAGGTGGTGAACAATCTGCCACACAATGACTATGGTATGGGGCATATCTACTATTTCTGTCTGGTGGGTGGCAACTCGTGGGGAAATAACTACGACAATCGCTACAAGGCGCTCTACGACATGAACGACATTATCCGATGGGCTACCGTTAATGACCAAACGGCTTATAATACGTGGAAGGCGGCACTGGACCAGGCGGTGATATACAAGAAGATGAGCACCTTTTGGCACGCTAACTATCTGGAGTCTGATTATACCGAAAAGAGCTTTTATGACTTCACCGTAACGGAAGAGGCCTACGGTGGCGTGAGCATGTTCTTCCCATTGGAGAAATACAACAACGGGATAACTAACTTTAATAAGGACATCAAAAAGATGGGTTGGTATTATGCTGTGGGATGGTCGGAATTAGGATGGTGAAATGAAAACACGTTTTCATTTCTTTCGCTTAATCACGACCTTGACCTTAGAAATTCTGCGCTCATCCATTTCCTGAATTTCGAAAATGAAATTCTGGTATTCTATCTTCTCATGCAGTTTGGGGAAGTCGCCCTTAATTTCAAGCAGTAAGCCTGCCAGAGAATCAGCATCGCCCTGTACCTCCTCGAAGGTCTCGTCATCGACATTCAGAATCTTATAGAAGTCAGAGAGAAGTGTCTTACCCTCAAAGACATAGGTGTTGCTATTGATGCGGGTATAGTTCTTCTCGTCTTCGTCGTACTCGTCGTTAATCTCGCCCACAATCTCTTCTAAAACGTCTTCCAGAGTAACGATACCACTGGTGCCTCCAAACTCATCAACAACAATGGCGATATGCACCTTGTTTTCTTGGAACTCACGCAGCAAGTCGTCAATTTTCTTGGTCTCAGGAACAAAATATGGCGGACGAATCAATGACTGCCAGCGGAAGGATGCACCCTTAGAGAGATGGGGCAGCAAGTCCTTGATATACAGGATGCCACGAATGTTGTCGCTATTATCCTGATAGACGGGAATGCGCGAATAGTTGTTCTCAACAATGCACTGCAGCACCTCCTGATAGGTGGCCTTGAAGTCGAGGTCGACCACATCCTGACGAGAGGTCATAATCTCCTTGGCAGTCTCATCGCCAAAGCGGACAATACCCTCAAGGATGCGCTGCTCGTCCTTGATATCTTCCTTGTCGGTAAGCTCTAAAGCCTGCTCCAAATCATCTACACTCAGCGCATGGCTCTCCTTCTGTACCACCTTGTCAGCCAACTTACCAGAACTCATCACAATGCTGGCGAAAGGATAGAACAACTTGCGACAGAACAGAATGCCATTGACAGCACCACGACAGAAGCGAAGGGGCTGCTTGCCAGCATACACCTTAGGCATAATCTCGCCAAAGAGCAGCAAGAGAAAGGTGAGCAGAACGGTAATGAGCAGGAACTCCAACCACCAGGCATTGCCAAAATCAATGGTGTGGCTGAAGAAATAGGTGAACAGCATGATGATGGTGACATTGACCAAGTTGTTGGCTATCAAGATGGTAGCCAGCGTACGCTCAGACTCGTCACGCAACTGCTTAATCTTATAATCTGCCTCATTTTTCTCTTCGTCTAACTCATTCAAATCAGTGGGCGACAAAGAGAAGAAAGCAATCTCTGAACCAGAAGCGAAGCCCGAAACAAACAACAATGCACATGCAAGAGAGCCAGCAATAATAGCTCCTAACGAGGGTGACATGAGCGTCACTTCATTCAGAATATCTTGAAAATAGTCCATGAGATTATTCGTTGGTCGTTACAGCAGGCTCCTGTGGCTGCGATAACGTTTTAGGACTCAGCATCTCCATATTGTCTGCCCATATCTCTGTAGCAGTACGACGCTGTCCTTGTTTATCATCGTAAACGGTATAACGAATACGCCCTTCGATATACAGCTTATCACCTTTATGAACATACTTCTCTACTACTTCAGCCAACTTGCGCCAAAGCAATACGGTATGCCAATCGGTACGATCAGGCACCTGAGTACCATTAGGCAGTGTGTAGCCACGCTCTGTAGTAGCCAAACGAATACGCGCCACAGCTACGCCTGCATCAACATAGCGTACCTCAGGCTCTAAACCCACGTTACCAATTAACATTACCTTATTCATAATCTACGTTGTTTTTAGAATTCTAGAGGTGAGAAGCTAGAGGTGAGAGGTGAGAGAAATGTTTCTCCGCAGTTTTCTTGGCTTGCCAGCTATTCTTTAACCTCTTCAACTATCTATTTAGCTCCCCTCCTCTGGGGAGGGGTTCTCTCTTTGAGAGTGTGGCGTTGCAATGGGGGTAGGCCTCTTACTTACACAGTCCCAGGAATTCGAACTTAAAGTTCTTACCCTTTGCTGAAGGGAACTGGCTGCGACTGTCAACACGCTGAGACAAGTGGTCAACAATACGATCGTAGCACTCCTGACCAGAAGAAGCCTTGCAGCGAGCCACAAAGTGAGTATCACGATACTGGAACTTGCCAGTACCAGGCACCAACTGTACACGCTTGAAATCTATAGCACCTTCATACCATCCAAAACGTTCTTCGTTGAGCTTCATGACAGCAGGAGATACAGGCTTGGCACCCTGATTGTCAGAAGTGTGAACAGCCTTCTTATCCTTGAAGTCCTGCATCGTGGCAGCTTCAGTCTTAATAATAATAAAGTAGACACGAGGACGAATCTTATAGCGCTTGGGGTAGAATACATCGCTGGCTGCATAGTCGCGAATATCCTTCTCCAACATAGGATTCATACCTATATCATCAATATTAGCCAAAAATGAGATAGCATCATCTACATTCGTAACCAAGATTTCACTATCAAAGTAACGTAAATATAAATTCATTAGAATGGTTGTTTGTTTTTCGAATTTTTCAATTAAAAAATCAAAGAAGAGCGGAAAACGGGACTCGGACCCGCGACCCCAACCTTGGCAAGGTTGTGCTCTACCAACTGAGCTATTTCCGCATAATGTGAAATTTTAAAAACTGATGGTGAAGAGGAGGAGACTCGAACTCCCACGTCGCAATTGACACTACCCCCTCAAAGTAGCGCGTCTACCAATTCCGCCACCTCTCCATCATGTTTAACTTGTGAAGAAAAAAGAGTGCCCAGAACAGGACTCGAACCTGCACGCCTCGCGGCACACGCACCTGAAACGTGCGCGTCTACCAATTCCGCCACCTGGGCATTTTAATTATTACAAGCCTTCTTGTAATACTCTTTTTTGTTCAACATGTTGAGCGGAAAACGGGACTCGGACCCGCGACCCCAACCTTGGCAAGGTTGTGCTCTACCAACTGAGCTATTTCCGCATTTAAATCCTCAAGGAGGAGCATCTCTCTCGATTGCGGATGCAAAGGTACTACTTTTTTCGGAACCTGCAAAACTTTTCGCACTTTTTTTTAGAAAAAACACTGATTTTTTCTGTATGGCTGCGGGCCGAGAGGCCTACACCTTATTTATATATATACCCATCAGCGAGAAATACGCTCAAAAACGAAACGCTCGCCAAGCTGGAAGCCCTCCTCATAAAGCCGTTCCAACTTCTCTACATCTTGACAGATTCTTCCTACTTCCAATGGTTTTTCAGGACGAATAACAATAATTTCGCCCCAATCTTCCATTCGTTCTATCAAATCGAGCTGTTTGTTATATTCTTCAGTGCGACGACTCAGCGCTACTCGCAAACGAGGATATTCGTGATAAACGAAGCGTGGCATCTTGAAATCCATCTCTGAAGAACGATAACCACGATTGCGCGTCAAGACCACCACATTCTCATGATGGCCAGTATCTATAGAACGAACAATGGGAATACTATCTACAATACCGCCATCAAGCATGGGGATGCCATCAACCTTGGTAATCTGAGCCACGAAAGGAAGTGAAGAGCTGGCTTTGGCTATCTGAGTCAATCTACGATGGTTGTGTTTCTCTGAGAGATACATAGCGCGACCTGTCTTACAGTTGGTAGTAACCATTTCGAATACAGCAGGATTCTTCTCGTAGGTTTTATAGTCGAAAGGTACAAATTCTTCCTGAAAGCGCTGATAGAGTATCTCTGGGTCGAAGATGCTACCATTCTGTATCAGGCTGCGAAGCGAGATGTAATCATACTTCTTCAGCATGTCGATATTCGACCATCTGGCTCTTCTGGGCTGACGACTCATATACGACAATCCATTGCATGCACCAGCAGAGACAGCCACCACATAAGGGAAATAAACCTCATGCTTCATCAGGGCATCAAGTACACCAGAAGTGAACACGCCACGCATGCCTCCACCCTCAAGTACCAATCCAGTTTGTTGTGTAATCTTCATTTCGCATGCAAATTTAGTTAAAATCCGTGTAATATGTACATTTTATGCACTTTTTTTTATTACCTTTGCAAGCAAAAACAAAAACTACATAGCAAAATGTTTAATCAAGAGACTTATATTCGACGTCGTGCCGAATTAAAAAAGATGGTTGGCGAGGGCATTATCGTGCTCTTTGGCAACAACGAGGCTCCTTGCAACTATCCGGCCAACTGCTATGCGCCGATGCGTCAGGACTCCTCGTTTCTCTACTATTTCGGACAGCACCGCGACGGACTGGTAGGTGTCATCGATATAGATAAAGATGAGGAATGGCTGTTTGGCGATGATATTGATGTAGAAGACATCGTATGGATGGGCTTTACACCCAGTGTTGCAGACCTCGCAGCAGAGGTAGGCATTAAGAAGACTGCCCCAATGTCAGCGCTCAGTACAGTATGTAGCTCTGCTACAAACAGAACCGTTCACTTCCTGCCTCCCTATCGCCACGACACAAAGATACAGATTATGGATCTGCTGGGCATTCATCCCTCTAAGCAGAAGGAAGCAGCATCACTGAAACTGATTCAGGCTGTTGTTAAGATGCGTGCCACAAAGGAGCCACAGGAGATTGCTGCTATCGACCGCGCTTGTAATGTGGGTTATGCCATGCATACCACTGCACAGCTGCTGATTAAGCCAGGCATCACTGAGCGCTTTATTGGTGGACAGGTGGATGGTGTTGCCCGTTCGCTGGCTCAAGGCACCAGCTTTGCCACTATCTTCAGTCAACATGGTGAGATTATGCACGGCAATCCTTCTGACGCTAAGTTGGAGGATGGCAGACTGGCACTCTGCGATGCTGGTTGCGAACTCGACGACTACTGTTCTGACCATACTCGTACCATGCCAGTTAATGGTAAGTTTACACAGCGCCAACAGGAGATCTACTCTATCGTGGAAGCTTGCCACGACTATGTATTAGAGGTAGCTAAGCCTGGCGTAAAGTATATGGATGTTCACTTTGCCGTATGTCGCATGATGACTGAGCGCCTGAAGGAACTCGGATTGATGAAGGGCGACACCGACGAGGCCGTTCGTGCTGGAGCTCACGCCATGTTCCTGCCTCACGGATTAGGTCACATGATGGGTATGGACGTTCACGATATGGAGGGACTCGGACAGATTTATGTTGGTTTCGATGAAGAGACTCGTCCCAACCTTGAGCAGTTTGGTACTAACTGTCTGCGCATGGGTCGCAAGCTGGAAGAAGGCTTCGTAGTTACTGACGAGCCTGGCATCTACTTCATCCCTGCTCTCATCGATGAGTGGAAAGCAAGTGGTCACTGCAAGGAGTTCCTTAACTTCGACAAACTTGAGACCTACAAGGACTTTGGCGGTATCCGCATCGAAGACGATGTGCTCATCACAAAAGACGGATGCCGATTCCTGGGCGACAAGCGCATACCTTATCATGTGAAGGAGCTTGAAGAGTTTATGGCGAAATAACGAAATAACGAAATAACGTAATATCGTAATAACGAAATATCGAAAAAAATAACAATAAAAAAAATTATGAAGAAATTATTCACACTCGCACTGCTGGCTTTCGTAGCCGCTGGTGCACAGGCAGAGGAGAAGAAAGACTCTGCTGCTAGCAACAAACCCGTATTTACAACCATCAAGGAGAACCCTATTACCAGCATTAAGGACCAGAACCGTTCTGGTACGTGCTGGGACTACTCTACCCTCTCCTTCTTTGAGTCTGAGATACTGAAAGCTACTGGTAAGACTTATGACCTCGATGAGTCATTCATTGCCAACAAGACTTATATGGAGCGCGCCATTCAGGTAGTTCGCTATCATGGTGACTGCCAGTTTGCTCAGGGTGGTTCAGCAGAAGACGTGCTGGCTACCATGAAGACTCACGGTATCGTTCCACAGGGCATCATGCCTTTCCCCGGTTCACTGTATGGTGACTCTCTGAACAACTTCAACGAGTTCTTCTCACTGCTGGAGCCATACGTAGCAGCTATCGCAAAGAGCGACGCTAAGAAGATTTCTAATCAGTGGAAGGCTGGTTTGCAGGGAATCCTCGACGCTTATCTCGGTAAGTGCCCTGAGGAGTTCACCTACGAGGGCAAGAAGTATACTCCAAAGAGCTTCATGAAGAGCCTCGGTATCAACCTCGACGACTATGTTAGCATCACCAGTTACACCCACCATCCTTTCTACACTACCTTTGCTGTAGAGGTACAGGACAACTGGCGTTTCCCACAGTCATACAACCTGCCTATGGATGAGATGATGAAGGTTATCGACAATGCTATCGAAAAGGGTTACACCGTTGCTTGGGGTGGCGACGTTTCTGAGGATGGCTTCACTCGTAAGGGTCTGGCTTATGCCATCGACGGAAAGGCTGCACAGAGCCTGCGTGGTAGCGATATGGCTAAGTGGCTCAAGCTGAGCAGTACCAAGAAGCGCGACATCATCGACTCACTCGGTTGCAATGTTCCCGAGATTGTTCCTACACAGGAGATGCGTCAGGAGCGTTTCGACAACTGGGAACTTACCGACGACCACGGCATGCTGATCTACGGTGTTGCTAAGGACCAGAACGGCAAGGAGTACTATATGGTGAAGAACTCTTGGGGTGAGAGTGGCGACTACAAAGGTATCTGGTATATGACCAAGGCCTTCATCGCTGCTAATACAATGGACTTCCTCATCAACAAGAACGCTATTCCCAAGGATATTCGCAAGAAGTTGGGACTCTAACGAAGTGTTCTTCGGAAGAATAAATAATAAGCGGACTGCATGATTGCAATCCGCTTTTCTTTTTCTCACCTATTATAATTATACAACTATCGCAGATAGGGATTGTTTCTTAACTCGTCAGCGATAGTAGTCTGAGGACCATGACCAGGATAAACGATGGTGTCAGCAGGTAGTGAGGCAATAACGGAAGAGAGACTGCGCTCCATCTCCTGCCAAGAGCCTTCTGCAAAATCTGTTCGACCAATACTCATACGGAAAAGTGTGTCGCCAGAGAAGGCCGTATGCTCGTCTTTACAATAGAAGAAGCACGAGCCGTGAGAGTGGCCAGGTGTCTGGAGTACTTGCAGCGTATGATTGCCAAAGGAAATAATATCGCCATTCTTCAACAATGTTCCTGTGGGGACTTGCTCATCATTCAGACGCATACCAAAGAGGCTCTCAGCTTGCTCACCCAGATGTTCAACCATCTGCTGATCTTCTTCGCAAATCTCTACCTCTAACGCATATTGCTCATAGAGGTGGGCATTACCAAAGTTATGATCAAGATGACCATGTGTAGCCAACAGATGAACGGGCTTCAACTGATGTTCGCGAATATAGTTATCTATGGCCTGCTTCTCTTCGGGATAGTAGGCTCCACAATCTATGATGACACACTCGCGAGTATCATCACTCACCACATAGCAGTTCTCCTGCAAGGGGTTAACTTGGAAAGACTTTACGTTGAACATTGAAGATTGAACATTGAAGATTGAACATTGAAGATTGAACATTGAAGATTACTAACCGCTAACCATTAGTATTTCACTTTCTTCTTTGCGATATCACTCTCATTCTGCAAGCGATCAAGAGCTGTGACAACATAGACGAAAGATGTCTTGAGAGGTGCATCAGGCAATTCGAAATGTGTATCGCTGGTGATGGCAAGAATCTTGCTGGGATCACTGATGTTTATCTTCTCACCCTTATCGAAGCGATATACCACATATTTTGCAGCCACATCATACCACTCCTTGCCTTTGGGGGCAGTCCAGAAGAGCACTTTCTTATCGCCAAAGTCTACCACCTTTACCTTGCGAGGCTTGCGTGGTGCCTCATTATCAATCCAAGGAGTGGTGGGCTGCAAAGCAGGATAACGCCAGTAGTTGTTGCGCAGCGAGGTGCCATAGTTACCGATATTATCAACAGCAGCCTTTGCATACCACAATACGGTACCCTTTACATTGGGTAAATCATTGTGCAGAGCCATCTTAGCAGCCAACTGGTGGCGCTTAGGATTGCTGATATCAGGATACTTTACGGTGCGCTCCACATCTTCACCAATATAGAGATTTACCTTGCTGCAGTGATGGTTCCACCAATTGATAAGTTCATCATAGTCAGCAGCCTTGTTGCCAATCTCCCAATACAGTTGAGGTACACAATAGTCCATCCAACCCTTATTCACCCACAGCAAGATGTCAGCATAAAGTTGGTCATAGTTCTGCAAGCCATTGGTACGACTACCATTAGGATCGCTCTTCTGATTGCGATAGATGCCAAATGGCGAGATACCCAACTTCACCCAAGGCTTGGTATTGTGTACAGTCTTAGCCAACTGCTCAATGAACATGCTTACATTCTGACGACGCCAGTCGTCGCGAGTAAGGAATCCCTCACCATACTGTTTGAAATCGTTAGCATCGGGAATCTCAACACCAGCTACAGGATAAGGATAGAAATAGTCGTCGATATGCAATCCATCAACATCATAGCGAGTAAGGATGTCTCTTACTACCTCACAGATATAATCGCTATTCTCACGAAGTGCAGGATTAAGAAGTGTCAATCCATCGTATTCGAAGCAGCGCTCAGGATAACGGCTTACCACATGGTTGCTGGCATTGGTATGAGCAGTCTTGGTTTTAGCACGATAGGGATTTATCCATGCATGCAGCTCCATACCGCGCTGATGACATTGCTCAATCATCCACTTCAGAGGGTCCCAATAAGGCTGTGGTGCCTTACCCTGCTGCCCTGTAAGATAGAAACTCCAAGGTTCCAGCTGACTCTCATAAAGCGCATCACACTCTGGGCGCACCTGAAAGATGATAGCGTTACAACCATCCTTCTGCAACTCGTCGAGCTGATAGCTTAGCGTCTGCTGCATCTGCTTGGTAGGCATGCCCTTAAACTGTCCGTTGACACACTGTATCCATGCACCACGGAATTCGCGCTTCTGTTGTGCCACCAGCATCAATGGCAATAGTAGGAATATCGAGAGAATGATTTTTTTCATGTTCTTTTTTGATTTATTGTTTTAGATAATCATATATTTTCTCCGTCCAGTCTTCTCCATTTTCAGGGCAGAAGGTGTTGATGCCCAACTGGCTCGCCATTGCTACATTGCGAGGACCATCATCTACGAAGAGTGCATCACTGGGAAGTAGCTGTTCATTCATCAGTACCTGAAGGAATATCTCTTCCGAGGGTTTCATCATCTTCATCTTGTAACTCAGATAACAGGCATCGAAATAATGCGAGATGGGATGACCATGACCATCAAACTGCTCACTCTCAGCCCAATCCATCATATAAGGATTGGTGTTAGAAAGCAACACCAGACGATAACCCTCGCTACGCAGACGCTTCAAAGCCTCCAGATTGCGCTGTGGCAACTCCTTGGCATATCCTTGCCAAGCATGAGCGCACTCATCGTATGTCACCTCGCGACCTACCAGTTTACTAAACTCACTACGAAATTCCTCAGCAGTAATCATGCCACCTTCTAAATCGCCAAAGATGCCACGCTGCTGATAAGGGTCAAGGCGGTCTTTCACATCAGCACATCCTAACGCTTCAAAGCGCTCAATGGCTTGCTTCTGGGACAGCGTAAACACGACGCCACCCATGTCGAATATAATTGTTTTTATTTCCATAAATTCGGTTTGTTCTTTCTTGCTTCTTCCAGCGATAACAGTTCTTGTTGTTGCTGCTGATAATCGTCGCGCAACTGTTCGTACTTAGCATCAAGTTCCTGCTCTATCTGTTTCTCCTGTTCGCTATTCATAAGTCGTGCGGCTACCAATGCATTCTGCGAGGCATCCTTCATCCACAGCACAGGACCACCATATACGGGAGCTATCTTCAGTGCCACATGCAGCTCACTAGTTGTTGCACCACCTATCATAATAGGTATATCGAGCCCTGCACGCTGCATCTCATTAGCAGCATTCACCATTTCTTCAAGACTTGGCGTAATCAGTCCTGAGAGACCAATCATGTCCACCTTCTCCTCAATGGCCTTGCGTACTATCTGCTCAGCAGGCACCATCACACCCATATCAATGACCTCGTAGTTGTTACACGTCATAATGACGCCTACGATGTTCTTACCAATATCATGCACATCACCTTTTACCGTTGCCAACAGAATCTTGCCTGCCTTCTCCTCTTGTGCTTCGCCACGCTGCTGTTCGATATACGGTTGAAGGATAGACACAGCCTGCTTCATAGTGCGAGCCGTCTTTACCACCTGTGGCAGAAACATCTTTCCTGCACCAAAAAGCTCGCCCACCTGATTCATGCCAGCCATTAGCGGTCCCTCGATAATACTTACAGCCTTGGGGTATTTTTGCAGCGCCTCTTCCAAATCCTCTTTTAGATAGTCGCCTACACCCTTGATGAGTGCTTGTTGCAAACGTTCTTCTAATGATTCAGGCCTCGTCTCCTGTTTGGCGACGGGCGCCGATGTAGGGTTTTCAGCCTCCTTTGCTGCGGCTAATTCTGCAGCAAGAGCAATGAGTCGTTCGCTGGCATCCTTGCGACGATACAGAATCACATCCTCAATAACTTCGAGTTGTGATGAAGGAATATCACTGTAAAGAACTTTAGTAGCAGGATTCACGATACCAAAGTCCATACCTGCCTGAATAGCGTGGTAGAGGAATACAGCATGCATTGCCTCACGGATATAGTTGTTACCACGGAATGAGAACGACAGGTTGCTCACACCTCCACTAACGTGGGCACCAGGCAGATTTTTCTTAATCCACGCTGTGGCACGAATGAAGTCGGCAGCATAGGCATCGTGTTCCTCCATACCAGTAGCAACAGCCAATATATTGGGGTCAAAGATAATATCTAACGGATTAAGCCCAACATTCTCGGTAAGAATACGATATGCACGTTGGGCAATCTCTATACGACGTTCATAGGTGGTGGCTTGTCCTTGTTCATCGAAACACATCACAACAACAGCAGCGCCATAGCGTTTAATGTCTTGTGCATGACGAATAAACACCTCTTCGCCTTCCTTCAACGAAATACTATTAACAATGCCTTTACCTTGCAAACATTTCAAGCCAGCAAGGATGACATTCCAGTCAGACGAGTCAATCATCACAGGCACTGATGCGATATCAGGCTCTGCAGCAATCGTGTTAAGGAAATTCACCATTTCAGCCTTTGCATCCAGCAGGCCATCGTCCATATTTACGTCGATAACCAATGCACCATCTGATACTTGTTTTCTGGCTATACTGATAGCCTCGTCGTATTGTTTCTCCTGAATCAGTCGGAGGAATTTTCTTGAACCTGCCACATTACAACGCTCACCCACATTCACGAAATGTACCTCGGGCGTCACATCAAGCAGTTCCAAACCACTCAACCACATAGTTTCGGGCTTAGCGGCTGGTATATGCGGAGCCTTTCCTACAACCAATGGCACGTATTTAGCGATAAACTCATCGTCGGTACCACAACAGCCCCCCACGATGTTTACCAGTCCCTCGTCAATCATCTCACCAATCTGTGGTGCCATAGACTCTGCTGTTTCATCGTAGAGTCCCATAGCATTAGGCAATCCCGCATTTGGATAAGCACTAATATAATAAGGTGCCCTGCGAGCTAATTGGCGCAGAAAAGGCAACATCTGGCGCGCTCCAAACGAGCAGTTCAAACCCACTGAGAAAATAGGATAGCCACTGATGCTTGCCAAGAAGGCATCGAGCGTCTGTCCACTCAACGTGCGACCAGCCAAGTCGCTAACGGTAGCACTCAGCATGATGGGCACCTCGCGACCACGCTGCTGCATGGCTGTAATAGAAGCGTCGATGGCCACCTTTGCATTCAAACTGTCGAAAATGGTCTCAATCAGTAGAGCGTCTACTCCACCCTCCAGTAATCCATCCACCTGTTCCAGATAAGCCTCAAACAGCTCATCATAAGTCAGTTCGCGCAAGGCAGGATTGCTGACATCAGGTGACATCGAACATGTTTTGTTGGTAGGACCGATAGAACCAGCTACAAAGCGGGGCTTATCTGATGAGGTGAACTCATCAGCACATTGACGAGCCAGTTGGGCACCAACCAGCGCCATCTCGCGAGCTTTGTCCTCTAGGTGATAGTCAGCTTGAGATATACGTTGTGAGCTGAACGTATTGGTAGTAATGATATCCGCTCCCGCAATCAAATATTTGCGATGGATATCCGTAATAATATCGGGACGCGACAGGTTAAGCTCGTCGGAGTTACCCGTCTTGCCCAGCACTTTTCCTATCATAGTGCCCATAGCACCATCCAGAATCAGTATGCGCTTTTTAGCTAAGTCGTTTAGTGTGTTCATTTATATACCTTCATGGCGCGATCCATTTCGCGCTTATCCTCTTTCTCTTTCAGTGTCTGACGCTTATCAAACTCCTTCTTACCCTTACACAGTGCGATATCCATCTTGGCACGACCTTTATCGTCGATAAAAACCAACAGAGGTACAATGGTATAACCCGTCTGTTTGGTAGCCGATGCCAACTTAGCAATCTCACGTTTAGTCAACAACAGTTTGCGGTCGCGCTTCATCTCGTGGTTATTGTACGAGCCATAGAAATAAGGCGAGATATTCATGCCCTTCACCCACAGTTCTCCATTGATGATGGTGCAGTAAGTATCTACCAAACTTGCCTTACCCAGACGGATACTCTTTATCTCCGTACCTGTAAGCACGATGCCCGCAGTGTATTCCTCGATGAAGAAATACTCAAACGATGCCTTTTTGTTTTTTATCTGTACGGGACTCTTTTTTCTGAGTTCCTGTTCTTGTTTATTCAAAACCTTATGTTTTTATTATTTATTCTTTAATCTTTGCGAAACGCTCTATGTGTTCATCAATATAATGAGCTATCATATCTGTCCATTCTTCTTCGCGCTCCACAAACTCATCGTCCAAATCGTCGAATTCTGGATACTGTTCAAAAAGCGCCATAAACTCTTCGTCGGTACAATCTATCTCCAATGCCTCATGATATTTAGCATAGAGCGTATGTCCGTTATATACTAGTTTTGAGAGGTCGCGCATGCCCCAAAGCTTTACTGCTTTTGCAAATGGATTTTTGAAAATAAAAGGTCCGTATCCGTTGTGTATCAACTGTACGAAGCCTCCATTCATTACCTCTTCGTGTAGTGCGTCCCATGCCAACAGCGTTATCTGGTCACTGTTCAGTTCGCACAAAGTTTTATTCGTCAGTTCACCGCCGATGGCCTCTTTGATAGCTGCCACGAAAGCACCTACGAAGGCATCCATACCCTCGCCTGCTGCTTTACGCAATACGGCATCACTAATTGTTACTTCTTTCATATTGCCTGCAAAGATACGAATAAGCGAGGAAAATGCCAAATCTTATTTGAGCTTTTTCGAGCGAGAGTATCCTCGACGAAGTCAAAGTTAGATGTTTATGCCATAGTTTTGTTTTACCTCACTCATCACGAAGGTACTCTCAATAGAGGCAAGACTCTCTATTTCGCCTAACTTGTTTAGAACAAACTCCTGATATTGCTTCATGTCTCGTGCGCGTACTTTTAATAAGTAATCATAGGCACCAGAGGTATTATAGCACTCGGTGACTTCGGGAATAAACTGAATACGACGCACAAAGGCATCAGCAATCTCGTGGTTTATCTGCTTCAACTTGACCTTACAAAATACCAAAAGACTCTGATTCAGCTTGTCGGGATTGAGGATAGCAACATACTTCTTGATATAGCCCTTCTTCTCCAAGCGCTTTTGGCGCTCAAAAACGGGTGTCGGGGTTAAATGAACGGCTTCAGCCAACTCTTTTGTGGTCAATTTCGCATTTTTTTGCAGCGTTTTCAGTATCTGCAGATCGGTTTCGTCTAAAATTTCAGCCATAGCTTAGATAATTATTCTGTTAGAGACACTTTTTAGAGCCCAACTTGGACGTATATTCTATTTCGGATGCAAAATTAGTAATATTTTCTGGATTTTACAAGAAATTTGGTAGATAATTCCAAACATCGTACCTTTGCAACGTCAAAACGAATAAATAACTCACAATTAATAAAAGAAAGGATAAGATTATGGCACAGAACAAAAACTATCGCTTTGAGACACTGCAACTGCACGTAGGACAAGAACAGGCTGACCCCGCAACCGATGCTCGTGCGGTGCCCATCTATCAGACTACATCATATGTATTCCGTAACTCACAGCATGCTGCCGACCGCTTTGGTCTGCGCGATGCAGGAAACATCTACGGAAGATTGACAAACTCAACTCAGGGCGTATTCGAAGATCGCGTGGCTGCACTCGAGGGAGGTGTGGCAGGACTAGCAGTAGCTTCGGGTGCTGCTGCCATTACTTACGCCTTGCAGAACATCGCTCAGGCTGGCGACCATATCGTTGCTGCTGACAACCTGTATGGTGGTTCGTATAACCTAATTACCCATACCTTAGCCACTCAGGGCATTTCAAATACAATCGTAAACGTAAACGACCTCGCCGCCCTGGAGGCCGCTATCAAACCCAACACAAAAGTTATATATGCCGAGACATTCGGCAACCCCAACTCTGACGTGCTCGACCTAGAAGGTGTAGCAGCCGTAGCTCACAAACATGGTATACCATTCATTGTAGACAACACCTTCGGCACGCCCTACCTGATTCGCCCTCTGGAGCATGGTGCAGACATCGTCGTTCATTCTGCAACCAAGTTCCTTGGCGGTCATGGTACCTCATTAGGTGGCGTAATCGTTGATGGCGGCAAGTTTGACTGGAAAAAGAATGCAGACAAGTTCCCCACCCTCGCAAAGCCCGATCCTTCGTATCACGGCATCGTCTTTGCCGATGCTGTAGGTCCAGCAGCTTATGTCACCCGTATTCGTGCCGTATTGTTGCGCGACACAGGTGCAGCCATCTCACCCTTTAATGCTTTCATCCTGCTACAGGGTGTAGAGACGCTGAGCCTGCGCGTAGAGCGCCACGTGGAGAATGCGCTGAAGGTTGTAGACTTCTTGAGTAAGCATCCGAAGGTGGCTAAGGTAAACCATCCTGCACTGCCCAGCCATCACGACCATCAGCTATATCAGAAGTATTTCCCAAATGGTGGTGCCAGCATCTTTACCTTCGAAATAAAGGGTGGTCAGGAAGAGGCTTGGAAGTTTATCGACGCACTGCAGATATTCTCGCTGTTGGCAAATGTAGCTGACGTGAAGAGTCTGGTGATTCACCCTTACACCACTACTCACTCACAACTCTCGCCCAAGGAACTGGCAGAACAACATATCACTCCTGCTACCGTACGTCTCAGTATCGGTACGGAACATATCGATGACATCATCGACGACCTGAAGCAAGCATTAGATAAGATTTAACCACACAAAAACAAAAATATACTATTCTAATCTGCCAAATCCCTCCAAAGATTTGGCAGATTACATTATTTTTCGTAACTTCGCCACCGCAAAACCAACACGTATGAGAAGATATATCATTGCAGACAATCAGGAACTGACGCGATTTGCACTAGAAAGCCTACTTCAACATGATGAAGAGAATACGGTATACAGGGCATTCGACAGAGCAGGACTTGTGGCTCTACTGAAAGAGAACAAAAACGCTGTGGTGCTGCTTGATTTTAGATTGTATGACTTTACCGACGAGGAGCAGCTCCTGATTATAGCAGAGCGTTTTCCTGAATCACAATGGGTGCTTATCAGCGATGATCTCACCCCCCAGTTTGTGCGCCGGGTGGCATACACCTCCCACCAATTTAGCATCGTATATAAAGACGGACCACTAAGCGAGATTCGCGAAGCACTGCAAGCTACACAGCGTAACAGTCGCTATCTTAGTCAGCGTGCGCTCGACACGATAATTTGTCAACAACAAGAAGAGGAGAAGCCCGACTTATTGACAAATACAGAAATTGAAATTGTGAAAGCCATAGCTCAGGGAAAGACCACCAAGGAAATAGCTGCTGAGCGTTTCTCCAGCGTACATACAGTTACCACTCACCGCAAGAACATCTTCCGTAAGCTGAAGGTGAACACTGCCCACGAGGTAATTAAATATGCACTACGTGCAGGACTGGTAGATTCATCTGAATTCTATATATAAAATAATGAGAAAGATACTGACTCTTTTACTTGCTATTTACGTGCTGATTTCCGTCGTAATGCCTTGTCATTGCGACGAGAAGAATCACGACCATATAGCAAGTCAGAAGGAGCAGACTGTAGGACAAGGTCAGGAGCATGGCGAAGACTATGGTTTTGAGTTGTGTACCCCCTTCTGCTCATGTACCAGCCTGCATAGCGTCAGCTATTTCTCAATTACACACATAGACAATCAGCCTATGGCACAGGCTACGAACAAACGCCAATTTATCTATCTGATGCGTAAAGCGCATGCGTTTGTTCGACAGGAGAATGCGCCTCCAGAAGCATAGTACCACTTACCTATTTACTAAAGATTAAGAAACACGTGGATGGAATCATTCGCGTGGCTATGTTTCATATTATAAATAAAAGAACACATGACACTAAAGAATATATTGCTTGCCGTATGCATAGCAAGCACTACTTCTATATATGCACAATTAGAAGAATCCAAAGATACTGTTTATGAAAAGGAGGCTGGAGAACTGAACGAGGTGGTGGTATCGTCTCGTGGTACACGAACCATACGCAGACTGCCAACACGCGTGGAGGTGCTGTCGGGCGAAGAGATTGAAGAGAAGGGCACCATGAAGCCCAGCGACATCAGAATGATGCTTAGCGAAACTACTGGTATCATGACGCAACAGACTTCGGCAACATCAGGCAACTCGCTCATTCGTATTCAAGGACTGGACGGAAGATACACACAGATACTGAAAGACGGAATGCCAGCATTCCCCGGAGCAGCCAGCGGACTGGGACTCTTACAGACGCCACCTCTCGACCTGCGTCAAGTGGAAGTTGTCAAGGGGGCATCGTCAACACTATATGGTGGTGGAGCGATTGCAGGACTCATCAACCTGATATCGAAAACGCCTGTCGACAAGCGAGAACTGAGTTTCCAGTTGAATGGAACGACAGCAAAGGGATTAGATGTGAACGGATTTTACTCTGAGCGCTATGGAAAGGTAGGACTGACCGTATTTACAGCCTACAACACCTGTCGCGGCTATGACCCTTCTGATGTTGACTTTTCGGCTATTCCCAAATACGACCGATGGAGCATTAACCCTCGCTTGTTTCTCTATCTCTCGCCCAACACCTATGGCAATATCGGATACCAAGCAATGATAGAAAACCGACTGGGTGGCGACATGCACTATATTGAGGGTACTGACAACGGTGAACATTCCTACTATGAGCGCAACAAAACTCAGCGACACTCTATGCAATTGAACTTCAACCATCTTTTTGATGCTGACAACAGGTTCAATCTCAAGGCGAGTGCCACCTACTATGATCGTGAGTTGACACTACCCAATTACTCATTCATCGGCACCCAATGGACTTCGTTTGGTGAATTATCCTACGCTCATTCGTCAGACAAGACGGATTGGGTGGCTGGCGTCAATCTATGGACAGACAACTTCAAGGAGAAAAATCCTGTCACAGAACTGAAGAGAGATTATCAGCAAACCACACTGGGAGCATTCTTACAGGCTGACATTGACATCACCTCATGGCTCTCGATTGAGGCAGGATTGCGCACCGACTACGTGATAGACTATGGCATCGCCATCTTGCCACGCTTGTCGTTCTTATTCAAGCCTACCGACAAGTTAAGTTCACGACTAGGAGGAGGACTTGGCTACAAACAACCCACCATCTTTACCGAAGAAAGTGAACGCATAGCTTATCGTAATGTGTTGCCAATAGACAAGGACAAAAACCAACTAGAGCGCAGCTGGGGAGTAAATTGGGATGTGAATTATACAACAGGATTATTCGATGATCAAGTCAGATTCTCTGTCAACCACCTATTCTTCTATACCCGTTTGAGCCATCCTCTGCTCATGAAACCCATTGATGATGACTATTATAAGATGCAGAATATTGGCGGACATATCGACACACGTGGATGGGAGACCAACATCAAGCTTGGCTGGTACGACTTTCACTACTACCTCGGTTATACCTATACTTATACCCGCGTAGAGGAAAACGGTATACATACCGAAAGCCCACTAACCCCTCGTCATCGTCTAAATAATGTATTGATGTACGAAAAGGAAGATTCATGGAAGATTGGTCTGGAGGCTTACTACTATAGTCCCCAACTATTGAGTGATGGTCTTCAGGGAAAGTCGTACTGGCTTTGCGGATTACTGGTAGAGAAAATGTGGGAGCATTTTTCCGTATATGTCAACTTTGAGAACTTTACAGATTCTCGACAAACTCGCTTTGACAGCATCTACACAGGGGCTCGCAGCAATCCCATATGGCGCGATATATATGCTCCATTAGACGGATTTGTGGCTAGTGCAGGTATAAAAATACGCCTCTAAGAAGACATATACCAAACATTTGGTATATAAAATGCCATATACGAGCTATTGGCAGATTACAGAAAACTGCGTACCTTTGCAAACGGAAACAAACATCAAAAGTAAAAGCAATAATTATAATAAAGAAAGGATAAGATTATGGCAAACATTGCAAAACAGCTGACCGAGCTCGTTGGCAACACCCCACTTCTGGAGCTCAACAAATATTCTAAGGCTAAGGGACTGGAGACTCCGGTGATAGCCAAAGTAGAGTTTTTCAATCCTGGCGGAAGCGTAAAGGATCGTATTGCACTGGCAATGATTGAGGATGCCGAGAAGAAAGGCATCTTGAAACCCGGTGCTACCATCATTGAGCCCACCAGTGGTAATACGGGCGTAGGACTGGCACTGGTATCTGCCGTTAAAGGCTACCATCTTATCCTTACTATGCCTGAAACCATGAGTGTAGAGCGCCGTAATCTCGTAAAAGCCTATGGCGCCGAGGTACGACTTACTCCTGGTAAAGACGGAATGCCAGGTGCCATCCGCGCTGCCGAAGAACTACGAGACTCCATTCCTGGCAGTGTAATCCTGCAGCAGTTTGAGAATAGTGCCAACCCAGCTAAGCACTACGCTACTACAGGTCCTGAGATATGGCGCGACACTGAAGGAAAGATTGATATCTTTATCGGTGGTGTAGGTACGGGTGGAACAATCAGCGGTACGGGTAAATTTCTGAAAGAGAAGAATCCCGATATAAAGATTATCGCTGTAGAACCCAAGTCAAGCCCTGTATTGAATGGCGGACAAAGCGGTCCTCATAAAATACAAGGTATCGGTGCAGGCTTTATCCCCAAGACCTACGACGCCAGCGTTATTGATGAGGTGTTCGATGTAGAGAACGATGATGCCATCCGTACTGGTCGCGAGGTAGCTCAGCAGGAAGGTCTGCTGGTAGGAATCTCAGCTGGTGCTGCTCTCTTTGCTGCTATTCAGGTAGCTAAGCGTCCAGAGAACAAGGGCAAGAAGGTGGTAGTATTGCTGCCAGACACGGGTGAGCGCTATCTCTCTACCGTGCTCTATGCTTTTGAGGATTATCCCCTCTAAATCATTGCAAGAAACAGAGATTGAACGATGGACATAGAGAGTTTTTGAGTTGGAAGTTCTGACTTCAATCCTCTAAGATAAATAGCTGTGGTCAAAACGACTGCAGCTATTTTTTTTAGATAGTGACTTATCTATTGTCTATGCTTATCTATTAAGTTTGTTGATATGTAGCTTGTAGTGATCTGTCAGTTCAATGCGCATCACCTTGACGATATCATCGTCTTGAGGTGTCATACTCAGAGCCACATGCCCCATCGTACGACGCAGGTTCAATTCCACACAAGGATGAAGGAGACATCCACTCTCGCTCTTTACTACCATCATATCAACGCCAAATGGACCTTGATAATGAGCAAGTTGAGCATTTTCGATAATCCTTTGCTTAACATCGTCAAGAAGGTCTATTGGTAAGTAACGAGCCATCATCTCACGTTTCTTCTCTTCGGTAGCAAGAATATTGCCAATATAGGCACCGTTCTTGGTATGAAAGAGAGATAATCCTAAATAATGAATTTGCCCGTTGGCATCCACTTCGAACTCCATGCCAAAGTCTCTAACCTTCTCATAGAACGGTTCAACCATCACGCTGCCTTGATGCTCTATGATATTACGAATCCAGCCTTCCTGCACTGCAAAACGTACTCCTCGCCCACTCGATGACCAAGGAGCCTTGATAACGATTCTGCCCCAACGCTGCTGGTATTCAATAACTTGCTCAATGGTTGTACACTCCACAGCCTCACCAATAGTTCCTGGAATATGTAACAAAGGTAATAATTGGGCAGAGGTACGACGATGCGACAACTCACGATAGTGCGCCAGTAAAGATGTTGATGGTAATATTGCCCCATCAATACCCCAACGCTGCAGATCTGTAGCTACCGCTGCGTCCCATCCCCATGGTACAACGTTTGTAACATGAATACGACGTAACCCATCACGATCCACGAAATTTGCTATTGGTCTACCTAACCTTCTACGCAATCGCTCATACGACTTACGAGCGGATTCCACATGATCTACAAAAATATAATCATCTTCGTCAGCCCATAGTGCAGGTAGATATGCCAAGTCAGCCCTCAACTGTCTACCAGCATGAGGAGCTGTGAAATGCGCGAGATTAGAAGCCAGCGCAATATCGTGTTCCGGATTAAATAGAAAAAGTTTCGCCATTTGAGTTGCAAAGGTACAAATAAGTGAGTAAAAAGCCAAATCTTATTTGTGCTTTTTCGAACGAGAGTACTTTCGAGATGAAATCTCAAAGGTACGAATAAGTGAGTAAAAAGCCAAATCTTATTTGTGCTTTTTCGAACGAGAGTACTTTCGAGATAAAATCTCAAAGGTACGATTGCAACGCCACACTTTGCACCTTTAGGTCAAAGAATAAGTGAGCGAAATGCAAAAGGAATACTTGTTTTTCTTTTTATTTTAGACCTAAAGGGCAAAGTGTGGTATACCAATTCCGAGTGAGCGGTAAATGCGAAGATATCATAGTTTTACGAAAAATAGAGAATTATTAAAGAAAATTTGGAGAATTCATTTTATCTTACTATATTTGCACCTAATTAATAAATATTCTACTACATCATGAATCCAGTAAAAATACTAAGTGTGGACGACGAGTTAGATCTCGAGTTACTGTTAACGCAATATTTTAGAAGACAGATCCGTAAGGGAGAGTATGAGTTTTTCTTTGCTCACAACGGATTAGAAGCCCTAACCATGATGCTTAAAGAAAAAGACATCAGCATCATTCTCTCTGACATCAACATGCCAGAAATGGACGGTTTGACGCTGCTGACAAAGATTAACGAGATGCAGAATCCTGCTATGAAATGTATCATGGTATCTGCATACGGTGATATGGGAAATATCCGTTCTGCCATGAATAATGGTGCGTTCGACTTTGCCACTAAGCCTATCGACCTTGACGACTTGAGCATCACGATAGAAAAAGCCATCGAGCAAATCAATTATATCAAGCAGTCACAGCAAGAGCATGCCCAGTTGGAATCACTGAAAACAGACTTGGCTGTAGCAGCAGAAATCCAACAGGCCATTCTGCCTCGCATCTTCCCACCATTCCCCGAGAATGAGCACGAGATGGATTTGGCTGCCCTAATGACACCAGCCAAAGATGTGGGTGGTGACTTCTATGACTTCTTCCGCATTGATGAAGACCGCATAGGACTGGTTATTGCCGATGTTAGTGGTAAAGGTATACCTGCTGCCATCTTTATGGCTGTGAGCAGAACACTGATACGTACTGTAGGCTTGCAGGGGTGTACACCAGGCGAATGTCTGACGAAATCAAACAATCTGCTTAGCAAAGAATCTGTAGACTGTATGTTTGTCACCGTATTCTATGCCATCTACAACGTGAAGACTGGCGAATTGGAGTACAGTAATGGTGGACATAACTCGCCCGTGATTCTTAGAGCCAACGGACAGGTAGAGATGCTGCCCACCAGTGGCAGTTGTATGGTGGGAGCCATTGAGGGCATTACCTATCACAACGAACGAACAACATTAGGTGTCGGAGATACCATCGTGATGTACACAGATGGTGTTAACGAGGCCATGAATAATGCATTTGAGGAATATGGTGAAGAGCGTATGCAGACCTTCTTAGCTAGTCAGAAAGGAAATGACTGTCGAAGCATTATCGACAACCAATTGGCTGACGTCAAAAACTATGCAGGAGGTGCTCCACAAAGCGATGACATTACCTTGATGGCAGTGACACGAAAGGCATGAAAATCTACGGAAAGACAAGCACTATTATAGCCGCCTGTGCAGCTCTTATAATGGGCGCAGGACTGGTGGTGGTATACCAGTGGTATGCGGACGAGACTGAGAAGACGCAACAACTGGAGGAGCAATTGGCTGAGCTCGCCAAACAAGAGAAGCGCTCTGTTGTGATGCAACGTATCAATGCACAAATGGAGGAAATAGCCAATCAGGACCGTCGTATCAGTGAAGAACAACGCATCAAGGCAGAGGAGCAGACAGCTGTAGCAGAGGATATGCGCAGACATGCAGAACTTGAGCGCCAAAATGCGCTGGAGGCTGAGCATCGTGCCGTTGAAGCATCAAATGTAGCCAAGAGCCAGCGTGCTATTGCTGAACAGCAACGTGGTTATGCTGAATATCAGAAGCGTGTAGCCGACACCCTGAGTTATATTACACTGGCTCGTCAGTTGGGCGATGTAGCTATCAAGCAGGCTGATGCAGGCAACCAAGAGCTATCATGCCTGTTGGCCTATGCCTCACAACTTTTCACCACCCGTTATCAAGGTGATGTATATGCCTCATCGGTATATCAGTCGCTGGTAACAGCAAGTCAGAGTAAGCAAGAATGGAATCTGCACAAGGGCACTATCTATGACTTAGCTTTCTATGGCGATGGAGAGAAGCGTTTTGTAACCTGTAGCAGCTATGGCGAATTACTGGAACATGTGCAGGTAGGCAGTAAGATTACCACAGATGTACTGATGCGTAACAGTGCTTATGACTTCCGTGATGTATATATCGACAGGAAGAACAAACTGGTATATGCCATTAGCAGAACAGGACATCTGGTTATCAAGAATCGCCAGATAGAAAAGGTGATAGAGGTGCATGGTATCGGAACTCTACAACATATTGACCCTGCAGGAAAGCAGATGCTGCTGTTTGGCGAAAATGGTATGGCTTTGTTAGATACAGAGAAGCAAGTAATTACTCGTACCCAGCAGTTTTCATTCAAGAGCGTAGTCGTTTCCAGCGACAACGATAATCCATGCATCTTTGACAATCAGGGACGCATGCACATAGTGAAGAGTTTTGATAAGATAGAAAGCAGTAAAGTGCCCGTAAGCGGTCAGGTGACAGCCTACGCAGCCAGCAAAGAAACAAAGATAAAAACCTATGGCATGAGCGACGGAAGCATCTATTATATCAATCCCAAAGGAAAGATACAGAAATTGGTAGGCCATCGCTCACGCATCAGCAAGATAAAGATTATCAATTGGCGCATCCACTCTGCCAGCTACGATGGCAAGGTGAACCTATGGATGGCTGATCAGGCAAAGATAGAGCCCATGACCATCATCACTACCAACGGATGGATTATGAACTTTACCTTCGACCTGAATAAGGAGTATGTATGGTGTGGTGACCAGAAGGGAACATTAACCGAGTCGCTCATCTCTGTACCTATCATGCGACAGATGCTGAAGAAGAAGCTAAAGAGAAATCTTACACAGGAGGAATGGAACTACTATATAGGACGTAACATTCCTTATGAACCCTTTATCGGAAAGGAGGCCAAGCCATGAGAAAACTTCTGATAAGCATACTATTCGCTTGGACCGCGATGACTGGATGGGGACAAGGTATCCCCTTTATCCGCAATTATTCTGCTACGGAGTATGGTGGACACAACCAGAACTTCGATATCATGACAGGCAAGGATGGTACGGTATATGTGGCAAACTTCGAAGGCTTGCTTTACTATGACAATGCTGAATGGCACATGCTGCATGCTCCGGGAGTGACACGTATTACCACCTTGTTCCGCGATTCGAAAGGCACTATCTGGACGGGTGGCTACAACTATATCGGTTATCTCGAAATCTCTGGCAACGGATGTCCCGTACTACACAGCATCGACAGGAAGAAAATCTTCCACGGAGAGGTGCAATGGATATGGGAACGCGATGGAAAGATTTATTTCCTCGTGAGCGACAAAGGCATCTATACCATCGTTAATGACAACGTGACGAGAGCCGCTGGTGCTCAGCTGCCCCAATCAGGTCCTTCTACATTTATCGGTGAAGCTCACGTCAACCAATGTCAGGAACTGGTAAGCGGTCTGAAGGCATTGGCAACAGACGGTGAGGGTGTGGTATTCCAATATAGCGACGGAAAAGAGATATTCCGCATCACCGAAGCCAACGGTTTGTGCTCGAATAACGTAAGATATATCACTTATAATGGTCACGGCCTTATCTGGGGAGCAACAGATAATGGTATCTTCTGCATTGCTTTCCCATCCGTATACACGCACTTCACAGCCAAAGAGGGGGTACATGGAGAGGTGTTGTCACTTCAGCTTTATCAACAGGAAGTGTATGCTGGCACCCAGAACGGACTGTTCCGTATGCAGGGCAAAACCTTTGTTCATGTGCCAGAGATATCGTATGCCTGCTGGCAGTTGGTACATCAAGGCGATGCACTACTGGCTGCCACAGCAGATGGTACCTATCGCATCAATGCTAAACATCAGGTGAGTCATCTGACCACTGGTAACACCTTGTCACTACTCGTCGAGAAAGATGGTTTCTATAGTGGTGAGGCTGATGGCATCTACTACAACAGTAATAGTGGAGAACGCAAGAAGATTAGCGATATAGAGAAGGTAGTCAAGATTCTGCGCGACAACCAACAAACCATCTGGATAGAAAACCTCTATGGACATATTTGGAAGTGTACCGACAGGCTACGCTTCCAAGAGGTGAAAAACAGCGGAGATGAAGAGATGGCTGCGCTTGTTGAATATCGAGGCAAGGTGTCTGTTGTAGCATCCACAGCAGTAGAACCATTCCCCTACTCTTCATTTAGCTATGCTGACAAAGAGGATAATCTGTGGTTGACGAATAATAAGGGTAAGATGCTCTACTGTATGAAGGATGGTAACCAGCAGCCCCTTTTATCTGAAGCAACCTATCCACTGATGGATTTCTCTGTACGAGCTATGATACATGAGAACAGCCTACTCTGGATGGGTGGCGACAAAGGTGTGAACATCATAGACTTGGCTCATAATGACCCTGTCAAACAAGGAAAGCCTACACTCTCTATTCGTTCTATCTATCTACATGGTGGCGACAGTATTCTGTGGGGAGGATATGGCAAGATGCCCAGCAAGTTGCCAACACTCTCCAGCCAGGACCGTCATATTACCTTCACATTCTCCACTGACCTGCCTTCGCTATTGTTGCCCACGCAGTATCGTACACGTATGGACAACGGCAACTGGAGCATGTGGGATACCGACACGCATGAGGAATATCCTAATTTGACATCTGGTCACCACGTATTTGAGGTACAGGCTCGTGACGCTTATGGAAGACTGACAAATGTAGTAAGCATCGATTTCTCTATCGAATGGCCCTTCTATATGCGTTGGTATATGCAGATACTATATATCGTGCTCTTTGTTTGTATTGTTTATGCACTTATACGTCTGAGACTGTATAAACTGGAACGCGACAAGCGTCAGTTGGAGAATCTGGTACAGGAGCGCACTCAACAGGTGGTACGACTGGAGAAGATGGCCACAGTGGGTAAACTGACACAGGGTCTGATTGACCGTATTCTTAATCCTCTTAACTATATCAACAACTTTGCCAAACTCTCTGAAGGACTGGTAAAGGATGTTGCAGCCAATATTGAGGATGAGAAAGAACACATGGATACAGAGAACTATGAGGACACCGTAGATGTATTGGATATGCTGAAGGGCAACCTCGAAAAGGTGGGCGAACATGGTGCCAACACCACTCGCACACTGAAGGCTATGGAAGAGATGCTGAAAGACCGTTCTGGTGGTCAGGTAAGCATGAATCTCACCAATCTCATAGAGCAGAACAAAGAGATGCTTCAGACATACTATGCTCAGGATATAGCCACTCATCATATTCAGATAGTATTCGAACTACCCGACAACGAACTTATCATCAATGGTAACCCAGAGATGCTGAGCAAGACACTCATGAGTATGTTGGGCAATGCCGTATATGCTATAGTAAAGAAGGCCTTGCGCGAGACTTTCGAACCCACTATCACATTGAGAGTTACCCAGAATGAGCAAGCTGTCATTATTACCATCCGGGATAATGGCGTTGGTATTGAGGAGACCATTATCGATAAGATATTCGACCCCTTCTTTACCACAAAGACCACAGGCGAGGCCTCGGGTGTAGGCCTCTACTTGAGTCGCGAAATCATACAGAATCACGGTGGCGATATCACTGTGACTTCAGAGAAAGACAAATATACAGAATTCATCATTACATTACCAACAGCATAGGTTATGGAACAGCAGATAGAGACCTTACGACAACAGTTGAAACAACAGGAGAAACTGGCATCATTGGGAATGCTTAGTGCAGGTATCGCTCATGAGATACAAAACCCACTGAACTTCGTTATCAACTTCAGCAAGATGTCGAATAAGTTGCTAAGCGACTTAAACGACATTATGGAGGATAATGAAGATCAGCTCTCTGATGACGACCGTGAGGAAGTAGAAGACATCATTGCCGACCTGAAAGAGAATATGGGCAAGATTGTAGAGCATGGCGAACGTGCCATCAGCATCATACAAGGTATTCTACTGGTATCAAGAGGCAAAGAAGATGAATTCCTTCCTACTGATGTCAATAAGTTGGTAAAAGAATATGTGTGGCTATCCTATCATGCTATGCGTGCCAATCACAAAGGCTTTAATATCAGCATACACGAAGAGTATCAAGAAGGCTTGCCCAATGTGATGGTTATTCCGCAGGATCTTAGTCGTGCGATACTCAACCTGATGAACAATGCCTGCTATACGCTATGGAACAAGGCGCAGAAGGTAGAAGATGATTATACGCCACAAGTCACCATATCTGTGAAGAGTGCTGATAATAACATTATCATCCGCCTCTCGGATAATGGCGAAGGCATGACCGAGGAGGTTAAACAACGACTCTATGAGAACTTCTTCACCACCAAGCCCGTAGGACAAGGCACGGGACTCGGTATGGCTATCACGCGTGATATTATAGAAAACAAGCATCACGGCACAATAACCTTTGAGTCAGAAGAAGGAAAGGGAACAACATTTACGCTCACCATTCCCATAAAGAAATGAAAAGAAGACTATACATTATTATATCCATACTAGTTGTTCTGCTCATGCCTCAACATCTGGAGGCTCAAGATAACAACACCCTCCGCCAGGTTTACACACAGGCTGAGGAGGAATATCAGGTGGGACGCTTGGAGCAGGCATTAGAGCTGCTGCAATCCAACATCAGTCATTTCGAAGGCAATCTCAAGCAGAATGCCTATCGTCTTATCTCGCTCTGCTATCTTGCACAAGACGATATCACACAGTCGGAGAACTATGCCAAGTTGCTGCTGCAAGAAAATCCCTACTACACTTCTATTCAAGACCCTATTCGTTTTGAAGAGATGATAGCAGGATTAAAGATGGGACAGTCTGCCACCATCACCACAGCCTCTAACCAAGCTGAGCGCATAGAAGAAGCTCCAGTACCCGTAACACTTATCACGGAAGACATGATAACGATGAGTGGTGCTCGCAATCTGAAAGAATTGTTGATTGCCTATGTGCCAGGAATGACCAATGTAGAATGTAACGAAGAGATGAACATCGCCATGCGTGGCATCTATAGCTCTGGTCAGGAGAAGATACTTATCATGATGGACGGACATCGTCTCAACAGCTATGCCACCAATGTGGCGCGTCCTGATTTCTCTATCAGTCTGGAGAAGGTAAAACAGGTGGAGGTGCTGCGTGGTCCTGCTTCATCACTATATGGTGGTGTAGCCCTTACGGCTGTTATCAATATCATTACCAAGAGAGGAAGCGACATTGATGGTTTCCGCGTAAAGGGTGGTATAGGCAGCTACGGACAGATACAGGGCGACATCTTATTTGGACAGCACTATCTGAATTTCGATGTTGCTGCGTGGGCCAACTTCTATCAGGCAGACGGACAGAAAATCAACATTCCACTCGAAGAGCAGTTAGGTGTGATACCTATGGAGGGCGATATCATTATTGGTGGTTTCAACAAAAAGCCCACCTATGATTTCGGTACTCGTATTTCTTGGAAGAACCTGTCGCTGATGTATAGCAGCAACTTCTCCAAGACTGTTGCCCCCTACTCTCTCAGCTACTTCTTTGCTCCATACGATTATAGCAAATACGGACTGATGGAAGGCAATGCACCAGGTTATGCCTCTACAGCCCATCATGTTCAACTCAGCTATAAGAAGTCTTTCGGAAAGCTGAGTCTTGATGCCAGTCTCACCTATGATGCCGAGCAGCAAAACCGCTATCAGGTCATATCAGACTATTTCCCTGCTGAAGCATTAGAATATGTGCTCATACAAAATGGCAGCGGCTCTGAAGTCTATCCCACCGATTATACCTTCCAGTATAACTCTTGGCTCGAGCAAAACACAGGCTTCTCTGTTAATGGTAATCTCCCTTACAGTCTGAATAGTGAGCATAATGGAACCATCAGTTTCGGAGCACAGTATAATTACTTTGAGCTGATTAGTTCGCGCAATCTGGAGGGCGACCTGGGCGACAGAGTATTGGTAGAATTTCATGGCATCAAGAATCTGTTCCCTGGTGTAGAGAATAGTGCTGATGCCTATTTCCAGTTGAAGCATCAGTGGAAATCATTCATCCTGAATGGTGGTTTGCGTTATGACTATAAGAAGCGTAAGAATCACAAGAGCATCCACGAGCTGTCTCCACGTATCGCTTTGGTATTCGTCCAACCCCAATACAATGTGAAGTTCAGCTACTCTAAGGCCTTCGTTGATGCGCCTTATTATTATCGTTATAATACGCTCGACACCTATTCAGGTGGTGAAGACCTCTTGTCTGAGTACCTACACTCCTTCCAGCTTTCTTTCTCAAGCAGTAAGCTGCTTAACGGACTGGATGTTGAGTTGAATAGTTTCTATAACAAAGCCTCTAATCTGATTTATCCTGACGGACTGGTTTATACCAATTCGGGTACACTTCAGAGCATTGGCGCCGAGTTGGTAGCTAAATACACGCGCAATAGATTTACCACTACGATAAATGCTGAATGGCAGCATGTTGTCAGCTCAGAGAACTATACAGCCAATAGTCATAGCATTTACAACATTCCTAACTTTGCTACCAGCATTCTGGCATCCTATCGCTTAGGCTATGGTTTTTCCCTCCGTGGTAATCTGAATGTGCTGAGCAAGCAGACATGGCTCTATCAGCAGGCTCCTGAAATGGGCATTGAACCAGAAGAAAGAACGCTCCCATCACGCGCTATCTTTTCGATGGGATTGGACTACAAGTATAAGGCACTGGAAGTGTTTCTTGACTGCCATAATGTGTTCAACAAGAAATATGAGCAAGGTGGTTCTTCTATCGGACCTATTGCCCAACAAGGACGATGGATTAAGTTACAAGTTGCTTACAAGTTTTAATAGACAAAAACCAATAATATATGCATAAGAAAAACCTACTATCAATATTTGAGAGGAGAATAGAGGAAAATGGTCAGAAAACTGCCGTCATAGTTGGAGAAAATGAACTAACATACCAACAACTTGGATGTGAGGCAGAACACATTGCGAAAGCCATTAGTCACAAACTATCCACACTTCCTAAGACTGACGCCCCGATTAGAATAGGTGTCTGCATAGGTCGTAATGAATATCTCATACCCTCTATCCTTGCCCTTTTCAAGTGTGGCTATACCTATGTGCCACTTGACCCCGTATTGCCTCAAGAGAGACTCTCATTTATCTGTGAAGACAGTGGTATGACGATGGTATTGACTACTACAGAATATACGCATCGATTCCCCCATCTTCCTGTACTCGATGTCAGTATGCCACTGGAAGAGTGTGATTATAGTTGGAATAGTGACTCAGAGCTTGCATATATCATTTATACCTCGGGAACAACAGGTAAGCCCAAAGGTGTAACTATCACCTACGACAACCTGTACTACTTCTTGATGTGTGCAGCAAGTCCCGAGATAGCTTTAATCAATAGCGACGCGCGCGACTTAGAATTTGCCAGCATCGGTTTTGATGCTTCTATTCTCGAAATCTTTGGTCCACTATATTGTGGTGCCACGCTGGTCGTTGCCACCGATGAGATTCGCAATGACATTGGTAAGCTCTATCAGTATATCAACGAGCAGAAGATTACGCATGCCTCACTTACGCCTTCAGTACTCAACGTACTGCCATCCTTGCACTTCACCCACATGAAGACACTGCGCAGCGTGGGAGAACCAATGATAGCAACAGTAGCAGAGAAGGGAGCCCAGCAGCCCTATCGCTTTATCGATGCTTATGGTCCTACCGAAGCTACCGTATTCTGTTTCTCACGACTCGTGGATGGTAAGGTCTACTTCCGTAATATTGGTAAACCGTATGAGGGTATCATCACGCATGTGGTAGACAAGGACATGAACGAGTTGCCTGTTGGTGAGATAGGTGAACTATTGATTGGTGGTAGACAATTGACACCCGGATATCTGAATCGTCCTGAACTCAATCAAGAGAAGTTTGTCGACTCTCCATTCCCTGAAGACCATCAGATAAAGCTCTATCATAGTGGTGACTTGGCAAAGCGTATGGAAGATGGCAGCATAGAATATGTAGGACGCATGGACTCGCAAATAAAGTTCCATGGATTCCGCATCGAGCTGGACGAAATCCGCACCCGCATCGAGCAAGAGCCTGAGGTCAAGCAGGCGTATGTCCGCTTGGAAGAGTTTGGCAGTAGTCAGTATCTTGCCGCTTATATAGAGGCGCTGACACCTCATCTCGATATGAAGGTATTGAAGAAGCGACTCTCCACCTTCCTTCCACCCTATATGATCCCCACCTATTGGATTCCTGTCAGCAAATTCGAGCGAACGGTAAATGGTAAGATTGACAAGACCAAACTCACCAATCCCTTCTTCGAACAATACGTTCGCAACAGTGAGCCGCTGGATGCTAAAGAGCAAATGCTGGCATCCGTCATTTCTCGCATTATGGGTATTGATGACGTCAACATAGATATCGACCTGATAGACGAACTCGGCTTCTCGTCACTACAAATTATGCAAGCAGTACAGTCGCTGGCGTTCACAGGCTTCTACACCTCGGCAAAAGACTTCTATGACTATCATACCGTTCGTGCTATCGCCAAGCATCATCAGCGCACCCATCACTATTGGCTCCATCAGCCCGAGAAGTCTAAACCCACGCTGCTTATCGTCAGCGGCTATACAGGTTTCAACTTCCTTTATGCTGAATGGGCAAGTCGCATTAGCCAGAAATACAACATCCACATCATCGAGTCATATTTCGAGACCACCGAAGGCATCGTTCAGTCCACTGAGCAGATGGTCTCTAAGTATTATGACTGGGTAAAACCCGTCATTGCTGAATATGGCATAGATGTGATTACAGGCTTCTGCGTTGGTGGCGAACTCGGACTCTACCTCGCCCACCTCATTCATCAGCGCGATGGCCTGCTGCCTCATGTCGTCATGCTCGACAGTGATGTAGAGCGCACTGACGCCCGTGCCAAATCCGTGCAGCCCAACTATATCCACTTCACGCCAGAGATTAACGCGCTGCATTTCGACATTGAGATGACCTTGATGGAAACCTATCCCTCATTCCATTATGAAGGCAAGATTGCAGTGTTCCTCTCCAAGCTCTACAACGACCGTCTCAGCTTTAATGAGACCGACCCCGTGACTGATGAGCAGAAGGCATGGGCACGCAAGTGTTTCGAAGATTCGCCAACCCTGTGGAAACAGCACTATCCTGACTGTCAGCTGGAATTTCTCAATACCGACCACTTGGATTATCTGAGAACGGAAGAGAGCATCACACCACTGACAGAATACTTCAATAACATTGATTTTACCGCCTAAAGACATAAAAAATAGCCCCTTTTGCAAGTTTTTGCTATCTCGGCTTTGCAATTTCGGGATTTTTATTTACCTTTGCAAATGATTTAAACAGACTTAGAATGGAAGCTTTCTTCAGGACGCATAGGTACTTAGTAGAACATGTCAACGCTCCAGTTCGTCGCACCCTTATGGATGAGATTGATTGGAACGACCGTTTGATTGGTATTAAAGGTACCCGTGGCATTGGTAAAACCACCTTCCTTCTACAGTATGCCAAAGAGAAGTTTGACATCAACGATCGTCAGTGTCTGTATGTCAACATGAACAACTTCTACTTTCAGGGACATGGCATTGCCGAGTTTGCAGGTCAGTTCTGCAGACACGGTGGCAGAGTGCTGCTCATCGACCAAGTATTCAAGCAGCCCGACTGGAGTGCTGAACTCAGAAAATGCTATGACCTCTATCCCTATCTGAAAATAGTATTTACGGGCAGTAGCGTGATGCGCCTGAAAGACGAGAACCCAGAGCTTAATGGCATCGTAAAGTCATACAATCTCCGTGGTTTCTCCTTCCGCGAGTTCATCAATCTGATGACGGGAAATAATTTCCAGCCCTATACGCTGGATGACATTCTGAAGAATCACGAGCACATCATCAAGCAGATACTTCCTAAGGTATCGCCCAACCGCTATTTCCAGGACTACATCCATCATGGTTTCTACCCCTTCTTCCAGGAGCATCGCAACTATAGCGAGAACCTGCTGAAGACCATGAACATGATGACCGAGGTAGATATCCTGCTCATCAAGCAGATAGAGTTGAAATACCTCACCAAGATTAAGAAACTCTTCTATCAGTTGGCAGAAGAAGGCCCTAAGGCTCCCAATGTCAGCAAGCTGGCACAAGACATTGAGACCAGTCGCGCTACGGTGATGAACTACATCAAGTATCTCACCGATGCCCGCCTGTTGAATATGATTTATCCCATTGGTGAAGACTTCCCCAAGAAGCCATCAAAGATAATGCTCCACAACTCCAACTTGCTCTATGCCATCTACCCCATTCATGTAGAGAAGCAAGATGCCATGGAGACCTTCTTCGTAAACTCCCTATGGAAAGACCACAAGGTCAACCAGTCAGGTCGCGACCAGTTCTACCTTGTTGATGGCAAGTTAAAGTTCCGCATCTGCGATGCCAATGCCCGTGGCAAGGTCCGTTATGCCCCTGACACCATCTACGCTCGCTACAACACCGAGATAGGCAAAGACAACCAGATTCCCCTCTGGCTGCTCGGATTCTTGTATTAACACTTCGTATTATCATCATAATAATAAGGGCTGCCTCACTTTTGAGCGCAGCCCTTAATCTTGAATGTTCTGCGATAGCATTGTTATTATTGGGAGTTATCTGAAGTTATTGGGAGTTAGCGGGAGTTAGCGGACAAATGTTCTGCGGTAGTAGTATTGTCCGCTAACTCCCAATAACTCTAGATAACTCCCTATTAATTAACCATTAACCACCAATTTGTTAACCAAAAACATTAAGACTATGAAAAAGGAAAGTTGGAAAAACGCATTGCAGTTTATCGTTAGTATCCTCACTGCTGCCATCACAGCACTCACAACGACAAGTTGTATGGCGCAGTAACAAAAAAGGGAAGCATTTTCGCTTCCCTTTTTGTTTTTATTCGCCAATGATTGTTGCTACAAGGTCTCTTGCTCCGCCATAGTTGCGGTATTCACAGAAATAGATGCCCTGCCAGGTACCCATGTTCAAGCGGCCATTGGTAATGGGAATGGTAAGGCTAACGCCGCTGAGAGTGGATTTGGCATGGGCTGGCATATCATCGGCACCCTCCAAGGTGTGCTCGTATTCTGGGCGATTCTCGGGTACGAGACGATTGAAGATAGTCTCCATATCGACACGCACATCTGGATCTGCATTCTCATTGATGCTCAGTCCACAGCTGGTGTGCTTGCAGAAGAGGTTGATGATGCCCCCCTGAGGCAGCTGGGGCAACTGGCGCAAAATTTCGCCCGTTACCAAGTGGAACCCGCGAGATTTAGGCTGCAAGGTTATTTCTACTTGTTTTATCATAATTATATTCTTGACATGAATTTCTCTTTATCTACAATGAATCTCAAAATCTACTGCAAAGATAGTCATTTCATATCATTTACCGTACTTTTGTGGAGATATTTAAGTGATTTTTTGAATCGGAATCAACTTACAATAATACCTACTTCTTGCTAATCGTATTTCATTAGGAGTCAATTATATCCCTATTGTAAAACACTCAGTTTTAAGTATTAAAAAAGGGAAGCGAAACGGCTTCCCTTTTTTTATTGTGGTTTTATACTTAGAAATTCACTAAGAATGAGAGACCAAGCGTCCAGTAGTTCATATACTTACGCGACTTATACTCTCTGGCTTCTAATCCAATACCATCGGAATATTCGCCTTCCCACTGTGTTTGAGCCAAGTCCATCAGATAGCTGGCACCAGAGGTCATACTCTTCTGTACGAAGTGGAAAGGATCGTAGGTTGCAGTGAAGTCCTTGCGGGTGTAGTCGTAGTCGCAGAATACACGCCAAGAGAAATTAGACTTGTAGCGATAGGTAAGCGAGATGCCAGTACCAAACGAAGTAGATGACTTGGCACCTACGGTCAGGTATTCCCAATCGTCGCTCCATTTCTCACCCGTGTTGTTGGGATACTGCAGATCGTTGAGCGACAAGTTGGGGTCGCCATCGGCATCCTTATGTCCGGGACGGTTGTCGAGCGACATCGTGTAACTGATATCCTTGACATTACCCTCTGCATGGCCATCGATATCCAGTTCCTGAGTGATAGAACGACCTACCAGTGCCTTAGCGCCTAAAGAGAAGCTGGAGCTGAGGGGCAGGTTGAAATAAACACCGATACTGCCCGTGAACTCAGTGATGTGGTCACTCTTCACGATGCCATAGCTCTCGGTGACGGGTGCGTTGTCATTCCACGCACTCTCCGACTCGGTGCGATAACCCACTTTGGTCAGGAAGATACCCATATTCTCATCATCAGTTCCCGTATAGTCACCGGGATAAGCAGCCTGATAGTGGGGCTGCAAGCTCTCCCAAGCATAGAAATCCTCAGCGGACACAGCAGAGGCGAAGTCACCGAAGTCCTTAACAGACTGTGCTCTTACTCTGAGGCGGCCACCCACACCTACGTACTTATTAAAGAAATAGGCACCCTCGGCATCTACCACAGTGGCAGCACGGAAATGGAGGCTCACCTTCTCATCATAGGCCTCAAAATTGAGTTCCTTGTTGCCAAGTCCCATACCCATAGAGATGCTGAAGAATGAGGGTTTCTCACTATCGGTTATCATGTCGTTGCGCAGCAGGCCCTTTCTCTTGAACATAATGTCGCAGAGGGCATAGCCCAACTCAGTAGACATAATACCAATACCGGCTCCCGACAAGACATCGCTAATCCAGTGACGGTTGTTGAGCACACGCATCACACCTGTTGCTGTGGCGACACCATAACCAGCTACCGACCACCAAGGTGAGCGGGTAAGTCCGTACTCCTTGTGGAGCAGCGTGGCACCAACGAAAGATGTAGCGGTATGACCTGAGGGCCATGAGTTGGCAGTAGAGCCGTCGGGGCGCATCTCCTTGGCAGTGTACTTGATGCCATTCACGAAACCAGCCATGATGGCGTAAGACATACCAGCACTTGCCAACAGGCGAGGCCAGTCGCTACGACCTTCATAGCCGCCCAGCTTCAAGCCCACCACCATGGCGGGACCAAAGAACTGTGTATAGTCGTCAATACCCGTCTTGAAGTCGGTGAGCAGCTGCGTATTGTTCTTACCGCCCTTCTCTGCCTTCTGGTTGACGCGGAACAACGCCTTGTCGCCCTTGACAGCCCAGCCAGCAATAAACAGAGGCACACCTACGAAGGTCATGTCGTCTAAGAACTTATAAGGCTTGACACCATCATTGGTCTTCGACTTAAAGAAGTCAAAGTCAAACTTAGGACTGGCCATCGGGGCCTCCAAGTCTAAGTTGGCAACCGACTGCTCGGGCAGACTGACCAGCTCAGCCTTCATGTCGGGCACTTCAAGTACAAGGGGTTTCATGTCACGATAATTGTCAGCGTTGACCTGTAGCGACAGGGCAACAGCCACACATGTAAGATAATGTCTCATATTCATCATTTTCCGTTTTTAGTTATTGATGGCGCAAATATACTAATATTTTTTGAATAATTCACAAAGATACACAAAAATTTACCACTTTTTATTCAGTTAAATCCTTGTCTTGAGATGCAAAGGCGAGAAAAAAAGGACGAATAATTTGGTTATTTCGGATATTTTAATTATCTTCGCACCATAAAGAAGAAACTGAGAGCACAGGGGGATTGTGCATGTGTGCTGTCTATAAGTGTGTGCTGTCTATAAGTGTGTGCATTATATAGCCTATTTATTACTAACTAAAAACTTAAAATTATGAAGAAATTACTATTTTCAATTGTGTCGCTTTGTCTAGTAATGGTGGCAAAGGCCCAGAACGAACTCGTTGTTGCAACTCTTCAACATGAAGATGCTGTTAGTGTATTTACTGGTGTTGGTGCATTGGGCAGTGCCCACGAGGCAGCCGCTGACGGTGATATAATAACACTGTCTGCTGGTGTATTTAATGCTACGACTATCACAAAGTCTGTAGCCATCTATGGTGCTGGATTTGAAGAGAACAGTGAGACAAATACTGCTGTGACAAAGATTAATGGCCAGCTATACCTTGGAGCAGAAGGAGGAGAAACGCTTACTGGTGTTCATCTGGAAGGCATCTATTTCAACACCCATGTCAACAAGAATGTTGCATTGGAAAATTTCGAGATGAGAGCATGTTATGTGAATGGTAATCTGACTATTGGTGCCAATACGAATACCATCATCAAGAACTGTGTCATTACGGGAGCAATAGCAGGAGCCAGTCTGGTGGCCAACAACTGTCTGATAGAAAATTGTTGGGTAGGAAATGACATCAACTCTTTTGCTGCCAACAGTAGCGTCAACATCAACCATTGTATCGTTGGCGGCTATGTAGGACCTTATCTCTGCCAGAACAGCATATTCCCCTACTATTGGGTTGGAGCGTATTATGACCGTGCAGTCTTTGCCAACACAGAGGGAGCAACGGTTTACAACTGTATATTCAGAAGCTTCGAATACAACAATAAGGACAAGAACACCTTTATCAACTGCTATGCCGTTGACTTCAGAGATATATTTACAGACGCGGCAAATGCAAACTACTCTGAGACTCGCACGTTTGAAATCAAGAATCCTGAGACGTGGATAGGCACTGACGAAACGGAGATTGGTATCAGACCAGGATGGAGCAAAGTGCCAGGAATACCTGTTGTCAACAGTCTGCAACTGAACGTTGAAGGCAAGACGCTAAATGTGACCTACGATGCAAAAGTGCGCTAATAACAGAACCCATAAAAATGCAAACGACCATGATTAAGATTAGAACTCTGATGCTCGCTGCTGTCAGTGTCGTCTGCACAACGATGGTGGCGCAGAAGAGCATAACTGATATTACATACTGGATAGACGGTGATGTAGACAATGTGGAGACGATGAAGTCGAATATCGACATATCATCGCTCGCTGAAGGTGTGCACTCCATTACCGTTCGTGCCAAAGACTCGGAGAATTTGTGGAGTCCACCTTTGACGAAGTACTTTATCATTCCACATACTACTGCTGCCACAACCATCGTGGAGCGCGAATACTGGATGGACGGCAACATAGCAGCGCGCACAGCACTCGATGCATCTCCTGTAGCAATCAATCTCATGGAGTTGGCTGGTGGTATGCACTCGCTGAGCGTTCGTGTGAAGGATGACAACGGAGTGTGGAGCTCACCCTTGACGAAGTACTTTATCATTCCACATACTACTGCTGCCACAACCATCGTGGAGCGTGAATACTGGATAGACGGCAACATAGCCATGCGAACAGCACTCGGCGCATCTCCTGTAGCAATCAATCTCATGGAGCTGGCTGCTGGTATGCACTCACTGACCGTTCGTGTGAAGGATGACAACGGAGTGTGGAGCCCGCCTTTGACGAAATACTTCATCGTGCCAGACGCAACAGGACTGGAGGGAAAGAAGATAACTCGCTACATGTACTGGATAGACGACAACACCGCCACCCCTGTCGCTGGCACAGTGACCAATGCAAACGGTGTGCTGGACATTGACCTCGGCGGACTGGAAGACGGAGAGCACACGCTGTCATGGTGTATGGCAGACTCCAAGGGTGTATGGAGCCAGGTTAAGACGTCAACATTTACCTTCACTCGTATAGCCATCACAAGCGCAATGATAGCACTGGCTCAGAATAGCTTCGAATATGCTGCAGAAGAAATTGAGCCCGACCTTACCGTGACAGATGGCGAGAAACTGCTGGTAGAAGGCGAGGACTACGAAGTAAGCTATGCCGACAATAGAAACGCTGGCAATGCAACCCTTACCGTCACAGGCAAGGGACTCTACAAAGAGTCTGTCGATGCACAGTTCACTATCACCAAGGCAACGCTCACCGTTACGGCTGATAATAAGCAGCGCGAAATGGGCGAAGAGAATCCTGAACTGACGCTCACATACAGCGGCTGGAAGGGAACAGACGACGAAAGCGTATTGACTACCCTACCCGTTGCTACAACGGAGGCTACGACGGAGAGTGAGGTTGGTGATTATGTCATCAGCGTGAGCGGTGGCGAAGCAACGAACTATCAATTCGTCTATGAGAACGGCATCCTAACGATTACCTACCCGACGGGTATCCAAATCGTTACAATGACACGACCTGTAGATATCTACACGCTAAGCGGTGTACTGGTAAAGCGACAAGTAACTACACTCAAGGGGCTGCCCGATGGTCTTTACATCATCAACGGTAGGAAAGTGCAAGTGAAGCACTAACATACAGGAAAGAAAGATGAACAAGACAAGAGTGAGCCATTTGGGGATATTATTATAAAAGGAGCATCCGTTTGGGTGCTTCTTTTTTGATGTATATCATATTATTTCAATATAGCAGTGCAAAAAGTTGCACAACTCATAAAAAAATTGTACCTTTGCAGCCGCAAAACGGATAATAGGAAGAATTTTTATAACAAATAGGAATAACAAGTATTAATTTATGCGAAAAGAATGGCGTGGTTTTAAAGGAACCAAATGGACAGAGGAAGTAAACCTTAGAGATTTTATTCAGAACAACTACACAGCATACGAGGGCGACGAGTCTTTCTTGGCTGCACCTACCGATGCCACCAACACTTTGTGGGGACGTCTGCAGGAGCTGCAGAAAGAAGAACGTGCCAAGGGCGGTGTGCTCGACATGGAGACAGAAATCGTGTCAAGCATGACAGCTTATGGCCCTGCCTACATCGATGAGAGTAAGAAAGAGCTGGAAAAGGTAGTTGGTCTGCAGACCGATAAACCCCTCAAACGCGCCTTCATGCCTTTCGGTGGCATCAAGATGGCTGAGCAGGCTTGCACTAACTACGGTTACAAGCCCTCAGAGAAGCTGCATGAGATTTTCACCAAGTATTGCAAGACTCACAACGATGGCGTATTCGATGCTTACACTGAAGAGATGAAGCACGTACGTCACAACCACATCCTCACTGGTCTGCCCGACACCTATGGTCGTGGCCGTATCGTGGGCGACTATCGTCGTGTAGCTCTGTACGGTATCGACTTCATCATTGCCGAGAAGGAGGCCGACAAGCGCAACTGCGGTGCTGGTGTGATGAGCGACGACGTTATCCGTCAGCGTGAGGAAATCTCTATGCAGATCAAGGCCCTGAAGGAGATGAAGGCTATGGCTCAGATCTATGGCTTCGACATCTCTCAGCCTGCTAGCAATGCACGCGAGGCTGTTCAGTGGTTGTACTTCGGTTATCTGGCTGCCATCAAGACTCAGAACGGTGCAGCTATGTCAGTAGGTCGTGTATCTACCTTCCTCGATATATACATCCAGCGCGATATGGAAGAGGGCACCCTCACCGAGAGCGAGGCTCAGGAGCTTATCGACCACTTGGTTATGAAGTTCCGCATGGTTAAGTTCGCCCGTATCCCATCATACAACGAGCTCTTCTCAGGCGACCCCGTATGGGCAACCCTCGAAGTCGGTGGTATGGGTATGGATGGTCGCCACATGGTTACCAAGAACGACTACCGTTTCCTCCACACACTGGAGAACATGGGTCCCTCACCCGAGCCAAACCTCACCGTGCTTTACTCTCCCCGTCTGACTGACAGCTTCAAGAAGTATGCTGCCATGATTTCTGTAAAGACCAGCTCTATTCAGTATGAGAACGACGAGGTGATGCGTCCTGTATGGGGCGATGACTACAGCATCTGCTGCTGCGTAAGTGCTACACAGACTGGTAAGGAGATGCAGTTCTTCGGAGCACGTGCCAACTTGGCTAAGTGTTTCCTCTATGCTTGTAACGGTGGTGTTGACGCTAAGACACGTGAGCAGGTTGCTCCTGGTTTCCGTCCTATCAAGGATGAATACCTCACATGGGAGGAACTGGAGCCTCGCTTCGACCAGGCTATGGACTGGTTGGCAGGTGTATATGTAAACACCCTGAACCTCATCCACTACATGCACGATAAGTACTTCTATGAGGCTGCTGAGATGGCCCTCATCGATACCAACGTACGTCGTACATTCGCTACTGGTATTGCAGGTTTCTCTCACGTAGTAGACTCAATCTCTGCTGTTAAGTATGCTAAGGTGAAGATGATTCGCGACGAGGAGGGATTCAACGTTGACTACGTAGCTGAGGGCGACTTCCCCCGCTATGGTAACGACGACGACCGTGCCGACGAGATAGCAGTATGGTTGCTGAAGACCTTCGTTAAGAAGATTCGCAAGCACGCTACCTATCGTAACGCCACACCTACCTGCTCTATCCTCACCATTACCTCTAACGTGGTATATGGTAAGTACACAGGCAACCTGCCCGACGGTCGCCGTGCTGGTACTCCTCTGTCACCTGGTGCTAATCCCAGCTATGGTGCTGAGAAGAATGGTCTGCTGGCTTCGCTCAACTCTGTTGCTAAGCTGCCTTACGAGTATGCCCTCGACGGTATCTCTAACACCCAGACCATCAGCCCCAACACTTTGGGACAGAACGACGAGGAGCGTGCTAACACATTGGTTCGCGTGATGGATGGCTACTTCAGCCGTGGTGCTCACCACCTGAATGTCAACGTGTTTGGTGTTGACAAGCTGCGCGACGCTATGGAGCATCCTGAGAAGCCCGAGTACGCTAACTTCACCATTCGCGTATCTGGTTATGCTGTGAAGTTCATCGACCTGACTCGTGAGCAGCAGGAAGATGTAATTGCACGTCAATCTCACGAGAGTCTTTAACTAGAAAACTAGTATCGCTAGTATGACTAGAATAGGCTACATACATTCTACCGAATCCTTTGGCTCAGTTGATGGGCCAGGGATTCGGTTTCTTATTTTCATGCAGGGTTGTCACATGCGCTGTCGCTACTGCCACAACCCTGATACATGGAAGACCATAAAGTCTGGAAATTCCGGAGAATCAGGATTATCTGTAACAACAGCTACTGTTGACGAACTCCTCGACAAGGCAGAACGCTATCGCAGCTATTGGGGGCCTGATGGCGGCATCACTGTTAGCGGTGGTGAAGCCTTACTGCAGATAGACTTCCTCATCGACCTATTTGAGGAGGCGCATCGTCGTGGCATCAACACTTGTCTGGATACTGCAGCACAGCCTTTTACACGTGAAGAGCCTTTCTTCTCAAAGTTCGAAAGACTGATGAAGAGCACCGATTTGGTACTGCTCGACATCAAACACATCGACAGCGAGAAACACCGCTGGCTCACAGGCCACAGCAACGAGAACATTCTCGACTGTGCCCGATATCTGTCTGAAATAGAAAAACCAGTATGGATTCGTCATGTACTGGTGCCCGGTATCACTGACGATGAAGAACAACTAAAGCAACTACGCCTGACGCTTGACACGTTGCACAATATTCAGAAAGTAGAGGTACTACCCTACCACACGTTAGGCACCTTCAAATGGGAACAACTGGGCATTGATTACACTCTCAAAGACGTCCCCACTCCCACAGCCGAGCAAATTTCACGTGCTCGCAAAATCATATCGTAATCACCTGTCCGTCATAAGCCATCTGGATATCCTCAGGCAGCGAGGCATTAACCTCTGCATGACGACCGATATGATGACTGGAATGGATAAGCCACGTCTGACGAGCATTGATGCGCTGGGCAAATAGTACGGCCTCGTCAAGCGTTTGGTGAGAATGATGGGGCTGCTGGCGTAAAGCATTGACAATAAGCGTGTCGCAGTTTTCCACATAAGCTACTTCCTCTTCCGCAATGGTCTTCATATCGGTGATATAAACTAAGGAAGCAAGAGGTGAAAGCTGAGCATCGAGTTGGGTGATACGATAGCCAAGAATGGGCAGATCGTGATGCATCACTTCGAGGGGCATGATGTCGAGGTCGCCAATACGAAACGGTTCATGCTTATGAATCTCATGCAACTGGATGGCTGGAACACCTGGATAACGATTCTCTGCAAAACAATATGGCAGCATCTCCAGCATATTCTGACGAGCTATAGGGTCAGCATAGACATTGATTTCACCAAACTGACAATATGGTCGGATATCATCCATTCCGCCCATGTGGTCGTAGTGGGCATGCGTGATGAGGATACCGTCAATCTTGCGGAAAGGCTGTGGCATAATCTGCTGACGGAAGTCGGGACCACAGTCAATAAGCAGGCGTGTCTGAGCGGTCTCGATGAGTGCCGAACAGCGCAGGCGCTTATCGTGAGGGTCTGTACTAGTGCATGTATAACACTGGCAGCCAATAGTGGGCACGCCACACGATGTTCCTGTTCCTAAAAATGTCAGTTTCATATGATATTGACTTCGGGATGAATTTCAATGCCAAACTTCTCGCGGACATCGTGCTGTATCTGTCGACAAAGTGCCACAATATCAGCACCTGTGGCTCCACCACGATTGACAAGCACAAGAGCCTGACGGTCATGAACACCAGCAGGACCTAAAGAGCGCCCTTTCCAGCCACACTGGTCAATCATCCAACCTGCAGGAATTTTCTCGTGGTCAGCATCTATATAATAATGTGGCATCTCAGGATACTCCGCCAACAACTGTTCATACTTAGAGCGCTCAACAACGGGATTCATAAAGAAGCTGCCCGCATTGCCCATAACTTTTGGGTCTGGGAGCTTAGCCTCACGAATGTCAATCACTACTTGGCGTAACTGCTTGGCGGTAGGCTGAGTGATGCCTCTGCGCTCCAACTCGGAACGGATATTGCCATAATCAAGACGGCGCTCGCTGTCATCCGTAGTAAGCTGATAGGTAACGTGAGTGATGAGATAACGATTCTTCCACTCGTGTTTGAAGCGACTGTCACGATAGCCATACTGGCACTCCTCGCGAGAGAATACACACAGTTTACCGGTTCCAATCTCTACGGCTTCAACACTCTTTATGAGGTCTTTTACTTCGGCACCATAGGCTCCGATATTCTGCACAGCACTGGCTCCCACCTCACCGGGTATAAGTGACAGATTCTCTGCGCCATAGAGTCCATTATCTATACACCAAGCCACCACATCATCCCATACCTCGCCACTACCGCAACGTACCAGAGTATCGCTGACGCACTCTATACCACGCAAGGCAGAATGTACCACCGTGCCTGGGAAATCGACTGTAAGCAGAAGATTGCTGCCAGAACCTATCAACAGATAGGGACTGGCTAAATGCTTGGCTATCTCCTGAGCATCCTCAACAGAGGCATATTCGAGGAAACGGCTGCACTTGGCGTCAATGCCAAAAGTATTGTGAGCCAGAAGGCTATAATCGAGAACTTCTTTATACATTGAACATTGTTTCGAGATTTCGATATTTCGATATTTCGATATTTCGAGCATCAAGTGGTCAACTTAACCAGTTTCCAGTTGCCCTTCTGACGATGGAAAGTCATCTCCATCTCCAAACCATTGGCAATACCACGAAGAACAAATATCTTGGAATTGTCATTGTGTTTAGGACTGCCATAGGTAATATTGTAAATCATCTTGGTAGGCAACTCTGGAGCAAAGGCTTCCCAAGTGTCGGGCGTGATGATGCCCTCCATCATATTGAAGTCGTCGTCAGGGTCGGGACCAACGAAATGTACTGTCTCACCTAGACTCTTATTCTGAAAATCCTTATCGGTGGCAAACTTGTGATAGAAGGTCAGGAACGAGGCATTAGCATCCTCTGCGATGGGGATATTATGAATAGAGGTGAGCATCCACGCACCACGCAGACGATCAAAGACATAGCGCTGTACCGACTTGGTATTGAAATAAATCTTCTCTACTACAGCATGGTGCACACTGGTATCCTTGACAACTTCCATCTGGCGCTCGCTATCAAAGAGCAAAGTGTAATAACCTTGACGCATAAAGAAGTGCTCAGGCTTCCACTTATCACGCGATAGACGCTCCGTTTTCTTACCCGTAAGAACTGGCAGTGGGAAGTGAATGCGCTCCATCTGCAGCTTACGGTTAGCCACGAAATTGAACAGGAAGTCGTCAAACAACTCATCAGCAGCTTTGGGCATCGGAAGATTTTCAAGATCCACAGCCAAAGAGTCTGCATTCAGAGAATCTGCGGTCAGGGAATCTGCCACAACATCAGCGTCAGATTGACCATTCTTATTACCGCTACACGATGTCATAAACACCGCTGTCACAACCAATAAAACCAGAATAAGTCTCATGAGTAAACCCAATTTTCTTTTCTTCTCTCAAAATTTTGCTGCAAAGTTACAAATAATCTTTAATTTTTCATCTCTAATATCTAATTTATTTGTACCTTTGCATCAAAATTTGAGAAATACATCAAAAAAGATTATGATACTTGATAAGATAGACGAACTTCTGAAAGAAGTACAAACACTAAGTGCCAACAATGCTGAAGAGGTAGAACAGCTTCGCTTGAAGTTCCTCAGCAAGAAAGGTGAGATTACCGCTTTGATGAATGATTTCCGTAATGTTGCGGCTGATCAGAAGAAGACGGTAGGCATGAAGATTAATGAACTGAAGACACTGGCCACAGAACGCATCAACCAGTTGCGCGAAGAGTGTGCCGTACAGGAGAGCAGCGATGAGGCCGTTGACCTGACTCGCACTCCCTACCCTATACAGTTGGGCTCACGCCACCCATTGACCATCGTTACCAACGAGATTATTGACATCTTCTCACGCATGGGCTTTGTGCTGGCTGACGGTCCTGAGGTGGAGGACGACTTGCACGTGTTCACTCGCATGAACTTTGCAGCCGACCATCCCGCTCGCGATATGCAGGACACCTTCTTCGTATCACAACATCCCAACGATGTTACCAAGAACATTCTGCTGCGCAGCCACACCTCATCAGTACAGGCTCGCATCATGGAGCAGATGCATACTGAGGATGGAAAGCTGACAGCTCCTATCCGCGTTATCTGCCCAGGACGCGTATATCGTAACGAGGCTATCACAGCACGTGCTCACTGTTTCTTCCACCAGGTGGAGGGACTATATATAGATAAGAACGTGAGCTTCACCGACCTGAAGCAAGTTCTGCTGTCATTTGCTCGCGAGATGTTCGGTGCTGACACAAAGATTCGTCTGCGCCCCTCTTATTTCCCATTCACTGAGCCCTCTGCAGAGATGGATATCTCATGCTTCATCTGCGGTGGCGAAGGATGCGGATTCTGCAAGCATACTGGCTGGGTAGAAATTCTGGGTTGCGGTATGGTAGATCCCAACGTGCTCGAAGAGTGCGGCATCGACTCAAAGATTTACAGCGGCTATGCCTTCGGTATGGGCGTAGAGCGCATCACCAACCTGAAGTATCAGGTGAGCGACTTGCGCATGTTCTCTGAAAACGACGTGCGCTTCTTGAAAGAATTTGAAGCTGCCAATTGATGAAACTCGTATTGATGACACAACCCACGTTTTTCGTGGAAGAAGATAAGATTCTCTCGTCACTCTTCGAGGAGGGACTTGACGACCTGCACCTCTATAAGCCAGACTCGTCGCCCATGTACTCGGAACGACTGCTGACGCTGCTGCCTGACGAATACAGGAAGCGCATCACTGTGCACGATAATTTCTATCTGAAAGAGGAATTCAAATTGCACGGCATTCACATCGACGACGAGACGACACCTGCTCCTAAGGGCTATAAGGGACATATCAGTCGCACATGCACACATCTGGAGCAGTTGAAGGATGCCAAGAAGAATGCTGACTACGTGCTGCTGAAATACATCTTCGACAGTCAGACGGAGCCAGACCAGAAGGCAACCTTCACTATGGATGAGCTAAAAGAGGCATCACGCCGTGGGCTCATCGACCGCCACGTGTATGCCTTAGGAGGTATGAATCTCGACACTATCAAAGCTGTCAAGGATTTAGGCTTCGGAGGTATCGTTATTAGTGGCGACCTCTGGAATCGTTTTAATATTCATCAGGAACTGGAATATCAGGCGCTGATAGACCACTTCTGCAAAATCAGAAAAGCAATAGGATAAACGTAAGTGTTAATCTACAAATCATAATCTCAAAGATGAGCTCTAATAAAAACTACATGATCTTTTCTGGTACTGCTACCAAGTACCTTGCTGAGAAAATTTGTCAAAGTTTAGGATGTCCGTTGGGCAAACTGCAAATCACAAAGTTCTCTGATGGCGAGTTTGCCGTATCGTATGAAGAGAGTATTCGCGGACGCGATATTTTCTTGGTACAGAGCACATTCCCCAATTCAGACAATCTTATGGAACTGCTGCTGATGATTGATGCTGCCAAGCGTGCATCAGCTCGTACCATCAACGCTGTTATCCCCTACTTTGGCTGGGCTCGTCAGGACAGAAAAGACAAGCCACGTGTGTCTATCGGTGCTAAGTTGGTGGCTGACTTGCTGAGTGCTGCTGGTGTGAATCGTGTCATCACGATGGACCTGCATGCTGATCAGATTCAGGGATTCTTCGATGTTCCTGTAGACCACCTCTATGCTTCAGGTGTTATTCTGCCCTACTTGCAGAGCCTACACCTTGAAGACCTTGTTGTTGCATCACCTGATGTGGGCGGTTCAAAGCGCGCCAACACTTATGCTAAGTATCTGGGATGTCCGCTGGTACTCTGCAACAAGACACGCGCTCGTGCAAATGTAGTAGCCACCATGCAGATTATTGGTGACGTAGAAGGAAAGAATGTTGTTATCATCGACGATATGGTGGACACAGCCGGTACTATCACCAAGGCTGCCGACATCATGAAGGAAGCTGGAGCCAAGACAGTACGCGCTTGTGCCTCACATTGCGTAATGAGCGGACCAGCCAGTGAGCGTGTGCAGAACTCTGCACTTGAAGAGATTGTCTTTACAGACTCTATCCCCTATTCACAGCGCTGCGCTAAGGTAAAGCAACTCAGTGTTGCCGACATGTTTGCAGAAACCATCCGTAGAGTTATCAACAATGAGAGTATTTCAGACCAGTATATTGTGTAGTCTGTTGGCCTTCATCTTGGCCAGCTGCTCGTCAAACACCTATAAAATCAGTGGTACCGCAGAGGGACTGTCTGAAGGAGACACCTTGTATATCACTTCTGATATGCTTAATGGCACTCCAAGTGAGACCATCATCGTTCACGATGGTAAATTCTCGTTTGAAGGTACTACAGACTCTACTTGTCTCTGTATGCTGTATAGCGCTGCAAGAAACGAGATAAATGCAGCCTTCCTCAGAGAGCCAGGCGAAATCGTTATTAAGTTGACTGAAACTCCAGGAGAGTCACGTGTAAGTGGAACTCCATGCAATGACGAGTGGCAGCGACTGAACGATTCGGTGATGGTGATTGGCAAGGAGATAAACCGTATTGCTGAGCATATCTATGGCAACACTGTTTCTCAGGAAGAGCAAGAGGCTGGTATGGCTAAGATTGACAAGCTGAACGCACACTTTGCAGATATCGTTGTCGAAACTGCCGAGGAGAACATCAAGAATGAGTTCGGCTACTTCCTGCTGACTTACTATCCCCAAGAACTGATTGACGATGCCACTCGCAGTCGATTGATAGATAAGCTACCTGCCGAGATGCGTCAGCGTAGTGCTATCCAGAATATACTGAAAGCCATCAAACAGAATGCCAAGACCGCTGAGGGTTCTACCATTAGCAACTTCTCACAGCAGGCACCCGATGGCACCGAGCTCAGCATCATGAGTGAGGTAAGCAAGAATAAGGTAACTATTATTGACTTCTGGGCATCATGGTGCGCCCCTTGTCGTCAGGAGATGCCTTTCATGATTGATCTCTATAATGACTATAAGAATCGTGGTTTAGGTATCGTTGGCATCTCATTGGATCAGGACAAGGATGCTTGGACAAGTGCTATCGAGAAGCTGAACATCCCCTGGCCACAGATGAGCGACCTGCAAGGATGGGACAATGCAGTAGCAAAGACATTCAACGTTACCAGCATTCCTCACACTATCGTCGTTGACCAGAAAGGCAAGATTCTGCGTCGAGGATTACGCGGAGAAGAATTGAAGGAATACATTGAAGATTATTTGAAATAACGGCTCTTTGTAGCTACACCACTCTCCCATGAAGAAAGGACTGGTATTGGAAGGAGGAGCCATGCGAGGTCTATGGACTGCAGGCGTAACAGATGTGATGATGGAACATGACATCTGGCCAGACGGACTGATTGGAGTATCTGCAGGAGCTGCCTTTGGATGTAACTACAAATCTCGACAAATAGGAAGAGCCATCCGCTACAATACTCAATTCGCAAAAGACCCACGCTATAGTGGGTGGAAGTCATTGATAAAGACGGGTGACTACTTTAATGCAGAATTTGGCTATCATGTGGTACCATTTGAGTACGACCACTTTGACATAGATAGTTTTGAACAGAATCCAATGGAATTTACCATTGTATGTACTGATGTTGAAACAGGACAAGCGGTATATCACACAATGGCCCATGTGGATTATAACGAACTGGAATGGTTGCGCGCCTCTGCATCGATGCCTCTCGCATCAAAAGTGGTTGAGGTTGATGGATGGAAACTACTCGATGGTGGCGTCAGCGACTCTATTCCTTTGGAATACTTTGAGAAGCAGGGCTATAAGCGCAATGTCGTCATTCTGACACAACCATTGGGCTATCAGAAAAAGCACAATGCCCTGATGCCACTCATGCGTCTGGCTCTCCGCAAGTATCCATACTTTCTGAAGGCAATGGATGAGCGCCACATGATGTATAACTGTCAACTGGATTATGTGGCAGAGGCAGAACGATTAGGTCGCTGTCTGGTCATCCGCCCTGACGAGAACATCCCTATTGGACATCTTAGTAAAGACCCGCAGCAGATGCGCCACGTATATGAATTAGGAAGAGCTGTTGGAGAACGATACATCGATAGTATTATCGATTTCTATGCTCAGCAGTAATCATAAAGATCAAAGATTAAAGTTCAAAGTTCAATGAGAATTGATATTATTACCGTACTGCCCGAAATGCTGGAGGGCTTTGTACACGAATCAATATTGGCACGTGCCGAAAAGAAAGGACTGGCAGAGATTCGTCTGCACAACCTGCGCGACTACACGCTCGACAAATGGCGTCGTGTAGATGACTACCCTTATGGTGGTACTGCAGGTATGGTGATGCAATGTGAGCCTATTGACCGTTGTATCACAGCATTGAAGGCTGAGCGCGACTACGATGAGGTTATCTTCACTTCGCCTGATGGTGAGCGCTTTGACCAACACATGGCGAACGACCTGTCGCTGAAGGGCAACCTGATTATTCTCGCTGGTCACTATAAAGGTATCGACCAGCGTGTACGCGACCATCTTATCACCAAAGAGATTTCTATTGGTGACTTCGTGCTGACTGGTGGCGAGTTGGTTGCCGCTATGATTGCCGATGCTATTGTTCGTGTGGTTCCTGGTGTAATCGGTGACGAGCAGAGCGCCTTGAGCGACTGTTTCCAAGACGATCTCTTAGCAGCACCTATCTATACTCGTCCTGCAGACTATAAAGGATGGAAAGTTCCTGAAATTCTGCTATCAGGAAACGAGGCCAAAATACGCAACTGGGAATTAGAACAGGCTATGGAGCGTACACGCCGCCTGCGCCCAGACCTATTGGAAGAGAAATAATTCAAACCACGAATTACACGAATTAGTATAACTACAAATTCTCTGATAGTGTAAACCACGAATTAAACGAATTTCTCGAATTTATAAATGATAGAAATAATTCGATTAATTAGTGTAATTCGTGGTTTAATTATTCGTGGTTTAAATAATACTTAGTCCATTCTGTCGCGATAATCTTCGTAGGTGAAGCATCGCAATAGTTCTAAAGAACCATCGCTATGCTGCATCGCAATAGATGGATGCGTGATACCGTTAAACGTATTTGTTTTAACAGTAGTGTAATGTATCATATCTTCGAAGATAATCTGCTCACCAATCTCCAGTTCATGATCAAACTGCCAGTAACCCATCCAGTCACCTGAAAGACAGCTGTTGCCACCAAGGCGGTAGAGCCATTGAACATTATAAACTGACGCATCAGTGGATTGAGATGTACTCTCACCACATGGAAAATGGTCAATGGTCAATGGTGAATGTTCAATGTGTTCTGCGCCACGCACTTCTGGGTAGTATGGCATTTCCAGACAGTCGGGCATGTGACAAGTGAAGCTGACATCGAGAATAGCAGTACGAATACCCTTATCCTCTACAATATCTACTACACTGGCCACCAATGGTCCTGTCTGCCAAGCAAAGGCACTACCTGGTTCGAAGATAACCTTCAAATGAGGATAGCGCTGATGGAAATCCTGCATGAGACGAACCAGTCGCTCTATGTCGTAGTCCTTACGGGTGACCAGATGACCACCACCAAAGTTTATCCACTCCAACTGTGGGAACCACTTCGAGAATTTCTCTTCGATATGTTGCAGTGAGCGCTCAAAAACATCTGAGCCACTCTCACAATGACAATGGCAGTGGAAACCACGAATGTCCTGAGGCAACTGCTCAGGCAGTTTGTCGGCAGTAACACCAAAACGTGTGCCAGGCGCACAAGGGTTGTAGAGTAATGTCTCTACTTCACTGTATTCTGGATTGATGCGGAGTCCCAAAGAGCAAGCCTTTGCACGCTCATGGAAGCGCTCATACTGAGACAAGGAGTTGAACGTGAGATGACTACTACAAGCCACTATTGCATCAAATTCATCATCTTTATAAGCTGGCGAATAAGTATGCGCCTTAGCGCCAAACTTGTCAAAGGCCAAACGGGCCTCGCTGAGCGAGCTGGCTGTAGTCGACGAGATATACTCGCGGAAGATGGGGAACGTCTTCCACAAGGCAAAGGCCTTAAATGCCAATATCCATTCAGAATCGGTGCGGCAAGCAACCTCGCGAATTAACGCAAGGTTGTGCCGCAACCGCTTTTCTTCAATTATATAGACAGGAGTCTTCAATGTTTAATATTGATGTTTTACATCGAGCCTGCTCGCGCAGCTTAATGTTCAATGTTCAATCTTCAATGTTCAATGTTAGAACTCCTTCGTCATCTCCTTAACCTCAGCATTGATGTGGTCGATGAACTCCTGGATGGTCATCACCTTCTGCTCACCACCACCCTGTGGGCGTACAGCTACGGTGCCATCCTGCTGTTCCTTCTCACCAACAATAACCATGTAAGGAATACGCTTCAACTCGTTGTCGCGAATCTTACGACCGAGCTTCTCGTTGCGCAGGTCGATAGTAGGACGAACGCCACCGAGGTCGAACTTCTTGGCAACTTCCTTAGCATAGTCGTTGTACTTCTCTGACAGAGGCAGGATAGCCACCTGATCAGGAGTCAGCCACAAGGGGAAGTGACCGCTGGTGTGCTCGATAAGTACGGCGCAGAAACGTTCCATACTTCCGAAGGGTGCACGGTGAATCATAACAGGAGTCTTCTTCTGGTTGTCCTCGTCGGTGTATTCCAGCTGGAAGCGCTTAGGCAGGTTGTAGTCAACCTGAATAGTACCTAACTGCCAACGACGACCAATAGCATCCTTAATCATGAAGTCAAGCTTAGGACCATAGAAGGCAGCCTCACCATATTCAACCTTAGCGGGCAGTCCCTTCTCCTGACAAGCCTCCTGAATAGCACGCTCTGCCAAAGCCCAGTCCTCGTCAGTACCTACATACTTGTCGTGGTCGTTAGGATCACGCAGAGAAATCTGAGCCTCAAACTCAAAGCCAAAAGCCTTCAGCACAATATTGATAATGTCCATTACGTTCAGGAACTCCTGCTTTACCTGATCTGGACGACAGAACAGGTGGGCATCGTCCTGCGTAAATGAGCGCACACGAGTCAGTCCATGCAGCTCACCACTCTGCTCGTAGCGATATACAGTACCAAACTCAGCAATACGCAGAGGCAGGTCACGATATGAACGGGGCTTCCAAGCGAAGATTTCGCAGTGGTGAGGACAGTTCATTGGCTTCAGCATGTACTCTTCATCCTCTTCGGGAGTATGAATTGGCTGGAATGAATCCTTACCATAGTGTGCATAGTGGCCAGAGGTAACATAGAGGTTCTTAGAGCCAATATGTGGAGTAATAACTTCCTGATAGCCAAAACGCTTCTGAACTTTGCGCAAGTGGTCCTGAAGGCGCAGGCGAAGCTCAGTACCCTTTGGCAACCAAATGGGCAGACCCTTACCAACCTTATCAGAGAACATGAACAATTCCATCTCCTTACCAATCTTACGGTGGTCGCGCTTCTTAGCTTCCTCCAGCATCACGAGATACTCGTCGAGCATCTTCTTCTTGGGGAAAGAGATACCATACAGGCGCTGCATCTGCTCACGGTTAGCATCACCACGCCAGAAGGCACCAGCAACAGAAGTCAGCTTCACGGCCTTAATCTCGCCAGTATCCATCAAGTGAGGACCACGGCAGAGGTCTGTGAAGTTACCCTGTGTGTATGTTGTGATAGAACCGTCTTCCAAGTCCTGCTCAATGTGCTCGCACTTGTAGGTCTGTCCGTCAGCAGCAAACTGCTTCAGGGCATCAGCCTTAGCCACCTCTTTGCGAACCACCGGCTCTTTCTTGCCAGCCAGTTCCTTCATCTTTTCTTCAATCTTGGGGAAATCACTCTCCTTGATGCTCTCGGCGTTAGGCAGCAGCACATCATAGAAGAAACCATTCTCTACGGCAGGACCGAAACCGAACTGAATGCCAGGATACAACTCCTGCAGAGCTTCAGCCAGAAGGTGTGCCGATGTGTGCCAGAAGGTGTGCTTACCCTGCTCGTCATCGAACTTATAAAGCTCAATTGTTGCGTCCTCATTGATAGGACGGTTCAACTCTACTGTTTCACCATTCACGCCACAGCTTACAACGCTGCGTGCCAGAGCTGGTGAGATACTCTCGGCAATCTGAAGTCCAGTTACGCCCTGCTCATACGAGCGAACAGATCCGTCTGGAAAAGTAATGTTGATCATATCTACAATATATGTTTAAGTTTAAATCGATTGCAAAGGTACGAATAAGCGAGGACAATACAAAACAAAAGAACACTTTTTTGTTTTTATTGTCGAGCGAGAGCACTTTCGACGAAGTCAAAATTACACAATTCTATGGACATAACCAAATAAAACTCCTGAAAAGATTTTATGCGCAAAAACATCTAACCTTTTAACATGGCTATCCTCAAACACCGATGTACAAAGGCTTTGAGTCATGTTAATAGTTTGCCAACTATTAACATACTATCATGTAGTAGTAGATTGCGAAAAAGACGAAAAAGACGAAAAAGACGAAAAAAACAAAAAGGACGAAAATTTTATTATAAAATTCCGTTTTCGGATTTTTTCGATATTTTGGGGCGTTTTCGGGATGTCAAAATTTTCCAAGTTTAGTACAAGTATGTTAATAGTTGACAAACTATTAACATGCCAAAAACGCCCTGTATATCGTGGTTTGCGAGGTGTCATGTTAATAGGTTAATAGTTTTTGAGAAAACCTTTATTAGAATACGGAATGCCCTTACGAGTATTTGAGAAATATAGCTAAGCCAGCTCTGGGAACAGCTATCTCTGCTCTGAGATAGCTGTATTTGCACTCCAATAGTGCCACTTTTGGAGTTCAATAGTTATTGTATTGGACATCAATAGTTATTGTATTGCGATGCTAAAGTGGCTCTTTCGTGAGCCTCAATTTGCATGCAGCCTACATCCGATGAGTTTGAAGCCTAAATTTGCATCGAATTCAGCGTGAATTCTCCTTGTATTTAGGCTGCATCCTTTTTGCGGATAGTTTGACGGCATTATTCAATGAGTTTGACGGCACTTTTCTCCTCGAATAATGCCGTCAAACTATTTATGTATATTTCTTATGTTCATTGCCCGTGAAATATAAATCTTTGTTAAAGATTCGGAGGAATATCCATTTGGTAGATAAAATTGCCCGATTCGCGACAAGTAGATTTGGAAGTATCATTACAATTTTGTATATTTGCAGATGATATAACTAAAAAACTATGAATTCTATTCTTAACATAACCATTAAAGAAACTGTATTGCGTAATAGCGCAATACTACTTTTCTTCATTCTTGGATGCATGAACATCATGGCCCAAGATATCGATGAAGAATATGTTCCATTTGTAGAAGAAGGGAAAGTGTGGAATTGCTTGTCACCCTTCGGTTTCCTTATTACTCCAGACGTAATATTTAAAATAAGTGGGGATACGCTGATTAATGAGAATAGTTACAAAAAAGTGTACTGTCAATTTGATACGTATTATGAAGATGACGGACAACACTATTATTGCGCAGTTAGGGAAGAGGAATGTCGTGTATATATCATAGAATCTAATAAGAATATAGAAAAACTACTCTATGATTTCGGCAATCCACAAGAAGAACTGACATTATCATACGAGAATCGTGATTTCGTAAGATGTTCTGGATATCATCAGTATTATTATCCAGATAATCAATTTATCTTCCAAATTCATGGTCCAGGTAATGAGGATGATTTTGTTGGTGCTTGGCTTGAAGGAGCAGGTAATATCTACAGTAACCCATTTGGATTTGAAAAGGTAGATACTAATTCTTCATTCGGTGTTTATATCAGTGTTCATTCATGTATAAATAGCGCAGGAGAATACCTTTTTAATAAAAAATGGATTCCTCAAAAGCCAACAGACTCTATTATAGAAATCATTAAGGATTCAAATGATTCTCCTCTCTATGACCTCCAAGGTCGCCATCTATCTGAAAAGCCTGTCAAAGGTATTTACATTCAGAATGGAAAGAAGATTGTAACACCCTAGGACTGTCCCTTCTGATTTACGTTCAACTGATTATTAATAACTTTTGTAAATACAACATTAATATTGAATATTTATGTGTATATGGCAACGAATGTAATTGTAAGCAAGAAACTAATCACATTTTGTCTATGTATTTTCTCGTTGATTTATGCAGACGCTCAGAATGTGACAATCAATGGAATAAGGTACTATCTGTATCCAGAAACGCACGAAACTGCTATAAACAATAGGAGTACGTGGGTTGGCGAATTAGAGATTCCATCAGAAATAGAACACAATGGGGAGAAATACTTCGTTGTAGGTATGAAAAGTAATGCATTCGATGATTGTACCGAATTGACAAAAGTAAAAATACCCAAAACGATAAACACCATCATACATCGTGTACTTACTGATGATCCAAATGTTTCAGGGCAGACATCTCCTGATGCCATGAATCCATTTTACAGATGCACGGCACTTGAATCAGTAGAAGTTGACGAAGACAATCCAATCATGAGTTCTGAAGGCGGCATTCTTTATAGTAAAGACAAAACACAGCTATACTGCTATCCTGCAGGTATGCAACAGGAAGAATATGCAATCCCAGAGAATATAACATGGATTGGCTGTGGAGCAATTGCCGACAATCATTATATTTCTTCACTAATAATGCCCAATAGCGTAACATATTGTGGAAGTATCTGTGAAAATTGTGTGAATATAAAAAGCATCAAACTATCAGAGAATATCACCTATATCCCTGCATATTCTTTTGATAAGTGTGAGAGTCTAAAGGTTTTGGATATTCCTGAAAGTGTTCAAGACTTTGGCGAAAGTGTTTTCCGTTGGACTCATTTAGAAAAACTAGTAATAAGAGGCACTTTTCCTAATGGCCTGCGAAAAGATACTTTTTATTTTATGGATGATGCCACTATACTCTATGTTCAACAGTCTGAAATCGAAAAATTCAAGAAGGTCTTTTCTGGTACGGTATTGCCCCTGGAGGAATATGTATCAAATATTAACCATATAACATCAAATCAGGCAACAAAAACAATCTATGACCTCCAAGGTCGCCGTCTATCTGAAAAGCCTGCCAAAGGTATTTACATTCAGAATGGAAAGAAGATTGTGAAGTAGAAAGAAGGCTTCCCAATGGGAAAGGGAATCGGGACATATCTATGATTTCCCCAGCAATTTCTGAGTATTCATAAAGAATAGTGGAAATGCTTTCGTTTCTCCAGATAGTGCAAATCCTTTTCGTGGCGGTATGCCTCCTGCTCAAAGCGAATGTGGTAATAGGCTTTTAATAAGTCGCGATATTTGAGATAATAGAAGAGCCACTCAAGGCCATACCAGAGGAAGAAAGGAATATAGAGCAACTCACGCTGTTGGGCAGCATGGATGCTTTCATGATTAAGTTCTATAGCGCTTAATGGTTTTATGGTAAAGATAAAACCAAATAGGCAGATAGCAAAAAAGCCTCTGCCTATTGGAAGTCGCTTTATCAGAAAGACCTTTGCGCTCATAGTCTATAAGATTGTCCTTACCTGACAACAATTTTCTTGGCAGCCTGTCCCTGACGAACAATATAGACACCAGGCTTCAGGCTGTTCATATCATGTCCACACAGCTGACCAGAGAAAGAATAAACCTCGTAGGGTTGCGCAAAATCGACAGTAACAGTAGCGATTGCGCTTGGGACATAAGTATAGCCTAACTTTTTGTCCATCCACGCAAGGCGTTCTTTGATATAACGTCTCACATTCTCTACTTCAGCCTTATAGCTTCCCCACAGCTTGGGATTCTGATGGACATATTGATTCATGATATTCCAGCGCTTAAAGTTCAGCTTCTGCGACTGGTCCAAATAGGTTTCCATATCATCAATCCACGCCACAAGATTCTCTTCTGTGAGTCCTGTATGACGAGCCTCATCCCAGATTTCTACCATCTGCTGACGAGCAGCAGCATTATTGACTACTATATTATCGACAAAAGACTTCATATTACCAGCACAACTACCTTTCGTTCTATACACATAGTCACGAAGAGAGTTGAGGGGATAGGTGCGATTGTCATTATCGAAAGCCAAGTCAAAGTCCCATACTGGTCCAGTGTACATAAGGTCTTCGCCACGCTGCTTATACATATAGACACTCCAATAGGTATCTGTATTACCAGAGAGTTCACCAACAAGGAAATGTCTCAAGAAAGTATTCGTATCAAGATAAGTCTGCCAATTATTCTCCATCTTATTGAAGAAGGTCTTGATATAATTCTTCTGCTGGGCTGTGATGTCATCCTCATCAGGCGATTTGATAGTTACGGGATTGCCTTTGTTGGAATTAAACCACGACTTTTCCTGATTAGCGTAAGCATCTACCTCTATCAGATAACCACCAGTAAGCGCTTCTCCCTCATTATCATCTTTCGTCATCTCTGTAATATTGATACGATGCTTATGAATCTGTATCTGGTCGCACAACTGATAGCAGCCCTTATACTCACCATTGAGCAACACATCAACAGCAGTACCATAAGGAGTATAAGGCATGCCCATCTTACGACTCAGTTCGAAGGCTAGGAGGTTGCGCATCAGCGTCTTGTCACCATAGTTATTGATGAGTGTCCATTTTTTAGCCTTTGCAGGAGCATCAAGCACATTTTGCTTGGTATCAAACTTGATACGATATGGTTTCTTGGGAAAACCTCTCGAAGCATTACCTCTCTCACGAGTGTTACCTGATTCTGAGAGCAGCTTTGTGCCATCATCAGAGATGATAGTCAGTTGTGAGACAATCTCATGTTCTTTGTCGTAAGGAATCTCTCCGTTGAGTGTATGGATACTTACCGTAGGAAGATTCGTCAACTGATAGAGATGAGAATCATCGCCATCACCAGGTTCACCATAGAACTCCAACTCTGCAATATTACAGCGAGCATCAGAAGGACCGATATAACGCACATAGCGGAAACCACGCGAACAATTCACATCAGCATACGACATCTGACCTATCTTGCCTTTCTCGGTGATAATATAAATAGGTAATGCATCCATAAAGTCTGGACTATTAGCTCCTTCAAACACGCCCAGCACTACCCTTTCTTCACCATGCGAATCATTGCGAGGCGACCAAGCCACACGAGTAATCACATGAGGACTTCCTAAATCAAGTCCTGCCCATGTATAACTTCTGTCATACGAGGCGAAGTAGGTTTCGAGATTACCATCAAAAGCATCAGCACAGGTATTGATGGTAGTCGACTTTGCACTAGTATTATAGTCTACAGACTCTTGCGTGCCAATAACTGTTCCTGTCAGTCTATTATCAGCAAAGCCTTCCAATGAATGGAAGGCTATTACTGATAGGAGTATTCGTCCAAAATTCATATTAGTTAATGTTTATCCTAGTTTATTCTTGTGTCAATATTTTCACGATGCGCTCAGCTGTGCGTCCATCCCAACGATCAGGCAGAGAAGATGATTTCCAGCGACCTGCCACCAAGTCTGTCAGTGACTCACGCAGTTTGTTTGCATCCTCACCCACCAGGACATTTGTTCCTTGCTTAACGGTCTCGCTATGTTCTGTATAAGAGTTGAGCGTGATACAAGGTACATGATTAAAGGTTGCCTCTTCTGCCACATTACCTGAGTCAGTTATGATACCCATTGCATGACTGGTAAGATAGCCAAAGTCGAGATAGTTTAATGAGGTGAGAGATGAGAAGTGAGAGGTGAGAGAGGTAACCACATCGTGAGCAGGACCACGCAGTGGAGCAATAACGGGAATATCGCCTGCTACTTCGCTGATAGCATCAAGCATTCGTTTGAGATTCTCCTTGTCAGCAAGCAATGCCTTGCGATTGAGCGTAAATACCAGATAACGTCCGTCTGCAATACCATCAAGACATGCAGGACGTGTCCAACGATCGTGATTATAGCGCAGGGTATCCATCAGGATGTTACCCACCAAATATATCTTATGATTCTCAGCACCTTCTCGTGTTGCAATACTGCTGGCGCCCACACCAGCCGTAAACAGCAAGTCGCTCAATCCGTCAATAACAAGACGATTAATTTCCTTAGGCATATTGATATCAAAGGAACGCGTTCCAGCTACGAGATGAGCCAAACGAAGTCCATGCTTCTTCGTAACAATAGCTGCTGCCATCGTAGAGGCCAAGTCGTCAACCACAATAACAGTATCTGTTTCATGCTGTTCAAGATAGCGTTCAAACTCAGCCATCACCCTACCCGTCAGTTCATTCAGGTTCTCACAGTCAACACCCAAGAATACATCGGGACGAGAAATCTGCAAGTCACTAAATAACGAATCCTCCAGTGTGGAATCATCAGCAGTACCTGCATATACCAATTGATACTGACAATCATCAGTATGTTCTATTGCACGAATCAAAGGTGCCACCTTGATAAAGTTAGGGCGTGCACCCGTAAAAATACAAATGTTGTGTTTCATAGATTTTTTCTTCTACCTATATTCTTTTCATATGCTGGTGACTCTTCCTTTATATCAAAGTCGTACAGCAGATTATCATCATCAAACAATACGAAGTGCTTCTTTCCCTGCACCTCATCATCTTTCTTTTCCCAGATTATTTCTTTAAAAAACTCTATATTCTTTGGTTCTGGAGTGCGCAACAAACAATTCTCAAAGAGATATATTGTTTCTTCCGTCACATCTCCCATCACCACATCATCTTCATAACCAGTAACCAACGTATTGGTACAAGTAAGTTGCAGATTCTTTTCCGTAGATGCAAAACGTAAAGCGATACCACGATTGGCAGAGAATGGATAGAACTGAGCCAGTGTGGTCTGATTTACTGTTGCCTGACAGCCCAAAAGCGCAAGACAATCATTCTTCGCATTCGAGAATACACAGTTCTCTATCTTCACTTCCGAGTCGTGAGCCCACAAGCCAAAGCCATTACTATTGTGTACTACCGTATTGGTCAAATTGACAATGGTTGTATCACAATGCAGCGCATCCATCGCATTACGTATCTCACAATTATCTAACGTACAACCAGCAGCTTTCGGGAACACCTTAATACCACGCCATTGTCCACTCACACGATCATAAGGCAGATAATCAAACATGTGGTCAAGACGGTCACCACGGAACACCACTTGTTCAGCCTTCAACTGTCCCTTTACATCTATACCTGCACCATCGTGGAAATAGAGTGTTGTATTCTTGATTGTCAGCGTCGCACCTTTGTCTACCTGAATACCCTGATAAATAACAATAGGCACCTCCGACTCCAGTGTCATATTCTCCTTAACAGTGAGTTGTTTCAGTTGCTGAGCATTCCAACTGTAAGTACGCAGATTTACCTTCTGCTCTACTCCACTCTCTAATGTAAACAGCAGATTGTCTTCCACTAACTGCGGTTCATTAGAAATATTCTCAAACGTTGTTACCTCAACAAACACGCGAATGCTATCCCCCTTACGAATCTCCATATTGGTAGCTACAGGATTCAGGAATGTACCATCCACATTCACACGAAAGCCCGACTGACCGCTACGCTCTAATCGAACAGAACGCAAACGGATACCATCATTCGTACGATTGTGTACCCAAAACGTATAGGTCGACGAAGGAACAGTGGAGAAAAGGGTATCCATTCGTATAGTGTCTGCAGAGAACGACAACCTATGGCTGCCATCTGTAGAGAAGGAGTCATTGTCAGAGCATGCTGTCAGCAATGCCAACGCTGCAATGAACAAAAAGAAAAGCCGCTTTATCATATATTGATAAAACGTCTTTCCTCCTATTTTATTGTTTATCTGCTTACTTTCCAAAATAACGCTTCAATAAACCAGCAAAGCCTGCACCATGACGAGCCTCATCCTTTGCAGCCTCGTGAACCATGTCGTGAATAGCATCAAAGCCCATAGCCTTCGCTTGTTTAGCCAGTTCAAACTTGTCAGCACAAGCACCCTCTTCGGCAGCAGCACGCTTCTCCAAATTGGTCTTGGTATCGAAAACAACCTCACCTAACAGTTCAGCAAACTGAGCAGCATGTTTAGCCTCCTCTAGTGCATAGCGGTTGAAAGCCTCAGCAATTTCAGGATAGCCCTCACGGTCAGCCTGACGAGCCATTGCAATATACATACCGACCTCACCACACTCACCGTTATAGTTGTTGCGCAACTCTTGAATCATCTCTTCGGGAACACCCTCAATCTTACCATCACCTAAGCGGTGAACTGTAGCATAGGTTACATCGCCAGTCTGTTCCTTCAGTTCAGAGAACTTAGAGGCAGGAGCCTTACAGATGGGGCACTTCTCGGGAGCAGCATCGCCTTCATAGATATATCCACAAACGGCGCAAATGAATTTTTTCTTCATAATTCCTCAAAATTTGTTTAGTTAGTAAAATGAATTATCATTTCGCAAAGATAAGGAGAAAATATCAAATTAGCAAATGTTTTGATAGAATTATTCATTTTTTATCTAAATCAGTATGTTTTTATCCCCTATGTAACGTTTTTTCTGCTCATAATTGTTGTTGTTTCAGATTTAATGTTTATCTTTGCAGCGTTGATGGAGTTAAAGCCCCGCTTGTTTAGGGGTACCGTCATACAAGATAAATAGCATAGAAATATGAAAGTACTGAAATTTGGCGGAACGTCCGTAGGTTCCGTAAAAAGCATTTTGAGCTTAAAGAAAATCGTGGAGACAGAAGCTGGACGGGGGCCTGTCGTAGTTGTTGTTAGTGCCCTGGGGGGTATCACTGACAAGTTGATAACCACATCAAAGTTAGCACTCAGTGGTGATGACCGTTGGCGTGAAGAGTTTGATGCGATGGTGACGCGCCACCACCAGATGATAGACACGATTATCAACGATTCCCAGAAACGTGTAGATTTATTTAATAAGGTAGATCAGCTCTTCGACCAGTTGAAGAGTATCTACTATGGTGTATATCTTATTCACGACCTGTCGAAGAAGACACAGGATGCCATTGTATCGTATGGTGAGCGACTGAGTTCTAATATCGTAGCGACACTTATCAAGGGTGGTATCCGCATGAACAGTCGTGACTTCATCCGTACAGAAAAGAAGAACGGCAAGCATGTGTTAGATGCCGAACTAACGGCACAGCTCGTGAAGGAGGCCTTCGCCCCAGTTTGTTGCAATGGCATTGCAACAAACAAGACGGTTGCGGTTGTTCCTGGCTTTATCTCCAGAGACCGCGATAGTGGTGAGACCACCAACCTTGGACGTGGCGGTTCTGACTATACCGCAGCGATTATTGCTGCAGCTCTTGATGCAGAGGTCTTGGAGATATGGACTGATGTTGATGGTTTCATGACTGCCGACCCACGTGTTATCAAGACTGCCTACACCATTAATGAATTGAGTTATATTGAGGCGATGGAGCTTTGTAACTTCGGTGCCAAGGTTATCTATCCCCCAACAATATATCCCGTATGTGTCAAAAACATACCTATCAAGGTAAAGAACACATTCAATCCTGAACACCCAGGCACACTGATTAAAGACCATATTGAGAACGATGAGAAACCCATTAAGGGTATCTCAAGCATTAAGGGTACCACACTGATTACGGTTACCGGTCTTTCTATGGTGGGTGTTATTGGTGTCAACCGTCGTATCTTTACCGCCCTCGCCAACAACGGTATTTCTGTATTCATGGTATCACAGGCTTCTTCAGAGAATTCTACCTCTATTGGCGTTCGTGATGAAGATGCTACAGCTGCCGTTAGTGTATTAAACGAGGAGTTCGCCAAAGAGATTGAAACAGGCGCAATGTTCCCCATGCATGCCGAGAGTGGTTTGGCCACTATTGCCATCGTGGGTGAGAACATGAAGCACACACCTGGTATCGCAGGTAAGTTGTTTGGCACCTTAGGACGTTCAGGTATCTCTGTTATTGCCTGTGCACAGGGTGCTTCCGAGACAAACATCTCGTTTGTTGTCGAAGGTAAGTTCTTGCGCAAGTCACTCAACGTACTTCACGACTCGTTCTTCCTGTCAGAATACAAGGTACTCAACCTGTTCATCTGTGGTGTAGGAACTGTTGGAGGCATGCTGATTGAACAGATTCGCAAGCAGTATGACGAGTTGATGCAGCGCAATGGTTTGAAGTTGAACGTGGTGGGTATTGCAAGTAGTAAGAAGTATCTGCTTAATCGCGACGGCATTGACCTGTCAACCTATCGTGAACAACTGAACGACGCTCCCCTGCCCGACCAGAAGTTGGGCGATGCTATCATCCAGATGAATATATTTAATTCGGTGTTTGTCGACTGTACGGCCAGCAAGGATATTGCAGCACTCTATCAGACATTCCTAGAACATAATATCAGCGTTATTGCAGCCAACAAGATTGCTGCGTCAGGCAACTATGCCGACTATCTACAACTGAAGCGCACAGCACGCAATCGTGGCGTATGGTTCCGCTATGAAACCAACGTTGGTGCTGGCTTGCCTATTATCGGTACTATCAACGACCTGCGTAACTCGGGTGACGAGATTCTGAAGATTGAGGCCGTGCTCTCTGGTACGCTCAACTTCATCTTCAACGAAATTAGTGCCGATGTTCCATTCTCTGAGACAGTACGACGTGCCAAGGAGCAAGGCTACTCTGAGCCAGATCCACGTATCGACCTCAGTGGAACAGATGTTGTACGCAAGTTGGTTATTCTCACTCGCGAGGCAGGCTATCAGGTAGAGCAGCAAGATGTAGAGAAACATCTCTTTGTGCCCAGCGACTACTTCGAAGGTACGGTAGATGACTTCTGGAAGAAGCTACCAGCTTTGGATGCAGACTTTGAAAAACGTCGTCAACAGTTAGAAGCTGAGGGCAAGCGCTGGCGCTTCGTTGCCACAATGGAACACGGAAAGACCAATGTAGCTTTGAAAGAAGTAGACCGCAATCATCCGTTCTACAATCTCGAAGGCTCCAACAATATCGTACTGCTCACCACTGAGCGTTACAAAGAATATCCAATGCAGATTCAGGGCTATGGTGCCGGTGCTGGTGTTACTGCTGCTGGTGTCTTCGCCAATATCATGTCTATCGCTAACATATAATTTGATATGAAACACATAATTATACTAGGCGATGGAATGGCAGACCTGCCCGTAGAAAGACTTGGCGGAAAAACATTGTTGCAATATGCTCACAAGCCCATAATGGACCAGTTGGCACGTGAAGGTCGCTGTGGTCGTCTTGTCACTGTGCCTGAAGGATTCCCTCCTGGTTCTGAAGTTGCCAACACTGCTATTCTTGGTTATGACTTAAATAAAGTATATGAAGGTCGCGGTCCTTTGGAAGCGGCTTCTATCGGCTATGAGATGGCAGACGATGATCTTGCCATTCGCTGCAATATTATCACTTTGGAAGACGGCAAGATTATCACGCACAATGGTGGTAATCTGGAAACAGACGATGCCCGCATACTTATTGACTATCTCAACGAAGAGTTAGCCAAGCCCATCAACGAGCAAGAAGGCTGCGAGCGCGTGAAGTTCATTACTGGCATCCAGTATCGTCATCTTTTGGTTATCAAGGGGGGCAACAAGCATATCGTATGTGCTCCACCTCACGACCATCCCAACGAAGAATGGCGCCCGCTGCTAGTTAAGGCAGATGAAAGTGTATGTTACGACTCAGTCGCAACAAGCACTAACCGTCTCTCTGCTCAGGCTACTGCCGACCTTCTCAACACCCTCATTCTTCGTTCACAAGAGCTACTGCCCAAGCATCCATACAATCAGGCTAAAGCAGCTAAGGGAGAGCGCCAGGCCAATAGCATCTGGCCTTGGAGTGGTGGCTACCGTCCTTCAATGTTGACACTCCAACAACAATATTCGGAGATTAAGAACGGTACTGTTATCTCTGCTGTTGACCTCATCAGAGGTATTGGCCACTATGCTGGTCTGAAGATTGTTGAGGTTGAAGGTGCTACAGGATTGGCTGATACCAATTACGAGGGCAAAGCACAAGCAGCTATCAACGCACTTAAAACTGACGATTTCGTTTTCGTACATGTTGAAGCAAGCGATGAGGCTGGTCATGATGGTGACTTAGAGCTTAAGCTCAAAACCATTGAGTATCTGGATCAGCGCCTGATTGCTCCCATATACAAGGAGGTTGAGACATGGAGTGAACCAGTATGCATTGCTGTACTACCCGACCATCTCACACCTGTCGAACAGCGCATCCATGTTGGTCAGCCTGTTCCCTTCCTTATTTGGCATCGTGGCATCCAAGCCGACCAGGTACAACAATACGACGAAGTATCGTGTGTTAACGGCAGCTACGGTCTGCTGAAACTTCAAGAATTCATGCAAGAACTAATGAAAATAAAATAGACTATGAAATATTACAGTACTAATGGTAAAGCGCCACTTGCCGATTTAGAGAAGGCAGTGGTAAAAGGACTGGCAGAAGACCGTGGTCTCTATATGCCGGAAAACATCTACAAGTTGCCACAGGCATTCTTCGACGACATTCAAGATATGTCGTTTCAGGATATTGCCTATAATGTGGCAGCCAACTTCTTCGGTGATGATGTTGACCCTGATGGTCTGCAAGACATTGTCTATGACACGTTATCGTTCGATTGTCCTATTGTAAAGGTTGAGGACAATATCTATACGCTGGAACTGTTTCATGGTCCTACCCTCGCCTTCAAGGATGTTGGCGCCCGCTTTATGGCACGCCTACTACAGTATTTCATCAATAGAAGTAGCGAAGCCCATAAGACTGTCAATGTTCTCGTAGCCACCTCTGGCGATACTGGTTCTGCAGTAGCTAATGGTTTCCTTGGTGTTGAGGGCATCCATGTCTATGTGCTCTATCCTAAGGGAAAGGTTAGTCCTATTCAGGAATGTCAGTTTACTACTCTCGGTAAGAACATCACCGCTATTGAGGTGGATGGTGTTTTCGACGATTGTCAGGCACTGGTTAAGTCTGCCTTTATGGACGAAGAGCTTAACAAGCACATGAAGTTGACATCTGCCAACTCTATCAACGTTGCTCGCTTCCTGCCTCAGGCATTCTATTATTTCAATGCCTACGCTCGCATCAAGAAGCTGGGCTTGGCAGATAACCTAGTCATGTGTGTACCAAGTGGTAACTTCGGTAATATCTGCGCAGCATTGTTTGGCCATGAGATGGGACTGCCCATCAAGCGTTTTATCGCTGCCAACAATGCCAATGATATCTTCTACAATTATCTGCAGACAGGCAAGTATGAACCTAAGGCAAGCATACAGACATTGGCTAATGCAATGGATGTTGGCGATCCCTCTAACTTTGCCCGCATCTATAATCTCTACGGACAGTCGCATGAACGCATCAGTAGCCTCATCAGTGGTGCGACATATAATGATGAACAGATTCGTGAGACCATGCGCAAATGCTATAGCGAAACGGGCTATATCCTTGATCCTCATGGAGCTTGCGGTTATCGTGCTCTGAAAGAAGGATTGCATCTTGGTGAGGTTGGCATCTTCTGCGAGACTGCTCATCCTGCTAAGTTCAAGGAGAAAGTAGACGACATCTTAGGCATCGACATTGAGATACCTGAGCGCTTGGCAGCCTTCATGAAGGGTAAGAAGCAGAGCGTGCCCATGTCTAAAGACTTCAGTGATTTCAAACAATATCTATTAAAACAGTAAATACGTAAAACATTAACCTGTATACATTTTATGAAACCGTTAAACAAACACTTCGCTCCCAAGAGCGTAATGCCTGAAAAGGTGATTCAGTTTGGTGAGGGTAACTTCCTCCGTGCATTCGTTGATTGGATTATCTGGAATATGGACCAGAAGACCAACTTCAATGGTTCTGTCGTTGTTGTACAGCCTATTGAGAAAGGTATGGTCGAAATGCTCAATGGTCAGGACTGTCTGTATCATGTCAATCTGCAGGGTCGTGAGAATGGCAACCCCGTCAACACACTGGAGCGCATCGATGTCATCAGCCGTGCGCTGAACCCCTACTCTCAGAACGAAGCCTTCATGGCATTGGCCGACCAGCCCGAGGTTCGCTTTGTTATCTCTAACACTACCGAGGCTGGTATTGCTTTCGATCCTACTTGTAAGCTTGACGATAAACCTGCCAGCAGCTATCCCGGAAAACTAGTACAGTTGTTGTATCGCCGTTGGCAGACTTTCAACGGTGATCCTACCAAGGGATTGATTATCTTCCCTTGTGAACTTATCTTCCTGAATGGTCATGTACTGAAAGATTGCATCAACAAGTATATTGAGTTGTGGAACCTCGGTGCAGACTTCAAGAGATGGTTCGACGAGTCTTGTGGCGTCTATGCTACACTCGTAGACCGTATCGTTCCTGGTTTCCCCCGCAAGGAAATTGCTGAGATACAAGAGAAGGTTGGCTATCGTGACAACCTCGTTGTACAGGCAGAGAACTTCCACCTCTGGGTGATTGAGGCTCCACGAGAAGTAGCCAAGGAATTCCCAGCAGATAAAGCAGGCCTACATGTATTGTTTGTTCCCAGCGAAGAGCCCTACCACAAGCGTAAGGTTACGCTACTCAATGGTCCTCATACCGTACTCTCACCTGTTGCATTCCTTAGCGGAGTTAATATCGTTCGCGATGCCTGCAACCACGAGGTTATTGGCAAGTATATCCACAAGGTACAGTTTGAGGAACTGATGCAGACGCTCGACCTGCCTATGGACGAGTTGGAGAAGTTTGCTGGCGATGTGCTTGAGCGTTTCGACAATCCTTTTGTAGACCATCAGGTTACAAGCATTATGCTCAACAGCTTCCCTAAGTTCCAGGCTCGCGACCTGCCCGGTTTGAAGACATACTTAGAGCGTATGGGCGAACTGCCTAAGGGACTTGTCTTTGGCCTCGCAGCTATCATCACCTATTACAAAGGTGGCAAGCGTGCCGATGGCGTAGACATTGTTCCTAACGATGATCCCAAGATTATGGAATTGCTTAGTAACCTTTGGGCTACTGGCGATACACAGAAGGTTGCAGACGGTGTGCTTGGTGCTGAATTTATCTGGCAAGAAGACCTCAACAAGATTGAAGGCCTCAATACACTACTCAAACTTTTCCTCGACCTTATTCAGGAAAAGGGCATGCTCGAAGCAGTCAAGACTATCCTGTAAGAAGTATTCCTTATTAAATATATGATAAAGAAGCACCCGCTATGGGTGCTTCTTTTTATCCAAGTGCGTTTTCTTGGGCAGAAAACATCGTTTTCCAGCGTAGAAAACGATGTTTTCCCGTAAGGAAAACACTGTTTTCGCTATTGTAAAACAATGTTTTCTCATAACGATTATCTAACAGTCATATGGAAACAGCCTTGCTTTACTTCGTATTTAATGTAGCAACGTTGGTCTTCTCGCATATCGCGAAGCACTTCTGAGAGCACCCACTTGAGGGTATCGTTGCGCACCTCTCGTCCTACTGCATGATAGCGGTTGTAGCAGATATCAAAGGTCGTGCCGTAAAGATGGCAAGAGTTGTCGGTAGCATTGCCATTATGACGCTGTAACTTCTTGACATCTTCCTGAGTACGCAGCACACTGGTGACAATCAGTTGGTTGAGGGGAACGCCCTTCATATAGAGGCTATCGTAAAAGGCTTGACCAATGTCTTGCAACAAAACGGCTGCACGAGGTACCAGATAAGGAATAGAACTCTTGAGCTTGTCAACATGATAGTAAGGACTCTCGCCAACATATACCAGCTCTTTCTTACGAGCCTCAGCATCCTCACGATTCTTTACGGGTTTTACACCCCACTTGTTGGCTGCAACAATCTGTACGCTCTGACTATCAGGGAAAGCTACCTTGTAGTTGGGAACGGAGAGAATACGATGCTTTTTGTCATTGAACATTGAACATTGAACATTGAACGTTTCTTCCGTAGCCGCTGTTAGTTCTTCACTATTCTCTAGCGACTGCGCTTCGCCATCGCCTATTCCAGCCAAGCGTTTGATGCCTGCTAAAAGTAATACAACGACAGCAAAGCCCAGAATGTATTGGACTTTTGTAGGTTTCTTGAATAAGATGTTTTTAAGTTTGTTTGTCAGTATATCTTTCATCATTACTAATTATTTCAATCTGCGATACCAAGCATTAAGCACACCTCTTGGTATTCCACGGCGAACGGCAGCATCTAAAGCACGGCGCGCTTCCTCTTTACGATTAAGACTCAACAGCAAATCTACTTGTGAGGCTACGTAATCGGCCTCAGTAGTATTGCGGTCAATGGCCTGCTGCCAGTCATAGAGAGCTGCATCATACTGTTTCATCTCTCTCTCCAATCCGGCACGTGAGGCATAGTAGATGGCGGAGTCTGGACATTGCTCTATGAGCTGATTCAACTGATCGAGCGCATCCATCTTCTTACCCATCACCTGAAGGACATAAGCAAGAGAGAAGCGGGCCTCCTGATGACGCGGGAATATCTGTAGCAGTTCTTCATAGTCGCGTCGAGCCACATCATAGTGGCGGAGATGAGTAGAGGCGTATGCTCTATAGAACAAGGCCGCAGGATTCTGGCCCTCATGCTGCAAGATGAGTCCATACTCGTCAATGGCATACTGCCACTGCTGCAATTCCAGATTGACAGCAGCCTTGCGAAGATGCAAGTCAGTATTCCAAGCTGACTGGGCTATCTCCTTGTTAAGTACGCGCAGCGAGTCGCGCCAATTGATATTTTGTGCATGAACTGTAAGTTGCCATGATATGGCAACAAACAGAACTATGCTTTTTCGATATAGTTTATAATCCATTCACCAACTTCTTTTGTGCCGTACTTTGCGCCACCTTCCACCTGTATCTCGGGTGTGCGGACATTGGCATCCAATGAGGCATTGACGGCTTCACGTATCAACGAACCTTCTTTATTGAGTCCGAAGTGTTCTAACAACATGGCTGCAGAGAGTATCTGCGCCAACGGATTGGCAAGGTTTTGTCCCTTTGCCTGTGGCCAAGAGCCATGAACTGGTTCAAATAGTGGTGTATGCTCACCAAGACTGGATGATGGCTGCAAGCCCATAGAGCCAGTAATACAGCTGGTCTCATCGGTCAGGATGTCGCCAAAGGTATTCTCTGTTACTACGACATCAAAGAAGGTAGGCTCCGTCAATACACGCATCGAAGCATTGTCGATAAACATGTAGTCAGTCGTAACATCAGGATACTGAGGTTCCATCTCCTTAGCTATCTGACGCCACAAGCGAGAACTTGCCAAGACATTTGCCTTATCAACAACAGTCAGATGCTTCTTACGCTTCTGTGCCGTCTCGAAAGCAACCTTCAGAATGCGCTCAATCTCCGGACGAGTATAGATATCGGTATCATACGCCTTATCGTTGTCTTGATACTTCTCACCGAAATACATGCCACCGGTTAACTCGCGAATAACCACGAAGTCAGCACCACGCAAGAGTTCATCCTTCAAGGGTGACTTATGCAGCAGACACTCAAAGGTGGCTACTGGACGGACATTGGCAAACAAGCCTAACTTCTTGCGCATGGCAAGCAGTCCCTGCTCGGGGCGAACCTTCGCCGTGGGATTGTTGTCGTATTTCAGGTCGCCGACTGCAGCAAAGAGCACGGCATCAGCCTTCATACAGATATCGTGAGTAGCATCAGGATAAGGATCGCCCACAGCATCAATAGCTGTAGCACCTACCAGTGCCTCCTCATACTCAAAGTCATGTCCGAACTTGCGGGCAATAGCATCCATAACAGCTACACCCTGCTTCATAATCTCCGGACCAATACCATCGCCCGGAAGAACAGCAATTTTCAGTTTCATACTATCTTCTCCAGTTTTCGTTTTTTCGTTGTTTTGACTGCAAAGTTAGTGTAAAGCTTGCTAAACACAAAACAATACATCATTAAATAACATTTATTATAAAGACTGGTCGTCTTCTACAATGTTCAGCATCTTAAAGGTTGCCTTGATAGCTGCTTCAGTCTGGTCAGCGTCAAGGGCACGAGTGCGAAGGATGCCATCCTTATAGTGCCACGAGATAACCGTCTGTACCAAGGCATCAGTGCGGCCACCAGGAGGAATGGTTACTTGATAGTTGGCCAATATAGGGAAGGTGCGATTGAGATGTTTGCGATAGATATAGCGCAAAGCTTTCACAAAGGCATCATACTGACCGTCGCCAGTGGCACCCGCTTCATACTGCTGACCATTAATCTCCACCTTGATATTGGCACCAGGCTTCAGACCATAAGCCGTAGAGACTACATAGCTCACGAGTTTTACCTTATCGTCTCTACCATCATGCTTCAAGACATCACTGACGATATACGGCAGATCCTCTTGTGTCACAATCTCTTTCTTGTCGCCCAACTCGGTGATACGCTGTGTGACGCGCTGTGTCTGCTCAGGAGTAAGCTCCAGTCCTAACTCTTCCAGATTCTTGGCAATGTTCGCTTTACCACTATTTTTTCCCAGTGCATACTCACGCTTACGGCCAAATCGTTCGGGCATAAGCTCGTTATAGTAAAGCTTATCTTTAGAGTCGCCATCTGCATGAACACCAGCCACTTGTGTAAAGACATTCTCACCAACAATCGGTTGGTTGGGAGCTACCGAAATACCGCTAAAGCTCTCTACCATACGAGAGATGTCATTCAGCTGACTCTCGTTAATATTTGTCTTAGCGTGGAACTGATCTTTCAGAATAGCCTGAACGGAAGCCAACGGCGCATTACCACAACGCTCGCCCAGTCCATTAACGGTAACATGCAATCCTTTGGCACCACTCAACACGGCTGCCAAAGAATTGGACACTGCCAAATCATAGTCGTTATGCGCATGATAGTCGAAGTGGACACCAAGATAGCGCTTGATCATCTTACGGAAATACTCAACTACCTGCAACGGATTCATCACGCCCAACGTGTCGGGAAGCATGAAACGTTGAACGTTCAACGTTCCATGTTCGACGTTCAACGTCAACGCGTCCATGAGCTGATAAACATAGTCTGGCGAGTCTTTCATTCCGTTTGACCAGTCTTCCAGATAAAGATTGACCTGCAGTCCTTTCTCAGCAGCATAACGCAGTTCTTCCTGGATATCTGCAATATGTTCCTCAGGAGTCTTATGCAGTTGATGTTTACAGTGTTTCAAAGAACCTTTTGCCAACAGATTGATAACCTTACCGCCACAGCTGGCAATCCAGTCAATGGACTGTCCGCCATCCACAAAGCCTAAGACCTCTACACTGTCTAATCGGTTAATCTGTTGAGCATAGCGGCATATCATCGTGACAGCCTCTTTCTCTCCTTCACTGACGCGAGCCGATGCAATCTCTATGCGATCTACATTGACATCACGCAGCAACTTTCTTGCCATCACAAGCTTCTCGTGCGGCAGAAAGGATACGCCACTGGTTTGTTCTCCATCACGTAGCGTACAGTCTAATATCTCGACAAATTGTTGATTCATCTTGTTATTGTCGTTGTTCCCAGTCTACTATCTTATCTTTATTGGCAACAAGGAAGTCGATATCATCAAGCCCATTCATCAGGCAATGTTTCTTATAACCATTGATTTCAAACGACTCGCTCTTTCCCGTTGCCTTATTGGTTACAGTCTGATTGGGCAAGTCAACCTCTACCTCCATTTTCGGATTGGCCTTGATGCTTTCAAAGAGTTCGGCAAGGAACTGCTCGCTAACAACTACAGGCAACACAAAATTATTGAGTTCGTTGTTCTTATGGATATCAGCAAAGAACGAACTGATAACGACACGGAAGCCATAGCCAGCAATAGCCCATGCAGCATGCTCACGACTAGAGCCATTGCCAAAGTTCTTACCAGCAACAAGGATACAACCAGAATAGGTGGGATTATTAAGAACAAAATCCTTGTTCAAACTGCCATCAGCATTGTAGCGCCAATCGCGGAAGAGGTTGTCGCCAAAGAACTTCTCCTCACGAGTGGTTGCTTTGAGGAAACGGGCAGGAATTATCTGATCGGTGTCAACATTCTCTAAAGGAAGGGGCACACAAGTGGATGTTATAACGTTGAATTTCTGTTTCATAATAGTGTTCTTGGATCGGTGATTACTCCTGTGACTGCAGCAGCGGCGGCTACGAGAGGTGAACATAGAATGGTGCGACTGCCTGGGCCTTGTCGACCTTCAAAGTTACGATTAGAAGTGGATACGGCATACTTGCCTGCAGGCACCTTATCATCATTCATAGCCAAACAAGCAGAACAGCCTGGCTGACGAATCTCAAAGCCTGCAGCCTGCAATACCTTATCAATACCTTCTTCACGTATCTGACGGTCTACAGCCCAACTGCCAGGAACTAACCATGCAATAACATTGTCGGCCTTCTTGCGACCTTTGGCAATAGAGGCAAAAGCACGGAAGTCTTCAATACGTCCGTTGGTACATGCACCAAGGAATACGTAATCTATCTTCTTGCCCAGCAACTTCTCACCAGCCTTAAAGCCCATATAGCTGAGTGCTTTCTGGAAACCTTGCTCTGGCGATTTAGCATCCTTGGCATTAGTAGGAATAGATTCTGTAATGCCAATACCCATACCAGGATTGGTGCCATAGGTGACGCGAGGCTCAATATCCTTTGCATCAAATACCAATTCCTTATCAAAGACAGCATCGTCGCCACTCTTCAAAGTCTTCCAATAGGCAACAGTTCTCTCCCACTCTTCGCCCTTGGGAGCGAACTCTTTACCTTTGACGTAATCAAAGGTCACTTCGTCGGGAGCCACAAAGCCACCACGAGCACCCATCTCAATAGAGAGGTTACATAGTGTCAGACGACCTTCCATAGAAAGATTCTTCACCACATCACCTGCATACTCTACGAAATAACCTGTAGCACCAGATGTAGTTAACTGACTCATCAGATAGAGGGCTACATCCTTGGCTGTAACACCCTTCTGCAGAGTACCATTAATACTGATGCGCATAGACTTCGGCTTCTGTTGCAGAATACACTGTGAAGCCATTACCATCTCTACTTCTGACGTGCCAATACCAAAAGCCACAGCACCCATAGCGCCATGAGTAGAGGTATGAGAGTCACCACAGACAATCGTCATGCCTGGCAAAGAGAGTCCCTTTTCTGGTCCTACAACATGAATGATACCATTCGAGGGGTTCATCATACCATAGTGGGTTAAACCGAACTCTTTGGCATTTTGTGCTAATGTACTAACCTGCTTAGCAGAAACAGGGTCTTCAATAGGTTTATCCTGATCGTGGGTCGGCGTATTGTGGTCGGGCATACAATAGATATGGTCGGGACGGAAGCACTTCAATCCGCGAGCACGCATACCATCGAAAGCCTGTGGCGATGTCACCTCGTGACAATACAACCTATCTATATATAATTGTGTTGGTCCGTCTTCTACCTTTTGGACTACATGTTTATCCCAAATCTTATCAAATAACGTATTCATTTACTTCTTGAATTTATTGATACAGTCAATATATGCTTCTACTGAAGCGGTCACAATATCGGTATTAGCACCAAAGCCATAATAGATTGAGCCATCATACTCTACCTGCATATGTACCTTACCGACATCATCTGAGCCTTTCGAAATAGCCTGAATAGTGAACTCCTTCAGCGTCATCTGTTTCATGATAATCTTCTTCAAAGCTTTAATGGCTGCATCAACAGGACCATTACCACTGGCAGCAGCCTCAAACTTCTGACCAGAAATATCAAGACCAATAGAAGCAACGCTCTTTACGCCCTTACCTGTGGTAACCTGCAAGAACTCAAGTTTAACAGCATGAGCCTCTGCGGTATCGGCACCAGCCAGCATGAGTACATCGGCATCATTAACTTCCTTCTTTTGGTCAGCCAACTGCAGGAACTTCTCGTAAACCTTATCAAGCTTCTCCTCTGACAAATCAACTCCATTTACGCTGAGACGATACTTCAAGGCTGCACGACCAGAACGGGCTGTCAGTACGATGCTGTTATCATCGATACCAACATCTTTCGGATCGATAATCTCATAGGTCTGCACATTCTTCAGTACACCATCTTGATGGATACCAGAAGAATGGGCAAAAGCATTACGTCCGACAATAGCCTTGTTAGGCTGTACGGGCATATTCATGAGGCTAGACACCATTCTTGATGTCGGATATATTTTTGTTGTGTTGATATTCGTCTCGATACCTAATCCCTTGTGACACTTCAAGATCATGGCAATTTCTTCAAGTGAAGTATTACCTGCTCGCTCACCAATACCATTGATAGTAACCTCAACCTGACGAGCACCACCCATCACACCATTGAAGGTGTTGGCAGTAGCCATGCCTAAGTCATTATGACAGTGGGTAGAGATAATGGCTTTATCGATATTGGAGACATGATCTTTTAAATACTTTATCTTCTCAAAATACTCCTGGGGCAAACAATAGCCCGTAGTATCAGGGATATTAACGACGGTAGCACCTGCAGCAATGACAGCCTCTACAACACGAGCAAGATATTCATTATCTGTACGTCCTGCATCCTCACAATAGAACTCAACATCCTCTACATATTTCTTGGCATATTTAGTAGCGGCAATAGCACGCTCGATAATCTCCTCACGAGTGGAGTTGAACTTATATTTAATATGTGAATCACTTGTACCAATACCTGTGTGGATACGCTTACGCTTAGCATACTGCAAAGCTTCTGCTGCCACATCAATATCTTTCTGTACGGCACGTGTCAGTGCACAGATTGTGGGCCATGTTACGGCTTTTGAAATCTCAATAACGGAATTGAAGTCACCTGGTGAACTAACAGGGAAACCGGCTTCAATCACATCTACGCCCAACTGCTCCAAAGCTTTTGCCACCTGAATTTTCTCTACAGTATTCAACTGGCATCCAGGAACCTGTTCACCATCTCTCAGTGTTGTGTCAAAAATAAACAATCTGTCACTCATCTCAATATAGATTTTGATGTTACTATTTATGTTTCTTTTCTCTCTTAAATGAAATAAGCCTTTCACACTCGGAAGTGAGAAAGGCTTGTATTATTTATCTATACCTATTATTATATAACACATACCCTATCACTTCCGGCCACGTTACGCAGTCGAATAATAATAATGTTATTTAATAGATTCAGATTATTCATACTTTTTCCATTATTTGACTGCAAAGATAAACATTTTCCACCTAACCCACAAACAAATCGCAACTTTTTTGCTTAAAAAAGTTACGATTTGCTCATTTGCTGTATGTTTATGCATTTATTGATGCTGCTCTCGCAATAAATCATTAACGGTCTTTACTGGATTAAAGGTTGAGAGTGGAACTTCGACAAATATAGTATTCCAGTCACTCATAGCACCATTCCACAAACCAGGCAATTCCAAAGCTTGCAGTTCCTTGCCGTTCTTAGATTTTTGAGAGATAAAGCCTGTTGAAGGATCTACATACTTAGGAAGATCAAATGCATTTCCTTGATAGTCCTTAACAGCACATACCAAATCTACAGGATTGAAATGAGTGCCTTTAGTAAACATCTCCATATATTCCTGATTAGATTTATCTATCTGTGAGCTCTCCAAAATCTGAAGTGATACCGTACCATCTTGATTGTATGTAAGGAAAGGACCGCCACCAGGTTCTCCTACATTCTTGACAACACCACAAACACGCATCGGTCTGTTGAGTTTCTTTCGAAGATAAGCAACATCAACAGTATTGTCTTTAGGATCAACACAAAGTGACTCCTTCACAAAGCGAGCAATCTCCTGTAGTTGTGCATCTGTAGCACCTTCATCTAAGATACGCAGATATTCAAATGCTTTTTGTTGAAGAGTAATCAACAATCCTGCTATAATCTGCTTCCAGACCACAGTATCAGCCTTCAAACGATCAGGAACAACATTATCGATGTTCTTGACGAAGATAACATCTGCGTCAATTTCATTCAAGTTCTCAATCAATGCGCCATGACCACCAGGACGGAACAATAGACTGCCATCACTATTGCGGAATGGTGTTCCATCCGGATTAGCAGCTACAGTATCTGTACTGGGTTTCTGCTCCGAGAAGGTAATATCATAACGGATACCATATTTCTTAGAGAACAGTTTTGCCTTCTGCGCAACTTTCTGCTTGAACAAATCCATATGTTCATGAGATACGGTAAAGTGAACATAAGCATCGCCATTAGATGCTGCATACATAGCACCCTCTACCAAATGTTCTTCCATAGGAGTGCGAGGACCTTCAGGGTAATTATGGAACAAGAGCAACCCCTTTGGTAGCTGACCATAATTTAATCCTTCTGCCTTCAACATATTGGCAACAACGGCTTTGTAATTTCCTTCAGCCATCAGTTCTTTAATACACTTACCATTATTCTTCTGACAGGCGGTGTCCAGTTCATCATAGAAAGCAAACCTTTTAATACTATCAAAGAACTTATTCTCAAAACTCGTTGTTGGCTTGTCGTAATCTGCATCCACAAATGCAAACATGTCCTTGAACATACGACTGGCAGCACCTGAAGCAGGAACGAACTTGACTACGCGTTTGCCTTGTGCCTTGTATTGTTGCCATGCAGCAACATAATTCTTACTCTCTATAGGAGTAGGAACGATGATGCCTTTTCCTATAGCTGCTGCAGCCTCCAACTTCAAAAAGGGGAAACCAGTCTTAAACTGCCCCAACTGTGTGTCAATCTGTTGTTCAGAAATACCTTTCTGAGCAATCTGTTTTAGGTCGTGTTGTGTTAGCATATTATTATATAAGTTATTAAGTTATTGATCGAGTACTTCATAAACCGAGTTATTCGATTTATATTCAGGTACGATATCTTTCATCTTCTTAACCGTTGCCATATTGTCGTAGTGCGTTGAGATTTCAATCAACTCGGCAATGTCTTTTTCTACCTCGGCATAGTCATAGTTACGAACCTCAGCAATACGAATCTTTTCATGGAACGTAGGCTTGGTACCTTCCAAGTCGTTAAGCATCTCTTCATAGAGTTTCTCACCAGGACGCAAACCTGTATACTTAATCTCTACATTATGAGCGCCACTAAGTCTAATCATACGCTTTGCAAGGTCGGCGATTCTCACTGGTTTACCCATATCAAAGACAAAGATTTCGCCACCATTACCCTTTGTTCCTGCTTCCAAGACAAGTTTACATGCCTCTGGAATCAACATAAAGTAACGAACAATACGCTCATCTGTTACTGTAACAGGACCACCGTTCTTTATCTGTTCTTTAAACAATGGAATAACCGAACCATTAGAACCTAACACATTACCAAAACGTGTGGTAACAAACTGAGTAGTGCTAGTTTTACCTAAAGCTTGAACATAGATTTCACAGATACGCTTTGAGCAGCCCATCACATTGGTAGGATTCACAGCCTTATCAGTAGAAACCATCACAAACTTCTTGACGCCATATTTGACACTGAGGTCTGCAATAATCTTCGTACCATAGACATTATTCTGTACTGCCTCCGAAGGATTCTCTTCCATCATTGGAACATGCTTATAAGCAGCAGCATGGAATACATAATCAGGACGGAACTCGCTAAAGATATGCTCCATACGATCCTTCTTACAAATAGAAGTAACTATCGTCTCTGTTGGGATGCCAGCAAAATCTTTTGCCATCATCAACTGAAGATCGTGCTCAGGAGTTTCGGCTTGGTCAATTAGCATCAAGGCTCCAGGCTTATATACAGCAATCTGACGAACAAGTTCTGAACCGATAGAACCAGCAGAACCTGTAATCAAGATGCGTTTATCACTCAGCAACTCACCCACTGACTTCATATCAACACGTATCTCATCGCGAGGCAGCAAATCTTCTACACTAACCTCTTTCATTTGGAAATTATCCGGACTACCCTCTTCTAGTTTGCCGTCCTTGACATTAATCTCCTTGACAGTCTGTGACATGAAGATCTTAACACCCGTATTAAGAATCTCATCCTGTAACTGCTGAGCATTACGGAACTCTTTAATACGCTGGGGAGCTACTAGGATAGCCTCAATACGATATCTTTTAATGATTTGAGCGATATCATCTGTTGCATTGAACACTCTTAATCCCATAATTCTACTATGGTTTGAGTTGGGTTCTGCAGCAATAAAACCTTTCACGTTAAAACGTGCAGGACTTTGTGTACGAATACCCTTTGCTAAAGCTGCACCCGTCTCCATAGCACCATAGATAAGTACACGAATAGCTCTAGAATCAAGAGTAGTTACCTCATAGAGAGTCTTTACCAGTACACGCAAGCCCCACATAAAGAGTGTGGCAATGATGTACATCAGTATGATATGACGGAAAGGCAAATGATAAAACTCCTTACCTGGGTAATAAAGTACCATATAATGCATCAAATAGGCGATACATAATGATACTGCATTGGCATAGAATACGCGGGTTAAATCAACAAACGACGAGTAACGCACAATGCCCGAATATGTATGAAACATCTTCGCTCCAAAAAAGGTCGGGATAGCATACATAAACAAGGTCTTCAACAGCATAAACTGGTCTAAGCCATCCATTCTTCGGAAGATGAATAACCAATATGTCAGCACACCCGCCAACATCATGATACAAAAGTCCAATATCAGAATGCCCCAATATGGTAGAGCATTCTTGCTAAAATACCAAGTTAGTAACTTATCAATAGGTTTTATCATAGTTTTATTCCTCTATCTATATTTTCCATATCGACCTCATTATTACGACATACCAAGAAGAGGCTTGAGGTCATCTTCTTTGTATAAAGCGTATGCGGTGGTTCCCAAGAAAGCAAGAAACATAAATATCAAACACATCTTAGCTCGAGATGGACCAGCCTTTCTAACAGGAACTGTAGCTGGTTCCAATACTGTAAACGCCGGTGTATCTTTCTGAACATCCAGCTCTGCTTGTTGCAGCTGAGCAGAGGCTTGAATATAAACCTGTGACTGAATCTGCAATTCTTGGCTGAGTTTATTCTGTTCACTACGCAGGCTCTCTAAGAAAATACGCTGATTAGAATCTGAGAAAGAAGCATAGCGACGACGAGCATGTTCATAGCGTATCTTAGCTTCGCTGAATGCCTTCTTACTAAACTCCAAATCATTACGTGCTTTCTTGGTTCGATAGTCAGTAATGAAGTCCTGCAGACGTTGCTGTACAGAATCAGCCATTGTTGCAGCAATCAAAGGATCTTGATCCGTTACATCAATAGTAATAACCATCGTCTTTTTATCAACATCACAAACGATACGATTCTTCATTGACTTAACGATAGCTGCTTGTTTTCTTGTCAAGCGGAATGGATCTACAGAACTTTTTTCTTTCTTCTTCTCGGATGAGAACAGGCCAAAGACAGCCTTCGTCGTTGCACCAATAGCCTTTGACCACCATGGTGCCTTCTGTTCATTAGCCAGATAATCATAATAGGTCATCATCTTGTCATCCTTGTCACGATGTATTTCAATTGGAAACAAGGTAGTATGAAATGCCACACTATTCATCAAATCTGGATAAAGTGTAGGAAACAGCGCCTCAGTACTATTAGCCATTGCACCACTAATATTCAAGCCAAAAGTACTGGCCAGACTTGATAGTGAGCTACGACTACGAGTACTATTTAACTCAGGACTAAGTTTTACCGTACATCTATAATAGTTAGGAAGACTCAACGTATAGACAACAGCAAAGACTGCAGCAATAGCAAAGACCTTAAAATAAAGTTTCTTATACTTCTTTAAGTCTCCAAAGATTTTCGCAAAATCAATAGATGACTCTTCCTGAGGGAGATTATTTTCTTCTGATATCATATTCGTTTCCATTAAAGAATTACTTCGTCAAATTAGCAATAGTAGCAATCATTGTGGCAAGTGATGCTAAACTTGTACCAACGCCCAGCCATTGAGTAACATTGCTTCCTTCTTTCTTAACCTTACTAGGAACAATGATCTCACAACCAGGTTCAATCTTTGCTTTCTTAGCAATCGCCATAGTACCGTTCTGATAAACAATATAAGCACTACGCTTCTTTGCACGATCTCCAAAGCCACCGGCCTGCTCTATATAATATTTATAGCCTTTTCCTTCTTCGAATGCTACAGTATTAGGAGTATGAACGTCACCACTAATACGTACAGTATGATTGAAACGTGGAATAATCAACTCGTCACCATCCATCAATTCGATATCTTTTGTGGTTCCTGGATTTGCCAAAGCCTCGTCCAAATGGATACCTACAGGATAGGTGGTACGAACAGCCAACTTACTCAATGATATAGAGTCAGATGAGTCTGATGTCTGACGAGCCATGCGAATGATTGAACGAATACGGGCACGCTCATCTTCATTCATCTTACGTGTCAAGCGAGCGCCACGGATGTCGGCTCCATCAATAACACCACCTGCAGCTTTTACCAAGTCGGAAAGGCGCATATTCTTTCGTTCCATTGTGTAGTCACCGCGATACAAGACCTCACCTCCTACAGAAACGGTGATAGGATCTTGATAGACAGGACTCTTACGAACCTGCACGATATCGAATGGCTGCAATACAAAATCCTTATCTTTTTCAAATTTAAAGTTCTCATCAATAGTAAAGGTATATGTCTGCTTCAAGTCCATACCTGCTGAAGTGGCATGAGGATCATGTGGCGTACGAGATACATCTACTTTATTCACAGAAGCAGCATCTGTAAGGCCACCAGCTTGCAGTATAAAGTTTTCAATCGTCATGCTATCAGCATATTCATATGTTCCAGGGAATACAACCTCGCCCATAATTGAAATGGTGCGAAGATTCTGATGTTCAGGAATGGTAGGAATGAAAAGCACATCTTCATTCTGGAGTGGCACATCAGGTTCTGTGCCGGCCATAATACCCTCAAGATTAATAGAGAGTACCTCTTGAGTACGATTAGGCTTCAGTCGACGTAAAACTGCTCGATTTGTCATTGCCTCAGGAATCATTCCATCAGCACGTTCAATCAAACTCTTAACACTATATACCTTTTCTCCAAGTTGATACATACCTGGACGTGAAATAGCACCATTGACTTGTACCATATTATCATATAAGTCAGAAATGGCTTCAATACTAACTACATCACCATCACGGAGACCGAATGAAGAGAAATCAAACTCGTCAATATTAAATACATTTTTCAACTTATCCGAATTACGCATTACGCGAACCGTATTCTTATAGGCATCACTAGAGAATCCGCCAGAGTATTTCAACAAAGTTGATAAGGTCTCACCTTGACGTAGTTCATAGGTCATAGGACGCTTCACATGTCCATCAACATCTACTAAACAATCATATGTTCCGACTTGAATAACATCGTTATCCTCCAAGCGGACATTACCAGCCAATCGACCATTGAATATAAATTCATAGACATCGACTACTGTTACCAATCGTCCCTGACGATAGAGTTTAATATTTCGGAGTGTTCCCAAGTTACTGATACCACCAGCACGATAAAGAGCATGATAGACTGTTGAGAGAGAACTTAATGTATACGTACCAGGAACGCGAACCTCACCCAAGACGTTAATCTGAATAGAACGGGTCTGTGCAAGTGTTACACGAATACTTGAACCTTGGAAATATTTGCCCAAGCGTGAACGGATACGAGATTGAGCAGTGGCAATCTGCAAGCCACTCACCTGAATAGGACCAAATTCTGGAACATAGACATCACCTTCTGGAGAGACTGTCAGTTTCTGACTCTCTTGAGAGCCTCCATAGATATCAACAACCAATACATCGCCAGGACCCAAAACATAATTTTGAGGGGTAGCAATATTCATATTGGGAGCGAAAGTCAGATTAGGATTATTAAAGATATTACGTCCAAAGACCTGTTTATGAGAGATGCCTCCTTTTCCAGCCTTTATCTCTTGATCCTCGTCTTCTTCGTCTTCGCCAGCCAGTAACAGAATCTCATCATCGCCGAGAGTAGCATCAGCAACGGCAGGTTCACCTGTTTCGTTATTTGTACGCATGCGATCAATAGCCTGTCTGAGACCATTATCAACAGCATTACTCATGCCTGCTTTATTAATTTGATTTGCATATTGACCACGCAAACGTTGTAATTGTGCAGGTGTTGCACCTTGCTTAAGCAACGATGTAGCAATTTGTGACTCTGATGCACCAGAACGTTTTTGACTGAGAGCACTACGTACCGCTTGGCCATCACTAACGCTTGCACTACTTGAACTAGCATTACCACCTGTAGAGCCACCATTGGAATTCTGCGCGTTAGTCACAATCATGCAACAAACGAGTAAAAAGAAGATAAGATAAATTCGTTTCATATACAATTTAGTTTTTCTCTTACATACACACCCCATTCAAAGCAAGACATTATCTCACATTTAAAGAATTAGGCTTTTACAGTCTGCAAAGGTACACATAAAACTTGAATCTTTTAGAATAAAACAAGAACAAAGTTGATGAAAGGAAATGGAATTAGAATATTTTAACAATAAAAACGATTACACCTCTATCAATATTAATATAAGGTGTAATCGTTCTATTGCGATTAAAATATAATTTTAAAAGGGAAGATCGTCTGCACTACCCTCACCTGCAGGTTCCTGTGCAGGAGGGAATGGAGATGTCGCATCTTGCGGTGCTGCAACAGCCTGAGCTGCATAAGGAGCACCCTGAGCAGAAGCTGATGCTACAGGCGCAGCACCACGAACAACATTATATGCGCGAACATCGTTGAACCAACGACCATTGAACTCATGAGCATCAATATCAAACTGAACGGTCAAGTCTTCACCCATTTGAATATTAAACTGTTTGATGCGGTCCTCTCCAAATACACGGAATACGCACTTGCGGGGGAACTGTCCAGGAACCTCAATCACATAGTCCTGTGACATCCATGAGTTACCTGTGCGCTGAGAGACACCACTACTTGCCGGTAATACGGCAATAATCTTACCTGTTAAATCCATAATAATTCTATTATTTTTAATGCGTTTTTTCGTTTCAGATTGCGAAATTACGGAAAATAATTTTAAAAACATCATTTTTCCCAAAATATTTTTGCATTTGAACAACTTATTTTGTATTTTTGTACTCAATTTAGCATATAAGAATAAAACTTAAAATAAAAAATACTCATGAGATTTACAGTATCCAGCACTGCGCTTAGCAGTAAACTTACCGCTCTATCAAGAGTTATCAACAGTAAGAACTCTCTGCCTATTTTGGCAGACTTTTTGTTCGACGTACAGGACAACATCCTTTATCTGACAGCATCAGACAGTGAAAATGTAATGAAGACACAGCTCGAGTTGACAGAATCTGATGGCAATGGCCATTTTGCTATTGGCAATCATGACTTACTGGAGGCTGTCAAGGGATTCTCTGAGCAACCCATCACTTTCGATATTGATTTCAATGCAAACATCGCAAAAATCACATATCAAAATGGTCTTTTCTCTCTGCCTGTAGAAAATGCAGACGAATTTCCACAATCTCAAACTATCAACGAAGGAGCTAATGAGATTATAATTCCCAATGCCCTGCTTGCAGAGAACATCAATCGTTCTCTATTTGCAACAGCACAAGACGAGTTACGCCCAGTAATGAATGGTATCTACTTCGATTTGACACCAGAGTGTCTAGCTGTTGTTGCCAGCGATGGTCATAAACTCGTTCGTAACAAGATTCTTTCTATTCACAACGAGCAACCCGCCGCTTTCATCCTGCCTAAGAAGCCAGCTTCACTTTTGAAGAATCTGCTGGGTAAAGATGGAGGTGATGTTACTATTCGTTTTGACGAACGTAACGCACAGATTAACTATGCTGATGGCGAGATTACCTGCCGTCTGATTGAGGGACGCTATCCCAATTACAACTCAGTTATTCCACAGAATAATCCTAACCAGTTGACTGTTGATCGTCTGACCTTGCTGGCAGCTCTTCGCCGCGTTCAGCCATTTGCCAATGATTCTAGCAACCTTATCCGTTTCCACGTAGAAGGTGGCACATTGCAGTTGGATGCAGAAGATTATGACTTCTCTAAAACAGCGACAGAGAGAATGTCTTGTGAATATAATGGCCAGCCTATGAGTATCGGTTTCAAAGGTGCCTCTTTCATTGAGATTCTGAGCAATTTCGATTGTCAGGATGTAATTATCCAGTTGGCAGATCCTAGCCGTGCAGGTTTGGTGTTACCTTCAGAACAGCCTGAGAATCAGGACGTACTGATGCTGATGATGCCAATGCTGATTAATGACTAATCGATATATCAACATTAATGAAACTGAATTTACAGAAACCATTAGTAATATTCGACTTGGAGACCACGGGACTTGACTTAGTCAAGGACCGTGTTATCCAATTGTCATATATTAAAGTATATCCTGACGGTCACGAAGAAAGAGGGGATGAAATCATCAATCCAGAAAAGCCCATTCCTGATGAAGTTTCACAGCTCACAGGCATCTCAAATGATGATGTAAAAGACAAGCCGACATTTAAGCAATTGGCATCGAAATTGTGTCAGGTATTTACTGGTTCCGATATCGCCGGCTTCAATTCAAACCATTTTGACGTTCCACTATTGGCGGAAGAATTTCTGAGAGCAGGTATTGACTTTGATTTCTCAAAGAGCCGTCTGATTGATGTGCAAACCATTTTCCACAAGATGGAACGTCGCAATCTGGCTGCCGCCTATAAATTTTACTGCGGTCACAAGATGGAGGATGACTTTGAAGCTCACCGTGCCGACCAAGATACAGAAGCGACTTATCGCGTATTATTAGGACAATTGGACTATTATACAGAAGAGCATCAGCGTGAGTTGGGTGAAGACCCCACAGATCGTATATTGCCAAACGACATGCAGGCCTTAGCTGATTTCTCAAAGGTTAACGACAATGTGGACTTTGCTGGTCGCATTGTCTGGGCTGACGTCAAAGGACAACGCACCGAGGTATTCAATTTCGGTAAGCACAAAGGAGTTCCTGTGGCAGACGTATTACGCTTTGACCCAGGTTATTATAGTTGGATTCTCGGAGGAGACTTCACCTACAACACTAAACAAGTGCTTACACGTATCCGATTAAGAGAAGCTAATAAATAGATGCTAAAAGGAAAGAAAATCGTACTAGGCATTACGGGTTCTATAGCTGCCTATAAAGCTTGTCTGATTATCCGCGAATTAATTAAGGCAGGTGCTGAGGTGCAGGTGGTTATTACACCTGCTGGTAAGGAATTTATTACCCCTATCACCCTATCGGCTCTTACCCATAAGCCCGTTATCAGTGAGTTTTTCTCTCAGCGTGATGGTACATGGAACTCTCATGTTGACCTTGGCTTATGGGCTGACGCGATGCTTATTGCTCCATGTACTGCGGCAACATTAGGAAAAATAGCTAATGGCGTTGCTGATAACATGCTGATTACGACATATTTATCCATGAAGGCACCTGTATTCATAGCACCTGCAATGGATTTAGATATGTATCAGCATCCAACAACCCAAGAGAACCTTCGAAAGCTTCAATCATTCGGTAATCAGATAATAGAGCCACAAAGCGGATTCCTTGCTTCTGGACTTGAAGGAAAGGGACGCATGGAAGAGCCTGATAAGATTGTAGCATACTTAGATAAGATGCTTGATAGCAATGCAAGTTTGAAGGGGAAAAAGATTCTCATCACCGCTGGTCCAACCTATGAGAAGATAGACCCCGTACGCTTCATTGGCAACTACTCAAGTGGAAAGATGGGATTTGCACTAGCAGAAGAGTGTGCATGTCGTGGCGCCGAAGTCACACTCATTGCAGGCCCTGTCAGCACACAGCTATCCCCTAGCCTCTCTACTCGCATCAAGCGTATTGATGTTGAGAGCTGCGAGGAGATGTATCAGGCTGCAACAAAGGCATATCCTGAGTGTAATGCGGCTATTCTCTGTGCTGCTGTAGCAGACTTCAAACCCGAGCAAGCAGCTAGTCAGAAGATAAAGCGCGAGAAAGACGATCTCGTAATCCGTCTGAAACCAACTCACGATATTGCTGCTGCATTAGGGGCTATTAAGCAGCCACACCAACTATTGGTAGGTTTTGCTTTAGAGACCAATGATGAGATTGCTAATGCACAGAAAAAGTTGCAGAAAAAGAATCTCGACTTCATCGTGCTCAACTCACTAAGAAACAAAGGAACATGCTTCCAATCTGACGAGAACCAGATTAGCATTATCTCGAAAGAAGGCCAGCGTGACTACAACAAGAAGAGTAAGCAAGCTGTTGCCATAGACATTATCGACGAGTTGGTACAGCATCTCAACTAAAGAACGAGAAAGCCGCTAGCACAGTTATCGACAAATTTACTTAAACATAAAAAAATAGCTGCAGTTTCAAAACTACAGCTATTTTTATTATCTAATTTCTAATCTGATTAGTCAAGCTTCAGAGTCTTCTTCAAAGCAGCAATCTTAACCTCTGCATTCTGTGTGCAGCGCTCATAGTCTTCAGCTCCCTTGAAAGAAGCATCTTTCACCTCTGTATAGAACTTAATCTTAGGCTCTGTTCCAGAAGGACGTACAGATACCTTTGTTCCATCGTCGCAGAACCACTGCAATACGTTAGAGGTGTCAGGCATCTCAAGCTTGCTAACATTTCCATTAGCATCACGAGCCTCCAGCTTCTGGAAGTCCTTAGAGAGAATGATGCGTGAACCACCCAGATCCTTAGGAGGATTGTTGCGGAAGTCAGTCATCATCTGCTTAATCTCCTCAGCACCAGTCTTACCAGGACGTACTACGTTGATAGTTACCTCGCGAGAGAAACCATACTCCTTATAGATATTCATCAACAGGTCGTAGAGTGTCATACCGTTATCACGAGCCCATGCTGCGATTTCGCAGATTAAACAGATAGCAGCGGGAGAATCCTTATCTCTTACCTTGTCGTATGGCAGGAATCCAAATGACTCTTCACCACCACCGATATACTTCTTCTTGCCTTCGTTGACACGAATCTCGTTGGCAATCCACTTGAAGCCAGTATAGCAGTCCATCAACTCTACCCCATTCTTCTTGGCAATCTCAGAGATAACCTCTGTTGTTACGATGGTCTTTACCAAGAACTCGTTACCCTTCAGCTGGCCGAGTTTTTTCTTGTTGGCAATGATATACCATGAGAACATCATACAGGTCTGGTTACCATTCAGAATCTCCCATTCGCCCTTTGAGTTACGGCATACGATAGCCAAACGGTCGGCATCAGGGTCAGATGCGATTACGAGGTCAGCATTGAGCTTAGTACCCAGTTTTATACCCAATGTCATAGCTTCAGCATTCTCTGGGTTCGGGCTTACTACCGTTGGGAAATTACCATCGATAACCATCTGTTCTGGAACAACATGAATATTCTGGAAGCCCCATGAGCGCAGAGCCATAGGAATGATTACGCGTCCTGCACCATGCATAGGTGAATAAACGATGTTGAGGTCTTTCTGACGCATGATAACGTCCTGGTCTACCATAGCTTCTTTTACAGCCTGGATGTAGTCCCAGTCTTCCTCACCACCAATGGGGATAATCAGATCCTTGTTTGCCTGCCACTTCACATCGCTAATCTTCACCTTGTTTACCTCGTCAATGATACCTTTGTCGTGTGGAGCCAAAACCTGTGCACCATCATCCCAGTATGCCTTATATCCATTATATTCACGTGGGTTGTGTGATGCTGTTACATTAACACCAGCCTGACACTTCAGATGACGAATAGCGAATGAAATCTCAGGAGTAGGACGCAGGCTCTCGAAGAGATAAACCTTGATACCATTGGCTGAGAAGATATCAGCTACGGTCTCAGCAAACATACGTCCGTTGTTGCGGCAGTCATGTCCAACTACCACAGCACTCTGCTTACCAGGGAATGCCTTGTTAATATAATTAGCAAAGCCCTGAGTAGCCATACCTACGATATACTTATTCATGCGGTTGGTGCCAGCACCCATGATGCCACGCAGTCCACCCGTACCAAATTCCAAGTCACGATAGAATGCGTCAATCAGGTCTGTCTTGTCAGCATTATCCAACATAGCCTGAACATCCTTGCGTGTCTCCTCGTCAAATGCAGGAGACAACCATTCTTTTGCGCGTGCCTCGCACTGAGCAATGAGTTGAGCGTTATTTTCCATAATTACTTAATTTTAAAGATTAGCAATTTTATAATACGCAAAGATACTGATTTCGCAAGACAAATCAGTATCTCTAGCAGTATTTTTTACTTTTTTTAATGATTGCGAATTAGCCGGTCTATCTCTTCAAACTGCTTTCCCTTATTCAGATGTAAGTAGATGCGATATAGTGCAGGTCCCCAACGCTGACTGTCCGCAGGAGCCAACTCGCGATATTTCTCCATATATGGACATGCCTCACTATATAGTTTTGTCAGTTTCAGCCGATTCTTACGTGGTTCATTCTGTTGTTCAACAGCTAGAGCTTGATTCAAGTAACATGTAGATATATTGTAATATGGCTCTGGTTGTTGGTTATTATTTGCCAACAGTTGCTTGCTAATCTCAATACAATCATCATAGTGGCTCATATTCAAGAGAGCTATTGACTTTGCCAATAAGAACAATGTTGAATCAGCTTTCGCTTTCAGACCATAATCTGCCAATTGCAATACTACATCATTTCTTCCTTGAGCTTTATAATAGTCAGCCAGCCTTGGAAAGAAATAAGGATAATCAGGATATAACTCAAATCCCTTATTCAATGTTGCGAGATAATTCTCTTCTTTATTTTGCAACAGATAAGCCTCACAGATATACTGCAACGTATATTTCAATTTCTCCTTATCAAGCATTGCCAACTCATGATACTTTAATGTACGCGTAGCATCATGCAGTTTGAAACCACATAAGGTAGCCCAATATGCAGCTTGCGGTGTTAGCGAGTCATTATCGGCATTCATATATCCAGTAAAGAGTGGTTGTTGATTGATATTGAGATAGCGATCGAAATACTCGAAAGCCTTCTCATAATCATTTTTTCTTACCTGATAGGTTCCTCCATAATATAAATTGGGACGTAATTGATTCAGCCATGATGCATGCGTCTCACGATATGCAGGTCTTACGCGTCCCTTACTATCTGGACGTACATCTAACGAATCCAGCGCTACAGCAATATTATACATTTTCAGCGTTAGGTTAAAGAATGCTGTTGTATCATACTGCTGTTTTAAATACAATTTTTCATTGGCTGCATTAAACTGTCCACGTACAGCATCAAGCCACGTCAGATATATCTTCGCGTTCTCACGATTAGCAGGATTTGTCGAATCAGCCAATAGATCAACCATCAGCTTTTCTGCCTTGTCTAAATCTTTGCCACTCTTGATATAAGACCGTGCCTGACTGAGCTCTTTTTTTTGAGCCCTCAGGCACGGTGTTATCATAGTTAAGAGAAGCAGGATAACAATCTGTTGCTTCTTCATCTATAGTATTAATATTCAATTTTAGCGATCAGCCTCTGCAGCCTTGGTGCGAGCATCGTCCTCACCATAGAGTCCATAGTAGGCCTGATAGCGATTGTATCCCCAGTTAGCCATTTGCTTGTCGGGGTCAAGTTCCTTAGCCTTATCAAAGGCATCAATAGCCTGCTTGTAGTACTCCTTACTCTTGGCGCTATCCTCTGTTGTAGATGCCAGAGAACTGTAGCAGATACCCAGATAAGTGAAGATAACAGCGTTATCAGGCTTAGAGGCCGCTGCCTTCTGCAACCATTCTGCGCCCTTAACAGCATCGTTGTCACCCATTGCAATCAATCCTTTGTTTGCTAATGCAGCAAAACTTGTAGGGTACTTTGCCAAGTGATTATCGAGCAGAGCGTTCTGAGCAGCTCTATCTTTCGCTGCATCATACATTCCATTCAGTGCATCGAGTACAGCGTCATTCTCTGGCTCAGCCTCATACATAGCCTTCAATTCGTTAATGGCTTTCAGAGAGTCTGCATGGTTCTTCAAATTATGACGAATTGCGAACAACTCGAGGTTGACTGCATTCTCTTTCTCTCTTGCATCCTTCTTGGCGATTGCAAGATAGCGGCGAACTGCTTCCATATCACCTTCATCGTAGGCATAACGACCTGCAAAGAAAGCTACCTGAGCGACAAAATCACTCTCTGAAGAATGATCTTGAGCTGCGAAGAAAGGTTCCTCGTTCGACAAAGCGAAAGTACCCCAATACTTCAGAGCTACCTTCTTATTACCATTGGTAGCCTGATCCTGACCGATGTTAACCAAATGGTGACGTACAGCCCATACGCGTTGTGCGTTTTTCTCACTGAATTTTGGTGCTACCTTACCTTTAGCATTGGGCTGCTGATCGTACTTATCGCACTCAACAGCACTCTCAATAGCGTCACAAATAGCATCGGCCAATCCCAATGTGTCATAGGGATGAATCTCGCTGGCAGCGCGTCCTAACTGGACAGACATCTGATTCTCGGCGATAATAGCGGTCTGCTTTGTCACCGTGCCCATAGCCAGATCAACCAAGTGGTTGTAAGCCTTTGCCTTCTCAGTGTTGTCGGCCATCTGACCGAGATTCTGCTTCAGCAGCTGAACGGCTTCGGCATAATTCTTTGACTTCATGACTGCCTTTAGGGCGTCGCTGTCACCGGCAAAGGCCATGGAACTTGCCATGAACGCAATTGCCATCATCATGATTTTTTTCATAAGCCTGAATTGTTTTTCAATTTTGTAATTATTGAGCTAGTTGTTATGGTTATTCTACCATGTTGCCTGCAGGAGCATCTATGCTCCCCTCCTCTACAGGTGTTTCTTCGATATCCTCATCCTGACTAGACATCACCTTACATACGCTGGCAATGCTATCATTCTTCTTGGTGAGGTTAATGAGACGAACCCCCTGAGTAGCACGACCCATTACGCGGACATCAGCCACTTTCAAACGAATCAGGATACCGCTCTTGTTGATAATCATCAGGTCGTTCTCGTCAGTTACCACCTTGATGGCTACCAGTCGACCTGTCTTCTCGGTAACAGAGAGCGTCTTCACACCCTTAGCACCACGAGCTGTCTTACGATAGTCCTCAACCTCTGAGCGTTTACCGTAACCATTCTCTGATACTACCATAATCGTTTCTGTCTGAGGATCGTTGACACATACCATGCCTACTACCTCATCGTCACCACCATCAAGGCGCATACCGATAACACCAGTAGATACACGTCCCATTGTTCGAACGTCATTCTCATCGAAACGTACGGCACGTCCATTACGATTGGCCAGTAACAATTCGTTATGACCATTGGTCAGACGAACGCCAACAACCTCGTCGCCCTCATTGATATTGATAGCACGAACGCCAGCTGCGCGTACATTCTTATATTGATCAAGACAAGTCTTCTTGATAATACCCTTCTTAGTTGCGAATACGACGAAATGCGACCTTAAGAATTCGTCATCGTTGAAATTCTTGATGCGCAGTACTGCATTGATAGCATCATCAGGCTCGATATTCAGCATATTTTGAATAGCGCGGCCCTTTGAAGTCTTGTCACCCTCAGGAATCTCATAGCATTTCTGCCAGTAGCAACGCCCCTTCTGCGTGAAGAAGAGCAATGTATTGTGCATAGTGGCAGGATAGATATACTCTGTGAAGTCGTTGTCGCGATGACGTGCAGCCTTAGCACCAACACCACCACGTCCCTGCTCGTGGAACTCATCAAGTTTCGTGCGCTTGATGTAACCCATGTGAGAGATTGTGATGACAACGGGATCATCTGGATAGAAGTCTTCTGCATTAAACTCATGGTCAAAGGGAATAATCTCTGTACGACGCTCATCGCCATACTTCTCCTTCACCTCCTGCAGTTCTTCCTTCATTACTTCCTTACAACGCTCGGGGTTGTTCAGAATTTCCTCCAAGTCTGCAATCAACTTCATCAAATCATCGTATTCCTGATGCAGCTGGTCAACACGCAGACCTGTCAACTGTGCCAGACGCATATCAACGATAGCCTTTGACTGCAATTCGTCGAGTTCGAAGCGCTGTTCCAAGTTACGCTGAGCGTCTGAAGGAGTCTTACTATTTCTGATAATGTGTACTACCTCATCGATATTATTAACAGCGATGATTAAGCCCTCCAATATATGAGCTCGCTCTTGAGCTTTGCGAAGATCGTACTGAGTACGACGGATAGTAACATCATGACGATGCTCAACGAAGTACTTTACACATTCCTTGAGATTGAGCAGACGAGGACGTCCCTTTACCAAGGCGATATTATTAACAGAGAAAGAACTCTGTAAAGCAGTCATCTTAAACAGTTTGTTCAGCAGAACGTTAGCATTGGCATCACGCTTGCAGTCAACCACGATACGCATACCCTGACGACCAGACTCATCGTTTACGTTAGCGACGCCCTCTATCTTGTGCTCGTTAGCCAAGTCGGCGATATACTTAACGAGGTCAGCCTTGTTGACACCATAAGGAATCTCAGTAACAACAATCTTATCGTGTGTCTCTGTGCTCTCAATCTCAGCCTTAGCACGCATCACGATACGTCCGCGACCAGTCTCGTAGGCATCCTTCACACCCTGTAAACCATAGATATATGCTCCAGTGGGGAAGTCTGGTCCAGGAATATACTGCATCAGTCCGTCTGTATCGATGTCTGGGTTGTCTATGTAAGCGCAGCAACCATCAATCACCTCGCTCAAGTTATGAGTAGGCATATTGGTAGCCATACCTACAGCAATACCGTTACCACCGTTTACTAAGAGGTTAGGTATCTTAGTAGGCATAACGCTGGGTTCTACCAGTGAGTCATCGAAGTTGTTAACCATATCAACGGTTTCCTTCTCCAGGTCATCCATGATATGCTCACCCATTTTCGACAGACGGCACTCAGTATAACGCATAGCAGCAGGCGAATCACCGTCTACTGATCCAAAGTTACCTTGTCCGTCTACCAATGTATAGCGCATGTTCCACTCCTGAGCCATACGCACTAAAGCACCATATACTGAAGAGTCGCCATGAGGGTGATACTTACCGAGTACCTCACCGACGACGCGCGCACATTTCTTATAAGGTTGTGTGCTCACATTGTTGATGCCCATCATACCGTAAAGGATACGGCGATGTACAGGCTTAAAACCGTCACGAACATCAGGCAATGCACGAGCTACAATCACCGACATCGAATAGTCGATGTACGATGACTTCATCTCTTCCTCAATGTTAATTTTTACAATTCTGTCGTTGTCAAATGTCTGATCCATCTATTATTTATGTTTAATGTATACTCTTTGTTTTTATCAAGATTTTGCGTTTAAGGGCATTTTTAAGCCCGCTGACGCGTTTTGTTCCTTTTTATGAGCGTACAAAAGTAAGCATTTTTTGTGACACAACGAAAGATTTAAGCAATTTTTAAGAGTTTTTTAATCGCGGTCGTTCAGAACGCAGAATTTCTTGCGACAGCGTTCCAATTCTGCTAGATCTATAGCTACTGTCATTGCCTCCTCCTGATGGCGATGACACTGGCTCTTTGTTCGACCATTGTAATCTATCACTACACTACAACCTGCATAGTGCGAATACTTGTCGTCACCTACCCTATTGACACCTATCAGATAGCACTGATTCTCGATAGCGCGAGCTCGCGTCAACAATTGCCATGCAGACTGACGTGACTCTGGCCAATTGGCAACAATGATAATGGCATCATATTCTCGCCCTGTTGCATATCGGCTCCAGCAAGGAAAGCGCAGGTCATAACATGTCAGCAACAAAAAGCGCATACCAGCATATTCCACTATCGTACGACTATCGCCCGACGTATAGTATCGGTCTTCGTGTCCATAAGTAAATAGGTGGTGTTTGTCATAGTATGCCAGTTTAGCAGTTCTGCCATTCACAAAATAATGACGATTGCGATAGCTGCCGTCTGCCAAACAAATAGCAAGACTGCCACAAATAGCGGTATGCAACTTTTCTGCCGTCTGCTGCATCCACCTAAGAGCAATATTCTCTGACTCTTCGTGTGCTATACCTACAGGCTCTGTAACAAACCCTGTACTCCACATTTCAGGCAATACATAAAGGTCACTGCCAGGATTTCTGGCTATTAGGCGTTCAGCAGCTTTTATGTTGACTTCTGGCTGCGCCCATTGAATGTCTGTCTGAAGTAGTGTTACTTTCAATATTCCAAGAGTTCTGTTGATACTTTGCCATCAAATGAAACGACATGACCTATCAGATAGCAGCTAGCATCACCCGGTGTACAGAGAGACACATTCATGTGGAAGCCCTGCTTGTCCACCGAATCATAATCCATATTATTAAGTACGGCTTGTCCATAGAACTGTGCGGGCACACGTTGCTGATATTGCTGTTTGCGGAAGTCACGTGAAAACAATTGTCTGCTACCTTGGAAGATACTCAAGTGGATAATGTTGTCGTAATAGACATTCTCCACATCCAGTCCGTCTTCGTTTACCGTATGTCGCGTTACCTTATACTTTGTAGGATTAACAGCAATATACAGGTGATAGCGCTCACCCTCATACATCACTACAGTATCCTTCTTGAGCACATCAGTAAGCGTAAGAATCTGCGTATCGTTGTGTACAAAGAGCTCCTTGTCATTATTGTTACCTTTGACAAGTTTTACCAATTCGCCATCGGCACTCTTAAACCACAACACGTGTTCCGTATGTTTCTCGATGTGATAGCGTGCCGAATTACCGATATAAAGTGTATCGTCCAGCACCTTGAAGTAAGCTGGCATACTGGTCATATCAGGATAATAGACCGAATCGCCCTTCATCTGAAAGACGACGGTCTCAGTATCCTCATCACTCCACACACCCTGTAGCAGTTTCTTTGCCTCTTGACTTTCTTTTGCCTGCTCAGCGGAACCTGCATTCTGTCCACAACCAATAACCAAAGCACACAGAAGCAGTAAGATAATCAATTCCCCTTTTTCTCTATTCATTTCATTTTCCAATGCAGTAATACTCAAAGCCGTTCTCCTCCATTTCTTCGACGTCATAGATATTTCGTCCATCAATAACTAGAGGCTTGCGCATTGCTTTCTTTACAACTGCCCATGTGGGCATACGGAATTCCTTCCACTCCGTGAGCAGCAGCAAGGCATCTGCGTCAAGAACAGCATCATACATATCATTACAATAAGTAATACTATTTCCGATACGACGCTGGCACTCCTTCATGGCTACGGGATCGTAGGCACGAACGATACAGCCAGCCTCTTTCAATAACTGAATCACCACCAACGCTGTCGACTCACGCATATCGTCAGTCTCAGGTTTAAACGAGAGTCCCCACATGGCTATGGTCTTGCCCTTCAGCGCATCCTTAGACCCCATCGCCTTGAGCAGTTTCTCAAAGAGAATGGTCTTCTGCTTTTCGTTGACACGCTCCACAGCTTTCAGCACCTCCATAGAATAGCCATTTTGGTCGGCCGTCTTGATAAGTGCTTTTACGTCCTTGGGGAAGCAGCTACCGCCATAGCCACAACCAGCATACAGGAACTTTCGTCCAATACGTGTATCCGTACCAATACCTGCACGTACCATATTGACGTCAGCTCCTACTCGCTCACACAGGTTGGCGATATCATTCATAAATGAGATACGAGTTGCCAACATCGAGTTGGCTGCATACTTCGTCATCTCTGCTGATGGGATATCCATGAAGATAACACGGAAGTTATTAAGCAACAGAGGCTTGTAGAGCTTTGTCAGCACTTTCTTGGCGCGTTCACTCTCCACACCTACCACTACACGGTCGGGCGACATAAAGTCCTTAATAGCACTACCCTCTTTCAGGAATTCGGGGTTTGATGCCACGTCAAACTCAAAGCCCTTCATGCCACGCTTGTCTAATTCTTCTTCAATGGTTTTGCGTACTTTTGCTGCAGTACCAACAGGCACCGTCGATTTCGTTACAACCACCAGATAGTTATTCATATTCTGACCGATGGTACGAGCCACCTGTAATACATATTTTAAATCTGCAGAACCGTCTTCATCTGGAGGTGTTCCTACAGCAGAGAACACCACTTCCACATCATCGAGTACGCTTGCCAGATCTGTAGTAAACTTCAGACGGCCAGCAGACACGTTTTTCTTCACCAGTTCGTCCAGCCCTGGTTCAAAGATGGGAATCTCACCCTGCATCAGACGTTCTATCTTTTGGGCATCAACATCCACACATGTCACATTGGCGCCCATATCAGCGAAACAAGTTCCAGACACCAGACCGACATAACCTGTTCCAACAATCGCAATATTCATAAGTCAGTATAATATAAATAATATGTTAGTTATTCAAATAATTCCGCTTCACGGAGGAAGGGTTGTACCAGATCTTTCTCACTGGTCAGCACACGGTTCAAATCAATAGGCCATTCGATACCCACATCAGGATCGTTCCAACGGATACCAGCCTCTGCCTGCGGTGCATATACATTGTCTACCTTATAGGTAAAGATAGCCTCGTCGCTCAGCACCAAAAATCCATGGGCAAAACCGCGAGGAATAAAGAACTGGCGTTTATTCTCATCACTCAGCTCTACCATCACATATTTGCCAAACGTAGGACTCGACTTACGCAGATCAACAGCTACGTCCAACACCTTTCCTTTTATTACGCGCACAAGTTTTGCTTGCGCATATTCGCCTTTCTGATAGTGCAAGCCACGCAATACGCCATACGACGATTTCGATTCATTATCTTGCATAAAGTCTATCTTTCCAACGTGTTCTTCAAATTCAGCCTTCTTCCAGGCTTCGAAGAAATAGCCGCGAGCATCATTAAACACCCGAGGCTCAATTACGTACACACCTTTTATTTCGGTTTCCTTATAATCCATTTACTCTTAAATCTTTCTTTAGATAGTGCAAAAGTAGTAATTATTTTCGGAATAATAAAAGATTTTTTAAATTTTAAGTGCATTTTTATTTGTATGTTTCAAAAAATAGTCGTAATTTTGCACTCGTGATTCAACTACAACGACATATTGAAATACTGCTTTTAGAGAACGATTGTGTAATCGTTCCCAATTTTGGCGGATTTATAACTCACCATGTCCCAGCGCGTTATGATGCGGAAGATAGAGCTTTCCTTCCGCCTCTTCGCACTTTGGGTTTCAACCCACAGTTACGCATGAACGACTCCGTGTTGGTGCAGTCGTATGTAGAAGCATACGACATCTCCTACCCAGAGGCACTGCGTCGCGTTGAGCAAGAAGTCTGCGAACTGAAGAGCCAGTTGGATAGCGAAGGTCACTACACCTTAGAAGATCTTGGCGAGCTGACAGTCAATCAAGAGGGAAACTACGAGTTTGCTCCATGTGAGGCAGGCATTCTCTCGCCCGAGTTCTATGGTTTAGACTCATATACCTTCAAGCGTCTGAAGGATGCAGAATTTGCCGAAGCAGGTGTTCAGCCAGAGACTATTATCGTTGAGCAGACTGAGGCTACGACCATTGAGTTGCCTGAACAATCTGTCGAGCAGCCCAGTCTCTTGGAGTTCACCTGCAGCGATGATGACGACAAAGCCATCAGTATTAAGATGTCGTGGGTGCGCAATGCGGTAGCTGTAGCAGCCGCAGTTGTAGCCTTTTTCCTGTTTGCCACGCCAATAGCCAATGGCGATTTAGGCACTCAGACAATGAGTCAGTTACAGCACTCTATTCTTTATAAGTTAATCCCACAGGACACCAACATCGTTCCTGCTGCTAAGCCTATAGCAACCAAGAAAGTTGAGACACCAGTCAATACAAATGAGAACAAGACACCACAAGCATCTGTTAATATAAAAAAGCCTGCTGCTCCTACCTATCTTATTGTAGTAGCTAGTCAGGTAAAGCTGAGCAATGCAGAGCAGTATGTTGCAAAACTCAAGCAGGAAGGCTACAAGGATGCTAAGGTATATATCCACAATCAGACTGTCCGTGTAATTTGCGGAGAGTTTCAGACCGAGTCAGAGGCTTATCGTCAATTGAATAAGATGAGCCAAAAAGATGAGTTCGCAGAAGCGTGGGTATATAAACAGAAAGCTGAAGTATAAAAAGGAAAGCCATGAAACGTGTCAGATGCCCTAAGTGTGACAACTATATCACGTTTGATGAGACTCGTTATGAGGCTGGTCAGTCGTTGGTATTCAAGTGCGACCAGTGTGGCAAAGAGTTTGGCATCCGTATTGGCGTCTCTAAGTTACGTCAGACTCAGAAAGAAGAAAATGCCAATGGCCAAGAGTTGCCAGAAGACAGTCAATTTGGTAGCATTATTGTCATCGAGAATGTCTTCCACTACAAACAGGTCATTCCTTTGCGCATGGGTGACAATGTCATTGGCCGCTACCAGAAAGGCAACCCCATCAATACTGCTTTTGAAACCGTTGACCCTAGTGTTGACCTCAATCACTGTACCATCACTGTCTCTCGTGACAAGCGCGGTCAGTTGCGCTATACTCTTAGCGACAACAACAGCAATACCGGCACCTTCGTTGGCGATGTTGAGTTACTGCCTCGCGAGCGCCGCATCATTGAAGATGGCACACTCTTTACCCTTGGTGCCACCAGCATTATTCTTCGTGGAGCTAACGCAGAAGAATAATCTCCCACTCTCTTATTGATAAAATCCAGCTATTCGTTGATTATATTTCCGTATTCATACGGAAACGTGTACTTTTGTAGTGTCGATTCGCCTTGACGATCAAGGCAATCAACAAACTACTTAATTCACTATATCGTGAGAACAGACCGCCCAGATAGTTACCATCTGCCGGTCTGTTCCTTTATTTTGTTAATTGGATGCTATAAAGAAAAACGACCTCTACTCTTATCCAATAAATTTCATAATGACGTCCACGATTTCGTCTTCCGTTTTGCCGTCAGCAGAGATAACAAGGTCGTAGTTTCGAGTGTCGTAGCGCGATGTTCCCGTGCACTTCTTTACATAGTTTTCACGCATTTTATCCACCTTTTCAATAGTTTTGCGAGCCTCTTCCTCCGTCAAGTTCTGCTTACGCATAAGGCGCTGGATGCGATGCGGCATAGAGGCTTGAATGAAAATGCTCAGATGATTAGGGTGATCACGGAAGATAAAGAAGCCACTACGACCTGCCACAACACAGGATTTCTCAGCAGCAAGATTCTGCAGTATCAGCGTTTCAGTCTTGAATACCTCATCGGTAGTCAGAGTGTCCGCCTTATCAGCCTTCTGCGGCATATAACAATTGCCTCCCCCAGATCCAACATCGAGGATACGAACAACATCGTCCCACCAACTATGCTTGGTTCCCTTTAGCTTTTCTATCTTTTCCACGCTGAGATCATACTCCTTCTGCAGGGATTCTATAAGTGCTTTGTCGTAATAAGGCACTCCCAGCTTTTCAGCTAACTTGCGGCCAACAGTGCGACCACCACTGCCCAATTCACGATTGATTGTGATAACAAAATTCTCGTTTTTCATCTTCTATCAGTTTTAGGTTTCTGCTGCAAAGATAGTGATTATTTTGTAAAATCGTACATTTTCGCTTATTTTTTAGTTGATAATCATGTGCTAGATTATTTGAAGACCACAATATAAAAGTTATACCTATGTATCGTCAATAAGAAAAGCCCATCAGCGCACGAGATAGGCTAAGCTGACTCTGAGATAGGCTAAGTACGAGTTTTATCAGCTGTACCATTTTTCAGTATTAGCCTATAAAAAGAAGCACGTAATAAGTATTGTCGATTTGAAATTATTATCTCGAACCGATATAGAGGAATATCATACCGAGAAGCACAAGTGCCAGGTCGAATGCTTTTGCTTTGAGATTCTTCTCGTGGAAGAAAGCTGCACCAAAGAGGAAACTGACAATAACAGAGCCACGACGAATCATCGAGACAATAGAAATCATGGCGTCGGGCATGGAGAGGGAGTAAAAATAAACAAAGTCAGCAGTGGAGAGAAACAGGCTGACACCAATAATTGACCAATGCCAATGGAACGGGGTGGTTTCCTTGTGCTTGGGCCACCACAACAAGAGCAGCATGGCGAGCATCATACCGCATTGATAGATATTATACCACGACTGCACGAGCATACGATCGAGTCCTACTCCACCCGAATCTACAGGTGCCATAAGGAACTTATCATACAAACCACTGATAGCGCCAAATACGGCAGCACCGACAATCATCCATATCCAGTGGTCGCGACGAAAGTCGATACCTTCTTTCTTTCCACTACGACTGAGCATGAGGAACGACAGAATGGCGAGCAGAACACCCACCCACTGCCATACATTGAGTCGCTCGCCAAATACAAGCAAGGCACCAACAAGCACCATCACTGGACGCGTGGCATTGATAGGACCTACGATGGTAAGCGGCAGGTGCTTCATACCGAAATAGCCAAGCACCCAACTGGACAAGACGATGAGAGCTTTAAGCAGCACATAGCGATGCACCTCCCAGCCCCCTGCAGCCACTTTGAAAATGCTACCGTCAAGCATATCGGTGGATGCGCTGACGATGATAAAAGGAAGGAATATCAATGAAGAAAACAGGGTATTCAGAAACAATACGGGAATAACGGCGTTGTCTTTCAGTGCCTGTTTTTTAAAAGAATCATAGCAGCCTAACAATGCTGCGGACATAAAAGCTAATAATAGCCAAGCCATTTACAAAAAAATATAGAATAATTAATATTTTACATCTTCGAGGAACAAAGCTTTGGCGGGCATAGACTCGCCAGCCTGCGTACGTTGTTTACCCTCTATCACCAGTCGGAATTCATCGAGCGACATACGACCACGACCTACTTCAACAAGGGTTCCTACTACAGCACGCACCATATTGCGAAGAAAGCGGTTTGCGGTAATTTCGAAATACCACGACGAGGGCGACGTCTGATGCCATTGAGCATGCGTAACATGACAGATGGTGGTCTTCACATCACTACCGGCCTTACAGAAAGCGCCAAAGTCGTCATACCCCATCAGTATGCGACCGGCTTCATTCATCAGTTCAAAGTCAAGCGAATAGTGAATCTGCTGAGAATACTGACGCACAAAAGGATTCTTCTTAGTATGTATATAATAATGGTACGTGCGAGAGGTTGCAGAGAAACGAGCGTGCATATCAGCAGCCACAGCCTCAATCCTATCTACAGATATATCGTGAGGCAAAAGGCCGTTAAGTTTCTTTGTCACCACCTGAGCATCAAACTCTACCTCGGTATCAAAGTGGGCAGCCATCACACGAGCATGCACACCAGCATCGGTACGTCCAGCACCCGTAACCATCACGCGTTCACGCAACAGCAAGGACAGACAGCGTTTCAACTCACTCTGCACTGTCACTCCGTTAGGCTGTACCTGCCACCCATGGTAGGCTGTACCATCATAACTAAACCATACGAAATATCTCATATCGATTTGCTCTTTTCCGAATGCAAAGGTACAAAAAAATTGTGTATTACAAAAATAATGTGTAATTTTGCAGCGAATTATGAACGAACACAAGATTATCAATGACCCTGTATTCGGGTTTATTAAAATACGCCGTGGCCTGCTGTACGACATCGTGAGTCATCCGCTGTTTCAGCGTCTGAACCGCATCGCACAGTTGGGACTGACCTCGGTAGTATATCCAGGTGCACGCCATACACGCTTTCAACACTCGATAGGTGCGCTACACCTGATGTCGGAGGCTGTGAAGTCTCTGACGGAGAAAGGAATCTACATCTTCGACCTGGAAGAAGAGGCTGTAGAGGCTGCCATCCTGATGCACGACATAGGACACGGTCCTTTTTCGCATGTACTGGAGAACACACTTATTAGCGGCATCTCGCACGAAGACATCTCATTAATGATGATGGAGCAAATGAACCAAGACCTGAAAGGTCAGTTGAATCTGGCTATCAGCATCTTCAAAGACGAATATCCCAACAAGATTTTCCACCAACTTATCTCGTCGCAGTTGGATATGGACCGTTTGGACTATCTGCGTCGAGACTCGTTCTATACGGGTGTAACAGAGGGCAATATCGGTTCAGCACGCATCATCAAGATGCTAAATGTGACTGACGACCGACTGGTGGTAGAAGCCAAGGGCATATACTCGGTGGAAAATTATCTCACCACACGCAGACTGATGTACTGGCAGGTTTATCTGCACAAAACTACGGTGGGCTACGAGAAAATTCTTGTCAATGCCCTGAGACGAGCTAAGGATTTGGCTCACAATGGTCGCACACCTTTTGCAGCCCCTGCCCTCGTCTATTTCCTTGAAAACAACATTGACCGCGAGTGGTTTGACACTCACGAGGAGGCACTACAGATGTATGCAGAGCTAGATGATTCTGACATCTGGAGTGCACTAAAGGTATGGCGCCACTCTGACGACAAGATACTCGCCACACTGGCAGCCGATCTATTAGACCGTCATCTGTTCAAGGTCGAGGTAACCGAAGAACAACCCACGGAAGAACACATCAGCAAAATCCGCCGACAGATAGCCAATGCGATGGGCATCAGCGAGGAAGACACCCGCTATATGATATCTCTGACAGAGATAGGAAAAGACATGTATAATCCGGAGGACGACAGCATTGGAATCCTATATAAAGACGGCACCGTAAGAGATATTTCTGAGGCATCGGAAATACTTAACGTGCAACTGCTTTCAAAAAAAATACGTAAATATTATCTCTGTTATCAACGAGTTTAAGGAGCAATTTTTTGTATTTTGCTCGTTTATTCGCAACTATGAACTGCGTTCGAACTTATTGAGCATTCGGAAATACTCAAAAAAATTTGGTATTTCGCTTGTTTATTCGTAACTTTGCAGCGTTTATTAAAACTTTTCGTTAGAATATGGAATTTACAGCCAAGCAAATCGCCGATATGATTGGCGGCCGTGTTGAAGGCGACGAACAAGCCCAAATCAACACCTTTGCAAAGATTGAAGAGGGACGGAAAGGAGCGATTTCTTTCCTGTCAAACCCCAAATATACACCTTATATCTATGAGACACAGTCGAGCGTTGTACTCATCAATGAGGATGTAGAGTTGACACAGCCTGTAAGCTGTACGCTGATTCGCGTAAAGAATGCCTACGAGAGCGTAGCCAAACTATTACAGCTTTATGCATCTATGATGCCAAAGAAGACTGGCATCGACCCATTGGCATTTGTATCAAAGAGTGCTCAAATCGGTGAAAATGTATATATAGCCCCATTCGCCTTCATTGGTGAAAACGTAAAGATTGGCGATGGCTCACGCATCTTCCCCCATGTAACTATCTATGACGGTTGTCAGATTGGCAAGAATGTCACCATTCATGCAGGTAGCGTTATCGGTGCCGACGGCTTCGGTTTTGCACCTACAGCAAGTGGATACGACAAGATTCCTCAGATTGGTATCGTTGTTATAGAAGACGATGTAGAGATTGGTGCCAACACTTGTGTGGACCGCTCTACCATGGGACAGACCGTTATCCATAAGGGAGTAAAGTTGGACAACCTCGTACAGATTGCCCACAACTGTGAGGTCGGTGCCAATACCGTAATGTCAGCACAGGTTGGTTTGGCTGGCTCTACCAAGGTTGGTGAGTGGTGTATGTTTGGCGGACAAGTTGGTCTGGCTGGTCACCTCACCGTTGGCGATCACGTCAACCTCGGTGGACAGAGTGGTGTTACAGGTAATGTCAAATCTAACCAGACACTGATTGGCTCGCCCGTTATGGAACCAGGAGTCTTCTTTAAGGCTGCTGCCATAATGAAGCGCTTGCCCGATATGTATAAAGAGATAAGCGCACTGCGCAAAGAATTAGAAGAACTCAAGAAAACAAAATAATTACTATGAAACAGAAAACACTCAAAGGCAGTTTCTCACTCTTCGGAAAAGGACTGCACACGGGTCTGAATCTTACAGTAACATTTAATCCTGCACCAGAGAATTCTGGTTATAAGATACAGCGCATCGACCTTGAAGGTGAGCCTATCATTGATGGTATTGCCGAGAACGTAATAGACACTCAGCGTGGTACTGTTTTAGCGAAGGGTGATGCTCGTGTATCAACAGTAGAACATGCTTTAGCTGCGCTGTATGCTATGGGCATTGACAACTGTCTGATGCAGGTTAACGGTCCTGAGTTCCCTATCCTTGACGGTTCTTCCATACAGTATGTAGAAAAGATTCAGGAGATAGGAACAGAGGAGCAGAATGCACCTAAAGACTGGTATATCATTCGAAAGAAGATAGAGGTAAAGGACGAGACCACAGGTTCATGCATTACTATCTTACCTGATGATGAGTTCTCGCTCACTGCTATGTGCTCGTTTGAATCTAAATTCATCAATTCTCAGTTTGCCACACTTGACAGCACAGAACAGTTTGTAACAGAGATTGCTGCTGCACGTACGTTTGTCTTCGTACGCGACATTGAGCCTTTGTTGCAGGCCAACCTCATCAAGGGTGGCGACATGGATAACGCTATTGTTATCTATGAGCGTCAGACCACTCAGGAACGCCTCGACATGCTGGCAGATATGCTGGGTGTAGAACATCGCGATGCTACTGAGTTGGGATACATTCAGCACAAGCCACTAGTTTGGGAGAACGAGTGTACCCGTCATAAGTTGCTTGACATTATTGGCGACATGGCACTGATTGGTAAGCCCATCAAGGGTCGCATCATTGCCACTCGTCCTGGACATACTATTAATAATAAGTTCGCGCGTCAGATGCGTAAGGAGATTCGTAAGCACGAGGTTCAAGCTCCTGTCTACGATCCAAATGAGGAGCCCATCATGGACGTCAACCGCATCCGCGAATTGCTGCCCCACCGCTATCCCATGCAGTTAGTTGATAAGGTGACTGCATTGGGCGCTAATACCATCGTAGGTATCAAGAATGTAACCTCTAATGAGCCTTTCTTTCAGGGACATTTCCCAGAAGAGCCTGTTATGCCTGGTGTGCTACAGATTGAGGCTATGGCACAGTGCGGCGGTCTGCTCGTATTGAACACCCTAGAGAATCCTTCAAGCTGGTCTACCTACTTTATGAAGATTGACGATGTGAAGTTCCGCCAGAAGGTTGTTCCCGGTGACACGCTGATTTTCAAGGTAGATTTGCTAGCTCCCGTACGCCACGGTATCTCTTCCATGAAGGGTTACATCTTCGTAGGCGACCACGTAGTTGCTGAAGCAACTTTCACCGCACAGATTGTAAAGAACAAGGAATAAAACACTATGAATAAAATACATCCATTAGCAGTGGTAGATCCCGAAGCCAAGATTGGCGACAACAATGAGATTGGTGCCTTCTGCGTGATTGATAAGAACGTCGTTATCGGCGACAACAATAAATTTCTGAACAACGTAACCATCCACTACGGTGCTCGTATTGGTAATAATAACGAGTTCTTCCCTGGTGCTAGCATCTCTACTAAGCCTCAGGATTTGAAGTTCCAAGGCGAGGATACCACTTGCGAGATTGGTGACAATAACTCTATTCGTGAGAATGTCACTATCAGTCGTGGTACTGCATCAAGAGGTAAGACTGTAGTAGGTAATGGTAATCTTCTGATGGAGAATATGCACATCGGTCACGACTGTGTTATCGGCAACGGCTGCATCATCGGTAACTCTACAAAGTTTGCTGGCGAAGTGGAGGTTGACGACAATGCGATTATCTCAGCATGTTGCTTGTTCCACCAGTTCCTGCATGTAGGCGGATATATCATGTTCCAGGGCGGTTCACGCACTTCACAGGACATTCCCCCTTACGTTATAGCAGGTAAAGAACCAATCCGCTACGCAGGTGTCAACCTGATTGGTCTGCGTCGCAGAGGTTTCTCTAACGAGACTATCGATGCCATCCACGATGCCTATCGCATTATCTACTCTAAGGGTATCATGAAGGACGGTGTGGCTGAAGCTCGTGCTAAGTATCCCAACTCTAAGGAAGTGGAATACATCTGCTCATTTATCGAAAACTCTAAGCGCGGAGTGATTAGATAATTGAAAATTGACAATTAACAATTGACAATTGAGAATTAATTGGATACGCTTGTTGTGATAACAGGTCCTACAGCGGTAGGAAAGACGGCGCTGACTATGGAGTTGGCACAGCATTACGGCGTACCTATCATCAATGCCGATTCTAGGCAGATATACCGCGAACTGAAAATAGGTACTGCGGCTCCTACTGCCGAACAGCAACAGTTGGTGAAACACTACTTTGTAGGCACGAAAAGTATCGACGACTACTATAACGCCTCCATGTATGAACAGGAGGTACTGGAACTGTTGGACGCTAAGCGTTCAACTTTCCATGTTTTAAGCGGTGGCTCTATGATGTATGTTGATGCTGTATGTAATGGCATTGACGACATCCCTACCGTAAGAGATGATATCCGTGAGGAGATGAAGCGTCGCTATGCAGAAGAAGGATTGGAAGCACTTTGTGAAGATCTACTACGACTAGATCCTGAACACTATGCCATCGTAGATCGTCAGAATCATCGTCGTGTGATTCATGCTTTAGAGATCTGCTACCAAACAGGGCGTACCTATACTTCCTTCCGCACACAACAGAAAAAGCAGCGACCATTCAACATCGTTAAAATCGGACTTAATCGCGACCGCGAAGAGCTCTATAATCGCATCAATCAACGTGTAGATCAGATGATGGAAGACGGCCTACTGGAAGAAGTAAAGAGCCTCGTTAACAAACGTAACACAAACGCCTTAAATACAGTAGGATATAAAGAACTGTTCGATTATCTTGACGGACGTTGGTCGCTGGATGAAGCCGTAGAACGCATCAAGGGAAATACCCGTCGCTATGCTCGCAAACAACTCACTTGGTACAAGCGTGATGCAAACATGCGCTGGTTTCACCCTGACAACATTACAGAAATAAAGAATTATCTTTCGCAATATGAAAAAGTACATTGACATCTGTTGGAACGCCATCCGTAATGGTTGGAGCAAGTCATGGACATGGTATAAAGGTCTCTATAAGGAGCGTAAGTGGTACACCAAAGTAGGAATAGGCTTTGCATCATTTATTGTTGCCTTCATGCTCTACCTCATCATGGTAGACATTAACTTCCTGTGGCTCTTCGGACGTTCACCAGGCCTTACATCTATCATGCATCCGAAGACGGTACAGGCATCAGAACTGTATAGTGCCGACGGCGTACTCATTGGCAAGTACTTTAGCGAAAACCGTACTCCAGTAGAATATGAGGACATCAACCCTGTATTCTGGGAGGCTTTGATTGATACTGAAGACGAGCGTTTCTATCATCACTTTGGTATCGACTTTCAAGGTGTCTTTGCTGCTTTCAAAGACTATGTGGTACATCACGATGCCCGTGGCGCCTCTACTATCACTCAACAGCTGGTGAAGAATATGTTCCGCGTTCGTACGGAGTATTCTACAGGTCTGTTGGGCAATATCCCTGGTGTAAAAATGCTCATCATGAAGAGCAAGGAGTGGATTACCGCTGTGAAGATTGAGCTCTTCTTCAACAAACAGGAAATTCTGACGATGTATGCCAACACCGTTGACTTCGGTTCTAATGCCTATGGTATTAAGACTGCAGCCAAGACTTATTTTGGTACTACTCCCAAAAACCTGACTCCTGATCAGGCTGCTATCCTTGTGGGATTGTTGAAGGCTACTACTTACTACAATCCACGCATCAACCCCAAGAACTCACTGAATCGTCGTAACGTGGTGCTTAACAACATGATGAAGCACAACCACTTGACACAGGAAGCATACGACACTCTGACTCTCAAACCTGTAAAGCTTGATTTCAGCGTAGAGAACAATTATGATGGTCAGGCGCTCTATTTCCGTGAAGCAGTGAAGAACCACCTGCAAGAATGGTGCGAGAAGAATGGCTACGACCTCTACAAAGATGGATTGAAGATTTACACCACCATCGACACCCGCATGCAGAAGTATGCAGAAGAGGCTGCTGTCAAGCAGATGAAACAGGTACAAAAGACCTTCAATGCTCACTGGGGTTCTACCAATCCTTGGCAGGACGAACATCACGTGGAAATTCCTCACTTTATTGAGGATTTGGCTAAGAAAACGCCTTATTATAAGATACTTGCACAGAAGTACGACAACAACGAGGATAGTATCAACTACTACCTGAATTTACCCCACAAGGTAAAGTTGTTCGACTATGAGAAGGGAACCATTGAGAAGGAGATTTCTACCCTTGACAGTATCCGCTATATGGAGCATTTCATGCACTGCGGATTCATTGCTATGGAACCACAAACCGGTCATGTAAAGGCTTGGGTAGGTGACATCGATTTCAAGACATGGAAATATGACAAGGTAACAGCTATGCGTCAGCCTGGTTCAACCTTCAAGCTCTTCGTATATACTGAGGCCATGAATCAAGGTATTACACCGTGTGACACCCGTAAGGACGAATACTTCTCTATGCAAGTATATGACGCTAAACAGAAGAAAGACGTTACATGGGCTCCCACCAATGCTGACGGGCGTTTCTCTGGTGCAAATATCACTTTGATGCAGGCCTTTGCTATGAGTATCAACTCTGTAGCAGTACGCCTAGGCCAAGAGTGTGGCATTGAGCGCATTGCCAAGACTGCCCATGAGATGGGTATCAACAGTCATCTCGACCCCACTCCATCACTAGCATTGGGTTCAAGTGACGTCACTTTGGAGGAATTGGTTAATGCCTATTGTACACCATGCAATAATGGCGTACATCGCGAACCAGTTCTTGTAACACGCATTCTCGACCGAGACGGTAAAGAAATATATACTGAACCTGCAGAAGGTCAACAGGTTATCTCTCGCAAATCAGCCTATCTCGTTCAGCAGTTGCTGATGGGAGGTATGAGTGGAACATCTTCACGCCTGCGTGGTTTTGTTGGCTACGATACCGATACCGACTTCGGAGGAAAAACGGGTACATCAAACAACCACTCTGATGCATGGTTTATTGGCACAACACCTAAACTGGTCGTTGGTGCATGGGTTGGTGGTGAATATCGTTGTATCCACTTCCGTACTGGCGAATTAGGACAGGGTAACCGCACGGCACTGCCTATATGTGGTTACTTCCTGCAGAGCGTATTGTCAGACAAGAACTTCCAGAAATATCATGCTAAGTTCGACAAGCCCGAAGATGTATCTATCAACGACTATGGTTGCGGTGGCTACTTCAAGGCTCCTGCAGACTCTGACTCACTGGCTACAGACAGCTTAGCACTGGATGAAGACGGCTTCGAAGTCGTTGACGAATATGGCAATCCTGTGCCTCGTTCTACAGACCCGAATAGCAGTCAGAAAGCTCTTCCAGACAATCAGCAATCAGCTGAAGAGCCTAAGGAAGATTAACCCATAGGGTTCTCTTAACAATTTTTAGGTTGGATAAGTGCATTTTTTGTCTTTTTATTTTGTCATATCGTAATTAAGTTGTAATTTTACACCCAAATTAAACCTATTCAACTTAAAAACACCGACAAAATGAAAAGCTTAAAAGCAACACTTTGTGGCATGAGCGTAGCTACAGCTATGCTTTGTGCCTGTGCGTCTGGCAATGAGTCACAGCTGACCGTATCTGGTCTCGACCCTGCCAAGTTTGACACAGTTATCAATGAAAAACCCGTAAAGCTCTACACACTGAAGAACCAGAGCGGCATGGAGGTTTGCATCACAAACTATGGTGGTCGTATTGTATCACTGGTAGTTCCTGATAAGGATGGCAAGCCTACTGACGTAGTACTCGGTTTCGACAACATTGCTCAGTATGCAGACACGCTCAATTCTCCCAGCGACTACGGTTCAAGTGTCGGCCGTTATGCCAACCGCATCAAGGAAGGTAAGTTCAAACTGGGTGATGCTGAATATCAGCTGAAGCAGAACGATGGTCCAAACTGCCTGCATGGTGGTGGCACCACTGGTTGGATGAACCAAGTATACGATGCTGAGCAGATTGGCGACTCAATCCTGAAGCTGACCATTGTTGCAGCTGATGGCGAGAACGGTTTCCCTGGCACAGTAACTGCTGTTACTACCTACAAGGTTACAGCTGATAACACGCTGGATATGACTTGGGAGGCTACTACCGACAAGGAGACCATCATCAACCAGACTAATCACAACTACTACAACCTGAGCGGCGACTTCACTACAGCAGCTTATGATCAGGTGCTCTATGTCAATGCTGACAAATTCACTGCTTCAGACAAGCTGTATATCCCCACAGGCGAAATTCGTGATGTAGAGGGTACCGCAATGGATTTCCGTACTCCCCACGCTGTTGGCGACTCTATCAACAGCCAGTACGACCAAGTTCAGAACGCAACTGGTTATGACCACAACTATTGCTTGAACACAGCTGGTGATGACACCAAGGTATGTGCATCACTCTACTCTCCCAAGACTGGTATCTTCATGGAGATGTTCACCAACGAGCCAGGTGTTCAGGTATATAGCGGCAACTTCCAGGGTGTAGGCAAAGATGCCGACATCATCCGCAAGCACGGTCTGAAATATCCAAAGCACGTAAGCGTATGTCTGGAGAGCCAGAAGTATCCTGACAGCCCCAACCATCCCGAGTGGGCTAGTCCCGTACTGAAACCTGGTGAGAAGTACTATAGTCATGCAGCTTACAAATTCTCTATCAAGTAAGAAAAAACTAATTACAACAATATTAAACACTTTATGAACAAAATTATTGAGGCATTAAGCAACAACGGATTTGCTCTTGCCGACTATTTGGTATTTATCGCTTACATTATTATTCTTGTTGGCATGGGATTGTTCCTGTCGCGCAGCAAGAAAGGAGAAGAGAAATCGTCAACCGACTACTTCTTGGCAGGTAACACTCTTACTTGGTGGGCTGTGGGTGCATCACTCATCGCTGCCAACATCTCTGCCGAGCAGTTTATTGGAATGTCAGGATCAGCCTTTGCATCAGGTATCGCACAGGCAGCCTACGAGCTGATGGCAGCAGCCACCTTGCTAGTAGTAGGTAAGTTCCTGTTGCCACTGATGATTGAGAAGAAGATTTTCACCATTCCTCAGTTCCTGCGCGAGCGCTACAACTGGGGTGTAGGTTTTGCATTCTCTCTGCTGTGGCTGTTCCTCTATGTATTCGTTAACCTTACCTCTGTAGCATGGCTTGGTGCTCTGGCTATCCAGCAGATTCTTGGCTTGCCAAATGATATGATTATCAATGTTGGCGGCATGGAGATTGACCAGGTTCGTATGTGCATCATTCTGGCTCTGTTCCTCATTGCCGGTGTTTACTCTATCTATGGTGGTTTGGCATCTGTTGCCTGGACTGACGTTATGCAGGTTACCTTCCTCGTTGGTGGTGGTCTGATTACAGCTTACGCTGCCCTGTCAGTTATTGGTAGCGAGATGGAATTAGGTGGTGCATGGGACGCCTTGGTACACATTAAGGACTACCTTGCGCAGGATGCTGCTGATAAGCACTTCAACTTGGTGGTAACACGTAATGAAGGTGCATATCCTGCTATTCAGGACGACCCCTTCTTCACCAATCCTGGTATCGTTCTTATCTTCGGTGCTCTGTGGTTGACCAACCTTGGTTACTGGGGCTTCAACCAGTACATCATCCAGAAGGGTCTTGCTGCTAAGTCTTTGGCAGAGGCCAAGAAGGGTATGGTATTCGCAGCCTTCTTGAAGATTCTGATTCCTTTCATCGTATGTATCCCTGGTGTATGTGCATTCTACATCATGAACGCTGATGAGTGTGCCGACCTGCGTATGCAGTTGGCTGGTGCCATCACCCGTTCTGACGATGCATATCCCTTCCTGATTCGTAACTTCACTCCTACCGTTGTTAAGGGTCTGAGCTTTGCTGCACTTGCTGCCGCTGTTATTTCTTCACTGGCATCAATGTTCAACTCTACCTCTACCCTCTTCACTATGGATATCTACAAGCAGTTCATCAACAAGAATGCTTCTGAGAAGCGTCTGGTAAATGTTGGTCGTCTGACTTCTGTATGTGCTCTGATTATTGCTCTGTTGGCTGTTTACCCATTGATGGGTGGTATCGACCAGGCCTTCCAGTTCATTCAGGAGTACTCAGCCTTCGTATATCCTGGTGTAGTAGTTATCTTCGGTCTTGGTCTGTTGTGGAAGCGTGCTAGCGGTACTGCAGCTGTTGTCTGCGCTATCGGTACCTTCGCCTTCTCAATCATCTACAAGTTTGCCTTCCCCGACATGCCATTCTTGGTACGTTCTGGTGTAGTATTCATCACACTGGTTATCCTGTTCATATGGATCTCACTGAAGAGCAACAAGGCTGTTCCTGCTGATGAGCTTGACGAGGTAACCGTTAAGAAGCAGCTTCGCTGGAGCAACATCATGTTCATCGTTGCAGCCGTATCATTCGTATTGTTCATTGGTGGTTTCTTCAACGAGACCATGCATGTTCACGGCTTCGAGGGTGCCATGATTTTCTTCGCTGCCATCACTGCAACGATTGGTATCTATCTCCGCTCTAACGCACTCGACAAGGTTCAGGATCCAAAGCTGGTTGCTATCGACCTGAATATCTTCAAGACTGACAAGGTCTTCAATATCGGTGCTTTTGGTGTCATCATTATTTTGACTATTCTGTATATTGCTTTATGGTAATAACTAATTAATGTTATGACCCAATATTATATTGAACATCAAAAAATTCTCGTCAGCGTTGACTGTATCATCTTTGGCTTCGAACAGAACAAGTTGAAGGTACTGATTGGTCATCGCGCGATGAATCCTGGAATAGGCGAATGGAGTCTCTACGGAGGCTTCGTTCGCAACGAGGAAAGTGTTGACGAGGCAGCAGACCGTACGCTCTTTGAGCTTACGGGTCTGCGCAACGTCTATATGCGCCAGGTTGGTGCCTTTGGTAATGTTGATCGTGACCCAGGTGCACGTGTTGTCAGCATTGCCTACTATGCGCTCATCAATGTCAAGGACTATGATGAGAAACTGATGAAGGAGCATGGTGTAGAATGGGTGAATATCGAGGAGTTGCCTCAGATGTTCTCCGACCACCAGAAGATGATAGCCAGAGCGCGTCGCCTCATGCAAGAGAAGATTCGCACTGAGCCTATCAGCTTCCAGCTGTTGCCCAGTTTGTTTACGCTCACCCAGTTGCAGCGTCTCTATGAGGCTGTCAATGGTGAGGAAGTTGACAAGCGTAACTTCCGCAAGCGCATTAAGGAGATGGACTTCATTGAGAAGACCGAACTTATTGACAAGACGGGTTCCAAACGTGGTGCATACCTTTATCGTTTCAACAAAAACGCTTACAACGAAGCTTCAAACTTCAAACTTTAATTAATTCCGAATTACGACATCGTAATTCGGAATTTGTAAATCATAATTAGTAATAATAAAATGTTAGAAGAACTCAAACAGAAAGTATTTAAGGCCAACCTCGACCTCGTAAAGCAAGGACTGGTTATCTTTACTTGGGGCAACGTCTCAGGTATCGACCGCGAGAAAGGTCTCGTAGTTATCAAGCCCTCTGGCGTGAGCTACGATGAGATGAAGGCCGAAGACATGGTAGTAGTAGATTTGGAAAGTGGTAAAGTAGTTGAGGGTGATCTCAATCCCTCATCCGACACCCCTACCCACCTTGTATTGTATAAGGCATTCCCCAACATTCAGGGCGTGGTACACACCCACTCTACCTATGCCACTGCATTCGCACAGGCTGGTCGCGACATCCCCAATATCGGCACCACACATGCAGACTATTTCTATAAGGACATCCCTTGCACTCGCGATATGACTGAAGTAGAAGTAAAGGGACAGTATGAGCTGGAGACAGGTAACGTCATCGTTGACGAGATTCTGAACATCCGCAAAATCAACCCCGACCATACTCCAGCTGTATTGGTTAAGAATCATGGTCCATTCTCATGGGGTACTTCTCCCGACAATGCTGTTTACAATGCCAAGGTAATGGAGCAATGCGCCAAGATGGCTTTCGTTGCCTTCAGCGTTAATCCCGCATTGACCATGAATCCACTTTTGGTTGAAAAACATTATATGAGAAAACACGGCCCCAATGCCTATTACGGACAGAAAGGTCAAAAGCACTAATCACTCTTTTTGTATAAATAATGAAAGCATTTGAGAATTTAGAACTTTGGTGGGTAACAGGAGCACAGCTGCTGTATGGAGGCGATGCTGTTGTTGCTGTTGATGGCCACTCAAAGGAGATGGTTGAGGGACTGAACAATTCAGGTATTATCCCCATCAAGGTAGTATATAAAGGTACAGCCAACAGCTCTAAGGAAGTAGAGGATGTCATGAAGGCTGCCAACAACGATGCCAAGTGTGTAGGTATCATCACATGGATGCACACCTTCTCACCCGCAAAGATGTGGATTAAGGGCCTGCAGGCATTGCAGAAGCCTCTGCTCCACTTCCATACCCAGTATAACGCTGAGATTCCCTGGGACACCATCGATATGGACTTCATGAACCTCAACCAGTCAGCCCATGGCGACATCGAGTTCGGACATATCTGCACCCGTATGCGCATCCCTCGCAAGGTAGTTTGTGGCTACTGGAAAGACCAAGAGGCTCAGCAGAAGATTGCTGTATGGGCTCGCGTAGCAGCTGGTGTTGCCGATGCTAAGAACGTACGCTGTCTGATGTTCGGTATGAACATGAACAATGTAGCCGTTACCGATGGCGACCGTGTAGAGTTCGAGCAGCGTCTCGGCTACCATGTTGACTACTACCCAGTATCTTCACTGATGGAGTATTTCAAGAAGGTTACCGACGCTGAAGCTGACGCTTTAGTAGAAGAATATAAGAAGCTCTATACCATTAAGATAGACGAAAGCGGTGAAGTAGTTTATTGGGAGAAAGTAAAAAACGCAGCCAAGGCAGAAATTGCTCTGCGTCGCGTGTTGAAGGATGAGGGCGCTACAGCCTTCACTACCAACTTCGACGACCTTGGCGATGCCAACATCGACGATCCCAACTTCTGTGGCTTCGACCAGATTCCTGGTCTCGCCTCACAGCGCCTCATGGCCGAAGGTATCGGCTTTGGTGCAGAGGGCGACTGGAAGACAGCCTGCCTCTATCGCACCCTTTATGTCATCCAGCAGGGCATGCCCACTGGTTGCTCATTCCTCGAGGACTACACCCTCAACTTTGCTGGTAGCCAGTCATCATGCCTACAGAGCCACATGCTTGAGATTTGTCCGCTCATTGCCACCGACAAGCCCAAGCTCGAGGTTCACTTCCTCGGTATTGGCATCCGCAAGCAGCAGACAGCTCGTCTCGTCTTCACCTCTAAGACAGGTCGTGGTATCAAGGCTACAGTTGTTGACCTTGGCAATCGTTTCCGTCTCATCTCTCAGGAGGTTGAGTGTATCGAGCCTAAGCCCATGCCTCACCTGCCTGTTGCCAGTGCCCTCTGGGTACCCCAGCCCACCTTCGAGATTGGTGCTGGTGCCTGGATTCTTGCTGGCGGTACTCACCACTCAGCCTTCTCTTACGACATCACCGAAGAGTACTGGGAAGACTTTGCCGAGATGGTGGGCATCGAGTATGTCAAGATTAACAAAGACACGAAGACCTACGAGTTTAAGCAGCAGCTGCAGAACAACGAGATGTACTACATGCTCAGCAAGGCACTGCGTTAATTCTCAAGTCACTCCGAATATCATTTATATTCAGAATCCCAAAGGGAGCCTTATCGGGCTCCCTTTTTTATTGTAGCCTCTACTTAATTGTTAAAAAATAAAGAAAGTTTGCATTTTTCAAATAATTAATATATATTTGCATCCGATAATATATGTATATTTGTAGGTACGATAAAAGCTATAATTAGAACATAGCTGTTGTGATGCAAAGAATAACTAAGAACATCTAAATAATTTATTACTAGTTTTAAATCATTTTCATTATGGGAAAAAAGTTACTTTCTATTCTCATGCTCACGCTGATGAGTATTGCAGCGTGGGGACAAGCTCCAGCAGGTGTTGAGGCAGTAGACCTCAATCTACCCAGTGGAATTATGTGGGCTAATATGAACATCGGAGCCACTAGTGAAACGGACTATGGTGATTATTTCGCATGGGGTGCTACCTCACCTTACTACAGCACTCTTTCTCCTCTAACTTGGAATACTGGCTATACAGCTGGTTATGTAGAAGCCAATGCCCCCTTATGGGATGGCGCCGCTTGGACTAAGTATAACGACACAGACAGCAAGACCGCTCTTGAGGCTGCCGATGATGCTGTTGTAGCCAACTGGGGCGCACCTTGGCAGATGCCTACTTATGAAGAATACGTGGAGTTGGTTGCTAACACTACTCATGAATGGGTTAGCAATTACAACAACACAGGTGTTAGTGGCTATAAGTTTGTCAATCAGCAAGATAACACCAAGTTCATCTTCCTGCCAGCAGCTGGCTTGATTGAGGGTACAGATTTTACCAATAAGGGAACCCTTGGTTATTACAGGCTGGCTACGCTTGACGCAAATGTAGAATCAGCGAAGATTTTCTACTTTAGCAGCACCGCCTTTAATAACACTGCTGCTCCTCGCTACAGAGGTATGACTATTCGTGCCATTCAGCATCCCAATTTCCTTGTAACGCTGAAGATGGGTACTGACGACGCCTCTAATTGGAGCATCTCGCCTAACACTGGCGAAGAGAATACACTTGTCACGCTGAGATATAGTGGTACAAGACACCTCAAGTCAGTGAGAGCCTATGAGAAGATTGACAACAATCCATTGCTGATTCCATTGACGCTTGAGGCTACAGCTGATGGTGCCATTTCTATCACCAATGCTGCCAGCGGTATGCAATACACCAAGAATGGTGGAGCCAAGACTGCTGTTTCCACCTCTATCCCTGTTAGTGCTGGCGATGTCATCCAGTTCTATGGCACAAAGACCAACGTTACCTCTTATAGTGTTACCAAGATTGGCTGTACAGTAGACTGTTACATCTATGGCAACATCATGAGTCTGGTCAACGAGACCTACTTCCCCACAGCCAAAGAGCTGAGTACTACCAGTGTCTTTGCATATCTGTTCCAAAACAATACGCACATCATCAATCACGACACCAAGATTCTGGTACTCCCAGCCACTACGTTGTCTGTAAGTTGCTATGAAGGTTTGTTTGATGGTTGTACAGGTCTTACCGTAGCTCCAGAATTGCCAGCAGAAACACTGGTTAATTATTGCTATAGATACATGTTCCGGAAATGTTCTGGCTTAACAACTGCACCTGATCTGCCTGCTATGGAATTGGCTACTCAGTGCTATAAGAGTATGTTTAATAATTGTACGAATCTGACTGCAGCTCCAGCTACTCTACCCGCAACAACACTACAAACTAACTGTTATGAAAGTATGTTCGAAAGCTGTTCTAAGCTGACTACATCGCCCATTTTGCCTGCTCCCACTTTGGCAGCTTCTTGCTATCTGTATATGTTCCGTGGTTGTAGCCTTCTGGAGAATGTAACCTGCCTTGCAACTACCCACAGTGCATATAATTGTACCAACAACTGGCTACAAGGTGTTAAGAGTTCTGGTACATTCTACAAAGCATCTGCTGCTTCGTGGACAACAGGTAACGCTACTAGTGTTCCAAGCGGATGGGAGATACATGACTATGTAGCACCCTAACAGCGATTATTCAGATTAGAACATCAATAACAAAAGAAAGACAATATTATGAAAAAGAAAATATATACCATATTGGCACTGCTCACTATAGCAGTAAGTGGAGTGTGGGCTCAGACTGCCGTCACCCTCACCCCCACTGCCGACAATGAGTGGACATTCAGTCTGCCCAAGTTCAACGTAGAGATTGAGGCAGTGTATTACACAGACCTGCTTGAGGCTGACGACAATAGTACATGGCTTACAGACAACGACGGAGAGACTGCCGACATCTGGCTCGGACGCACCCTGAAGTCTGGTAGTTGGAACACCTTTGCTGCCCCCTTTGACATCAGCGATACCGAACTGGCCTCCTTAGGCATCACTGCCAAGCAGCTCTCCACCTCATCCTACTCTAATGGCAAGCTTACGCTTCTCTTCAGCGATGCCACCAGTATTGAGGCAGGCAAGCCTTATATGGTAAAGGTCGCTGCCGACGTAGCTACCCCCACATTCGACGATGTCACTATCAGCAAGACCACCACACCAACGGTAACCTCTGTAGTCGACTTCGTACCCTCTTTGGGTAAGACCCTTGCCACTGGTCCTACTGGCGACGAAAGCAACAACAAGGCTGTGCTCTTCCTTGCTGCCAACAACAAGCTCTATAATCCTACTGTGGTCAACGATAGCGAGCAGGCAGCCAGCTTCATCAAGGGCTTCCGTGCCTACTTCCAGCTGAAGGACGAGACCAGCTCTGCCCGTGAGTTTGTTCTTGACTTCGGTAACGGAGAAACCACAGCGCTGAAGCTCGTGAATAGTGATGAGAGAATAGAGAATAGCAAGCTCTACGACCTGCAGGGACGCAAGCTCTCTAACATCGGTTCTCAGTTGTCACCAGGTGTTTACATCAAGAATGGACGTAAAATTGTGATAAAATAATAGGAGGAAAGCATTATGATAAAGAAGAAATATATCAATCCCGAAATAGAGGTGGTGCAGCTCAAGCAGCAAGGCAACATCCTTGTCACCTCGTTAACCGATGTTCTTGATACCGGTCTTGACACAGACGACCTTGAATACGGTAATGGCACAGACAAGGAAGAAAACATCTGGGACGAAGCCTGGTAACCCCTCTTCCCCATAATACATACCAAAGAGAGAAGTACCCCTGCAATCGGGTACTTCTTTTTTTTCATAGCCAGCCTCTCAGAAATATCCAAATAAAAATTTGGAAGATTGCATATAATATTGTATCTTTGTGGCATGTAAAACCTAAAAACTATGAGCTATGAACAAGGAGGAAAAATTTGTTATAACCATCAGCCGACAGTTCGGCACTGGTGGCCACGAGATTGGAGCAGAGCTTGCACGTAGGCTCGGAGTAAAATTACTGGATAAGCAAATCCTCAACGAGGTAGCCTCGCGCATGAAGACTGTCGAGGATGCCGTAGAGAAGATTGAAGCCCGCAACCCACTCTGGCGCGACGACTTCACCAACTTCTACCGCAGCTATATGGCCAGCACCCAGTACAACGGACAAGAGCTGGAGAAGACTACCCACGAGTTGTTCGATGCACAAGCTGATGTCATTCGCCAGATAGCCTCCGAGGAGTCGTGCATCATCATCGGACGCTGCGGATTCGACATCTTTGCCAATCATCCCAATGCCCTGAAGATTTTCATCCATTCCAGTGTAGATTGTCGCAAGCGCCGCATCGCAGAGAAATACGACATCAGCGAACAAGATGCCGCTGCCATGATTGTTGACAACGACTACAGCCGTGAGCTCTACACCAAGAAATACACTGGTCGCGACTGGAAGGATGCCACCAACTACGACATCTCGCTCGATGTAAGGCGCTTCGGAGTAAACGGTGCCGTTGACTTCCTCATGAAATGTATCGAATGAGAAAACAAACTAACTGTTCTCATATACTACTAGTTCTCTCGGAAGTGTAATCACTTTCAATCGTTCATACCAAACGTGAGATGCCCCCTGGATATGCTTTTGAGTATGTCCACTGATAATGTAATAGTTGGCCACATACTCATCCATCATGTTCAGGAAAACCTTCTTTATACGTGAACACTTCTCATTGATGGCATTGTCTAATGGATTTACGAGATGATCTACCCCTTCCATGATTTTCTCTTTATCCATTAGTTTTGCCGTTGCCATGTAGTATCGAGTCAGTTCCTCCCGATAGTCTCCTAACCTCTTAAACTCAATACCCTCCGGATGAGCCAGAAATAGTAGATATACAGCCTTATGAACAGGTTGTAACTCCACCTCTTTCTGATTATAGTCCATTAAGATAAATCTATAGTCTTTCGTTATCAGCAACCTACTCAGTTTAGTTCTTGCAGCTTCGATCCGAAGCTCTTCCAATAAAGGTGCACCAATAGCTCTCAGCAGCAAGTCTTTTCTACCTGCCCTTTGGAGCTGTTCTATCAGTTGCTTGATCTGCTCAGCTATTTCTTCTGGAGTATAATGAGTCATATCTATCATTCCGCCACCTCATTCATCAGATTATTCAGCCACGTTCTCCACTTATCAATGATAGTTGGTTGTTTCTCTTCCACAATCGTGTTCTCCACCCTTGTTTCTATTGGTGTTTCCACTTCGTCCACCTCTTCTGGCTCCTTGGCGGTCTCCACTTCAAATAATGGTTCCACACTTAGCGCCTCCTTTATTGTTGTTTTCTTCTTTGAGGGCTTATATAATTGGCGAATCAAATCCTCATAGAAATCATCCTCGTCACGATGGACATCCTTCTGAACATCTTTACGCAAGGAATCTTCTAAGCCTGTAGCCAAGATGGTAACTTTCGCATCATCACCCAGTGAGTCATCCGTAGCCGTACCCCATATCACATCAATATTCGGGTCTAGCTGGTCAAAGAAATCATCAATCTCCTGTAGTTCACGAACGAATATAGGGTTCGAATCGCTGGCATAGATATTAAACAGTATTCGCTTCGCCTTACCAATATCGTTACCATAAAGCAATGGTGAATCAAGGGCATTCAATATTGCCTTCTCTACGCGATGTTCGCCACTGGCCCGTCCCATAGCCATTATCGCTCCGCCACCATTCTTCAGGGTTGTCTCCACATCGCAGAAGTCACTCTTGATACCTCCATCACTTGGCATTGTAATCAGTTCCGATATTCCCTTTACTGCATCCATCAGTATATTGTCAGCACGCTGAAAAGCATCTTTTACAGACAGCTCAGAATCGGCATAAACATCACACAGTCTCTCATTATTCACTATCAGGAGTGCATCCACATTCTTGCGTAGTTCTTCAACACCCTTCAGCGCCTTAATTATCTTTCTTTTCTTTTCAAAATAAAAAGGTATTGTCACCACACCTACTGTCAGCAGTCCCATCTGCTTAGCCACACCTGCCACCACAGGAGCAGCGCCCGTACCAGTGCCACCTCCCATGCCAGCAGTTACGAACACCATTTTCGTGCCATCACTAAACAATTTCTCTATATCAGAGATATTAGCCTCAGCCTCCTTCTTTCCGAGTTCAGGGTTTGCACCAGCTCCAAGACCAGAATCTCCTAGCATCAACTTCACAGGTACAGGCGAGCGCGACAACGATTGACTATCCGTATTACACACCGCATAAGTTACTCCGCCAACCTGTTCGTTGTACATATTCCGTACGGCATTACATCCGCCACCACCAACGCCAACCACCTTGATGATGCCCTGCATCTTATCCTCTATGGGACCAAATTCTAAAATATCATCTGCCATATTCTTCCATCTTTCTTGTTCTGTTTGCAAAGATACGCATTTCCCCTGAGAAACAAAAATCTCCGCAAGGCTTGCGGAGATTCTAATAACAATTAATTCAATTTGACTGCATAACGTTTTTTTATATTACACAAATAAAAACATATAAGAAATAAAAGTTCACATTCACGCGTAATATACAATATCACAATGCGTTAAGTGTGAATATTATTTTTTGAATATTATTCACCATAGGCTGTTAAAATCGCAAATAACACAGAAACACGTTGCAAATACAGATATCTTTAGTCACAGCTATCTTTAGATTTATCGTGCGATGAATGTCGAAAATGTCTGCGACGGCCGTCGCAGATATTTTTGACGGCCGTCGCAAGTTACGCAAAAGCAGTTATTGGAAGGCAAGAATATATATATTGACGATGGATTTACTATTCACAGAACATGTTATAAAACAAATAATTACACAATTACCATCAGAAACAACAGATAGACAAATCCCTTCATCCCAATGGCATTTACAATCATGATATTAACATTTATTTTGATTTGTTTTTGGGGGCTTCTTCAATAAAAATAGCGAAAAATAATATTCACACTTAACGCTGTGAAACACAACTCATTACGTGTGAACGTGAAGTTTATTTTTCATTCCTTCATGACTAGACCATTTAAGCAAGCTCTATGCCCCTCGCTGCTCCATTATTTTCCTAATAATTCTCAAATATTTTTGTAAAGTTAGTCTTTTTCCATCATCTTTTTGTACTTTTGTGGAGATTTTTTTCAAAAGTGGATAGGATGAAGAAGATATTGTTCCTTCATGGATTCTTTGCCAGTGGGCAGTGTGTGCCCGCATTGGCTTTGAGGGAGGCTTTCAAGGGAAGTGCTGAGGTTGTAACGCCAGACCTGCCGATGCACCCCAAGGAGGCGCTACGCTTCATTCGTGAACTGACAGACAAGGAGAAGCCTGATGTGCTGGTGGGTAACAGTTGTGGGGCGTTCTATGCGCAGATGATAGCCCCCACAGTGGGCATCCCCGCCCTACTCGGCAATCCGCACTTCAGGATGACGGAGTTTCTGAAGCCACGAATAGGTACGCATCAATACAAGTCGCCACGCAAGGACGGCAATCAAGACTTCATCATCAACGAACAGCTGATAGCGGAGTTTGCAGAGGTGGAGGCTCACCAGTTTGACACCTACAGCCCAGCCTACAAGGAGCGTATCTGGGGCATCTTTGGCGAGCAAGACACACTAGCACACTTCGAGCCTTTATTCTTACAGTACTACACTCACTCGTTTCATTTCCCTGGAGGTCATACACCTACAGCTGAAGAAGTACACCAATACTATGTGCCACTGATAGAAAACATTGTACTGGTGACAAGGTGTTTGCCACGATGAAAGCAGTGATGGGCGAGCAGTTGCACGCCTTTAGCTGTGGCATGAGGATATGAGGATGATGACGCCACTCACGGCAATATAAGCATAGACAATGTAGCGGAAAAGGCGGTTGGGGATGCGCTTGAAGACAAAGGCGCCAAGGCAGATACCAATGATGACGCCACCAAGTCCGAAGAGGTAATCGGTAAGCACAGTGGTGGTGAGGAAGCCGTTATAGGCGCGCACAATGGTCATCATCACATTGCCAATGAGGAAATAGCACTGCGTCATAGCCATATAGTGTTCTTTGGTGGGCTCGCTCTGAATGAAGTAGAGCACGGCTGGCGGACCTTGCATGCCAAAGAAGCCGCCCATGAGTCCGCTAAGTGTTCCTGCTCCCATCTGCACGGGCTTGGTGGTGGGCAGCTTAATCTTCTGACTGAACAGCGCAAAGTAGATGCTGATGAGGATAAGCATCACGCCAAGGATTTGTCTGAGAATATGATCTTCGATGCGCGTCAGGGCAAAGATGGCAATGGTGGAGACTGCCACAAAGGTGAGCAGTATGGGCCATAGCCTGCGCCAAGAGACGTAGCGATGCAAGCGCCACACGATGACTGCCGAGGTGGTGATGGCAAGGAGCCCTGAAAGCGTGGTAGACTCACCATAGGTGGGCAGGAAGAAGGGCAGCATGGTCATGATGAAGATGCCAAAGCCGAAGCCCGTGGTGCGCTGCACAAAACTGGCTCCGATGCTCAGCAGGAAAATGGCTATAGCAAGTGTATCCATCCGTTTTTTCGATATTATTTTGCAAAGTAACGAAAAATAATCCGATTTGTTGGCAGTATTAGCCAAAAAAATAGTAATTTTGCAATCAAATTTCCTAAACTAAAAAAGAATTATGACTGCAAAGCAAACCATTGAGGCTGGTAAAGCCATTCTGGGAATCGAATTCGGTTCCACACGCATCAAGGCCGTACTCATCGACCAAGAGAACAAACCCATCGCACAAGGTGCCTTCGAGTGGGAGAACCAACTCGTAGACGGACTGTGGACCTACAGCATTGATATTATCTGGAAAGGCCTGCAGGACTGCTATAGCGACCTGCGCAAAGACGTAAAGGCACAGTATGACTGCGAGATTGAGAGTCTGGCTGCTATCGGATTCTCAGCTATGATGCATGGCTATATGGCCTTCAACGAAAAACAGGAGATTCTGGTGCCTTTCCGCACTTGGCGTAACACCAATACGGGCAAGGCCGCTGCAGAGCTCTCTGAGTTGTTCAACTATAACATTCCTCTGCGCTGGAGCATCTCACACTTGTATCAGTGCATCTTGAACGGTGATGAGCACGTGAAGAACATCAAATATCTGACCACACTGGCTGGTTATGTGCACTGGCAGGTAACTGGTGAGTTCGTGCTGGGCGTGGGCGATGCCTCTGGTATGATTCCCGTAGATCCCGCTACCAAGACTTATGATGCCACAATGGTGGAGAAGTTTGACAAGCTGGTGGCTCCCAAGGGCTACAGCTGGAAGCTGCTCGACATTCTGCCTAAGTCACTGAATGCTGGCGAGAACGCTGGTGTGCTGACAGTAGAGGGCGCTAAGAAGCTCGACGTATCAGGACACCTGAAGGCTGGCATACCCGTATGTCCTCCTGAGGGTGACGCTGGTACGGGTATGGTAGCAACAAATGCCGTAAAGCAGCGCACGGGTAACGTATCAGCTGGTACCTCTTCATTCTCTATGATTGTATTGGAGAAGCCACTGAGCAATCCTTACGAGATGATTGACATGGTGACCACTCCTGACGGTAGTCTGGTGGCTATGGTACACTGCAACAACTGTACCTCTGACATCAACGCATGGGTAGGACTGTTCAAGGAGTATCAGCAGTTGCTGGGCGTGCCCGTAGATATGAACGAGCTATATGGCAAGTTGTTTAACAAGGCGCTGGAGGGTGATACCGACTGCGGTGGACTGATGGCCTACAACTATGTATCTGGTGAGCCTGTAACTGGTCTGGCTGAAGGTCGCCCCATGTTCGTCCGCTCTGCCAACGACAAGTTTAATCTGGCTAACTTCATGCGCAGCCACCTGTATGGTGCCATCGGTGTGCTGAAGATTGGTAACGATATTCTGTTCAAGGAAGAGAAAATCAAGGTGGACCGCATCACTGGTCATGGCGGTTACTTCAAGACTGCTGGCGTAGGTCAGCGCATGCTGGCTGCTGCCCTGAACAGCCCCATCAGCGTGATGGAGACTGCAGGAGAAGGTGGCGCATGGGGTATCGCCCTGCTGGCTGGCTACCTGATTAATAAGAACGGAAAGAATCTGGCAGACTATCTCGAGGATGTGGTCTTCGCTGGCAACACGGGCGTATCTATCGCTCCTACAGCTGAGGACGTGGCAGGCTTCGAGAAGTATATTGAAAACTACAAGCAGTGTCTGCCCATCGAGCAGGCTGCCGTTGACGCTAAGAAATAAGTGACAAGAACTGGAGATTACAACTTTTCGGTGGTCATCGTAGCACATGACCTATCCGACACACTGGAGCGCAACCTGCCACACTTTCTGACTGTGGCAGGAAAAGCGCACGGTGAAGTCATCGTCGTGGACGACGCCTCAACAGACGATACACCCGACGTACTGAAGAGATATAAAGCAGAGAATGAGCACCTGTATTCCACATTCCTGCCACAGGCGGTGCGCAACACCAGCAACATACGACTGGCGATGAACATCGGTGCCAAGGCTGCCCTGTCAAAGCGCATCGTCTTTGCTGACATCACTCGCCCACCCCTCTGCGACGAATGGCTGACGGGGTTTGCTAATGGCGAGGTGACAGCGGTATATAGCAGACTAAAGCACGGACAGCCACAGGTGACTCACCAGCTGTTTGACGACCTGCAAGAGGCTACGCCCTATGTGCTGAAAGCAGAGTGCAACGGAGGATTAGGTCATAGAGGCAGAATCTTCCGCTTTCGCAGAGGACTGTACGACGCCATTGCCGTAAACAAAGACCAAAGTACCGACATCATCAAACTCTTCGACCATCACTATAGCGCCATGAAGCGCTTCCGCATGTGTCTGAAGATATTCATTAAAAACATGTTTGCATGAAGATACTCCACTACTACGCAAGCAACGAAGTGACACTGGTGACGCAATATGTGAAGACACTGTGCGAAGCCATGGATGCAGAAGTGAGCAACGAGGTGACATCAAATGGGGCTGACGCTAAAGAGCGACTGACCAGTAGTCACTACGACATACTGCACATTCACGGTTGTTGGCATTACGCTGCCTACAGAGTGGCTTGCGTGGCATGGAGAGAGAATACCCGCGTGGTCATCACACCACACGGAGAACTGGAACCTTGGGTGGTGAAGGAAGGCTACTGGAAAGAGAAGTTGCCCAAGCGACTGCTCTTCATGAAAAGGCTGATAGAGAAAGCCTATGCCGTTATCATCCAGGGAAAGATGGAAGAGGAGTGCATGAGAAAGCTGGGATGGAATAGCAGAACGGTTATCATCCGCAACAGCATCATCACCCACTCTATCACCCCCAAAGAGATGGCACAGCAGGTGGCACAGGTGTATCGGAAAGTGTTAGACAGCAATACGCTGGAACTGATGAGCGACGACACGAAGGATGCCCTGAGACAACTCATCAAGGTGGGCATCACAGGCGACGAGCGCTGGTTGCAGGAGGAGCAGAAGGAGATTCACGAGCACGCCCAGTGGCGCATGCTATACTGCTATGTGTACCACGAACAGGTGGTGGAGGTGGTGAAGCGCGGACTGCGCATCATGCGTATGGATGCTCCCTACTTCGACATTCAACAGATGCCTTGCTTTATGCCTGATGGCTATGAGCCTGCCAAGAGCATCGAGTCGGCTATCGGTATGCAATATGCTACGGAGAACGACAGACTGATGGCTACCTTCAGACATCTGAAGCGACTGGCTATACACCACAGACTGACCATATCGCATCTGGTGGAGCTGGATAAAGAACTGAGACAGCACGACAGTGCGGAAGACCAGTTGTGCAACGCCCTGCAGGAGCGCAATCTCTATATGTTTGCAGGGCGAGTGATGCAGCTGATGCACGACCTGACAGGACTGGACGAGGGCATGATGCCCATGCCTGCCGTCAACGACCGACAGACGCGACAGCTGAGGAAACATATTGATAATCACCTAAAGATATAAGGTATGAAAAAAACGTTTTCGGAAAGCGACATGCACTATCTGCGCTTATTGTCTACATCATTCCCTACCATCGCTGCCGCTGCTACCGAGATTATCAATCTGGAGGCAATTCTACATCTGCCAAAGGGTACGGAGCACTTTCTCGCTGACCTACACGGAGAGAGCGCTGCCTTTAAGCACGTTATCAAGAATGCATCAGGAAACATTCGACGCAAGGTGAGCGAGCTGTTTGCTGGTGACATAAGAGATAAAGAGCGTAGAGAATTGTGTACGCTCATCTATTATCCTGAAGAAAAACTGGAACTGATAAAGGCTACCGAGTCTGACGATCTGGACGACTGGTATCACATCACCATACACCGACTGGTGGCTGTATGCAGAGACGTGTCTTCGAAATATACTCGTTCGAAGGTGCGCAAATCGCTGCCAGAGGACTTTGCGTATATCATTGAGGAACTATTGCACGAGCGCACTGACGACAGTGACAAGGCTGCCTACGTGAGCGTGATTGTAGATACGATTATCTCTACTGGTCGTGCTGACGATTTTATCATTGCGCTGTGTAACGTGATTCAGCGCCTGTCTATCGACCAGCTGCACATCTTAGGTGACATCTACGACCGCGGACCAGGTGCACACATCATTCTGGACACCATGAAGCAATACCACTCGTGGGATATCCAGTGGGGCAACCACGATATCTTGTGGATGGGTGCTGGAGCTGGCAACAACGCTTGCATCTGTAATGTGCTGAGACTCTCGCTGCGCTATGCCAATTTGGCTACCGTAGAGGAAGCATACGGCATCAATCTGGTGCCACTGGCTACCTTCGCAATGGAGGTGTATGGCGACGACCCTTGCGAGGAGTTTATGCCTCACCTGATGGCTGGCAACACGATGGAAGAGAAGTATATCAAGCTGACAGCACAGATGCACAAGGCCATTGCCGTTATCCAGTTTAAGAAGGAGGCACAAATCTTTAAGCGTCGCCCAGAATGGGGCATGCAAGACCGCTGCCTGTTAGACCATATAGACTATGAGCGTGGAGTATGCGTGATAGACGGCAAGGAGTATGAGATGCGCTCTAACAACTTCCCCACCATCAACCCAGAGAATCCTTGCGAGTTGACGCCAGAGGAGCACCAGCTGATGGAGCGCCTGCATCACTCATTCCGCGTGAGTGAGAAGTTGCAAAAGCACATCAAGATGTTGTTGTCACATGGTTGTATGTATACCATCTGCAACCAAAACTTGCTGTTCCACGCCTCTTGTCCGCTGAACGAAGACGGAAGTCTGAAGGAGGTGGAGCTGTATGACGGCAAGCGCTATAGTGGCAAAGAACTGATGCATAACATCGGAATGATGGTAAGAGCAGCTTTCGAGAACGATACTGACAGGGATTTGCGACTCTACGCACGCGACTACTTCTTATATTTATGGTGTGGCAAGGATTCGCCCTTGTTCGACAAGTCGAAAATGGCTACCTTTGAGCGCTATTTCCTGACAGATAAGGAGACCTTCAAGGAGGAGAAAGGCTACTACTTCCAGTTGCGCGACTCGGAGGAAGTGTGCGACAGAATACTGGATGCCTTCGGAGTGAAAGGCGACAACAGACATATCATCAATGGCCACGTGCCCGTGCATGCTTCGAAGGGTGAGAATCCTATCAAGGCGAATGGTAAACTGATGGTGATAGATGGTGGTTTCTCGGAGGCTTACCACTCTACTACAGGCATTGCCGGATACACGCTGGTTTACCATAGCCGAGGATTCCAACTTGTTCAGCACGAACCATTTACCAGTGCATCAGAAGCCATCGAAAAAGGTACGGATATTAAGTCTACCACCCAACTCGTAGAGCTATCTGCTCACCGTATGCTGGTGGCTGATACCGATCGTGGTGCTGAGTTGCGCGAACAGATTGAAGACCTGCGCCAGCTGCTCTACGCTTATCGTCACGGCATCATTAAAGAAGAGAAATGAAGCACAAAGTCATCATCGCATTAGGCTCAAATTATTTGCAGGCAGTACATATCCGCTGGGCGTCAGAACGACTGGCCCACCTACTCGACGACTGCCATTATAGCCGTATGCTATGGACTGCCGACGTGAAAGGTAGTGGGAAGTGGTATATGAACCGACTCGTAGCAGGCTCTACAACACTATCTGCAGAACAACTTCAGCAGTTATTGAAAGAGACGGAAGCCGAGACAGGAAGAAGTCACAAAAGGGTTACAATAGACCTCGACCTGATGCAGTATGACAGCCAGCGATATCACGAAAAAGACTGGCAGCGTAGATATATCACAGACATCATTAACGACATATTATAGAAATAGTTACGTAAAAAGTAGCATATCTCGGTTTTTTTTACTACCTTTGCAGCCGCAAATTATAATAAGGTAAAGGAAAAGAGATGATAACAGTCACAAATCTGGCTATTCAGTTTGGTAAGAAGACGTTGTATAAGGACGTCAATCTGAAGTTTACAAGTGGTAACATTTATGGTATTATCGGTGCTAACGGTGCTGGTAAATCTACTTTGTTGCGTGCTATCAGCGGTGAGCTGGAGCCCAACAAGGGTACTATCGAAATGCTCCCTGGCGAGCGTATGTCAGTATTGGAGCAGGACCACTTCAAATATGATGAGTTCACAGTAATGGATACCGTCCTTATGGGACACCAGCCACTGTGGAAGAATATGAAAGAGCGTGAGGCTCTCTATGCTAAGGAAGAAATGACCGAGGAGGATGGTGTGCGTGCTGCAGACTTGGAAATGGCTTTTGCTGAGATGAACGGATGGGAGGCTGAGAGCGAAGCTGCTCAGCTGCTGCAGAACCTGGGTATCAAGGAGGAACAACACTACGCCCAGATGTCAGACATCTCAAACAACGAGAAGGTGCGCGTAATGCTGGCAAAGGCTTTGTTCGGACATCCCGACAACTTGTTGCTCGACGAGCCTACCAACGACTTGGACTTGGATACCGTACAGTGGTTGGAGGAATACCTGTCTAACTTGGAGCAGTGTGTATTGGTTGTATCTCACGACCGTCACTTCCTTGACGCCGTATCTACACAGACTGTAGATATTGACTTCGGTAAGGTAACACTGTTCTCTGGTAACTACTCATTCTGGTATGAGTCAAGCCAGTTGGCTCTGCGTCAGGCACAGAACCAAAAGATGAAGGCTGAGGAGAAGAAGAAGCAGTTGGAGGAATTCATCCGTCGCTTCTCTGCTAACGTGGCTAAGTCAAAGCAGACCACCTCTCGTAAGAAGATGCTGGAGAAGCTGAACGTAGAGGAAATCACTCCTTCAACACGTAAGTATCCCGGTATCATCTTCTCTATGGAGCGTGAGCCTGGTACACAGATTCTGGAGGTAGAAGGCCTGAAGGCTACTGACGCTGACGGAACAGTGCTCTTCGACAATGTGTCATTCACCATTGAGAAGGGACAGAAGACTGTCTTCTTGTCACACAACCCCAAGGCAATGACTGCCCTCTTCGAGATTATCAACGGCAATCGTGAAGCAGACGCAGGTACCTATAAGTGGGGCGTTACTATCACTACTGCCTATCTCCCACTCGACAACACCGATTTCTTCAAGTCAGAGATGAACCTCGTAGACTGGTTGAGCCAGTATGGTACTGGTAACGAGGTAATGATGAAGTCGTTCCTGGGACGTATGCTCTTCAAGGATGAGGATATCCAGAAGAAGGTTTGCGTACTCTCTGGTGGTGAGAAGATGCGCTGTATGATTGCTCGTATGCAGTTGAAGAATGCAAACTGTCTGATTCTCGACACTCCTACCAACCACTTGGACTTGGAGTCTATTCAGGCATTCAACAATAACCTCGTATCGTTTAAGGGCAACATTCTGTTTGCCTCTCACGACCACGAGTTCATCAATACCGTTGCCGACCGCATCATTGAGCTCACTCCTAAGGGCACCATCGACAAGCTCACCAGCTATGATGAGTATATCTACGATGAAGCTATCAAGGAGAAGAAGGCAGAAATGTATGCGTAACAAGTTGAAAGTTGAAAGTTGATGTTTCACATCGAGCCTGCTCACGCTCGGCATAGTTCAAAACTCGTTTTGACTCTGCTCTCGCTTAATCGCAGCCTTCAATGTTCAATATTCAATGTTCAATGTTGAATATGGCACAGTATTTGCATAGAAGGCAGAAAAAAACTGTAACGCTATGAAAGAAGAAGAAAAGATTAATCAGGAAGAAATCCTAGAGAACGAAGAAGCTCAGGAGACTGCTGAGACTTCAGAAAATACAGATAAGCAAGAAACTAAAGAGAAGCCTGCTGAGGAGAAAGACCCTCTAGAGGCTGCTCAGGAAGAGATTGAGCAACTGAAGACACAGATGCTCTATAAGACTGCAGAGTTTGACAATTTCCGCAAGCGCACACTGAAGGAGAAGCAAGAACTTAGACTTAATGGTAGCGAAAGTGCCATCACTGCCGTACTCCCTATCATTGACGATATGGAGCGCGCTATCGAGAACGGTGCTAAGACAGACGATCCTGCCGTATTGCGCGAAGGTATGGAACTGATATACAACAAGTTTATCAAGGCCCTCGAAGGTTTGGGCGTCAAGAAGATTGATACAGAAGACGCTGACTTCAACACAGACCTGCACGAAGCGGTGGCTATGGTGCCAGGTATGGGCGACGATAAGAAAGGTAAGGTAATTGACTGTCTGCAGGCAGGCTATCAGTTGAACGATAAAGTAATTCGCCACGCCAAAGTGGCAGTAGGACAGTAATGGCACAGAAGAGAGACTACTACGAGGTGCTTGGTGTTGACAAGAACGCCACTGAAGATCAGATAAAAAAGGCATATCGCACCATCGCCATCAAATATCACCCAGACCGCAATCCTGGTAACAAGGAGGCTGAGGAGAAGTTTAAAGAGGCTGCAGAAGCCTACGACGTATTGCATGACCCACAGAAGCGTCAGCAGTATGACCAGTTCGGATTTAACGGACCCAATATGGGTGGCGGAGGATTCGGTGGCTTCGGTGGCGCATCAATGAACATGGATGACATCTTCTCTATGTTTGGCGACATCTTCGGTGGTCACGCTGGTGGTTTTGGAGGCTTTGGCGGTAGTCGTGGTCCTCAGAAGCATCGCGGTTCAGATCTTCGCCTGAAGGTGAAGCTCTCACTGGAGGAGGTGGCACACGGCGTTACCAAGAAGTTTAAGGTGCGCAAAGACATCACCTGCTCTCACTGTCATGGCAGTGGTGCCGAAGCTGGCAGCACAAACGACCAGTGTCCTACATGTCATGGTTCTGGATATATCGTTCACACCACACAGAGCATCTTCGGAATGATGCAGACACAGGGCGTTTGTCCTACTTGTGGTGGCGAGGGTACTGTTATCAAGAACAAGTGTCACGAGTGTTCTGGTACTGGTGTCGTGAAAGGCGAGGAAGTAGTAGAAATCAATATCCCTGCTGGTGTAGCAGAGGGAATGATTGTCAACGTTCCTGGCAAGGGTAACGCTGGAAGACATAAAGGCACTAATGGCGATATCCAAGTATTTATCGAAGAAGAACCGAACGAGACCTTTATTCGTGACGGAAAAGACTTAATATACAACTTGCTACTTGATTTCCCAACAGCAGCGTTGGGCGGAGAGGTGGAGATTCCCACTGTAGAAGGTAACAAGTTGAAGGTAAAGATGGAACCTGGCACACAGCCTGGCAAGACCATGCGCCTGCGTGGCAAAGGACTACCCGCCGTACAAGGATATGGACATGGTACTGGCGACCTCGTAGTGAACGTTAGCGTATATGTTCCAAAGACCTTGACGAAGGAAGAGAAGACTGCCATAGAACAATTCCGCGACAGCGACAGCTTTAAGGGCGACGCAGCAACAAAGCGTTCTATCTTCCAGAAATTCAAGAATTACTTTAATTAAGGAATTGAGGAAAGAGGGAGTAAAGGAGAAAAAGAGATGAACTACCAAGAAACATGCGAATATCTTTTTAACCAAATGCCGATGTTCGAAAGACAAGGTGCATCAGGCTATAAGGAAGGGCTTACCAATACCCACTTAATAGACGAGCACTTGGGACATCCGCACAAATCCTATGCCACAATCCATATTGCTGGCACCAATGGAAAAGGTTCATGTTCGCATACTATTGCCTCCATTCTACAAGAATGTGGCTACAAGGTGGGACTTTACACCTCTCCTCACTTAGTGGATTTCCGTGAGCGTATTCGTATCAATGGCAAGCCCATCAGCGAATTGTATGTCACTCAATTTGTTGAGAAAGAGCGAGCATTCCTGGAGCCATTGCATCCTTCTTTCTTTGAGGTAACAACAGCTATGGCCTTCCAGTATTTCAAAGACCAACAGGTAGACGTCGCAGTTATCGAGGTTGGTCTGGGAGGACGCCTTGACTGTACGAACATCATCACCCCTATCCTATCCATCATCACCAATATCAGTTTTGACCACACCCAGTTCTTAGGTGACACCTTGGCAAAGATTGCAGGTGAGAAGGCAGGAATCATCAAAAAGGGAGTTCCCGTAGTGATTGGTGAAGCCAACGATGAAACACGCCCTGTATTTGAAGCCAAAGCTAAAAAAGTGGGAGCTCCTATTACCTTCGCAGAGGATGAGCCTGAAATCTTAAGAGCAGAGCCATTACTTGGTGGAGGTATGCAGTATTTCACCAAACACAATAGAGTGCTACAAGGCGATTTGGGCGGTTGCTATCAGGAAAAGAATATGAATACCGTCTTGATTGCATCCTTTGTGCTGGCTCAATTGGGATATTTCTGCCTCTGTGACAAGTCTGAGAACTTTGACAAGTGTCTGAACGAGATACAACAGGCAGTAGGAAATGTGGCAGGAAATACTGGCCTCATGGGACGCTGGCAAATTATTCAACAGACACCAAAAGTAGTATGTGATACAGGTCACAATGTTGGCGGATGGAAGTATTTGTCTGAACAACTGAAACAACAACAGTGCAATCAGATGCATATCATCTTTGGTATGGTTAACGACAAAGACCTTGATGGCGTACTGAAAATGTTGCCAAAGAAGGCCATCTACTATTTTACCAAAGCAGACAACAAACGTGCACTCAGCGAGAGCGCCTTACAATTACAAGCCATGAAATACGGGCTAAACGGAGACATTTATCCATCTGTACATGAAGCATATACAGCATGTATAAAGAATGCGGGACATGATGATTTCGTATTCGTTGGAGGAAGTTCCTATATTGTTGGCGATTTTCTGAAAAGTCTCAATTAGTTGTTTTTAACATTCCATTAAGCGTTTTTTTCCTTACATCATTCGTCATTCTCATTTTTTTTTGGTTACTTTGCATGTAGATTTTCGTAACTAAAAACGAATTAGGTATGACAAACACAACAGAAACAGCGAATCTGTGTGGTCTGAAGCGCGAAGACTTCCAGGCCACCATCAATGGTAAAAAGACCGATCTGTTCATCCTCAGAAACCGTAAAGGCTTCGAAGTGGCTATTTCTAACTATGGTGGCGCCATCTGTGCCATTATGGTACCCGACAGAAACGGTAAAGTAGCTAATGTGATCCAGGGTCACGCTAATATCCAGCAGCTTACTAGCGGCAAGGAACCGTACCTCTCTACTCTGATTGGTCGTTGGGGTAACCGTATCTGCAAAGGTCAGTTCATGCTCAATGGCAAGGAATACCAGCTGGCACTCAATGATGGTCCTAACCATCTGCACGGTGGTCTTGTAGGTTTCAATGCCAAAGTATGGGATGCTCGTCAGATGGGTCCTCGCTCACTGGCCCTCCACCGCGTATCATCTTACGGTGAGGAAGGCTTCACAGGCGAATTGGACGTAACGGTTGAATTTACCTTTACTGATAATAACGAACTGGTTATTGAGTATCTGGCTTCTACAAATAAGAAGACCATCGTAAACCTCACTCATCACGCATTCTTCAGCCTGTCTGGAACTGCTGATCCTACACCTACTATTCTCAACCAGACTTGTGAAATCAACGCAGACTTCTATCTGCCTACTGATGCTACAGCTATTCCTACTGGTGAGATTCTGAAGGTTGCAGGCACTCCATTCGACTTCCGCAAGCCTAAGGCATTCGGTAAGGACATCGAGGCTGACGATGAGCAGATTAAGTTTGGTAAGGGCTTCGACCACAACTACGTGCTGAACAAGCAGGAAGAAGGCGAACTGAGCTTTGCAGCCAGAGTACACGATCCTGAGAGTGGACGTACCCTCGAGTGCTATACCACCGAACCAGGACTGCAGCTCTACACAGCTAACTACGCTACAGGTTACAAGGGTGCTAACGGTGCAACCTTCCCATTCCGCTCAGCAGTATGTCTGGAGGCACAGCACTTCCCCGATTCTCCCAACCGTCCATACTTCCCATCAGTAGTATTACACCCAGGACAGCAATATAAGCAGAAGACTATCTACCGTTTCAGTGCCAAATAATCAAGCCCATTAAAAGATGATGGACATTGAATTTGTAAGAAGTCGCTTTATCAAGCACTTCGATGGCAATACAGGAAACGTTTATGCTTCCCCTGGTCGTATCAATCTCATTGGAGAGCATACTGACTACAACGGAGGCTACGTATTCCCTGGAGCTGTAGATAAAGGAATTATCGCCGAGATGCGTATCAATGGCACAGAAGATACTGTGATGGCATACGCTATCGACCTGAAAGACCGTGTAGATTTTAAGCTATCTGATCCAGAAGGTCCAAAAACATCTTGGGCACGCTATGTATATGGTGTGGCTTTGGAGATGAAAAAACTCGGTGTACCTGTGAAGGGCTTTAACATTGCCTTTGCTGGCGATGTACCCCTCGGAGCAGGAATGTCTTCAAGTGCTGCTATGGAGAGTTGTTTTGCTTACGGACTTAACGACTTGTTTGGCGAGAATAAGGTTAGCCAGTGGGATATGGTATTGGCAGGACAAGCTACAGAGCACAACTATTGTGGTGTCAACTGTGGTATCATGGATCAGTTTGCCTCCGTATTTGGTAAGGCTGGTTGCCTAATGCGCTTAGACTGTCGCAGTCGTGAGTTCGAATACTTCCCCTTCAAGCCCGACGGATACCGTTTGGTACTTCTCGACAGCGTTGTCAAGCATCAGTTGGCAGGCTCACCCTACAACGATCGACGCAACTCATGCGAGAATGTAGTCAAGCACATCGCAGCCAAGCATCCAGAAGCACAGTTTGAAACACTGCGCGACTGCACTTGGGAACAGCTTGAGGAAGTAAAAAGCGAAATTAGCGAAGAGGACTATCGTCGTGCCAAATTCGTGTTGGGCGAGAAAGACCGCGTATTAGCAGTCTGTGATGCCCTTAACGAAGGCGACTACGAGAAGGTTGGTCAGTTGATGTATCAAACCCACGAAGGCCTCTCTAAGGAATATGAAGTATCATGCGAAGAGCTTGATTACCTCAACGATATTGCCAAAGAGAACGGTGTGACTGGTTCGCGCATCATGGGCGGAGGATTTGGTGGATGTACCATTAACCTCGTACGCAACGACCTCTACGACCAGTTTGTTGCTGATGCCAAGAAGCGCTTCAACGAGAAATATGGTCATGAGCCAAAAGTCTATGATGTTGTCATTGGCGATGGTTCGCGCAGACTCTGCTAACAAGCATTTATAAGAGAATAAAGAAAAGACCGCTGAACGAAGAAATTCAGCGGTTTTTTTATGATTGGATTGCAGAGTCTCTTTAGATTCTCTCTTCCAAAACAGCCTTCCAACGAGCATAAGCTGCAAGGTATTCAGCACGATGAGCTGCATCTGGCTCAATAACCTCCAACTTATCCAAGGTAGCAAAGGCTTCATTGTTGTCCTTATAGATACCAGCACCAATACCAGCACCCTTAGCAGCACCCACACTACCATCGGTGTCGTAGAGTTCGATAGTAGCACCACTAACACCAGCAAGAGTATTACGGAAGAGTGGAGAAAGGAACATGTTAGCCTTACCTGCGTGAATCTTCTGGATATCCATACCCATCTGCTGCATGATTTCCATACCATAGCAGAATGAGAAGACGATACCCTCTTGAGCAGCACGTACCAAGTGAGCCTTGTTATGCTTGTTGAAACTCAAGCCATTGACAGAACAGCCAATCTCCTTATTCTCCAACAGACGCTCTGCACCATTACCAAATGGAACGATAGTAACACCCTCACTACCAATGGGCACACTAGCAGCCAAGTCGTTCATCTCAGCATAGCTTACATCAGGAGTAATGTTGCGATGTACCCAAGCATTGAGGATACCAGTACCATTTACACAAAGCAGTACACCAAGACGAGTCTGTTCTGCAGTATGATTGACGTGAGCAAAAGTATTTACGCGGCTCTTAGGATCGTAGTTAACATCACCAAGAACACCATATACAACGCCACTAGTACCCGCAGTAGCTGCAATCTCACCAGGGTTAAGAACATTCAGAGAGAGCGCATTGTTAGGCTGGTCACCACCACGATAAGTAATCGGTGTGCCTGCTTTCAGACCTAACTCAGCAGCGGCCTCTGCACATACTTCGCTCTGTACGCTGAAGGTGGGAACAATATCACTGATGAGAGAATCATCAAAGCCATAGTACTTCATCAGGAAGTCTGCCACACGATTGTTCTTGAAATCCCAGAACATACCCTCAGACAAACCACTAACAGTGGTATTTGCAACACCAGAAAGGCGCATTGCAATATAGTCACCAGGAAGCATGATCTTATAAATCTTCTCAAAGACCTCTGGTTCATTCTCCTTAACCCATGCCAACTTAGCAGCAGTGAAGTTACCAGGAGAGTTAAGCAGGTGGCTCAGACATTGCTCTGAACCTAATTCCTTGAAAGCCTTTTCTCCATAAGGAACAGCACGTGAGTCGCACCAGATAATAGAAGGGCGAAGAGCCTTCAGATTCTTGTCAACACAAACCAAGCCGTGCATCTGGTAAGAGATACCTATAGCCTTAATATCTTCAGCAGTAGCACCTGCATCAGCCATAATCTTACGCAGAGCCAGTTTGGCATTGTCCCACCACATCTGAGGATCCTGCTCAGCCCAACCAGCCTTAACAGCCATAATGGGAGCCTCTTTCTCAGGATAGAAAGCGGTAGCCACACATTTTCCACTATCTGCGTTCACGAGTGATGCTTTAACAGACGAACTGCCTACATCGAAACCTAATAAATAACGATTTGCCATAATGTTGTTAAATATATAAAATATGTCTTTTTACGATTCCTTTCGTTTTCCACTACAAATTTCCTCAATAATTTTATAAAAACCAACATTTTTACACTTTTTCATTATTTTTTTATCTTTATTTGACTTCAATTAAAAGTTTTTTTTTACCTTTGCACATTAGATAAGACAATATTTAGCTAGTTTTGTTTGATATATGAAAAAGAAAATACTAATACTTGATGACAAAGAGACAATCGCAAAGGTTCTCTCGATTTACCTAATGAGCGACTATGACGTTCAATGGCTGCCCGATGGTTTACAAGGTGTCAAATGGTTACAAGCTGGAAATACCCCAGACTTAATTATTTCTGACATACGTATGCCAGGCATGCGCGGTGACGATTTCTTGGAATGGATTAAGCAGAACGAGTTATTCCGTCACATTCCTGTCATCATGCTATCAAGTGAAGACTCTACCAGTGAGCGAATCCGTCTATTGGAGATTGGTGCTGTCGACTACATTGTTAAGCCATTCAATCCTATGGAATTGAAGATTCGTGTCAAGAAAATCCTCCCCAATTAATAGAATACCATATTATTTTAAAATATGATAGGTGTTGTATACTTAGGTAATAATCCTAAGACACAGGAGCGTCTCAAATACATTCCGGGACAATTAGTCAGAATGACTAATGCCTATAAGGAAGCTGCCCAAATATGTACCCCACACGTTTCCAACGAGCACTTTTTAGTGTTCTATGAGCGTTCGGTACGTAATGAGGACATTACCGCTATCACCTATCTGCGTAAAAAGAGTCGCAACGTATATATTGTATTGGTTACAGACGCCATGACTGAAGAGGAACGTGGAATTTACATCAAATGCGGCATCAACGACACTATCCATCAAGAAGCGTCAGTCACAGAGCTTAACAAGAAAATACAGTTCATTTCCGATCGCGAGAACGTTCTGTTTTCTGAAAAAGCGCCCATACACGGAATTCTTAAATTCAAGATACCAATATGGAAAAGACTGTTTGACATTGTATTCTCCACACTTGCCATCATTTTACTCTCACCAATATTCATATTAACGGCAATTGCCATCAAACTAGAGAGTAAAGGTCCTGTATTGTTTAAGTCGAAACGCGTAGGAACAAACTACAAGATTTTTGACTTTCTCAAGTTCCGCAGTATGTATGTTGACGCAGAACACCAATTAAAAGAACTCAGTAAGGATCATAATCAATATACTGAGTCTTCTCATCCTGACGAACCTAAGACCACTATTACTGCCCCACTTGGAGATCAAGCAGAGATGGCTATGATGGATCAAGGAATGGAATCGGAGATGATGATTAGCGATGAAGAAATTATGCTGGTTGGTGATGACTTCGTAGTAGCAGAGAGCGACTTCAACAAACAGAAGGCGGAAGAAATCAATAATGCATTTATCAAAATTGAAGACGACCCACGCGTTACTAAGGTCGGCAAATTCATTCGAAAATTCAGTATTGACGAACTTCCTCAGCTGTTTAATATCCTCAAAGGTGACATGTCGATAGTTGGTAATCGTCCTTTGCCACTCTATGAAGCAGAAAAACTTACTGCTGATTCAAGCATTGATCGCTTCATGGCTCCTGCCGGTTTGACAGGCCTATGGCAAGTCGAGGAACGTGGTCGTGGAGGCACGATGTCTGCCGAAGAGCGTAAACAATTAGACATCATCTACGGACAAACCTATAATTTTCTACTTGACATTAAGATTATCCTTAGAACATTTAAGGCTTTCATACAAAAAGGAAACGTATAATAATTACCTAGTTGAGCATTGCCTATGAACAGTCTTAGACATATTTTATCCACGACACTATTTGCAGCTATAGCATCCGTAAGCTATGCTCAATATCAAAATAGTGGTATTAGTGCTGGTTTCTTTGACTCCAGTGAAAATAGTACCATCAATTTTTCAACATTCCACTTGCCACCATTGGCCGTACTCTACGAGAATGCAAAGCAGAATCCGCAGATTCTCTCACTGAGCAAGGCACAAGAGATTGCACAAGCAGAAGTTGCCAAGCAGAAACGCCACATATTCTCCTACATCTATGGACATGCCAGTTATAGTTATGGTAAGACAGACATGTGGGGAAACAATAGTAGTACACAGAGTTATACTACCATTTATCAATTTCAAGGCAACGAGCAGAGCTACTGGAATGTTGGTGTAAATGTTAGCGTTCCCTTGGAAGACATCCTTGATTTAGGAGCTGCTGTAAAGCGTAAGAAGTTAGAAGTAGACCAAGCACGCATCGCCAAGGACATCGCTTTTGATGAGCTGAAGAAAAGTATTGCTTCACTGTATATCAAGATTACCAACGACCTCGTAACGCTGAAAACCTTGAGTGAAGGTGCTGCCATTTATCAGGGAGCTGGTGCATTGAATCAGGAGGACTTCCATCAAGGTAATATGAGTATTGAGAACTTTGCTTCCACGAAACTTTACGAGGTAAATGTAGTTGGACAATATCAAAGCATGCAAACATCTATTACGACTGACATCATAACCTTGGAGTTACTTACTCACACGCCCATTCTGACAAATACAACAACAGATATAACTCTTGATGACGACCAGATTTCCGATAAGGAGATAAAGAAACAAAATCGTGAAGTTGCAAAGAGCATACGCAAGGCTGCTGCAGAGGAAGAGAAACGTTTCCGCAAGATGGAACAAGCAGAGCAAAAAGCACTTCAGAAGTCTTCTGGTCAGAAAAAATAAGAACCGATAACACGTATTTAACATGGATCTATTCAGATATTTTGTCCGTTTTCTATATAAGATTCGTTGGTATTTAGTTATTTTGCCAATGATTGCGTTGATTGTTGCATGGTTTATGACACGCAACATGGAGCGCATCTATGACACAAATACAACGATATACACTGGTATGATAACGGGTTATAATATCGAAGGTGGAACAGGTTCTGCGGGAGGTAACTCACAAACCAACATTACCAACCTGATGTTGATTATCACCACAGATAATACCATTCATGAAGTTGCTCTACGTCTGTTCGCCCGTTGTATGATGTATGGTAATCCAAACAAAGACAATAACTACATCTCAGCAGAGCACTTCCGTCAGATAAATGCAACTGTTCCAGCTGACGTCAAGGCACTTATTAACCACAATAGTGAGTCGGCGACCTATGCAAACTTAAAGGCATACGAGAAACCATCACAGGATAATTATCTGTTTGGTCTGCTCAACTATCATCCCTACTTTAGTATCAATAGCATCACTTCACGTCTAAAAGTATTACAATTACAAAAGAGTGATATCATTGACATTGGCTATTCTGCAAACGATGCAGGTATTGCATATAACACTTTGGATATCTTAAACGAGGTATTTGCTCGCCAATATCAGCAACTTCGTTATGGTGAAACCAATAATGTTATCAAGTTCTTCGAACGTGAGGTTGCTCGTTTATATCGTATTCTGACAAGTGCCGAAGATGATCTTATTCGCTATAATGTCTCAAAGCGTATCATCAACTATAGTGAGCAGACAAAACAGGTTACAGCCTTAGAGGCTCAGCAGCAGAATTTCCGCAACGACCAGTTGATGAATTATACTACTGCGAAGGCTCTGCTTGACTATCTCGAGCGTCAGTTGGGCAATCGTGCGCAGATTATTCGCTCAAATAAGGAGTTTACTAATCAGGTACGTGATATTTCTCGTATCCAATCACGCATATCCAATCTGCGATTGATGAGTAGTGAAGGAGGCGGCAATAATAATGAATCACAAGAAGAACTGGCTAAGGCACAGCGTGACTTACAACGTGCGACCAATCGTGTAAACCAGTTGACTAGAGATATAGAAGCATCAACCTTTAGCACAGAGACTGGTGTAAAGGCTCAAGATATGCTGGAGCGTTGGTTAGAGCAATTACTCCTCTTGGAAAAGACAAAAGCTGAGATGACTGCAACCGATATCATGAAGAATGAGCTGGATCGCCAGTATCTCTTCTATGCTCCTATCGGTGCCACACTTGATCGTAAAGCCCGTCATATCACTTTTATTGAAGGAAACTATATGGAAATGCTTCGTGCACTTAATGCTGCGCGAATGCGCCAAAAGAACCTGCAAATGTCTACAGCAACATTACGTGTGCTTAATCCACCTATGTTCCCATTGAATGCTCAACCCACTAATCGTCTGATGATCTTATTGGGAGCATTTATGTTGACATTCATGTTTACGGCATTCTATTTCTTGATTATTGAGCTGCTCGACCGAACCCTGCGTGACCGCATGCGTTCTGAGCGTATCACAAAAATTCCTGTCTTGGGCTGTTTCCCGAAGGAGAGCAATCTCCGTTATCGCCGTTTCAACAAGACCATTGCGGATATGGCGATGAAGCAGTTGAGTAAGGCTCTGCTTCCCCACTTCAAAGAAGGTCAACAGAATGTCTTGAACCTATTATCAACCGATTCTGGAAACGGCAAGAGCTATATTGCACAAGAATTGGAAAACTACTGGATTTCCATTGGTCTACAAGTGCGCCGTCTGACATACGATGAAGATTTCTTGGCAGAAGATAGTAAATTCATTTTGGCAAAGGATGTTAAAGATCTTTGTCCAGACATACTCCCAGAAGAGATTGCTATCATTGAGTATCCTCATTTGGATGACTACTCTATCTCCCCTGCTCTATTAAATATCGGAACTGTAAATATGATGGTGACAAGAGCCAATCGTACATGGAAGGATGTTGACCAGAAAGCCCTCAAGGAGGTACAAGCCATGTTAGACGAAGAGCATAAAGATTCTCTCTTTATGTATCTGACAGAGACCACTCGATATGCTGTTGAGGAATTCGTTGGTCAGTTGCCGCCTTATACTAAGTTCAACAACTTTGTATACCGCATGTCACAATTAGGATTGACTGCAACAGAAAATGAACATGCCTTATAATGAATAAGCCTTCATTTAGCACATACGCAAAAGAAAACGGAGGAAGAGTATCATTACTCTTTCTCCTGTTTTTGCTTGCTATTTTAGAGTTTATCACCTCAGGTTTCAGCACGTTTGCTGTCATCTGTCTGATTCCTCCATTAGTTGTAATCACAGTGATACTCTCAAAGCAACGCATGATGACATTCTGGTCGTTGATTGTTATAAACTACTTGGTACAGGCAAAATGGCTTAATCTTCCAGTTCCCACGTCAGTACCTAATGAAATATTACAATTAATACTATTGGCATTTGCCCTCATCGACATTCATGAAAGTCATTTTAAGCGTTTGCTCAACATCATGTTCATTACTGTTGCAATATGGTGTGGATTCTGTACTCTGGAAGTACTAAATGATACTTGTGATATCGGTATTGATGTGGCAGCATGGTATACTGTAGCCCGTATGATTGGCTATCAGATAATGTATATATTCCTTGTATTTACACTATATGTTACCTCTCCCAAAGTAATGGTACGATATCTATATGTTTGGGGAGCATTAGCGTTCTTTGCTGCTTTTTGGGTATGGAAACAGCAATACATAGGTTTTACAGAAGCAGAGAATTCATTTCTACAAGGACGTGGACATGCCACTCACGTTTTGAATGCAGGAACACTGATTCGTTATTTTTCCATCTATAGTGATGCTGCCAACTTTGGTATTGGTACAGCTTCCACTGCAGTCGCTTTTATTATCTTCGGTATTACGAGCAAGATAAAAAAACTGAAGATTTTCTTCCTGATAGTTGGTTTCGCATGTGCATGGGCTATGTTCCCTTCTGGAACCCGTACTGCTATTGCATGTTTCATGTTTGGCATGATGATGTATGTATTCTTATCAAAATCAATCAAGATAGCCATTCCATTCACGATTGTTTTTGCCTTATTTGCCTTTGTGTTGGCCTTTACCAATATTGGTAATGGTAATCAGCAGATACGTCGCATGCGCTCTGCATTTAATAAAGATGATGCCTCAGCGGCCCAACGTAGCATTAACCAAACAGCCATGAAGAAGTATATGGCAGAAGCGCCATGGGGTATCGGTATGGGTGTCGGATATCGTAATGCACCAGCCAATAATAAATACACATTTATGGCAACGATACCACCTGACTCAGAGTTCGTATTTATCTGGATACATACAGGTATTATCGGTATTACCATCTTCCTCATCTGCATGGGATTAATGTTCCTCGGAGCCTGCCGTATTGTATTCTTTAAAATAAAGAATCCCTCTTTACGAGGAATTGGTGCAGGCTTTTGCTGTGCCTTTGGTTCCCAACTATTAGGTGGTTATGGTAACCAAGTACTCATGCAATTCCCTAACTGTTTGGCTTTCTTTGGAGGTCTAACCATCGTATATATTCTTCCTTATATAGAGAATGAATGGATTGCATATGAGGAAGAAGAGTTAGCCAAACAAGAAGAGAAGCTCCGTCTCAAACTTGAAAAAAAGAAAGCATCAAGAGTATAGTCATTACTCTTATTTTACTATTTTTCCAAATTGATAGCACCAATGATGCTGAGAGTCGCAGAGGTTACCACGAGGTCCCTTTAAGCGTCCACTTTTACTCTTTTCTCCATTCACTGCATATCTAACCTTACAACCAACTACAGGTTCAGAGCAATGCACTGTTACGATGTCATCTTCCATACTGACAGACAGGGCAATATTCTTACCCTTTGGTGTAACAACACTAAAGCCATAACAAGATGGCTTGCTTACCTGTACCGTATCAAAACTCAAAGGCGGATTAGGTACGTTGAATACTATCTGTACATCCTTTTCTTTTGATACAACAGACAATGGGATAAGTCCCTTGAAAGGAGCCTGGTTACGAATCACACCTAATGCAGACTGAGCAGCCAGTTTTCCTATTGCTTGTTGTCCGTATCCATCAATATGTATTGCCTCACGAACGAAATCATAGGGGTATGTGGGTCCACTCGCACAAAATAGCGAGTCTTCACTTAATAGTTCTACAAATGCCTGTGAAACTTCAACTTCATGACTTTCATAATTATTCTCTCGAAATTGGTCCGCTCGCGTAAGAGCATTAGGCTGATAACAAATAAGTCTAATGTCCTGCGTTTGATGAGTAATGGCACGAATATCTTTACTGATATCTTTACGCCACTGTTGTAGCATCTGTTTGTAATTATAATCCGGATAATCCGTCATATCTGTTTCACCCTGCATCCAACATATGGCAGGAACATAGAGTGTCCATCCCCTATCCTTTGCGCTCTTACATGCAGTTTCTATATCGTTAAGAAATTTTGCATAAGATTTTGTTCCTTTATTAAGGTTTCCTATTTGGGTAGCCCCTCGTCCACCAGGAAAGATACATATCAGGGTATCTTCACCTAACTGTTGTGCCAAGCACTCACCCATTCGGTATATCGACAATTCAAATGATCGTTTTTGATAATGAATCATACGTTTGAGCTGCTCACGCCACTCAATATCATCAAAATAACCAAAAGTATAATCCATTCGCTGTGTCAAAATCCTTCCAGCATAATTATCCCTTAGTTCATCAAAATCTGTAAGTCGTACAGCCTCCTCTCCAAGAGCCAAACTCTGTCCATAAACAGGAATACACACAACCACCTTTTTGCCCGTAGGTATCACATGAGAACACCTATTGAATTGCAACCCTATCAGAATCACCAATACTAATAGAGCAACACCCAAAATCGTCTTTTTATTTTTCATGATTAACATTTTGGCAAAGATAATCCTTTTTTCCGACATTTGCAAATAAAAATTCAGTATTTTTTTGAGTTCTCAAAGCAAATTTGTATCTTTGCAGAGAAATAGCGACATTGTAAGATCGGATGAACCTAAATAATAGCTACTGTTTAATATCCGTCATCACCATCAACTACAATGGATTGAAAGATACCTGTGAGTTGATGAATACATTACCTCTGGAAAATGATACACTAGAGGTTATTGTTGTGGATAATGCTTCACAAAACGATGAGGCATCTGTCATTGAGCAACGCTATCCACAGGTTAAGGTTATTCGCAGTAGCAAGAATCTGGGGTTTGCCGGTGGCAACAATTTAGGTATCCAAGCTTCTCATGGCAAGTATCTATTCTTCATCAATAACGATACAATTATTGATTCGAAAGACAAAGAGCAAAAAGATAGTTTTCTTCAATCATTGATTCATCGATTAGAATCATCTGATAAAATCGGAATGGTATGTCCCAAATTACGATTCACATGGGGTGACCATCCGATACAATATGCTGGGTACACGCCACTATCTCCTATTACTATGCGCAATCATTCCATAGGATTTGGCGAACAAGATCGAGGACAATACGATGTTCCACATCTCACTCCCTATGCTCATGGTGCAGCAATGTTGGTGAAGCGCGAAGTCATTGAGCGAGTCGGTATGATACCCGAATGCTATTTCCTTTATTACGAAGAACTAGATTGGTCAATGATGATTCGCCGAGCAGGATATGACATTTGGTTCGACCCTTCATTCACCGTATATCATAAAGAAAGTCAAGCCACCGGACAAGATAGTCCGCTACGCACTTATTATCTTACACGCAATAGGTTATTGTTTGTTAGTCGAAACATACATCAGCCACAGCGTTTTATCTCTTATCTTTACCTTATTGGACTAGTTGCCGTTAAGGATTGTCTAAAGTCAGTTCTAAGACGCCGTACAGACTTAGTGAAAGCCACTATCCGCGGTGTCTGTCATTTTTATAAAACCACAGCGATATGATTTCTTGGGACGCCATAATATACATAGATTTAGCATTATTCATCTTTGTTTGTCTTACAGTTGTGTACATGGGCATTTTTGCGATTGCCTCCATGTTTAGCCAACACCAAGGCACGCCAAAGAGTCGTACGGAGAATCGCTTCATCATTCTCATCCCTGCCTACAAGAATGGTCCCAGTGCAGAACAGACTGTACGCTCTATTCTTGGGCAGACCTACCCTCAGCGTCTATTCGATGTCACACTGATTGCTGACCAACTTGACGAGATGAGTAATTTCCGTTTGGCACAGCAACCCATCACATTGCTGACGCCTAATTTCTCCAAGAGTTCACGCGCTAAGTCTTTACAATTGGCCATTAACAACCTGCCACAATTCAAGCTCTATGACATTGCCGTAGTGCTCAATCCTGGCAGCATTGTTGAACCCGAATTTCTCTCTCAGCTTAATGATGCCTATGAGGCTGCAGGCACCAAAGCCATCCAGTGTCACCTTCTCTCTCAGAATCGTGATACTGTGGCAGCACGCCTCAGTGCTATCTTTGAGGAGATCAATAATTCTATCTTCCGTCGTGGTCATGTCACGTTAGGACTCTCCGCCGCCACAGCAAGTTCTGCGATGGCTTTCGATTTCAATTGGTTCAAGACCAACATCATGACAGCAAAGACTTCATGGGATGACAAGGAGCTGGAGGCCTTACTGCTTCGTCAGCACATCTTCGTTGACTATTTCGATGATATTACCGTATTCTCTGAGAAGACACGTCGAGCAGAAGATTTCAACCGTCAAAGACGCAGATGGATTCATTCCCACATAGCCACCATTATGCACAACATACGCTATTTACCAGGAGCTATCATTTCACGACAATATGACCTTATTGACAAGATTGTACAGTGGATGTTGTTACCTCGTATGATTATGATGGGCATCATCATCATTATGGGAATTCTAATGCCTGCTATTTATTTCACGCTGGCTATCAAATGGTGGGCACTATTCGCAATCGTGCTTTTAGTCTTTGCGATTGCCACTCCCAACTACCTCGTTGACGACAAGTGGGACCGTACCTTCTTTTTGTTGCCCATTATTCTCATGTCATCCCTTCTGTCAAAGACTCCTCTTGGCAAGAAGATTAAGACATTCTCAAATAAGAAACTATAAAAGATTATTTATACAACTATGATTATTTGGCTTATCATTCATATCATCGAAATATTCCTCTGGATTCTGTTAGCAGCATCAGGAGCGTATATTCTTTTCTTCGCATTGGTATCTATGCTATGGAAGAAGCCCGTATCTCCATTGTCTACCTATCTCGAAGGACAGATTCGCTCTCTTCGCGAGCCCAATCAGTACACTTTCCTGATTCTCTATCCTGCTTATAATGAAGACAGAGTCATCGTCAATTCCGTACACACTTTTTTAGGTCAGTACTATCCATATAAGGGATTCCACGTTGCAGTTATCTCCGACCACATGCAGCCCGAAACCAATGAGAAGTTGGCTCAACTGCCAATCACCCTACTCCAACCCGTTTTTGAGAAGAGTTCAAAGGCAAAGGCTATGCAGTATGCGATGGATCAAATCAAGGGAGACTATGACTATGTAGTAATTCTCGATGCTGACAATGTGGTCAACTCTGATTTCCTGCAGCAGCTCAACGAGGTCTGCAACAAAGGCTATAAAGCAATCCAGTGTCACCGTTGTGCAAAGAACTCCAACAATAACATCGCTGTTCTCGATGGTGTCAGTGAGGAGATCAATAATACTATTTTTCGTAAAGCTCATAATCGCATTGGTCTTTCGTCAGCACTCATCGGCTCTGGTATGTGTTTTAGTTACAAGTGGTTCAAGGAGAATGTCTATAAGCTCTCTACAGCTGGTGAAGACCGTGAACTTGAAGCACTCTTACTGCGTCAGAAGATTTATATACACTATGAGCCAACCATCCATGTTTATGATGAGAAGGTCAGCAATAAGGATAACTTCCAGAAGCAACGCCTTCGCTGGATGACAGCCCAGATTCAGAGTCTTTTCAGTCTGTTACCTTATGCTCCTAAGGCATTGTTAGAGGGCAACATTGACTATATTGACAAGACTTTCCAACAGGCACTGATTCCTCGTTCAATGCTCATTGTGCTTACCTTCATTTTAGCGCTGTGCATCACACTTATCTCAAGAGAATGGTGCCTCAAATGGTGGCTTCTGTTCCTCTTCATATGTCTGTCGCTCTATGTGTCAACGCCCAAGCAATTGCGTAGTCATTCTGTATTCGGCAAGTTGCTCTCCATCCCGACATTGGTATGGAAGATGATTTTGAATATCCTGAAGATTGACCGAAAGAACACAGACTTCATCCACACAAAACACGAAGAGAATTAATCGAGAAAAACAAATATGGGAGAAAGAGTACATAAGAGTGTATTGAATGCAGAGGTGAACCTTCTGTTCTACTTCTTATCACTCTTCCTAACTTTCTTCTCTCGCAAAATCTTCCTCGACAATCTCGGTGCAGAGTTCATGGGTCTTACGGGGACGCTCAACAATATCCTCGGCTACCTCAATCTCTCTGAACTCGGCATCTCTGCCTGCATCGGGTACTTTCTTTTCAAGCCTATACAGACTGGCAACCGTCGAGAGATACAAGATATACTCTCACTCTTAGGTTATCTCTATCGTTGGATTGGTGGCATTATTTTGGGAGGTGCATTTATTATCAGCCTCTTCTTCCCGCTCATTTTCAGTAGTGCCAATCTCAGTCTGCCCATTATCTATTTTGCATTCTATTCATTTTTAGGTTCCTCCCTGATTGGCTACTTTATCAACTACCGACAGATACTGCTTTCTGCCGACCAGAAGAACTATCTCGTGGCCATCTATTATCAGTCAGCCCGTCTGGTAAAACTCGCTCTACAGATCTATCTCGCATATACTTACAAGAACCTTTATGTATGGGTAGCCATTGAGTTCCTATTTGCCATCCTCGGCTGTATTATTCTCAACTGGAAGATTAACAAGGAGTATCCATGGTTGAAAGTTGATACCCGTCAAGGGCGTCAGTTGCTCAAACAATATCCTGAGATTATCACCAAGACCAAACAGGTCTTTATCCATAAGATAAAAGACTTCGTACTCGTCAAGAGCGACGAACTCTTTATCTTCCTTTTTGTCTCATTGAAGATGGTCGCCTTCTATGGCAACTATATGATTATCATCTCCAAGCTGATTTCCCTATTCTCCTCTATCACTGGCAGTGTAGGAGCCAGCGTAGGCAATCTGGTTGCTGAGGGCAACAAGCCTCACATGTTGCGTGTCTTTTGGGAATACACCACCATTCAGCACACCATTGCTGCTACCCTCGCCTTCTCTCTCTACACTCTAATGGAGCCTTTCATCGCCCATTGGGTTGGGGCTGAATATATCATGGACCACCGCATTCTCATCTTGTTGGTAGTCTATATCTATATTACGAATTCACGCAACAGTGTTGACAGTTTCAACTATGCTCATGGTCTCTATGCCGATGTATGGGCAGCATGGGCAGAATTGATTATCAATGTATCTGTTACTATCATCTGTGGTCTCCTGTGGGGCATCATCGGAATTCTTCTTGGCAAGATAACCAGTTTGTTGGCTATCGTTGTCCTCTGGAAACCCTACTATCTCTTTACTGCAGGTTTCAAAGAGTCCGTCAGTCTCTATTGGAAAGGTGTTTTGCGCAACTATGCCATTTCCGCCTTTGCCATTGGTGCAGCTCTTTACACTATTCGTTTTATTCCTTTCAATCCCTATCACGACATCTGGCAATGGGTTGCCTATTCAGCCGTTAGCATGATCATCTTCTTCTGCTACGACATCACGGCAACACTACTATTTGCCAAAGGAGCAAAGGATAGTTTGCAACGTATTAAAAACATCCGCAAGAAATGAAATACTCTATCATCACCATCAACTACAACAACTGCGAAGGCTTGCGACGCACCATCGAGAGTGTGGCTCGCCAAACCTATCGCAACTATGAGTTCATCGTTATCGATGGAGCATCTACGGATGGTAGTGGCGAGGTCTTAAAGCAATATGACAATGCCATCACCTATTGGGTATCAGAACCCGACAAAGGCATCTATAATGCAATGAACAAAGGTATTGCAAGGGCTACTGGCGACTATCTCAATTTCATGAACTCTGGCGACTGTTTCTATGCAGACGATGTGTTAGAACGTGTGGCCAGTCACACCTCTGATGCCGACATCATTGTAGGTCGTGACTATCATTTCAGTGCCACCAAACAGCAAGGACACGCATCCATCCAACCTCCGCGTTTGTCGATGCTTACTTTCTTTGTTTCCACCCTTGATCATCAGAGCAGCTTCATTCGCCGTTCACTATTCGATGGTTGCCCCTATCGCGAAGACTTCCGCTTAGTCTCTGACTGGATATTCTTCACTGAGCAAGTGGTTGACCATGAGCGCCGGGTAGAGTTCATTCCCAATATCATTTGCCGTCGTGAAGAAGGTGGACTCTCTGAAAAGCAGCGCGAACGCAATCGGACAGAGATTGACCGTTATTTGCATGAGCGTCTCTCACCTGGCATCTATGCCGACTATTCCACATTGTCCAGACTCGACAAGACCACTCTTTATCGTCTTTTCGGTATTCTCGACAATCCTCAGAAGCGCCGTTGGCTTATTCGTTGCATCAAACTTATTAACAAGATTTTTTGATTAACTTATATAGAAATGGTAAAGAAAGTATTACTGATTACTGTGCTCTGTTACTTGGGGCTCTCCATCCAAGCTGCAAAAAAAGAAGTTAAAATCGATTCACTTTGGTATGAACTCAATACAGCGACCAACTCACAAACTAATGAAGAAACATGTACAGCCAGAGTGCTGCCCTCAAGAGATAATGGTATCCTCTATAAAGATAATATCACTATTCCTGCTGAGATTAGCTATGAGGGAAAGACCTATAGTGTTACAGCTATCAACGGAGGAGCATTCAAAGACTGCTTCCAACTGAGTTCTATTTCGTTACCAGCGAGTGTTATCGACTTTGGAAAAGAAGCCTTCTCTGGTTGTGTCGGCCTCAACAATGTCACATATCCTTCTATTAATTACCTATATAGCGTAAAATATGGTAATGAAAAGTCAAACCCGCTGACATATACTAAGCACCTCGTCATCAATGATCAGGAGATTACCACACTGAATATCAATCAAGATGTTCAGGATTATGCTTTTTATGGTGCGAAATGGCTCACCAAGATTACTTTTAACGATGGTACAGATTCCATTGGTAAAGCAGCATTCTCTGAATGTGAAGCCATCACAGAAATTGTATTCTCCAGGAGTCTCAAAAAATTCAAGATTGATGCATTCAAGAATGATACCAGTCTTAACAATGTTACCTACGCATCTGAGGAGCAATTGCTTAACATACAATATGCTAATGACAAAGCCAATCCTCTGAGTTATGCAAAGCATCTCATAATCAATGGCAGCGAGGTTACCACTTTGACTATCAACCAAAACATACAAGACTATGCCTTCTGTGGCGCTTCATGGCTCACAAAAGTATCCATTGGCAGTAATGTAAAAACAATCGGCAAGGATGCATTCAAAAATTGCACAGAGCTCAACAATGTAATCTACACTTCTGAGGCTCAACTACTCAGCATGCGATATGCCAACGAGAAGTCTAATCCACTCAGTTATGCCAAGCATCTCATCATCAATGGCAGTGAGGTTACTTCGGTAAATATCAATTGCGACGTCAACAACTATGCTTTCTGCGAAGCCTCATGGCTGAAGGAGGTAACCTTTACCAATGATGTGACAAGCATCGGTAAACGTGCCTTCTATAACTGTACGAGTATTACCAGCATCGACTTACCCAGTAGCGTTGTCAATATTGATGATCTTGCTTTCCACGGTTGTAAGTTTACGAGTATTCGATTGGGAGCCACTTGTCAGATTGGCAAATGCATTTTCCAAGAGTGCCGCCAGTTGGAAACTGTAGTGCTTCCCACGAATATGACATCTATTCCCGAAGCGCTCTTCGACAAGTGTTACAAGCTCAAGAACATCACACTGCCAGAAAACGTCACCACCATTGGAAAATGGGCATTCCGCAGTTGTGAATCGATTACCGAGTTACCTTACAATGAGAAAATAGATACCATTGGTGAAGAAGCCTTTAGAAATTGTAAACGCCTAACAGTCATCACGCTGCCAAAGACCATCAAATCTATTAGCATCAATGCCTTTGCTGATTGTGAAAAAATGACAGAAATATACTGTCATGCCCTCAATGTGCCGACTGTAGCTGATAACTCTTTCGGTATCTTGCCTCCAAGGCTCAAGCTATATGTACGCGAAGAGCTTATCAGTGACTATCAGACTACAGACCCCTGGAAAGCTGTTAGTTTCATTGACGCTATTCGTACTAGCCAGATTATTTATTATGTCAACGACAAAGAATATTACAAGATTACTGCGACAGGTGGAACACTTGTTGACAATAGCGGATTAGTCAATCCTACTCCGGGTATCTTCTCTGGTTGGGACAAGGAGATTCCCACCTACATGCCCAACGACACTCTGTGCATCTACGGCTATCGCTCTGACATTCTTACTGTCGACGAGAAATTCATCTACTACCTACATCCAGAAGAGAGACTGAATGGTAAGAATCTCGACAGAAGTGCCGAGTTCCACGAAGTTATCATTAATGCGGTCCAGAATGATAAGGCTATCGTTCTTCCCAGCGAAATTAGTTACAACGACCATGAATATCCAGTCCGTGTCATTTCCGATCAAGCATTCATGGGACTGTCCCTATTGGAGAGTGTCACACTGCCTAACACCATTACCAAGATGGGTACGAACGTGTTCAAAGGATGCACTAACCTCATCAACGTAACACTCCCCAACCAGCTTACGTCACTACCCGCAGGAACTTTCGATGGTTGTTATAATCTGACATATGTCTCACTTCCGGAGGACTGTACAACCATTGAAAAGTGTGCTTTCAAAGGATGCAATAAGCTCTCTGCCATTCCAAATGCTGACAAACTGCAGAACATTGGCAACGAAGCCTTCAAGGCTTGCTCTTCACTCACAAGTATTGTATTACCCGATGATTGTCAGTTAGGCACAGATGTTTTCCAAGAGTGTCGCAAGTTAGAGTCTGTAGAACTACCTACCAACCTTACCATAATTCCCAAAGCGCTTTTCGATAAGTGTAATAAACTCAAGAACATCACATTGCCAGAAGGTGTTACCTGCATTGAGAAATATGCCTTCCGTAATTGTGAATCGCTGACCATCTTACCTACGAGCGAAAAACTGACAATTATTGGTGAAGAAGCTTTCAAGAGTTGTAAGGGTCTCACCGTCATAACACTTCCTGCCAATCTTCTGTCAATTGAAGCCCATGCTTTTGACAACTGCGTAAATCTCACGGAAGTCTATTCACTGGCCGTCAATGCTCCTTCAGCATCAGAGACTGCCTTTGGCACTTCTGTTTCATCCATGAAACTATATGTCTCTAAGAATTGCATTCCCAATTATAATACGGTAGTTCCTTGGAACTCGTTCAGTAAGATTACAGAGATAAAAGACAGCAAGCTCAAGTTCTATATCAACGATGCCCAGACACTCATCATCAAACAGCGTGGAGGTACTGTCGTTGATTATACAAATCTTCACAAGCCCGACGATGGAATCTTCTCTGATTGGGACAAGGAGTTGCCTTACTTCATGCCCAACGATTCTGTGGATTTCTATGGCTATGTAACCAATATCCTGACGGTCGATGGCATCCGCTACTATCTGCGTCCTAGTGAGAAGCTCAATGGCAAAAACCTTGAGAAGCGTGCTGAACTGATTAAGATTGTCCGAACGCTGACGGCAGACGATACACTGATAGACATTGCCAAGAAGATTACTTATAATGAAGCCGACTATCCCGTTGTAGCCATTGGCGATTCGGCATTCATCGGTCAGACCACCATCCAACGCATCAACATTCCTGAGAGCATCAATAGTATTGGTAAGCTGGCGTTCAAGGGATGTAGCGGTATTACCTCTATCACCCTACCCTATGCTGTTCATGAACTCAGCACCTCAGTCTTTGAAAACTGCACCTCATTGGCAAGCATCACACTCTCTGACGAGCTTACCGTCATTGGCAAGAATGCTTTCTATAATTGCCGTTCACTCACAGAACTGCCAGTCAGCAGCAAGTTGGAAGAGATTGGCGAGAATGCATTCCGTAACTGTAGCGGTTTGAAGTTACTGATGATGATAGACCAGACGCAACTGAAATACATTCGCAAAGAAGCGTTCAGAAGTTGCTCTAACATCTCTGCAATCACCCTTCCTGCCTCTCTGACCACTATTGAGCAGTGGGCATTCGCCAGTTGCAACAATCTGCAAGATGTATTCATCTTTGCTAATACTGCCCCCACAGCTGATGCTACAGCCTTTGGCGATATGCAGTCTGCCATGCGCCTCTACGTTCCCAAAGGTAAGCTTGCTAGCTATCAGGAGCAGGAACCTTGGAAAAACTTCAGTGAATTGAATGAGAATGGAGAGTTCACGCTGTCCTTCTATGTCAATGATGCATTCCACTATAAGACCAAGCAGTATGGAGGCACCCTTATTGACCAGTCGCTCATTCCAGAGGTTAAGAATGGCATCTTCTCTGGTTGGGACAAGGAAATACCTGCTGTTATGCCTGGTCATGATCTTGACATCTATGGTTACGTCTCTCAGGAGGCAAAGATTGGCGACTTCAATTATAACTTGCTTCCTGCAGAACAACTCAATGGCAAGAATCTTGAGAAGCGTGCCGTCTTGCTGAGCATTGCCAAGAAACTCACCCAGAACGATGTGAAGCTTCAGGTTCCTGAGACCGTCAACTATCTTAATGAGGATTATCCTGTACAAATCATTGCCGCTAATGCCTTCTTAGATTGCAATTATCTGGAGCGCATCATTCTGCCAACAACCATCAACGAGATTGGTAATGCTGCCTTCAAGGGCTGTACCAATCTGAAGACCGTCAGCAATTTCCCAACCACACTGGAAACTATTGCCGACGAGCTGTTCTTCAACTGTAAGGCACTGTCACTGTTCCAGTTGTCTGAGAAAGTTAAGAGTATTGGTCGTTCTGCCTTCTTAGGATGTGCGAATCTGAAGAGCCTGCCACTACCTCAAGGTCTCAAGACATTGGGATATCAGGCATTTGCTAATAGCGGTCTTGAACAGATAACACTACCTGCCAGCCTCACCACTATGGGCGATGAAGTCTTCAAGCAATGCCGTAACCTGCAGACCGTCACCTTTACTCCAGGTTTCGTCCTTGCCTTGCCTAAGCTCACCTTCAATACTTGCCAGTCGCTCACCAAAGTGACGCTACAGGGCACGATGGTAGAGATTTCAGAGAACGCCTTCTTGGGCTGTAACAAGCTTTCTAATCTGGTAATCCCTGAGGGCATCTTAACAATCGACAAGACTGCCTTCAAGAACTGCTCGTCACTGGCAAATATCACGCTACCCTCTACCCTCGACATGATTGGTCGCGAGTGTTTCGCAGGCTGTACCGCTCTTGAGCAGATTACCATTATTAATCCTCAAGCGCCCTCTGCCAATATCGATGCTTTCGAACAGGTGGTTTATAACACTGCCTGCCTTCATGTTCCCAATATAGAGGCCTATCAGGATGAGCCTTGGAAGTTCTTCAAGAACAAGTATAACGAAAGTGCTTACACCATCACCTATATTGTTGATGGTCAGAAATACAAGGAAGTTGAATATCTCGTTGGTCGTCCTATCATTCCCGAACAGGCTCCCATCAATGAAGGTCACCTCTTCTCTGGTTGGATAGATCTGCCAGAGATTATGCCAGCCCACGCGCTGAACACCAATGGTAACTTCCAGTATTCCGTGAAGTTCTATGAGAATGAAGTTAACGAGAATAACCGCTTACTCGGTAGCGACAGCTTCGTATATTATTATGGTGAACACTTCACGCTGCCCCTCGAAGAATTGAAGCGCCCCAACTGCTGGCTTTCCATCTATGGTATCAATGAGAACCCCTTAGGCGAAGAAGAGGCACAGGACTTCGATCAGCCCATGCCTAGTCATGACATCAATGCCATTGTTGTCTATCACAAGTCAGAAGAAGAGGTGGTGCTCAACGGCATCACCTACAAGATACTGGTACTCAAGAAGAACGTCGAGGTAGTCAGTGCCGCCAATACCATTGTAGAGGCTGTAATCCCCGACTATATCACTTACGAAGGAGAGAACTACCCCGTAGAGGTGATTCGCGCCAATGCCTTCAAGGATTGCGCCAAGCTAACTACCATAGTTCTACCAACGCACCTTCTCAGCATCGGCAATCAGGCATTCTATAACTGCTCTCAACTCTCCAGTATCTTCCTGCCTTCTGAGTTGCAGAGCATCGGCATGCAGGCATTCTCAAAGACTGCCATCATAGACATCGAAATTCCTATTAGTATTGTCGATATGGACAAGGAGGTATTTCTCTGGTGTACTAAGTTGAAAGATGTCACCTTCAATGCCTCTATCTGTAGCGTGCCTAACCGCACCTTTAAGAACTGCCTATCGCTCACTAACATCACACTGCCTAAGCAGTTGACCACTATTGAGGAATATGCCTTTGAGAGTTGTATAAATCTGCCAAGCATAGCACTATCAGAACAGGTAACAACGATTGAAGAAGGCGCCTTTAAAGATTGTTATAATGTAGAACAAATCACACTGCCGGCCAGTGTTGAGAACATTGGCGACAAGGCATTTATCAATACCATTGGCGAAGGCGATGTCATCACACTCATGGGCACCTCCCTACCAGATGCTCTAAAGAGTTCGTTCGACGACACTGCCTATAACAAAGCCATGTTGCGTACAAAGGTATTAGCCCTCACCGGTCCATGCTGGCCATATTTCAAGAATGTCCGCTACATCAATCCAGATGGCATCGAGTCCGTTCATGCTGATAAAGATTTAGAAGCCCCCATCTATGATCTCAATGGTCGCATGGTGGGCAAAGCTCAAAGTTCGAAACTCAAAGACCAAAATTCAAAGGGAATCTACATCCAGAACGGCAAAAAGATTTATGTAAAATAACAATAGTAAGGCAACTTACACCTTTCCTTTTCTGCGATATTGTCCTAATAATATAGGGCAATATCGCTCTGTTAATATAATAATAGGATAGAATACCAGCAGTATCATTAAAGAAAACAGTAGATCTTCACCCCATGTGCGATTAGGTAACTCCATAAGTCGTCTAACGATAATGATGTGTACACCGACTATCAGAATAGAGCCACTCGACAGTTTCTCAACTATACTACTGTATAATAGGCGACACGCCCATAATGACACGACATATAAGAGCATTATTCCTCCTAGTGCGCCCACAACAAACAATAAGAAGCTGTTACCATAACCACATCGATACATCCATACATAGCCGTTATACTCTCCACAAAACAAAATAATTGCCACAGCGAGCACTGATAGTACAACCTCAAATTTATAGTTATGCAAACGAGTTAGCCATTCTCTCAGCGGTTGTAAGAATACGCCTAACAAGAACATAGGCATACAAACCAATACGTTCACCCACGCATTGGCGATATCTATACCAGAAAGATGTATACCTATAGACCCACCAGATAATAGCACGAAAAGTACACCATGAACCAATCTGTGCTGAGGTAACAATTGCATAATAATGCGTATAATGAAAAGCATATAGAAAAACCAACAAGGTCCCATGCACCAATGATACCCTTTCAATAAATAATAAAAGAAACGGGGCCACGAAATACTATAAGTTAAACCTAATGACCAAGCTCTCATCATAGCCTCCAGATGCATTGCAACACTCAGCAACAATGTGGGTACCAACAACTGCCAAAAATTCTTCTCTAAGCAAGTCTTCCAATCGGGAGCTTTTTTATATAAGAATCCAGATATAATGCAAAATGCCTGTACGCTAAACAAATACAAATACACATGTCCTGCTGAGAAAAAGTGTCCCCAGATAATTGCGACAATCGAAAAAAGTTTCATCCAGTCTAGCCAATGCAACCTACCAGCAGTTGCACCTTTTGTCAAGTCCGTCATATCGTATTATGTTTATTACTCAATCAGTATTACATCATCATCATTTCGATGTCTTAATTGATAATATCAATGCAAATGTACAAAATTAATTTGATATACAAATGATGATTCATATTTTTTTAGCTATCTTTGCAGCATCTATAGAAAGATGGAAAAACAGCGCACATATATCGCTATTGACCTGAAGTCGTTTTATGCTTCAGTAGAGTGTGTAGCCAGAGGCCTCGATCCTCTGACTACCCATCTTGTTGTGGCTGATGAGTCGCGTACAGACAAGACCATCTGTTTGGCAGTGACACCATCACTCAAAGAATATGGCATTGGTGGACGAGCCCGTTTGTTCGAAGTCAGACAAAAAGCACGAGGCATTAACTTTATCATTGCCAAGCCTCGCATGGCTCACTACATCGAAGTCAGTACAAAGATTTATGGCATATACCTTAAATATATAGCGCCCGAAGACATCCACGTCTATAGCATTGATGAGGTAATCATGGATGTCACCGCCTACTTAGCTTCTTATAAGATGACAGCCCACGAGTTAGCCATCAAGATGATTCGCGACGTACTCTCACAGACGGGTATCACTGCCACAGCAGGCATCGGCACCAATATGTATCTTTGCAAGGTGGCCATGGATATCATGGCGAAGAAGATGCCTGCCGATAAAGATGGGGTGCGCATAGCAGAACTGGACGAGATGAGCTATCGCCGTGAATTATGGGACTATCGTCCTATTACCAAGTTCTGGCGAGTGGGCAAAGGCATCGCAGAGAAGTTAGCACTATACGGTATTGACACAATGGGAAAACTGGCACGTATGTCGGAACAAAACGAAGAACTACTCTATCGTCTCTTCGGTGTTAATGCAGAACTACTGATAGATCATGCATGGGGGTGGGAACCATGCACAATGGAGGCTGTTAAAGCATATCGTCCAGAGACAAACTCCTTCAGCAGCGGACAGGTGCTGACGGAGCCCTACTCTTTCAAGAAAGCACGCGTAGTAATTATGGAGATGGCAGAAGGTATGGCACTTGACTTAGTCTCCAAACGACTGGTCACCAACCAGCTTGTGCTTACCGTAGGCTACGATGCCGAGTGCCTCACGCGCCCCGATATTCGCGCTGCATATCATGGAGAGATTACCACCAACTACTATGGTAAGCAAGTACCCAAACACGCACATGCCACATTCAACTTCAAGCAGCCCACCTCCTCCTCTCGCCTCATCATGGATGCTGCTGCTGAGCTCTTCGACCGTTGTGTCAATCCAGACCTGCTCATCCGCAGACTGAATCTCACCACTAATCACGTGGTAAGCGAAGCTGCCGTCAACTCTAGCCCCTCACAGCTCGCTCCTCAACAGCTCGACCTCTTTACCGACTACGAAGCACTAAGACAGCAACAGCAGAAGGAACAAGAACGTCTTGCCAAAGAACGTCGCATGCAAGAAGCCCAGCTGAAGATAAAAAAGCGTTTCGGAAAGAATGCTATCCTACGAGGCCTTAACTTCGAAGAAGGAGCCACAGCCAAAGATCGCAACAAGCAAATAGGAGGACATAAGGCGTAAGACATTGAATATTGATTATTGAACATTGATTATTGAATATGGGATACTACGACGATATCATCAATTTACCACACCACGTTTCTAAGCATCATCCGCAGATGTCGCTATGGAATCGTGCTGCCCAGTTTGCGCCCTTTGCAGCCCTTACCGGTTTTGATGAAGCCATCAAAGAGGAAGCAAAAGAAGAAATGTAATATTGCATCACATTTATATCCTGAACAAGGTATACATTGCACTTAAGTGCAACGAACAAGACGAAGAGAATAACGAAAAAGAAATATGAAACATATAGAAGTTGTTGCAGCGATAATACGCAAAGGAGGAAATATATTAGCCACACAAAGAGGGTATGGCGATTTTAAGGACTGGTGGGAGTTCCCTGGTGGAAAGATGGAAACAGGAGAAACACCAGAGGAGGCACTGAAGAGGGAGATTCAGGAAGAGTTATCGACAGAAATCAGCGTGGATGAATTTCTTTGTACTGTGGAATACGACTATCCCGCTTTTCACCTCAAAATGCACTGCTATCTATGTTCACTACTGACAGAAGCTCTTCACCTAAATGAACATGAGGCAGCCAAATGGCTCAGGAAGGATGAACTAAATAGTGTGAGATGGTTGCCTGCGGATTTGGAAGTTGTAGCGAAAATCCTACAAGGATATTTTAAAACAAGCTTTATATAAAAAGTTTTTTGCAAAGAAACTAATTCTTATACTTCTTCAGTAGTTTACCAATAGCTTGGTCAAGGGTTTCGGTAGGCTCGATGATGTTGTAGTCTGCCCAGAAGTCGGGATCACGGAAATAGTCAACACGGTCGTAGAAGGCATCACGCTGGTCGAACGACTGATTGCCCTGAATGGGTTGCACATCATGAGTGGCACGGTCGGTTACTACCATCTCACAGAAGGCCGTGAAAGAGGTTGCCAACAGGCGGCGCTTCCAGTCGCAATTAAAGCGGAATGTGCTACGGATATAGCTGATGCGTGTTATACCATTATCGAACTTATAGTCCACCAGCATCGTCATCTCTTTTGGTTTAAAGCGCACACCTAAAGGTTTGTGTACCAGCATGCTATTAGTGGCTTTGTTCTTATCACTCATATCCAAAGACAACTCGGTGCGAGTAAACGACAAGGTTTCACAATCAATATAAAGGCGACCACGGAAGAGTGCATAAGAGAGTGTTTTGTCAGGGGCAATGCTGACCACAAACTGTGGACGACCATCAATCACCGTAGAGGTCTCTAAATTAAAAGAATAGTTGTTCAGTTCAGCCTCATTGAATAGGAAGTCGAGGTTCTTCACCAAGTCAAACTTCACGGGCTGCACAGGACCGCCAATGACTTTGACGCTGAGAGTATCACCACGTTTAGGGCTGAGCAGTCGGCGACCTTTGGTGATTGCCACACGGTCGCGGAAGCTACTCTTCTTGTTATAAGGTGTTTTATACATATCTACGATGCCCTCAGCCACATAGATATAGTGTTGGCGCTTCATGGCTGTCTCACGATAGAAACAGTTGAAGAGCTCTGGTTGGGAGCTGTAGTTCTGTGGAATCTTCTGGATAGCGAGGTCTACGAGTTTACGAGCATCTTGTGTCCATACCACCACCTCCTTCAGTTCTATGGTGGTAGGTTTCAGACGGACACGCAAAGGCTCCGTCTGAGCCGTAGAGATCTTTACTTGTCGGGACTGATAACCCAGATGGGAAATCGTCACTGCTGGCGTATTGCCATCCAGCTTAATGGTGAAGAAACCATCGTCGTTGGTTACAACCGACACACTACTCCCCACTTCACTGACACTTGCCTGGGGAATGCGCTTCCCCGTTTGTTCGTCAATGACTGTTCCGCTAACTACTACCTTTTGTGCATAAAGCATGGTAGAGAGCAGACAAATAATTCCGATTATTATGCCTCTTTTCATGTCGCAAATATAGCACATAATAATCTGATTTCCAAATATTTTGGAATATTTTTTATGTCTTGTCGCTCAACAGTTGTTTTTCAACGACGAAGCGCCGTTTTCCTTAGTTAAGTCCGAAGAGGGCGCGCAAACCTCCATCTACTCCCGAGAAGCCCATGAATGCCAACGAGAGCAATCCGGCAGAGAGCATCACAATAGCCATTCCACGCATGCCCTTAGGTACATTGACCAACTCCAACTGTTCACGCATGCCAGCAAAGACGGTGAGCGCCAAACCAAAGCCAATAGCTGTAGAGAAGGCATAGACCACACTCTGCACCAGATTGAAATCTTTCTGAATCACCAAGATAGCCACACCAAGCACAGCACAGTTGGTGGTGATGAGTGGCAAGAAGATGCCCAGTGCCTGATAGAGTGCGGGCGAAACCTTCTTGAGAATAATCTCTACCATCTGCACCAATGAGGCGATGACGAGGATAAAAGCGATGGTCTGCAGATACTGCAAGCCAAAGGCATCGAGCACATACTTCTGCACACACCACGTCACAATAGTGGCGAGGGTGAGCACAAAGGCTACAGCTGCCGACATACCCAGCGAGGTGCTTACTTTCTTAGAAACGCCCAAGAAAGGACAAATGCCGAGGAACTGCGACAGAATAATATTGTTGACGAATATCGCGCTAATGAAAATCAATATATATTCCATAATTTAACCTCTTATTTTGTTGACGATTGCTATCAAGAATCCAAGCATGATGAAAGCTCCTGGAGGAAGCACAAAGAGCAAGATATTGTAGGTCTCTGGTAACAGCGTAAAGCCAAAGACAGAGCCTGCACCTAACAGTTCGCGACAGATGCCCAGCAGGGTAAGACCAAGGGTAAAGCCTAAACCAATACCAATGCCATCGAAGAGGGATGCCAAAGGAGAATTCTTGGCAGCAAAAGCCTCAGCACGACCAAGGATGATACAGTTGACTACTATCAGCGGAATGAAAAGTCCGAGCTGTGCATCAACATCAGGAAGATAGGCCTTGATAACCAACTGCAACATAGTTACGAAGGCAGCAATCACTACAATGAATACGGGGATGCGCACCTTGTCGGGAGTGATAGACTTCAAACATGAGATAACGACATTGGTACAGATGAGTACCGCCATCGTTGCCAGTCCCATAGACAAACCTCCTGTGGCACTGGTGGTAGTAGCCAGCGTGGGACACATACCGAGCATCAAGACAAACGTTGGGTTCTCCTTGATGATACCGTTCTTTATTATATTTATGTAATTCATTGAACTTTGACCATTAAACATTGAACATTAATTCTTCACTTGTTCAGAGGCACCAGTATGGGCATCTGGAGCAGGAGTGTCTTTTTGCTTATAAGCAGTGTAGGCATTGTTGATGGCCTTGAGGAAAGCACGAGAGGTGATAGTTGAAGCAGTGATGGCATCCACCTGTCCTCCATCCTTCGAAACGGTAAGGGGCTCTGCTGGTGTCTTACCAATGATATCTCCCTTCTGTCCTTTCTGAAACCAGTTGTCTGCCTTAGCTCCTAAACCTGGTGTCTCAGCATGTTCCAAAAGTGTATAGCCCAAGATAGTTCCCTCGGGATTGAAACCTACAAGCACCTTCAGATTACCACCAAAGCCCATCGTACTTGACTCTACAGCAGCACCCAGTTCCCTGCCCTGCTGATCCTTTATCTCATAGATGGTATAGGCCAATTCCTTGCCATCGATGGTCTGCTTTACCTCATCGGTATTAGCAACAACTAAATCGTTGCATACCATAACGGTCTTAATGCCATCGGCAAGCGCCTTATCCTTCTGTTGCTGGATAGGACCTTCGGTGAGATGGTTGACAAAAGCCAGAATGCCACCCATAATGACGGCTACTCCTGTGAGCACCAGCGTCATATTCAATAATGATGATTCGAGCTTCTTCATTTGCTTACCTCCCCGAAACGTTTTGGTTTAACATAGGTATTGATGAGTGGTGTGAAGGCATTCATAATAAGAATGGCAAAAGACATACCCTCAGGATAAGCGCCCCAATTACGGATAACAACCGTCAACACACCAATAGCTATACCATAGATAAGCTGGCCCTTGGCGGTCATCGGTGAGGTAACATAGTCGGTAGCCATAAAGATAGCACCAAGCATCAATCCACCCGAGAAGATGACGCTGAGCGGATCAGCATAAACGGGACTCGCCATATGCATCAGTCCAGAGAGAATGAAGACGGTGGCGATGATAGATACAGGGATATGCCATGTGATAATCTTTCTCCACAGCATATAAACCAATCCGAGTAATAATGCCAATGCACAAATCTCACCAATAGCACCGGCACCATCGGGATGATTGCCAAGGAAAAGCGACATAGTATCTGGCAACTGCTTGAGCACAGAACTATCGCCACTCTTAATGGCTTCCTTCATGATAGCCAGTGGGGTTGCTCCCGTCTCTGCATCGAGATAACTGGTGAGCTGACCAACCTTTGGCCAAGTAGTCATCTGTGCAGGGAAAGCCACCAACAGGGCAGCACGACCAACGAGGGCAGGATTAAAGAGGTTATTACCCAGACCGCCAAAGGTCATCTTAGCCACACCGATGGCAAACAGGGCACCGATGATGATGATCCAAATGGGCAGATTGCTGGGAAGATTGAAACCAAGCAGCAAGCCAGTCAGGATGGCAGAACCATCGAGAATGGTATTGCGCTCGTTTTTGAGCATAAACTTATTGATGGCCCACTCGAAAAATACACAAGCGGCAACACTCGTAGCGCAGACAATGGCAGAACCAATGCCGAAGAACCAGAACGACACAAGCAGCGCAGGCAGCAAGGCAATAATAACGCCATACATATTGCGCTCTACAGAGTCAGTGCCATGTGCGTGGGGCGAAAGTGATACAATTAATTTACTCATTGTTTTATTTCACAATTTGACTATTTCACAATTTGACTATTTTTTAGCAGCACGAGCGCGGATTATTCCCATCACAGTAGACTTAGCCAAGCGGATATTGTCAAGCAAGGGACGATGAGCGGGACACGTAAACTGGCACGAACCACACTCGATGCAGCTGACGACATCCTCGTGTTCAGCACGCTCCCAATTCTTAACAGCAGCGAGCTTTGCCAACAAGTAAGGCTCCAAGCCCATAGGACAAGCCGACACGCACTTGGCACAACGGATACAGGGCTGTGGCTCCTTGCGTACAGCATCATCACCAGAGAGAATAGTTACCGAGTTGGTACCCTTACAGATAGGTACTTCGACAGAGGTCAACGCCTTACCCATCATCGGACCACCAGCCAACAGTTTATTGTCGCCCTCGGGCATACCACCACAAGCATCAATCAAATCCTTCATGGGCGTTCCCATACGAACAAGGAAGTTGCCAGGGTGAGCCAATTGCTTACCGGTAACAGTAGTATAGCGCTCGAACAAAGGCTTGCGCTTCATCACTGCCTCATAGACAGCAAAGGCGGTTCCTACATTCTGCACGATAGCACCTACATTCACTGGAATAGCAGGAGGAGCAGGAACCTGGCGCTGGATAACAGCATCGACCAACTGCTTCTCACCACCCTGCGGATAGCGCTGAGCCAAAGGCACCACTTCGACATTGTATTCTGAGGTGCTGAACACCTCAGCACATTTTTGAGTGAGGAGCTCAATGGCTGCAGGCTTATTGGTTTCGATACCGATATAGCCTTTGGTTACTTTGGCAGCCTTCATCAGCAATTCGAGACCTACCAAGATTTCATCAGCATGCTCTATCATCAGGCGATAGTCGGCAGTGATATAGGGTTCACACTCTACAGCATTGATAATGACGCACTCGGCCTTAGCCGTGGGAGGCGGACAGAGCTTGATAAAGGTAGGGAAGCCTGCACCACCCATACCAACAATACCTGCGGTCTTGATGCGCTCTACAATCTCTTCAGGGGTGAGCTCTGGATGGTCTTTCACCAATTCCAACTTATCAGAACGGTCGATAGTATCTTCCCACTCATCGCCCTCTACATTAATGATAATCACGGGCTTGCGATAGCCAGTGGCATCAATGGCAGTATCAATCTTAAATACCGTACCACTGACACTGGAATAGATAGGAGCAGACACAAAGCCATTAGCTTCAGCAATCATCGTACCGACCTTTACCTTGTCGCCTTTCTGAACGACTGGTTTAGCGGGAGCACCAATATGCTGTCCCAAGGGGAAGATGGCCTGCTTAGGAAGTGCTGCAACTTGCGTAGGCACTTCGTGTGTCAGCTTATTCTCTTCAGGGTGTACACCACCTATACTAAATGTCTTGATTTTCAAAACGCTCATGCTTGTTCCTCCTTTTCTTCTTTAGGTTTAGGTGTGGGGAAGTTCACAGTATGGATAGAGCCAGTAGGACACACGCCAACACACTTACGACAAAGGCGACATCTGGTGTGGTCGATGTACGAAACATTATTCTCTACCGTAATGGCTCCAAACGGACACTCCTTCTCACACTTGCCACAACCGATACAGGCAGCCTTGCAGGCCTTCATAGCCACAGGACCTTTATCCTTGTTGACACAAGAGACAAAGACTCTCCTACCCTTTGGTCCCTTCTTGCGAAGCTCAATGATGTTGCGTGGACATGCCTTAGCACAAGCACCACAAGCCACACATTTTTCTTCATCAACCTCAGGGAGACCAGTATCAGCATTCATGTGAATAGCATCAAACTGACAAGCAGCCACACAGTCACCACAACCGAGACAACCAAAGCCACAGGCAGTCTCGCCAGCACCACAGGCATTCATAGCAGCACAAGTGCGCAATCCATTATACTCAGCAATCTTCGGACGAAGGTCGCAAGTACCATTACAACGAACAACGGCAATCATCGGTTCGCCATTGGCTATAGCCATTCCCAACAGGTCGGCCACCTTGCTCATCACTTCCTGTCCACCAACAGGACACATCAGTCCGTCAAGACTACCGGCATCGGCACCTTTCACTAAGGCATCGGCCAATGCGCCACATCCAGCAAATCCGCATCCACCGCAGTTCGCACCGGGCAGTGTCTCAGTGACTTGCGCAATACGCGGGTCTTCATAGACAGCGAATTTCTTGGAGCAAGCAAACAGCACAAGGGCAGCAATCAACCCGATGGCTCCCAATACTGCTACTGCTATCAAAATGAAATCCATAAATATTATTTGTTTAGTTCTTTATTATTCAATCGAAAAAGCCAGCTCTTGGCGCATCTTGTCGCGCAACAGCCAAAGCATAATATAATAAGGTATAAGGGAAGCAAGTGCACATAGTGCAGCCCATCCCTCATGAGCCGTCAGAAGCCATGTGGCAAACAATACGACAACGAGCAAAAGAAAGGGAAGACCAAAGCCCCACAACAATGCACGAGTTGCCACCTGAGTAGAGGTGGTGACTACAACAGGCTGTCCCTCTGTAAACTGGTGAGCATTGGTATCGGTATATACATCGATGATTTTCTCCTTGGACTCAGCAGCATTACAATAGCCAGCCACCTTACAAGCTGCACATGCAGAAGTCTGGACGATACGTACATGTACACAACCGCCTTCAATATGCTCAACTACCCCCGAATGACGTATGATTTGATTCATCGGCTTGTATTCTCAAAAATGTAGATGCAAAGATACGAAGAAAATAAGAATTAAAGAGCAAGAAATAAGAATTATTTCAAAAAAAGCCAGTAATCTTTTGCTATTATCACTTCTTTTTCTTACTTTTGTATCGTCAATAAAAATCAACGTACACATGAAAGCAACAGAACAAACATTGCAAGAGGTTGAACGTGCCATCCGTAAAGTGGCTGAGAAATTCCCACCATCAGAAGAAGCTACACTCCTGACTGATATCCATTTGCGCGTAAGCCAGGATTCAGGAGAAATGCTTGCATATGATGACGACGACAACGAGATAAACCGTTGTGTTGTAGAGCAATGGATAGAGAACAAAGATGATGATTTCTATCAGAATGTTGCTGCAACGCTACGCTCATCGCTGCATAAGCAGAAAGAGAAGATAGAGCAGATGTCTATCCTCAAACCCTACTCTTTTGTACTGGAAGATGATGATAAGGAGACTATTGAGGAACTATATCTCGTTGATGATGACACCGTCATCCTGCATGAAGAGTTGATGGCTGGTCTTGACAAAGACCTTGATGAATTTCTGGAACAGTTGCTGAAAGACTAATATTCCAAATCTTCGCCAGCAAGGCTTTCGCCCGTCATCATTTTATCTAATTCATCCAAAGCGTCATCATCAGACATATTCTTGATGTCTTCAGGAGTATCTGATATGCTGTCGCCTATCTGTAATTCTTCGTCCCACTCCATATTGATAGTATCCATCTCATTGATATGGGTGGTATCTACTTCTATATATTCTAACGATTGACTACTACGTGACTCACAGGCACATAGTGCAATGGTCAGAAAACAAATAATGGTAAGGTTTCTCATTTTAATTTTATAATATCTTATCTAATTCTTAACTTATCTCCTACTTGAATCATATAGTCGGGGGCTAGATCGTTCATCTTATAGAGATTCTTCAGACGAATGCCAAAACGCTGAGAGATGCTGTACATGGACTCACCAGCTTGTACCTTATATACATAACCCTTATACTCTTTTGGTGCACTACGGCGCTTTTTCTTCAGCCAGACATAGTCGCCCTCCTCCAGAACGTCATCCTTGCCGCGCTCATTGAACTTAGCCAACTTGCGATAGTCGACACCCATATCTGCACCAATTGAGCGGAACGTATCACCCTTTCGGGCAATTACGAAATAGTTATTATTGAAACTCTGCACCTGATGGAGAATGGGCTGCTGAACAGGCTGCTGTTGGTGATGATGACGCACTGGCTGATAGTCCGTTGAAGGCTTTTCACGATCGTATTTGTCGAGACCGTAAAGTTCGATAATCTCTATCAGACGAGTGGCATAAGTGGGACTAGTGGCGTAGCCACAAGATTTCAAACCATATGCCCAACCCTTATAGTCTGTATTCTTCAGTTGGAAAAGACGACTATAGCGGGGGCTATTTCTAAGAAACAACGAATGATCTATATAACTATCAAAGGCATTATCATAAGCACGAAAGCACTCTCCCTCAGCATCATCATCGTGATAGACTTTACGGCCAGTCCAACCGTTGCACTTGATGCCAAAATGGTTGTTACTTACACGCGCCAACTCGCTTCGACCTGCTCCCGACTCTAATACACCCTGTGCCAAAGTGATGCTAGCAGGAATACCATACTGACGCATCTGACTAATGGCCATATCCTTATAGGTATCAAAGTAATCTTGATATACCTTATTCCATGAGATGGGATTAGAAAAGGCGGATAACAAGCCCAAAACTAGTAGACAAATAGAAAATATAGAGCGATTCATGCTTTTTTTTCTCTTTTTGGGTGCAAAAATAAATAAAAATAATTATATTTGCAACAAAAATCGGAATATTATGAAAGAACTAACCCTTAAATCCACTATTAAGGTAGCCGAATTTTCGGAACTAACCGATCAGGAACGTAAGCTCATCGAAGAAGCTAAGGCTTCTACATATAAATCATATGCACCCTATTCACATTTCTATGTAGGTGCTGCCATACTACTGAAAAATGGAGTTATCGTACCAGGTTGTAATCAGGAGAATGCAGCATTCCCTTCAGGATTGTGTGCTGAGCGTTCTGCCATCTTTGCAGCTGGTGCACAATATCCCGACCAGCCCATCATGATGCTGGCTATTGCCGAAAGAAATGAGAAGGGTGAGTTCTTGGAAGAGCCCGCAAGTCCATGCGGTTCATGTCGTCAAGTTATCATCGAAACGGAGACGCGTTTTAAGCAACCCGTACGCATCCTGCTCTACGGCACTAAGTTTACATACGTCATGGATGGTATCAAAGAACTGATGCCTCTATCGTTTACTGAGTTTTAATCTTAGACATCACCTCGTCAATAAGGCGTAAGCCCTTCTCTGTACAGAGACCGCGCAATGCTATCAAGAAATAGTTGGAGAAAAGTTCTTCAACCGTATATTTTTGTACCATATTATTGGCTATGACATATTGTACGATAGCATCAAACATATAAGGAATCATCTCATAGTTGGCGTCAGCTCTGAGAAATCCCTCTTCTACACCTCGATTCATAAATGCCATAAAGTCATCACGAGAATGGGCATTATTTTCCCTCATGCACTCCTCCAACTTGGGATATTTCATAAGGTCAATATAGAAAGCAGGATTGACTGAATTCACCTCTTCTATCTTCATGCGATATGCTTCAAGAATAATATCCATTACATGATGACCTTTTTCAGAATAAGCCTTAAGGGCTAGCTTCTTCCGTGCCTCATATTCCTTAATACTTTCAAAAAGCAAGGTTTCCTTATCTTTGAAGATTTCATAGAGCGTACGCTTTGATATAACCAAAGCAGAAGCAATATCATCCATCTTCACGGCACGGATTCCATTCTTCGCGAATTCTAAAAGAGCACAATCTATGATTCGTCCTCTTAAAGAAGCTCTATAAGACGTTGTTTCTTTCAAATCTTGCATAAATATTTATTTTATGGTGCAAAGTTACTAAAAAGATTAAAAAATGGCATGTTTTTCCTTAGTTTTTATTACTTTTGCGGAAGATTATCAGGTAACTGCAAATAAAATCACAAATGGTAAAGATCTCAAAAGAAGCAGCTTTGCTCTATCACGAAGCTGGCCGTCCTGGCAAAATTGAAGTAAAGCCTACAAAGGCTTATCGTACACAAACAGACCTCTCACTGGCATATTCGCCTGGTGTAGCCTACCCCTGTCTGGAAATTCAACAGACTCCTGACGATGCCTACAAATATACCGCAAAAGGTAATTTGGTGGCTGTAATCAGTAATGGTACTGCTGTACTGGGACTGGGTGATATTGGCGCTATGAGTGGTAAGCCTGTAATGGAAGGAAAAGGACTGCTCTTTAAGATCTATGGAGGTATTGACGTATTTGATATTGAGGTCAACGAGAAAGACCCAGAGAAATTCTGCGAAGCAGTAGAGCGCATTGCTCCTACCTTCGGAGGTATCAACTTGGAGGATATCAAAGCACCCGAATGTTTCTATATTGAAGAAAGACTGAAGCGTACACTCGACATTCCTGTAATGCATGACGACCAGCATGGTACAGCTATCATCAGTGCTGCCGGACTGAAGAATGCATTGGAGGTAATTGGCAAGGACATCAAGAAGGTGCGCATCGTAGTTAATGGCGCTGGTGCTGCAGCTATCTCTTGCACCAAACTATATATGGCCATTGGTGCACAGAAAGAGAATATCGTCATGCTCGACTCAAAGGGCGTAATTTCTACAAGCCGTGAAGGACTGAACGAGCAGAAGAAATTCTTTGCTACCACACGTACTGACATCCATACTTTGGAAGAGGCTGTTAAAGACGCTGATGTCTTTGTTGGTCTGTCAAAAGGTAATGTGTTGAGTCAAGATATGGTGAAGAGCATGGCTGCTAATCCTATCATCTTTGCATTGGCAAATCCTGTACCTGAGATTTCTTATGAGGATGCAATGGCTGCTCGTCCTGATGTGCTGATGTCAACAGGACGTACCGACTATCCAAATCAGATTAATAATGTTATCGGTTTCCCCTATATCTTCCGTGGTGCGCTGGATGTACATGCTACAGCCATCAACGAAGAGATGAAACTGGCTGCCGTATATGCTATTGCTGACTTGGCAAAGCAACCTGTACCAGATGTAGTGAATGATGTCTATAAGGTGAACAATCTTACCTTCGGACGCGACTACTTCATTCCAAAACCAGTTGACCCACGACTGATTACTGAAGTGAGTGCCGCTGTTGCCAAAGCTGCCATTGAAAGCGGTGTGGCTCGCAAGCCTATTACCGACTGGGACGAGTATAAGCGTTCGCTCAGCGTATTGCTTGGTCAAGAGACAAAGCTTACTCAGAAATTATATGCAACGGCTGCTGCTCATCCACAGCGTGTTGTATTTGCTGAAGCTGTACACCCCACAATGTTGAAGGCTGCCGTACAAGCTAAGGCTGAAGGTATCTGCGACCCCATCCTGCTTGGTAACGACGAGGTTATCACCAAGATGGCTAAGGAGATGGACCTCTCACTGGAAGGCATCGAGATTGTCAATCTGCGTCACCCTTCAGAACAGGAACGTCGTGAGCGCTATGCTCATATTCTTGCAGAGAAGCGTCAGCGTGAAGGTTATACTTTCCAAGAGGCCAACGACAAGATGTTTGAGCGCAACTACTTTGGTATGATGATGGTTGAGACAGGAGATGCCGATGCCTTCATCACAGGTCTCTACACTAAATATTCAAATACTATCAAGGTTGTCAACGAAGTGATAGGTATTCGTCCTGAGTTCAATCACTTTGGAACTATGCACATCATCAACTCACCAAAGGGAACTCTCTATGTTGCTGATACGCTGGTCAACGAAAATCCTGATACAGAGACACTCGTGGATATAGCCAAGTTGGCATCCAGCAGTGTACGTTTCTTCAACGAGAAACCTGTTATCTCGATGATTAGCCACTCTAACTTCGGTTCATCACAAAGTTCTGGAGCCAAGAAGGTGCGCAAAGCAGTAGAGATTATGCAGCAGGAATTCCCTGACCTACTCATCGATGGAGAGCTGCAGATAGGCTTTGCCCTCAATCAGGAGCTGCGCGACGAGCAGTACCCCTTCTCTCGTCTCTTTGGCAATAAGGTCAACACACTCGTATTCCCCAACCTAACGTCAGCACGTTCCAGCTATAAGATGCTGCAGATGCTTGATGCAGATGTGGAAATCATTGGCCCGATTCAGATGGGTCTGAACAAGCCCATCCACTTCATCGACTTCGGTGCCTCTGTTCGTGATGTAGTCAACATCGTTGCTGTAGCAGGCATCGATGCCTACGTCAATAAAATCAAGAACCGCATCAGCGCCAACAAATAAGGCGCAACGGCATATAACTACATAGCAAGCGAGCTCACCATCTGGTGGGCTCGTTGCTTTATAAAACCAATACAGCTGTATTACTGAAATTCTCATTAAGAAATCCTATATTCTTATAAATGTTTTCTCAAAAACTATTAACCTTCTACCATAACACCCTTCAAGCCACGATACACAGGGCGTTTCAGGCATGTTAATAGTTTGCCAACTATTAACCTACATCTACTAAACTTGCACTTCATTTTATTACGACCACAGATTGCACGGATTTTTCAGATTTTTTGGGGGTCACTTCAATATGTAGGTTAGAAGTATGTTAATAGTTGGCAAACTATTAACATGGCTCAATCCCTTTGTACATCGACATTTGAGGCCTGTCATGTTAATAGGTTAATAGTTTTTGGGAAAACATTTATAAGAATATAGCCTTCCTTTATGAGTTTATGAAAAATACAGCTGATACAGCTCTGAGTACAGCTAACTCAGCGCTAAGATAGCTGTATTTGCACTCCAATAGTGCCACTTTAAGAGATTAATAGTTATTGTTTTGAGCTCCAATAATTATTGTATTGCGATGCAAAAGTGCCTCTTTCGTGAACCCTCGATTCTGAATGCAGGCTACATCCGAATAGTTTGCAGCCTGAATTCTATGAGTTTGAACGCATAATTCGATGCGAATAATGCCGTCAAACTATTTTAGGTTTCATTTCGACATGATAGCTGTTTTTTCTTTCCACTTCGGAAAACTATGTTTTAGTTATCCGAAAACAGTGTTTTCCTTACGGGAAACCATCGGTTTCCAACGTGGAAACCGATGGTTTCTTCCCCAGAAACCGCACTTCCAGACGATTCCTTCTATTCCATATTACACAAAAAGAACCATCCCTTTTGTGTACATTTAAAATGAATTATCCATCACCTCTTTATTCTTGTGTGCAATAGCCTTTTTTCGTTTTTTTCTTTTGGGGGTGTTTAGAATAGGTTTTATTTATATACTTTTACTAGTTCCATCTTAAAAATTAGCATAGAGTACGGTTTTATATCTGAACCCTGCTGACGTTCACCATAAGCCAGTTCTTGGGGAATATATACCTCCCAAATAGAGCCTTCTGGCATATGAATCAGTACTTCCGTCCAACCAGGAATAACCTGATTAGCACGGAAGTCTGTAGGCTGACCACGTCTGTAACTACTGTCGAAGACATTGCCGTCCAGAGTACGTCCCTCATAGTGTACCTTTACGCGAGAGGTATCCTTAGGTATTGCACCTTTACCTACTTTCAACACCTTGTACTGAACACCACTAGGCAGAGTAACAACCCCCTCCTTCTTGGCATTTTTAGCTAGAAAGTCTTCACCTGCTTTCTTATATGAGCCATATAATGCGTCCCATTTCTCGGCTTTCTTTTTGGCAAAAGTTTCATATATGCTAGCGACAAGTTGTTTTAGTTCTTCCTCAGGAACGTTTACTTTCAAATCTGTTTCTTGAAAATTCTTATCGAAACTCATCGTTAACTCATTAACCTTGCTAGCAAATGTCAATAACGATCCCTTAGGCTCTTTTGCCAAAGAAACTAATGAATTCATATCTCCGAACATGGCTAGGAAAGTTTTTTGGGTTTCTTCATATTTTTTAGGAGCATCATCCATTGTCCTTAAATCTTCTTTAACAACATTTGAGAGACTATCTATTATATCGAAATATCCTTCAAACTTATAGCGTCTCATTTTATATGATATTGCTTCACTAAAATCTGAACAATTATGTTCCTTACCATATTCATCTTTTACAGATACACTACCCTCGATGGCCCCTTGCCAAACCTTGTGATACTCACTTAAGATATCAGAGGAGAGGGCTACTACCGCATAAGCGTTAATTTTCGCATCTTTAGCAGTTGCTTCGTAGTCTACCTTCTTAAAAGATAATCTCGTAATTATAAATACAACAAGACCTATCAGAATAACTCCAAATAAATAAAACAAATGTTTTTTCTCAATAGTAATTGTCATAGCTATGCATTTTTAGTTTAACTCTTGTTTTTAATGGGGAAAGATGTTAATCTTTTTAGAGTAAGAAAATCATGTTTACACATCCAGCTCTTGCAATAAGTCTGCAAGGATATACTGGTCGCTCTGTAATTGCAGTCCACTATCGGGATTGGACAATAGAGCATAGGTGTGTGAGTTGTAGAGAATGTCGAGGGCACGCTCTACATCTATATTGAGATGGTCTGCGAGCATGGCAACTATGCGTCCCGTCTTTCGCCATAATACCTGGTCTCTCATTTCTGACCTCCTTTCTCTTCTACCATTTCGGTGGTAACAAAACGTAGGCATTTGTCAACAATGGCCTGATTGCTGATGCACATCTGATGGGTAGGCTTTGCGAAACGTAACTGACCAATGGCTTGCTCAGCAGTGATACGACCAGAGTAATAGTCCTCAACGGTATCAATAACCTGATCGTTGGCTACTCCGCCTTCAATAATATCATATCCCTTCCAAGGCTCCTCGCCACGACGACTGCTGACAATGAAATTAAGCCATGACTGGTCGTATTGCTCAAAACGAAGGCGCTTAGAATCAGAGGATAAGAGAGATTCATCAAACTCATAGACTGAGAGCGTGGGAGTGTCAACAGCACGAATTACGCAGACACGACGAGCCCATCGTTCAGCTTGTTCACGAAGATTGGTGACGTAGAACCCAGGACCGAAATCCAGTTCACGACGACCAACTCCCGTTAAAGGTGATTCAACGGCAGTATATGAGCCATGATAGAGTGTTGTCATTTTTGGCCTCCTTCCTTTGCTTCCCAGTTCTTCAGAGCTTCTTGCACGTTCCACACCACACCATCAATACTCTCGGCATGCAGCGTATCATAGCAGTCCAACAACAGACGGCGCACCAGACCATACGACTTCAAACGATTGAATAGTTCTGTAGTAGAGATACCCATGCGTTGTGCCGTAGCCCCGATAGCCAGCGTAACAAATTGAGTTTGTGGAACGGTCGTTGTAATCATTGTTTTAATGTTCTATGAGTTCTTATTTATCTGCAAAGATACAAAACTATTTAGAAACAAAAAAGAAATCTGCGAATAATTTGCGGAGTCAGATTCGCATTTAATCAATTACTCCTTCCACCAAGAACCCTTGGTGCGGCATATAGACTGAACGACGCAGTTCATGGATTTACATTCGGCAACAGAGATGGTGTCATCGACACGGCGATAGGCATATTGCCAAGGGGTGACAATCAGTAGTTTGTTGGCAAGGCAAAGGTCCATACGGCGCTCTGAAGGATGATAGAGGGATAATATGCTTATCAGTCTTATTGTGTTCCATCCTGTATAAATACCCTATTCATTCATCGCTCCGCAATGGGGACAGGCGCCTTTTTGCTTCAGTTTTGCTCCACACTGTCCACAACGATAGTGATAATGTGGATGGCGATGATAGCACCAGAAAGCAAAAGCGATATATGCTATCAAAATCAGATAGCCTATATAATATAAGGTGAAGATACTGAATACGACATAATTGACAGCACAAACGGCTACCAGTCCTGAAAGGTAGAGCAAGGCATCGAAAGATGATAACTGATGGAGTGCATCATCAACAGCAGCAACAGCAACAATGATAATAGCCCATACGGATGCGACAAACAATCCCAGATGGAAAGGTAGAGCAAAGGGATTGAGTGATGGATGAAAATAGTAATGACGCCATGACTCGGCACCAAACATCTGAATGGAAGCATAGAGCGTGGCTGACACTGCTATCAACAAACATAAGGCTGTAGGATAGAAAGAGTCTATGTCGTTAAAATGAACGATATAGGCACGACGACGGAATAGTTTGCGCATTGCATAAGCACCACATACCAACACACAAAGTGCCATAAACACCAATAAGTGGGTATCAGAGAAGAGGTCGATAAACTGTGAGATAGGATCATCGGGAGAAACGCCTTGCAGTAAATCACTCTCACGAATCCATCCTTGCGTAATCTGGTCGCGAGCAACCTTCACCCATACAGAGTCAATGCTATCAGTAGGAACCATGCGGATATCAGCCACCACGACTCGCTCTCCTCTGACAACATAAAGCGTATCGAAAGCCATATCTGGCAGTGCATCAGCAAGTGGGAGCTGACGTGCAGTCACCATGAAGTTATAATTCTGTGTATAATGGTGTGTCGTGGAGAAAGAGATGGAGTCAATCTGCTGTTCTGTCAGATCCCAGGCATCTGGAGTCTGCTGTCCATGGTTATAGCAGGAAAGAAGCATAAAGGTAAAAAGGTATAAGGGTAAAATGCGTTTACCCCATCCTATTGCCTTTATCATTGTATTGCGAAACATCTCTTACCTCTTTACTATTTTACTCTATTTTTCCCAGACATTCATCTGGCAGTGTTTACAATCAAACTCCAAACGGAAAGTACGACCATCGCCTAAACGTAAAGAAAGTGGTTCTTTCCATTGTGGTTTACGACCACCATTCTTCACACAATAACCCAAAGCATAGCGCAGGCAATGGCGACACTGCATAAGTGGACCATTAGCAGGTTTCAACTCATAAGCCGTTAGCGACTTAGCACCATAGAACTGCTGCGCCTGCTGATTGGAGATATTATATAGATAAGGATAATCGTAGAGAGGAGCAGATTCGTGAGAACCAGTATAGCCAATCTCTTCTGTTGCAGTAGAATTTCTCTTGATACCAGTTATCTGTTCTACCCACTGGCGACGCATATCTGCCAAAACGCTACTTGGGATAAACCAATTAAAATCTTCTGCAAGTTCTACCCCACTACACTCATAAGGAGTACCACCCAGTTTGGATAACTGGCGAATAATATTCTCGCGTGGCGACTTCTCTGCAGCCTGATGCTCACAAGTGATTTCTATCGTGACATCTAATGCTGTCAATGAGAATCCATTGGCAGTTTCTTTCAAAGAAAAAGTCATAGGAATCTTACGAACGCTGCTTTGACGAGCTAGTTGGCGCTCGAATTCCATATCATTGTTACGATAAAGTGCAAGACCTGGACGCAGATTCTTTGGCATCTGTTGAGGGAACAAACGGTTCCCCTCCGCACGATTAACACGGAAGCCTTCCAACTCGCCATCACGATTAATAAAGCATAAACCGTCGCCATTGGCAAAGGCTGCTGTACCAGCTACATTGAATGAGTCGCGACGCAACTCTTTCACAGTTCCCACAAACTCACCCATTGCCTTAGGTGTATCAGGCGAGAAAATATCAGGCTGACGACCATGAAGGAAATAGGTGGTGAAGCCACGATTGAACGTCTTCTTCAGATTAGGCGTAAAGGAATAGGTGCAATGACCTTGTGATGCACGACAGTATTCCTGCGGATGTTTGGCAATGATGGCATCCAGCTGCTGACTATAGGCTGCCACCACATTCTTCACATAGGTAATATCCTTGAGACGTCCTTCTATCTTAAACGAACAAGCACCTGCTTGTATCAATTCTTCCAGATGTGCATACTGGTTTAAGTCTTTCAACGACAAGAGATAACGCTGATGTTCTATCTCATTTCCATCAGCATCAAGCAAGTCATACTTCATGCGACAAATCTGAGCACAAGCACCACGATTGGCAGAGCGTCCGAACAAGCACTGAGAAGCATAACACTGTCCACTATAGCTAACGCACAAGGCTCCATGGACAAATACTTCTAACTCTACATCGGGTACTTGTTGATGGATTGCGCTAATCTCATCAACAGACAATTCACGAGCTAAGACTATACGACGGAATCCTAATGAGCGTAACCACTTCACCTTCTCAACAGTACGATTATCAGTCTGCGTAGAAGCATGGAGCGCAATGGGTGGCAACTTCATTTTAAGGAGCCCCATATCCTGCACCAGAATAGCATCTACCCCAGCCTCTTTGAGTTGTTCAATCAGCTGACGGGTGGCCTCTAGTTCATTATCAAATATGATAGTGTTTACTGTTACATAGACTTTTACCCCATACTGATGAGCATATTCGCATAGTTGGCGAATATCGTCTACACTATTGCCTGCAGCAACACGAGCGCCAAAACGGGCAGCACCAATATAAACGGCATCGGCACCATGATCAACGGCAGCAATACCACATTCCAGATTTTTGGCAGGAGCTAATAGTTCAAGTGACCTCATCCGTTATTCAATCTTATTAATATCGTAAGGAGTCTCCTGATAAACGTAATAGTTAATCCAGTTGCTATACAATAGATTAGCATGAGCACGCCATGTTACCTTGGGACCTTGTTCGGGATCATTATTACGATAATAGTTGATAGGCATGTCTACATCATCACGAACATCCTTGTCGCGACGATACTCACGATCAAGCGTATCTGGCGCATACTCTAAATGACCCGTAATGAAGAACTCTCGACCTCCACGTGCCATCACCATACTGACACCACTCTCGGGTGACTCGGCTATCAGTTGCAAATCAGGATGAGCCAATATATCTTCACGATGTATCTCCGTATGGCGACTATGTGGCATCTCAAATACATCATCGAAACCACGGAAGATAGGCAACTGTGGATTCAACGTATACTGTGGGAAGATGCCAAACATCTTCTTCTGCAACGGATATTTAGGAATACCATAATGGAAATAGAGTCCTGCTTGCGCAGCCCAACATATATATAAAGTACTTGTCACATGGGTACGAGCCCAAGCAAATATATCTGTTACCTCGTCCCAATAGTTGACATCTTCAAAATCGAGCTGTTCTACTGGAGCGCCTGTAACAATCATACCATCATATTTCTCATGACGCATCTCCTCAAAATCACGATAGAACATCATCATGTGTTCAATAGGCGTATTCTTCGGTGTATGACTTTTGAGTTTCATAAAGCTAACCTCTATCTGCAAAGGCGTATTCGACAGCAGACGAATCAAGTCTGTCTCTGTCGTAATCTTCAAAGGCATGAGATTGAGGATGGCAATCTTCAATGGGCGGATATCCTGCGTATGAGCACGAGTATCATCCATGACAAAGATATTCTCATGCTTCAGCAGTTCTATTGCCGGTAATCTGTCTGGTAATCTTAAAGGCATCTCGCTCTTCTTTGTTTAATCAACTATTCTACACATAGTACACATGCTGACACGTTATCATAACCACCAGCATTGATAGCCTCCTCACATAGTCCATTAGCCGTAGCACCTTTTGTCAGGAGTTCTTTAATAACATCGTCACTCACCATATCGTTCAATCCATCAGAGCAAAGCAGATAGACATCTCCAGAAAGGAAATCATCCGTAATCTCCATGAAATCAAAATAGGCAGTTTTTCCACCACCACCGATACAGTTGGTAAGAATATTAGAATGTTTCTTCTCACCATTCATAGTGTTCAAAGAATGGTCGGTGGTAAGTTGCTCCAATTCACCATTACGAAGGCGATATAGACGACTGTCACCACAATTCATCCAGAAATAACGATTTCCATAATACAAAACTCCAACTAATGTAGTACCCATCTGAGCCATCGTACTATTAGAACGACCTCTTTCATTAACAGTCTTATGAATAGAGTTCAGCCAGTCTCTCATCGCTAGTTCCACTTTTTCTGAGGTCATGCCTAGTGGTAAGTCGCCAACATAGAACTTCAGGTTCGACAAAACCAATTCACTGGCTACCTCACCAGCGTTATGTCCTCCCATACCATCAGCCACAGCAACGATGAAACGGTTGATATTCTCTGGAATGAACGTTGTCTGATAGGTTTCACTTCTGACATAAGTGTCAAGAGCTAACACCATATCTTCATTATTACTTCTGATACAGCCAATTCGACTTGCAGCTGTTAATACTATCTTGCTCATTAAATATTTTCCTATTTAACTAATACTTACCTGTAAATTAATATTCGCCAATGTGACTATATCACCAGACTTCAGTGACATCGGCACATCTGGCAACAAATCACGCTGATTAAGTTTGGTGCCATTAGAAGAATGTTTATCAATAATACACCATCCTATATCTGGCTTATAAATTAATTGGGCATGTGAACCCGAAATATACATATTATCTATGAATAAATCCTTGTATGGACCTTGTCGACGACCAATCACAGCTCCATTAACACCTACCATGCGGATATCCAAAGTAGGATTATATAGCGTCAAAGAAGGAATTCCACTCATCACTGGCATATCATGACCTTCTGGTTGCTTTTGCGGTTGTTCCAAATTCCTCACAAGCGACTGAGCGAGGTCATTGGCAGTCATAGATACAGAAACATGTCTAGAAGCCTGATGCTTTTGCTGCATTTCCTCAGCACTAATCATCAAGCCACCACACTGTGTACAGCGACGGCCCATTCCTACTCGACCGCAACTGCTACAATAGACCAATTCCTGCCCACACTGGTCGCAATAGTGTGAATTCTCTTCTATCTCTTCTCTGCAACTTGGACAAATAATCATAATTCTTCCTTAATATCTTCTGGCATAATCAACTGATAAGTCTCCTGCGTAATAGCATCCTGTGGTAGTGCACTCACCCTGACAGACAACTGTTGGATAGTGGCATCAAGTATGTTACGCATCTCACGAGCATTGCCAAACGACTCGTTCTTGCTGACAACCATACGACAGATGAAATCCATCAACTTGAATTCGGCTTCTGGTGACAACTTGTAATTGTCTTTAGCTGCCATATTCTTATAGATAGCCAACAGCTCATCCTCGTTATAGTCGTCAATGTGCATCTTATGAGTGAAACGGCTGGCCAATCCTGGGTTGACAGCCAGGAAGGTCTCCATCTCATCCTTATAGCCCGCAGCAATAACCACAAACTTGCCACGATCATCCTCCATACGTTTCATCAGCGTATCGATGGCCTCCTTGCCATACTGATCATTCTCAGATGACAACGTATAAGCCTCATCTATAAAAAGAATACCTCCCATAGCCTTGTCACACATATTATTGACAATCTTTGGAGTTTCTCCCATATATTTTCCAACCAGCGTAGCTCGACTAGCTTCTATGACACGACTGGTAGGCAATATCTCCATTGACTGTAATACCTCACCCATCTTACGGGCGACACTCGTCTTACCCGTACCAGGATTACCTGTAAGGATGAAGTTCATAGACATCTGCTGTACCTTGCCTGCTCCCATAGCAGCACGTTGTTTCATAAACATACTCTGTACTGCCAGACGACGTATCATATTCTTCACAGAGCGCATGCCAACAAATTCGTCGAGCTCGTTGAGCACCTCGTCGAGCGGACGAACCTTCTCGCTTGAAGCAACCTCCAAGTCTGCCGACGTAATGCGATACATATCTTCGTCTTTGAACTCGGGATTGTTCATCATAGTAACCAAACGTTGGCTCTGCTTCTCAACTGCTTGGTCAAAGATACGGCGAGCCTCACGAGCATTACCAAAGTTCTTATCACGACGCAGATAAAGCTGTTCGAACTGACGATGAATGACAGCCTTTGTCTCCTCATCCACAGTAAAGTTCTTACCTGCAGCCAAATTGATAAAGATTTCTGTCAACTCATCTGGTGTATAATCATCGAAATGTATTGTTTGCGTAAAGCGGCTCTTTAATCCGGGATTAGAGTCGATAAAGTCATGCATATTGTCAGTATAACCAGCAACAATACATATAAATTTACCGCGATCATCCTCTAAGCGTTTCAACAGCGTATCAATAGCCTCTGCACCAAATGAATCCTGATCATTAGACTTCAAGGTATAGGCTTCGTCGATAAACAAGACACCACCCATTGCAGAATCTATCAGCTGGTTAGTTTTGATGGCGGTCTGTCCTGCAAAGCCTGCAACGAGTTTTGAACGGTCGGCTTCAACCAATTGTCCACGAGAAAGGATACCTAATGTACGGAATACATCTGCCATGATGCGAGCCACTGTAGTCTTACCCGTACCAGGATTACCTGTAAAGACATAGTGCTTACCTTGGAAGGTATTGGTTTCTCCACGACGTATCTGAAGATTAAGGAATGCTGCAAGATTGGATATCTCTTTCTTGACACTAGCCAAGCCCACCATTCCGTTGAGTTTCTCCAGACACTGCGTGTAGTCCACAGTCTTTGGTGCATCATATGGTATATCTGCAGCATCAATGCTCATCAATTGCTCGTCAGAGAGGGTCGAGATATCAACTTTCTGCAGACGCTCAGCCTGTTTAGCGCATATCTTATCAAACAACTGACGCATAGTACGGCCATTGGCAAAGTCCTTGTCGCGCGAATTATACAACTCGGTAATCATCTTCTGCGTCAGCATCTGAGCTTCCTGCGTAAACTGATACTTCTTCTCTTTGGCAAATACCAGCATAATCTGGTAGAGCTGCTCGGGAGTATAGTCGTCGATATTCAAGAAGTAACTGAAGCGACTACGAACACCAGGATTGATGCGGAAAAGATTCTCCATTTCCGTACGATAGCCTGCAGCAATAACCACAAACTTTCCACGGTCGTCTTCCATTCGCTTCATCAATTGCTCCAGTGCCTGTGTACCTTGTTGGTCTTTTTCACCTCCACTACTCAACGGAGCAAGCGTATAGGCTTCGTCAACAAACAAGATACCACCCATAGCCTTATCACAAAGACGGTCTACCACCTTCGGAGTCTCACCCTGATAAGGACTTATCATCTTAGAGCGGTCTACCTCCACTACATGACCACTATCAAGGTAACCTATAGACTCCAATATTTCTCCCAACTTACGGGCAATAGTAGTCTTACCCGTACCAGGATTACCCGTCAAGACAATATGAATGCCTACTTTCTCTTGCTCACCAAATCCACGCTCTGCACGTTGAATATTATTATGAACGGTGAAGGCTATCTCTCTGACTGCCTTCTTCACCTCATCCATACCAATATAGCAATCGAGGTCGCTGAGTATCTCCTCCAAGGAGCGTTCCTCTGGTACATAGCCGCGAATATCCTGTTCTTCCACCATAATGGCAGCAGAGCCACGACTGATATACGAAGTAAAAATATCCTCTGCAGTCTTGATAGCTACATGGGCATAGCCAAAGGTCTCATCTTTGATTTTTACCTGATATTGGAAGAAACGCAGCAATTTCTTTTCTGCTTCTGGTGCGAAGTTGGAAATTCCATATTTGCTACGCAATTCTTGCTTACAGATGTCACATAATTCCTGATAACCTGGTGTAGGCAGGCGGAAAGAGTATTTGAAACGATTCTGTGCTGCAGGATTGGCTGCCAAGAAGTCGTCAAGTCCTTTAGGAAGACCTGCCATTATCACAATCGGGTCTTCATTCCATTTGTCCATCTCAACGAACAACTTATCCAACGGATTAACCTGGTTGGAATAGCGGTCTGGCAACAACTTCTGAACATTATCGAAGAAAAGGATACCACCTTTAGCCTTCGCCACATTATCGTCCCACTTTTCCACAAAACGCTGATAGTCGACAGCATCGACCATCGTCAGTTGTGGTTTATCAATAATTCTATGCTGGAAAAAATAGTCGCGTATGATTTCTGCCAAAGCCGTCTTACCCGTACCTGTCTCACCAATAATAATGGTATTCACGCTCAGACGTACCTTTACTACATCCTTACGCGAGTTCAGATAGGTATAAGTATCGACCACCGTCTTCAGTTGCTGCTTCACATCGTCAAGCCCGACCATACGGTCGAGGACATTCTTCGATACCAGAGGATGTCCACACCAACGACAGAACTTGGCTATCGAGCGATTTTCTTTATGACATTGCTCACAAATCATATTTATTCGGCGTCCTTATGTATTTGTTCTATAACATTATTAGGAGAAAGATTTATCCTATTTAATTCGAAAATCTTGTAATTCATTAACCTCGGATTGAAGAGTACCATCTCTGCTACCAGCAGAAGTACCATCATTGTCCAAACTATATAATGAAGCACTGACTCTCCGCTGATAGAGCGTACCTGATTCGTCACGTCATCTAACATGGCAAACTTAGAGCCCTTGAACTTAAACGACCTCTGCTTGAAGGTATAAACCAGTGGCTCCATCAGACTGGAGTTGATGTCTTCCTCCATCACTTGATTAATCAATTGATTGTCAGTTTTAGTATCTCTACGATAATCTGTAAAATGACATATCAGCATATATATCAGCGTCATTACGAATACCGTAGGAACAAACAACGATGGATGGTCTGCACTCAAATATCTCAGGATAGAAATAGGAATCACAGATGTCAGCAATCCAAGCAATCCCCAAAGAGCACTCATCACGACACCATAGCCTCTAAAGAATGCTCTAAATCCCACGATAATAGCCGTAACACCACCGATGGGGAATAATATCGTTGTTGTACTATGAGCCATCACCTCCTCATGATTGCCAATACCGAAGATGACTAATAGTAGCATCCAAATTGCACAAAGACTATAGAAGGTTACGCGCCAACGATGTTCTTTACCTTTTGCACGTGTATATTCCTTTCTTACACTATTATATTTCTTCTTTGTTGTCTCCTTGGCGCTAATCAAACGCTTATAATACATCTGATTCTGGTCTATCTCACCTAAATTATAGACCCACTCTTCCAATCGACGCTCATAGCTATAAGGTTCTGCAAATTCCTTGTTGGGGTCTTCATGGAAGAATACAGCCATCCACTGACTCAATGCGCCACGTCTTATAGCAGCAAGCAATAGAGGACGACGAGCAACCTTATCGAAATGGGTACCGTCAGTCAACTCCGTACCGTCATCCAATACATAGGTAGGAATAGCTCCCAAGATACGACAGAAGCGGTATGCGGCAGTACGCAAATCGTATGCTCCCAGACGCTCCTTGTTCTCCTCACTCTTCAAATCAAAGCATGCTCTTGCCTGAGCCAGCTGTTCAAACCATCCATGCAGTTGTGCGAAATAAAAGAAGCGTCCTTCTGGGTCTGCAAATTCAGCTATTTGTTCTTCAAACTCCTGAGCCGTTAATGTTTGCCAATTGCGTAATTCCTCACGCAGAATCTCACCCACCTTATAAGGATTATCGGCTTCACGCAAATCATAAGCAGCTTCGCGGTCCAGATTATACAATACCTTATAGCCTAACGAACGACTGGGTTGCTGGTTTTCTGTCATGATTCGCAAAGCCTCACAAGCCATCATGTCCTCATGACTATACATCCAAGAGAGCAGTCGTCCGTCACTTAGACTTACCCATTCGTCTTCAGAACAATCTTCATAGCCAAAAGAGTGGACTATATCCTGTACATTTCCTGAAGGGTATTTTACTAAGAAAGGAATCTCCGGGTCTATCTCATAAGCCAGTCGCAAGATTGCCACACGCGAGGTCAGTTCACTATTCTCTGCAAAATATCCACGCAGACGCGCCATATCAGCCTTGGTATGCGTTTCCACGTATAGGAACAAGTTATCATTAGGATTCTTCAGTGCAATGGAATAATCATCCATATAACTAAGCAACGAGATAGTTAAGCTATGGATATCATCACACTGATTGCCACGCAAATCGGTATAGGGATAACTTGGCTCCATTACATAGATGGAAGCCATCAATCCCGCCTTCTGGTCGGCAGGATAACGATTAGTAATGATGTCTTTAACGGCAGAACTCAGTTTGACATTACCGCATTGTTCCAACCATCCCGGAATACGTCCATTATAAAGGTAGCTGGTAGCTAACCATTCATTGTCCATCAACAGCGGAATCAGTTCGTGCACATTATCAGCTACGAGGTTGCGCTCTGGATCAACGATAAAGCTACGATATCTTAGCAGTGGCGATGATATATCCACATTGACATCCTCACCCAAGAACCAGCGTTCCACTTCGTCATATCCCCAACGGCTTTGTGGATTAACGCAGGTCAGACCCTGCACAATCATTCTAACACGTTCAGGCAACTCATTGATGCGAGGCAGACGTCCTTCATTCTTCTTTCGCATGATGATGCGTTCATTCTGACTCAGCGGATTCTCGCCCAACCAGAGTGTCATCAGGGTGATACCCAATGAATAGAAGTCTGCAGCAGGAGTAATCTCCACCTCTCCGTCAATCACATCGTTATACATTTCCGGAGCGGCATATACTGGAGTACGAGCCTGAGTGGTTCTATGAAGACGGCTCTCATCTTCTATAATGCTAGAGATACCAAAGTCGCCCAGTACAACCTCCTTATGATCAGCATCACGGAAGAAATAGTTGCCAGGTTTGATATCTTTATGAATGATATTGTTATGATGACAATAAGCCAGAGCAGCAGCAGCCTGCAGAGCAATACGACGGAACTGGTTGTAATTGCCATTGAGGTCATATTCACTCAGCGTACCACCACGGAGGTATTCCATCAGCTCATAGTCACGGTTCTTTCCATCGACATAAGTTTTACCAAAATCCGTGATTTTGACTATCATCTCCATATTAAAATTTTGGATGATGCGCAACAAATCCTTCTTAATGGTAAAATTTGGATAGTACACCTTCAGCACGCGCATGCCTTCATCGCCCTCAACAAGGAATACCTGTGCTTCACCAGAGTTGTCACTCAGACATTTGATACCGGTATATACACGTCCTTTGAGCACGAAATCACCGGAATGGTCATCATCACCACTCGGTATTTTCTTGTCGGGTCGGATAGTAATGTCTGCAGCAGCAGACTGAGCCATCATCGGTTCACTTACTCTAATAGTGGCTTCAGGATTGACTGGTGCTGACTGTCGATTGGTCACTTCCATGGCTATTTATCGTCTTTTATTTCTTCAGAATTATTTTTTCCTAAAATCACCCATTTTCCTCCCAGATGAGGTTTTGCACATCCACAAGGGCTACTATGCATCGCATGTTTATAATTGCAGACCCAAGCCAGTCGCACACCAACTGGCTTGCTAGCCATTGCAAAATTACGAGCTTGTACTGGAGAAGTCGTAGGCGGTACTGCCAACTTATCAAGAATCGTTGACAGCATCTTGATTTTTACGGCTTTCTGTTCTTCCAGCTGTTCACGTGTCATACGCTTCGATTCTAGCTTTGGAATCACAGGTGTTTCTACTCCTTCATCTTTGGCCAACAGCGTCAATACGCGTTCACGCAACTTGGCACTTGCCTCTTCACGAGCGACGTCACGCTCAGAACTATATGGCAGTGCATTTTCCAGATTTGAATAGTCTCTAACAATTTCCAACAACTGCTGGAAGTCTGGGTTGGAATGCAGTTGCTTTACCAACTGACGTGCTTCCTTAGTCAAAGCAGTACCACACTTCTTGCAGAAAGCGAAATCGTTCAATGTATGACAAGTGGGGCACACCATTCCTCCTCGTGGACTGCCACACTCAGGACAATAGGCTTCATTGCCTTCCAAATGAGCGCCACAATAGGAGCATACATCCTTACGAATATAATGATGGCACACCTCACAGAAATCTGCGTCAGGATCAATCTCGGCGCTACAATGAGGACATGTCGTTTTACTAATGGGCTGACCACACTGGGCACAGAACATAGCTTCAGGTTCATTGATAGCACCACAATAAGGGCAAGCCTTACCAGCCGCCTGCTTTTGTTGAGTCTGTTGCAATGATTGTTGTGACACAACTGGCTGTTGAGGCTCTTGCGAAATCACCGTTCTATTTAACATTTCCTGGGGACGAACAGCGTTTTGCATATTATCAGATAATGGATTGTTTTCGTCGAACATTATGCAGTAGTTAAAAATAGTCAGATGCAAAGATAGGAAATAAAAATTAAAATACAAAAAAAACCGCCGTAAATTTATATTTACGACGGCATTTTTATGATTTTGGTCTATATCATTTACCAAAGTGGCAGACGCTCAGCTTTAGGAATAAACATTTTGTCACCCTCTTTCACACCAAATGCATCATACCACGCATCCACATGAGGAAGGGCACCATTTACGCGCCAACGACCCAGCGAGTGAGGATCGCTCTTAGTGCGGTTACGAATCTCGGCTTCTGTGATATTTCCAGCCCAAACACCTGCGTATGCAATAAAGAAGCGCTGTTCAGGAGTCAGACCATCGATAACGGGCAAGGGATTGCGCTTTGTAGCTTCCTTGAAAGCAGTATAGGCTACCTGCAAGCCACCATGGTCAGCCAGATTCTCACCAAGTGTCAACTGACCATTAGCATTCAAGTCAGGAAGTACCTTAATCTTTGAGAAGAAGTCTGCAAATTTCTGTGTTCTCTCTGTAAAGTTCTTTCCGTCTGATTCAGTCCACCAATCGAACAGATTTCCTACCTTATCATACTGACGTCCCTGGTCATCAAATCCATGTGTCATTTCATGACCGATTACAACACCGATAGCGCCATAATTGAATGCATCATCTGCTGCGGGGTCAAAGAATGGAACTTGCAGAATACCAGCAGGGAAGCAAATTTCGTTCGTGGTAGGGTTATAGTATGCATTTACGGTCTGAGGAGTCATAAACCAGTCATCACGATCTACAGGTTTTCCTGCTGTATGATTGATTTGCCATGCCTGCCAGAAACGGGCACACTCACGCATATTCTCAAAGTAAGATTTTTTAGCATCAATCTTCAGCTCTGAGAGGTCTGTCCAACGATCAGGATAACCAATCTTCACATAGAAGGTATTCAGCTTCAGCAGAGCATTTACCTTAGTAGCGTTATCCATCCAGTCTTGAGCAGCAATACGCTCACCAAGAGCAATACGCAGGTTCTCAATCAAGGTCTTCATACGCTCCTTGGATGATGCAGGGAAATACTTCTTGACGTAGATACGTCCCAGAGCCTCACCCATCACACCTTCTACCTGATCAGTAGAACGCTTCCACAAGGGGTGATCTTCCTTACGACCTTTCATCACCTTGCCATAGAAGTCGAAGTTAGCAGCACGAACGGCATCATTCAAATAACCGGTAGCACCATCAATAACGCCCCACTCCATCACATCACGGTATTCAGCGGCAGTCATTGAGGCAAACAGCTTATCGGCAGCCTCCATAAAGGCAGGCTGACCAACAATCAGCTCCTGGAAATACTGGCTCTTGATACCTTTGGCATTCATCTGCTTCTCAAACTGCAAATGAGGATACTTAGCCTGGAACTCACTGAGTGTCATTCGGTTGTAGTTAGCAATAGGGTCACGCATCTCCGTACGAGACTTTGATGCTTTAGCCAGTGCCATTTCCACCTTCAACACGTTCTTCATCTTCTTTTCTGCAGCGCTCTTACTGAATCCATAAATCTGGAACATACGAACGATGTGCTTCTTGTAAGCCTCACGAATCTTCTTAGTAGCCTCGTCGTTCTCCAGATAGTAGTCTTTCAGTCCCAGTGTCAGTCCACTCTGACGAACGGTCAGAATGTTTTTCATAGCATCCTTATCGTCAGCACTGATATAGGCTGCAAATAATTCCTGTTCACCATAAGGCATCATAGACAGCTGGAAATCGAAGAGCTGTTCTTTATTCTTAGCAGCTTCCAGGCGCTTGATAATTGGCATTACAGGAGCTAATCCCTCCTTTTCTCTGCGTACAGAGTCCATTGCCAGCTTATACAAATCGCTGAGTTTCTGCTCAACAGAACCCTCGGGATAGCTATTCTCCAGCAATTCCTTCAGGATACCATTGATACGCTTGTTGTTGTCCTCCGCCAAACGGTCAAAGCTGCCAAAACGTGAATAGGCAGCAGGCAGCGGATTGGCTTTCATCCATCCACCACAGGCATACTCATAAAAATCGTCGGCAGGACGTACAGCAGTATCAAGGTTCTTCAGGTCGATACCCGACTTGAGCTGTGCCGATGCCGAAGCGGTCATCATTGCTAATGCCATCATTGTTAATACCTTTTTCATCTTTCTATAATTAGTTAGTATTGTGTAATATCTTCAAGTTCTTCAGAGAGCTTTTCCCAGTGCTCCACCTCTTTGTCCAGCGCCTGCTTTGTGGTGGTATATTCAGTTACCAACTGCATATCTGAGGCATTCTCAGGCACCATCAGCAGTTCATCAAGCTCTTTCAGTCGGCGCTCCATATCACTGATTTTGCGCTCAGACTCCTCTATGGCTTTCTCTGCCTTGCGGATGCGTTTCTGCTGTTCTTTGTGGGCAGCATAGCTCTCTTTAGAAGTGAGGGATGAGGACTGAGGAGTAAGAGAATTGTTTTGTGGGGCAGCTTTTTCAGCGTTTACCTCTATTCTTTCGCCTCTTACCTCTAACTTCTGATTACTGTCTCTCAGCCAATCATATACACCACCGAGGTGTTCTCTTACCTTTCCACCGCCAAACTCATAGACTTTGCTTACGAGACCATCGAGGAATTCACGGTCGTGACTTACGATGATAGCAGTACCGTCAAAGGCACGGATAGCCTCTTTCAGCACATCCTTTGAAGGCATATCCAAGTGGTTGGTAGGCTCGTCGAGTATCAGCAGATTGACGGGTTCCAACAGCAGGCGAATCATAGCCAGACGACTACGCTCACCACCACTCAATACCTTCACCTTCTTATCTGATGCCTCACCGCCAAACATAAAGGCGCCAAGGATATCGTTAATGCGCAGGCGGATATCGCCCTTTGCCACATTGTCGATGGTTTGGAATACTGTCAGCTCTTCATCCAACAGCTGGGCCTGATTCTGTGCAAAATAGCCGATTTGGATATTATGACCTATCTTCAAATGACCGTCAAAGGGTATCTCGCCCATAATACATTTTACCAGCGTAGACTTACCCTCACCGTTCTTTCCCACAAATGCCACCTTCTCGCCACGCTTGATGGTGAGGTTGACACCTGAGAATACGGTATGTGCACCATAGTCCTTACGTACATCCTCGCAGATAACGGGATAGTCGCCACTACGCAAGCAGGGAGGGAATTTCAGGCGCAATGCCGAGTTATCTATCTCATCCACCTCGATGGGTACAATCTTCTCCAGTTGCTTGATTTTCTGCTGCACCTGCACAGCCTTGGTGGCCTGATAGCGGAAGCGCTCAATAAACTGGCGCATCTCTTGTATCTCCTTCTGCTGATTCTCGTAGGCTCGCTGTTGTTGCTCGCGACGCTCCTTGCGCAACACGACATACTCGTTGTACTTTACTTTATAGTCCACAATCTGTCCACAAGAAATCTCCAGTGTACGATTGGTAACGTTATTGATGAAGGCACGGTCGTGACTCACCAACACTACAGCCTTGGCAGATTGTGCCAGCCATTGTTCCAGCCATTGTATTGACTCAATATCCAGATGGTTGGTAGGCTCGTCGAGCAACAGCACATCGGGCTTCTGCAACAGTATCTTTGCCAACTCGATACGCATGCGCCATCCTCCAGAGAACTCGCTGGTGGGGCGCTCCAAGTCAGTACGACTAAAGCCCAAACCCGTCAGCGTACGCTCAATTTCAGCCTCACAGTTGTCGGCACCCATCATCATATAGCGCTCATGCTCCTGTGTAAACTTCTCCACGAGTGCCAGATAGCTCTCGCTCTCGTAGTCTGTACGTTCAGCCAATTGCTGATTCAGCGCATCAACCTTTGCTTTCAGTTCAGTAACATTGGCAAAGGCCTTCTGTGCTTCTTGTCTGACGGTAGTATCGTCTTGCAGAATCATCACCTGAGGCAGATAACCTATCGTGGTATCGTTAGGCACACTGACCACACCACTGGTTGGCTTCTGCTTACCACAGAGAATTTTGAGCAAGGTAGACTTTCCTGCTCCATTCTTACCCACCAAGGCAATACGGTCGCGGTCATTTACCACGAAACTGGCATCTGCGAACAACGGCTTCACGCCGAATTCTACGTGCAATGATTCTACTGATATCATGTCTTTTCTTCGTCTGCTAATATAGATACAGCATGCAAAGGTACGAAGAAAATTTCAGTTTGTGCGGTTTTTATGCAAAAAACTTACTTTTCGAAATGCTGATAGTCTTTCAGCGAGCGCCAACTGCCTCCCCAACGGAATCCATGCTGGATAAAAAGACGGTAGCAGAGGTCTTGTGTTGTAATCTTGTATTTGAAGGATTTAGAGCGGTCAGCATAGGGTTTTCCTGTGACAGGCTGAATCAGCAGCGTACCGTCTTTTTTGCGCTTTACACAAGGGTTATACAGAGGATTGATATCAATGGCCAATCCCTGTGCATGTTTAGACAACTTGGTGCTGCCCTTCACCACTCGGTAGCAATAGCATGAGGTATTGTTGGCACGCATAGAGCGCTCATCATCGTTGCCATATTCCGAGATAGGACGAATGCGCTCAATGGGATATTTTGCCCGATAGAGTTCAGCAAATATCTCACGCAAGTCTTGGGTTATCGCCTTATTGCAGATGATAGTACCCTGCTGCGTCTTTCCGTTAGCATCGATATGCTGCACAGTAAGGGTGTCCAGTTCTACGGCATGCACGACCACTACAGCCAGCACCAAAAGAAATAATATCGTTAGTCTTTTCATTGTTTCTCACTCAGTTTTTCAGGGTTTCTTCCACTTTGTTCTATCATCGCCTTCAGTTTCTTGTTGAAGTGCTCAGCCTCCAGCAGTTGTTCGATGGTAGGAGAGTTTTTGCGCAGCTTAACATCCATCGCCAACCAGTCTTGCAATGGCAGAACGCACAACTTAGAAAGACTGGAAAGATGGCGGGCAATAACTTCGGCCGACTGGCGGGCTGTCAACTGACCTGGCACTCTTCTTGACTCAAGTCTCACGAAGCGCAACAAATCCAGCACCGTCCTCACATCATCAGACAGCAGGCTCCAGTCTTCTATGCAGAAAAGAGCAGTAGAATCTTCAAAGACAGCAGACAGTTGATACGGTATATGTTGTTCTTGAACAAAGTCATACAATCTACTGACACACAGCGCATCATAACAATCAGGAACACTGCTGTCAGTTTTGATATTTGGAGTCCATTCACCCATAAGAACGACACCCTGAAGGCGGGCATAATCTGCCACTGATTTCATCTGTTTGGGTTGCAGACGAGGCGGCACACAAACCACCTTCAACCCCGCCAGCACAGCCCAGTCAACTAATCGTTTCAAATCAGCCTGAGCCCCACGAACATCATTACGCAGCAAGGATGCAGGAATGCGCACCCCAGCCAGTCGCCAAGGCTGCTCACACAACCGTAGTGGTTCACCATACTGCACCAATACTTTGCCATCGTTCATCTGCTCCGTATCGGTACTTATCAGGCGATTACAGCCCTCTTCCCAAGCCAGCAACGCATGACTCTTAACATCCACCACTACATATTTATATTCCACGGGCATCTGCCACCCCACCACGTCCACCGAGAGCATCCATTCAGAGCAACCCACATACTGCATCTCCACATAGCGCGTAATGTTCCACGAGCCGATAGCGGGATGACTGCCAAGAACGGCCACCGCCTGCCCTGCCTGCAGTTGAGGAGCAGCAACGCGGAAGAGTACGGTACGACGGAAAAGAGGCAGTCGAGCCACTTCCACCTCTTCCTCACGAAGGTCGCGCACACTGGTGCGATAGGCTTTGGTATAGAGGTGATAAGCCAATGGGCGGTCGCGCCATTGATCCTGAAACAGATAGTCTTTTGATGCATCGAAGTAATACCTTCTGGGCACCAGCGTCCATTCCCTGCGCACCACCTCGCCTTCTCCGCTCTCCACCTGATAGTGATACTCGATATGCGACAGCGGATGGCGCAGACTTACCAGCACAGCAGTCTCCAGCGTCCACAGCCGACCGTCGTCAGTCTGCATTGCCAGGTTCTGCTGCTTGCAGCTTCCGTCCTGATGGTGGTAGCCGACAACCACATGCAGGCGTTCGCCCCAAGCCGTATGATAATGTATGGTAAACTTCAGTTTCATGGCCCCGTAATATTTGATGCAAAGATACTAAAAAAAATCGAGACCACCAAATAATTGCACACCATAATAAGGAAAAGACAATTTTGCGTGGGCAAAATGGGCGAACGAACAGTTGAACAGTTCGAACAGTTTCTCAAAATGAAAGTGCGCGCAAAACTTTATAATATATATATTATATATAATATATATATTATAACCATCTTTTCACGTTCTCACGAACAAACTGTTCAACTGTTCGAACTGTTCGTTCGGGGTATAAAAAGCAATTCGTGTAGATAACAAAATGAGCGAACGAACAGTTTGAACAGTTGAACAGTTTCTTTTTTTTGAAAAAACACCCTCCCCTCGCCGTTCAATCGTATCCGTAACATAACTACCTTGTGTGTTACGGCAACGAGCCTCGTGCGTTACGTTTCGTTGACAAAGAAGAGTAAGCCGCCATTTTGCACAAACGGATAGAAAAATCCACCTTATCGAAGATAAAAAATTTGGTGGTATGCTGAATATTTCGTAACTTTGCATCCGATAAGAAAAACATAACAATGAAAAAGCTCGATTCAAAAATATACCTTTATATAGCACAGGCAGGACTGGCACTGATAGTAGCACTCACCGTATTCTATATGCTCACCCCCGTATCAAAAGCCGACCAGACGCAATATGTCTACATTGACGAGGATGACACACAAGACTCGGTGCTGACAAAAGTGGGAGCCTTTGCACACACCGCAGGCATGACCGGCCTGAGCACCCTGATACGCCACAGCAGCTACGGCGAGCACATCCGCACTGGTCGCTACGCTATCGGTCCCAACGAGGGAGCATTCATGGTGTTCCGACACCTGAAAAGCGGACAGCAAACCAGCATGATGCTTACTATCCCCGAGGTACGCACCATGGACCGTCTGGCAGCCGTACTGGGCAACAAGCTAATGCTCGACTCTGCCACCATCGCCACAGCCCTCTACGACCAAGAAACTTGTCAAAAACTGGGTTACGACACTTGCACCATCGCAGCGATGTTCGTGCCTAACACCTACGACATCTACTGGAACATATCGCTCGATAACCTGCTAAAGCGTATGCAGCGCGAGCACGACAACTTCTGGAAAGGCGACCGCGAGCAGAAAGCCGCGCAGATGCAGTTGACACCCAACGAGGTATGCACACTGGCAAGTATCATCGACGAGGAGACTGCCAACAACAGCGAAAAGCCTATGATAGCAGGTATGTATCTGAATCGCCTACACAAGCCTATGCCTCTGCAAGCCGACCCCACCATCAAGTTTGCTTTGAAACAATTTGAACTAAAGCGCATCTACAATAAGCTGCTCAACGTGAACAGTCCTTACAATACCTATCGCAACGAAGGACTGCCCCCAGGCCCCATCAAGGTGGCTTCCATCAAAGGTATCGATGCCGTACTCAATTATGTACACCACGACTACCTCTACATGTGCGCCAAGGAAGACTTCTCAGGCACTCACAACTTTGCCCGCACCTATCAGGAGCACCTGCAGAACGCTGCCCGCTATAGCAAGGCGCTCAACGAGCACGGCATTGAGTAGTTCATAATTCATAGTTCATAGTATAACATAAAAAAATGTCCCTCACTTCACAGTGAAGGGCATCTCATCTTAAGTAGGTATTAGCCTTTTAAGGTAAAAAGATTGTATTCAGGATAACGAGTGCAAAGATAATTGATTTATATCAATCTTCCAAATATTTTTATGGAAATTTTTACATAAATTTCATAAATCCTAATCACACAGCACATAGGAAAGAAAAAAATACATATTTTCTCTTTGTATTTTACCTATTTTGCATTACCTTTGCACACCAAATACACATTATTTATTTTTATGGAAGAGAAAAATCTAAATCTGGGCGAGGAGAAAAAGAGCCTCAGCTTTGTAGAACAGTTTGTGAAAGAAGACCTCGAAGCAGGTAAAAATGGTAGTCGTCTGCAAACTCGATTCCCACCAGAACCCAATGGATATATCCACATCGGACATGCTAAAGCCATCTGCATGGACTTCGGCGTAGCCGAGGAGTTTGGCGGTGTTTGTAACCTGCGTTTCGATGACACCAACCCCACAAAAGAGAATACAGAATACGTAGAGAACATCATGAGCGACATCAAGTGGCTCGGCTTCAAGTGGGGCAACATCTACTACGCTTCTGACTACTTTGACAAGCTGTGGGACTTTGCCATCTGGCTCATTGAGAAAGGCTTGGCATACGTTGACGAGCAGACCTCTGAGCAGATTGCCGAGCAGAAAGGCACTCCCACACAGCCCGGTACTGCCAGTCCTTATCGCGACCGCCCCATTGAAGAGAACCTCCGCTTGTTCCGTCAGATGAACACTCCCGAGGCTGTAGAGGGCTCTATGGTATTGCGCGCTAAGCTCGACATGGCTAACCCCAATATGCACTTCCGCGATCCTATCATCTATCGCATCATTCAGATACCTCACCACCGTACAGGCACTAAGTGGCACTGCTACCCCATGTACGACTTTGCCCATGGACAGAGCGACTACTTCGAGGGTGTCACCCACTCTATCTGTACCTTGGAGTTTGTGCCTCACCGTCCTCTCTACGACAAGTTCGTAGACCTACTGCGTGAGTATATCAAAGAGCAGAAGGCTGCTGGCAAGGCTGCCGACTTCAACCCCGACATCGTGGATGAGAAATACGACGGCACCCGACAGATTGAGTTCAACCGTCTGAATCTGACCTACAACGTGATGTCAAAGCGCAAGCTGAAGGCACTGGTTGACGAGCACTTGGTAAGCGGATGGGACGACCCCCGTATGCCAACCGTATGCGGTATGCGCCGTCGTGGATACTCTGCACAGAGCATTCGCAACTTCATCGACTCTATCGGTTACACCAAGTTTGACGCTCTGAATGACTATGCACTGCTGGAGGCCAGCGTACGCGACGACCTGAACAAGAAGGCTACCCGCGTATCTGCTGTGCTCAACCCCATCAAGCTGGTTATTACCAACTATCCTGAAGGACAGAGCGAGCAACTGGAGGCAATTAACAACCCTGAAAACGAAGCTGACGGAAAGCACCAGATTAGCTTCTCTCGCGAGCTGTGGATTGAGCGCGACGACTTCATGGAGGTGGCTGAGAAGAAATTCCAGCGCTTGGCTCCAGGCAAGGAGGTACGCCTGAAGAATGCCTACATCATCAAGTGTGACGAAGAGCACCCCTGCGACAAAGACGCTGAGGGCAACATCACTACTGTATATGCCACCTACGACCCTGAAACCCGTAGCGGACTGCCCGGTGCTGACCGCAAGATTAAGGGTAAGACACTGCACTGGCTCGACTGTGCTACTGCTGTGCCTGCAGAGGTGCGCCTCTACGACCGCCTCTTCGCTATTGAGAATCCAGCTGCCGATGAGCGCGACTTCCGCGAGTTGCTGAATCCTCAGTCACTCGTTGTACTCAACAACGCTTATGTAGAGCCTTACCTCAAGGAGAAGAAGGCTGGCGACTTCCTGCAGTTCCAGCGCATCGGCTACTTCACTATTGACCTCGATTCAACTGCCGACCACCTTGTATTCAACAAGACGGTAGGCCTGAAAGATTCTTGGAAAAAATAAGGAATGCCCTATAACGAAGACTATTTTAATTCGGACGAATTCCATGAGCTGTTAGACAGCTACGAGACATCACTCAATACAGGGCAGAAGCCCTTCATGGATGCCAGCGACCTTGTCGATATCGCAGACTACTATAACTTCAGCGGCGATTACGACAAGGCCGTTGAAGCTGTAGACCATGCCCTCGACCTCTATCCCCACTCCACTCTGCCCAACGTGTTCAAAGCCCGCCAGGCATTGATGGAGGGCGACTTTGAGAAAGCCCATCAATATGCAGACAGCATAGAAGATCAAGACGAGCCCGACTATCACTATCTGGTAGCCGAGATTAAGATTGCCGAAGGATTCATCGAGGAAGCCGACCGCTATCTACGCGACTATGCAATGACCGTAGAGCCCGAGGAATATGAGGACTTTATCAAAGACTGCGCCAATCTCTATATAGACTATAACATCAGCGACAAAGCCTACGAATGGATGATGCGCTCAAAGGGCGACAACAGCAGTGACTTCAAGGAGTTGATGGCCCGCACCCTCTTCGGCATAGGAAAATACAAGGATTCTGAAAAGCTCTTCAATGAGCTCATAGACCGCAATCCTTACTCCACGAACTATTGGAACGCACTGGCATCAGCACAACTGATGAACGATGACTACAGCAATGCCATCACCAGTTCGGAATATGCCATAGCCATCGCACCTAACGAGCCTGAAGGAATCGCCAACAAGGCCAACGGACTGTTCAGAATGGGCAACTACGAAGAAGCGCTGGAATATTTCAGGAGACTGGGAAAGCTAGTGCCTGACGACAACTTCGTACTGCTCAATATTGGTGTCTGCCTGGTTAATCTCGGCCGCCATCAAGAGGCAATAGAGCCTTTGGAGAGGGCTTTGGAGAAGTCGCCTGACGACATCGACGTACTGCCACAAATCTATCAGGAGTTGGCATTCTGCTACAGTGCCTTGAAGCAACCTTCAAAAGCGCTTGAAATGCTTGACCTCACGGAAGAGTTGCCCTGCGACCACAGTGACATGCTCGTGATACGCGGACACATCCAACTGGAGAACAATATGATAAAAGAGGCTGAGGAGTCGTTTCAGCGCGCCATCAAGGCCGCCGATAGTGCTCCATCAATACTTTTGCGCATCATCGTATCACTCTACGACAATCGCTACGTACATGCCTGTTATCAGATGTTCAAGAAATTCTTTAAGGTGGTCAACGAATATGAGCCTGACTTCGACAAAGGCTATGCCTATCTGGCATTGTGCTGTTATGATTTGGGAAAGCAAGAAGAATTCCAAATAACCCTGCATAGAGCGGTAGAGAAGAATCCTCAAGAAACCCGTATGGTGCTCGGATTCCTATTTCCAGAAGGAATGGACCCAAGCGACTACATCAAATGGGCTAACCAAAATATAAGAATTGAAGAAAAGAATTAAAGCTACATGTCATTCATATCGTCATTACTGAGCAATCTGAACTACGGCACCATTTTCTTCCTGATGTTATTGGAGAGCACAGTGGTTCCCGTACCTTCAGAGTTTGTTGTTACCCCTGCCGCCTACCATGCCGCCAGCGGACAACTTGATTTATGGTTGGTCATCCTCTTTGCAACGATAGGTGCCGACCTTGGTGCTTCTATCAACTATGTGGTGGCCTACTATGTAGGACGTCCCGTCATCTACCGTTTTGCCAACAGCAAGTGGGGCAAGATGTGTCTGCTGAATCAGGAGAAGGTAGAGAAAAGCGAGCGCTATTTCGACAATCACGGTATCGTGGCAACACTGACAGGACGCCTCATTCCTGGCATCCGTCACCTCATCAGCATCCCTGCAGGACTGGCTAAGATGAACTACTGGAAATTTCTGCTATATACCACTATCGGAGCTGGCGTATGGCATGCTATCTTGGCTGGACTGGGTTGGTATCTGCATACCATCGTACCAGAGGAGCAACTCAACGACAAGATTTCTGAATATGCTGAATATATCAAACTATTCATCATCGCCGTTGTCATCATCGCTATCGGATGGTTCATTGTCAAAGCGATGTTAAAGAAAAAGAATGGTTAAAAATTTGGCTTAATTAAAAATAATGTATATCTTTGCAAGATAAACAGGTAAAAACATTATGGCAAGAATCAATAATCACTTGGTTATCATGGCAGGCGGCGTAGGAAGTCGCTTCTGGCCTATGAGTACGACGGAGAAGCCAAAGCAGTTTATCGACGTGTTGGGCATTGGCAAATCACTGCTACAACTTACCGTAGAACGCTTTTCTACCATCGTAGACCCCACCAACGTATGGGTTGTAACCAATAAGAACTATGCAGCTACCGTGGCAGAGCAGCTGCCCGACATGCCCAAAGACCATATTCTCTGCGAGCCTTGTCGTCGTAATACAGCACCATGCATTGCTTATGTATCATGGCGCATCAAGTCGAAAGACCCCAAAGCCAACATTGTAGTATCGCCCAGCGACCATATCGTGATGAACATTGAGGAGTTCCGTCGTGTCATCACCGACTGCATGAAGTTTACAAGCGACAGCGATGCCATCGTAACACTGGGTATGAAACCCACACGTCCTGAGACAGGATACGGCTACATTGAGGCCAACCTCTCTGCCAGCTCACTGCGCAACAAAGGCATCTTCCGTGTTGACTCTTTCCGCGAGAAACCCGATTTGGAAACTGCCAAGAAATATATCTCAAAAAACAACTACTTCTGGAATGCAGGTATCTTTATCTGGAACGTAAACACCATCGTGAACGCCTTCCGCATCTATCAGCCTGCTATGGCAAAGATTTTCGAGAGCATGCTGCCTATCTACGGCACCGCACAGGAGCAGGAGAAGGTAGACCAGCTATTCCCCGAATGCGAGAATATCAGCGTGGACTATGCTATCATGGAGAAGGCTGAAGAAATCTTCGTATGTCCTGCCGACTTCGGATGGAGCGACCTCGGCACATGGGGCTCACTGCAGCAGCAGTCAAAGAAAGACCTCTATGGCAATGCCTGCATCGGACAGGATATCTCGCTCTTCGAAACCCACAACTGCATGATTCATACTACTCAGGAGAAGAAGGTAGTGGTTCAGGGACTCGATGGCTATATCGTGGCTGAGAACAATGATACGCTACTGATTTGCAAGCTGTCTGAAGAGCAGCGCATCAAGCAGTTTAGCGGACAAGACAAGTAATAACAACGATAATAAAACAAATCATATAATGAAGAATATCGCTTTAATCACCGGTATCACTGGCCAAGATGGTTCTTACCTCGCCGAATTCTTACTGGAAAAGGGCTATGAGGTACATGGTACTATCAGACGTAGCTCAGTAGATTTCCGTGAGCGCATTGCTCACCTGGAAGGAAAGCCTCATTTCCATCTGCACTATGCCGATCTTGGTGACTCGATGTCCATTCTGGGAGTCATCGGCAAGGTACGCCCCACAGAAATATACAACCTGGCTGCACAGAGCCACGTACAGGTATCATTCGACTCACCTGAATTTACTGCCGATGTCGATGCCGTAGGTGTATTGCGCATCTTGGAGGCCGTACGCCAGTTGGGCATGACAGAGACCTGTCGTATCTATCAGGCCAGCACCAGTGAGTTGTATGGTAAGGTAGAAGAGGTTCCTCAGAACGAGAACACTCCTTTCCACCCCTACTCTCCCTATGCTGTGGCTAAGCAGTATGGTTTCTGGATTGTCAAGGAGTATCGTGAGGCATACAACATGTATTGCTGCTCTGGTATCTTGTTCAACCACGAGAGTGAGCGTCGAGGCGAGACCTTCGTAACACGTAAGATTACGCTGGCTGCTGCTCGCATCAAGCAGGGCAAGCAGGATAAGCTCTATTTGGGCAACCTCTCATCACTACGCGACTGGGGATATGCCAAAGACTATGTAGAGTGTATGTGGCTCATCCTGCAACAGCCTAAGCCCGATGATTTCGTGATTGCTACAGGTGTTCAGCACTCTGTGCGCGACTTCTGCTATCATGCCTTCAAGCGCGTAGGCATCGAATTGGAATTCAAGGGCGAAGGCGAAAACGAGAAGGGTATCGATAAGGCAACAGGTAAGGTGCTTATCGAGGTGTCTCCCGACTTCTATCGTCCTACCGACGTAGTCAACCTGTGGGGTGACCCAACAAAGGCGAAGGCTAAGCTCGGATGGAATCCTAACAAGACCAGCTTCGAAGAGCTTGTCAACATCATGGTAGATAGCGACATGGCGAAGGTAGCCTCTGAGGGTGCTGCCGAGAAAGTAAGAACTAATCTGGCTGAATATCTGGAGAAAGGTATTGTAAAGTAATGGCACTCGATAAGAATTCAAAAATATATGTAGCGGGACACCACGGACTGGTAGGTTCCGCTATTTGGAATAACCTCCTGAAGAGAGGCTATACCAATCTGGTAGGCCGCAGTCATAAAGAACTCGACCTAACCGACCAAGTAGCAGTAAAGAAGTTCTTCGATGAAGAGCGTCCAGATGCTGTAGTACTGGCTGCTGCCTTCGTAGGTGGAATCATGGCCAACTCACTGTATCGTGCTGATTTTATCATGATGAACATGAAGATTCAGTGCAACGTAATCAGCGAGGCTTACGCCCATGGTGTAAAGAAGTTGCTCTTCTTAGGCTCAACTTGTATTTATCCTAAGAATGCGCCACAGCCCATGAAGGAAGACTGCCTGCTCACTTCACCACTGGAATATACTAACGAGGAGTATGCTATTGCCAAGATTGCAGGCTTAAAGATGTGCGAGTCGTACAACCTGCAATATGGCACCAACTATATCGCCGTGATGCCTACCAACCTCTATGGTCCTAACGACAACTTCCATTTGGAGAACTCTCACGTGATGCCAGCCATGATGCGCAAGGTGTATCTCGCTAAGCTCATTCACGATGGAGCTTGGGACAAGATTGCCATCGACCTGAATAAGCGCCCAGTAGAGGGTGTAAACGGAACTGCATCACAAGAAGAAATACTGAACGTGCTCGCTAAGTACGGCATCTATAATAATAAGGTGGTACTTTGGGGTACTGGTACTCCACTTCGTGAGTTCCTGTGGTCAGAAGACATGGCCGACGCCTCAGTACACGTATTGCTCAACGTCAACTTCTCTGACATCATTGGTATCGAGAAATACAGCAGCGTACACTATGGTGCTTCTACCGATGGTGCTGTAGACCGCAACCACTCTGCTGGTCGTGGTGGAGCCATTCCCAAGTTAGGTGAGATACGTAACTGCCACATCAACGTGGGTACGGGTAAGGAACTGACTATCCGTGAGCTATCAGAGTTGGTAGTAAAAGCTGTAGGCTTTGAGGGCACTGTAGAGTTTGACGCAAGTAAGCCTGACGGCACAATGCGTAAGCTCATCGACGTGTCTAAACTTCACTCACTCGGATGGACACACCAAGTAGAGATAGAAGACGGCGTTCAAAAGCTATTCGACTGGTATCGCGAGAGTTTACAATAACTCTCGCCTTACCTTACCACTAACCGAAACAATTTACCAAAAACACAACTATGCTAAAATCCTTTGAACAACTAAGAATCCGACAACTCCAAGGCACTCGCCGCCACATCGTTGCCGTTTGTGCTAACGATGATGCTACGAAAACAGCACTACAACAAGCCGAAGAGTTTGCCGATGTCAGCAATGTCACTGCTGCAACACCAGAAGAAGCTGCTGCACGGGCTGTAGAGATGATACGAAATGGCGAGGGAGACATATTAATGAAAGGACTCATTGGTACGGATCAGTTGTTACGTGCCGTTCTCAATAAAGAAACAGGACTATTGCCACAAGGACGCATTATGACGCATCTGGCAATGGCTCAGATTCCAGGCTATCATAAGATACTTTTCTTCACTGATGCAGCAGTCATCCCCTATCCCACTCACGAGCAACGTATTCAGCAAGTGAGATATGCGGTGGACACATGTCACGCATTAGGCATTGACAAGCCTCGTATTGCTCTCATCCATTGTGCTGAGCATGGTGGTAAGCAATTCCCATTTGTTGATGGCTATGCTGAAATTCAAAACATGGCTGAAAAGGGTGATTTTGGTAGTTGTCTCATTGACGGCCCCATAGACGTGAAATGTGCTACATCACGTGATGCGCTCAAAGCAAAGGGATTACAATCTTCTCTCGAAGGCGATGCAGACGTACTAATTTTTCCTGATATCGAAGCAGGAAACTCTTTTTACAAGACGCTCACACGCTTCACTCTTACACAGACAGCCGGACTATTATGCGGTCCACAGTGCCCAGTTATTGTTCCTTCTCGCGGAGATACACCGGAGGCAAAGTTTAACAGCATCTTATTCGCACTCTCTACCCTATGAAAATACTTGTCATCAATCCGGGCTCTACATCTACTAAAATGGCCGTCTATTATGACGAGAAGCCCATTCTTCTACGTAACATCACTCATACGGCCGATGAACTTGCACCCTTTGACGCCATTACTGAACAACAAGACTTTCGACGTCAATTGGTATTAGACGAATTGCGCCAAGCAGACATTCCCTTAGAATTTGATGCCGTTATCGGTCGTGGTGGTTTGGTAAAACCTATCAGTGGTGGTGTTTACGAAATTAACCAACAGATGATTGATGACACACTACACGGATGTGTGATGCATAACCATGCCTGCAATCTCGGCTGTCTGATAGCCTACGAGATTGCTCAGATGATGCCAGATTGCCGCTCGTTTATTGCCGACCCAGGAGTGGTTGACGAACTATCCCCTCTTGCTCGTATCAGTGGCTCACCTTTGATGCCACGTATCTGTATTTGGCATGCACTCAACCAGCGTGCTATCGCTCGTCGCTATGCTCGTGGTATAGGCAAAGAATACGAAGATTTGAATCTGATAATTTGCCACTTGGGAGGAGGCATATCTGTAGCAGCTCATGAACACGGAAGAGCGATTGATGCCAACAACGCACTTGATGGCGAAGGACCATTCTCTCCTGAACGTGCTGGAAGTCTACCTGCTGCCGACCTTATCCGCTTGTGCTTCAGTGGAAAATACTCTGAAAAACAGTTGCTGAAGCGTATTGCTGGTAAGGCAGGACTCAATGCCCATCTAGGAACCAACAATATGCGTGAAATTCTGCAACATATACAACAGGGCGATAAACATGCTGAACTTATTGTTGATGCGATGATTTATCATGTGGCCAAAAATATCGCTGCAGAGGCTGCTGTGCTCTGTGGCAATGTTGATGCTATTCTGCTTACAGGCGGTATGGCACACTCAGAATATCTCGTAAGCCGACTACGTCAACGTATAGATTTTCTTGCTCCCGTCTATACCTTCCCAGGAGAGGATGAAATGGAGGCTTTGGCACTCAACGCTCTTGCCGTATTACGAGGAAAACGCGAAGTAAAAATCTACGATTAAGGTATTATATCAATGTGGCGTAATGGCGATATAACACTATAAAATAAAATATCTGTTAAAAAAGCAGGTATCTATTCCATTTATTTCATATTTTCTTTGTAACTTTGAAGGCGTATTGTATGCCTATGCATCACAATACCCCTGTGAGCGACAGAAAATAAAATAAAATATAAATGCAATTTAAATGGAATTACGAACCACCTACACCAGACAGACAGCAGGCAGCTAGCGAGTTGGCCGAAAAGATTGGGATGAGTCCCGTCATGGCAGGCCTACTCATTCAGCGAGGCATCAAGACGGAGAGTGCAGCAAAACGCTTCTTCCGTCCTATGCTAAACGAGCTGATAGATCCGTTCCTGATGAATGATATGGACGTAGCCGTTGACCGCCTCAACGATGCCATGGGCCGCAAGGAACGTATCATGGTATATGGCGATTACGATGTCGACGGGTGTACGGCGGTAGCTTTAGTCTACAAGTTTCTACAGCAGTTCTATTCCAACATCGACTATTATATTCCCAACCGTGAAGAAGAGGGATATGGTGTAAGTCGAAAAGGTATTGAATATGCCGCAGAAACAGGTGTAAAACTTATTATTGTGCTCGACTGTGGCATTAAGGCTATTGATGAGATTGCCTATGCAAAATCGTTGGGCGTTGACTTCATTATTTGCGACCATCACGTGCCCGACGAGGTGATGCCGCCTGCAGTGGCTATTCTTAATCCTAAGCGTGAAGACTCTACCTATCCCTTTAAGCACTTATGTGGATGTGGTGTAGGTTTCAAGTTCATGCAGGCTTTTGCCAAGAACAACGGAATTCCTTTCTCACGACTGATTCCCCTACTCGACTTCTGTGCTGTCAGCATTGCTGCCGACTTAGTTCCTGTTGAGGGTGAGAATCGCACATTGGCATTCCACGGACTGAAGCAACTCAACCAGTCGCCCAGCATCGGTTTGAAATCAATTATCGAGATATGCGGTCTTTCTAATCGCGAGCTCACTATGAGCGACATTGTCTTCAAGATTGGACCACGTATCAATGCTTCAGGACGCATGATGAATGGTCGCGAGGCTGTAGATTTATTGGTGGAGCGCGACCTACAGCGAGCACTCACTGTGGCTACACGCATCAATGAATATAACGAGCAACGTAAAGATGTAGACAAAGAAATGACCAAAGAGGCCAACGAGATAGTAGAGCGCCTTGAGAGTCAGCAGCATCTGCAATCTATCGTGCTTTATGACGAAGGTTGGAAAAAAGGTGTTGTAGGCATCGTTGCCTCTCGACTCACCGAACTCTATTTCCGTCCTACGGTGGTGCTAACCATCATTGATGGAATGGCATCTGGTTCTGCTCGCTCGGTAGCTGGTTTTGATGTCTATGATGCTGTCAAGTCATGTCGTGATTTGCTTGAGAACTTTGGTGGACACACTTATGCCGTTGGTCTCACCCTACGTCGTGAGAATATTCCCGAGTTCCGTCGCCGTTTCCAAGAGTATGTTGACAATCATATTCTTCCCGAACAAACGCAGCAGACACTCGATATTGATATGGAACTTGATTTCCAACAAATAAACAAACGATTGCTTAATGAACTGAAACGTCTGGCGCCTCATGGTCCAGGCAATAGCAAACCTTTGTTTATTACACGCAATGTATTCGATTATGGCACCTCCAAGGTTGTTGGACGCCATCAAGAGCATATCAAGCTAGAACTTGTTGACTCAAAATCGGCCGTTGTCATGAACGGTATCGCCTTCGGACAGTCGGCAGCTGCGCGCTACATCAAATCAAAGCGTTCTTTCGACATCGTATATACTATCGAAGAGAACACATACAAGCGTGGCGAAGTGCAACTGCAGATAGAAGACATCCGTCCATCAGAAGGCGAAGCAGTTGAGGAGTAAGTAGTAGTAAGAAGTGAAGGGTACTTATAAAGAAATACTCAAACACTATTGGGGTTACGATGATTTTCGTGGCATCCAACAACAGATTATCGAGTCCATCGGACTAGGTCGCGATACTTTGGGACTGATGCCCACTGGTGGCGGCAAGAGCATCACCTTCCAGGTGCCTGCAATGGCATTGGAAGGTGTTTGTATTGTCATCACTCCACTCATCGCCCTAATGAAAGACCAGGTAACACACCTACGTCAGAAAGGTATCCTTGCAGCAGCCATCTATAGTGGTATGCAACATGATGAAGTTCTGCGTGTTCTTGATAACTGTATATTAGGTCGCACTAAATTCCTTTATGTATCTCCAGAACGTTTGAGCAGTCAACTCTTCGTTACCAAACTACGCCACATGCGCGTCTCATTTATTACGGTCGATGAAGCACACTGCATTTCTCAATGGGGATACGATTTCCGTCCTACTTATCTTGAGATTTCAAACATTCGTACTCTTCTTCCCGACATCCCAGTATTAGCACTCACCGCTACAGCTACGCCACAAGTGGTAGAAGATATCTGCGAGAAGCTGTCGAATCCTACCTGCTCATCTAGTCAGGCTAAAGAAAATAGCTTCTCCGTCTTCCGCATGTCTTTCGAACGCAAGAATTTGACCTACATTGTTCGCAACACTGCCGACAAGCTACAAGAACTAGCCAAGATTCTTTATGATTCCAAAGGTTCCGCCATAGTCTATGTACGTAGTCGTCGCCGTACCAAAGAGATTGCAGAATACCTTTGTAACAATCACATCAGTGCTACATTCTATCATGCAGGACTTGACCATGAGACAAAAGATATACGACAACGTGACTGGCAAAACGACCGTGTGCGCGTCATTGTAGCTACTAATGCCTTTGGTATGGGAATCGACAAGCCTGACGTACGCTATGTTCTTCATTATGAATGCCCAGACTCTATCGAAGCATATTTCCAAGAAGCAGGACGAGCAGGACGAGACGAGAAACCGGCTCAAGCCATTCTACTATATAACAATCATGACAACGCAAAACTTGGCAAACGTATTGACGACACCTTCCCATCACGCGAATACATTCGTCAGGTTTACGAACACCTGGCATACTTCTACCAGATAGCCACTGGCGATGGCTTCGGTATCACCCGCGAATTCAATATAGATCTATTCTGTCAGCGTTTTCATCACTTCCCAGTACGCGTGCACTCTGCTCTCCAGATTCTACAACGTGCGGGCTATATTGAATACGACCCAGCACCAGACTATGAAGCACGTGTTCGCTTTCTCCTTGAGCGCCATGAGCTTGATCGTCTCCAACATTTGTCACCCGACGAAGATCGTCTCATCGTTACCTTGCTACGTGCCTACGGTGGGCTATTTGCCGACTTTGGCTTTATTGACGAAGCAATGATAGCACAAATGTGTGGACAAAAAAACACAGAGATTCACGAGTTACTGAAGATACTTTCACAAAAACATATCATTCAGTATATTCCTCGTCGTCAGGTACCAACCATTCATTACCTTCAACGTCGTGAAGACTCTGAAAACATAGTTATTTCCAAATCCGTTTATGAAGAGCGTCTTGAACAGTATCGCCAACGCATCCACGCCATGCAACACTACGCTCAGGATCAGAGCCACTGCCGTTCACGTTTACTCCTCGGATACTTTGGTGAGAAACATACCCACAACTGTGGCCACTGCGATGTTTGCCATACTACTATAGCAACCTCTGATGTTCGTGAAGCAATTCTCACACTACTATCCGATGGGCAACGCCATCAACTGACAGAACTCCAAAAACTTCCATTCTCATCAGAATCTATTGATGCGACACTTCCTCTCCTCCTTCAAGAAGAACTTGTTAATCAGCATGACGGATTTCTTGAAAAAGCATAAGATTTCTCTACGATTTCTGTATTTGTTATAATCGTTACAATACAACCATATGATATATAAAAGAGAAACCACCTCAAAAAAAGAGGTGGCTTCTACGCATTATAGATTCAAATTTGCATTGGTTTAGTCTTCTTGATACTCTGGACGCAACTTACGCACAGTCTCACCCGCACGCCACATCTCCTGATTACGCATAGCCTCGAGTTCCTTCTCCAAACCGGCACGATAGTCGGGCTTAGAGTTGGCATCAATAGAAATCTGAGCCTCGTTACCAGTCTTAACAGAGTAGTAGAGCCACTCCATTACAGGCTTGATAGCATCGTGGAAACGGGGAGCCCAGTCGAGCGCACCACGCTGAGCAGTGGTAGAACAGTTGGCATACATCCAGTCCATACCCTTAGCTCCGAACAACGGACCAAGGCTCTGAGTGAGTTCCTCAACAGTCTCGTTAAAAGCCTCAGAAGGTGTATGTCCGTTCTCGCGTAGCACTTCGTACTGTGCCAAAAGCAGTCCTTGAATAGCGCCCATCAGCGAACCACGCTCACCAGTAAGGTCAGAGGTAGCTTCACGCTGGAAGGTAGTCTCAAACATATAACCTGCTCCGATACCGATACCGAAAGCTAGTGTCTTCTCCTTAGCCTTACCCGAAGCGTCTTGATAAACGGCATAAGAACAGTTAAGTCCGCGACCCTCGCAGAACATGGTACGAAGTGATGTACCACTTCCCTTAGGAGCTACCATGATAACGTCAACATCCTTGGGAGGAACAACACCTGTGCGATCGCTCCAGTTGATGGCAAAGCCGTGGCTATAATACAGAGTCTTGCCGGGCTTCAGATATTGCTTGATGGTAGGCCATACCTGTATCTGACCAGCATCAGAGAGCAGCATGCAGAGGATAGTACCCTTCTCGGCAGCCTCTTCGATAGAGAAAAGCGTCTTGCCTGGTACCCAACCATCGGCCACAGCCTTGTCGTAAGTCTTACCCTGACGCTGTCCGACGATGACGTTGAAACCATTATCACGCAGGTTGCAGGCCTGTCCGGGGCCCTGAATACCATAACCGATAACAGCGATTACCTCATCCTTTAATACTTCACGTGCTTTCTCAAGTGAGAACTCTTTGCTGGTGACAACAGTTTCGATAACGCCACCAAAATTCATTTCTGCCATAATTGTTTTGTTTTATGTGTTATACTTATCTCTGTGTACCATGCCAGCCCTGCACGAGAGCCGTCGTCTTAACGGTCCACTCCCACCCTGACACGAGGGTGCGACGGGAGAGTTAACTTATAAAAATCGAATGCAAAGATAACAAATTGTTAGCAAACAACCAAATTTCCTTTCACTTTTATGCAATTATTGCGGCATTAATGCAATATTATACAAATTTCACCTTACTACGACAACACTCGGTGCCATCAGTGCGTACGATGCGAATATTGAAAGTTGACTGCTCTTCTTCCTCCATATAGAACGAAAGTTGGTCGCCCTCATGCGCCTCAGCCACATAGGCAATCTCGAAGCGCTGAATACGATGCTCGCGATACCAATCCAAGTTCCACAGGTCGAGTACATGCTCGATATACTTGACGGAGTTGATATGTCCATTGATATCTACATCGTTATAATGGGTGTCGATGGTGCGTACAAACTCTGCCTTATCAGACATCTTTACGCGTCCGCCTTTATCTATAGGACACTCTTTGTCTGCTTCTATCCACTCGTTGATAGCGCCGTCTTTGATAGAGAGGATGTCGCATGGCTCTCGACTGTCGGTATCTATCATCGCCCATACAGAGCGACCATAGCCATATACCTTACCCTCTTCGCCTACTACGGCAAAGTTACGCTGAGTGAAATAGCGCATCGCATTCTCTACCCATGTCTCTATATTAAACTTTGTATATTGCTCGGGCATCTCGTTCATCTCTATTGCCAGACGAGAGAGCACCCACGAGCGCTTGATAGTCATGAGGTATTTCATACCGAAACCTCGGTCGGTACTATGAAAGTCGGCAGCATTGAGCATGTGATTGCCCAAATGTCCCATAAACAAACGACCAGAGAAGTCGCAATGAAATGGCTCTGCCAAAAATTGATATTTTCCTATTTTATCCATTATAATACGTTGAACATTGAACATTAAACGTTGAACGTCAATCATTAAGCATTAAGCATTATGCATTAAGAATTAAGCATTAATCATGATGTTTCTCACGCTCATCCAAGAACTCACTAACCTGTTCTTGCATACCACGGGTAACTGCAATACGACCACTACGGGTGTACTGAAGCACGCAGCCAAATTCGTCGAGGGCATGATAGAGCGATATGATATCATCAGTAACACCATACTTCATCACAATGACGTAGGTGGGATTCACCTCGGTTATACTTGCCTCGAAGCGACGAATGGTGCGAGAAATCTCAGGATTCTTCATCACCAAATCGGTAGAGAGCTTATAAAGACCTGTCTCACGGATAAACAATTGTTCATCGGTGAAATAGTTGGCCTTAATCACATCAATCTTCTTTTCTATCTGGCGCGTAATCTTGATAATTTGATCTTCGTCGCTCCAAGCCGTAATGGTATACTTATGCACACCTTCAATGCTGGATGCCGATACATTCAGACTCTCGATATTTACCTGACGACGCGTGAACACAGCAGTAATCTGATTCAGAATACCTGCGATGTTTTCTGAATATACTAATAAGGTATAGAGTTTTCTATTGTCTTTCATACTTTCTATTTACTGTTTTACCTTTTTACTCCCTATCATACTTCCAGCATCATATCGTTGACATTCATGCCTGGAGGAGTCATTGGCAGTACATCGTCGTCTTCCTTGATGGCACATTCGAGGATATAGGGTCCCTTCGTTGCCAACATCTTTGCAATAGCTGCAGACAAGTTCTTACGCTCAGTAACAGCCTCATAAGGGATGCCGTAACCCTGAGCAATAGCCTCATAGCAGGGATTCATCATCTTGGTAAACGATTTGCGTCGCATCCAGAACATATCCTGCCACTGGCGAACATTGCCCAGATAGTTATTGTTCATCAGTATCATCTTGACAGGTGCCTGCTGCTCCATGATAGTACCAAGTTCTTGGATACACATCTGGAAACCACCATCACCCATAAAGCAACAAACGGTACGGTCGGTAGCAAAGGTGGCACCAATAGCGGCAGGCATACCATAACCCATCGTGCCCAAGCCTCCACTGGTACAGATGCTACGTTTCTCGGGATATTTGAAATAGCGAGTGGCGAAGAGTTGATTCTGACCTACATCGGTTACGAGGACAGTACCCTTGGGGGCCTGCTCGGCTACAGCATTAACAACCTCGCCCATCAGTAATGGGCCTTCAGTAGGATGGATAGCAGGCTCGATAACCTTCTCATGCTCTTTATCGTCCAACTCCTTAAACGAATCGCGCCACTCCTTGTGGTCGTTCTTATTCAAGAGTGCAGTCAGCGCAGGCAGCGACTCCTTACAGTCAGCAACCACAGCCACATCCGTCTTCACATTCTTATCTATCTCACTACGGTCAATATCCAAATGGATAATCTTGGCCTGCTTAGCATAGGTCTTGGTATTGCCCGTCACACGATCGGAGAAGCGCATACCAATAGCTATCAGCACATCACACTCCTGTTCCTTCAGGTTGACGGCATAGTTACCATGCATACCTAGCATACCCACATTCAGCGGATGGTCAGAAGGAAGTGCAGAGAGACCTAACATGGTACGACCTGCAGGAATGTCAGCCTTCTCCAAGAGAGCTTTCAACTCTTCCTGAGCATTACCCAGCTCTACACCCTGCCCTACCAGAGCAAGTGGTTTCTTAGCATTATTAATAAGTTCGGCAGCTTGGCGCACGGCATCCATATTCAACTTAGGATAAGCCACATAAGAGCGCACAAAATCTACCTTCTTGGGTTCCCAATCAATTTCTTCCACCTGTGCATTGCGAGGGAAGTCGAGAACGACAGGACCTGGGCGGCCACTGCGAGCAATATAGAACGCACGACTTACCGCCCACGCAATATCATCGGCATGACGTATTTGATACGACCACTTACTGATGGGTTGTGCCACACCAACAAGGTCTACTTCCTGAAAGGCATCAGTACCCAGCGAGTTGATAGCCACCTGACCAGCAATAACGACGATAGGCGTAGAGTCGAGCATTGCATCAGCCACACCCGTCAACGTATTGGTTGCACCAGGACCACTAGTCACCAGCGCCACACCTACCTCACCACTGACTCGGGCATAACCCTCAGCAGCATGAACAGCAGCCTGTTCGTGGCGCACCAGAATATGGTCGAAGCACTTCTTCTCACCACGGGTATAGTCGAACAGCGCATCATATGTAGGCATAATAGAGCCACCAGGATATCCAAAGATGGTCTTTACCCCTTCGGCCTGCAAGGCTCTCATCAGCGCTTTCGCTCCAGTAATTCTATCTCTCATAATTTTTCACTTTATTATTTCTAGATTTCCAGCCATGCTGGATTAACTAGATTCTCTAATCAATGATTCTTATTCCTCCCTTGTCTGCAGATGCTACGCTCTGGGCATAAGCGCGCAAAGCCTTACTAACTTGACGATTACGCTTCAATGGCTGTTGTGGACGAGCAGCAAGTTCTGCATCGGTCAGTTTAACATTAATCTTGCGATTGGGGATATCTATCTCAATGATGTCGCCATCTTTAATCTTACCGATATTACCACCAGAAGCGGCCTCTGGAGAAATATGACCAATAGAGAGTCCACTAGTACCGCCAGAGAAACGACCATCGGTAATCAAAGCACATTCTTTACCCATGTGCATAGATTTAATATATGAGGTTGGATAAAGCATCTCCTGCATACCAGGACCACCCTTTGGTCCTTCATGAGTAATGACAACGCAATCACCCTTCTTCACCTTTCCACCAAGGATTCCCTCACAAGCATCTTCCTGTGAATCGAAGACTACAGCAGGACCTTCAAAGTGCCAAAGACTCTCATCAACGCCTGCAGTCTTCACTACGCAACCATCTTGGGCAATATTGCCAAAGAGTACAGCCAGTCCGCCATCTTTCGTATAAGCATGCTCAAGGTCGCGAATACAACCATCTACACGGTTGGTATCGAGCGATGGATATTGTTCGCTCTGCGATCCCATCTTAGTTGAAAAGCGATTACCTGGAGCAGAATAATAGATGCTAGCAGAGCTAGATGGACCAGATGGATTAGTAATATCATAGGCAGCCAACGCCTCACTGAGCGTCATACCATCCACACGGATAGCAGAACCATCTATCAAGCCACCCTTGTTCAACTCATTAAGTATTCCAAGAATACCACCAGCACGGTTACACTCCTGCACAGAATACTTCTGCGTATTAGGAGCCAACTTACAAAGACATGGTGTCTTGCGAGACAACTCATCGATATCCTGCATCGTAAAGTCGGCACCAGCCTCTTGAGCTACAGCCAACAGGTGGAGCACGGTATTGGTAGAACCACCCATCGCGATATCAAGTGTCATAGCATTGAGGAAAGCCTTACGTGTAGCAATGTTACGAGGCAATACGCTCTCATCACCATCTTCGTAATAAGCAAAAGCATTCTTTACCACCTGACGGGCAGCAGCCTTAAACAACTCTACGCGATTGGTGTGAGTAGCCAGAATAGTACCATTGCCAGGAAGACTCAATCCGATAGCCTCAGTGAGTGAGTTCATTGAGTTGGCAGTAAACATACCCGAGCATGAGCCACATCCAGGACAAGCGCACTGCTCTATCTGCTGCATCTCCTCATCAGACACGCTGGGGTCGGCACCCTTGACCATTGCTGTAATCAGGTCGGCATTCTCGCCACGCCACTTACCTGCTTCCATAGGTCCACCACTACAGAATACTGTAGGAATATTCAGACGCATAGAAGCCATCAACATACCAGGTGTTACCTTGTCGCAATTGGAGATACAAATCATAGCGTCTGCCTTATGGGCATTCACCATATATTCTACACTATCGGCTATGATGTCGCGCGAAGGCAGTGAATAAAGCATACCATCGTGGCCCATAGCAATACCATCATCAATGGCGATGGTATTAAACTCAGCCGCATAGCATCCCATCTTCTCAATTTCCTCACGCACAATCTGTCCAATCTCATGCAGATGAGTATGACCAGGCACAAACTGTGTAAACGAGTTGACAATAGCAATGATAGGCTTGCCAAACTGCTCATGTTTCATACCTGTAGCAACCCACAAGGCGCGGGCTCCTGCCATTCTACGACCTTCTGTGCATACCGCACTACGCAATGGATGTTTCATATCTGTTTAGTTATTCATGTACCCTTTTAGAATTGCAAAGATACACTATTTTCCCTAAACAGCCAACAAAATGATAGAAAAAATCCCCACAACGTAATAATTGTGGGGATTTATGCAAATTTTAATGATAAATCTGATTTTACTTCTGATTTGTTACGTCAACAAATTTAGCAACACGGTTGAAGTCGTTCTCTGCAGACAGCTTGTCAGTAGCACCCTGACCTTCAGCCTCAAGGCGGTCAGCAGCAATCTTGTACTTCTTAACAAGAACGTTCTTAACAGCCTCTGCACGAGCCTTAGCGATGCGATCGTTAACCTCCTTAGAACCTTCGGGTGAAGCATAACCAAGAACCTTAACCTTTGAGTCAGCGTGGTTCTTCATATACTTAGCAACCATCTCACAGCTAGCCATACCAGCAGCATCAACAGAAGTCTTACCCTGACCGAAGATTACGATAGGCTGCAGGATAGTACCTTCCTTGATGATACGCTCCTCAACAATCTTCTCTGCAGGACGAGACTGGCAAGCAGCGAGCTTAGCCTTCAGGTCAGCAATAGCACGAGCATCAGCAGCAATCTTACCATCCTTGGCATTGTTGTCAGCACGCAGCTCATTGATCTTAGCATTCAGGCCATCAATCTCAGCCTGGTCGCGAAGCTCAGCAATCTTGAAGTTGTGAGTACCGTTAGAGTTGCCGAACTTATAGTTCAAACCTACACTTGCGGTAAACAGAGCACGGTTGATATTGAATTCTACCTTATCTCTCTTGTCATCAGCAATATTATAAATCAAAGCGGGCTCAACGTATACCTGCCACTGCTTGTCAGAACCGAAGTTCAAAGCGAGGTCAAGACCCAACTTAGATATCAAGGCATTGTCCTTAGAATTTACACGATTCTTCCACCAGCCGAAACCAGCTACACCGATAACCTCAAAGCAACGAGGTGTACCATTGTAACCAGCAAACCAGTTGTTGAAGTTAATAGTACCGAGCACATTGGCGTTCAGAGCCTTAATGGTACCGTCAGTGCCCTTGTAATCGTTCTTGTTACCAAAGTGAGCCTGTCCTTCAATAGCAAAGCCTACTACTGGAGTAATCCAACGTCCTACACGGAGACCAGCCTGGAAATTGGCCAAATCCTTAAACGTGTTAGCAGGTACGTTAGCACCTCCATTAATTCCTACATACCAGTTGTCAGTGTTCTTACTCTCGACAACAGTCTGTGCATCAACAGCCTGTGCAGACAAAGCTGCAACAGCAAGCATTAAAAATAACTTTTTCATCATTTCCTATACTTTAAATTAGTTATATAATAATTTCATAGTTTTTATTACAAGTGCAAAGTAACAAAAAATAATTATAACTTCCAAAGTTTTTTTTGAAAAAAAATAAACTATTCACTTTGTTTTTTGCCCTTGCTTGGTTTCTCTATAAAATGTACGCGCGAGGGTTTACATCTCTTGAATGATTTTACCACCCTCTTCGATTGCCTGCATATTCAGCGGAATCAGTGAGTGATGGCGCTCAGGCAGAGTCTTGTAGAGTGCTTTCTCCACACCCTTAGTACTAACTACCGGAGCAATCTTCAATAGTCCACCCAGTACAATCATGTTGAATACCTTGCCGTTTTTCATCTCGGCAGCCTTATCCATAGCGTCTATACGATAGACAGTAATATCTTTACGTGTTGGCGGATTGATGATACCATATCCATCGTAGATAAGGATACCTCCTGGCTTCAGCTTAGGTTCAAACTTCTCCAGCGAAGGCTGGTTGAGTACGATGGCAATATCATACTTACTCAGAATGGGCGATGAAATCTTATCATCGCTCACGATAACAGTAACGTTAGCCGTACCACCACGCTGCTCTGGACCATAGGCAGGCATCCATGTTACCTCCTTGTCATCCATCAGTCCTGAGTAGGCCAGAATTTTACCCATAGAGAGCACACCCTGACCACCGAAACCTGAAATAATTATCTCTTTTTTCATGTTTTACCTTTTTACTTGTTTACCTTTTATATTAAAGGTTTGTCGTGTCTTTGAGGTCTCCCTTTGGATAGAAAGGAACCATATTCTCTTTCATCCACTCATTGGCCTTTACAGGAGTCAACTTCCAACCACTGTTACAGGTAGAAACAATCTCTACCAGCGAAGAACCCTTACCTGCCATAGAAGCTTCAAAAGCTTTGCGGATAGCTTTCTTTGCCTTGTTGATAGAACCTACAGATTCTACTGATTGACGAGTAACATAGCAAGTTCCTTGCAGTTGAGCAGCGATATCAGCAATCTTCAAAGGATAGCCATGAATCTCAGGATCACGACCATAAGGACAAGTAGATGTTTTCTGACCTATCAGCGTTGTAGGAGCCATCTGTCCACCCGTCATACCATAGATAGCATTATTGATGAAGATAATGGTAATATTCTCGCCACGATTCAGCGCATGAATAGTCTCGCAAGTACCGATACATGCCAAGTCGCCATCACCCTGATAGGTGAATACCAAGCGGTCTGGCCACAGACGTTTAATGGCTGTAGCCAAAGCGGGAGCACGACCATGGGCAGCTTCCTGCCAGTCGATATCCAAATAGTTATAGGCAAACACGGCACAACCTACTGGCGATACACCAATCGCCTTATCCTCCATGCCCATCTCCTCGATGACCTCAGCCACGAGTTTATGTACCACACCGTGTGAACAACCAGGACAATAGTGCATATGGTTGTCGTTCATCAGTGTTGGCTTCTGATATACCAGATTCTCTGGTGCTATAATCGGATTCTCCATAACTACATCATCTTCTTTAATGCATCAACAATTTCTTCGGGCTCTGGTACGATACCACCCAAGCGACCAAACTGCTCTACGGGTACAGCACCATTCACTGCCAGACGTACATCTTGTACCATCTGACCGGCATTGATTTCTACCACCAACACGCCCTTCTTGCCCTTTGCTATCTCTGCAATAGCCTTTGAGGGGAATGGCCACAAGGTGATAGGACGCAATAGACCTACCTTGATTCCCTCAGCACGTGCTATCTCAATAGCTTTCTGTGTCAGGCGAGCTGCACTACCAAAGGCTACAATCAGCAGTTCGGCATCGTCGCACTGCTGTGTCTCATAGCGCACCTCCTTCTCTTGTATCTCCTTATACTTAGCCTGCAGATGCAGGTTGCGCTGTTCCATAGCCTCAGGCTTCAATTCCAAAGAGGTAATGATGTTGGGCTTGCGGTTCTTGGTGCGTCCGGTAGTAGCCCAAGGACACTCTTTGATAATCTCTTCCTCAGTACGACGGGGCTTGAAGGGAGGCAATACCACCTTCTCCATCATCTGACCGATGACACCATCGCTCAGAATCATAGCTGGATTGCGATACTTGAAAGCCAGTTCAAAAGCCAAATCTACGAAGTCCGCCATTTCCTGTACACTATTAGGAGCCAGCACGATAACATTATAGTCACCATTACCGCCACCACGTGTAGCCTGGAAATAGTCCCCCTGCGATGGCTGGATAGTTCCCAAGCCAGGACCACCACGCTGCACATTGACAAAAACACCAGGCAGTTCTGCACCAGCCATATAGGTGATACCTTCCTGCATCAGTGCGATACCGGGTGATGATGAAGAGGTAAGTACGCGCTTACCGGCACCAGCACCACCATAAATCATGTTGATTGACGCAATCTCGCTCTCAGCCTGCAGCACTACCATACCAGTAGTTTCCCAAGGCTTCAGTTCTGCTAGCGTCTCAATTACTTCACTCTGTGGAGTGATAGGATAACCAAAATATCCGTCAGCACCACAGCGGATGGCAGCGTGAGCTATCGCCTCGTTGCCTTTCATGAGTGTTACTTCTTGCTCTGCCATTGTCGTTTACTCCTCTACTTTTTTACGATATACGGTGATACATCCGTCAGGACATACCACAGCACATGAGGTACAACCCGTACACTTGTCAATTTGCACTGGCTCCACATAAGGATAGCCGCGCATATTGACACGATTTGCCAGTGCGATGACTCCCTGCGGACATGCGCTCACACAGAGCACACAGCCTTTACAACGGTCGGTGTTCACCACAATAGCACCTTTAACTTTTGCCATAATTATAGTTGTTTAATGCATTAGTTCCTACTAAACTTCTGCAAAGATACTAATTGGCTAGCAAAACTCAAAAGAAAAACAACATTTTCTTTTCATTATTGAAAGAAAAGGCTCTAATCCTTGTTCAGAAATACACCTTAATAGTTGGACAATGAGTGGCTATTAAGGTTCGTTAACTAAAGTCCCAGAATTTGTCCAAAAGTTTGGGACAAAGTGTCCGGAGCCCCCGGACACTCTGTCCCAAGGCTCCGGACAAACTGTCCGCAGGGTCCGGACATTGAGTCCGGAAACTCCGGACTCAATCTATTACATAGTTACATGTTTTATTTCATCACCTTACGTCCTGCAACAATATACATTCCGCGAGGCAGACTGCTCCATGCTATATCACGACGACGCCCTTGCAGGTCATAGACAGCATTATCCTTTGCCTGTTGTTCATTCTCAATGGCAGCAATATCTGTGGAATTAGCAACCTCAATTCCCAGTTCTGCACATGAACTCCATGCCCTACCATTTATCTCGCTCTTAGCAATCAGTTTGAGATAGCGTCCTGTGGTTGCAGTCTTCAGTTTAGCTGTTTGCAGCGAAGTTGTTTTCTGAAACTCACCACTAGCTACGGCAGTACCCCAGCTATTCTTGTCGTTGCTGAGATAAAATTCGTAAGCCTTCACCATACCATTCTCGTTACCATCCTGACGCGAGAGATAGGTAATGGCAGTAACATTATAGGTCTGTCCCATATCAATAACCAATGTATGAGGACAACTTGGTTCTGTGCCTTCCCACTCCGTATGCCAGAATGTGTCATATTTACCATCTATGGCCTTCGAGGCTTCATTGCCACCATGCTGACTATCGTAGCTGATGACCTTCCATGCACTCTTATTGATAAACAGGGGAAAGTCGTAGGTCAACTTTGGACTATCCATCATATTATCCAACGAACAGTACGCAGTAATCGTGCAAGCGCCATTATGCAGGATGGTAGTAGAATACTTCTGGTACTCACCTCCATTGATGCTATACCAGATGGTAGCATTCTTTGTTGGTGTAGTCATCTTGATGCGACCTGTAGTAAGGCGCTCACAACTGACGGGCTGACACACGGGCATATCAATACGAGCGGCCTGAGCAGCCTGGACACCAGCCTTTAATGGGATGATGAAGAAGCGGAATGCTGTGTTGGCAGCTTTCAGTTCATACTTATCTAATACGTCAGGACCACACGAGTTGTTACCCAATCCGCGAGTGACAGCATCGAGATTAACAACGGAAGTGATACAACTCTTAAACTGATAAGTATGCTTGGCGCGATTGTTGGCATCGGTATAGTTATCCTCTGGACGGAAATGAACAGCAGAAGCTGCCATCTGATCAGGAGCAGCGAAGAGCAGACCTTGACCATTATTATCAGTCAGCGCCATCCAGCGAACCTCTTGTTTCGTGCCATGTTCCTGTGGCAGAATGTATTCTTCATACTGGTCTGTCACAGTACTGTTATAGATAGCAGGCAGACAAGCTTCCTTACGATCTACATAACTATCCCATGGGCCACGACCAAACCAGCTAAGTCGTTCCATCTCTTTTGGCATTTCCAGACGGAAACCAAGCTTGGGCAAGATAGTGCCCGTATTGGCAGGGCGAATCATAGAGTTAACCATAATAGTACCATCTGCACAGACAATAAAGCTGAGATTTACATCAAAAGTATTTGCTCCACTACCGTAAGTGCTGTTCATGCAGACTGTTGCAGTCTTACCATCATTGCTCTTGGTTACCATACTGCTCGTACCTTTGCCTGTAGAACCCAGTTTAGGCAGTCCTAAAGCGTCCCAACTACTTTTCTTACTGCCATCATTGTCAGTAGGCAAACGGAAGGCATTGAGTTGCAGAGCCTTTTTCATCATCTGCACGCCATCATAAGTATAACTGCTAAGTGTTCCCTTACTCTTATTAAAGGTGGCAGTAAAGTGTTCTCCTGTAACAATGATAGAGGTAGTGCCATCCTCTACGGTGATGTCTTGTTGACTAGCAAGGGCAGCAAGATCCTTCATTGGTTTCTGTGCAGTCTGAATAGGCAGTTTCTCTTCTGCTACTACATAGCCAGCCTCAGCCCATGCTGTGGCTTCACGCTGCTTAACAATGAAATGAATAAATGCCTCTTTGTCAGCTGACAGCTGAGAGGTGATAGTTGAAAGGTCGATAGTGATATCCTTGCTCTGGCCAGCTTCTACGTCGTCACTAATAGTACCATTGCCAAGAATGTTTCCTTCTTCGTCAACAACATTATAAGTAACATCATAAGTATTGCTTGAGAGGAATGCCAACTTATTCTTCATACGGAATACGTTAGTCTTACCGCTAACAGCCTTGAACTCCAATGGTTGATAGATTTTCTTGGTATTATAAGTCTTGGCGGTATAGCTCCAATCGGGGTGTACCAGACCATTGATACAGAAGTTGCCATCATTAGGATTATCGCCAAAGTCACCGCCATAAGCCCAGTACTCCTTACCATCGGAACTCTTTGTCAACAGCCCTTGGTCTTTGAAGTCCCAGATAAACTCACCCGTCAGACAGGGATATTGCTCGTAGAGGTCGAACATCTCACGGACATTACCCATAGAATTACCCATAGAGTGACTGTTCTCACACTGGATATGTGGACGGTCCTTCTGGTTCATACCTTTATTCTTAATACCATTATAATCCCAATACATAGAGGAAGTAACGTCAGCATACTGGCTACCACCCTCATAGTGAGTCAGACGAGTCTTGTCGAGAGCCTTTATGGCAGACTGCACTGCAGCAAAGTTATTACCGCCACCGCTTTCGTTACCAAATGACCACATAAAGATACAAACGTGGTTGCGCATCCAACGAACATGATTCTGAGAGCGCTCTACCATTGCATTCTTAAACTGAGACACAGATGACAAACCCCAGTTACCATGACACTCTACATTAGCCTCTGCCAACACATACATGCCGTACTTGTCACAAAGATCATAGAAAACGGGATCGTTAGGATAGTGAGAAGTACGAATAGCATTGATGTTCAGGCGCTTCATACACAGGATGTCCTGTTCTATCTCTTCAGGAGTGATGGCACGACCATTGACAGGCGAGAAGTCATGACGATTCACACCATGGAAAACCATACGCTTACCATTGATAAGCAAAGAGCCATTCGGGCCAATGCATACCTCACGGAAGCCCACCTTCGAGCCTCGACGATCAACGACGTTTCCATTCGCATCCTTCAGTGTCAGCACAAGGTCGTAGAGATTAGGAGTCTCGGCACTCCACAATTTAGGTGCAGTGACATCCATATCGAGGTTTACTTCTGCTGCTACTGATGCGGTTTTCTCTGCAATAACAGTACCATTACTCATAATACGTGCCTCAACAGTACCTCCATTGATAGCTTCGTTGCCTGTCAGAGATACTTTCACATTAGCTATTGCATTGGTGTAAGTATCATCAAGGTCGCTAATAAAGAAGTAGTCGCGTATCTGACTCTTCGGAGCCGACCACAGGAAACAGCTACGATGGATACCTGTCAGTCGCCAGTAATCCTGACACTCCAGGAATGAGCCACTGGTGAAACGGTATACTTGCAAAGCAATAGTATTATCACCCTCAACAAGATAGTCGGTAATCTTAAATTCTGAAGGCAGATATGAATCTTCGCTATAACCTACGCGCTGACCATTAATCCACAAATAGTAGCCATGACCTACGCTATTGAAACGCACATAAACATCGCGACCAGCCCAATTGGCAGGTATAGTAAAGTGACGACGATAAGTTCCTACAGGATTCTTCTTGCTACCCGTATAAGTAAACCAGCTCGGACGGTCAGCCATCACACTGTAGGTTGACTCATTATATGAGAAAGGATAGCTGGTATTGCAATATAGGGGTTTATCCCAAGACTTGTTGTGATGCAATCCCCACACCTGCCAACTACTGGGCACATCAATACCTGTCCATGAGGCATCATCATACTCTTTTGCGCACCATTCATCTTTTGCATTGGTTGGAACACCGACCCAATAGAACTTCCATACACCGTCTAATGATTGATAGTATGGCGACTGCGACATATCGTTTTGCGCCACTTCACTATCTGATGCCATTGGTATGGCCAGTGTGTGTGCAGTCTCTCGGTTAACACTCGTCTGAAGGGGGGTATCCCACTCGGTGCCCGTTATGGTTGTTTGGGCATTCAGCTGCCCTATAGTCACTAGGGCAATTAGGCTAATAATAAGTTGTTTCATATAATGATTATTGGTTATATAGTACAAAATCCCTAAGCCGTTGATACGGCTCAGGGGTTATAGATGTCTTTACAATAAAAGGACATGATATCATCAAGCATTTGTTTGGCCTCAACAGCGGGACTGTCAGGATCTAATTCTATAGCTTGAATATAACAGTTGATGGCTTCATGCCACTGCCCCGCCCTACGAGCTTCGTTGCCCTGTTGATACCACTCTTCTGCCGACATGTCTATTCTCTCTTACCTTTTATTTATAATACTCTTTCTTGCCTGCAGCAAGAGTATTCTTCATCAGTGAGCAGATGGTCATTGGACCTACGCCACCAGGTACGGGTGTGATGAAAGAGCACTTAGGAGCAACCTCATCAAACTTCACATCACCATTGAGACGGAAACCGCTCTTGCGAGTAGCATCAGGAACCCGAGTAGTACCTACGTCAACAATGACAGCACCATCCTTTACCATATCGGCAGTAACAAAGTCGGGCTGTCCGATAGCTGCGATAATGATATCTGCTTCACGGCATTCCTCTTTCAATGTTTTTGAGCGAGAGTGACAAACCGTTACCGTTGAGTCGCCATACTGTTTCTGCATCATCAGCTGAGCCATAGGCTTGCCCACGATATTTGAACGACCAAGGATAACACACTTCTTACCAGAAGTCTCAATGCCATAGCGTTTCAGCAAGGTAATGATTCCTAATGGAGTTGCAGAGATAAAGCAAGGAAGACCGATAGCCATACGACCTACGTTGATAGGATGAAAACCATCTACATCCTTACGATAGTCAATAGCCTCAATAATCTTCTGCTCGTCAATATGCTTTGGAAGTGGCAGCTGTACAATGAAGCCATCCACATCATCATCGCAATTCAGTCGCGATACACAATCAAGCAGTTCCTCCTCAGTCACGTCATCCTCATAACGAATGAGTGTCGACTTGAAACCACAGGCTTCACATGCCAGCACTTTGTTCTTTACATACGTCTCAGAGCCACCATCGTGTCCTACGAGTACGGCTGCCAAATGGGGCTGCTTGCCACCGTTAGCTACAATCTCTTTTACCTCTTCGGCAATCTCAGCCTTTATAGCTGCTGCCGTTGCTTTTCCGTCAATCAGTTGCATAGTTATAATTTTATAGGATAACCTAGGCTTACCTAGGCAATCCTAGGCAGCTCGCTAGGACTTACTTCTTAGAACTTTGGCATACCGCCACGCATCTTCATGGCAGCAGCCATCTGTGCCATCTTCGAGGCACCACCGCCAGTCATCATGCGCATGACCTTACGAGTCTGGTCAAACTGCTTCATCAGGCGGTTAACTTCTTCAATCTTCGTACCACTACCCTTGGCAATACGCAGGCGACGGCTCTGATTGATGATGTCTGGATTAGCGCGCTCCTTAGGAGTCATCGAATTGATGATAGCTTCGATACCCTTGAAGGCGTTATCGTCAATATCAATATCCTTGATAGCTTTGCCAACACCAGGAATCATACCAGCCAAATCCTTGATGTTACCCATCTTCTTAATCTGCTGTATCTGACCCATGAAGTCATCGAAGTCGAACTTATTCTTGCGGATCTTCTTCTCCAAACGCTTAGCCTCTTCCTCGTCGAACTGCTCCTGAGCACGTTCTACCAGTGAGACGATGTCACCCATACCAAGAATGCGGTCGGCCATACGCTCAGGATGGAACACGTCGAGTGCTTCCATCTTCTCGCCAGTACCCACAAACTTGATAGGTTTGGTGACAACAGTACGGATAGACAGCGCAGCACCACCACGAGTATCACCATCGAGTTTGGTAAGTACCACACCATCGAAATCCAGACGGTCGTTGAACTCCTTAGCTGTATTCACTGCATCCTGACCAGTCATTGAGTCAACAACGAACAAAGTCTCGTCAGGCTGAACAGCCTGCTTCAGAGTAGCTATCTCATTCATCATCTCCTCGTCAACGGCCAAACGACCAGCGGTATCGATGATGACTACATTATAATTCTTCTGCTTAGCCTCGCGAATAGCATTCTGTGCTATCTCTACAACGTTCTTATTCTCGGGCTCTGAATAAACGGGTACGCCAACACTCTCACCCACTACATGCAACTGCTGGATTGCAGCAGGACGATAGACGTCACAAGCTACGAGCAATGGATTCTTGTGCTGCTTTGTCTTCAGCATGTTAGCCAGCTTACCCGAGAAGGTTGTTTTACCTGAACCCTGCAAACCAGACATAAGAATGATGGAGGGACGACCTTCAAGATTCAGCTCGACAGCCTTACCACCCATCAACTCAGCCAACTCATCGTGAACAATCTTCACCATCAACTGGCTTGGCTTGATAGCAGTGAGCACATTCATACCCAGAGCCTTCTGCTTCACGGTATCCGTAAATTGCTTAGCAACCTTATAGTTCACATCGGCATCCAACAGGGCTTTGCGAACATCCTTTAAGGTCTCGGCAACGTTAATCTCGGTGATTTTACCTTCACCTTTCAGTATCTTGAACGAGCGTTCAAGTCTATCACTTAAATTTTCAAACATAATACCTTATTTATTTTAGGGTGCAAAGGTAATGAAAACTATGCGAAAAACAAAGAAAAATATCAAGAAATTACTTCGTTCATTATGATGTCGTGTTCCTCTGCAGGAACTTCTGCTACACGTTGGAAAGGAAAGCAGACTCCGATTTTGCATAAATGAGGAAGAGCAACTAAGAAGCGGTCGTAATATCCTCGTCCTCTACCCAACCGATGACCACTGGCATCGAAAGCCATACCAGGAATCAGCACGACATCTATCTGATGATAGTCTGTAAAAGCTTCACCAACAGGCTCCAATATATGAAAAGCTCCCTCAGCCAGATCTGCTCTCGATGTATAACGACGCAACTCCATCGTGTTATCATCCAGCACCTTTGGCAGTATGATTGCATTGCCTTCTTTCACTAATTCGTCTAATAGTGGACGGATATCCACTTCATCTGGCAATGGCCAATATGCCATTACGGTATGACATCCGCCAAGACGCTGTTTCAGTTGTTGTACGATAGTTGCAGACATCGATGGCAACTGTTCTGCATACTGTTGTTTGGCAGTACGCATCTGTTGTCTCATGGCCGACTTATCGTTATGACTTACAGTCCTCTTGCTTTCCATATCTTATCCTTAGCAGCATTGATTTCTTGGAATTTTTTCTCTGCAGCTCGACGGATATCATCGCCTAAAGAAGCCACCTTATCAGGATGATGTTCAAGAGCCAGTCGGCGATAGGCTTTCTTTACCTCTTCGTCAGAAGCCTGTGGCGATACACCCAATACACGATAAGCCGATTCCAAGTCGTCCTTACCCAAGCCCAACATAGAATCAATCTCGGCAGCAGGCATTTGCATCCACTGAGCACATTCCTTCATGGCTACCACTTCTGTTGCGTCAACGCGTCCGTCTGCCTGCGAAATCATCACAAGGAAGTTCAACAGTTGCAGGCGCTGGGCATAACTCATATTCATAGCAATTTGGCGACAGCAGTCTGCAACAGTATTCTTAAACTGTTGTACACCAATACGCTTTTGTTCATCAAAGAGCTTTCTCAGAATCTCATCACCTTGCTGACTAGCCACCTCACCAAAGTTCTGACGCAACATATTACGCACAAGTTCCATTTCCGAATGCATCACCTTACCATCTGCCTTGATGATATACGATGATAATACGAGCATTGAAAACAAGAAACTATTACGCTGTCCTTGGTATGAGTCTGTGCTATATGCATGTGTATCGTAGCCACTCTGTCCATCGAATGTACCCTGTGTCTCAGGTGTATTCACTGCGTTGAGCATTGTGTCGAACACTCCACCCAACACGATACCTGCCAGCGCCCCCAACGGACCGCCTTGCATAAATCCCACTATTCCTCCTATCCACTTACCAAAAGCCATATTCTATGAATTTCAAATTATGAATTACTATTCGAGCCACCATGCTGTCCCGTCACGCTCTTCGCGCTCTATGTCACCAATGACACACTCTGCTATCTTGAGCACAACTTCGTGAGGCACAGCAAGTCGCACATCATCACTTTTGGCATTGATAGACTGCAAGAAATGTCCCATCTCCTGCTTATACACTTCCTTCATGCGAGTGTTATCCGAATCCATTGCCGAACAACTATAGGTTGTGTTTGCCAGACGATCGCAAAGCTTCACGAATGGTGCATAGGGTGTCTCACGAATACCAGCATAATACTTTTCGCCAGCTCGCTCAGCACGCGTGCGTCCTTTATCGTTGGTCAGTGCATAGACTATCTCTGTAGCCATCAGTGCCTGCTCTTCCGTCAGCAAATTGCGTGCCACATGCATCACATCGTTATACGTCAGCCTCGCATCCTCTATACTGTCGTGGTAATAGCTCCCAAAGAATAATGGCAACACATCGTCTTCTTTTGCACAAACCAGATGGCCATAATCACACACTCCCTGCACCACCATATCCAAATGGTAGCCATAGGGAAGACCATCGCCATATATTTGATTCACACTTTGGTGGAGTTCATGGGCTTGCTGCCTGATTATCTCAATTTTCTCCGCATACCTTTCCAAGTATGCCTCATAATCTTGTCGTGTCATAGCAGAAAATATTTGCTGCAAAGATACAAAAAATCTCATAATATTTGTATCTTTGCAAACAAAAACGCATTAAAGTATGAAAACAAAGCATATTCAATACGAGACTATCGGCACCTGTTCAAAGATGATTGACGTGACTGCCGATGAGAACGACATCATCCAGCAAGTATTCTTCCTTGGTGGTTGTCATGGTAATCTGCAAGGTATTACTCAACTGGTTCGCGGACAACATATCGACGATGTGATTAGTAAACTTAACGGCATTCGCTGTGGCAGCAAAGCGACATCCTGTCCCGACCAGCTATGCAGAGCCCTCGAACAATTGAAGAAGGCTCCGCTTGAGTAATCTCAACTCTTTGTAATTAGTGAAGAGTTAGCGTTTGATTTCAATATCATTCTTTACGTTATTGCGTATCTTCGTGAGATATGCCTTCATGCCTTTGGCATCTTTCTCGTCGATGATTTCCAATAGTTCTTTCAGCTCCGTACGTATCTGAGCCACTTGGTCGTGCGTATAGGGGTTGAAGAGTATTTCCTGCAACAGGTAGTCATCCTCGTTCAATACGCCTTTAGCAATACGCATGTGGCGCTTAAAGGTGGTACCTGGTGCATCCTGATGTTTCATCACCGCAGCGAAAACGAAGGTAGAGACAAAAGGAATACTCAGTGAGTATGCCACTGTTTTGTCGTGTTCCTCAAAGCTGTATTCGTAAATATTCAGTCCGAGTTTGCTATAGAGGTCTTTGAAGAAGATGCGCCCCATATAGTCGCCCTCACTGATAATGATGGCATTCTCCTCAGAGAGTTGCTGAAGATTTGCGAATGTTGGTCCAAACATTGGGTGCGTAGATACATAGCGGCGACCTGTCTGCTCGTAGAATTCCTTCAGATCGGTCTTCACTGAAGCGATGTCGCTGATGATACACTCCTCAGGCAGATAAGGTATCACTTGCTTAAACACCTCAATTGTGTACTTCAGTGTCACGGCATTGATAACCAGTTCTGGCTGGAATTCACGAATCTCCTCTAACGTCGTAAAGCGCTGACAATTATAGGTAAAGCGCATGCGCTTTGGATCTTTTTCGAATACGGCCACCTCGTGGTCAAAGCTCAACAGGTCGATGAAAAACGAGCCCATCTTACCTGCTCCTAATATCAGTATCTTCATTGATTTACGATTTCAATTTGCTGACGTACACTTTCTTCGTGAATACTCTCGAAGACCTTAGCTACAAACTCTGATGACATACCCGTCAGGGCACCCTGAACGCCACGCTTCTCCAATATTTCATTGTAGCGTGAGGTCTGCAGCACAGTCATATTATGTTCTTTCTTGTACTTACCTATCTCGCGACATACGCCCATGCGCTTGGCTAACAGTTCCATCAATTGGTTGTCTACCTCGTCAATCTGCTTGCGCAACTGGGTGATGCTCTCTGTGGTCACATGCTCATCGCGAATGATGAGTAGCGACAAGATGTAGTCGAGCACTTCGGGAGTAACCTGCTGCTTGGCATCGCTCCATGCCTTATCTGGATCGCAGTGACTCTCTACTATCAATCCATCGAAGCCTAAGTCCATTGCCTGTTGACACAGAGGAGCAATCAATTCGCGGCGTCCTCCGATATGTGAGGGATCACAGATAATGGGCAACTCAGGAATACGGCGATGCAACTCGATAGGAATCTGCCACATAGGGGCATTACGATAGATTTTCTGCTCAAAGCTTGAGAAACCACGGTGGATAGCACCCAGACGCTTCACACCAGCCTGATTCAGACGCTCCATAGCACCAATCCACAACTCCAAATCGGGGTTCACAGGATTCTTTACGAATACAGGGACATTAGTACCTTTCAGTGCATCTGCCAATGCCTGAACAGCAAAGGGGTTGGCTGTAGTACGAGCACCCACCCACAGGATATCCATATCATATTTCAGTGCCAACTCCACATGTTCTGGTGTAGCCACCTCTGTAGATATCAGCATGTGCGTCTCGTCCTTCACCTGCTTCATCCAGGGCAGAGCCTTCTCGCCATGACCTTCAAAGCCTCCTGGCTTAGTACGTGGTTTCCACACACCGGCACGGAAGTTATGGCAGCCCTTCATTGCCAGTTGGCGGGCGGTCTCCATTACTTGCTCCTCGGTCTCAGCACTGCATGGACCTGCAATGACAAAGGGGCGTTCGTTGTCACTCGGTAAATTCAGGGGTTGTAACTCTAATTCCATAGTTATATCGTTTTTATTATTTTCTGTTTACTTTTTCACCTTTCTAATTCGTTCCAATGCTTCTTCTATTTTCTCTTCTTTCGCACACAGCGAGATGCGGATATAGCGCTCACCATTAGAACCGAAGATAAAACCAGGCGTAATGAAGACGCGAGCCTCATGAAGAATACACTCCGTCAGGTCTTCCACATTCTGATAACTGTCAGGTATCTTGCCCCACAGGAACATGCCCACCTGGTTCTTATCATACTTGCAGCACAGCACATCCATAATCTGCTCTGCATATTGACGACGACGTGCATAGCGCTCTATATTGGCCTCACGATGCCATTCATCACTATTCTTGTATGCCTCTGCAGCTGCCAATTGGATACCTCTGAACGTACCGCTTTCAATATTCGACTGTACCTTCAGTATCCATGAGATAAACTCAGCATTCGAAGCACACATACCGACACGCCAACCTGGCATATTATGACTCTTTGACATAGAGTTAAACTCGATACAGCAATCCTTTGCGCCTGGCACCTGAAGAATACTCAGATGTTCTTCGCTCAGGATAAAGCTATAGGGATTGTCGTTGACCACTACTATATCATGCTTTTGGGCAAATGCCACCAGTCGCTCATAGGTTTCCTTGCGAGCTCTGCCACCAGTCGGCATATTAGGATAGTTGGTCCACATCAGTTTTACCTTCGAGAGATCCATCTTCTCCAATTCGTCAAAGTCGGGCTGCCAACCATTATCCTCACGCAAATTGTAATTTACAATCTTGGCACCTAATATCTTAGATAAAGAGGTATAGGTGGGATAGCCAGGATTGGGAACCAGCACCTCATCGCCTGGATTTACGAAAGCCAGCGTTACGTGCAGAATACCTTCCTTCGAGCCAATCAGTGGTAAGAGTTCCGTCTTGGCATCCAAGTCTACATCATACCAGCGCTTATAGAAACCAGCCATTGCCTCGCGCAACTCTGGTGTACCCATTGTAGGCTGATAGCCATGAGCATTAGGCTGGCGGGCCACCTCGCAAAGTTTCTCTATAGTCTGTTCTGATGGTGGCATATCAGGACTGCCAATGGCGAGACTGATAATGTCTTTGCCTTCGGCATTCAACTGAGCCACCTCCTTCAGTTTTCTACTGAAGTAGTATTCACTCACTAAGTTTAATCTTTCTGCTGGTTGTATCATATATTTTTCTTTGAACTTTAAGCTTTGAACTTTATTATTACTCCTGCCCTTTAACTATCTTTTATGCTCCCCTCCTTTAGGGAAGGGTTAGGGGCTAGGCTTTCTCAATTTGTCTGTTTCCCATCTTGATATTCTCCAAGAATCTTGAAACCTTTAGTCAGAGGGATGATTGCATCTATCGACTGGCGATAACGCGTCAGGTCATCAAACATCACATCCACATAGAAGAGATATTCCCATTCGCGTCCGATAATAGGCAGCGACTGAATCTTTGTCAGATTGATGTGATAGAACGAGAGGATAGCCAATACATGACTCAGCGAACCTTCTTCGTGAGGCAGTGAGAAAACCATGCTCGACTTATTGGCATTTGTCAATGGGCGAAGCATGTCAGCCTTATTCGGATTGCTCACTACCAAGAAGCGTGTAAAGTTATGCTTGTTGTCCTCAATATGGTCTTCCAGCACTTTCAGTCCATAGAGTCGTGCAGCCTCAGCATGACAGATGGCAGCCCATCCTCTTCTACCCTCTTCTGCTATCATCTTAGCAGAACCAGCGGTATCCTCAGCCTCTACATTCTTCAGTTGTGGGTGTTTATCCAAGAAGTTGCGACACTGCATCAAGGCTACTGGGTGTGAATGAACCTCTGTAATGGTGTCCCAGTCATCCTCAGGCAGACAGCAGATACAATGGGTGATATGCAGTTTATGCTCTCCCACGATTGTCGTACCACTCTCGCGCAACAAATCATAGTTATGTAGCAGCGAGCCTGCAATGGTATTTTCTATAGCCGTCATACCTATCACTGTTGGGTCTTGACGAATCGCCTCAAAAACCTGTTCAAAAGTAGAGCAGCACATCAGTTGTATCTGCTCTCCCTCGAAATAGAGGTGAGCTGCTATGTCGTGGAACGAACCGATAAGTCCTTGTATCGCTATTCTCTTCATTTTATCTTTATCTCTTCGCTATTCACTTAAAATAAATCCCGCTTTCACTGTGTTGTGAAGCGGGACCTTATATTTCTCATTATCTTGTTGCCTTCTTACATACGGCCTACCGCTTCACAGTTCTCTGTAAAGTAAAAATAAAAGCCATAAAAGTAAGCGTTCAACATGTTCATTGTCTCTGTTTTTTTGTTTATCGTTTGCAAAAGTATAACTTTTCTTGCAATTACACAAACTTTTTGAAAGAAATTTTAGTCTTTCTTCCACTTTTTGTCATTTTACACGACTATCGACTCTCATTTTTCAACTATCAACTAAAATGACGGAGTCCCTTGATGGCCAAGAGACTCCGTTCGTTTTTAATCGAATATTGTTACCTGCTATTACATGTTAGGCAACTCCAGCCACTTCACGTAGCAGAAGTCCTGACGGTGAGGCAGGTATTTGTTCTTTGGATACATGCGGACAGCACTCTTGTAGAATCCTGCCTGCTGAGGAGCAAATGAGCCCTCAAAGATGAAGTTATTACCATCGCGACCAATCAGCTTCAGCGTCTCAATAGAGAAGATGCACTCCTCACCTTCCTTATTGGTGAAGACATTTACCTTCTCCAGAGCCACAGCATCATCCAGTCCCTGTTCGTTGATAACATAACGGAGGGTGTACTTCTGACCAGTCTCAATGCCTGAAGTGGGATAATCCCACTCGCATGACACCACGTTGATAGCATCCCAACGCTCTGCCACTGCTTCCTTCCACTGGGCAATCTCCTTGGCCAGACGGTTGTCATCCTTAGAGATTTCCTTGAAGCGCTTAGCCTGCTTGTTGTAGAATTTCTCGTAGTAGTCGTCCAACTGGCGCTTCATAGTATAGTGAGGAGCAATCAGGGCGATAGAGTTTTTGATAACCTTTATCCAGCCCTTAGAAAGTCCCTTCTTATCCTTATTATAATATAGAGGAATAATCTCGTTCTCCAGCAAACCATAGATGGTAGCGGCATCCAGATTGTCCTGATAGTCCTGAGTCTGATAGGTGCGCTTCTCTGTCAGTGCCCATCCGGCACCCTCGCGATAGCCTTCCAGCCACCAGCCGTCCTTCACACTGAGGTTTACTACACCGTTCATTTCTGCCTTTTCGCCAGAGGTACCTGATGCCTCCAAAGGACGTGTAGGAGTATTCATCCAGATATCAACACCAGATACAAGGCGACGAGCCAACAGGAAGTCGTAGTCCTCAAGGAAGATAATCTTGCCCAAGAACTCAGGACGTTGTGAAATCTCATAGATCTTCTTAATCAGTCCCTGACCAGCACCATCGGCTGGGTGAGCCTTACCTGCAAAGAGGAAGATAACGGGGCGCTCTGGGTCGTTGACAATCTTTGAGAGACGCTCCAAGTTGGTAAACAGCAGGTGTGCACGCTTATAGGTAGCAAAGCGACGGCAGAAGCCAATTACCAGTGCGTTAGGATTCATCTTCTCAATAATAGACAGCACGCGTGAGGGATCACCCTGATTGCGCAGCCATGTCTCACGGAACTGCTCCTTGATATAGTCAAAGAGTTTCTGCTTCAGCGCCATGCGGGTGCTCCACACCTCTTCATCAGGACAGTTATAGATGCCATGCCAGATTTCCTCGTTTGACTGGTCTGACATGTGCTTCTCGTCGAAGTACTTGGCATATACGCGGCGCCACTCCGTAGCACACCATGTGGGGAAGTGCACGCCATTGGTTACATAACCAACGTGGTTTTCCTCAGGATAATAGCCGTTCCAGATAGGTGCAAACATCTTCTGACTTACCCATCCGTGCAGCTTTGACACACCGTTTACCTCCTGACAGGTGTTGCAGGCAAAGGTAGACATACAGAACTTCTCGTTCTTGTCGTCGGGGTTGATGCGTCCCATGCCGATGAACTCATCCCATGTGATGCCCAACTTCTGAGGATAGCCTCCCATATACTTTCCGAAGAGTCCTTCGTCGAAGTAGTCATGACCAGCAGGAACAGGAGTGTGTACGGTATAAAGACCGCTGGCACGTACCAGTTCCAGAGCCTGGTTGAAGCTCAGTCCTTCGTCGATATAGTCGCACAGGCGCTGCAGGTTGCAGAGGGCAGCATGTCCCTCATTGCAATGATAGATATCCTTCTTGATGCCCAGTTTCTTCAGCAGCAGCATACCACCAATACCCAGCAGAATCTCCTGCTTCAAGCGGTTCTCCCAGTCGCCACCATAGAGGGCGTGGGTGATGGGCTTGTCGAACTCAGAGTTCATCTCGTTGTCAGTATCCAGCAGATAGAGCTTTACTCGACCTACATTGACACGCCATACATAGGCATGCACCTGATAGTTGGTATAAGGTACATCAATTACCAGAGGATTGCCCTCGCTGTCAAGCTCGCGCTCAATAGGCAGTGAGGCAAAGTTCTGTGTCTCGTAGTTAGCCACCTGCTGACCGTCCATCGACAGGCTCTGAGTGAAGTAGCCATAACGATAGAGGAAGCCAACAGCACACATATCTACATTAGAGTCTGAAGCTTCCTTCACGTAGTCACCAGCTAGCATGCCGAGACCACCAGAGTAGATTTTCAATGCAGAGTGGATACCATACTCCATACAGAAGTAAGCCACTGAGGGGCGCTTGCTGTCGGGTTTGACATCCATATACTTACGGAAAAGTGCATAAACGTTCTTGATACGCTTCATCAGGGCTTTATCCTTGATGATTTGTTCCTTACGGGCTAAGCTCAGACGCTCAAGGAGCATCACGGGATTATGCTTTACCTCATGATAAAGCTCAGGGTCCAGGTCACGGAACAAGTCACGTGCCTCGTAGTTCCATACCCACCACATGTTGTGGGCAATCTCGTCCAAACACTTCAGTTCTTCAGGAATGCTTGACTTTACGGTCAGCTCCTTCCACATTGGAGCGTTTGCATAATCAGCTTTTATTTTCATAATTCTCTCAAATTATAATTAGTATCTATTCAATGGTTTGTGCTTTGCGCAGTGCGATATCATACGCCTCGTGGTAGTATTTGATAAACTTGCTCCACAGCGCTTTCTTCGACAGGGCGTCAGCATTCTTTCTACAAGCCTCCACCTGTTGGGGAGTCATGGTAGAGAATTCTGCGATAGTATCCTTGATGGCATCAGCCACCTCCGAGTAGTTGTAGTCCGTACGGTGAATTACTTTCACACCATCCGTTATCTCACCCTGATGACCAAACTCTTTGTTTGCCCAGAGGCCGAAGCCAGCCAAATCAGTGGTGATGCAGGGCACCTTGAAGGCGATGGCCTCCAGCGGCGTATAGCCCCATGGTTCGTAGTACGAGGGATAGACGCAGAGGTCGTTACCCAGCACCACATCATAATAGTTCATATTGACGATGCCGTCCTTGCCGTCGAGATAGCAAGGCAGGAAGATTACCTTCACGCGCTCGTCCTTGCGGTTGTGCATGTCGTAATACTTCATCATGCTCAACACATTGTCGTGACTCATGTTATGCAGCCAGTGCGTTATCTGCGGCACCTCCAAAGGTTCGTTGAACATTGAACATTCTCTCTTTGAGAGTGTGGCGTTACGAGGAACATTGAACAACTTCAGTCGCTCCTGCAAATCCTTGCGGGGCTCCCCTACCCATCCTGGCACCTCGATAAATGCCAGCACGTTCTTCTTCAGATCCTTGTCACGCAGCAAGCGATTCATGGCCTCCACAAAGACATCGATACCCTTGTTGCGGAACTCGTAGCGGCCACTGGTAGAAACTATCAGCGTATCGTCGCCCAACTGTTCGCCAAGCAATGCATTAGCCACCTGCAAAAGGCGCTGACGAGCCACACGGCGCTTACGAGTAAAGGTTGCGCCCTTGGGCACGAAACTATTGTCAAAGCCATTAGGCAGCACCACATCGACGGGCTTGTCGAGCAGTTCCTTGCATTCATTGGCAGTAATATCGCTCACGGTAGTAAAGCAGTCCACATACATGGCTGTCTGCTTTTCTATCGAATGTTTCGACTGCATGTTCAGCTCTCCAGCCATCTGGTCACCGTTGTAGGCAAAGAGATAGTCGTAGAGGGGTTTCTGATTGCCGGCTATTGAGCGGCCTATGCTGGTAGCGTGAGTAGTAAAGACGGTACCAATCTGTGGCAGCTTCTTCTTGATATAGAGCGCACCCAGTCCGCACATCCACTCATTGGCGTGATAAATCACCTTCGTATTATCGTTGAACGTTGAACGTTGAATGTTGAACGTATATATGCTCTCTACCACCAGTGCAGCAGCATACGAGAACATCGAAGCCTCATCATAGTCGCCATAGGCATGCAGAGAATCTACCTGATAGTTCTCCCATAGCCAGCCGTATAGTTCATTCTTCTTTTCAAAATAGGGTTGGAAGTCCACGAGAATTGCGATAGGCTCACCGGGAACGGTCCATCGACCTACCCTAACCTTAAGGCCTTGTTTCTTAGCCTCACTCTGCCAATCGGCAAAGAGAGACTGCTCTTCTCTGAAATAGGGACTCTCATTTTCCTTCCAGAAGTCCGGACCGATAAAGATGATGCGGTCCTTTATCTCTTCCTGTAGTGTCTTTGCGCGAGTAGATAGTACGGTATAGATGCCTCCCACCTTGTTGCATACCTCCCAACTCGACTCAAAAACGTAATCAGGTTTCAATATACTTTTTCCCATTCCTATTTTATAATAACGTTGGCAAAGATAATTAAAAAATTTAATAACCTACAATAATTTTTATATATTTTCCACAAAAACCGCAATTAATTGATTTAGATTTAGTACCTTTGCCCGCAGACAAAAATCAGAGAAGATGAAGAAAACGGCTATTCTCACGCTATTTCTCGGCCTATTTGCCACCTGTTGCTTTGCTCAGGAAGAGCGCAAGGCTTTTAGCGGATATATATATAATGATGAGTTTGAGACCTATCTGCGCATCAACTTCTACGATCAGGACGTTACCATCCCTGGTCAAGACCTCTATGGAGAGCTGCCAGGCTATCTAGGCAAGAAGAACAACTCCTTCTGCTGGGTAATCACCTCCTGCAAGATAAAGAGCGAGAATGAGGCGGAGATGCAGCTCATCAATGATTTCGGTAGCGAAGACCTCACCGCCACGCTGATACGCAAGAATGACTCTACCTATATTCTGCGTCAAGACGAAGGCAGCACTCTAAAGGTGCCACGCAAAGGAAAATGGGCTAAGCTACCCAAAACGCTTGAGTTTAAGAGGAATGTCAAATAGGCTTTCCTTTTTTTATCGCCCACGGTCATTCCACCACCTCTATATAAAAACTGAAAGGACGAAAGCCATCGTTGCAACTAATCATGGCACTCATCGGATTCTTCATCCATCCGTCATAGAAATTACCCTCACCCTTTGCAAGCGCCTCTACGAACTCACGCATAGAGCCCCACGCAGCAGGGCACAACCCTTCAGGACACTGTCCGTTCTCTGCAATCCATTGCTGTCCCTCCTTCACCTCACATGTATGTTCGATAGGATTCTCATATTTTGCCATCAAGTCTTTATACTCCGTTTGGCGTATAGCAGTAATTCTTACCTTCTTCATTTTTATTTATTGTTTTTGTTTCTTGCGCAAAGATACGAAGAAAATGCCATGTAGCCAAATTTCAGCTATCGATAAGAGCCGATTTTCAGCACCACATGCACGATTTTGACGAAACGTAACACACGAGGCTCATTGCCGTAACACACGAGGCAGTTATATTACGGATACGATTGAGCGTAGAGATTGAGCATTTTAAGGATTCAGCGATGACAGATGACAGATGACAGTTATTAGAAATTGGGTTGACAGTATAAGATTAGTATTATATATATTATAATATATATAATACTAATTACTATTTTCTTCTCTTTTTCGAAAACTGTCATCTGTCATTACTGTCATTTTAGAATGTGTGGCGTAATTTTTTTATAATTCTTTTTGGTTGTTTGCTGACTAATTTGTACCTTCGCACCATGAAACCAGCTCAAATATTTCACCAATACATTTGGCTCATCAATACGCTCAGGGCCTATAGACAGCTAACCTTTGAGGAATTGAACAAGAAGTGGCAGGAAGATCAGATATCCGATGGCAATCCATTGCAGCGGTCATCATTCAATCGTCATCGTGATGCCATCCTCGATATGTTTGGCATCATTATCGACTGCGACAAGATAACCTATAAGTACTATATCAGCAATAAAGATGTACTTCGTGACGATAGTATCGAGCGCTGGCTCTTCTCTACGCTCACAGTGCATGGTGTGCTGGCTGATAGCACTGCCATGAAAGAACGTCTGGTGCTGGAAGAAGCGCCTGCCGGCGAACAATATCTAGACATCATCATTCGAGCCATCCGCACTGACCATCGTCTGCGCATTGGCTACAAGAAGTTTCAGGCAGAGGGCTATGAAAAGGTAGTCTGCCCATACGCCTTGAAATTGTTTCATCAGCGCTGGTACCTGTTGGCTTTGACTGACGACGACCAGATGCGCATCTATGCCCTCGACCGTATTACAATGCTGCAGCTGACTGACGATACTTTTGTAATGCCAGAGGACTTCTCGCCACAAACCTACTTCAACGAGTATTATGGCATTCTAACTGACGACACGCCCATGGCCCACGTCATTGTCCGTGCCCATAAGTGGATGCCTAATTACCTGCGCACCCTACCCTTGCATCACTCCCAGCGCGAATTAGCATCTACTCCTGACTATGCCGACTTTTCCTACGACATTCGCCCCACGACCGATTTCCTTGGTGAACTACTCCGACATAGCGAAGGTATCGAAGTGCTAGAACCATTGGAACTACGCGAGAAAATGCGGCAAATGATAACCGAAACTCTTAAAAGATATTAAAATCCAAGGGGGTGTCCCAACTTTTGGGACACCCCCTCATTTATTTTGCACTCGAAATCAGAAATAACAACAATTTAAATCGAGTGTATATGGAAAATTTAGTATCTTTGATGATTTTACTCAGCGTTTTCACAAGCCTTATGCTTCTTACAGCATACGTTACTGACGCATTTGCATGCAAGTGCATTAAATGGTTGGGACTGGAAGAAACTGACAATGAGCAGAATACTCCCACCATCCGCATTAGAAAGCAGGTCAAGTATGTTGAAGGAAATCTATTTGATTAGACGATTCTATGAAATATGTGAAAAACTTGCTTTATTTCTTGCTTGTTTCAATTTATGGTCGTATATTTGCATATAGAACTATAAATGATCTAAAACAATGGTAGGAAAGACCTTTAATCGCTACATCTGGCTTCTGAATATTCTTCTGCAAAAGAAGAAGCTAACATTCGAAGAAATCAGAGACCTCTGGAAAGACAGTCATTTAGACGATGGGAAGCCTTTGTCTCTTCGTACCTTTCATGAGCATAAGAAAGCGTTAGAAGAGACATTTTGCGTTCATATAAAATGCAATCCCTCTGATGGCTATCATTATTATATAGAAGATGCTCAGGTACTGCGAAACGATAGGACACGCCAATGGCTGCAAAATTCTTTCACGCTGTCGAATATGATTATTGCAGGTCACAATATGAATGGGCGCATATTGTTTGAGAATATTCCAAGAGGTACTGAGTATCTGCAACCAGTCATTGAAGCCATGCAGCAGAATAAGGTTTTGATAATGGACTATGAGCCATTTGGTGCCCACCAAAAAACTTACCATATGGAACCATACGCCATGAAGGTTTATCGTCAGCGATGGTATATCATAGGAAAACTTGAGGAACAGAATGCCATTCGTCATATAGCATTAGACAGAATTATTGACCTTCATCTGACAGATAAATCATTCACAGTTCCAAAGAAGTTTAATGCAGAGAAATATTATGCAAACACCATTGGTATCTTTGTGAATGAGGAGTTGAAACCGCAGAAGGTCCGCATTCGTGTGTATGGCAATCAAGTGGATTATCTGCGCACACTCCCCCTGCATCGTTCTCAAGAGGAAGTACTCACCAAGAATGGACAGTTTAGTGAGTTTCAATACAAAGTTTGTCTTACTCCGGAACTTTCTACCCAACTTCTTTCTTTGGGTGAAAGTGTTGAGGTGTTAGAGCCGAAGGAATTGAGAGGTGAAATGAAAAAGCGAATTAATAATATGTTTAACTTATATAAATAAAGGATTATGGAGAAGTTGCAATATGGTAAGGTAGATAATCTGGTTAAAGCCCTAGATTATGCCATAAGAAATTTTGAGAACTCAAATTTTGATATTGAAAGTGGTTATGATATTCATGGTAAGGATAAGTATTGGAATTATTTATCAAATAAATCTTGGTCAGCATTTCTTGCTGAAATGTCCAAGCTTCATCAAGCACAATACAAGGATGGTGATGGCGGAGAATTAGAAGAGAAGAACAGTAGATACGGCAAAGTCCCACCTAAGATGGCTTCATTCGGTTCTTCAAGCCGCTTTATTTTCCTTCAGTCCAAAGATATACCAAGTTTTTCTTTTGAGAAACAATTTCCAACTCGCGTAGGGCATACTGCCAATTTGGATGGCTACCTAGAAAAGGAATCAACTATTTATTGTGTTGAAGCAAAATGTCGTGAAATATATTATTCCCATAAAAATATTGAGGTTAGTACCATTTACGAAGATGTGTACAAAAAAATCTCAGGACTCAGTTACGACGTTTTTCCAATTAAGAACGATATTGAGCATCGTAAGTATACCTTCAAATACAATAAAAATGAATTGGTTCATTTTGACATTAAACAATTGATTTGCCATTTTCTGGGAATTACGGCAGATATTCTGGAGAACCAGAGAAATGGGATTTCTATTCATTTCGTTTATTTAATCTTTAATCCAGAGAATAATACTATATTTACTGAGGAAATAGAAAAATATAAGGATAAAATATTAAAACAGTATAATGAGACAATAGATGAGATAAATAAATTTGGTGATATGAAACAGCTGTTTCGCTCTATTATGAAGTACCAAATTGAGAACTTAAAACTTCCTGAAGTTGATTATTGCTTCGATTTTAAGCTTGCAGATCAAAATAGCTATAGAGATATCTTTGCATAAAAACAACACACCTCTGCATTCTTTCTGCACACCTTAGTGCGATTTTCCCAGAAATCAGTAATTTCTTATCGTATATATTAATATGGAGGGCTATTCCGCTGAAATTTCAAGATATGTTATGTCGAGCCAGATAATCTGGGCATTCCGTAACTCCAAATCAGACTTTAAAGAATATAGAATAATAACAGTATAAAAAAGAAACTTATGAAAACTACAATTAAAACGAACCAGAGTGAGTCAACAATCACTATCAAGGAAGATTTCGACGTTATTTTGGAAGAAAACTTCTCAGCAGTTTGTAAAACGATTGCCAACAGAGGAGTCGCTTTAAACGAGCTCAAATCCCTTTTCGATAGTCATGAAAGAGTCGTTGATGAAATTGTGAGGATAATCAGAAGCTCCATAGATGGGTCTCAGGCTGCTATGCATTTGTGTGCTCAGTTGGGTATTAGTAAAGCGACCGCCAAATACATATTAGTATTACCCTTGTCCACACTCACTTCATTAAGTCCAAAGGACCTTAAGAAGAAGTGTGAAGAACACAAGAGGCTTGTGGCTTCGTTAAATGAGTTATTTGAAGAATCTTAACTACTGATTCTACAAAAACAAGGTTAGTTAAATGACTTAAAAATTATGAGCAGAAGTATATTGAGAAGTAAATGGATGCATAAAAAGTATGCTGATGAGCCGTTTATATCCTATGCGCGCCGGAATATGCAATATCCAAATCGCTCCCCATCGTCTTGATGAAGTACCTAAGAATCGTCCTTCACGCTACATAACAACGCATAGTAGTAATTTTGTGGAAAGGTATCAAGAGTCAGAATCATCTACAGGACATAGAATCCCTAAAGGGAGCCATCGTATGGTTAGCGGTCTGGTACGCGCCAGCATTAAAGAAGAAGTTAGAAAACGGATTAAAGAGAAGTTGGAATTATGAAATTGCCCATTTATCGTCCCCAAAGGAATTTGGGGAGGGGAAGAAAAAGAGAATTAATAATATGTTTAACTTATATAGATAAGAAACTATGGCAATTACTTTTAATACATTAAAAGCAGACGCAACAATATTTGCGGAGTTGAGTAAGAATCCTAAATGGTGGAAACGTTTTAAGGAAGATCCCTCGCTGTATATCGAGATACGAAAAGACAATCAAGTTAATGTGTATTATGAAGGTGGCAGCGTGGCCCGCATTCATTATTGTAGTAGGCACAAGAAATTACAAATCTTCACGCATAAAGATTATCTTGATGAAGGAAGTAATACTACATATCTCGAGTGTAGCAATCGCATTGAAGAGAAATATAAAACTATTTTAAAACGCGTACAAGATTGTTATTCTCGAAAGAAGAGTAAGACAGAAGTTTTACCTAAAGAAAAATGGAGTGAAAAATTTATTCAGGGGTCTCTCATAATTAATAATCGTGTCATTCACCTTGATTCTGAGTTTGCATATAATGATGCTCACAGCAAAAATCGTATAGACCTCGTAAAATGTGTGGATGGGGTTGTAACCTTTGTAGAACTGAAAAGGATTAATGATGGTAGAATGCTGCATAATGATGACGATACACCATTGGAAATTGTAGAACAAATGGAACGATACAAGCAATTCATCGAAAAATATGAATCAAATCTTCTCACTTATTATCAGCAAGTTTATGATATAAAAAAATCATTGTGCCTACCTATTCCTAATAAACGACCTGATAAAATAAACTTGACTCCAGAGTTGTTGATTTTTGATGGATGGGAGAAAGATACACCTGGTCGGACAGTTCATAGAATAAAAATGTATGAAAGACTAGACAGCAAGGGTATATAATACTCTACAATAACACATGTTTAACATCTCCTCTGCATCCTTTTTGCATACCATTGTAGGTTTTTTGTTCAAAAAAGCAGTTTTCTTTCGTATAATATATAGAAAAATTTAATAGATTTAGCATATGACATACGAGGTAAAACAACGAAAGCAGCAAGAGTTATTCCGCAAGAGTATAACAAGCAAAGGCTCTAAATATTTTCTTGATGATAGCGAAAGGGATAGAAATCTATACAATTGGCAAGATCAAGCCTCTGTACAGAGGGTTAAGGACTATTTCAAGGATAATAAGATAAAATGGTGGAATTGTTATTTTGATGCGCCAGAAGGACAGAAACCTGACGGATTGAATATTACCCGCCATCTGTTATCGTCACAAGTAGCATGTATCAATCACCTTTTCTTTATTAAACACGATAAAGAAGCTGTGCTAGCTGTTATCAATGGTATCTCTGGCATGCCCATGAAATTCAAGGATGTAATGAATATACCATGTGACAAGGGAACTGATAATTATATTGCTTTCGAAGTGGTTGCGAGCAAGGATTATCTTCACGAAATTGATTTGAAACGTGGAGAGTTCTGCACCTCTGTAGATGCCTTTGTATATGCCATTGACGAAAATAACGAGCGTTGGCTCATTCCTATTGAGTGGAAATACACAGAGACATACGAAAGAGATGATAAGTCAATAGGAACAAAAGGAAAAACACGTTTGTCTCGTTACTGCAATACTGAGGGTGATAACCTTATAGGGAATAGTAAACAACTCAAAAGTCTGCCAAAGTACCAAAATAGCATCTACTTCCAGGAGCCTTTTTACCAGTTGATGCGTCAGGCACTATGGGCAGAATGTATTTGCAATAGTAAAGAAGAGGAGGTCTTTCCTGCTGAGCATTTCGTTCATATTCATGTATGTCCAAAGGAGAATAAGGAACTCTTGGATAAATGGTATGCAGAAGTAACTAATATGCATTCTATGGAAGAGGCTTGGAGAGAAATGCTGACAGACCAATCATTATATCATTTGGTTGATCCAAAGGAGTTGCTTGCACCAATAGCAGAATCTTATCCAGAACTTTATCGTTACCTACAAAACAGATACTGGAAGTAAGTATATCGCAACTTTTCTGCATACCTCTGCATTCTTTCTGCACACCTTAGTGCGATTTTTCCAGAAATCAGTAATTTCTTATCGTATATATAATATGGGGGGCCTTCCCTCATATTATTGTTTTATTAATGATAAGGAACTACATGAAAGGAAACTACCAAATTGAAGAGCTGATTACAGTTCATGAGAATCTTGTGAGCACAATCGCTAAACAGTATCAGAATCAAGGACTGACAATGCCACAATTAATTCAAGCTGGAAAGATGGGGTTGATAGTGGCAGCAAGGAAGTTTGATGAGACGAAGGGATTCACATTCGAGAATTATGCCCACTGGTTTGTTCGCCAATACATTCTTGCTGCATTAAGCGACAAGCAGCATGAAGGAGTTGAGGGCTACGACCTGACAGAAGAAGAGAAATTCGTACTCCAGCACCCTATCATAGAAGCTGCTGCTCAAATGGAGAAATCCATAAGACGAATTAAGGATATACGTGAACGAGCCTTGCTAAAACAAAGCCTCAAGAATCAGAATCTCTAAACAAACCATTTTTCAAACATAAAAAACAAAAGACTATGAGCAAGAACAGAGAACAAAAGCGTAAAATGCAGTTAGAAACAAGAGCTAAGAACGAGTCCTTCTGCTTTCAGGTGGAGTTCCTTTGCGAGAAAAAGGATTTTAATATTACCGAATGGAAGCAGGAGTTGAGAGCCGAGTTGAATGACATTTGCCAAAATGGTATTACGGATGCATTATCTAACCTAGCGCTGATAATCGAGGGAGTTCAGAAAGAACTTGGCTATGTGCAAGAGGTTGCAAAATGCTCCCTGAATGGCACTCTTGTACCTTTCATTCTTGGCATCACACCAATCCAACCAGACAAAGCGACTTATGTTCAGGGGATCTTTGCAGAGGAAACGCCCCTTCAGGTAAAAATCGCCTATGACAACGAAATCCGCAATCGCGTGGTGGATTGGGTAAAAGAACGCTACGATAATGTCACCACCAGATTGAGCCAGCCCATTCTTAAACTGCCTAATATGGTTGTGGAATTTAAAAGAGTAGTAAAGGATTAATTATGGAAATGACAAACACAAGAATTCTTCAAGGACTTGTCGCCGAAGGCATGAAAATGCGCTATGGCGACAAGCCAGGAAAAGCAGCCACACTCAGATGGCTTTGGGAAATCAAGCAGATTATTGATCATGGATTTGTGGATTATTATCTCAGAGTATTCTGGCTATTTCATCAGTATGCCTATTCAAATAAGATTGGGTATTGGGCTTGTGGAGCAACACCATCATCTATTATCTGCTATGCTTTAGGGCTTACAGAGGTGGATCCGCTTTATTATGGTTTGCACTCGGTTCGATTTGTCAACGACAAGCGTCCTAAGTTCCAATTTGATATAGAGAGTTCACGTTATAATGAGTTCAAAGAGGGGAGCGTAAAGTATCTGGAAGTTAAAGCTTCGCCTGCCATTTCAGCTAATATCCAAGCGAGTTTGTATGAAAACATCACACCAATGAACTACCTAAGTAGGAGAAAAGAGAGGAGTGTTCCTAGGAATCTTGATGATGAGATTGCAGAATACGCCCTTACATTTCCTGGCAAAGATTCTTTATTCAACGAATACAATCTTCGCAAAGATGGTAAGGAATGGGCACAGACAGGCATTGCTCCACTTGATGAGATTCTTACGCCAACCTATGGTCTGCTAGTTTATCAAGAGCAAATGTTAGATATCCTACGCCTCTTTTTCAATTATTCTGCCTTAGAACGAAACAACATACGTCTTGCTATCCATCGAGGAGAAACAAAACAGATTGCAGCCTACAAGGCAAAGCATTATGAAAAGCCTCATATCCTGTCGGCTAACGAATATGAAGTTGTGTGGGATGTGCTTGTCAGCAATCCTAAAGCTTTTCTGAAAGCTCATGCTGTCAGTTGGGTTTTATCACGATACTATTTCAACAAAGAATACTAAATAATATAAGAATGAGACAACTGAAGATTAATCAGAGTATTACAGAACATTCAGACATTGCTCTTGCCAAGTATCTATCCGACATCAGCCGTATTCCCCTCATTACGGCTGATGAGGAAGTAGAACTGACACAACTTTTGCGAAGAGGTGGACAGAAAGGCAATCAGGCAAAAGAGAAACTCATTTCTGCCAACCTGAGATTTGTTGTATCTGTGGCCAAACAATATCAGCATCGAGGATTATCACTTGGAGATCTTATCAATGAAGGAAATATCGGATTAATAAATGCTACTGAGCGATTTGACGATACGCGTGGCTTTAAGTTTGTAACCTATGCCATATGGTGGATTCGTCAGAGTATTTTGACGGCTATTCATAATCAAGGCAATATGATTCGTAAACCACAGAATCAAATAATACTGCAGGAAATCATTCGACGTAAAACGAATGACTTTATACAACAGAATCTTCGTCAACCCTCTGAAGAAGAGTTAAGCGATATATTAGAACTCGACATACAACAAATTCGCCAGTCTGAACAAGCAAACATAAGCGCATCAAGCATTGATGCACCATTGGGAGATGAGAATAGTACGACCTTGGCTGATAGATTAAGTTCTGGAAGTGAATTCGCAACGGATAGGGGAACTGATTATGAGTCGCTATGTATTGACTTGCAATTATTGCTTTCTTCCATTCTGCGCCCCAATGAGCAAGAAGTTATAACTCAGTATTTCGGAATTGGTATTAATTCTCGCTCACTGTCGGATATTGGAAATGATATGGGACTTACGAGAGAGAGGGCGCGTCAGATTTGCCAGCGTGGTCTCTCAAAACTAAGAAAAAATAAAAAGACGAGATGTCTGATAAGATATTTGGGATAATAAAGTCTTCGAAAAAAATATTTTTGGTATTTTTGCTGCCACTCTGCCACCAATTGAACGGAACGGCCTTATTATCAATTGGTTAAAGGGTGGCAGATAGTGAAAATTTGCTGCCACTGCTGCCACCACTAATTTTGTGTGATTGGGATAGCAATAGCCGTATTAGTGAAATTATCCAGAAAGGCGTTTTCTACAGCAGAAAACAGTGTTTTCTATGCTGGAAAACGATGTTTTCCAATAACGAAAACGGTATTTTCAGATAGCAAAAACATCGTTTTTCGATAGCTAAAACGATGTATTAGCATAACCAATACATAGCCAAAACCGTCGTTTTTTCACTAAAATATAACGAAAAAAATAGCGCAAGTATCATCTTGCGCTATTTTCTTGCTTATTTTTCTTATCTTTTGCTTCTAATTTATTTCTTGAATATCAACTGAGCGAAGTTGTAGAGGCCGTACTTCCAGACAACGAAGTTGTGACCTTGCTCAGGATAATTGATGAAAGTGCAGGGAATGCCATTCTCATCACAGAAGGCCTTGAGCTGAGCGCTGTTGTTGATAAGTCCATCAGCACCACCGCATACCATCCACAGGAGCTTGTTCTCCTTCTTCACCTTCTCTACATCGGGAATGAGCTGAGCAGCACGCATGGTGTTGGGAGCTGAAGAGAAACCACCGACATAGGCAAAGACATCCATGTGGCCAAGTCCGAAGTTGAGCGACTGTCCACCACCCATTGACAGACCAGCGATGGCACGATGATTCTTGTCGGTATATACGCTGAAGTTCTTCTCAATATAAGGAATGAGGCTTCCGATAAGGTCTTTGTCAAACTCACCAAAGGCAGCGAATGAGCCAAAGCCTCCCTTGCGAGAGTCATCCTTAGCAGCACGTCCGTTAGGCATAACGACAATCATATCGGCTACCTTTCCGTCAGCATAGAGGTTGTCCATAATGATGTTGGGCACACCACCATCTTTGTACCACTCGTTCTCGTCGCCACCAATGCCGTGAAGCAGGTAGAGCACGCTATACTTCTTCTTGGCGTCATACTTAGGAGGCAGATAGACATTAGCCTTACGGGTGGTGCCTACAGATGCAGACTGATACTCGATGAGCTTAACGGTACCCTTGGCAATGCCCTCGCGCTCCTGGTCGAAGCCCTGAGGAGCTGGCTTGTACTCATCATACTTTACATCGATGGTTGGTTGATTGCCAAACATGGGGATATTTGGCTCCTGTGCATTGGCTGTCATCATAGTGATGGATAACAACGCAGCTAAATAAACTTTCTTCATTTTTGTTTAACTGATTAATAATTGTTGATAATAAATTCTAATAGTATAGACTCCGTACTGTGCGTTTGGTTTAATCGCCATAGGAATAAGTGGGCACGTTTTTCTGAATTTTATGAAGAGAGAGGTGGATAATCAAGTATTTTTCGCTAACTTTGTGGCGAAATTAAAAAGGATACGAATAAGATTATGGCTTACACTGAACGATTCCGACAGTCTGACGACTTCCGTCGCGAAGAACTAATAAGAGTAATAGAGCACTCCGTAGAAAACCTGACATTGCAGGAACTAGAAGCACTCTATTACGATATGTCTACAAAGAATTATATCAACGACTAAACGAGCAGTAGGCTATTTGGAAAAGATCTCTGCGAGCTTGGCTTGGAGTTGTTCGCCACGCAGGTCGATGTCAACTACCCTACCCTCGCCATCGAAAAGGATATTGCTGGGAATGGCCTTAATCTCGTAGATGTCTGAGGCAATGCTCTTCCATCCTGCAAGGTCGCTCAAGTGAATCCAAGGCATCTTCATGTTCTTGATGGCTTGCAGCCAGGCTTCCTTGTTATTGTCGAAAGAGATAGCCACAATGTCGAGACCTTTGTCGTGATACTTCTCGTAACACTCCGTAACATTAGGCATCTCAGCACGACAAGGTCCACACCACGAAGCCCAGAAGTCAACGAGCACATAACGGCCTTTGCCACACCACTCGCTCAGCTTACGTTCCTTACCCTTGGTATCGTTCATTGCCAAGTCAATAAATGGCTTACCAATAGAGCGCACAGACTTGCCTGAGAGCATATCATAACGCTGCTTAGCGCCACTCATTGATGGATATTCTGCATAGTTGGGGTGAGCATCAAAAATCTTCTTCAGGTCACCAACAGAGAGTCCATCAGCAATCATAGGCACGAAATGCACAGGAATCTCTGAGTCCAAATTCTCCATCACAGCCTTGTACATCACCTTAAACGCTTCTTCCTTGGAGTTATTCATCATAGAGGCACACAATCCTCTGACAGCCTCGTTCATAGCCATAGATGTCTTAGAGCCCTTCACAGTACCTGTAGTCAAATCCACTTCTGTTGGTGTTGTATCCACCATTACAGCACCCATGTTTTTCAGTAAATCCTGAGGTGACTGTATGCGCTTGGGATCAGCAACAATGGACAGCATGGTGCGTCCGATAGGCTGTTCTACGCTATAGCTCCACTTTCCGTTGCTTACCTTTATGCTGTCAATGGGTTTACCCATGTCTATTTGATTGAAAAGATAGATAGTCTCAGCGTCAGCGGCTGCCACGCCATGAATATTCACTTTTGTTTGCGCCCATCCCGTCATAGCGAAGAGGGCAAGAAGTACTGTTACGATTGATTTCTTCATATTTGGTTTACCTATGTTGTTGTATAATTGCGTGCAAAGATAGGTATTTTTGTTGATTAAGAAGAATATTTTAGGGTATTTTAAATACAAAAAAATAACGAGCTAAAGTAAAACTTTGCTCGCTATTTCGTTACTTTTGTGATTCCGGCGGGATTCAAACCCACAACCTTCTGATCCGTAGTCAGATGCTCTATTCAGTTGAGCTACGGAACCTTCGTTCCTTGCTGTTCAAGTGTCATATCCTTGAAAGCGAGTGCAAAGGTACGCACTTTTTATGTAACCGCCAAACATTTTCTGAACTTTTTTCGAAAAAAGTGGTATTTTCCGCATTTTGGACTAATACAATGCAATTATCAGCCAATAACAACGAGTATATTAGAGGTCTTGTACGAGAATTTGACGGGCATCACGAAGATACGTACTACGCAATTCCATAGCCTTACCCCACTGCTCGGAGAAGAGCTCACTCACATCAAGATCTATCTTCCACTGACCATAAGACTCCATACGGTCAATCATTGTTCCTAAGGTGAGATTCTTGATATCCTCTGCAGGCATAAAGCATGAGGTCTCTCCTTTCTCGTCTACAGTAATCTCAATTACAAGGCCTGCCTCTATCTGCTGATACAGCAAATCATTGACAATACGAATAGGAATAGTGGTCTGCTCGCTCAACTCAAGAGCTGTGAGTGGCTTCTGTCCGTTGGCAAAGCGCTTACAGATGCGGCTCAGCAGCAGAGCATTGAGCAGAATCTGATAGCGATGGCTTATCTCGCCCGTATTGGCATCATAGTCGTAGTAGTCGAGATTCTGGTTGGTATAGCACAGTTCAGCACCAAAGAGGCAGATGGTCCACGAGATTTGCAGCCACAGCATAAACAATGGCAGAGCAGCAAAGGAGCCGTAGATGGCATTGTAGCTAGAGAGGAACATCTGAGAATGGATGTAGAAAATTTGCAATCCCTGCATGGCGAAACCTGCGAGTATGCCTGGCACCACAGCATTGATGACCTTTACATGAGTATTTGGCATGAAGACATAGAGGGCGATAAACATGCCCGACATCAGCACGTATGGTGAAAGGTCGATAAGGAAACGAATAGTAGAACCCAACAACAGGAAATCGGGCACAGAATCGGCAATGGTTGCCATAAAGATAGATACACCCGAGGTAATCACAATGATGATGGGAAAGAGGAAGAACATGGCAAGATAATCCGTAAAAGTACGGAAGATAGAACGAGGCTTCTTAACCTGCCATATCTCATTAAAGGTGTCTTCAATATTGCTCACCAGCATGAGCACGGTATAGAGCATGAATATCAGACCAACACCTAAGAATACGCCACTCTTGGTATGTACGAGATAGCTATTGACAAAGCCAATAATCACATCAGCCACCTGTGGCTGCGACTCAAAGGCATCACGAAACCACACCTCTATATACTTATTGTAACCAAAGCCACGGGCAATGGCAAATACTACTGCCGTAATGGGCACGATAGCCAACAAGGTGGAATACGTCAGCGCAGATGCCTTCTGCATGACGCGCTTGGTAGTAAAGAAGCGAACGGCAAGTACAACTTTCTTAACTATCTCCAAAAAGAGGAATTTCAGTGGCGACACGTCGTCCTGATTGATTCTCCAGATATCAATCTTAAAGAACTGGATGATTGCATCTATTCGTCGACCCATGACATTTTAAGTTCTTAGTTTTTACGAAAAATATAGAAAAAGAAAGCACTGTCCCTATAAGCCGGGTTCTGTACCTCTTGCGAGGCGTCTGCCATTTATCTACTTCGCAGGTTACCCTACGACTGAAGCATTCTACCCTCCATCGTGGTTTGCACCTCGGACGGACAGCCCTCAAACGATGGTATACGCGAACTTGCAGCCTCCAGATGGAACAGCCCGACGATCACCCGCCGGCTGGTAGTCTCTTACACCACCTTCTCACCCTTGCTACCCTTGCGGGAAGCGGTTATTCTCTTCTTCCATATCCAGCTGTCACCAACTGCTGGCACTTTCACCAGTGGAGCGTCCTATGCTGCCCGGACTTTCCTCTCGTGCCCTTATGAGCACCAGCGGCAGACCGAGACACTGCTTTCAGCCTGCAAAGGTACGAAAAAACATTGAACAGTGAACAGTGAACATTGAACTTTTTTGTTAGCAGTAGCAAATTTTTCACTTTTCACTATTCACTATTCACTTTTTCTTTGTACCTTTGAACTAATTGTTCGAATGCACTTTCGTTCGAAAAAACAAAGAAAAAAACATTTTCCTTTTGTTTTTTGCTCACTTATTCGTACCTTTGCAGCCATTATTATAATAAGGTATATGGAATTAGCAAGTAAATACGACCCAAAAGAGGTCGAATCAAAATGGTATCAGTATTGGCTGGACAATAAATTGTTCGCCTCAAAACCTGATGGACGTGAACCCTACACTATCGTTATTCCACCACCCAACGTTACGGGTGTGTTGCATATGGGACATATGCTGAATAACACTATTCAGGATATCCTTATTCGTCGTGCCCGCATGGAGGGCAAGAATGCTTGTTGGGTGCCTGGCACCGACCACGCTTCTATTGCTACTGAAGCTAAAGTAGTAAAAAAACTCGCTGAGCAGGGCATCAAGAAGCACGACCTGACTCGCGACGAATTCTTGAAGCATGCTTGGGAGTGGACCGATGAGCATGGTGGCATTATCCTGAAGCAGTTGCGCCGTCTGGGAGCATCATGCGACTGGGACCGTACCGCCTTTACCATGGACGAAAAGCGTTCTGCAAGCGTTATCAAGGTGTTTGTAGATCTCTACAATAAAGGATACATCTATCGTGGTCTGCGCATGGTGAACTGGGACCCCAAGGCTCTGACGGCTCTTTCTACCGAGGAGGTTATCTATAAGGAAGAGAAGTCAAAACTGTTCCATTTGAAGTATTACGTTGCAGATTTAGATAATCTAGAAAACCTAGAGGCTCTAGAAAAAGAGGGCAACATCATCCACAAGGATGAGAAGGGCTACTATGCTGTAGTTGCTACCACACGTCCTGAGACTATCATGGGCGATACCGCTATGTGTATCAACCCTAAAGACCAGAAGAACCAGTGGTTGAAGGGCAAGAAGGTTATTGTACCTCTTGTTGGTCGCGTAATTCCTGTTATCGAAGACCGTTATGTAGATATCGAGTTTGGTACGGGCTGTCTGAAGGTTACTCCAGCCCACGATACCAACGACTATATGCTGGGTAAGACTCACAACTTGGAGACTATCGACATCTTCAATGCCGATGGTACTATCTCTGAGCAGTCACCTCTCTATGTTGGCATGGACCGTTTTGCTTGTCGTAAGCAGATTGCCAAAGACTTGGAGGCAGCAGGACTGATGGAGCGCATCGAGGACTATACCAACAAGGTAGGTTACTCTGAGCGTAACCCTGATACTGCCATCGAGCCACGCCTCTCACTGCAGTGGTTCCTTAAGATGCAGCACTTTGCTGACATCGCTCTGCCACCAGTAATGAACGATGAGCTGAAGTTCTATCCTGCCAAATACAAAAACACCTACAAGAACTGGTTGGAGAATATCCAAGACTGGTGCATCTCACGTCAGCTTTGGTGGGGACATCGTATTCCAGCCTACTACTACAACGAGAACGACGATTATGTTGTAGCTGAGAATGCAGAGAAGGCCCTTGAGCTGGCTCGCGAGAAGAGTGGCAATGCCAATCTGCAGGCATCAGACCTGCGTCAGGACGAGGATGCACTCGACACATGGTTCTCATCATGGTTGTGGCCTATCTCCTTGTTTGATGGTATCAACAATCCTGGCAACGAGGAGATTAACTACTACTACCCCACTTCTGACCTGGTAACTGGTCCAGACATTATCTTCTTCTGGGTAGCTCGTATGATTATGGCTGGTGAGGAGTATATGGGCAAGTTCCCATTCAAGAACGTATACTTCACTGGTATCGTACGCGACAAGTTGGGTCGTAAAATGTCTAAGTCACTGGGTAACTCTCCTGACCCCATTGACCTGATTGAGAAGTTTGGTGCCGATGGTGTACGTATGGGTATGATGCTCTCTGCACCTGCAGGTAACGACATTCTCTTCGACGAGGCACTGTGCGAGCAGGGACGTAACTTCAACAATAAGATTTGGAATGCCTTCCGTCTGGTTAAGGGATGGCAGGTAGCAGATATCGAACAGCCCGAGACTGGCAAGACTGCCGTTGCTTGGTTTGATGCTAAGTTGAAGGCTGTTGCTGAGGAGATGCAAGACCTCTTCTCTAAGTATCGTATCTCTGAAGCTCTGATGGCAGTCTACAAGCTGTTCTGGGACGAGTTCTCAAGCTGGTATCTGGAGATGGTTAAGCCTGCATATATCAATGGTGAGGCTCAGCCTATCGACCGTGCTACCTATGAGGCAACACTGCGCTTCTTCGACATTCTGCTGAAGATGCTGCACCCATTCATGCCATTCATCACTGAAGAGTTGTGGCAGGCACTCTACGAGCGTAACGCTGGTGAGAGCATCATGCGCGAGAACCTTACTCTGAGCAAGATTACCGCTGAGGATGAGAAACTGCTGGCTGACATCGAACAGGTGAAGCAGATTGTTTCTGGCATCCGTATGGTACGTAACCAGAAGAACATTGCTCCTAAGGAGGCTCTGGAACTGCAGGCTGTAGGTCAGAACCACTACGAGGCATACAATGCCGTAATTACCAAGATGGCAAACGTAAGCGCTATCAATGTTGTTTCAGAGAAAGATGCTACTGCAAGTGCCTTCATGATTGGTACTGACGAGTTTGCTGTACCTCTGGGCAATATGATTGACATTGATGCAGAAATTGAGAAGCAGGAGGCACAGTTGAAGCACCTTGAAGGATTCTTGCAGGGTGTGATGAAGAAACTCTCTAACGAGCGTTTCGTTGCTAATGCACCAGAAGCTGTGGTAGCTATGGAGCGCAAGAAGCAGAGCGACTCAGAAGAGAAGATTGCTGCACTGCGCGAATCTATCGCTGCTCTCAAGGCACAGAAGTAATATCGCAATAATGCATTAAAAAGCGAGGAAGCTAAAACTTCCTCGCTTTTTTGTATTCGCTAAACAACTGCGGATAAGCTATATCTATTATTTAACGAAGCCTGTCTGCAGCCTTTACCAATTTCTCATCAGCTATCACACCACGTCTTGCCAATAGGCAGAGGATTGCAGCGATGATAGGCAGTGTAGCCGTCATTGGCAGTGTTTCTGTTGCCAAGCCCTGCTGAATCTTTACAGCCAGAACTACATACCAAGCAAGATTGACCAGGATAGCACCCAGACAAAGATTGGCCTGCAAGGGGCGACGCTTAAACAGAAAGATTGCTATAAGACTGATGGCTGATGCCAACATCTGCACACCGAAAAGCGCCCAAGACTGGAAATGAACCATTCCCAGAATGACAGCGATGAGCAGAAAAAGGGTTTGCTTACGCTGAATCATAGCTTACAGACGATCATCGTTAGCAGCCTGCTGCTCACGAGCAGGATCACGCCAGTAAACCTTATCCTCTACAAATTCCTGTGTAGCCAGCAAAGTGGGCTTTGGCAACTTCTCGTAATAGCGAGAAATCTCAATCTGCTCACGGTTCTCAAATACCTCCTCCAACGAATCGTTATATGAAGCAAACTCTGCAAGCTTCTTTGACAGGTCTTCCTTAATCTGTACGCTAATCTGGTTAGCACGCTTAGAAATAATAGCTACGCTCTCGTAGATATTACCTGTCTCCTCGCAAAGATCCATGATGTTACGGGTCACTGTATTGACCGGTGCTTTTGACTTCTTGTAATCCATATTATATATTTACATTTAAACTATTTGCTATTCAAATCACTATTTAACCGCTTAGTCTTTTGTCACGAGCTTACATTTCTCGATATACTCCTGAGCAGTCTTACACTCTTTTGACTCAGGGAATTCTGTGAGAAAACCATAACACTCGTCCTCTGCATCACGATAACGCTCAACCTTCTTTTGCTCCGAACTATTCTTAGCCAGATAGTATTTGCTCTTCATGATAAGAACAGAGAAATCTTCGCGCTTATCGGTATAAGGGAATGTCTTCAAGGCATTCTGTGCAGTAATGATGCAAGCCTCGTAGTTTGACTCCGTGTTAGCATTGATATTGCCGAAATAACCACCGAGGTTATAGTACAACTTAGCAGAGAGATACTCCTTCTGTACCAGATTGTCCTGTAACTTGAAAAGACGGTTTTGAGCAGCCTCACGCAGTTGAGAATCAGGATAATAATCCAGGAAGTTCTGATAGGCAGTAATAGCTCCTACTGTAGGAGTCTGATCCAAACGAGGCTCAGGAACACTCTCAAACAAAGACTGACCGATATAGAAACATGCCTGCTCAGCATAATCTCCCTTGGGATAGCTTTGAAAATACTTCTTGAAAGTAGCGCTGGCAGCCTCAAAATCGCGATTATTATACAACGCCATTGCCAACATATAGAGACTCTCCTGTCCACTATTACGACCTTTCTGGGTCAGTACTACATCCTGCAGCAATGTTGCAGCATAGTCGAACTTACCCATAGCAAAGTACGACTTCGCACATTCGTACTTGTATGTGACATCAGTAGACTGATATATTCTATTGAATTCGTTGGCACACCCTGAGAACAGAGAGGCCATCAAAATTGCAACAATAACGTTCTTCTTCATGTTAGAATCAAATTTGACGTGCAAAATTACGCATTTTCGACGAGAAAAACAAAGTTTTTTGATAAAAATTAGGATTAAGGGCTATGAATTAGGAAATATTTCGTAATTTTGCACAACTTATGGACTATGTTCTCACTTCGAAATATAAACCAACGGGCGACCAGCCAGAAGCTATCCGACAATTGACGGACGGCATTTTACGTGGTGACAAATCTCAAGTATTATTGGGTGTTACGGGCTCTGGTAAGACCTTTACCGTTGCCAATGTGATAGCCAATGTAGGAAAACCTACCCTCATCTTGTCACACAACAAGACGTTGGCAGCCCAACTATATGAAGAGATGCGTGGTTTCTTTCCTGAAAACGCAGTAGAATATTATGTAAGCTATTATGACTACTATCAGCCAGAGGCTTACTTACCTACTACCGATACTTACATCGAAAAAGACCTCGCCATCAACGAAGAGATAGACCGCCTTCGACTTAGTGCCGTAAGCGCCTTAATGTCAGGAAGAAAAGATGTTATAGTTATATCTTCTGTTTCATGCATTTACGGTATGGGAAGCCCTGTGGCTTTAAATGAAAATATCATAGAGATTCACAAAGGACAAATCATTGACCGCAACGTTCTGTTAAGGAAATTAGTGGCCGCATTATACACTCGCAATGACCTTGAACTGAAGCGCGGATGCTTCCGAGTGAAAGGCGATACTGTAGATATCGCAATGGCATATAGTGAAGCCATTTTGCGAGTAACATTCTGGGATGACGAAATAGACAACATCGAAGAATTGGACAGCGTAACAATGATGCGTATGGCCCAGTTTAGCGAATACAAATTATACCCAGCCAACCTCTTTATGACCACACAAGAGCAGACCAATATAGCCATTCGACAAATACAAGACGACTTGGTGAAACAAGTAGCATTCTTTGAGGAATTAGGCGACGGCATTAAAGCACAACGCATCAAAGAGCGCGTAGAGTACGACATGGAAATGATTAAGGAACTAGGCCATTGCTCTGGCATTGAGAACTACTCGCGCTATTTTGATGGTCGCCAGGCTGGCGAACGTCCTTATTGCCTGTTGGATTTCTTCCCAGAAGATTATCTACTGGTCATCGACGAGAGTCATGTCAGTGTTCCTCAAATTGGAGCAATGTATGGTGGCGACCGTGCCCGTAAGACAAACCTCGTAGAATACGGATTCCGACTGCCCGCAGCTTTCGACAATCGTCCACTCACCTTCGACGAATTCAAAGAGATGACCAATCAGGTTATCTACGTTTCTGCCACCCCAGCCGACTACGAGCTCAATGAAGCTGAGGGCGTGGTAGTAGAACAGCTAATACGCCCCACAGGACTATTAGACCCAGAGATTGAAGTGCGTCCTACGGAGAATCAGATTGATGATTTGATGGAGGAAATCCAGCAACGCATCAAACAACATGAGCGCGTACTGATTACAACACTGACCAAGCGCATGGCCGAGGAACTGAGCGAGTACCTATTAAATCATGGTATTCAGACAGCTTATATTCATAGCGAAGTAACCACCTTGGAACGCGTGAAGATTCTGGAGAATCTGCGCAACGGTACTTACGATGTACTGGTAGGTGTCAACCTATTGCGCGAAGGTCTCGACCTGCCCGAAGTTTCATTGGTAGCTATTCTTGATGCCGACAAGGAGGGATTCCTGCGTTCTCATCGCAGTCTTACACAGACAGCCGGTCGTGCAGCCCGCAACGTCAATGGCAAGGTTATTATGTATGCTGATACTATTACTGCTTCTATGCAGCTTACCATCGACGAGACACTGCGCCGTCGCAGTAAGCAGTTGAAATACAACGAGGAGCATGGCATCACACCTACGCAGATCAAGAAGGCACTTACCGTCTCATTGGTAGACCAAGAGCGAGCAGCCAACGGCCAGCAGACCTCTACCGAAAAGCCACAAGCTGCCTTTGCTGCCGACCCAATTATCGAACAGATGACCCGTCCGCAATTAGAAAAGAGTATTGCCGAAACCACCCGTTTGATGAAGGAAGCCGCAAAGAACCTCGACTTCCTACAAGCAGCTCAATATCGCGACGAGATTATTCGACTGCAAAAGGAGTTAGAGCTAAAATAATCCCGTAACCAATCCTACGTCAATCAAAGGGATAGTCCTATGGTGTTAAGTTTTGGTAGAGATTATGTCTACATAAGATACACACTTTTCCCTAATCCTCCAAGTTTCTGGGTTCACTTCAAACCTGTCCCCATGATTGATTAAATATATTGCCTGAGGAATCAAAAGCCTGTGATTCCTGCTGCTCTGATGATTTTCCAGTGATTTTTGAAATCTCTTATTTGTTTGATTTTATTTGTTGTTCTAATATTTTGGGAATAAAGAAATAAAACTCGGATACTTCTTCACTTCCATCTTCATATTTGTCTGTCCATTTTGAATGATAACATGTAAATTCAGATATTCCAATTATATCCTTAACATATTTATAAATCTTAGTATCTTTGCAATCTATAGGTCGACAATAGTCCGTATTAAATAATTTTATATGTTCTTTTGCCTTTCTAGTGAAATATACATCTATGCAAGAGAATCCCATTTCTTCAACTTCTTCCTCATCCCACCATATTCCAAAATATATCAGATAGTTTTTTAATTCTTCCTCTGTTAATTGACTCTTGGCAAGCAACAGTCCTTGATTGACATACATTATTGCTAGATTTATCAGGAATGGAATATAGTATTCTTCTTTAATAGAAGATTTCAAACAATCTAATTCTTTATATCGATAGAAGGTAGGCATCTGTTCGTATGTTTCATAGTCACGTAAAACCTCGTGTTCATCGATGAATTTCTTGATTCTTTCTATAACATTATATTTCATTGTATTAAAAATTTAATTGTACTTATATTATTACTTGTGGCTACTTTTTATTTAAAAAAACCTTCAATCATACTGATGAAATCGGTTTCTTTTTTTGTAAGTTTTGGTTTGGGACCATCATGCCCACTTCCATCTGCATTTATGGCACCACGCCCGTTTTTTAGATGGACATGATCTTTTCCACCTGGTTGGTGCGCTTTATGAACTCTAGCTATTCCTTTGTAAATCAGAGGGACAGTCCCCCTGTGTTCCCGCATGGGGTTTGGGATTTTATCTCCACCCTCTCCACCACTCCACCCAGTTTTAGAGAGGTTATTTTATTCTGTAGTGATGACACAATGACGCAATGACAATAAAAGTATGAAACTATACGCGTACCGCGTATGCGCGCACGGTACGCGTAGGGTCTATAGAAATCACTGTCATTGCGTCATTGTGTCACCGTTTTTATGTATGTGTTTATGCTCTTTCATTCCAAGATGCAAAGGTACAAAATTTTTAGGCGAAATGCAAGTTTTCCCTAATTTATTTTGCAGTCCTTTATTGCCAAGAGAATTATGCGTAAATTCAAAGAGAATTATGCGTGCAAACTCATCGAATTCAGCCTGCAAACTATTCGGATGTAGGCTGCAAACAAATTGAGGCTCACGAAAGAGCCACTTTAGCATCGCAATACAATAACTATTGCTCTTTAATACAATAACTATTGAAGGTCAATATAATAACTATTGAAGTGCTAAACAATAACTATTGGGGTGCAGATACAGCTATCTCAGCGCTGGATTAGCTGTATTCAGAGCTGACTTAGCTGTATTTTTCAAATTCTCATAATGGAATTCTGTATTCTAATAAAGATTTTCTCAAAAACTATTAACCTATTAACATGACTGGCTTCAAATGCCGATGTACAAAGGGATTGAGCCATGTTAATAGTTGCCTCAACTATTAACATACATCTACCCTACATATTGAAGTGCACCCCAAAAATAATCTAAGGAATCCATGCCATCTGTGTTCGTAATTAATTCTGATGTGCAAAAATAGTACATGTAGGTTAATAGTTGGCAAACTATTAACATGCCTGAAACGCCCTATGCATCGTGGTTTGCGGGGTGTCATGTTAATAGGTTACATGTTTTTACGCATAAACCTTTTTTGTTTGCAGCCTGAATCCAATGAGTTTGCAGGCTGAATTCGATGAGTTTGAAGCGTAAATTCGATGCGAATAATGCCGTCAAACTTATCACATAATACCAAACGAAATCGATGGCTTGCGAATACAAATTCATAAAAGCACAATTTGCAGTGGTTTTAAGCTGATATAGGACTTTTTAAATAAAATTTGTTGGCTGGTTCAGAAAAAAGTCGTACCTTTGTACGAAAAACAAAACAACAACCAAAAACATCAAAAAATGAAAAAGAATGTAATCATAGCCCTCATCGCTTTACTGCCATTGGGCGCATGGGCACAAAACAACACTTGGGAGAAAGCCAACGTGGTAAAGACTTATTCAAAGAAAGACCCTAGATACTTGAAAGGCGCAGTACCTGAAGTAAACGGCAAGGTTGTTTTCAGCAAAACTATCAAAGCTCCAGGCAAGAGTGCTGCTGACATCTTTGCCATCGTACAGCAATACATGGGGGATATGATTAGCGAAGAGAATCAGATTGATAGTCATATTCTTGGCCAGGACAACAACAAGCACCAGATTGCAGGCAACTATCAAGAGTGGTTGGTATTCAAGAGCACTAAATTAGAGCTGGACCGTACTCGTTTTCTCTATGATATGCAGGCAACATGCGAAAATGGTCAGGTAAAAGTATCTATCACGCATATTCACTATATCTACGACGAGTTCCGCAAGCCTATTCATTATCAGGCAGAGAAGTGGATTACAGACAATGAGGCTCTCAACAAAAAAGGTACACGCCTTCTTCCTGTATCAGCCAAGTTCCGTCGCAAGACCATCGACCGTGTAGATTATCTGTTTAATAAGATTGAGAGTCTGCTGAAATGAGTCTGAAGGTTATCAGAAACTGGATGAACACTATCTTCATCCTTGGTGCAGCCGTCGGCATGTACATTTATTATACAGGAAAGCATGAGACGGGAACATACATTATACTGGGCTCTATGGTCATCAAATTTGTGGAGTCTGGATTGAGAATGATAAAATCAGAATGAACAAAAAACGAGTCATTACATACCTACTACTGATATTCTGTGCGGCCACCGTGCAGGCTCAGGTGTATCAGGAAATGGACCCCGACGGGAACATTACCCAGCGAAGCGAGAACAACAGCTTCAACCCTAACAGGCGCGACTCGACACATAATAGCAAGGAAGTTCCTAGAGGAGTATGGGCATGGACAGTGGACCGTCTATTGGGCGACATTACGCCCGTAGAACTGGACACGATGCCCCACCTCTATCAGAATTCCATCTATAACACAGGAAAATACGGCGAATACAACTCTATCGGTAGCAACTACACTACTCGTCAGAGCCGTATCTTCATCGACCGTCCCAGAAAGATGGGAGAATTCTTCTTTGTTGAAGGTTACGACTACATGCGCAAGGAACCAGAAAACTTCCACTTTCTGAACACGCTGTCGCCCTATACCAACATCAGCTACGACAACTGCGGTGACAAGCAGAATGGCGAAGACCATATCGATGCGAAGTTTGCTGTTAATGCCAACAAGCGATTGGGATTTGGTTTCGATTTGGATTATTTCTATGCTCGTGGCTATTACCAGAATCAAAACGTATCGCATTTCCGCTCTACCCTATTCTCCTCTTATCGTGGCGACCGCTATCAGATGCATCTGCTAGCAACAGCCTATCAGCATAAGACCAACGAGAATGGCGGCATTACCAACGACAACTATATCACTCACCCAGAGCTGTTTACAGAACAGTTTACGGAGAGTGAAATTCCCACAGTGCTCTCCAGCAACTGGAATCGTAACAAGTCACAACACCTGTTCTTCACCCATCGCTACAACATAGGTTTCTATCGCAAGGTAAAGATGTCGGACGAAGAAATCAAAGCCCGCCAGTTTGCTGCAGCCTCAGCCAAACAGAAAGCTGAGCGCGAAGCAAAAGATGATGACGAAAAAGATTCAAATAAAGTTAGGGAGCGCAAAGGAAAGAATACTATTGAGAACGCACCTGCCGGCAGACCATCCGATGCAAAAATTATGGGTAATGAACCCGTCAAGAAAGAAGCTGCTGCTGCAGATACCACTCGTATCAAGGTTGACTCACGAGAATCTCTTGACAGTTTGATGGCTATCAAGCATGAGCAAGACAGTCTTGAAGCCAATATGAAACGCGAATACGTGCCTGTGACCAGCATCATCCACACCCTCGACATCAACAACTATGAGCATATCTATCAGGCTTATGCAACACCTGAAAATTACTATGCCAATACCTATTATGACACAGACTACGAGGGGGGCAGCGCTGGAGAAAATTGCTACGACAAATATAAGTACACGAGTGTTAAGAATACTCTTGCCCTAGCATTACTCGAAGGATTCAATAAGTATATGAAAGCTGGCCTGAAAGGATTTATATCCTACGAACAGCGACACTATCAGATGCCATATCTGCAAAGCGGAGCAACAGGCTACCACTTGGAGTCAAAGTCAGAATACGATTTGATGGTTGGCGGACGCATGTCGAAGACGCAAGGAAAGACATTCCACTTCAATGCCAGTGCAGAAATCGGCGTAGCCGGTATGGATCAGGGTATGCTGAATCTGGACTTTAGTACCGACCTCAACTTCCCCTTATTTGGCGACACCGTAAGACTGGCTGCCAAAGCCTACTTCCTACGTAGCACACCATCTTACTTCATGGAGAATTTCCATTCAAAGCATCTTTGGTGGGAACTGTCGTTAAGTCCTGAGACACGCACTCATCTGGAAGGTCTCTTCTCATACGATAAGACCAATACCAGCCTGCGCGTAGCTATTGACGAAATACAGAACTACACCTATTTCGGCATGAGCTACACCTATAACAATACTGGTCGCAAAGCACTGACTGGCGGCGTATATCAGGAAGCCACCAACCTCAATGTGCTGACATTGCAACTGAAGCAAGACTTCACGTTCGGCCCATTCAATTGGGAGAACATGGTAACCTACCAGAATGCCAGCATGAAGTCGGTATTGCCTTTGCCCACACTCAATCTCTTCAGCAATCTCTATCTGAAGTTTAAGATTGCCCGTGTACTGAGCGTAGAATTGGGCGGTAGCATGACTTACTTCACCAAGTACGAGGCTCCCGACTATCTGCCACAGATAAGCAACTTTGCCATACAGAAGAATGCCGACAGCCGTGTAGAAATCGGTGGCTATCCATTCATTGATGTATATGCCAATATGCATCTGAAGCGTGCCCGTTTCTTCATTGCCATGAACCATGTCAATGCAGGTTCTGGCACAAAGCAATATTTCTTGGCGCCCCACTATCCTACCAACGCTCGCATCTTGCGTGTAGGTGTATCGTGGAATTTCTATAATTAAAAATGAGAGAACTATGATGACGAATAATCCTTCGCTCGATTTGGTGGAATTCATTGAGACACAGATTCTACCTCAGTATGCAGCCTTTGACAAGGCTCACAATATGGAGCACGTTACACGCGTCATCCGCCGTTCTCTTGATTTGGCACGCAAGACGGGAGCAGACATGGACATGACATATACCATTGCTGCTTATCACGATTTGGGACTGTCTGGTCCGCGAGCTATCCACCACATCACCAGTGGAAAGATTCTGATGGCTGATGCCCGCCTCAAGCGTTGGTTCTCTGCTGAACAATTGAAAATGATGAAAGAGGCAGTAGAAGACCACCGTGCTTCTGCATCAAGAGCACCACGCAGCATCTACGGAAAGATTGTGGCAGAGGCAGACCGCGACATTGATCCTGAAACGGTAATTCGTCGCACCATCCAGTTTGGATTAGCCAACTATCCACAGTTAGACGCGGAAGGACATTGGCATAGATTCATGAAACACATGGATGAGAAATATTCGGTAAATGGCTACATACGCTTGTGGATTCAAGGATCTGAGAACGAGAAGAAACTCAACGAACTACGACAGCTTATTGTAGAACCTCAGCGAATGAGAGAAGTATTTGACCGCATCTTTGCAGAAGAACTATGAACGAAGACCAAATAAAACAAGACTCCATAAAGGCATGGATATTGGCTGCTCGTCCCAAGACATTAACGGGTGCTGCAGTACCCGTAATGATTGGATTGGCACTGGCATGGGTTGACACACGCGACTACATCTCCGATGTATTTAGTTGGACAGCAGCAATACTCTGTCTGGCTTTTGCACTCATTATGCAAATCAATGCCAACTTCATTAACGACTTCTTTGACTATACACGTGGCAATGACGATGCAGAGACTCGCCTGGGTCCGTTGAGAGCCTGTACACAAGGATGGGTTAAGATAGACTCTATGAAACGAGCCATCGCCTTGACTACCTGTATTGCTTGCCTGGTAGGATTACCATTAATACTTTATGGAGGTATGGAGATGATTCTTGTAGGCGTCATCTGTGTAGTGTTCTGTTTTCTCTACACCACGCATTTATCGTATATCGGTATGGGCGATACATTGGTATTCATCTTCTTTGGCATTGTACCCGTCTGCATCACCTATTATATACAGTTACACACCTGTACGTGGCAGGTATTTATCGCCTCCATCGCTTGTGGTGCTGTAATTGACGGATTGCTGATTATCAACAACTATCGCGACCGTGACAACGACCAACGTGACGGAAAGAAAACATTAGTAGTTGAGATTGGACCGGAAGCTACCGAATGGCTCTACTTATCACTAGGTATAGGTGCAGTATTAGCAGGTGTAATCTTTTGGGTTAACGGCCATATTCTGGCTTTCGTTATGCCCTTCTCTTACCTACTATTACATGTATTAACATGGCAGAAGATGCGTCGCATTAATCACGGACGAGAACTAAACGAATGTCTCGGTGAAACTGCTCGCAACATGTTTATCTACGGACTTAGCGTATCTATTGGACTACTACTTATTTAAGATACATCCAATAGATAGCCACTCCAACTGCTAAAAGTATCAGTGTAATAATTGTCTTAATCAGACACGAAGCAACTTTCTTCACAACCAGCACTGCAATAATAATCAGTGCCAACAAGGCCAGATAATAGGTCATATATTATTCTTTCTATCTTTTCTTAAACAAATGACGGAACATTGCGGGTACGGGTGTTTCAAACTCCATTGGCTGATGCGTCCATGGATGTTCAAAACAGAGTAGCCAAGCGTGCAGACACAAGCGGTGAATAGGATCATCACCATTGCCATATTTCGGATCACCACAAACAGGATGGCCCATATCGGCAGCATGAACGCGAATCTGATTCTTACGTCCTGTCTCTAACTTAAACTCTACCAAAGAATGCTCCGTGGTACGATCCAACACATGAAAATGGGTAATAGCCAGTTTGCCACCATTATCTACTGGAGAAGAATATGTGACATAGGCTTTGTTATCCTTGAGCCAGTTCTCTATGGTACCGTCATCCTGTTCCATCTCTCCAGAAAGCACAGCCACATAGCGACGGTCATAGACTATCTGATGCCAGTTATGTTCCAAGATCTGCTCTGTTTCCATATCCTTGGCATAAACCATCAGTCCACTTGTATCACGATCTAAGCGATGAACAACATGGGCAGTACACTTCTGACGACTCTTCTTGAAATAATCATCAAGTACCGTCTTAACATTCAGCGACGAATGACCGGCAGCCATTGACAGTATTCCTGGCTGTTTCTCAATAACAATCAGCCAACGGTCTTCATAGACAATACGTACATAACGGCTACGGAAGGGTTGCTGATTGCGCTTCGTTCTCGAGAAAGCCACCTTCATGCCAGGTCTCAACTGATAGTCAAACTGTGTAACGGTCTTACCATTCACCTTGACGCCCTGACCTTGCAATGTCAGCTTAATCTTGTTACGACTCTGTTGGACATGCTCCAGCAGAAAAGCTAGCAAAGGCTGCTCTTCCGTGACCTCATAGTGGTCGTATTCACCCTGTTGTTTTGTACTATATCTCATATTCTGACTGCAAAAGTACAAAAAATAAGTAAAAATGTGACATGTGGCAACAAATTTTTCACTTTTCACTCTTCACTTTTCACTTTATTTTCGTACCTTTGATATTCATCGAAAGTACTTTCATTCGAAAAAAAAAAGAAAAACTAATTTTCCTTTTGTTTTTTGCTCACTTATTCGTACCTTTGCAACATCGTTGATAATTGAAAAGAAAACGTAGAGCGTGATAGAGAAGCATATAGTATTAGAAGATATTGATCCTGTAGTATTCTACGGGACTGGTAATCAACATCTCCAAATGATTCGTGCGCTATATCCCAAACTGCGCATTGTTGGTCGCGACAACGTCATTCGCGTATTGGGCGACGAAGAGCAGATGGCAGCTTTTGAAGAGAGTGCCGAGCGCATGCGTCAGCATGTGCTGAAATTCAACTCACTACACGAAGAAGATATATTAGACATCGTCAAAGGACGACGCACCAGTGAGGAGATTCCTGACGGTGTGGTATGCTACTCCATGTCTGGGCGAGCCATTAAGGCACGCAGCCAGAATCAACAGCAACTAATAGATGCCTATCAAAATAATGATATGGTGTTTGCCGTTGGTCCTGCAGGAACAGGAAAGACATATCTTTCCATTGCATTGGCCGTCAAGGCACTCAAAGAGAAAACAGCCAAAAAGATTATATTGTCACGTCCAGCCGTAGAAGCAGGAGAGAAACTCGGTTTCCTGCCTGGCGACATGAAAGATAAGATTGACCCTTATCTGCAGCCACTCTACGATGCCCTGGAGGATATGTTGCCACAGGTGAAGTTACAGGAGATGATGGAGCATCACATCATACAGATAGCACCACTTGCATTCATGCGTGGTCGCACATTGTCTGATGCCGTTGTCATCTTGGATGAAGCACAGAATACGACACCTCAACAGATTCGTATGTTCCTCACTCGTATGGGATGGAACACGAAGATGATTATTACGGGTGACATGACACAGATAGACCTACCACGCTCACAGAAGAGTGGACTGGTAGAAGCATTGGAAATACTGAAAGGTGTAGAGGGTATCGGTATTGTGGAGCTCAACCGCAAAGACATTGTACGTCATAAATTGGTAACCCGCATCGTCAACGCATACGAACATTTCGATCAAAGTAAACACAATAATGAAAGCATTAACAAAGACTGACTTCAGCTTTGAAGGACAAAAGAGCGTATATCATGGTAAGGTACGCGACGTGTACAACATCAACGATGACCTGATGGTTATGGTAGCAACAGACCGCATCTCGGCCTTTGACGTTATTCTCCCTAAGGGAATTCCCTACAAAGGACAGGTGCTCAACCAGATTGCTGCCAAATTCCTTGATGCCACCAGTGACATCTGCCCCAACTGGAAACTGGCCACTCCCGACCCTATGGTCACTGTAGGTCTGAAGTGTGAGGGCTTCCGTGTAGAGATGATTATCCGTTCTATCCTCACTGGCTCTGCATGGCGCGAATACAAGAATGGTTGCCGTGAGATTTGTGGTGTTCGTCTGCCTGACGGTATGAAAGAAAACGAGCGTTTCCCTGAACCCATTATCACTCCAACGACAAAAGCTGACGAAGGTCACGACCTGAATATCTCTAAAGAAGAAATCATTGCTCAGGGTATTGTATCGGCAGAAGACTATGCCGTGATGGAAGACTACACTCGCAAGCTCTTTGCCCGTGGTCAGATGATTGCCCAGAAGCAGGGCCTTATCCTCGTTGACACCAAGTACGAGTTTGGTAAGCGCGATGGTAAGGTTTATCTCATCGACGAGATTCACACTCCCGACTCTTCACGCTACTTCTATGCTGACGGCTATGAGGAGAAGCTGGCTAAGGGTGAACCTCAGAAGCAGCTCTCTAAGGAGTTCGTACGTCAGTGGCTGATTGAGCACAACTTCATGAACGAGCCTGGTCAGGTAATGCCCGAAATCACAGATGAATACGCAGAGAGTGTTAGCGAGCGCTATATCGAACTGTATGAGCACATCATCGGTGAGAAGTTTGAGAAGGCTGCCGACAGTGATGACATCGCAGCCCGTATCGAGAAGAACGTAAGCGAATATCTGAAGACCAGATAATATTCAAGTATGTTGCCATGTCATGGCAACCCCAGTAGAAAGAAAAAACTATGTACCAGCAAGAGACGATAAAACCATATCATAACGGTTCAAAGGCCGAACAGGTGGAGCAAATGTTTGATAACATTGCTCCTACCTACGACCAGTTGAACCACCGTCTCTCATGGGACATCGATCGTGGTTGGCGCCGTAAGGCTATTAAGCAATTAGAGCCCTACAAGCCTCAGACCATGCTTGATATCGCTACAGGAACAGGCGACTTTGCCATCCTAGCCGCTAAGATGCTACAACCTCAACAACTCATCGGTGCAGACATCTCTGAAGGCATGATGGAGATAGGAAGACAAAAGGTGAAGAAGGCGGCACTCGACCACATCATCACTTTTGAACGACAGGACTGCCTCAACCTCTCCTACCCTGACAACAGCTTTGACAGCGTTACGGCAGCATTCGGCATTCGTAACTTTGCCGACTTAGACCGCGGACTGTCGGAGATGTGTCGCGTATTAAAGAAAGGTGGACATCTGAGTATTGTCGAACTGACCTCGCCCGTATCCTTCCCCATGAAACAGCTGTTCCATATCTATGCTCATAGCGTACTGCCCATCTACGGACGGCTTATCTCTCGCGACCAAAGCGCCTACAGCTATCTGACGCGTACCATCGAGGCATTCCCTCAAGGTGAACGTATGGTCGAAATCCTTAAGAAGGCAGGTTTTGCTGAAGCACAGTTCAAACGCCTCACTTTCGGAATCTGTACGATGTACTTTGCAACTAAATAGTTTTCATTATGGACAAATACGGACTTATCGGATACCCGCTCGGTCACTCGTTCTCCATCAGCTATTTCAACCAGCGTTTTCAAGACGAAGGTATCGATGCTGTTTACGAGAACTATGAGATTCCGACCATTGAGTCACTCGATGAAGTACTGAACCTCAATCCCGAACTAAAGGGACTGAACGTCACCATTCCTTATAAAGAAAAGGTGATACCCTATTTGGACAGCATCTCACCAGAGGCAAGAGCTATTGGTGCCGTTAATGTCATCAAAGTCTCTCACGAGGGAAAGAATGTGAAACTGAAAGGTTATAACTCTGATGTCATCGGCTTTACCAAGAGTATTGAGCCTATGATTGAAAAGAAATGGCACAAGAAAGCACTTATCCTCGGTACAGGAGGAGCATCGAAAGCCATCAACTATGGGTTGCGCAACCTTGGACTGGAAACGGTATTCGTCAGTCGCTATGAACGACCTGACACTATTCAGTACCAAAACATCACTCCAGATGTGATACGTGAATACAACGTTATCGTCAACTGCACACCTTTAGGCATGTATCCCAATACAGAAGAATGCCCACAACTGCCTTATGAGGCTATGGACTCTCACACCATTCTCTACGACCTCATCTACAATCCTGACGAGACACTATTCATGAAACGTGGCGCACAATACGGCGCACAGACCAAGAATGGTCTTGAGATGTTACTACTGCAAGCTTTTGCTTCATGGGAATTCTGGAACGAAAGATAATATGATGTCATACACCGACCAATTAAGCCAACTGACCAAACAGTACAACGAATCCATTCGTGCACTGAAAGACTCCTACGCTGTAGAGAAAAAGAACAAGGTACTGAACCCTTCTCCGTCACGTTTGAAGAAGCAGTATTCCAAACGCTATGAAGCATTGGAGAAAGAATACCATTCAAAGCGCAACGAGCTCACCTCATTGTACGAACAGGAACATCCCGAATGGGCCAAGTCTCGTCGTAAGTGGGGCTGGACATTTGTTATTGGCGTTATTCTGTCAATGGTATGCTGTACAGCATCTTTGCCAGATGAAGATAACCCTTTCAGTGATACTCTCGATTCTTCTGAGATATCCGAAGGTTCTTCTGATGCGACTTACTGGAATGCTAACAATATTCCCATTCCTTATCTGCAAGATTCTACCCAATATGTATCTAATCCTGATCATGTGCTCACGCCACAAACCGTAGAGCGCATGAATAAGACGTTACAACAACTAAACCTTGAGTTGGGCGTACAATCGGTTACTATCGTTGTCAATCATATTGAAAACGATGACCCTTTCCGCATGGCTCAAGATGTGGGAAATAAATATGGTGTAGGACATGGTGACAGAGGACTGATTGTTGTTGTAGGTTATGAAGACCACTCTATCAACATCTCACCAGGACGTTCACTCGAAGGTGACCTCACTGATGCAGAGTGTTATCGTCTGCAACAGGAATATGCAGTACCTTTTATGAAGATAGAACAACCAGACAGTGCTATGATCTATCTCACGGAAGCACTCTACTCTACCTTAGAGAAGAAAGCTATGCCTACAGTGAATCTCAGCCAAGGCAGTGACGATAGTGATGACGAGCTAACACTATCCATCGGTCTCACCTTTGCCTTCCTCACTATTTGGTGCCTCTTCTTCGCTCGTAAGAATCGTATCTATCAATGGATTTCGCTTAGCGCAGCTACCATATTGCTTTCTAATCCATTCTATGAAGCACCACGCGGAGGTGGCGGCGGAGGCTTCGGAGGAGGAAGAAGTAGCGGTGGCGGCGGCTTCAGTGGAGGAAGCTTTGGAGGAGGTTCCTTCGGTGGCGGTGGTGCCACATCCCGTTGGTAACAAAGAAATAACAACATTTTAATATTAAGCATTATGAAACTTAACAAGACTCTTATCGCAGTTATCGCAGTCATCGTCATCATCTGTATGTGGGCTGCAAGTGCTTACAACTCAATGGTCAGTGAGCAAGAGAAGGCTACTACCGCTCTGGCTAACGTTCAGTCAGCCTATCAGCGTCGTGCCGACCTCATCCCTAACCTCGTAGAAGTAGTAAAAGGTTATGCTTCACACGAGAAGGAGACTCTCGAAGGTGTTGTTGCTGCTCGTTCTAAGGCTACACAGGTTACACTCGACCCTGCCAACATGACTCCAGAAAAACTGAAGGAATTCCAGAAGGCACAAGGCGAGTTGGGTGCTGCCCTCGGTCGCTTGATTGCTATTCAGGAAAACTATCCCGACCTGAAAGCTAATGAGAACTTCCGCGACCTGCAGGTACAGTTGGAAGGCACAGAGAACCGCATCAATGAGGCTCGCAACAAGTTTAATGGTATCGTGCAGCAGTACAACATTGTTATCCGCAAGTTCCCCAAGAACATCCTTGCTGGTATCTTTGGTTTCAACACCATGGATAAGTTCGAGGCTATGGCTGGTGCAGAGAATGCTCCCGAAGTTAATTTCTAATAGACTATTGCCCATTTAAGAATGAACAATCGTTATATGCAACGCGGTGTGAGTGCCGCAAAAGAAGACGTACACGCTGCTATCAAGAATATCGACAAAGGTATCTTCCCACAGGCCTTCTGTAAGATTATCCCCGACATTCTGGGTGGCGATCCTAACTATTGTAACATCATGCATGCCGACGGTGCTGGCACCAAGTCAAGCCTCGCCTACATGTATTGGAAAGAGACTGGTGATCTCTCTGTATGGAAAGGTATTGCACAGGATGCTATCGTGATGAATACTGACGACCTGCTGTGTGTGGGTGCTGTTGACAACATTCTCGTTAGCTCCACCATCGGTCGCAACAAGATGCTCGTACCTGGTGAGGTTATCTCAGCTATCATCAATGGTACCGATGAACTGTTAGCAGAATTGCGCGAGATGGGCATCGGTATCTATCCTACTGGTGGTGAGACTGCTGACGTTGGCGACTTGGTACGCACCATCATTGTTGACTCAACCGTAACTTGTCGCATGAAGCGCAGTGACGTCATCAACAATGCCAATATCCGTCCAGGCGATGTTATTGTAGGTCTTTCTTCTACAGGACAGGCTACTTATGAGAAACGCTACAATGGCGGTATGGGCTCTAATGGTCTTACCTCTGCCCGTCACGATGTCTTTGCCAAGTATCTCGCAGAAAAGTATCCCGAGAGCTTCGACCACGCAGTACCCAATGAGCTGGTATATAGCGGTAAGTATAAGCTGACTGATGCCGTTGACGGTTCTCCTGTCGATGCAGGCCAGCTGGTGCTTTCTCCTACCCGCACCTATGCTCCCGTTATCAAGAAGCTGCTTGACGAGTTGCGCCCTGAAATTCACGGAATGGTTCACTGCACTGGAGGTGCACAGACCAAGGTGCTGCACTTCGTCAACGACAACTGCAAGGTCATCAAAGACAACATGTTCCCTGTTCCACCACTCTTCCGCGCTATCCACGATTGCTCAGGAACAGACTGGAAAGAGATGTATCAAGTATTCAACATGGGACACCGCATGGAAATCTATGTACGTCCAGAAGTTGCCGAACAGGTTATCGCTATCTCTAAGAGCTTCAATATTGATGCCCAGATTGTTGGACATATTGAGGAAGGAAGCAAGAGCCTGACTATCAAGTCTGAATTTGGCACATTCGAATACTAATAACATAATGATATACAATTTAGAAGGAGGCCGCAATGGTCTCCTTCTTTATTTAGTTCAAAATAATCAATTATAAACATTCTTATTCGTTAATTTTGTCAGTCTTTTCACAATTCAACCGTTAATTTCTAACAGCCGTTAAGTCTTTTACCAGAAGTGTTAAATTGCGACAAAAAGATACGACAATATGGCAGAATACGAAAAAATGCACCTATATTTGCACTCGGTTAGCAAAACCAATAGTTAGAAATATTATTAACACTTTAAACTAAAAATAGGAATATGAAAAAGATTGTAAAGAGCTTGATGCCGGCGGTATACCTGATGTTTATCGCCTTTTCTGCAGCTTCGTGCAACAAAACACAGGCTGCTTCCGCAGTTGGTACACCAGCGCAGCCTGTTGATCTCACCTACGCTGCTGAGAAATCACTGCCTTCAGTTGTGTATATCAAGTCGGTCATCAATTCAAAGGTGCAGACCGTAGAATACTCTGACCCATTCGAGGATTTCTTCTCAGATCCTTTTGGCGGTTTCTTCGGTCGCGGACAAGGTCAGGGAAACAATGGTGGTCGCAAGCGTCAGGTACAGACTCCTAAGCGCGCTGCTGCCGGTTCTGGTGTTATCATCTCTGCTGATGGATACATTGTAACAAACAATCACGTAGTTGATGGTGCCGATGAACTAACGGTAACTCTCAACGAGAACTCTAAAGAATATTCTGCTCGTGTCATCGGTGCTGACAAGACTACAGACCTTGCCCTCATCAAGATTGACGCAAAGAATCTGCCTGCCATCGTTATTGCCAATAGCGATAATGTAAAGGTAGGCGAATGGGTATTGGCAGTCGGCAACCCCTTAGGTCTGAACAATACCGTTACTGCTGGTATTGTCAGTGCTAAAGCCCGCTCTATGGGTTCTGGCGTCAGTTCAATGATTCAGACCGATGCTGCCATCAACCAAGGTAACTCTGGTGGTGCACTGGTTAACACTCGTGGTGAACTGATTGGTATCAACGCCATGCTCGCCTCTCCCACTGGTTCAAATATCGGTTATGGTTTTGCCATTCCTACCTCTATCGTACAGAAGGCTATTGACGACTTTAAGAAGTATGGAACCTACCAGCGCGCCATGATTGGCATTAAGGGTAGCGACGTCAGCACCTATGTTGACTCAGAGAAAGAGAAGGGCAACGAGGTTGACCTCGGTACTATGGAAGGTATCTATATCGCAGAGGTTGTAGAAGACGGCGCCGCTGCTGATGGTGGTCTGCAGAAGGGCGATATTCTGATTTCTATCGATGGTAAGAAGGTTAAGCAGTTTGGTGAGTTGCAGGGTGTTATCGCTCAGAAGCGTCCTGGCGACAAGGTTGTTGTAAAGTATCTGCGCAATAAGAAAGAGAAGACTGCTACACTGACACTGAAGAACGAGCAGGGCAACACCAAGGTTGTGAAGAATGCCGATGTTGACGTGCTGGGTATCGATGTACGTCCTATAACAGACAGTCAGAAGAAGCAACTGGAGATTTCTTACGGTCTCGAAGTGCTGAAGGTAAATGGCGGTAAGATGAAGGAAGCTGGTGTACCTAAGGGTTTCATCATTCAGGTTATCAACGACCAGCCCATGCGCACCTTCGATGATCTGCAGGAAGTAGTAAAAGATTCCAAGGATCAGATGCTAGTCATCAAGGGTATCTTCCCCACTGGCAAGCGCGGCGGATTCGTAGTTTACTTGCAAAACGAGTAAGAGAGTCATAGATATTCTCCTACAATAACAAAAAAGTAAGGTATTCTTTTGGTTATTCCGAAAAAATACCTTACTTTTGCATTCAACTAAAAAATCTACGACTAAATGAGACAACTAAAGATCACCAAGTCTATAACGAATCGCGAAAGTGAGTCGTTGGAAAAATACCTACAAGAAATAGGACGTGAAGAACTTCTCTCTACCGACGAGGAGGTAGAACTTGCACAACGCATTCGTAAGGGTGATCGGCAGGCACTGGAGCGCCTTACCAAGGCAAACCTGCGCTTTGTAGTCTCTGTAGCTAAGCAATACCAGAATCAGGGGATGTCACTTCCCGACCTCATCAATGAGGGTAATCTGGGACTGATTAAGGCCGCCGAGAAGTTCGACGAGACACGTGGCTTCAAGTTCATCTCGTATGCCGTATGGTGGATTCGTCAGTCTATCCTTCAGGCTATTGCCGAGCAGAGTCGTATTGTCCGTCTGCCTCTCAACCAGGTAGGTTCGGTCAACAAGATTAACCGCATGCTCAATAAGTTTGAGCAGGAGAACGAGCGACGCCCGTCAGTGGATGAGATATCCGAACAGATAGACTTACCAGAAGAGAAGGTGGGCGAAGCTATGCTGGCAAACTCTCGCCACGTATCAGTTGATGCACCCTTTATCGATGGTGAAGATAATTCGCTGCTCGATGTGCTGATTAACGACGATGCCCCAATGGCCGACCGCCAACTGGTAATGGAATCGCTACGTGCAGAGATAGCCAACGTGCTGAAGACGCTCAACGAGCGCGAGCGTTGTGTCATCAGAGCTTTCTACGGCATCGGAGAACCAGAAATGACACTTGAAGAGATTGGCAACAAATATAATCTCACCCGCGAGCGCGTTCGTCAGATTAAGGAGAAGGCCATCCGCCGACTTCGTAGCAATACAAAGAACGTAATATTAAAAGCATATTTAGGACAATGAAATATTTAAAGTATATCCTCTTAACGCTGGTAATCTGTGTTGCAACAGGAGCCGAGGCAAAGCAAGTACAAACCCCGCACATGTATATGTTTGGATTCGCGGCCTCATTCAAGGACTCTGTTGTCTATATAACAGAAATACAAGATGTACAGGGCGTATGGTATGAGACCAAGAGCCGCACACTTCTGGGACGCGACAACTATTCCTCACAATTGAAGCTCCACTTCAAAGAGAAGATGATGATGCCAGACAGAGTATGCATGGTATTCTTCGCCACCACCATGAAAGAGGCAGAGAAGAAATACCTCAAGTTGCGCAAGAAATATCTGGGTGATGCCAAGCATCCTTCAACCTATGAAGTAAGATACTTGTCGCAACAAGATTTCCATTTCGAAGCCGTCGACATGACAGAAGAATAACAAGAAATAGTTTGCACGCATAATTCAAGGAGTTTGCACGCATAATTCTCATCGAATTATGCGTGCAAACTATTTGAATGAAGCCTACATTCAAATCGATTGACTTATACTGATATAGGTATGCATTATCAGGGATTGTTGGCCTCGAAGATAGTCATGCGCTCCTCAAGTTGAGCGTATTGGTGGTCTTCGATGAAGGAAGTGCATACGCGCAGACCTTCCTGATGAGAACCAGTGGTGATAAGACAAATGGCTGAAACACCATAGTACATCAGTTCACGAGCCAACTCTCCGCTGGTCATATTCTTATAACCAATGGTGAAGTAGAAGCCATCAGCCACAGGCTGGTCGAGGTCTTTGTCATAAACCACATGGAATCCGTGACGACAGAATATCTCTTTCAACTTATGGGCACGCTCCCCGTAGACACTTACTTCCTTACGGAAATCGTAAGTACCATCGCTAGCAGCCTTCAACATAGCTGCCATAGCATATTGTGCCGAATGGCTGGTACCCGAAGAGAGTGCATAAAGCATGCGGGTGGAGAATACCAATCCGAAGGGCAGTCCCTGATAGCGCTGCAAAAGATCATCGTAATGACGATGGAACAGCTTGTCAGAAATGCATACCACACCAATACGTTCACCAGCATAGCTGAATGCCTTTGAACCACTAATCAGCAGCATATAATTATCGGTATAGCGACCAACAGTAGGCTGATAAGGAGGTTGGAAAGGTACACTAAGGTCTTGACGGAAATCCATAGCAAAGTATGCAAGGTCTTCCATTACGATAGCGTCATACTTTGTAGCCAGCGTACCGATGGTGCGCAGCTCGTCTTCATTCAGACAAATCCAGGCAGGATTGTTGGGATTAGAGTAGACAATGGCACAGATATTGCCTTTCTCAAGATAGGTCTCCAGCTTTGGTCCCAGTTTCTCACCACGGAAGTCGTAGACATCAAAGGTCTCATACTTTACTCCCATCACCTGCAACTGCATCTTTTGCACAGGGAATCCTGGGTCAATGAAAAGTACCGTATCACGACGCTTGTCGGCCTGCGAACAAGTGAGGAATGAGGCAAAGGTGCCTTGCATAGAACCTGTAACGGGTACACAGCCCTCAGCGGCAATATCCAAACCAATAAATGCTTTGACAAAGCGCGATGCCTCTTTCTTCAATTCTGGATAGCCCTGAATATCAGGATACGAGTGAGCAATACCGCCTTGAAGCGCTTTTACTTGTGCATCTACTCCCACCTGTGCGGCTGGCAGTCCAGGAATACCCATCTCCATTTTGATAAACTCTACCCCACTCGCCTGTTCTGCTTTTGCTGCCACCTGCTTTACTTCGCGAATGGTAGCTTTAGCAAAGTCCGTGATGCCTAATTCTGCTATCAGTTTGTCAACTATTTCTTTGTTAATTGGTGTTGGCTTCATTGTGATGAATGATTAGATGGTTTATCACTTCGCAGCATCACGGCCAATGGCCAGCGCCTTGATATTAGCTTCAACGATAGCTTCACCCTTACGACCGAATACACGACGGATAGCATCTTCCAGCTTGTCGTATTCGATACCCAGCGCCTTCTGAGCAGCACCGAGCAAGATAACATTAGCCGAACGAGGCACACCATTATCCTTAGCCTTCTCCTCAATGTCAAGCATCACTACATGTGGCAGCTTGTCAAGGTCTGCCTTGATAGTCGCCATATCTGGATAGTTGGGGATATTAACGAAAGGAGTGCTCGACGTGATAATCCAGCCATCCTTTGAGAGGAACGGCAGATAGCGCAGTGCCTCCATAGGCTCCATAGAGATGATGACATCTGCGCCCCCCATAGGAATGAGGTCGCTCTGGATAGGTTCACTGGAGATGCGCAGGTTTGACTGCACATCACCGCCACGCTGACTCATACCGTGCACTTCGGCCTGCTTGATATATAGATTCTCCTTCATGGCAGCCTCGCCAATGATGGTAGCAATAGAGAGGATGCCTTGTCCACCTACACCACAAAGAATAATATCTGTTTTCATGATTTACCTTTTTACTTCTTTATCTTTTTACTTCTTCTCAGCAGCCTTCTTCTGTTTCAGATGACGTTGCAAAGTCTGCATACACTCTCTACGTGGAATGATCACACTCACGCCATGATAGTTTATCTCCTCTTCGATGGTCTTCTTGATCTCTTCCATATTCTTGGGCAGAGGGACTACCACCTTCAGATGTTCCTCGCTGACACCCAGACCTTTACAGATAGCTTCAAACTTATTGGTGCCTGCAGAGTCCTGACCACCCGTCATTGCAGTAGTAAGGTTGTCAGAGATGATAACTGTAATGTCGGCATTCTCGTTGACTGCATCCAGCAAGCCCGTCATACCACTATGGGTAAAGGTAGAGTCACCGATAATAGCAAGAGAAGGCCACTGACCTGCATCACTCGCACCCTTTGCCATAGTGATAGAGGCACCCATGTCTACACAAGAGTGGATAGCTTTGTAGGGAGGCAGGAAGCCAAGCGTATAACAACCGATATCACCAAACACACGAGCGTTAGGATAACCCAGCAACACTTCGTTGAGCGCAGCATAGACATCGCGGTGACCACATCCCTGACACAATGCAGGTGGACGAGATACGACATCTTCGCAGGGAGCGAAACCGGTTGAAAGGTCAAAATTGGAAGATGAAAGTTGTGCGATTGCCTTCTTCACCAAATCTGGATTCAACTCGCCTGTACGAGGAAGTGTTCCATCCAACTTACCACGAATAGTCTTCATATCAGCAACACCACGCACGATATCCTCAATAAATGGCTGACCTTCCTCACAGATAAGCACCTGTTCACAAGTTTCCATCAGCTGACGAACCAATCGTTTGGGCAAAGGATACTGACTAATTTTCAGCACAGAATAAGGACAACCATTGGGGAAGCATTCCTTCAGATAGTTATAGGCAATACCACTGGCAACGATACCCAGCGAATGGTCCGTCCCTTCCTCATACCTATTATATATACTGTCTGTAGCCATTTGTTCTAACTGTGGCTGCTGAGCAGTAACGATGTCATTACGCTTACGAGCAAAGGCAGGCAGCAAAACCCAGTTAGATGCTTTCGCGTTATAGTTAAGCTCATTCTGATGGCGAGGTGTATCAGCAAGTTCAACAACAGCACGCGAGTGAGCCATACGAGTAGTAACACGCATTAGGATAGGCAACTGCAATTGCTCCGACAGGTCGTATGCCATTGCCATCATGTTGTAAGCTTCCTGCTGAGTGCTTGGCTCTAACGTAGGAATCATGGCAAACTTACCATAGAAGCGAGAGTCTTGTTCATCCTGACTAGAATGCATTGATGGGTCATCAGCCACCAATACAACGATACCACCATTGGTACCAGTCATTGCTGAGTTGACAAACGGGTCGGCACATACATTCAAGCCGACATGCTTCATACATACCAGCGCACGCTTACCCATATACGACATACCCAATGCAGCCTCCATAGCCGTCTTCTCGTTGGTTGACCAACGGCTATGTACGCCACGCTCTTTAGCCAGTGGCGACAATTGGATATACTCGGTAATCTCGGTTGACGGAGTACCTGGATAAGCATATACGCCACTCAGTCCCGCATCAAGGGCACCCTGTGCGATAGCTTCATCTCCTAATAAGAGTTTCTTCATATTTTCTCTAGCTAATGGTTATTCTGATAAATTTCAGGCAAAATTACTAATTTAATTTCAAAACAACAAAAAAAGTGCCGCAAACCTTACGGTCTGCAGCACTTTTTTATGTGTCGCTTAATAACGAATGCGTTTACTTTACCTTAGCTACGATAGCCTTGAAAGCCTCGGGGTTGTTCAGAGCCAGGTCGGCGAGAACCTTACGGTTGATCTCGATACCAGCCTTAGCGAGCTTACCCATGAGAGCAGAGTAGCTCAGACCCTCCATACGAGCGGCAGCGTTGATACGCTGAATCCACAATGAACGGAAGCTGCGCTTCTTGTTTTTACGATCGCGATAAGCGTAGGTAAGACCCTTCTCCCAAGTGTTCTTGGCTACTGTCCAAACATTCTTGCGGGCACCATAGTAACCGCGAGTGAGTTTCAGAATTCTTTTACGTTTTGCTCTTGATGCAACGTGATTGACTGATCTTGGCATAGTTTTCTTTACTTTTTAATGTTTGACAATAGGTGAATTAACGGAGACACAACAGGTCACGAACCTGCTTCATGTTTGTTACGTCAACGAGTGTTGAACCTACCAAGTTGCGCTTCTGCTTCTTGGTCTTCTTAGTCAGAATGTGACTGTGGTAAGCATGATGTCTCTTGATCTTACCTGTACCGGTGAATGCGAATCTCTTCTTTGCACCGGAATTTGTCTTTACTTTTGGCATTGTTTTTAAAAATTTAAATTGTTATTAAATATCGGCAGCTACGCATATACCGGGCGCGCCACCTTGTTTCTTTTCTACTTATTGAGAATTAATCCTCGTTCTCTGTCAGCTTCTTCAGCGCATCAGCACTGATTTTTGCATTGGCAAGCAGGCCACCATTTGCTGGAGCTTCTGCATCTACCTCTGCACGCTGCTGACGACTAGCCTCTTTAGCATCAGCCTCTGCAGCTTCGCGATCACGAGCCTGCTGACTCTTCTTTGCAGCACCGGCTTTCTTAGGAGCCAGATAGAGGAACATCTTCTTTCCTTCCAATGAAGGCATGCCTTCTACCTTACCATACTCCTCCAAGTCGTTTGCAAAACGCAACAGGAGTACTTCGCCCTGTTCTTTGAACAAGATACTGCGACCACGGAAGAATACGTACGCACGTACCTTATTACCATCTTCGAGGAATTCCTTAGCGTGCTTCAGCTTAAACTGATAGTCATGCTCATCGGTTTGAGGTCCGAAACGGATTTCCTTCACCTCTACCTTCACCTGCTTCGCCTTCATTTCTTTCTGGCGCTTCTTCTGCTGATAGAGGAATTTCGAATAGTCGATCAAACGACATACTGGTGGATTCGCATTAGGCGAAATTTCTACAAGGTCTACGCCCTGCTCGCGAGCCATATCTAATGCCTGACGAGTAGGAACGACGGTGCTTCCACCCTCGCCTACAATGCGCACTTCACGTACTCGTATCTGTTCGTTGACACGGTACTGGTTCTTCATGTTGTCGTTCTTCATCAACTCTTTTTTACGAAATCGGGTGCAAAGGTACTAAAAAACGAACAAACCACAAAGAAAATTCTTATTTATTTTCACATCTACTTGTCTTTTTCTCGGAATAATTGTCTTTTTGCTAAATACTTTAAAATATTGCACAAAAATTTTGTAGATGTGCAGAAAAAGAGTTACCTTTGCACAAAATTTTGAAAATTGTGCAATGAACGATATACCAAGTTTCAATTCCTACATCGAGAATACGATTAAGGACAACTGGTTGCTCGACGCCTTAACAGACTATAAGAGCACCACCTTGCAGTATCACGATGTAGCCCGTAAAATAGAGAAGCTGCACATCATGATGGAGGCAGCAGGTATTCAAAAAGGAGACAGGATAGCTGTGTGCGGACGTAACTCCGCACACTGGTCAGTGGCTTTTCTTGCCACATTGACCTATGGTGCAGTAACCGTACCTATTCTTCATGAATTTAATGCCGAACAGATTTATAACATCGTCAATCACTCAGAGTCACGCCTTTTGTTTGTAGGCGACTATGTGGCTCCCACTATTGATGCTGCAGAGATGCCACATTTGGAGGGCATCTTCAATCTGCCCGACTTTTCGCTACATACGTCTCGCAACGAACAGTTGACGGATGCCCGTGAGCGTCTGAACGAACTGTTCGGTCATAAGTTTCCCAACGCCTATCGCCAGAAAGACATTCACTGGCATCAAGACAGTCCCGAAGAGCTTTGCATGATTAACTACACCTCTGGAACCACAGGTTTCTCTAAAGGTGTCATGCTGCCCTATCGCGCCCTATGGGGTAATGTGGATTTCTGCCAAAAGCATTTGGGCAATCACATGCCTAAGTTCAGTAATACGCTAAGTATTCTGCCTATGGCTCACATGTACGGCATGGCTATTGAGTTCTTGTTCCCCTTCTGCTCTGGCTATCATTTGCACTTCCTCACTCGTCTGCCTTCGCCTGCCATCATTGCCGAGGCTTTCAAGGAAGTAAAGCCCGACGTAGTTGTAGCTGTACCTCTTATTATTGAGAAGATTATCCGCAAGCGTGTGTTTCCCAAAATACAGAGCAACGCCATTAAGATATTGCTGCAGATGCCTGTCGTATCAAAGAAAGTTAAGGAGCGCATCTGTCGCGAAGTATATGCTGCCTTTGGTGGAAAAGCCTATGAGATTATTGTAGGTGGCGCACCTCTCAATCAGGAGATTGAACAGTTCCTGAAAGGCATCGACTTCCCCATCACCGTTGGTTATGGCACGACCGAGTGTGCGCCGCTTATTTCCTATAGCGACTACCACGACTTTATGCCAGGCTCTTGTGGTACTCCCCTGCCTAGTATGGAGGTAAAGATTGACTCTAACGATCCACAGAATGTGGAGGGTGAGATTATTACACGAGGTGTCAACATGATGATGGGCTACTATAAGAACGAGGAAGCCACCCGTCAGGCTATTGATAGTGATGGTTGGTATCATACAGGCGACCTTGCCACCATGTCAGCAGATGGTCATATCTTTATTCGTGGCCGTCTGAAGAACATGCTCTTAGGAGCCAACGGACAAAACGTATATCCTGAGGAGATAGAAGATAAGCTCAACTCGATGCCACTCATCAGCGAGAGTCTGATAGTACAACGTGGTGACAAGTTGGTAGCTCTCGTTCATCCCGACGTAGAGGAGGTAAAGGAAATGGATCTCTCACAAGAAGAATTGGAGAGCGCCATGGAGCAAAACCGTCAGCAGCTCAACGAGCAGCTGCCCGTATATAGCAAACTACAAGCCTTTGAACTTCAGGAAGAGGAATTCCAGAAGACACCCAAAAAGAGTATAAAACGCTATTTATATAAATAAGGTATTATGGAAAACGTACCCAGCTTTAATCAATTGATTCAAAAAAGCATCATCGACAACTGGGATCTTGATGCACTGACAGACTACAAGGGAGCCACCTTGCAATACCATGATGTGGCTCGCAAAATAGAAAAGCTACACATTCTGTTCGAGAACTGTGGAGTGACAAAGGGCGATAAGATTGCCCTTTGCGGACGTAATAGCAGCCAGTGGGCTGTGGCTTTCCTTGCCACCCTCACCTATGGTGCTATTGCCGTACCCATCCTTCACGAGTTTATGGCCGAGCAGATTCACAACATTGTTAACCACTCTGATGCGAAGTTGCTCTTTGTTGGTGACCATGTGGCCACTCAGATTGACCCCATGCAGATGCCCCACCTTGAGGGTATCATCAACAACCCTGACTACTCGCTCATGTTGTCGCGTACCGACAAGCTGACCTATGCCCGCGAGCACCTTAACGAGCTCTACGGCAAGAAGTTCCCCAAATATTTCCGTAAGGAACACGTCAAATACTATACCGAGGCTAACGGCGATGAGCTGGCAATGATTAACTACACCTCAGGAACCACTGGTTTCTCTAAGGGTGTAATGATTCCCTATCGTGCCATGTGGTCAAACTACGACTTTGCCGAGCATGTATTGGGTAAGATTATCGGTCGCAACGACCGCATCATCTCTATCCTGCCTATGGCCCACATGTATGGTATGGCATTCGAATTCCTTTTCGAATTCCTCCACGGCTGTCATGTTTACTACCTCAACCGCATCCCCTCGCCAGCCATCATCGCACAGGCTTTCGCTGACATCAAGCCGAAGATTATCATCGCTGTGCCCTTGGTTATCGAGAAGATTATCCGCAAGAAGGTATTCCCCAAGATACAAAACAACCGCATGCGCCTGCTGCTCAATATGCCAGTCATCTCAAAGAAGGTGCGCCACATGATTTGCCAGGAGGTTGTCAAGGCCTTTGGCGGCGAACTCTACGAGGTAATTATTGGCGGTGCAGCCTTCAATCAGGAGGTAGAGTCATTCCTCAAGCGCATCGAGTTCCCCTACACCGTAGGTTATGGAGCCACCGAGTGTGCACCTATCATCTGCTATCGCGACTGGCAAACCTTCAAGCAGGGCTCTTGCGGACAAGCCGCCTATCACATGCAGGTAAAGATCAATTCTTCTAATCCCGCTAAGGTCCCTGGCGAGATTCTGACCAAAGGTCTTAACACGATGCTGGGCTACTATAAGAACGACGAGGCCACTCGCGAAGTTCTTGACAACGAAGGCTGGTATCATACGGGCGACCTCGGCACGATGGATGCTGACGGCAACGTATTTATTAATGGCCGTTCAAAGAATATGTTGCTTGGTCCCAGCGGACAAAACATCTACCCAGAGGAGATTGAAGATAAGCTCAACTCTATGGCAATGGTAGTAGAAAGTGTTGTTGTACAGCGCGACAACAAGCTCGTAGGTCTTGTATATCCCGACTACGACGAAGCCAAGAACATGCGCTTCAACGAGGAAGACATCAAGAACATCATGGAGCAGAACCGCCTGCAGCTCAACGAGCTCTTGCCTGCCTATGAGAAGATTACCGAAATAGAGATACGCCAAGAAGAGTTCGAAAAGACTCCTAAGCGCAGCATCAAGCGCTTCCTCTACACCTAACGAATTCCCTAACAATTTAATTTATCTCATTGCCCCTAACATCAGACGAACCTCATCGTAGGTGACGTCTGGTGGACAAAGGGCTTTGATGTCTGTAGTAGTGGCACCATCACCTGCCATGTGTATAGCCTGTAAGATGGTCTGCTGATGATCTGTAGGCACAAGTTCGTCAAGCGTAATCTCACCCGTTGGGATATAGCGTGCCAAATGTCCAAAGATGGTCCCCAACGTCAGACTGCGTTCACGTGCTATTAATTCCGGTGTCTTTCCCTCTTTGAAGAGTTGATAGCTGATAACCCAAGTTTTCTCTTTCTTAGGTTTAGCTTCTTTGACGGTCTTTGTTTTCCGTTCTCTTTTCTTCTTTAATACTTGTTCGTCCATAGCATCCAGCTGAGAGTGCTGTTTCTGACGCAGATAGTCGGCTATGGTAAAGGTATGTTCCGTCATTTGCTGCAACAAGTAGCGACGCGAGAGCCATGCTTGTTGCAGGTCTGTATAGTTCTCTGTAAGGCGCTTCATTGCCACCTTATTCTGCGACTTCACATCAGGTACTAACGACAGTGGTTTCTGTAGAATCTTCTCCAGCGTCTGTTCAAAGTAGGCAGCACTCCGTTTCACGCGTTCCAAGAAAGCGTCCTCTCGCAATGCCTCTATCTTCATCTGTTGAATCTTCGCTAACCACTTGTCTGCAACGACATTCACCTGTTGCTTATATTCCTCCAATGCTCGTTTATGCAACTCGGCAATATCCGTATGACTACGATAGAAAAATTCTATGATGATACGTCCCAGATATTCCTCACGATAGAAGATATCCTTGAAGTCAAACAATTCCATCAACAGATAGCGATAGTATTCATCCTTCAGTGTCGGAAGCTGTTTGATACTCTCTTGTGCAGCCACCTCCTGATGGGTGATATACGCATCCACTCGTTGGTCATTAATAATAGCCTTAGCAGGAATTTCCGATGCCAGCATCATTCCTTCAAGTGTCTTACAACGACTCAGTGCCACATACACCTGTCCTGGAGCAAACGACAGACTGGCGTCAATGATAGCACGCTCAAAGGTTAGCCCCTGACTCTTATGAATTGTGATAGCCCATGCCAAGCGCAATGGCAATTGTGCAAATTTGCCAAGCACCTCTGTTTCTATTTCGCGTGTCTCTTCATTCAGCGTATAGCGAGCATTCTCCCACTCCAGCGGTTCCACCTCTATAGCTTCATCATCACCAGAACAATATACCAACAGACGATTTTCCTCAGCAAGCGTCACATGACCAATGCGCCCATTATAGTAGCGGTGTTCACCAGAAGGGTCGTTCTTCACAAACATCACCTGCGCTCCCACCTTCAGTGTGAGTGTTTCTGCTGTAGGATAAGAATAGTCTGGGAAGGTACCCTCTATTCTTGCCTGATATTGACACGCCCGCCCTGATAGTTTCTGTAGTTCCGACTCATTATAGTTATTCGCCATCTGATTGTGGGTAGTTAGGCGAATATATCCCTCTTCCGGCTTCGGAATGAAGGTAGGCTGATAGCGACTGTTCAGCAGTGCGAGGTCTTCCGCAGTGGTTTGTCCCTCGCGGATATGGTTCAACAGTGTCAGGAAAGTATCATCCTGTTGACGATACACCTTCTCCAGTTGTATGGTGACATAGTCTATCTGTGACAACGCTTTCGACCCAAAGAAATAGGGTGTATCGTAATACTGACTGAGCATTTGCTCATCTTCAGGTGTCACAACAGGCGTCAACTGCTGCAAGTCACCTATCATCAGCAACTGCACACCACCAAAGGGCTTATAGCGATCACGGAAACGGCGCAGCACACTGTCAATAGCATCCAGCAGATCGCTGCGCACCATAGATATCTCGTCAATAATCAGCAAGTCGAGCGAAGAAATAATCTTTCGTTTCTCTTTACCGAAGTCAAACTTACTCTTGATTTGTGCGTTGGGTACAAAGGGAGAAAACGGTAGTTGAAAGAACGAATGAATAGTCATGCCACCAGCATTGATAGCTGCCACACCCGTTGGTGCCACCACAATGCTGCGTTTCGTACTGCGTTCTACCACCATTTTCAGGAACGTAGTCTTACCCGTTCCTGCTTTACCAGTCAAAAAGATGCTGCGTCCCGTATGTTCCACAAAGTCCCATGCGTTACGCAGCTCCTTATTTTGTTCTATCATTATCTGTCTTTCGATATTTCTTACTCATCAAGCAAGAAGAGAGGGTCTTCAGGCATTACCATTACAGGCTTCTGCTCAAAGTCTTTCAATAACTTCTCTGAAACGTATTTTTTGTCTACTACCAGTCGGAACATATACTCGCGGAACCAGCGTGCGGTCATAATAAGACATCCCTGCTGTCCCCAACTGCTACCCCATGAGTTCTCCACTTTCCATTTCAGCGGATTGCCCTCTGCATCGAGGTCTACGGCTGTCAGTGTCATGGCGTGGGTAGAACCACTGTCAAAGGTAGAGATGCGCTCAGCCTTGTTCATATTGAAAGTGGTATTAAACAGCGAAGCATAGTCGAAGTTCTCAGTATCGCAGTAACCGCGCTTACGATCCAGTTGCTGACCGACATCATAGCTACTATACATCTTGCGACCATCCTTCAATGAGGCGATAGCCAGCTTCTCAATCTCTTCCATAGGCAGATTCAGATACTTCCAGTTATGTCCATCATATACATGACGGTCATACTCCACCTCGTAGGTCTTATAGTATTCACGACGTGGGTCGTTCATTACCATGATAAACGAGCCGTTCAGCTCTCCACCGACCGTTTCTTCATAGAAAGACTTTGGTGTATACTTCTTGGCAGGAGTGATAGCCTTGCCGTTCTTATCCTTAAAAGCATAAGTAAACTCCTTCACAGGCTCGCCCAGCGTGATAACCAGCATGTGGTAGATCTCGCTCAGCATCTGTGTCTTGCGTTTCTCAATATCCTTGGCTTTCTTTCCGTCAGCCACCATCTTGCGCAATTCCAGTCCCTGCTCACGCAACTTTGACTTGATGATTGACGACATCTTAGAGGTGTTATCAGCTGAGTAGGTTTCAGGCTGAATCTCCGTTGGCACCAGTCCATACTTCTCTGCCAAGTCTGCAACGCCACAGAAAGTACCGCCATCGTTGAGCGGATAGTGGAAGAAGAACTGTACGCGCAGGTCGTCGATAGGCTTCTTACCAGTATCAATAACGCCCTGCAACATCAAGTTGGCTTTCTCCAACTGATCCCAGAAGAACAAATAGTCTTGTGAATAGGTAACAGTCAGTGAATCTGTACGTTTGGCGAGGTTAGAACGTAGCACGTTGAGTCCGCTAAACATCCAGCATCTGCCACTCGACTTCTGGTCGGTAATCGACTGTTTCTTAGTCTCCACACTGAAATAAGTATCCAGTTCACCTGCATTCTGCTGATTCTTTGCCAAATTATCGATAGCGTTGGCGGCCAGAGCATTACGCAATGCGCGATCAGTGGCAGTTGGTGCGTTCTGTTGTTTAATCTGCTGCAGCATCTCCTGCGAGATACCACCATTCTTCGTCTGTGCCGAAGCTACGAGAGTAGCCGTCAGTAGCAGACCCATCATCATGTTTCTTTTCATTTCTTTTTATTCTTGTTAGTCTTTTTACTTGTATTCTTCTTACTTGAGATATGAAGAGTCTTTCCCGTGCTTTGGATTGCAGGAGTAGCTGCAGCATAATACTTGCGAGCTTCAGGCAACCATCCTTGTATCTGCTTGATACGAGTTGCATCACTGGGATGCGAACTCAGCCACGAAGTAGAACCGCCGCCAGTGGCCTGCGACATTCTTTGCCAGAAGTTGACGGCAGCATCAGGATTATAGCCAGCCATTGCAGCGAAGATAATACCTAGGTGGTCGGCCTCACTCTCGTGATTACGCGAATACTTGGCACTGGCTCCCTTGGCACCCAGTCCGAATACGGTGCCAGCTATATTCTGCAAACCATCGCTAGCACCTACGCCAGCCATCAGCACACCCAGTGCCTGTGCTCCATACTGCTGTTTAATAGCTGTTGTCATCTGCTCAGCAGAGTGCTTAGCTACAGCATGGGCAATTTCATGACCAAGCACAATAGCCAGCGAGGTCTCATCCTGCGTTACAGGCAACAAGCCCTCATACACCACAATCTTTCCACCAGGCATACAGAAGGCATTCACCTGCTGGTCTTGCACCAGATTAAACTCCCACTGATACTGCGTCACCTCATTAGCCAACCCATTACTATTAAGATAGTTCACCACAGCATTGGCCAGTCGCTGTCCCACTCGTTTTACCATTGCCGTGTTTGTGGCATTAGTAGAGGGCTTAGCCGTCTGCATATACTGTTGATACTGTTGGTTAGAGAGGCTGAGCACCTGTTCGTCAGATACCAGCAGTCTTCTTTGTCTGCCCGTAATGGGCACTGTAGAAGTGGTTCCACATCCCACTAACAGAGCTGCCACTATCGACAGCAAGAGAATTCTTATCTGTTTCATTTGTAGTATAGTAAGGTTTCTGCCCACAAAATTAACACAAAATCTGCAGCCAGCCAAATATTTTAGCAGAAAACAAAACGAAGAGGCGTTGCCACACGGCAACGCCCCAACACCTTTTCATAACCTAAACTAACTATAAAAACACTCTTAAAACTTACTTCATACCACGGTTTACGAGAGTCACGTTCAGCAGAGTCAGGTACTTATGATACTGATCCTTGTTCAGAACAGTGTTCATGTAAGCCAAATCCTTGTTGATAGCCTTCTCAACCAGCTTGGCACGCTCCTCGTTACCATACTCGGCAGCGTTCATCATCTCAGAAGAGAAAGTCTTGTGAATCTCAGCGACACCTTCAACCTGCTCGTCGGTCAGCTCAAGAGCCTTAGCCAACTTCTTCATGTTAACAGTCATGTTGTAGATAGACTTGTTACTGTTGTTTACGGTGGCAATATTCTTACTTGCGCTCTCGGCGAAGGTCATTGTCATACTCATCAATGCAACCAGTGTCAAAACAATCTTTTTCATTTTCGTTACCCTTTCTTTTTTTAAATCTAATTTTTTTCCTTAATTATTAACCTTGTCTAATCAGTTTTTGTCTGAATGACGATGCAAAGGTACGGCGTTTTTTGATACTCTCCAAACTTTTTTTCAAATTGTGTGCGCAAACAGCATGTTTTCTTGACTTTGGTCAAAGGAACCCCCAAATCCTTGATTTTAATCAAATTGAAGCCTATAAATTTGGTATTTCTCTCACTTATTCGTACCTCTGACCTTGTCGAAGGTACTCCCGTTCGGAAATACTCAAATAAATTTGGTATTTCTCTCACTTATTCGTACCTTTGCACACAAATTATATATAATAAGGTATATGGATAATCAAACAAACAAGTACATTGCCGCTTCATACAAGCTGTATGTTGACGGAGACAACGGTAAGGAACTCATCGAAGAGGCTACTGCAGAACGCCCCTTCAGTTTCATCACAGGCTTCGGCTTTGCGCTCGACAAGTTCGAGGAGCAGATGATTGCTACTCCTAAAGGCGAGAATTTCAATATCACACTGAGCAAGGAAGAAGGCTATGGTGAATATCACGACGAATACGTGCTGGATTTGGCACGCGAGGTATTCAGCATCAATGGTCATTTCGACCATGAGCATATCTATGTTGACGCTATCGTGCCCCTGCAGAATGAGGAGGGACACCGCTTCAACGGTCGCGTACTGGAGGTAGGCGAAGAGAAGGTGAAGATTGATCTCAACCACCCCTTGGCTGGTGAGACGCTCTACTTCGAAGGAACCGTTCTGGAGAACCGCGATGCTACCAAGGAGGAGGTTGAGCACATGATGAAGCACCTCACCGGAGGCTGCGGTGGCAATTGCGGCGACTGTGGTGGTGGATGCGACTGCGGATGCGACCACGATCACGATGACGACTGTGGATGCGGATGCGGTCACGATCATAAACACCATCATGAGCATGGCGACGGCTGCGGCTGTGGTCACTGTCACTAATTCCCTATTGGGTTAATGGGTCCTTCGGGCCCATTCGCCCATTTCTCACATCATCCCCACAAAACCCATTAGACCCATCTAAATTATCCTCAATGAACACTACAGGAAGAATTTTCAGACTGACTACATTTGGCGAAAGTCATGGCGAAGCCATTGGCGGTGTAGTCGATGGTATGCCAGCAGGTATACCCATTGATATGGACTTCATCCAGCAAGAACTCAACAGGCGTCGCCCTGGACAGAGCAGTATCACTACCGCACGCAACGAAGCCGACCAGGTAGAGTTGCTGAGTGGTGTCTTTGAGGGTAAATCTACAGGATGCCCCATTGGTTTTATCGTGCGTAACACCAATCAGCATTCTAATGACTACGATAATATGCGCCAGCTATTCCGCCCTTCTCATGCCGACTATACCTATACTCAAAAGTACGGACTGCGCGACCATCGTGGCGGCGGACGCTCATCGGCTCGTATTACCATCAGTCGCTGTGTGGCAGGTGCTCTGGCGAAACTGGCATTACGCCAGATAGGCATCCAGGTTACAGCTTACACATCGCAAGTGGGCGATATAGCGTTAGAGAACGACTATCGTCAGTATGACCTTTCTATAACGGAGTCTAATGCCATACGCTGTCCTGATCAGCAGAAGGCACAAGAGATGATTGAGCTCATCCAGCAGGTAAAGGCAGAAGGCGACACCATTGGTGGCATTATCACTTGCGTTATCAAGGGCTGTCCTGTGGGATTGGGTGAACCAGAGTTTGGCAAGTTGCATGCCCAGTTGGGCGCTGCCATGCTCAGCATCAATGCCGTCAAGGGGTTCGAATACGGTGCCGGCTTTGCTGGTGTTACCCAGCGCGGCTCTGAGCAGAACGACGTATTCACTATAGGTCACGATTCCGCTGTGACCACCAAGACCAATCACAGTGGCGGTATACAAGGAGGCATCTCCAACGGACAAGACATTTTCTTCCGTGTGGCTTTCAAGCCAGTAGCTACCCTACTTCGCGAACAGGACACGATAGATATCAACAATCAACCCACCAAATTGACAGCTAAAGGGCGTCATGATGCTTGCGTATTACCACGCGCCGTACCAGTGGTCGAAGCAATGGCAGCAATCACCATTTTGGATGCTTATTTGGTCAATAAGGCGGTAATATAAGGTGTTTTTGCATCTAAATTCAAAAAAAACACAAATTTCCTTGTCACATAAGAAAATTTGTGCTACCTTTGCACAAGCAATTCTGGGTTTGTGAAAATCCGAAGAGCTTTAGTTAAGTCTAGTTTAGTTTTTGTGTTGGTTGAGAGCGGTCCCATTGGCCGCTCTCAAATGTTTTTATAGACATCCTATTATCTCGTGCACATCCTTGCATCCATGCGCATCCAGCCATTCGTTGATGCCATCGCGCACCTTAATGGTCACAGTAGGATCCAAGAAATTTGCAGTACCAATCTCTATCGCTGTAGCTCCAGCCATCAGGAATTCGATAGCATCTTTAGCCGTAGTGATACCACCCAGTCCCACTACAGGAATCTTCACTGCCTTAGCCACCTGCCATACCATGCGCAATGCTACAGGCTTCACACAAGGACCGCTCAGTCCTCCTGTGCCAATGCTCAGCATTGATTTACGATGCTCAATATCAATAGCCATACCCATCAGCGTATTGATGAGTGATACACTGTCAGCACCCTGTGCCTCACACGCTTTAGCTATCTCTGCGATATTCGTCACATTAGGCGACAACTTCACGATCAGCGTTTTGTGATAGCGCTCGCGCACAGCCTTCACCACGCTCTCAGCCCCCTGACAAGTAGTACCGAAAGCCATACCGCCATCCTTCACATTAGGACATGAGATATTCAGCTCGATGGCAGGAATATTCTCCAGTGCGTCAATGCGGGCAGCACACTCGGCATAATCCTCTGGCGACGAACCGCTCACATTGACAATCATATTTGTGTCGATATCCTTAATCTGTGGATAGATATGCTCGCAGAAGTAGTCTACGCCCTTATTCTGCAATCCCACGCAGTTCAGCATACCACTTGCCGTTTCAGCCATACGCGGATAGTCGTTACCCTCGCGTGGCTTCAACGTAGTACCTTTTACGATGATCCCCCCCAGTCCGTCGAGCGGTATCAAATCGGCAAACTCCAAACCATATCCAAACGTGCCACTGGCCGTCATCACAGGATTCTTCAGCGCCAGTGCACCTATATTAACTCTTAAATCTGCCATAACAATCTATCTACATTAAATACTGGACCATCCTTACAGACACACAGGTTAGTAGCCTCTTCTGTTCCATCTTTCTTCACCTTCTCTACGCAACACAGACAGGCCCCCAGTCCACACGCCATCATATTCTCCAGCGAAGCCTCACAGTAGATGCCCTGCTGCTTAGCATAGCGAGCCACTGCTTTCATCATCGGTGTTGGTCCGCAGGTAGCGATATGGTCAAACTTCTCGTTCAATACAGAGTGGTTGGTTACAAAGCCCTTCTCGCCCATCGAACCGTCTTCTGTCGTCACGCACACGCGCCCGTACCTTTTAAATAAGTCAAGCTCCAGCAGATCATTCTTTGTTCTGCCACCCAAGAGGAAGGTAGGTTCTACGCCCATCTTCTTCATCTCGGCGCCCAGATACAACAGGGGAGCAACACCTACGCCACCGCCGACTAATAGAGGTGAGGAGTGAGAGGTGAGAGGTTGGAGGTGAGAGAATCCGTTACCCAGTGGCAACAGACAATTAAGCTTATCGCCAGGCTTCAGTTCGCCCAGCTTACGCGTACCGTCACCCACCATAGCTACCATCAGCCATAGCTCATTCTTTTCTCTGTCTACCATATTAATAGAGATGGGGCGACGCAAAAAGGTGCTGGTAGATCCGTCTACACGTACCTCAACAAACTGTCCAGGCACCATCTCTGGCAAGGTTTGTTCGTCTGTAAGACGTATCAGCACATGCTTTTCGCTGAGTCGTTCTACAGCACGAACGGTTAAATCCAGTATACGTTTCTTCATAACGTCAGCAAAGGTACAAAGAAAAAAAGAGAATACAAAGAAAGGACCTCTTTATTTCTTCTGCGGCACGAAGGTCTCGTAAGTCTGATCGTCGTAATAGACGCGTATTTCTGTTACTTTTCGTGGCTCTTTGTCTAATATTTTAACCTCTTCTCGAGCAAAATCCAATCGTGTACCTTTTACACTCTGCTGAAAAGTGGGTGTTTGGGGCGCAGAATTTGATGAAAATAGGTTCGGCTGATCGAAATTGATCATCGGTTCCGCACCTCCTTCCGGTTGCTCCAAAAGTGTCATTTCTGAGTCAGTGGGGTGGGATATGTACATCTCACCAGTACCCCAGAGTAACCACTCGGTATTGATGTCAGGAATTTTCGTTTTGATAGATTCCACGATATTCAAGGTCGGGCGAGTGCGACCATTAAAAATGCTGGAGAGGGTAGCGGGAGACTGTTGCAGGTAGTCGGCGAACACCTGTTGAGTCATGTGCTGGTCCTCCATGATGAGTTTTATACGATCCTTTATTTGCATTTGACTAAAAATAGGGCTTAAAAAGCCGTTTTGGTTTGATTTTACAAAGGTAAAGCAATTTTTTCGTATTTGCAAGAAATCTAAAGAAAATTTTATTTCCTAAACTTTACGTTTTTAATTTAATATTTCATATTTACAAATTTCCAAAGGTATATTCAGCTGTTTAGAAACACAAATCTAAAGTATGGGTATATAAATGGTATATAAGGAAAGATTTAGGTCATCAAAACTAAATAATTGGGTATGAATAAGGTATTTAAGTAAATTATGGGGAAATTCAAGCATTTATGCAATAATTTATGGGAAATAAAGGAAATATAATACAATATTCATTAAGAAAAGCGCATAAGTCGTTGATTTTCGCTGATTTACAATATAATATTCAGTTTGTATAAGTATGAATATGCAAATATGAATGCGTGAATTTAGATATATAAATACATAATTAAAGTGTCCTGTTTATGTTTGTAAAGTCTAAATATTCATTTATGCTTTATAAATTTGTTTGCGGTTTGTAAATCGTTTAGTATTTTAAATTCAATATTTCAAATACTAAAATTACTTAAACTCAAATTCTGCAGTTTGAAAAACAAGTGATTTTTTCATTTTCAGCGTATACCGAACGAGCGGTCAGAATTCTAGAAATGCGCGAAATATGAGGCGTTATAACAGCATATTTTGGGCGCTAAAGTCCTGAAAACACGCACTTTTAGTGCCCAAAAGTTATGTTTGGCAAAAAATAGATTCTAGCTAAAAAACGGGTAAAAATTAGTGGAATATAAAGAAAATTAACTCCTTCATGAGCTCTCCAGCGGGTGTATTAGGATTATCCAGACCCTTACTTTTGGCGTCAATTTCTCTTATTTTGGAAATAATCTGCATCACTTTCATTCCGCTGTAATTTCGCATACCGAGGATGTAGTCCTTTGCACCCCATGAATTTTTCATATCCAACCACTTTGCCAGCTCAAAAGTATCGTTCTTTATAGGGCAATAATAGGAGAGCATGAGATTTTGGAAGTAATTAAATACCAACGGGAGTAGCGCATACAATCCACCAGCCTTCGGATTCTCGTCAAAATATTTAATTATCTGGTTTGCTTTGAGAACATTTCGGTTTACGATGGCGTCGCGCAGTTCAAAGGCATTATAGTCTTTGCTCACCCCTATCCTATCTTCCACAATCTGTGGCGTCACTCTCCTATCCTCTTCTGGCAGTCCTAGCAGCACCTTATCCAGCTCGCTTGTCAGTCGGCTCAGATCAGCGCCAATGGCGTCGGCAATCATCTGCGTTGATTTAGGATCAATGCTTGCCTCGTGGCTTTTCAGATAGTTCTGGATAAATACGGGCAGGTCGCGCTCTTTGAGTTTCATGCTCTCAAACAGTACGCCGTGTTCGCGGATAGCTTTCACCAGTCCCTGCTTTCTTCCGTCAATCTTTCCGTTCTTGTGACACATCACGAGCACGGTTGAGGGCATGGGTTGGTGGAAATACTTCTCCAGCGGCTCTGTATTCTTGATGAGTTGAGCTTCTTTGATGATGACCACCTGTCGTTCAGCCATCATCGGATAGCGTTTGGCAGCATCCACAATCTGCGATGCGTTGACGTCAGAACCAAACAGAATCGTCTGGTTGAAGTCTCTTTCTTCTGGCTGCAGCACATTCTCAGCAATCCATTCTGTCACCTTATCAATATAATAAGACTCGTCGCCCGTCAGATAGTAAACAGGTTTAAACTGGCGAGCTTTCAGCTCGCTCATCAGACTGTCGTATGTCACTGCTGCTTGTGCCATAATTGCCTGCAAAATTACAAATAAAAAAACAAAACCGCAAATGAATAACGAAAATTTTCTTGGTCACACAGATGCCACAGATGACACAGATTTTATTATTCAAACACGATTGCAATGCCACACTCTGCACCTTTAGGTCAGAGAATAAGCGAGCAAAATACAAAAGGAAAGCGAGTTTTTTTCGTTCATCATACATTTATGTATGTAACGAAAAGAGGGGCATCCATTACGGATGCTCCCTTTGCTTACATACAACTGGTTGTGGTCAGTGTAGTACCCAGTGCTGTGAGCACCGTAACGACGACCTGAATCAAGGTCTTCCAGAAATCTTTGTTTTTCATAGTGATAAAATTAAATAGGTTAATTTTTAAGGGAGTTAATGGTTGTCTTTGGGAGTTAATGGTTGTCTTTGGGAGTTAATGGGAGTTATCTGGAGTTAATCAACTTCGTCGATGGAGTTATCGGACATATGTTCTGCGCTTAATCGAAGCCTTCAATGTTGATGTTTCACATCGAGCCTGCTCACACTCGGCATAGTTCAAAACTCGTTTTGACTCTGCTCTCGCTTAATCGCAGCCTTCAATCTTCAATGTTCAATGTTCAATA
>FPIT01000009.1 GCA_900119285.1 Prevotellaceae bacterium HUN156
ATCCACTGATTTCCGAAGTCATCACGACCGAGGTCACGATAAGGCTCGTAGTTACGCATAACGGTTGTGGGGTCATTACCCAAAACTTGATTTGCGTACTCAATAGCTTTGTCATACTGCATATAATAGAGATAAAAGCGGCAGGCAAAAGCGTAAGCAGCCTTTACGTTGAAGTGATATTTGGGCGTCTTGTAGTTTTGCTCTGCAAGGGCAATGTCAGGAAGTGCTTCCTGGATGTCCTTATCGATGGCTGCATAGAGCTCACGCAGGGTACCGCGCTCATAAGTGGTGTTTACATTCTTTTCAGGAGTTGTAGGATAGGGCAGACCCTGATATTCGTCAGCCTTATCAGGATTCCATGGCATGCAGAAGGTATTAGCCAACTGCATCATGCAGAATGCACGAATCAGCTTACCTTCAGCCTTAGTGCCACGCAGAGACTCAGGATTACCAAGCTCATCAATAGCTTCCAGAGCCTGATTGGCAGTAGCAACAGCCTCATAGTAACCATCCCAAATATGGTAAGGAGTATCCATGCCCTCTTCGTTAGTGTCCTTCATGCGATAGTAGTCCTCGCAAATGATAGGAGAGCTATAGCCACGACCGCTATCGTCAACATTGTCAGACAGCAACTCGAATGGCATGTTGCTGGTAACTGCAGGATAGGCAGAAACTAATAGCTGAGTAATCTTCTTTTCATTATTCAACTCCGCACGGTCATCGGGCAGTTTATCAAGGAAGTCATTGCAGGATGTCAGCATCAGTGCTGCGACAGCCGTGCAACAAACGGTTCCTATTTTTGAAATATATGTCTTTGTCATAATCATTGTCTTTTTTCAATTCTTTATTACCATTAGATTCCTAAGCGGAGTGTGAAGGTGAACTGGCGAGCCATAGGAACGGCAACACCACCAGAGTTGAAGAACTCAGGATCCTGTCCGTTCAACTTCTTATCAGCATAGATAAGGAATGGGTTGGTAGCCTGCAGCTTCATGCTGAGGTTAGACAGTCCAAGATGACCAATCCAGCTCTTGGGGAAGTCGTAAGCAAGAGAAATCTCCTTCATGCGGATGAAGTCACCCTTGGCAATACGCTCTGTAGAGTAGTTGTATGCGCTATATGCATAGCTCAGCTTGTTGTCGTTCTGAATCTGACGGAGGTCAGCCATTGCAGGAACGTTAGTTCTCTGCTCGTCACCAGGTGCTACCCAACGGTTAGCAAATTCACGTGGCATAGCGGTGAGGTCACTGTAACTAACAGCGAATGAAGGATCGAGACGTACGACATTGCCATAAGCATAGGTAATGAAGACATTCAGATGCCAGTTCTTGTAACGGAAGGTGTTACCAATAGAACCTGTTACTGTAGGATCTGTAGGACCTTCGTAAACAAGGTGGCTGGTATCATAAGACTGGAAGTCGATATCACTAACAACGGTATTGCCCTCTTCGTTGATGAAGGTAGGAAGACCCTGTGAGTTCAGACCCTGGAAGTTCATAGAGAACAAAGAACGATAAGGATAACCCTTCTCTGTGAAACCAGAACCGGTAATCAGGTCGATAACACGGTTGCGTGATTCGAAGTCAGTTACCTCACAGTAAGTGTGAGAGTAAATCAAGTCGGTTGACCACTCGAAGTCCTTTGTAACAATGTTACGTGTAGACAGTGAGAACTCCTCACCGTGTGACTTCATGGATGCTACGTTAGCATACTTCAGAATAGAACCGCCAACACCCGTTGTACGCTTAGGACCAATCAGGTCGAAGTTGTTACGAGTGTACCAGTCGAACTGGAAGTTGATGCGGTTGTTCAGGAAACCGAGGTCAACACCAATGTTGAACTCATGCTTCTTCTCGTATGTCAGGTCAGGATTAGCGAACTGTGCAATCTCCAAACCAGACTCCTTGTCCTCAGAATATACACGCCAAGGGTTGTAAGCACGGATGATAACCAAAGAGTTAGTTACTGCAGGCTTATCACCAGTCAGTGAGTAGCTGGCCTTCAGAGTAGCATGTGTAAGTGCGTTCTTGAAGGTCTTAGCAAACCAAGGCTCCTCGTGAGCGTTCCATGCTGTTGATACGTTCCATGTAGGCAACCAGCGAGCGCTTGTAGCACGTCCCAGACGGTTACTACCCTCATAACGAACAGTACCGTTGAGGATGTAGCGGTGCTTCCAAGAATAAGTGGCTGTACCGAAGAATGAAACCTCACGGCTGTAGCCATTGTTCAATGCATAGTATATGCTGTTCTCCTCGCTTGCCTGCTTGAAGTAAGTATAGTCATAGCTGCCCAGCAGACCCATGTCGTAGAGTACACCAACCTTGGTGTTAGAGGTCTGACCACGATCGATGCTGTTCAACTCAAGACCACCGTATGCATTAACGATGTGATCTTCGTTGAATACGTCATTATAGCTTGCAGTAGCACGGAAGTCCCAGCTGTTCATCTTGTAAACGGTCTCACGCTGGAAACCACCGTCTGGCAATACGGTGTTAGGCAGAGAGTTAAGAACATCGGGGTCAGTATAGAGCCAAGGGTTAGCCTTACGCATGGTAGCATCGTCCATCATGCGGAATGCCATAGCCTGGTTACTGGTTTCCTTAATAAAGTGACTCTGTGTAGTGGTAGAGTACTTGTAAGCAGCAATAGCGCTCAACTCTACAGTACGTACAGGCTTGTACTTCAACTCACCCTGGAACTTCATGTCAACAACGTCAAGCTCCATGTAGTTGTTCTGCAACTCATGGTGAATGTTGAATGGAGCATAGTTACGAACATAGAACTCGTTAGCGTCCAATGTACGTGAACTGTTGATAGCGTATGAATATGGGTTGATATCGAAATCACGACCTACAGTACCACTTACTACGTCAACGCTCTGGTTAGATGTACCAGGAGCTTCCTGCTTACGATAGCTGGTATTGCCAATGAAGTTCAATGACAGCTTCTTGTTCAGGTTGTAGTTAGCGTTGATGTTTGCGGTGTAACGCTCAACCTTGCTGCGCTCTGTCCATCCTGGATCGTTCATGATAGAGAATGAAGCGTAGTACTGAGCCTTGTCAGTACCAGAGCTCAATGATACAGAGTGATTCTGCTGGATGCTGTTAGAGAACAACTCCTTGAACCAGTCAGTATTGCGGTATTCTGCCTCACGAAGGTAATTGTACATAGCCTCCTGAGTGTTATCCAGTTTGAAGCCTCCTGTAGCGGGATCGTATTCGTTCATCAGGTGGTACATCTTACCAAATACACCACTTGAGCTAGAACGATAACCACTCATGAACGACATGAAACCGTTGTTCAGCATCTCACGATAAACTGACATCTGCTCCTGAGAGTTCATGATGTTGAAGTCTGAGTAGTTGGGGCGAAGACGCATGGTGAACTCACCAGTATAGCTGATCTTTGAGGTACCAGCCTTACCACGCTTGGTGGTGACAACAATCACACCGGCCATCGCGCGCGCACCATATATAGATGTAGCAGAACCATCCTTCAGAATCTGGAATGATTCAATATCATCTGCGTTCAATCCTGCAATAGCAGAAGAAATCAGAGTGGCAGCATCACCAGAAGATAACTGGTCTGCGTCAACCTCTGTTACATCTTCCATGATAACACCGTCAACAACCCACAGTGGCTTAGAGCTACCATAGATTGACGTTGCACCACGTACACGAATCTTTGGAGCTGTACCAAAGGTACCTGATACGTTCTGTACAGATACACCAGCAGCACGTCCCTCCAAAGAGCGTGAGATGTCAGCAATACCGTCAAGCTTAGCTTTCTCTGCATCAACCTTAGTTGTTGCACCAGTAAACAGACGCTTATCCTGCTTCATCATACCTACAGCAACAACTTCCTGCAATTGAGTAGCATCACCTTGAAGTGTTACTTTCATGCCATTCTTGGCCTTTACAACTTGAGTAACCATACCGACATAGCTTATCTCAAGCTTCTTGCCCTCAGCCACGTTAAGGCTGAAGTTACCATCAAGGTCGGTCTTTGTTCCCTGTTTGGTGCCTTGAATCATTACGGTTGCACCAATACATGGTTCACCCGTGTCTTCAAAGACAGTACCCGTAATCTTCTGCTGTGCATATACCATGCTTAAGCTTGCGAAGAGACAGGTAAGAAACATAGTCAGTCTTTTTTCCATAAAATCTCTCAATCTCTTTATTATTTTGTTTTTAATTTTTCGTTTGTGGATTAATTTTTAGTGCGTTCCCAATATGCTAAGCTTGTAAACAATCTTCTTTCCCATTAATTGGCGTATTGACGCAAAACTAAATTTCCAAGGTGCAAAAGTAACACTTTTTATGTAAACAAACAAATAAAATTACATAAAAGATACATTTTGGCTCTCTTTTTTAACTTTTAAGCCTCTTTTCGTTACAATCTGTTTCTTTTTGTGTCTTTTAAAAGCGTAAATCTGTACGAATTGTGAATGTATATGCAAAAATGAAGATGGGCACCCCATAGTGAATGCCCATCTTTGTTTCATTTACAGGTATGACATGTATAGGTAGTTGGTCTGAGCCGGATATTCGGCAGCCAACGTATCTATCTGGTTGACAATGGGTACAAGCCCAAGTGCCTTGCGCCACTTGCGAATGGTGAGACCAGCCTCCTCCATGTTCATTCGTTCTTCCAAGCCTACAGCACGACCAATCTGGAAATCAGAGAAACCATAGACCTTGGCATCATGCAGCAGTTCGGCTACCTCTGGGGTTTCGAGAATTTCCATAAACTCGCTTTCGTCCATATATTCTGATACTTCTGCGAAATATCTGTTCTCTTGCAGACGCAGGTCGATGTCAACCAAATGCTTCAACTTCTGCAGGAACCAGCGGTCAATCTTCGTGAGTTCATGAATCTGATCTACACTGTAACCAATCTGCAGTGCTTTGGCAAGCACGAAGATGCGCATATCGGTAGGCTCGTGTAATGATTTAGTGATGTCGGTAATCTTAATTTCGTGGTTTTCTACGAAACCATGCATGCCTTGTCCAATCATACGCAGACCTTTTTGAAGTGCTTCTTCAAAGGTGCGTCCTACTGCCATCACCTCGCCAACACTCTTCATGGCTGAGCCGAGTTCGCGCTTTACACCATGGAACTTGGTGAGGTCCCAGCGTGGAATCTTGACTACAACATAGTCAAGAGCGGGCTCGAAGAATGCCGAGGTTGTCTTAGTTACAGAGTTTTTCAAGTCGAAGAGGCCATAACCCAGTCCGAGCTTGGCTGCAACAAATGCCAAAGGATAACCAGTGGCTTTAGACGCCAATGCTGATGAACGGCTGAGTCGGGCATTAACCTCAATAACTCGATAGTCTTCTGACTGTGGGTCAAGGGCATATTGTACGTTACACTCACCAACGATGCCGATATGGCGGATAATCTTAATGGCGAGTGCGCGCAACTTGTGATACTCTGCATTGCTAAGTGTCTGAGAAGGAGCTACTACAATTGACTCACCCGTATGGATGCCGAGTGGGTCGAAGTTTTCCATATTACATACGGTGATACAGTTATCGAAACGGTCGCGTACTACTTCATACTCTATCTCTTTCCAACCCTTCAAACTCTTTTCAACCAATACCTGTGGTGAGAAGGAGAAGGCTTCCTCTGCTTGTGTCAGCAGTTGTTCTTCATTGTCGCAGAAACCAGAACCCAGACCTCCCAGTGCATAGGCGGCACGGAGAATGACAGGGAATCCTAATGCCTTGGCTGCCTTCTGTACCTCTTCTACAGTGCTGCAAGCCTCACTCTTGATGGTCTTTACGCCAATTTCGTCGAGGCGCTTAACAAAGAGGTCACGGTCTTCAGTGTCAATGATGGCCTGTACTGGAGTACCCAATACTTTAACGCCATATTTCTCTAAGACTCCGCTTTGATAGAGTTCAACACCGCAGTTGAGTGCGGTCTGTCCACCAAAGCTAAGCAGGATGCCATCAGGGCGCTCTTTTTCAATGATGCGCTCTACAAATTCTGGTTTAACGGGTTGGAAATATACCTTGTCGGCAACACCCTGTGATGTTTGTACAGTTGCAATGTTTGGATTGATAAGGATACTCTCAACACCTTCCTCCTTCAATGCCTTCAGTGCCTGTGCACCGCTATAGTCAAACTCACCAGCCTGACCAATCTTTAATGCACCGCTACCCAGCAGTAATACCTTCTTTATATTCTGATCTGTCATATTATCTTGTTTCATTTAGCATCTTAACAAATTCGTCGAACATAAACTCTGTATCTACGGGACCAGAGCATGCCTCTGGATGGAACTGTGCAGACATCCAGGGATTCTGCTTATGACGGATACCCTCGTTAGAACCATCGTTCATATTTACGAAAAGTGGCTCCCAGTCTGAAGGAAGTGTCGTGTCATCAACAGCAAAACCGTGGTTCTGAGAGGTGATGAAACACTTATTGGTACCAATCATTCTTACTGGTTGGTTGTGTGAACGGTGTCCGTATTTTAACTTGTATGTTTTGGCTCCAGCGGCTTTTGCCAGCAATTGGTTGCCCAAACAGATACCCATACAAGGTCTTACCTCTTTATTATTAAGGAATGTACGGATATGCTCTACCGTCTTGCTGCATTGCTCTGGGTCGCCAGGGCCATTGGCAAGGAACAGACCATCGAACTGAAGTTCGTTGAAGTCGTAATCCCAAGGCACGCGTACCACTTCAATACCTCTATTCAATAGGCAACGGATGATGTTGGCTTTAACACCGCAATCGACGAGAACAACCTTTTTAAGTGGAGAATCAGGCTTGTAGGTAATCACTTCTTTGCAACTAACCTTCTCTACCCAGTTGATGGAGCCATAGTCTTCTTCCAGTTTCTCAGAACAGTCCAGACCTTCTATGACAATCTTTCCCGTCATTACACCATGTTCACGCAGAACTTTGGTCAGACGGCGCGTGTCAATACCTGTGAGGGCAGGAATCTTTTCGCGCTTCAACCATGATGCCAGCGACTCTTTGGCATTCCAATGTGAATAGGTCTCGCTATAATCTGCCACGATAATGGCTTTTGGGTGGATGCGTTCGCTCTCCATAAATGTCGGCAGTTCGTTGCCTCCTGTCTCAGGAACTCCGTAGTTGCCTATCAGGGGATAGGTAAAAGTAAGAATCTGTCCGGCATAGCTCGGGTCGGTCAAACTCTCGGGGTAACCTGTCATGGCGGTGTTAAATACTACTTCGCCTACAGTGTCGGCATCAAATCCGAATGAACGGCCACAAAATTCCGTTCCGTCGTCAAGAATGAGTTTTGCTTTCTTCATTTATATTTTTTAATATGCTTGTTCGTGGACACCCTTTACGGCTCGTCCACTGGGATCATTCATGTTCTTAAAGGCTGCGTCCCACTCAAGAGCAATGGCGGTGGAGCATGCAACACTTGCCTCGCTTGGAACACTCTTGGCAGCACTGTCGCTGGGGAAGTGTTCGGCGAAGATAGAGCGATAGTAGTACTCCTCCTTGTTCTTTGGTGGATTGATGGGGAAACGCTCTGCTGCATGTGCCATCTGCTCATCGGTGACGGCTTTAGAGGTAATGTCTTTCAGTGTGTCAATCCAAGAGTAACCAACACCATCGCTGAACTGCTCCTTCTGACGCCAAGCTACCTCCTCGGGGAGTAAGTCAGCAAAGGCTTCGCGTACAATTTTCTTCTCGATAGTAGTACCTGGGCACATTTTGGCCTCAGGATTGGTACGCATCGCAACATCCAGGAATTCTTTATCCAAGAATGGGACACGTCCTTCTACCCCCCATGCACTAAGACTCTTGTTGGCGCGCAGACAATCGTAGAGGTGTAGCTTTGAGAGCTTGCGTACGGTCTCTTCATGGAAGTCTTTAGCTGTGGGGGCTTTATGGAAGTAAAGGTATCCACCAAATATCTCGTCGGCTCCTTCTCCGGAGAGTACCATCTTGATACCCATTGACTTGATGACACGTGCCAACAGGTACATTGGTGTTGAGGCGCGAACGGTGGTGACGTCATAGGTCTCTATGAAGTATATGACATCGCGGATAGCATCAAGACCTTCCTGGATGGTGTAATTGATTTCATGATGAACGGTACCGATGTGGTCAGCTACGAGTTTCGCTTTAGCAAGGTCTGGCGCGCCCTTCAGTCCTACGGCGAATGAGTGCAGACGAGGCCAGTATGCTTTTGTCTTGCTATCGTCTTCAATGCGGTGTCCGCTGAACTTCTCGGCAATAGCAGAGATAACTGAGGAATCGAGTCCTCCAGATAATAATACACCATAGGGGACATCGCTCATGAGTTGGCGTTTTACTGCATCTGTGAGCGCATCATGAATGGCTGCTGCTGATGCGGTATTGTCTTTAACTGCCTCGTAGTCAAACCAATCGCGCTGGTAATAGCGCTTTATACCAGGTTCTTTGCTCCAATAGTAGTGGCCTGGTAGGAATGGCTCATATCGTTCGCACTGTCCTTCAAGTGCTTTCAGTTCACTTGCTACATATACTATACCGTTATTGTCGTATCCTATATATAAAGGTATAACACCGATAGGGTCGCGAGCAATGAGGTATTCGTTCTTTTCCTCGTCATAGAGAACAAAGGCGAAAATACCACTGAGGTCCTCGAGGAAGTTGATGCCCTTCTCGCGGTAGAGGGCGAGAATAACTTCGCAGTCGCTGCCTGTCTGGAATTCATATTGGCCCGCATAGCGGCGACGAATCTCTTGATGATTGTAAATTTCACCATTTACTGCCAATACTTGTTTACGGTCGGGTGAGAATAGGGGCTGTCCGCCACTCTCAGGGTCTACGATACTCAGTCGCTCATGGGCGAGTATGGCAGAACCTCCACAATAGATACCACTCCAGTCTGGTCCGCGGTGGCGGATCTTCTGGCTCATTCGCAGCGCCTTCTGGCGAAGTTCCTGCGTTTGTTCTTTAACGTCTAGTATAGCTACAATTCCACACATGTTGATGTCCTTATTTGTTGTCTTTGTTCAGTACATTCTCTACATAATTCACGAAAGCGGCGTTGCAGAGACGTGTGCCGCCGGGGGTTGGATAGTGACCGGTAAAATACCAGTCGCCAGGATGGTTAGGACAGGCAGTATGCAGACCTTCAATACTTTGGAATACAAGTTCAACGGGAGTCTGCATGTCTTTAGGGCGAAGCATCTCGACAATCTTGTTGTTGATTTCTTCTACGGTGAAAGGTTCGTAGAGGGCTCTAACATGATTCTCGGTGTTGGGGTTGTGCTTGCATGCTAAATATGTGTCGTTGATGAGTTGCCACATGCCGCGTTCTTCGATGAGTGCCATTGTCGCGCGGAAGGCGCAAAACTCCTCAAGGCGTGCCATGTCAATGCCGTAGTAGTCGGGATAGCGAATCTGAGGTGAGGAGCTGACCATGACAATCTTCTTGGGGCGCAGACGGTCGAGAATCTTGAAAATACTCTCGCGGAGTGTGGTGCCACGTACGATGGAATCGTCAATAATGACCAGGTTATCGATGTTGGCACGCAGCGAACCGTAGCTGATGTCATAGACATGGGCAGCCAAATCGTTGCGCTCTGAGTTGTCAGTGATGAAGGTGCGTAGCTTGATATCTTTCCAGACCACCTTTTCCGTTCTCACCTCACCGTGCAGCTTGCGGAATCCATCGGTCATTCCATAAAAGGCAACTTCGGCGGTGTTAGGTATGTAGGAGAATACGGTGTTGTCAACATCGCCATCAATAGCTCTGAGAATGGGTTGTGTTAATTGTTCTCCCAAATGCTTGCGTTCTTGATAGATGTCGCGGTCGGAACCACGGCTAAAGTAGATTCTTTCAAACGAGCAGGCGCTAAGTTTCTGGGCAGGCATAATTTGTTCCAATCGGCTTTCGCCACTTTTGCGTACAATGAGAGCCTGGCCAGGTTGTAACTCACAGATATCGTCACACTCGAGGTCGAAGGTGGTCTGTAGTACAGGGCGCTCACTTGCCAATGCTACAATCTCGTCATCGCGATAGTAGAAAGCAGGACGGATGCCCCAAGGGTCGCGAACGGAAAACATTTCGCCGCTACCTGTTAGTCCACACATTACATAACCGCCATCGAAGTGCTCCATAGTAGTGCGCAGAACGTTTGACATCTCCACATGGTTGTCAATGTAGTGAGTGATGTCAAGACCTTCAAGCCCTTTCTCTTTGGCCTCAATGAAGAGACGTTCCACTTCTCGGTCTAAGCGGTGTCCCATCAACTCTAACGTGATATAGGAGTCGCCATAGATGCGTGGTGATTGTCCTTGGGCGGTGAGAAAAGAAAAAACCTCGTCAATGTTGGTCATATTGAAATTGCCACATAGACAGAGGTTTTTAGCTCGCCAATTGTTTCTACGTAAGAATGGATGCACATATTGCAATCCACTCTTACCTGTTGTCGAATAGCGCAGATGGCCCATAAAGAGATGAGCCTCGGGAAGACCTCTTCCAAAGATCTCTGTTATCGCATCTTTGCCTTCTGCTTTCTCACGGAACATATATTCAGTACCGGCTGGGGCGTCAAGGTCGACGCAGGCAATGCCAGCGCCTTCTTGTCCGCGGTTGTGCTGCTTCTCCATCATCAGATAGAGCTTGTTGAGTGCCCAGCGGCGTGTGCCGTATTTCTTTTCGTAATAGTCGAGCGGTTTCAGTAAGCGAATCATCGCAACACCGCATTCGTGCTTTAGTTGTTCCATTGCGCGTGCAAAATTACAAAATTTTGTGCTCTTTTCGGTTATCTTTGCCCTCTTTTTTATAGGCAAGCCTTGATAAATGACATAAAGAGGGGATGTGGGTTGAGTACTGTTGAAGAATACTCGGGGTGAAATTGAGTACCGATATACCAACGAAGGTTTGGTATCTCAACAATCTCTACCAAGTTAGCAGCAGGGTTGATGCCCACACATTTCATACCTTTTGCCTCGTACTCTTCGAGGTATTGGTTGTTGAATTCATAGCGATGACGATGACGCTCACGAATAAGAGTTTCTTTATCGTAAGCCTCCCATGTGCGACTGCCCTCCACTAATTCACACTCATAGGCGCCCAGTCGCATGGTTCCGCCCATCTGCGTGATGCTCTTCTGCTCTTCCATGATGTCAATTACGTTGTGGGGCGTCTGCTCGTCCATTTCGCGGCTATTAGCATCTTTATAGCCTAATACATTGCGAGCAAACTCAATGACCATCATCTGCATGCCGAGACAAATGCCAAAGGTGGGGATGTCGTGAGTACGGGTATATTCGGCTGCAATAATCTTACCGTCGATACCGCGTGTTCCGAAACCTGGACATATAACAATGCCTTGCATGTCTTTTAGTTGGTCGCCAACATTTTCGCGAGTAATGTGCTCGCTGTTGATAAAGTGGGTCTTTACCTTTCTATTATTATAGGTACCTGCGTGCGCAAGGCTTTCAAGAATACTCTTATAAGCGTCCTGCAGGTCGTATTTGCCCACTAATCCGATATTGATGATTTCAGTAGCATGTTTTCTTAACTCAAGGAATTTGCGCCATGGACCGAGCTCTGGTGTTTCGCCAATCTCTACGCCCATTTTCTTCAAGATAATGGAGTCGAGTCCTTGACGCTGCATGTTGACGGGAACTTCGTAGATGCTGGGTAAGTCTTGGCTTTGTATTACCGCATCGACATCAACATTACAGAAATGAGCAACTTTTGTGCGCAGATCTATACTCAGTTCGTGCTCTGTGCGGAGAATTAATACCTCAGGTTGTATGCCTAAGCCTTGTAACTGTTTAACGCTTGTTTGTGTTGGTTTGGTCTTCAATTCACCAGCGGCAGCCAAGTATGGAACGTAAGTGAGGTGTACGTTGAGGGCTCGCTGTGGTCCTAACTCCCATCGTAACTGTCGGATGGCCTCCAAAAATGGCTGACTCTCAATGTCGCCAATTGTACCACCAATCTCGGTGATGACAAAGTCGAAGTGCTCATTGGAAGCATTAAGTTGGATGCGTCGCTTAATCTCGTCTGTGATGTGAGGAACAACCTGAATAGTCTTTCCTAAATAGTCACCACGACGCTCGCGTTCGATGACACTTAGATAGATGCGACCAGTGGTTACGCTATTGTTGCGTGTGGTCTCAATACCAGTGAAACGCTCGTAGTGTCCAAGGTCGAGGTCGGTCTCCATTCCGTCTGCTGTTACATAACATTCGCCGTGTTCATAGGGATTCAGTGTGCCTGGATCGATATTGATGTAGGGATCAAATTTCTGAATGGTTATCCTGTAGCCGCGTGCTTGCAGCAACTTGCCTAGTGAGGCTGAGATGATGCCTTTGCCTAAAGAAGAGGCAACGCCACCAGTAATGAAGATATATTTTGTTTCCATAAAACGAATGTATTTTATGGACTGCAAAGATACATCCTTTTTATAGAAAATCTGCATAGTTTTGTGATTTTGTATGTTAAAAACTTAAGTGATTGTCAAATTGTAAATATACCACCTTGTTTTGGTGTTAATCTGTTATGTTGACTCCTTAAAAATACCTATACTTGTTACAATCTGTTATTTTGCTTAATGATGAATGTTTTTCTGAATAGAAAAATCGGGAACCAAGCACGATTCACTGCTTGATTCCCGATTAAATTGTAAACAATGAACTTTATGGCTGCAAGGTAAAACCAAACATCAGATATGCTTTCTGTGAACAGGGGTTGGCTGTCAACTGACCGAATACTGGTATTGAGAATGAGTCGGTAACCTTGATGTCTTTAGTGGCTCTAAGTGACAGATTGGTTACGGCAAATCCATTGGTACCATACGTATCGGTGGCATAAGGAACGGCACCGGCTGTGGCAGTCCAGTCGACATCGCATATGACAAAGGGGACAATTACCTCAACATAACTGCTGTAAGCCCGTTTGCCGTCCTTGTTTTTGCCATCATTGCCTGCAAAGTTTGTGTACCACTGCAGCGAAGCGACCTTGAAGTCATAACCAATGTTGGCCTCAAACAAATGATTGGTGCCGTGAGCATCGTACTTCAGATAGCGACCATCGGAATCTAAACCTTTACTGAACCAATAGTCCGTGATACCGATATTCAGTCCGCCGATAGTGTAGGCGAGCGTAAGGTCGAACTCTTTAGTGTCTTCAACGCTGGTGAGTCCCACACTTCCCCAGGCAGTCAGTGACAGTCCTTTGTGTGCAATACCCAGTGTGGGCTGCAATGAAACATTTCCTAAATCCTGACCACGCCATATATATTGGTTGATTACGTCGGCAGCGATCGTGGTTTCATACTTCTCCTGTGCAAAAGCACACATGCTGAGCATTATGCTCAATGCTACTGTTACAATCTTTTTCATAACTTAAATCTCTTTTAGTTCTTGTTTTTTGTTATCCTAGTAATCTTTCTACCTAAAGAGGCTTCAACCTTTAATTATAACAAGATTCTCCGTGTTCGTAGATGTCGAGACCTTCTTCTTCGATGCGGTTGTCAACGCGCAAGCCATGCAACTTCTTGATGCCATAGAACAAGACGACACCACAGGCTGCAGCCCACAGGTCAATAACGAGGATACCGAAGACTTCTGCTCCGAAGAAACCCCATCCATGACCATAGAATGCACCATTAGAAGTTGACAGCAGACCTGTCATCAGTGTACCGAGAATACCGCAGACACCATGAACGCTTGATGCACCGACGGGGTCATCGATGTGAAGTACGTGGTCAATGAATTCGATGGAATATACAAGTACTAATCCGCAGACCAGACCGATGATGATTGCTCCAACAGGAGATACAAGGTCGCAACCAGCTGTGATGCCTACGAGACCAGCCAATACACCATTCAGTGTCAGTGATAGAGATGGTTTTCCGTATTTCCACCATGTGAGGAACATGGTTGCAACACCACCGGCAGCTGCAGCGAGATTAGTAGTAAGGAATACGTGTGAGATGGCGATGCGGTTTACTTCACCAGAGGCTGCCAACTGTGAACCTGGGTTAAATCCGAACCATCCGAGCCAGAGAATAAATACACCCAGAGCTGCCATCGTGAGATTATGACCAGGAATAGCGCGGCTCTTTCCGTCTTTACCATATTTGCCTAAACGAGGTCCCAGTGCTAATGCACCAATCAATGCCAAGACGCCACCTACACTATGTACAATAGCAGAACCAGCAAAGTCGTGGAAAACATCACCGAAAGTAGTCATCATGAATGAGTCGGCTGCATCGTTGCACAACCAGCCTCCGCCCCATGTCCAGTGACCTTCGATGGGATAAATGAACAATGAGATGACAGCGCTGTATACGAGGTACATTGAGAATTTGGTGCGCTCGGCCATAGCACCACTTACGATGGTGGCAGAGGTGGCACAGAACACTGTCTCGAAAATCAAGAATCCTTCAACGGGTAGGTCGCCCTTATAAAAAGAGAGGTCTCCCCAGTTGGGCATTCCAATGAATCCGGCACCATCGGAACCGAACATGAATCCAAAGCCTAGGAAGAAGAATAAAAGTGAGCCGAACATGAAGTCGACAAAGTTCTTCATAAGGATGTTTGCGGTGTTTTTGCCGCGAGTGAAACCTGCTTCACAGAGTGCAAAACCGGGCTGCATCCAGAAAACTAACATGGCTGCCAGCAGCATCCATACAGTATCGAGTGATATTCCAATTTCGTTCATAATTCTTTGCGTTTAGTTTTTTAAGTATATAAAATCCCCCTTAGCATCATTTGCTTCATTCGTACATATAGTCTATAAAAGAATATGTCTGATTCTACAAATGATACGTAGAAATGTCTTAAACGATGTGGATTAAATATACGGAAAATAAATTATTTCTTATCTCTTAGTACTGTGTCGCCATTTTCGCCGGTACGAATGCTCCATGTGTCAATAACGTCGCTAACGAATATACGACCGTCACCAATTTCGCCTGTATGAGCAACTTTTAAAATAACATTTACCGTTGGATCCACAAACTGGTCGCGGCAAACAATAGTTAGTGCTACTCTCTCAATAACGTCGGTTGAATACTGCACACCACGGTAGATACGCTCCTCACGGCTCTGTCCGATGCCATGTACATTGTGGTACTCGAACCAGTCGATGTCTGACTGCAATAATGCTTCCTTGACATCCTCAAATTTAGTTTTTCGGATGATGGCTTCAATCTTTTTCATACCTTACTTGTTTGATTAATACTCTTCCTCCGTCTTGCAAAACGATTTCGAAGGCAAAGGTACGATATTTTGAAAGAGAAAGAGTTAAAATTATTGCGTTTTGTTTGTTAAAACCGCGATTAAGTTTCGAATTATAAGTTTTTGTGGATATATTAATTTTATTGTGTCACGAAAAAGACGTTTTTTCTAATAAATCGTAAGTTAAAATTAAAATAATGGTTAAAAATGAAAGGGATTTATCCTGTTTCTTGGCAATATGTTATATCTTTGCATTCGCAAACAGTCAGAAAGACAGCAAAAGCAAAGATAATATGACAGATTGTAATTTGGAAAACCAACACAAAGGACTTTATCAACAAGACTATGAACACGACGCTTGTGGCGTGGGAATGGTCGTTAATATTCATGGTAATAAGAGCCATGAATTAGTAGACAATGCACTGAAAGTGCTTGAGAACATGGAACATCGCGGAGCTGAAACTCGCGATAAGACAGGTGATGGTGCAGGTATCATGATTCAGATACCCCACGAGTTTATCTTGCTACAAGGTATTCCTGTACCTGAAAAAGGTAAGTATGGTACAGGGCTGGTATTTCTTCCGAAAGAAGAGAAAGCTCAGCAAGAGATTCTCTCTGTGATGATAGAGGAGATTGAGCGTGAAGGATTGCAATTGATGCATCTGCGTACAGTGCCCACAAATCCTGAGGTACTTGGTGATGCTGCTCGTGAGGTAGAGCCTGATATCAAACAACTGTTCGTGACAGGTGTGAGTGATGAACGGGTTCCTGTCTTCGAACGTACACTCTATAAAATAAGAAAAAAGATAGAAAATAGAATTGACAATGAGGATTTCTATATTTGTTCATTGTCAAATAAGAACATTATATATAAAGGTATGCTGACGAGTGGACAGTTGCGCCGTTATTTCCCAGATTTGTCAAACGACTATCTGACAAGCGGATTGGCTTTGGTTCACTCGCGTTTCTCAACCAACACATTCCCTAAATGGAAACTAGCACAACCATTCCGACTCTTGGCTCACAATGGTGAGATAAATACCATTCGTGGTAATCGCGGTTGGATGAAAGCCCGCGAGAGCGTGCTGAGTAGTGAGGCTTTAGGCGATATTAAAGATATTCGTCCTATCGTACAAAATGGTATGAGTGACTCTGCCAGCCTCGACAATGTCTTTGAATTTCTGATGATGAGTGGTCTTAGTCTTCCACAGGCTATGGCCATCTTGGTTCCAGAAAGTTTTAATGACAAGAACCCAATTACTGAAGACCTGAAAGCTTTCTATGAATACCACTCTATTCTAATGGAGCCTTGGGATGGTCCTGCCGCTCTTCTGTTCTCAGACGGTCGTTATGCCGGTGGTATGCTTGATCGTAATGGCCTTCGTCCCAGCCGCTATACAATTACCAAGGGCGGAATGATGGTGGTTGCGTCAGAAGTCGGTGTGATGGATTTTGAACCTGGTGACGTGGTAAGTAAAGGTCGTTTGCAGCCAGGTAAAATTCTGCTCATTGATACTCAGGAAGGCAAGATTTATTATGATGGCGAAATCAAAGAAAAACTGGCGAAAGCTCATCCTTATCGTGAATGGTTGAATGAGAATCGTGTACAGTTGGAGAAGCTGAAGAGTGGTCGCCATGTGGAGAATAGCGTGAGTGACTACGATAAGAAGCTTGTAGCCTTTGGCTTTGGTCAGGAAGATATTGATAAGACTATCATCCCAATGGCTACAGCAGGTCAAGAACCTGTAGCGGCAATGGGGAATGATACCCCGTTGGCGGTTATCAGCGATCGTCCGCAGGTATTCTTTAACTACTTCCGTCAACAATTTGCTCAGGTTACGAACCCTGCCATTGACCCTATTCGTGAGGAGTTGGTGATGTCGTTGACCGAGTATATAGGAGCTGTAGGAACTAACATCCTGACACCTGATGCATCTAATTGTAAGATGGTGCGTTTGCCACAGCCAGTGTTGACAAATATGCAACTCGATATATTATGTAATATAAGGTATAAAGGATTTAATACCAAGAAACTCTCCATTCTCTTTGATATGGGAAAAGGGGAGGCTGGCTTACGTCAGGCGCTCGACAAACTTTGTCACGATGCAGAAGAGAGTGTTGATGATGGTGTAAACTATATCATTCTTTCTGACCGCGACATCGATGAAAAGCGTGCTGCTATTCCTTCGTTGTTGGCAGTTTCGGCAGTTCATCATTACCTAATCAGTGTGGGTAAGCGTGTACAGACAGCCTTGATTGTGGAGAGTGGTGAGATACGTGAAGTTATGCATGCGGCCTTATTGCTGGGTTATGGTGCCAGCGCTATCTGTCCGTATATGACCTTTGCAGTTCTTGACCACCTCGTAAAACATCACAAGATTCAGGAGGAGTATGCTACAGCAGAGAAAAACTACATTAAGGCAGTAGATAAAGGACTTAAAAAGATTATGTCGAAGATGGGTATCTCGACTATTCGCTCTTATCGAGGCGCAAAGATTTTTGAGTCTATTGGCCTTAGTGAAGATTTGCTTAGAAGATATTTTGGTACAGAGGTTAGCACCATTGGTGGTATAGGATTGAAAGAAATAGCTCGTGATGCCATCCGTTTGCATGCGGATTCTTTCCTCTCGTCGCATGTCTCTCAATCTTCACCTCTGAAAAATCAGGGACAGTTTGCTTGGCGTAAAGATGGTATTAAGCATGCATGGACTCCAGAGACAATTGCTCAATTACAACTTGCTACCAGACAAGGTAATTACGAGAAGTTTAAACAATGGTCGGCTATCGTTGATGAGAAGGAAAGTCCAATCTTTATTCGTGATTTCTTTGGATTTAAAAAGGCTGCAAAGCCGATGCCTATCGATGAGGTGGAACCTGTAGAATCTATTGTTAAGCATTTTGTTACTGGTGCGATGTCATTTGGTGCTCTGAGTATTGAGGCTCATGAGGCATTGGCATTGGCAATGAATAAGTTGGGCGCACGTAGTAATACTGGTGAAGGCGGCGAGGATAATGCTCGTTATCACACAGAGGTCGATGGCGTTTCTCTGAGCTCAAAAACCAAACAGATAGCTTCGGGGCGTTTTGGCGTGACAGCTGAATATCTGGTGAATGCCGAAGAGATTCAGATTAAGGTGGCACAGGGCGCTAAACCTGGTGAAGGTGGTCAACTGCCTGGATTTAAGGTGAATGATATCATTGCCAAAACACGTAATGCAATACCAGGCATCTCGCTGATATCACCACCACCTCATCATGATATTTATTCTATTGAAGACTTGGCACAGCTGATTTTTGACCTCAAGAATATTAACCCAACGGCTGCAGTTAGCGTAAAACTCGTTGCAGAGAGTGGTGTAGGTACCATTGCTGCAGGTGTTGCCAAGGCTAAGGCGGATTTGATTGTTATTAGTGGTGCCGAGGGTGGTACAGGTGCTTCGCCTGCCAGCTCAATGCGTTTTGCTGGTATCTCACCAGAAATTGGTCTTGCAGAGACACAGCAGACACTTGTGATGAATGGCTTGCGTAATCAGGTTCGCCTGCAAACCGATGGACAGTTGAAGACCGCTAAGGATGTTGTTATTATGGCTATGTTGGGTGCCGATGAGTTCTCGTTTGGTACACTGCCATTGATTGTCTTGGGTTGTGTCATGATGCGCAAATGTAATACCAATACCTGTCCAATGGGTGTTGCTACACAGAACCCCGAGTTGCGCAAACATTTCCAGGGACGTGCAGAATATGTGGTTAACTTCTTCACATTCCTTGCTCAACAGGTTCGCGAATATCTCAGTGAGATGGGTGTACATAGCCTTAAAGAGATTATAGGTCATACAGAACTTATAGATGTTCTTTCTCTTGAGGGTCCTGCTGCCGATAAGTGGAAAACAATTGATTTTGCTCGTTTGCTGCATAAGTCAGAGAGTGATAAGGCTCTCTACTGGGATCGTGGAGATTATACCAAGGTGAATGGTGTAAAGGATGAAGAGATTATCAAGGCTGCTCAGAAGGCTATTGATACGCAGGAAGAGGTTACACTCGATTATGCCATAAAGAATACTGACCGTGCTGTCACTACAATGCTCAGTGGTGTTATCGCCAAGAAATATGGTGAGGCAGGCTTGCCAGATGGCACGATTAATATCAAGTTCAAAGGTTCTGCAGGTCAGAGCTTTGGCGCCTTTGCAGTAAAAGGACTTAGTTTGAAACTGGAAGGTGAGTGTAATGACTATTTCGGTAAAGGACTCTCTGGCGGACGCATCAGTATTCTGCCTCCAGCACGCTCAAATGAAGATTTCCGTGCTGAAGAAAATATCATTGCAGGTAATACCGGACTTTATGGCGCTACCAGTGGCGAACTATATATCAATGGTAAGGTCGGTGAACGCTTTGGTGTGCGTAACTCAGGTGCTATCGCTGTTATTGAGGGCGCCGGCGACCACTGCTGTGAGTATATGACTGGTGGTCGTGTGGTAGTTCTCGGTAAGACGGGACGTAACTTTGCTGCTGGTATGAGTGGTGGTGTGGCTTATGTCTATGACCCAGACCACTCGTTCGACTACTTCTGTAATATGGATATGGTTGAGTTAGGACTTGTTGAGGATAGTGTTAGCCGCAAGGAGTTACTTGAGCTTATCCGTCAGCACTATCTGCATACTGGTTCTGCTCTTGCTGGTCGCATGCTTGATGATTGGCAGCGCTATGTGGTCGACTTTATTCAAGTTGTGCCTATTGAGTATAAACGTGTGTTACAGGAAGAGCAGATGGCAAAACTCCGTGAGAAGATTGCTGATATGCAACGTGACTATTAAAGGTAAAAAGGAAAAAAGATAGAGAGATGGGAAATCCAAAAGCATTTATGGAGATTAACCGCCAAGAGGCCGGTTATCGTCCTATACAAGATAGAATACAAGACTTCAGTGAAGTTGAACAGACGCTAAATACCCGTGAGCGTAAGCTACAGGCGAGCCGTTGTATGGATTGCGGTGTGCCTTTCTGCCATTGGGCTTGTCCTCTTGGGAATAAAGCTCCCGAGTGGAATGATGCATTATTTAAAGGAGATTGGGAACTGGCTTATCGCCTCCTTACTTCTACAAATCCATTCCCAGAGTTTACCGGTCGTATTTGTCCTGCCCTTTGTGAGAAGGCTTGTGTACTGAATCTCTTTAATCATGAGCCCACTACCAATCGTGAGAATGAGGCAGCTATCAGTGAAACTGCCTTTCGCGAAGGTTTTGTGCAGGCATGTACAAACATTAAGCGAAATGGTAAGAAAGTTGCAGTCGTTGGCGCTGGTCCTGCCGGTCTTGCTGCTGCTAATGATTTGAACTTATTGGGCTATCAGGTAACTGTATTCGAGAAGAATGAGGCTGCAGGTGGACTGCTTCGATATGGTATTCCTAACTTTAAACTGAATAAGGCTGTTATCGACCGTCGCATCCGTCTCCTTGAAGAAGAAGGCATAGAATTTAAGTATGGACAAGAAATCGTATTTGATGCTCATTGTTCATTATATAAAGATTATGATGCTGTTGTTGTTTCTACAGGAACTCCTACAGCTCGTGATTTGAAAGCACCAGGTCGTGAATTGAAAGGTGTTTATTTCGCTCTTGAATTGCTTGCTCAGCAGAATCGTGTGCTTGCAGGTTCTGAGTTCTCAAAGGATGAGCGTATTACTGCAAAGGGCAAGGATGTGCTTGTGATTGGAGGTGGTGATACAGGTTCTGACTGTATTGGTACTGCTCATCGTCAGGGATGCAAAAGTGTTACTCAAATTGAAATTATGCCGAAACCAGTTGAAGGATCTGTAGATCCACAGAATCCTTGGCCTGGCTATCCGCGCACTTTGAAAACAACGAGTAGTCATGAAGAGGGATGTACTCGTCGTTGGAATATCAATACTATCGAGTTCTTAGGAAAGGATGGTAAACTTACTGGCGTAAAGGTACAGGAGATAGACTGGAAGCCTAATCCAGAGGGCGGTCGTCCTATTATGGTTGAAAAAGGCAAACCTGAGATCATTAAGGCAGAACTATGTTTGTTGGCTATGGGTTTCCTTAAACCAGGACATCCCGAATATCCCAAAAACGTGTTCGTTTGCGGTGACTCTGCTAATGGTGCCTCTCTGGTTGTACGTGCTATGGCCAGTGGTAAGCAGATTGCAGCAAAAGTAAATGATTATCTTGGCAAGAAAGCCTGACTGTCGTTTTTTTGTATTATCTTTGCATCCAATTTATTTGTAATGACAGACAGAATACCTTTTACCAAGATGCATGGAGCTGGCAATGACTATATCTATGTCAATGCCATGCTCCATCCTGTAGCTGATCCCATAGAAGCTTCTATAAAGTGGAGTGATCGCCATAAGGGAATTGGTTCTGATGGTCTTGTCCTTATAGACCATTCGCCTATTCCTGAGGCTGATTATTCCATGCGTATCTTCAATGCTGATGGTTCGGAAGCTATGATGTGTGGTAATGCGTCTCGCTGTATCGGTAAGTATCTCTATGAGCGAGGTTTGACTGATAAGAAGGAGATTCGCCTGTTGACGCGTTCTGGCATTAAAAATCTGATACTGTCTGTGAATGATGGAATCGTTGAGCGTGTTACGGTTGATATGGGCGAACCTGTCTTTGAAGATACTAAACAATTTGTAGATGCCAAAGGACTCGACAATGGTATTTTTGTGTCTATGGGGAATCCCCACTATGTAATCTTTACTGATGATGTGGATATTGTGGACTCGAAAGGTCGCGTTCTAGAATATCATTCGGCTTTTCCACAGCGCTGTAATATAGAGTTCGCGCGTGTTGAGGCTGATGGTAGCATCCGTACAAGAGTGTGGGAACGTGGTAGTGGTATAACGCAGGCCTGTGGTACTGGCGCCTGTGCTACTGCTGTAGCTGCTGCCCTTACGGGTAAGGCCAGTCGACAGTCGCAAATAGTAATGGATGGAGGAACGCTGGATATTGAATGGCGCGAGAGTAATAATCATGTCTATATGGCGGGTCCTGCCGCTTTTGTTTTTGATGGAGAAATATAATTATGCATTAAGCTTTTAGAATTGATACTATGGCATTAGTAAATGATCATTTTTTGAAGTTACCGAACAACTATCTGTTCGCTGATATTGCTAAGAAGGTAAATGCCTTCAAAGCCACACATCCAAAAGCCGATGTTATCAGTCTTGGTATTGGTGATGTTACCCAGCCTTTGGCTCCTGCTGTTGTCGAGGCCATTCATAAGGCTGCAGACGAGATGGCAACCAAACAAGGCTTTCGTGGTTATGGTCCAGAACAGGGCTATGATTTCCTGCGTGATGCAATTCTGAAAAACGATTTTCTTTCGCGTGGCATACATCTCGATCGTGATGAGGTGTTTATCAATGATGGAGCCAAGAGCGATACGGGTAATATCCAAGAACTTGTCCGTTGGGATAATAGTATTGGTGTTACAGACCCTATTTATCCTGTCTATATCGACTCCAATGTGATGATTGGCCGCGCTGGTGTTCAGGAAAATGGCCGTTGGTCTAATGTGGTGTATATGCCTTGTACGGCAGAAAACGGATTTGTGCCACAGATTCCTAGTCGTCGCGTTGATGTGATCTATCTTTGTTATCCTAATAATCCTACGGGTACTGTTATTACAAAGGCAGAATTACGTAAGTGGGTAAACTATGCGTTGAAGAATGATACGCTGATCTTCTATGATGCCGCATATCAGGCATACATACAGGATGATAGCATTCCTCGTAGTATTTATGAGATTCGGGGCGCTCGCAAATGTGCCATCGAGTTTCATTCATATTCTAAGACGGCTGGTTTTACTGGTGTTCGTTGTGGTTATACTATTGTACCGAAGGATGTAACTGCAGCTACGCTTACAGGTGAGCGTATTCCTTTGAATCCGTTGTGGAATCGACGTCAGTCTACTAAGTTTAATGGTACAAGCTATATATCTCAGCGTGCTGCAGAGGCTATCTATACTCCTGATGGTAAGCAGCAGGTAAAAGCGACTATTGATTATTATATGCAGAATGCCAAGAAGATGCTTGCTTCTCTGCGTAGTCTTGGTTTTGAATGCTATGGTGGAGAGAATGCACCTTATATTTGGGCAAAGACACCGGAGAATAGCAGTTCATGGAAGTTCTTTGAAGAACTCCTTTATGGTGCTCATGTGGTATGTACGCCTGGTGTTGGCTTTGGCCCCTCGGGTGAAGGCTATGTGCGTTTCACTGCTTTTGGTAATCATGAGCAAACTGATGAAGCTCTTGACAGAATCTCTACCTGGAGTAAAAAACGATAATATAGGCGTAAATATAACGACCTGTTTGAATTTTAAGGCCTCTACTTTCAGTTTAAAACTAAAAGTAGAGGTTTTTGTTTTAATTCGTAACAATTAACTAAAAAGTAGATTTTTATTGTTATCTATTTGCTTATTATTGTAACAATATGATGTAACTTTGCAGCATGGTTATGACAAAGTGTAAGTAATAACGCATATAAATAACGCAAATTGATTATGGAGGCATTAAGATTTCAGGTTGTCGGAGAGGCTTTCAAAAAGAAGCCACTCGATGTAAAAGCACCCAGTGAGAGACCTTACGAGTATTTTGGCAAGAAGGTCTTTAATCGTGAGAAGATGTACAAGTATCTTCCCAAAGATGTGTATGAGAAGATGGTTGACGTTATTGACAACGGTGCACGCTTGGATCGTGCAGTGGCTGATGCAGTAGCCGCTGGCATGAAACAGTGGGCTGTGGAAAATGGCGTTACCCACTATACACACTGGTTCCAGCCCCTTACTGAGGGTACAGCTGAGAAGCATGACTCATTCATAGAACATGATGGTAAGGGCGGTATGGTTGAGGAGTTTACTGGTAAACTGCTTGTCCAGCAAGAACCTGATGCCTCTTCTTTCCCCTCTGGTGGTATACGTTCTACTTTCGAGGCTCGTGGCTATTCTGCATGGGATCCTACATCGCCTGTGTTTATCATTGATGATACCCTATGTATCCCCACCGTATTTATTTCTTATAGTGGTGAGGCTCTTGACTATAAGGCTCCATTGCTTAAAGCCTTGCATGCCGTAAATGTTGCCGCAACAGATGTATGTCACTATTTCGACCCTGCAGTAAAGAAGGTTACTTCTAACCTTGGCTGGGAGCAGGAGTACTTCCTCGTTGATGAGGGACTGTATGCTGCTCGTCCAGACCTGCTGCTTACGGGTCGTACTTTGATGGGCCACGACTCAGCAAAGAATCAGCAGATGGATGACCACTACTTTGGTGCCATTCCTGAGCGTGTAGCTGCTTTCATGCGTGATCTTGAAATTCAGGCATTGGAGTTAGGTGTTCCTTGTAAGACGCGTCACAATGAAGTGGCCCCTAACCAGTTTGAGCTTGCTCCTATCTTCGAAGAAACCAACCTTGCCGTAGACCACAATATGATGCTTATGTCGCTGATGAAGCGCGTAGCACGCAAACACGGATTCCGTGTATTGCTTCACGAGAAGCCTTTCGCAGGCATCAACGGTTCTGGTAAGCACAATAACTGGAGCTTGTCTACTGATAATGGCATCTTGCTGCATGCTCCTGGTAAGACTCCTGAGCAGAATCTTCGCTTTGCAACCTTTATTGTAGAGACTCTGATGGGTGTCTATAAGCACAATGGTTTGCTCAAAGCCTCTATTATGAGTGCTACCAATGCACATCGTCTGGGTGCCAATGAGGCTCCTCCCGCCATCATATCTTCGTTCCTTGGCAAGCAGCTTACAGAACTGCTCGATCATATCGAAAAGGCAGATAAGGACGATGCACTGGCCATGGGCGGCAAACAGGGTATGAAGATGGATATCCCTGAGATTCCCGAACTACTTATTGATAATACAGACCGTAACCGTACCTCACCATTTGCCTTCACAGGTAATCGCTTTGAGTTCCGTGCTGTAGGTTCTGAGGCTAACTGCGCATCAGCAATGATTACTCTTAATAGTGCAGTAGCTGAAGCTTTGGTTTCATTTAAAAAACGCGTTGATCAGAAGATTGCAGAGTATTCTAAGAAGCCCGAATTCTCTGAGGGTACAGGTCATACTGCTAAGTTCCATGCTATCATCGACGTTCTGCGCGAGGATATTAAGACCTGTAAGCCTATTCGATTCGATGGTAATGGATATTCTGACGAGTGGGTTGTTGAGGCTGAAAAGCGTGGACTGGATGTTGAGAAGAGTTGCCCCAAAATCTTTGAGCGCTATCTTGACAAAGAATCTGTTGCAATGTTCGAGAGCCTGGGTGTAATGACCAAGAAGGAACTTGAAGCACGCAATGAGGTAAAGTGGGAAACCTACACGAAGAAGATTCAGATTGAGGCTCGTGTATTGGGCGATCTTTCTATGAATCATATTATCCCAGTAGCCACTAAGTATCAGAGTGAGTTGTTGAAGAATGTTGGCAATATGGCTGCAATCTTCCCCATTGATACAGCTGACAAGTTGTCTGCTCGCAACAAGGATATCATCAAAGAGATTGCTGAGCGTACCTCTGTCATCGAAAAGGGCGTTGAGGAACTTGTTGAGGCTCGTAAGAAGGCCAACAAAATAGAGGGTGAGTACAAGAAAGCTATTGCCTACCACGACACGGTGGAGCCTAAACTCGACGAGATTCGCTATCAGATTGATAAGTTGGAACTCATCGTCGATGATGCCCTCTGGCCACTTCCTAAATATCGTGAGCTGCTATTCATAAGATAACCGCTAATGCTAATTGAAACAAGTAGAAAGAGTCCTGCGGGTGGTGACCTGTAGGACTCTTTTGTGTTTATCTAATACTATTTGTATTAGTGTCTTGTTTAAAGTGTTATATTCTCGATGCGCAATTTCAGCGTGCCAGCAGGAACGTGTACTTCAACCACCTCACCCACTTTCTTGCTTAATAATGCTTGTGAGATAGGTGACTTAATAGAAATCTTACCTTCGCGCAGATTGGCCTCGTGCGGACTGACTATTGTGTATGTCATGCGACTGTTGTTGGCCATATTTGTCATTTCTACCTTACTTAGCAGTCCCACACAGTCCGATGCTAGTACCTTTGTGTCTATCACTCTTGCGTTTTCTAGTACGCGCTGTCTGAATCGTATCTGACTTAGCAGTCTTCCCTGTTCACGCTTGGCGGCGTGATACTCAAAGTTCTCGCTAAGGTCGCCTTTGTCGCGTGCCTCTGCGATGGCATCTCTTACTTGGGGTAGTTCTACCAACTCTAATTGTCGTAATTCGGCTACGAGTTTATCGTAACCCTCTTGTGACATATATTCCATAGTTCTCTGCTTATTTTCTTTTAGACGATGCAAAGATACGAATAAGCAAGTAAAATACAAAGAAAAATAGATTATCTTTTGTTCCTGATTTCGTGAGAAGTCTTGTAAATGAAGGCTGTAGGCAAAGAAAAATCCTCAACCTTTCGATTGAGGATTTCGCGCTTCAGGATGGGCTTGAACCAACGACCCCCTGATTAACAGTCAGGTGCTCTAACCAACTGAGCTACTGAAGCAGGTTGCGTATCATTTCTGATTTGCGGGTGCAAAGGTAATATGTTTTTTTTAATCTCGCAAACTTTTTTGCGAAAAAATTCATTGAGACGGTATTTTTTTGTAAATTTGCACCCAAAATAGATAAAATAGAAGATGATGAAACATTTTATAATATCATTATGCATGTGCATGACTGCATTGGTTGCGAATGCACAAGACGCGAAAAATCACAATCTGGAGGTTGCCAAGAATCTGGATATCTTCAATGCCCTCTATAAGAACTTGGACATGATGTATGTAGATACGCTTGATGCCAATAAGGTAATAGGAGTGGGCATTGATGCAATGTTGCACTCGCTGGATCCTTATACAGAGTATTATCCAGAGGAAAAGCAAAAAGAGCTGAAGCAGATGTTGACAGGTAAGTATGCGGGCATCGGTGCTTTGGTGCGTTATCATCAGAAACTGAAACGCGTGGTTGTTGAGGAACCTTATGAGGGTATGCCTTCTTCTGAGGTAGGCCTGAAAAAAGGTGATATCATCCTGCAGATTGATGATACTGTGATGACAGATAAGACAGTGAACTATGTTAGTAGTCATTTGCGTGGCGAGCCAGGAACAACATTTATGCTGAAGGTGCTTCGTCCGTCAACAGGTAAGAAGATGAACTTCAAAATCACACGCCGCTCTATTAAAATGCCGGAGATTACCTATTATGGCATGCGTCCTAATGGAGTGGGGTATATCTGCTTGAACACGTTTACTGGTGAACCTGCAAAGGCAATGCGACGTGCGTTTCTTGATTTGAAACAGCAAGGTGCTACGAAGCTGGTGCTTGATTTGCGCGGCAATGGTGGTGGTTCTCTGTCAGAGTGTGTGGATATTCTTAATATGTGGATTCCTAAGGGCGTGAAGATTGTAGAGACCAAAGGTAAACTCAAACGTGCTGAATCGGAATATAAAACGCGTTTAGAGCCAATTGATACTGTGATGCCGCTGGTGGTACTTGTAAACGGCGAGACGGCTTCTGCCTCTGAGATTACCAGTGGTGCACTGCAAGATTTGAAGCGTGGTGTTATTATTGGTACGCGTACGTATGGTAAGGGACTAGTGCAGATACCTAATGTTGACTTACCCTATAATGCCAATTTGAAATTAACTACATCGCGTTATTATCTGCCCAGTGGCCGTGGTATTAAGATGAAAGAGGGTATTAAGCCTGATATAGAGATTAAGCCTGATACGATGGCTAATATTACCCTTTATCTCGATAGATTGGATTCTACGGAGGTGATGTTTGATTATGTCGTGGATTATATTGCCAAGCATCCAACGATAGCTCCTGCAGCAGAATTCCATCTAACGGATGCTGACTATGCAGACTTTAAGCAGCGTGTTATCAATGCAGGCTTTACTTATGACCAAGTGAGCAAGAAGCAATTTGAGGAGTTGGTGCGTGCTGCAAAGTTTGAGGGTTACTATGAGGATGCCAGTGCTGAGTTTGAGGCTTTAAAGAATAAGATAGATCATCACGACCTGTCACATGATCTGGATGCACATCGTGATGAGATACAACAGTTAATAGAGCAGGACATAGTCTCGGCCTATTATTTTCAAGGCGGACAGATGCAAATCGGGCTGAGAACAGACAAGGTTTTACGCGAAGCTGAGCGCATTTTGAATACAAAAGATGAGTATCAGCGTATTCTTGAAAAGTTAAATTTCTGAGAATTTGCCAATTGGTAGATAAAATCGGGCAGGTAAAAGTTAAACAATGTAAATGAGTAAAAAATCCCTTGTATAAGGGTTGTAAGTTCGAAATCTTTTCGTACCTTTGTACTCGCACACAACTAGTAATTTTAATCTATATTTATCATTTTCCTCGGAGGGAAGCTGTCTGTGAAGATTGCTTCCCTGTTTTTTTACTTCATCAGTAGCTCGCTGAGCTCGCGCATACCTGCTGATGCTCCCTTCTGAATCTGCGTGATGTGACGACCGCCAGTGCTCACGGGATTGGGGTCAATGAGATAAACCGGAACGTCGGGACGTACATAGTGGATGAGTCCTGCTGCAGGATAGACGGCAAGTGAGGTGCCGATAATGATGAAGATGTCGGCATCCTGACAAGCTTCGGCGGCAATGGTAATCATAGGAACTGCCTCACCAAAGAAAACGATAAAGGGGCGAAGCAGAGACCCGTCGCCAGCCTTTGTGCCTGGCGTCACCTCGCAATTGTCAGGGGTAAGGAGTTGCTGATAGCGAGGATCGTCTGGGTCATTGCTCGAACATACCTTCATCAGTTCACCATGCAGATGAATTACTTTTGAGGAACCTGCCATTTCATGCAGGTTGTCAACATTTTGAGTAACTACTGTAACATCGTACTTTTCCTCCAACTCTGCCACCAGTCGATGACCCTCGTTGGGTTGTACGCCCCAACACTTCTTGCGGAGCATATTATAGAAATTGGTCACAAGGGTAGGGTCTTTGAGCCAACCCTCGTGGGTGGCAACCTGCTGTACTGGATACTCCTCCCACAATCCGTCGGCATCACGGAAAGTTTTTAGTCCACTTTCCACAGACATACCGGCACCTGTCAAAACAACTATCTTTTTCATAAGCAAAGTATTAAGAATGCACAAAAATAGCATTTTTTTTCGAATAATAGTCCATAAATCGGAGATTATTTGTAACTTTGCGTCCGATTTTAACGCATATACATTATTAATATAAAGAAAAATGGATAAGGTAAGTTACGCATTAGGTATTGGCATTGGTCACCAGTTGGCTAATATGGGTGGATCAGAGTTAAATATCGATGATTTTGCACAGGCCGTTAAAGATGTTCTGGGCGGTAAGGAGTTGAAAATCAAGAGCGCAGAGGCTCAACAGATAGTACAGGAGTTTTTCGCTAAGCAGGAAGAAAAGATTCAGAAACAGCGTGCTGAGGCTGGTAAAATGGCCAAGGAGGCTGGTGAGAAGTATCTGGCTGAGAATGCTAAGAAAGATGGCGTTATCACTCTGCCTAGTGGCTTGCAGTATCAGGTGCTGAAAGAGGGTAACGGTAAGAAGCCTAGTGCCAAGGATCAGGTAAAGTGCCACTACGAGGGGTTCCTTATTGATGGTACTGTATTTGATAGTAGTGTACAGCGTGGCGAGCCTGCAGTATTCGGACTGCAGCAGGTTATTGCTGGTTGGACAGAAGGCTTGCAGTTGATGCAGGAAGGTGCTAAGTATCGCTTCTTTATTCCTTATCGTCTTGCTTACGGTGAAGGTGGTGCAGGCAGTTCTATTCCTCCCTATGCAACTCTTATCTTTGATGTAGAGTTGATTCAGGTTCTGTAAATGGACATTAAAGATTAAACATTAAATATTAAACTAACAATGAAAAAGTTCACTTTTGCTGCGATTGCAGCTGTAGCAGCCGTTATGATGTATTCATGCGGCAACGGCACTCCCAAGGCTAACTTGAAGAGTGACATTGACACAGTAAGCTATGCCATCGGTATGGCTCAGACTCAGGGTCTGAAGGATTATCTTGTAGGTCGTCTGGGTGTTGATACTGCCTATATGGACGAGTTTATCAAGGGTCTGAACGAGGGTGCAAACGCTGGTGATGACAAGAAGAAGGCAGCCTACTATGCTGGTATTCAGATTGGTCAGCAGATTAGCAGTCAGATGGTTAAGGGTATCAACCACGAGTTGTTCGGTGACGATTCTACCAAGACTATCTCTCTGAAGAACTTCATGGCTGGCTTTGTTGCAGGTACTACAGGTAAGGATGGTCTGATGACTGTTGACTCAGCTTCTGTAGTTGCTCAGACCATGATGCGTAGCATCAAGGCTAAGTTGATGGAGAAGGAGTTTGGTCCTAACAAGAAGGCTGGTGAAGACTTCCTGAAGGCTAACGCAAAAAAGGAAGGTGTTGTTACTCTGCCTAGCGGTGTTCAGTATAAGGTTTTGAAGGAAGGTAAGGGTGCTGTTCCTGCAGATACTTCTCGCGTAAAGGTACACTATGAGGGCCGTACTATCGATGGCAAAGTATTCGACAGCAGCTACAAGCGTGGTCAGGCTACAGACTTCCGTGCTAATCAGGTAATTCCTGGTTGGACCGAGGCTCTCACTCACATGCCTGCAGGTTCTACATGGGAGGTTTATATTCCTCAGGAGTTGGCTTATGGTGAGCGTCAGCAGGGTGCTGATATCAAGCCTTTCTCTGTACTTATTTTCAAGATTGAACTGCTGGAAGTAGATTCTAAGAAATAATGAAAAAGCTAATCATAGTGGCACTCGCTCTTGTGGCGGGTGCCTCTTTGTCTACCATTCAGGCAGGCAAAAAGGTCAAAAAGACAGTAAAGAATAGTGTTGTGCTTGTCAGCGGAAGCGATTCGTTGAGCTATTCTGCTGGTTATGTGTTGGCTGACATCGTACGTGAGCGTTTCTTGGCAGGACTTGCAAAAGAGGTCGAGGGCTCTTCTGATTCGTTGCAGCTACGTATGGCATATCGTGGTTTGTTTGATGCCTTGTATGGCGACACTACTCTCTTTAAGGCTGATAGCGCAGAGAAATTCCTGAATGGTCGTGTGAAAGAAATCCACATGGCTAAGGAAGAAAAACTGAAGAAGGCTGGTGAGGATTTCCTGAAGGAGAATGCCCAGAAAGAAGGCGTTGTAACATTGCCCAGCGGTCTGCAGTATAAGGTCCTAAAACAAGGTGACGGTGCAATTGCTAAAGCCACTGATAAGGTTCAGGTGCTGTATGAAGGTCGTCTGATTGATGGTACTGTATTCGACTCTACCGAGAAGCATGGTGGCAACCCCGTGACCTTTGCTCCTAATCAGGTGATTAAAGGTTGGACTGAGGCTCTCTGCATGATGCCTGTTGGCTCAAAATGGCAGTTGTATATTCCTCAGAATCTGGGATATGGTGCTCGTGGCGCAGGCTCTATTCCTGCTTACAGTACATTGGTTTTTGATGTAGAGGTTGTGGGCATTGAAGAGCCCCAAGAGACCGCTACTGACGTTGAAGAGGTTAAAGCAGAGCCAGTCAAGGTGGTAAAACCCGCACCAGTGGCAAAGAAGAAAACCAAGAAGTAATATATGCAAGAGACAAGACAAAACAAAATTGCACGTCTGCTCCAGAAAGAACTCTCAATGATCTTTCAGGAGCAGACTCGTGCCATGCATGGTGTGATGGTCAGTGTAACGCGTACAAAGATTTCGCCCGACCTGAGCATCTGCACGGCTTATTTGAGTATCTTCCCCTCTGAGCGTGGTGAGGAACTGATACAGAACATCACACGTAGCGAGAAGCAGATTCGTTATGAATTGGGTACTCGTATTCGTCATCAGATGCGTATTGTACCTGAGTTGCGCTTCTTTATTGACGACTCGCTCGACTATATCGAACGTATTGACGAATTGCTCAAGAAGTAAAAGAGAAAATAGTTAAGTTTTGAATTTCCCATTTTACATCGCACGTAGGTACCTCTTTTCGAAGAAGTCAACTCACGTCATTAATATCATTAGCGGCATCTCTGTTGTAGGTGTCGCTGTGGCTACGATGGCGTTGGTGGTGACGTTGTCGGTGTTTAATGGTTTTCATGACCTTGTAGCCTCCTTCTTTACGCAGATGGATCCACAGTTAAAGGTGGTGCCGATTAAAGGCAAAACTGCCGCATCTGATGACCCGATACTGCAGAAGATTCGCCATTTGCCAGAAGTCGAGGTGGCAACTGAGTGCTTGGAAGACCAAGCGTTGGCAGTCTATGGTAGCCGCCAAATGATGGTGCGTGTGAAGGGCGTAGAAGACAACTTTGATTCGCTGACGCATATCCGTGAGGTCATCGAGGGCGATGGCGAGTTCGCTTTGCATGCTGCCGACATGAATTATGGCATTCCTGGTTTGGGCATTGCCTATCAGTTGGGTTTGGGATATACCTATCAGAATCCGCTGAAGATTTATGCACCTCGTCGTGAAGGACAACTCAATTTGGCTAATCCTACTGATGGATTTGTGGAAGATGAACTTTACTCTCCAGGTGTAGTGTTCTGTATCAAACAGTCAAAGTATGACAAGCAGTATATTTTGACTTCCTTGTCGTTTGCTCAGCAAATCTTTGACCAAGAAGGACGCTTGTCCTCGTTAGAGTTGCGCTTGCGTCCTGGTAGTGACTTTGAAAGAGTAAAAGAGCTGATGAACCAGTTAGCTGCTGGTCGCTTTCATGTCTACGACCGTTATGAGCAACAAGACGATACCTTCCGCATTATGAAGGTGGAGAAACTGATGGCATACATTTTCCTGACTTTTATTCTGGTCATTGCCTGTTTTAATATTATTGGCTCCATCTCCATGCTGATTATTGACAAGCGCAATGATGTGGTAACACTGAGTAATCTGGGAGCTAAGGATTATCAGATTATCCGTATATTCTTATTTGAGGGACGTTTGATATCGTTCATGGGTGCTGTTATTGGAATCCTGTTGGGCTTGCTCTTGTGTTGGTTGCAACAACAATACGGACTTGTACGCTTAGGCAGTAGCGAGGGCTCATTTGTTGTTGATGCCTATCCCGTCAGCGTACATCCATGGGATGTTGTTGTGGTATTCTTTACTGTTGTTGCTGTGGGATTCCTCAGTGTATGGTATCCTGTGCGTTATTTTGCTCGCAGGCTATTATCCAATAACCGCTAACCGTTAACCGCCCCTTACCCTAATGTAATATTTTCAACCTCTACAGGCTCGTGGAGGAATAATTGTGCTGACTCTTGGAACTTCTCAGGATTCTCGGTAGTCAAGTAGCGTGTCTTTCCATTCTTCGTGCAGCGCTGTTCCATATCTGGATGGCGTTCAAAATACTGTTGAAGTGAACTGGCTACATACTCTCCTTGTGAAATGATACGGATGCCACGAGGAATATATTTATGAATCTTAGGCAACAGAATAGGGTAGTGGGTGCAACCTAAGATAATAGTGTCAATCTGTGGGTCAAGAGTTAATAACTGGTCAATACGCTTCTTGACGAAGTAGTCGGCTCCAGGAGAATCAGCTTCGTTATATTCCACCAATGGCACCCAGAAAGGGCATGCGACACCAGATACCTGAATGTCAGGATAGAGTTTATGTATTTCAAGATTATATGACTCACTTTTAATCGTTCCCTCTGTAGCAAAAATACCTACATGACGGTTATTGGTTAGCGAGCCGATGACTTCAGCGGTAGGACGAATAATGCCTAATACTCTGCGCTCAGCATCTAACTTAGGTAAATCGTTTTGCTGTATAGTGCGTAGCGCCTTCGCTGACGCTGTATTACAACCAAGGATGACCAAGTGACAGCCCATCTCGAAAAGGCGCGTTACAGCCTGCAAGGTGAACTCATAGACTACATCAAACGAACGTGGACCATAAGGCGCACGGGCATTATCGCCCAAGTAGAGATAATCATATTGGGGGAGCAGTTGGCGAATACCATGCAAAATGGTGAGTCCGCCATAGCCACTATCAAATATACCGATAGGACCTGGTGCGCTAGATAATGCCATTTTTAGTCTTTTAATAGCTTTTGGACGGCTTCTGTGATGTCTTCTCCCATAGTAGGGTTCATCCATGTGGCTGCATTCGTGTCAGTATTGAGAATGAAAGCATAGCTACGCTCTTGACCAATCTTTTCTACTGCTTGAGCAACGATGGCGCGTATATCGGCTGTCATCGTTTCTTCAGCTTCTGCCAACAGGCGCTGGCTTTCTTTCTTGAAGGCTACGTTCTTGTCGAGCATTTCTTGCAGTTCGCTTTGACGCTTCTGCAGAATAGTCTTGGGAAAATTCTTTTGACCATCTAGAAACTCCTCATACTTTTTGTTGAAGTCAAATTCTACACGCTTCTGCTCTGCTTCGTACTTTTGACGCAAGTCGTTCAGATTGCTCTGCATCTCTGCATATTCAGGCAGAGAGCGCATGACAGCCTCGTAGCTCAAATAACCATATTTTATCTCGCTTTGTGCTGCTATTGGCATAGCAGTCAATAGTGCGAGTAGCGTTAAAACAATTACTTTCTTCATTTCTTTTGTATGCGGGTTCTAATATGTTAGTCACTTTACTGTGTGCAAAAATACATATTATTTCCCAAACAGCCAAATATTTCCCTCTTTCGCCTATCAGTTTTTCTAAATCTAAGGATTAGATGCTTAACTCATCGAGTACGGTGATGAGGCGTTTGTCGAAGCGTTTATCAGTGCGGATACACTCCGAGAAGGGGACATAAACAATGTTATTGTTGCGATAACCTACCATTATGTTGCGCTGTCCTTGTTTGATAGCCTCGATAGCTCCAACACCAGTGCTGCTGGCGAGTATGCGGTCGCGAGCAGAAGGACTGCCGCCGCGCTGCAAGTGTCCAAGAATGGATACACGTACATCAAACTCAGGGAACTCGTTCTTTACACGATCGGCATAGTAGAGTGCACCACACTTAGGACTCTCTGACACAATGACAATGCATGATTTCTTTGACTTACGGATTCCGCGCGTCATAAATGCTGCCAACTGGTCCACGTCAGTTGTCTCTTCAGGAACAATAGCTGCCTCAGCACCACAGGCAATAGCACAGTTTTGTGCCAAGAAACCGGCATCACGTCCCATCACTTCAATAAAGAAGATGCGCTCGTGTGAATTGGCAGTATCGCGAATGCGGTCTACACACTCCATGATGGTATTCATTGTCGTATCGTAGCCAATGGTGGCATCTGTACCATACAGGTCATTGTCAATGGTACCAGGCAAACCGATACAGGGGAAATCGAACTCTACGCCAAAATTCCAGGCACCCGTCAGTGAACCGTTTCCGCCGATGACAACAAGGGCGTCAATCTCCTCCTTCTGACAGGTCTCATAAGCCTTCTGCCTTCCCTCTGGAGTCATGAATTCTTTAGAGCGGGCAGTTTTCAGAATCGTACCTCCACGAGTAATAATGCCACTGACATCCTCCGTCGTAAAGGTCTTTACCTCATCCTTGATAAGTCCGTCGTAACCACGGAATATACCTTTTATATTAAAACCGTTATAGATGCCTGCACGTGTCACTGCACGAATAGCTGCATTCATACCAGGAGAATCTCCTCCTGATGTCAGAATACCGATAGTCTTAATTTTGCTCATAGTAGTATGTAATCCTAAATGTTTCTTTTTACGGTGCAAAATTACGAATAAATTCTCAGATACGTCTTTCAAAGGTTATAAAAAATAGACTATTTAACCCTTTTTCTTGCTCTAAGACAATTATTTAGGACAATAACAATAAAGGGAAGCAAATCGCTTCCCTTTGATGATTTCTATGAGTCTAAATCTCTTACAGACCCAGTTTCTTCTTTACATCAGCAGTAACATCAGTAGAGAGGGTAGTGCTGATATAGGGGATACCGCTACCCATATCCATGATATATACGTAGTTGCCAGCCTGACCTACAGCTTTGATAGCCTCAATTACCTTTGCAGTAATGGCCTGCATGCGATCCTGCTGCTCTTTAGCTAGTGCCTGCTGGTTGTCCTGATAGCTCTGCTGAATCTTGGCATACATATCCTGCAGTTCCTGCTGACGGCGCTGCTTAATGTTCTCGGGCAGTGTAGCCTGCTCCTTATCGAAAGCCTCAGCCTTCTTCTGCAGCTCATCCTGCATTGATTTCAGGTCAGCTTCATACTGCTTGGTAAGGTTCTCGATGTCAGTGCGAGCCTTAGCGAACTCAGGCATAGCCTGAATAACCTCTTGTGAGTTAACGTGGCCAAATTTTCCCTGAGCGTTAGCTGTGGTGAAGCCACAAAGTGCACAAATGGCACAGATAATAAACTTCTTCATAATTGTTTCTGTTTTTTATTGTTATTAATTTTTTTTATTCTTGTTTCTGGTCTTCCTAATCGTGCTAGAAGTGCTAGTTAAGCTAGCCAGACTAGTTTGAATATCCCAGCTTGCTCAGCACCTCGTTAGAGATGTCTATCTTGGGTGATCCAAAGATGATGCCGCTGTCACTGGCTCTGTCGAGGATAAGTTGGTATCCACGCAGGTCTGCTATGTCTTTAACGGCATTGTAAACCTCCTCTTGAATGGGGCTCATCAGGGCTGTACGCTTCTTGAAGAGCTCACCTTCAGGACCAAAATATTTCTTCTTTAAGTCGGCAGCTTCCTTTTCTTTGGCTACGATAGCATCCTGACGAGTTTTTTTCTGTTCCTGAGAGAGGAACACCACTTCGTTCTGATAGTTCTTGTATAAGGTCTGTGCCTCTATTTGGATTGCTTCAACCTCAGCTTGCCACTTCTTTGATACTTGGTTTAACTGTTCGTTAGCACGCTCATAGGCTGGTATGTTCTTAAAGATATAGTCCATGTCGACTAAAGCGAACTTCTGCGCGTGCAGCGACAGTGTCGTTGCAAACACTAAACTGGCTATTAATAATAATCTTTTCATCATCGTCTCTTTTTAAAGGGTTTATATCTATTAGACGTGGATACTATCTATAAGTTTCAAGCTTTTACAACTCTTAACGCTCAACTGTCAACTTTCAACTACATCAGAACTCCTGTCCGAGAATGAAGTGGAATTGGCTGCCACCCTTAGAAGTAGAGGTTGCATAAGGCTTGTCGAAACCATAAGCCCAGTCAATACCCATCAAACCGACCATAGGCAGGAAGATACGTACACCGATACCTGCAGAACGCTTGATGTCGAAGGGATTGAAGTTCTTTGTCTCAGACCATGCATTACCACCCTCAAGGAATCCTAAACCATAGATGGTGGTGTTACCCAACAGCAGCGGATAGCGCAACTCCAGCGTGAAGCGGTCATAGGCATAGGCCTCTGCACGATATGGAGTCAGTGAACCATTCTCGTAACCACGAAGACCGATGGTCTCTTCTGCATAACCAGAACTATAACCACTCATACCGTCACCTCCCACATAGAAGGTTTCAAATGGTGATTTGTTGTTCTTGTTATATGAGCCGAGCAGACCTAATTCTACACGTGTCATCAGAACCAGACACTTCTGACCGTTAGTCAGCGCAGTGAATGATCTGGTCTTAAACTTCCACTTGTGATATTCAATCCAACGATACTTGTCCTGCAACTCTGCATTGTAGCGGTCTACATCAGTGTTATAGGTCTCTGCAGTTGCGAGATTTGCATAGTCCTTGTTGTTGAACAAAGACCAGGGTGGCGTAAGTGTTACAGACGCCATGAATTCAGAACCGTGACGTGGGAACAACTGGTTGTCGGTTGATGTACGCGACAAGGAGATGCCCAAGTTGATATTGTTACAGTTACCGTTAGAAATCAAAAAGTAACTCCAGTCACGCAGCATATAGCGGGTAAATGACAACTGCGTAGACAACTGGAAGTAGTCGTCAGGCCAGCGCAGACGCTTGCCCCATCCGATAGATGCACCAAACAGCTTGATGTACTTGTCATCATCCATCATTGAGGTGTAGTCGTAGTAACTAGGGTTGTAGCTTCCGTAACCACCATAATAGTTGTAGTAGTTGTTATACCATGCTGAGTTACGATAGGTGCTTGAGATGTCACTCTGTTTAGAGTAGAAAGCGCTCACGCTGAAAGCATTTGGACGCTTACCTCCAAACCATCCGGTAGAATAACCAGTGGATACAGAGCTGTAGTAGCTACCATTCGACTGGAATGACAGGGAGAGCTGCTCACCGTCACCGATAGGCATGAAACTACGGCGCATCTTGTTCTTACCAAACAGGTTGCGCATAGAGAAGTTGTTCAGTTTGATACCTATACGACCGATGATACCCGTTTGTCCCCAACCCAGTGAGAACTCAACTTGGTCGTTAGACTTCTGCTCTAGCTCCCAGTTGATATCTACCGAACCTTCATCATAGTTTGGTTTGATTTCTGGGTTAACCTTTTCAGGATCAAAGAATCCAGTAGAGGCAATTTCACGAGCAGAACGCTGGATGGCATCCTTTGAGAAGAGGTCGCCAGGCTTGGTACGCAGCTCGCGACGAACAACCTCTTCGTACAGGCGGTCGTTACCATAGATGCGCACATGACTGATATGCGCCTGCGTACCTTCTTCGATACGCATCTCAAGGTCGATACTGTCACCAACAATGTTAACCTCTGTAGGCTCTAATCTGTAGAACAGATAACCATTGTTCCAATAAAAGTTTCCGATAGCGTCTTCATCCTCAGAAAGACGCTTCTTGAGCAACTTCTGGTTATAAACATCTCCCTTTTTCATACCAAGGAGATCGTTCAAACCAGCTCTGTTGCCTACTCTGTTCGTAGGAATGACGGTATTACCGACCCATGATATGTTACGAACATAGTAGCGGTCACCTTCTTCCACTTTTACGTATACGTTGACATGCTTGTCGTCAACAGTCCATACAGAGTCCTCCAAGATGGTTGCATCACGATAGCCCAGCTCATTGTATTTCTCAATGAGGGCTGTCTTGGCTTCCTCGTATCGCTCTGGGGTGAATTTCTTTGCTTTAAAGATGTTCTTTATTTTTCCTGCCTCGTTAATTTTTCCGAAGGCACCCTTCTTAAACAAGGAACCGGTAATCTTATTGAATGACAATTTTTCGTTACCATCAAAGATAATCTGGCGAACCTTCATCTTTGACTTCTTGTCAATAGTCACGTCGAGGATGACTTCATTCTTACCCGTTACATCGTCGCGCTGTGTGATATTGATTTCGGCGTTGTTATAGCCTTTATCATCGAAGTACTTCTTGGCAAGAATCTTGGCGCGGTCAATCATGTTTGGCGTAATCTGACTGCCTTTCATGATGCCCAACTTGGCCTCCATGTCTTCGCGTTCACTCTTCTTCAGGCCATAGTAGTTGATGGTGCTTACGCGTGGGCGAGTAGCCAGATTAATGCAGAGATATACCTTGTTGCCAACAATAGAGTCGGCAGTGATAGAAACCTTAGAGAATAGGCCATGCTTCCAATAGCGTTTCACAGCCTCAGTAATCTCTGTTCCTGGAACATCAATCATCTGGCCAACAGACAGACCAGACAGTCCCGTCAGCACATAGTCCTCGTAGCCTTCTACACCAGTTGTTCTCAAACCACCAATCTCGCAGTGACGCGGTGTACCTGCATACGAGATATCGGGATTGACAATAACGTCTTGCGCCACGGCGTGGCTGGTGAATAGAGTACAGTGAATAGTGAATAGTGTTGTCAACACCATCACTTTCTGTAAAATAGCTTTTCTATTCACTTGGTTATTCATATATTTCATTAGAGATATCTAATTATTCATTGTTCACTTTTCACTAGTCTCTTTTCATTATTCACTATAGACTTTCGGTCTCGCTTTCCACCTGTTCTTCCGTTTTACCGAAACGGCGCTGGCGGTTTTGGTAGCTCTCAATGGCTTTGTTCAGTTCTGCTTCATCGAAGTCTGGCCAATAAGTGTCACAGAAATAGAGTTCTGAGTAGGCAATCTGCCACAGCAGATAATTGGAGATGCGCACCTCACCGCCTGTACGAATCAGCAGGTCAGGGTCTGGCATATAATTCGTCTGCATGTGCTGACTGATAAATTCCTCTGTAATATCTTGTGGGAAAATTCCTCCCGTTGTGAGGTTCTTCCATTTTTGAGCAGGAGAAGGATTGTCTATTTCTTCTCTTACCTCAGCAACAATCTCTCTGACGGCATTGGTGATTTCCCAACGGCTGCTGTAGCTTAGGGCTATCGTCATTGTCATCGAGTCATTCTTGGCTGTATGCTCCTCTGTCTCATGTAGCTTTTGCTGCACAACATCGGGCAGGCGCTTCAGGTCACCGATAACACGGAAGCGCACATTGTTCTTCATAAAAATCTCGTCTTCAAGTGAGGTAAGTACCAAACCCATCAATGCCGATACTTCATCGGCAGGTCTGTTCCAGTTCTCAGTAGAGAAGGTGTAGAGCGTCAGGAATTTTACTCCCATGTTACTACATGCGGTAGTGATGCGGCGTACTGCTTCCACTCCAGCCTGATGGCCGTAGCTACGTTCTTTACCTCGCTCGTTTGCCCAGCGTCCGTTGCCGTCCATGATGATGGCAATATGCTGTGGAATGTTGTTAGTCTCTATCATTATGACATGTTTTACATTTTGCCCATAGGTCGTAGGTCAGTGATAATCGCAACTGACTATAACAGTCAGTGTTCTTAAATAATCCAGAGCTCTTGATGCCGTATGGATCTTTTGCCCCGTCTAATCCGTCGCTGCCAGTCAGGTGCATAGCCCATTCCAGAGCCATGTTTACGCGGTCGGCAACTTTATATTTGACACCTACGCCCAAAGGAACGTTCATGGCAATTTCTGTTTTGTTGTCAGTCTTGCAGGCTGTCAGTCCTAAGCCTATCAAGAGATATGGCGTGAGCCTTTTGGCTCCACGATATTCCATTCCTGTGCCATAGGGCCAGAAGTTATGCTCTATTCTGAAACCAACGTCCCAGAGCTTGTTGTTAAAGCTATAGCCCTCCCATTCCAGTGGAATATGTGTTTTGATATCTTTTGTTCCACCTTCAATTTGTCCGTAGCTTACGTTCATAGCCACTGCCGTGCGAGGGTTAAACTTATATTTTGCCAAGAGTGAGAACATGGGCTGAACATTCTTGAAGAGGTTGCTGTTGAAGTCTCCTTCATACGAGAGCATACCAATACCTCCACCGATTTCCAGTCGGTATTCTGGCTCCGTCTGCGCCACTGCGTGGCTAACGAATAGTGAACAGTGAATACTGAATAGTATTGCTACCGCGTATAAACGTTTCTTCATTCTCAACTCTCAACTTTCAACTCTCAACTTTCAACTCTCACTGAATCTCCCATCCCAGTCGGTTTATGCGTCCGCGCCAAACCTCCTTGGTTGTCCCGTAGTCACAGTAGAGCCAAATGTAATTGTTGGCGTCTGTTTTTACGATAAGGCGTTGTATGCCATCATAGTTGAAGTCTGCAGGCATTCTGAAGTTCTTCAGCTCTTGCCATGTAATACCATTGTCACGACTCTTATAAATCGTTCTGTAATTACCACCAAAGGCTAAGATGCCATCATCGTATTTGACGAGTGACAAATCTTTCAGTAGTGGTAGATTATATTTGTCGTTGTCATTGCGCTCAATGAGTGTCCACTGGCTCTTTGGAGCACCTTTGCTGTAGTCCACAATCTTGCGCCATACCATTGCACGCTGACTGTTAGCTGTTGAAGCACCAGCCATCAATACGTAGTCTGTAGAATCTGACAGGAAGAGTGGATAGCTTACCAATGAAACATGTTCTGTAGGCAGCATTTCTGCATTTTCTGCATCATCAGCTAAGTCTTGCATCCATTCAGTCTGGTCTTTCTTCAGCACCATGAGCTTGTTGTCGTTAGAAAGACCATATTCCTCGGTAGTGCTCTTGCCAAGATATTGCTTCAGACCAGTTGGCAGTGTAGGCTCTATGGGGAATGCTACGTCGGTCATAAGGTTCCAAACCATATCATCTCCCTCTTGCTGGTGTACGTTGACCTTAACGAGATATTCGTTGTGACCATTGCCACTGCTGGGGTAAACTATAATGCTGCGGGGCTTGCTAAAATCAAGACTGTCTGTAGCGTTGATGTAGGTAAGTGTATCGCGTGTCTCGTTAAGAAGATATGCTACACCATTGTTCATCGTGCTGATGTTGCAGATGACATGGGCAACGTCCGTTCCTGTAGGCAGGGAGTCGGTGTTGTAAATCTGATAGTTAACAGCATCGATATGGAAGAGATAATTGCTGCCTTTGAAGGTAGTCTTTTCTCCATTGACATATCGATTCATTGTTCCTAACGAGAAACTCGTGATGGCAGCGTCATCATAAAGAATCGTGTCATCATCGCTGGCACCTAAGCATGAGGTCAGTGCTGTCAGCACGACCATAAACAGGCATATAGTTTTTATTTGTTTCATCAGAATGATTCTTTTTTCCAAAATTCCGTGCAAATTTACGCACAATTCTGCAATTTTGAGCAAAATTCTCCCTTTTATTAAGTTAAATATATGATAAATACCAATATTTTAGGTTTTATAAACAAAAATATACCAGATTAAAATCCTCTTTTTTAGGTATTTATTTTGATATTGTCGCATTTTTTCTTGGCGGTGTAGTTTATTATGATTACCTTTGCGTCCCGTTCGAAATACACAACTCACTATAAGATTGTTTTTTATTTATCAAATTAACTTAACTATGACAAAAAAGTTTGTTTTTCTTGGATTGTTATCTATGTTGATGGGACATTTTTCAACGGCTAAAGCAGATACAGTAGCCCCCTATCTTCAGGATTTCAATCGCTCTCTCAACACTGACGATCATGCATTTGCTCCTACTGGATGGAGTCACTATGTTGATGCGTTTAATTATGAGAATCTAAACTACTACGTAAACTATTTCTACAGTTCTTACAGCGGTCTGGATTATTCAGGCTGTCTGCAAATCAACAGCCAAACGGTAGGCGACTACTGGGGTAATGCTAAAAGCGAGGTAAATGACATGCTCATTACTCCTGCTGTTACAGGCGTTGCAAGTATCTATGTAAAAGAGAATTATAGCTATTCTGGCGGTACGGTAAATCCCTCCATTGACTTCTATCGTATGACGAAAAATAGTGATGGCTCATTTGAGGTTGGTGAGAAAATTGAGGTTACATTACCCACCTTATCAAATAGCAGTTATGTGAAAGTTGAACTGCCAAGTCAGCCTGCCAATACCTATATCGGTATTCGTGGTAATGATGTGTATATCGATAATTTTGAGGCTGAGAGTGCCGAGTTGTCATTGAAGCGTGGCCTTACTGTCAGCTCTGCTTCATATACAGGTCCAAGTTTTATTGATGCAGATGCCGAGGGTAACTTCACCATTCCCTTCAAGGTTCGTGTGAAGAATACTGGCGATATGCCATTAACAACCGATATGGAGGGCTATAGTATCAGTCTGGTAAATGCCAGTCATGGTAATGAGGTGCTGGCAACCGTTCCTGTTACTGAGGAATTGGCATTAGACCAGATTTCTGAGTATATCAATATTAGTGCCACACTGAATATGGCTCAGGTTCCTGACACCTGTGAATATGACATTGTTGAGAATATTACCAACACCCGATATGCTGGTCCTCATTTGTACGCCTTCCCCTATAAGCCCTTGGTTAGACTGACCATGTTTGACGATACTAAGGCAATGGGTAAGGATACTACAATGGTATTCGGCATTCGTCAGGGCGAGGTGGTTCGCAATATGTCTATCCGCAATATGGGCGGTGCTCCTCTTACAGTCAATAGTATTTCTGTTACTCCAGGCTTTACCGTTGATTTACAGGCTCCTATGACTGTTAATCCTCATGAGCGTCAGAGCTTGAAAGTAACGATGACAACAGATGTTGAAGGTAAGAAGAATGGCTTGTTGACTATCACTACAGATGGTGGCGATATTGAATTGCCTTTGGAGGGTGAGACCATCCCAGCCAACGAGTGGTTTGCTGATTTTGAAGATGGTAATATGCCTGTAGGTATGGTAGCTCCTTCGGCTTATTGGCGCGTAACCTACTATCCACAGAATATTAAGATGCAGTGCAATACCCGCTCTGCTGAGTGTACTTCTGTCTTCCCTTCTCGCATGATTACTCCATTGCTGCATGTGAATGAGGGTGAGAAACTTAGCTTTGATGTAGCAAAGATTGGCGATGACTCTTACCTCAATGTTTATTACTCTACAGACCGTACCAACTGGACCTCACTTTGTGAGCTTTCTGCAGAGTCAGAGGATGAGGCTACTCGCCTCACTGATGAGGTGTTCTATTCTGCATGGGATGGCGACAAGTATGCTTTCCGTCGTTTCGCTATTGCTGGTATGCCCGCAGGCAACTACTATCTCGCTTTCGAGGGTGGCCACTGCTATGTAGACAATATTGAGGCATTCCATAAGGTTGATGTTGCTCACGACGCAGCCTTTGCAGAAATTAGCTGCCCTAAGAAGGGTAGGGTAAATACTCCTTATGTAGGTACTGTGAAGGTTCAGAATATGAATGACAAGGTAGAACAGGCTGATAAGTACACTGTAAGCCTTTACTTCGGTGATGAGAAGGTTGCTGAGGCGGAGACAAAGGATATCGCCGTAGGTGCTACAGAAGAGCTCTCTTTCAGCTATACTCCAACACTTGCTGGTGAGTATAATGTCTATGCAGTCTTCTCTGCTGATGACTTTAATGTAACTAGCGAGGCTGTAACAGTTAAGGTAAAGGGTGAAGATGAAGAAGCTGACATCGTGGTAGGTAATCAGACCACATTGAATAGAAACTCTCCTCTCGACCTCTTCAACTGCAAGAGTCAGACAGAGACCATCTATCCTGCTAAATTGTTAGGCTTTAACGCTGGCAGTAAGATTATTACGCTGACCTATCGTGGCTTCTGTGAGAAGAATGTAACTACTCATCTCACTGTCTGGATGGAAAATACAAGCGAAACAAACCTTGTTTCTCCATTTGAAATTCATGATGTGGAGAGCATGACAAAGGTATATGATGGTGACTACACCGTTATGAAGGATGGAACGCAGTCATTTACTGTTGATCTCCTCACCTTACCATTAGACAATAGCTTTGAGTACACTGGTGGTAATCTGCGTATTGTAGTACAGGCTATTGCTTCTTCTGACCAGTATGCAACAGCATTCTTTGAGGTTGATGGCAATAATACCGACCGCACCATTGGTCGCGCTACAGACTATACGCTTACCAATACCTCTCTGGCTGCTCGTAATATGCCTGTTGTTACGCTTACTGTAGAGCCTGCCTCTACTAACGGTATTAACAATACGAAAGCTGCGCAGATGGCTCCTCAGAGCTTTACGCTGCAGGGCTTCAAAGCTGGCAAGAGTCATCGTGGTCTGACTATCGAGCGTTCTTCTAACGAAAAGGGTGAAGTCATCGTTCGTAAGGTTGTCAAATAACCTATAGAACTTATTAACAATAAGAAGCACGGAGTTCCAATGAGGGCTCCGTGCTTTTATTTTTGATGAGTTCTTGCGCTTATTTCAACTTCTTTCCTCTGTAATAGGCATCAAAAGAATCTTCTGCGTAACCGTCTCCTGTATATTTGAAGGAAGAGGCACTAGCACCTTCCACCTTTTCGCCATAGTAGAATACGGTGAAAGAATCCTTGGCATAGCCTCCGCCTAACTCTTTAAATGAGCTTGCTGTGGCATCGAGTTTCTTCGTGCCGTAATATACGTTCCATTTTGTCTTGTAATAGCGCTTGTGATGAGTGTTTTCATCCTTGTCCTTGTCTGTATTTCTCCAGGTGTGGCGCTCTTTCAAACGGAAGGTGGATGGGTCTACATTCTCAAGAATACGACCATACATATATACGTTGTTCTTGTCTTTGGCATAGCCGCATCCCAGATCCACGAAGGTGCGCACGTCTGCATATTCTACGAGGTCTTCGCCATAGTACACTCTGTGGTGGTCTTTCTCGTATTGCTGGGCACTACTTGTGATGAACCATCCTGTCATTGCTACCAACAATAATGTCTTGTGGAAAAAGCTTGTCTGTTTCATTGTTTTATATAGTTTAATAGTTTTTCTTGCTGCAAAGATAGATGATTTATTTTACAAAATAATATAGAAATCCCTATTTCTTCATCGGATTTTCCCTATAATAAAAAAGAGCACGGTATGAATCGCTCACTCCGTGCTCTTTCCACTAACGAATATTGGTGTGAATCAGTGTGATAACACTGAGAATCATTGTTACAAGCACGATTCCTACCAGCATCGTTGTTTGAAAATCTAATAACATAATCTTTACCTTAAAAATCTATTTAACTACTAACCTAATGAAAAAACAAAGTAATCGTCTCGATTACAAGGCGCAAAATTACTACTATTAATTGAAAACTGAGAACTGAGAACTGAGATTTTTGCTGAGTAACGATACCTTTTTGACCTATATCAAAAATGGCCGCACCTTTCGGCGCAGCCATTAATTATTAATTGTTAGTATTAGTTGTCAGCTAAAAACTTTCAACTTTCAACTCTTTAGAGCTTAGGACCAGCAGCTACAAGAGCCTTACCAGCCTCGTTGCCCTCGTACTTCTTGAAGTTCTTGATGAAGCGAGCAGCGAGATCCTTAGCCTTCTCCTCCCACTCAGCAGCGTTAGCATAAGTGTCGCGAGGATCCAGGATGTTGGTGTCTACGCCCTCGAGCTCTGTGGGAACCTCGAAGTCGAAGAAAGGAATCTTCTTGGTGGGAGCCTTCAGGATGGCACCACCCAGAATAGCGTCGATAATACCACGAGTATCGCGGATAGAGATACGCTTGCCAGTACCGTTCCAACCAGTGTTTACGAGGTATGCCTTAGCACCGCTCTTCTCCATCTTCTTAACGAGCTCCTCAGCATACTTTGTGGGGTGCAACTCGAGGAATGCCTGACCGAAGCAAGCAGAGAAGGTAGGAGTAGGCTCAGTGATACCACGCTCTGTACCAGCCAGCTTAGCTGTGAAACCAGACAGGAAGTAGTACTTGGTCTGCTCTGGAGTCAGGATAGATACGGGAGGCAGTACGCCGAATGCGTCAGCAGAGAGGAAGATTACGTTCTTAGCGTCAGGACCAGCGCTCTTGCCGTTTACCTTCTTAACAACCTTCTCGATGTGGTCGATAGGATATGATACACGAGTATTCTCGGTAACAGTCTTGTCTGCGAAGTCAATCTTACCATCCTCAGCAACAGTTACGTTCTCCAGCAGAGCGTTGCGACGGATAGCGTTGTAGATGTCGGGCTCGCTCTCCTTGTCAAGGTTGATAACCTTAGCGTAGCAGCCACCCTCGAGGTTGAATACGCCCTCGTCGTCCCATCCGTGCTCGTCGTCACCGATGAGCAGACGCTTAGGATCGGTAGACAGAGTGGTCTTACCAGTACCAGACAGACCGAAGAAGATAGCGGTGTTCTTACCCTCCATGTCGGTGTTAGCAGAGCAGTGCATAGAAGCGATACCCTGCAGAGGCAGATAGTAGTTCTGCATAGAGAACATACCCTTCTTCATCTCACCACCGTACCAAGTGTTGATGATAACCTGCTCGCGGCTAGTTGTGTTGAAGGCTACGCAAGTCTCTGAGTTCAGACCCAGCTCCTGATAGTTCTCAACCTTTGCCTTAGAAGCGTTATAGATGACGAAGTTAGGCTCGAACTTCTCCAACTCCTCAGCAGTAGGCTGGATGAACATGTTCTTTACGAAGTGTGCCTGCCAAGCTACCTCAACGATGAAGCGAACAGCCAGACGAGTACCCTCGTTTGCACCACAGAAAGCATCAACTACATACAGCTCCTTGTTAGAAAGCTCCTTGATGGCGATATCCTTAACCTTTGCCCAAACGTCCTCAGACATGGGGTGGTTGTCGTTCTTGTATTCCTCAGTAGTCCACCAAACCTTATCCTGGCTCTGTGCATCCTTTACGATGTACTTGTCCTTAGGAGAACGGCCAGTGTAGATACCAGTCATTACGTTGACAGCGTTCAACTCGGTGTTCTGACCCTTGTCGAAACCAGTCAGACCAGCCTTGGTCTCTTCCTCAAAGAGGAACTCATACGACGGATTGTGTGCAATCACCTTTGAACCGGTGATACCGTACTTTGTCAAATCTAATGTTGCCATAATTTTAACTTGTTATTTAGTGAATTTTACTATTACCTATTCAGCGATTGTGACATGATACTCAAATCACGGCGCAAAGGTACATAATTTAATTGAGAATTGAGAATTGAGGATTGAGAAATTTCCTTTTTTCAACCTTTTTTCCGTTAAAGTATACAAAATATTGTGTGCGCATAACAATTTTGTAATACGGAGTTGGCAAAACATGAAAAAACGAATTTTTCTAAATAGAAATGATGCATATTAGCAGTATTTTTATTATCTTTGCAGAACAAATTGATAAAGATAATCAAATAGATACGATGAAGGTTACTAATTTTTCAGAGCAGAACAGCGTGATGAACCAGTATATGGCTGAGTTGCGCGACAAGAAGTATCAGCAGAATCGCCTGCTGTTTCGTAACAATATTGAGCGCATTGGTGAACTGATGGCTTATGAAATCTCTAAAACGCTGGAATATAAGGAGAAAACCATTACGACACCTCTCGGAACCATTGATATTCCTCTGGTAAAAGACGAGGTGGTGGTGGCTACCGTCTTGCGTGCCGGATTACCCTTCCATCAGGGCTTCCTGCGTGTGTTTGACAAGGCTGAGAATGCTTTCGTTTCTGCCTATCGAATGTACACCAACCGTGAGCATACAGAGGTAGGCGTTCACACGGAGTATATGGCTGCTCCTTCTGTAAAGGGTAAGACGCTCATCATCGTTGACCCCATGCTGGCCACAGGTGGTTCTATGGCTGCCAGCATTGAGGCTTTGATGAAGACTGGCAAACCCAAGAAGATTCATGTAGCTTGTGTGATTGCTACTCCCGAGGGTGTTGATGTTGTCAAGCAGGCATTGTCTGACGAGGCAGACATCTGGTGTGCTGCCATCGACCCTGGCATGAACGAGCATAAATACATCGTTCCTGGCTTTGGTGACTGTGGCGACCTCTGCTATGGTGAGAAGCTGTAAAAGAGATAAAGATAGAAAAATATTATTCACGTTCACGCCTAACGCTCAGAGTTACTGTCCGTTAGGCGTGAATATTGTTTTTGCAGTCTGACCAGGCGATAGGCGTTGCCTCGACGAGTGTGGCGAGGTGTGAGTCCTAAATCCACTAGGCGATGGCCAAAGGTGATAGGAGTCAGGTTGCGCACAGCGTGATGGTCGTAGTTATCCAACTTTCGGAGCAAGTCCTCAGTAGTAATCAGCTCGCCCTCTTTGTTGTTGCGTGCTTGGCGGAAGAAGGTAGTAAAGAGTGTCTCCAACTCATCTTTAACGTAGTAGCGCTGATTGCGACGCTGTATTTCGCGCTCCTGAGCCTTTGTGTAATACGTTGGCAGTCCAGCCTCCACCTCATGAATCATCTGCGCATAAAGCTGCACATAGTCAATACCACCCGTGCGAATCATCTCTTTAGGTTCTAAAATCAGAAAGCGACGAGAGCCAGAGCGGTCGTAGAGCAACTGGCGTGAATTACTGGTGCCCACGAATGAGGCGATGCGAGGCAGACGATTGAAATTCTTCTTGTAGGCCCCGATAAACGAGGGTTTCATGGTCTGCATCAGCGTCTTTAGCTCTGGTAGCTTCTTTGGATTCTCCTTGTCGAACTCATCGATGTTGACAATGGCAAACTCCACGAGTTTTCGCTGAGCATTACCTTTGGCACAGAGCGAGAAATCGTCTGTATAGTAGTCGCGCAACTCAGGTGGCAAGAGCTCACGAACAAAGGTGCTCTTGTGCATTCCTTGTTGCTGACTCACCAATAGCATCATCACCGCATTGGCATGTTTGGTGTCGTAGCCAAGCCACTGGCTGACCACTGCACGCAACCAGATGCGTCCCATGTCACGACAATAATGATAGGGCGATATGCGCCCAAACAAATCAGCTGTTCTGTCCACTCCGTCCCATTTGCCACGTACAGACTCAAGCCATTGACGCACAGGATGATAGTCTTTGGCAAAGTCAGAGCGCAGCCAGTGCTTGATGCGACTGTCGAGGCAGAAAATATTGGCATCCTCAACGCCACAGGCGATGGTGTTAAAGCCTCGTTCATCCAGTGGTCTCCATGCCTCGTCACTATTCTTGTGGCGAAATTCATAGACATCGGTAATTACATTATGGCGCACATCATAAGTGTCTGCCACATACTGTTTCATCTCACGAATAGGCATCAGCATCAGCTGCTTGCGATGCTCGTAGCCTTGAATCATCTTGTCTTTATCTTCCATATCTTTTTTATTTATGTTTCGCATGCTCTGCTTGTTTGGTAGTTAACGGGAGTTAGCGGTAGTTAACGAGCCGTTGGCTCGTGGAGTTAACGGACGAGTGTTCTGCGGCAGTACTATTGTCCGTTAACTCCACAGGCTGAAAGCCTGTTAACTCCCCATAACTCCCCATAACTCCCCATAACTCCTAATAACTCCCAATATCTCCCAATATCCTTAAATCAAAATGAATGTTAATTTTTGATTGTCTTTTGCTCGTAAAAGCGATGCAAAGGTAGGCAAATTTTATCCCAATTCCAAGCGTTTTTACAGAATAAGAGCCTTATTTTCAGCAAGTTCCAGATATGTATAAGTGGTCGTCCAAGATAGCTATAGTTGTCTTCCGATAGTTGCTATCTTGTAACTTGCGACGGCCGTCAAAAATATCTGCGACGGCCGTCGCGGATATTTGCGACAGCCATCGCATCATTTAGGATAGCACAAAACAGCGGTGATAGTTGGCTATCTGGGATTTTTTCACTACCTTTGTAGTTGCTTTAGATAACCCAAGATAAAACCATTAGAAAACAAATGAAAAAAGAAAACGCTATTCTCTACGATGTATTCGCTACGCCTAATCCAGACGAAGCGCGTGATCAATTGTACTATCCTCGTGCCGTAACCTATGGAGCACAGATGAATGAAGACGAACTGAAGGAATGCCTTGAACACAACACACGCGTCAATTCATCACAGTTTGTGAGTGTAATGGATGCTTTAAAACAGGAAATTCCCCAGCAATTACTGATGAACAAAAGCGTTCATATACAAGGTATGGGTACCTTCTATCTGAAGATTGGTGTCCGTCGTCGTAAGACAAGAGACGGTAAGTATTATACTCAGAAGTTTACTGACCCAAATGCCATCACAGCTCGCGACCTATGCGTTGAAGGTATCGGATTTCGTGCTGATCCCACATGGAGTCGCATAGTCATGAAGCCTAAACAGCCTTTCGAACGCGCCCAGACACGCCATCAGACACCCGTTAGCAAGAGTAAGCTACTGCAATATATTGACCAGGTGGTTAAGGAAAAGGGCTTTGTTACTGTTCGTGAAGTGGAATGCGAACTCGATACCACCAACTATCATGCTCGCAAACTACTGGAAGGACTCTGTTCAGGCGAGCAACCTAAACTGTATAGGGAAAAGGTAGGACACGCTTTCGTCTACAAGCGCTTTGGCAAGTAAATGATGACCTGAAAATAATATTCACGCCTAACACTCAGAAATACTGATTGTTAGGCGTGAATGTGAAGTTTATTTTCTTGCTTATTCTTTTCTTTTGTTCTGGTGTTCGCCCATATATTCACGAGGCGACATGCCATAGAGCTTCTTGAAGACGGTAGAGAAGGATGCTGCGTTAGAGAATCCGCAGGCATACATCACCTCTGATACGTTCATGTCAGCAGAGGCGAGTAGGGTTGCAGCCTTCTTCATGCGAATGTTGCGGATAAAGTCGTGAGGCGTCTGTCCTGTCAGCTCCTTCATCTTGCGATGTAGGTGGACACGGCTGATTCCTACCTCATCAGCAATGCGGTCTACGCTGAGCTCAGCATTGCCAAGGTTGTGGTTAATCACGCTCATCACGCGCTCCAACAGCTTCTCGTCAGGCGATTTCATCTTGATGTCCTCAACCAGCTCTTCCAATTGGTCATTACGTCCAAACTTCAGCTGTAATGTATGCGACATGTGGATGAGATTGCCAATTGTACGGCGCAGAATCTCCATATTGAATGGCTTCACGATATAGGCATCTGCGCCTGTTTCCAAGCCTTCCAGCTGGTCTTCCTCGCGACTCTTGGCAGTCAGCAGGATAACAGGGATGTGGTTGGTGGCGCTGTTTGACTTCAGTTTAGAACAAAGTGCATGACCATCCATCTCGGGCATCATCACATCGGAGATAACAAGATCAGGCATGTTCTTCAGAATGGCAGACAAGCCTTCCTTACCATTGATGCATCCTAATACGTCGTAGTCTTCCGACAAAGTGGAGGTGACATAGTCGCGAATCTCGCTGTCGTCCTCTACGATGACAATCTTCTGACGCTTTCCAGATTTTGGAAGTTCCTTAATATCAGCTATTTCCGTTACTTCCTCTTCTGCAGCATTAATATCTTCTGCCAACTCTGGCTCGCTGTCCTCTGTCAGAATCTCTTCAGGTTTGAGATGACTGTTTCCAAGAGGAATGGTAACAGTAAACTCACAACCAGGACCATCGGTGTTGTTGTGTGCCTCGATAGTACCATGATGCAACTCTACCAGAGAGCGCGTCAGGTCAAGTCCAATGCCAGTACCGACATTACGGTCGTTGGCTGACGACGGTGTCTGATAGAAACGCTCGAAGATGCGGTCAAGCTTGTCTTCTGGTATGTTCTCACCATTGTCATAGACAGAGATTTGGGCCTCTTTCTCGTTGTGTGTCAGCCGGATACGTATCTTTCCGCCTGGTGCTGTGAACTTAAAGGCATTCGACAGAATATTGACAATCACTTTGTCGAAATTGCCACGATCGATCCATACTGGCAGTCGATCTATGTCACAAACAAAGTCAAATTGGATATTCTTGCTCTTTGCTTGGAGTGCAAATAGCGTATAGATATCGTTGATGAAGCTTACCATGTTCGTCTCACGCATGTGTAACTGCATCTGTCCTTTGTCAATCTTACGCAAATCCATCATCTGGTTGATGAGGCCTAAGATGCGCTCTGCATTGCGACGAATCGTCTCGTAGACACCACGACGATGTGGGTCGTCGTCTTCCTTGATAAGTGACTGTAATGGCGAGACTATCAGCGTCATAGGCGTGCGAATCTCATGGCTGATATTCATGAAGAAGCGCAATTTGGCATCAGCCATCTCCTCTGCGTGAATGTGCTGTTGCAGTCGCAGACTGTCTTGCTCTTTGCGATGTCTGCGCTGGCGATATTGCCAGAACAGGGCTACCATTATTAATATATATATAAGGTATGCCAGTGGTGTACGATACCAAGGAGCATGAATGGTCACTTCAAAGCAGCGCTCTGGTGATGGAACACCATTCTGTTCAGCTACTACACAGAACTTATAGGTACCTGGCGACATGTGGCTGAAGGTAATCTCATTGACACCAGGCTGCATGCGTACCCATTCTTCCTTGTTGATGCGATAGCGATAGACAATATGTTCTGGGTTGTCGTATGTCAGGGTAGACAGTTGAATGGCAAAGGTGTTGTCATTACTGCTGAGTACAAAGCGGTTAGACGCGATGACCGTTGTGTCAACGATTTCCCAGCTTCCAGACTTTGCGCCACGTCCGATAGGCTCGCCGTTCACAGTAAAGGCTGTCAGCTTGACTTCTGCCTTCCATTCTTGTTCTTTAATATCGTTAGGGTTAAACCAGGTGATACCTCCTAAACCGCCAAATGTCATATAGCCGTCAGGCGTTACACAAGAAGCGCCATCGCTGAATTCATTTGATTGTAAACCATTGTCTACGAAGTAGTTGCTGGTCTTCTCGGTCCTGGTGTCAAGACAATAAAGTCCGTGGTCTGTAGAAATCCAGAGGCGTCCGTCACGGGCTTGCTCTATTGAAGCAATGCCATTGTCCGTCAATGCACTCTCCTTGGCAACACGCTTGAGTTGATGTTTCTTGAGGTCATAACTGAGAAGACCGTCGTTGGTGCCAATATAGAGTTTTCCATTGAATTCTCGTGCAACTCGTATAGGAGTTCCGTAATTCAGGCAGTTTTTGCCAAATACGGACAGCCAACTTTCCGTCTGTAAGTCTAATGCGCAGACACCCATGGTGGTAGCGACATATATGCGTCGTCCATCGGGTGAGATAGAGAGCTGAGAGAGATAATCGTTTGTAATAGAGTTGATTTTGCGATTATCTCGGGCTTTCTCGATTAAAGTATAGGCCTTGACCTCACCCGTCTCAGGATTCAGGCGTAGCAGACCATTACCCATGGTGGCCAGCCAGATACGCCCCTGATGGTCACATTCCAAGTCGAAGACGCTAATATCTGTACCCTGAGGTAGCGGTTGTGGATGGTAAGTCATGGTCTTGACGTCTATCCAGCCACATCCTTCCTTGTAACTACCCACCCAGATGCGTCCTTTCTGATCTTCGCAGGTGCTGAGGATGGTTGCAGGGAAATTCTCTTTAAAGTGACGGATCATTTGATAGTTGTGGTCTAAGACATAGAGACCATCTCTGTCTGTTCCGTCCCAACGGTAGCCGTTCTTGCTGGCTAAAATACTTGTAACACAGGCATTTCCAATGATATTTCGTGAGCCTAGCTTGTAGCCCATGTATCCAAAGCCCATGGTGTGGCCTGGTTGCATGAAGATACCTTTTTGCAAGAGTCCCAGCCATACGTTTCCGTTGCGGTCTTCGCAGATAGAGTAAATCTTTGAAGTATTTAGGTCCACCTCGCGACTATAGTAGGGGTTGTCAGCCAAAAAGCCGTTGAGAGGGTTGTAAATGGCGAGTCCCATTCCATCGCAACCTAACATGATGTGTCCGCGACGGTTAAAGTAGAGTGTGGAGATATGTCTGTTGCCTGTTACATCAATGTGTATGGGCATATCGCCATCTAAGCGATACATTCCATGATTGGAAGTAGCTACATAGATGCGTCCGTTGTCACCTTCGCAGACATCAAGAATCGTATTTCGTTGATTGTTGTCTTGGAAATAACGCTTCACACTTTTTCCGTTCCAGCACCAGAGACCTTGTGTGTCAGTAGCTATCCAGATGCGCTGGTGGCGGTCTTCAATCATGTGGTGAATCGTATTCAGACTTGCCAGTTCCTTGCCTATCTGGTGCGCTTCCTTCACGCCTTTCATGCGAAGTATTCCATGTCCGGACGTTCCGACAAGTATCTCGCCATTTTGACGTTTCAGCAAACAGGTGATGTAGCTTGGTTCGTGCTTTCCGTTGACATCATAAGTGGTTACTGTGCGGAATCGCTGACCATTGAAAGTCTGAAGTGCTCCATACATACCTATATAATATAGGCCGTTGTCGTCTTGGGTCATGCAGTTTACATAATTGCTCGCCATGCCCAAGTCTTTACGCTTCTCTTTCTTTAAAATGCGGAACTGGTAACCATCGTAACGGTTCAGTCCGTTACGAGTTGCTACCCATATAAACCCATCCTGATCCAAATAGATTTGTGTGGTGAAACTGCTCGACATCTGTTTGTCGGCATCGAAGTGTTTTCCCATTTGGGCGTAAGCACCCAGTATGTTCACAAGGCACAGAAGTGCGGATAGAACTTTTCTACTCATAGTTTGTTTTAAGTTACAAAAACTTTGCAAAGATATTACTTTTCCCTTAAACAGCCAAATAAAAGTTACGAAAAATAAATTTTATGTAATATAAATATTTGTACGTGTGCGTGCGTTATGCTATCTTTGCAGCCGAAAATCATAGAGCATTGCATAAATAGCTTTTTTTATAAGTTACTTAATTTAGTAGTTTTGGTATGTATTAATGGGTTAGAGGATGACGTGATGTCATCCTCTTACTTTTTAAGGGTAAAATGGGTGATTTTTCAGCTCGATATTGATACTGGATGATTATTCGAAGTGAGCCGTCTTTTCCTTGGTGAAAACGTAAACAAACTTTTGTTTTTATAAAGGAATCTAAAGGTTTGTTACAAATAACAAACTCCGTGTTACAAATAGAAATAGGTATAATAAATATATATATTACCTTTGCAGCGCAAATAAAGCTAACATCTTTAAATAACGTACAACTATGAATCAAAATCTAACAACAAAATGAAGAATCTAAAACAAATGATCAGACAGACTATTTCGGCGATTCTCATGTTGATGGCATTCTGCACTACCATGCAGGCCCAGAACGGGGTCACGGTAAATGGTACAGTCACGGATGGAACTGCGGATCCTTTGATTGGAGCCACGGTTAAAGTCAAGGGTAATGCAAACCTTGGTACAGTGACTGATTTCGATGGTAACTTCCAACTGAAGGTTCCTTCTGAGCAGTCAGTGCTTGTCATCTCCTATGTAGGTATGACGACGAAAGAAGTCAAAGTGGGTAAGCAGCGTACTATCAAAGTAACGCTTCAGGATGATACCCATCTGGAAGAAGTCGTTGTCGTTGGTTACGGTCAGCAGAAGAAAGCTTCTGTGGTCGGAGCTATCACACAGACAACAGGTGAAGTTTTGGAGCGCGCCGCTGGTATCGGTAGTGTGGGTGCAGCCCTCACTGGTAACCTGCCTGGTGTTGCTACTATTGCTTCTACTGGTCAGCCTGGTGAAGAGGATCCACGTATTTACATTCGTGGTGCAGCAGCATGGAACCAAGATGCTCAGCCTCTGATCCTCGTCGATGGTGTTAAGCGTGAGATTAAGTCAGTCGACATTACCTCAGTTGCTACCATCTCTGTATTGAAGGACGCATCTGCTACTGCCGTTTACGGTGTGGAAGGTGCGAATGGTGTTATTCTGATTACCACTAAGCGTGGTCAGGAAGGTAAGGCTCGTGTAGATGTAGGTTTCAATGCCACATTGAAGGCTGTGTCTAAGCTGCCTCGTAAGTATGACTCTTACGATGGTTACATGCTTCGTAACCAGGCTATTGAGCATGAACTTGCTCTTGGTGGTGATGCTTCTTGGGCTTATTATCGTCCACAGAGTTTCATTAACAACTTCCGCAATCAGGACTATACCGTAAGACCAAACTATAATGCTAATGGTGAATACCTTGGTGACTATAGCCAGGCTGAGCGTTATCCTAATGTGGATTGGCAGGATGAGATGTTTAAGAGCACTGCTCTTTCATATAATACTAATATTAATATATCTGGTGGTACCAAGTATGTAAAGTACTTCGTTGCATTCGACTATCAGAACGAGGGTGATATGACCAAGATTTGGGATAATCATCAGGGTTATGAGGGTGGTTATGCTTATAATCGTCTGAATGTTCGTTCTAACTTGGACTTCCAGATTACAAAGACTACTCAGTTCCATGTAAACTTGGCTGGCTCTAATGCCCAGCAGAAGACTCCACGTTATTATTATGGTAATAGCGGCGAGTTCTTCCAGCAGCAGAACTGGGCTGGTGCTTATGGTATGCCACCCAACGTGTTCCCTGTACAGTTCTCTGATGGCGCTTGGGGTTACTATCCCTTGGTTTCTAACGTAGCCAACTCTCCTATGAACGTTGCTACCTCTGGTTATGAAATCAAGACAATTACCCGTATCTTCACCGACTTCGCTCTCGAACAGGATCTCGGCTTTATCACGAAGGGCTTGACCGGTCGTGCTACCATTTCTTGGGATAACCAATTCAATGAGGGTAGCCGCGGTATTGACCAAAAGGGTGGTGGACACGTTGCCAAGAGAATGTATATGCTTCCTGAAGATGGTGTACTCCGCCCTGAGAATCAGATCTTTACGAATACAGGTTTTGATTTCTATGAAGCAGTTGACTGGAATACTTCAAAAGGTAGTGTAAGCAGCACCAACCGTGCTACTGAAATGTCACTTCAGCTCTTCTGGGCTCGTCAGTTTGGTGACCATAACGTAACGCTGATGGGTAACTGGAAGCGTCGTATCAATGCTGGTAATGCTGAACTTGAGAATCGTCGTGAGGACTGGGTATTCCGTACTACCTATGATTATAAGAGTAAGTACTTCGCTGAGTTCAACGGTGCTTACAATGGTTCACAGAAGTTCTCTCCCGATAACCGTTTCGCTTTCTTCTGCTCAGGTGCTGCAGGCTGGATGATGTCTGAAGAGCCTTTCATGAAGAAACTGAAGGAGAAGAGAATTGTTGATATGTTCAAGATTCGTGGTTCTATCGGTGAAATCGGTGATGATAATGCCGGTTCACGTTGGGCTTACATGAATCAGTGGGCAGCCTCAAGCAAAGTCGCCATGGAACTTACAGGTGGACAAAGTCCATTCCAGGGCTATAACGAGTCTGTTATTGCTGCTCCAGACCTGAAGTGGGCTACTGTTCAGAAGAAGAACCTCGGTTTCGACTATGCCTTCCTCGGCGGTATGTTCGCTGGTAGCTTCGACTGGTTCCGCGATGACCGTTACGATATCTTCGTTTCTGGTAACAATCGTTCTGTACCTTCTTATTATGGTGCTGCAAAAACTCCTGATATCAATAAGGGTGAAATCAAGAACGTTGGTTTCGAATTTGAAGTTCGCTTTAATAAGGTGCTGAAGAATGGTATGCGCTTCTGGGCAAATGCCAACTACACTTATGCGAAGAATACTATTAAGGTAAAGGATGACCCCGCTTTGCTGCCTGCTTATCGTAGAGCACAGGGCTATTCACAGGGTCAGTATACTTCATTTATTGATAATGGTTTCATCGGTTCTTACGATGAACTCTACAGTACACCAAAGCGTGAGATGGACGATAGCCAGGTGCTGATTGGCGACCACTACATTGTTGACTTCAATGCTGATGGTGTTGTAGATGAGACCTACGATAAGGCTCCTATCGGTTACACTGGTAATCCTGAGCACACTTACAATGCGACCATTGGTTGGGAGTGGAAAGGATGGAGTTGCTTTGCTCAGCTCTATGGCGTAACAGGTGTTACTCGTGACGTAGGTTTGGCCTCATTTAATAATAAGTTGCTTACGGTATATGATAATGGTACATGGTGGAACCCTGTAGATGGAAACGGCGCAGTCGTTGTTCCTCGTTATACCACTCAGGTTTCTTACAACGATGGTACTCAGTATCTCTTCGATGGTTCATACTTCCGTCTGAAGAACGTGGAAGTGGCTTATACATGGACTAAGGGTTGGATTAAGAAGCTTGGCTTCTCAAGCTTGAAGCTTTATGTAAATGCTAACAACCTCTTCTTGATTACCAAGATGCCTGATGACCGTGAGAGTAACTACGGATGGAGCGGTGGCGGCGGTGCTTACCCAACCGTTAGACGTTACAACTTCGGCTTTAAGCTTAACATTTAGTCATTCGTAATTCGAAATTAACATGAAATATAATAATATCAAATCCTTTTTGTGTGGTTCTCTGCTTCTTTTAGCAGGTGCTTCTCTCACATCCTGCACAGACTGGCTCGATAAGGACCCAGATTCTATCATTGCGGAGGATGAAGCATTTAAGAACTTCAAGAATTTCCAAGGATATGTTGAGGAAATCTATAGTAAGATTCCCAGCAAAGAGATGGTCAATTATTGTACTGCATGGAACTTTGGTGATGACGCTGTTCACAATCCTGAGGGCTATGCACACATGGATCACCAGGTTGACCTCGGTAACTACCGTAACTGGTATACCAATAGCCAGTGCTGGCTGAATGGTGACAGAAGTTCACTGTGGAAGAATTCTTGGTACTGTATCCGTAAGTGTAATATGGGTATTGAGAATATTGGTTCTCTCGTTGGTACCGATGAGGAGCGTGACCTGTTGCTCGGACAGATGTATTTCTTCCGTGCATGGTGGCACTTTGAATTGATGTGCTACTTCGGTGGTCTTCCTTATATTGATAAGGCATTTGTGGATGGTCATATTCCCGAGCTTCCTCGTTTGTCTTTCCAGGAATGTGCAGATCGTTGTGCAGAAGACTTTGAGCGTGCTGCAGAACTTCTTCCGATGGATCCTGCTGACTGGGATGATACGAATGTTTCAAGAGATAATAGCTTGGCAGACCAGACCCATTCAAAAAATCAGTTCCGTGTCAATAAGTTTATGGCACTTTGCTACTTGGGTAAGTGCTATCTCTGGGCTGGTTCTCCTCTGATGAAGGAGTTTGAGAAGTGGAATAAGGGCGGTCAGCCTGTTCTGCTGGGTGCAAGCCAGAATGGTAAGACTTATGATTATGATGAGGCATACTGTAAGAAGGCTGCTGAGGCTCTTGGTAGAGCACTTGACTTAGTTGCCAAAGGCCAGGTTACTTACAAACTGGCTGAGTTCAAGTATGCTGATGTCTATAATCATGAAGAAAAGTCAGAGGACCTGAAAAATAAGACTTACTCAGGTATTTTCTATACTGTTAGTGATGGTTGGAAAATGCCAGGTGTTGACGAGGCTATCTTCCGTGGCTCACACCCCGGTGCTAACTCTTCTAACTGGAACTGTGCAAAGATCTTCGGTCCTAAGGTGGCTGGTATCGTAGAGCATGATAACATTATCCATCATCCTACAGGAAACCTGATTGACCAGTATGGAATGGCTAATGGTCAGCCCATCTATCTGATTGAGAATGGTCACTATGTAATCAATCCGAAGGCAGAGTGGGATCCTACTCATCCCTATAAAGGCCGTGATCCACGATTCTATCATGACATCGTATTTGATGGCTTCCACTATGTGCTCAAGACTGAGAACCTGAACGAGGCTCAGAAGCCCCATGAGTACTGCTCACTTTATACTGGTGGTGCTATGCGCTCTGTAGATAATGGTAGTAGCACAGGTTACTTCATTCAGAAGCTGGTTCCTCACCAGTGTAACATCGGTGATAAGTGGTACGACTATGGTATGGCTTTGCAGACTTATCTACCTTATATGCGTCTGGCTGATGTCTATCTGATGTTTGCAGAGGCAATGGCTGGTTTCGAGCATGAGGTTGGTAAATTAAAGCAGAAGACAACCTATTGTCCTTCATACTCTGCAGTAGAGGCTATCAATGCACTCCGCGATCGCGTAGGAATGGAAGGTGTACAAGATAATTTCTTGGATACCCGTGAACACTTCCTTGATGAAGTTCGTCGTGAGCGTGCCGTAGAGCTTTCATTTGAAGGTTTCCGCTGGTGTGACTTGCAGCGTTGGTTGCTCCTGACCGAGCCTCCTTATACGGAGAAATACTCTCATGAGTTTGAGCGTATGCAGAAAGATTCTTGGTTCAAGAAGAACGATCCTAAGGATGCAGAAGTGGCTAATTTCCACCACAAGACGCTGATTAAGCGTCATCTGGAAGCTAAGCACTACTGGTTCCCATTCCCAGAGAAGGATGTTTATCTGTACAAAGGATTTAAGCAGAATCCTGGATGGTAATGATAATGCATAATTCATAATTCATAATGCATAATTGAAAGAACATATGAAAAATATTAAAACAAACATATTTCTCTTTGCCATGTGTGCTGTAGCACCTCTGACGGTTAATGCACAGACCGCTGAGGATGGTGATTCAGTAGTGGCAAAAAAGAAAGTCCATGTTGCTTTCCGTGACAAGGATGCTGACCATCTACTTGGAGGCGTTTCCTATGTCGATATGGAAGAGCTGGCAAAGAAGGACTACACCATGAGCAGTCTTGAAGACTTGAATGGACTCGTTGGTGGTTGGAATGGCAACAACCTTTGGGGTATGGACAATGACCGTCTGGACAATAACGACAATGGTAATACACCTCTCGTTATCATCGATGGCGTGAAGCGTCCTTCTAACAACGTACTGCCTTCAGAAATCGAACAGATTACCTTCTTGAAAGGTGCGCAGGCAGTAGTTCTCTATGGTGCTAAAGGTGCTAAAGGTGCTATCGTAATCACTACTAAGCGTGGTAAGGTAGATGGCCTTCAGGTTACAGCGAATGCCAATACTGGCTGGCACTTTGCTAAGGAATTCCCCGAGTACATCGGTTCTGCAGAGTATATGACGCTCTATAACGAGGCGCTCTATAACGATGCCCGTGGTCAGGGAAATGACCTTTCGAAGGTTTCCGGCTATTCTCAGCAGGAAATTTATAATCATGCTTTAGGCGCTAACCCTTATCGTTATCCCAATGTAAACTGGTATTCTGACGAGTATGTACGTAAGGCATACAACCGTTCAGAGGGTACGTTGGAAATCCAGGGCGGTGGTACGCGTGCTCACTTCTATACGAACATCAACTACTATCGTGCTGAGGATTTGATTAACTTCGGTCCTGCTAAGGATAATTATACCGATCGTTTTAGTGTACGTGGTAATGTGGACCTTCTTGTTAATAAATACGTTACAGGTTGGGCTAATGTAAGTGCTACCTATTATAACGAGAACAAGAACAAGGGTGACTTCTGGAACGCTGCATCAACGATGCGACCAAACTTCCCACAGAATGCAGCTCCATTGATTCCTATTAGCATGGTAGACCCCAATGCAAGCAAAGCATTGGCTACGCTCGGTAAATCTCTGAACCTGGTTGGCGGACAGTGGTTCCCCGGTGGTGGTGCTGACAATGCGAAGACGAATGCCATTGCTGACTGCTACTTTGGTGGTGAGACGCAGGCTGTTAGTCGTCAGTTCCAGTTCGATGCGGGTATCAACTACGACATGAGCAAGTTTGTCAAGGGCTTGTCGTTCAAGACACTGTTCTCTATTGACTATGCAGCCAACTATAGCTTGGCATATAACAATAAGTATGGTCTGTTCCAACCCACATGGAGTAACTATAACACCGTTGATGCCATCGTTGCTCTGAAGCAAATGGACGATGAGGTTGTAACAGGTACAAAGACCATGTCTAATACGAAATATCGTCAGACTATTACATGGAATGGTCATTTCGACTATGAGAATACCTTCGCTGGCAAACACCATGTAACAGGTATTTTGCTGGCAAATATGTACACTACTACAGCCAGCGGTACATACCATCGTTATGCTAATGCCAACTTAGGCTTGCAAGCTGGTTACGACTATATGGGCCGCTACTTTGCTGAGGTCGGTTTGGCAGGTGTTCATTCTGCTCGTCTTCCTGAAGGAAATCGTGAGGCACTCTCACATACTTTCACTTTGGGTTGGAATCTTGCAAAGGAGAACTTCCTGAAGGATACGTTTGTTGACGATTTGATGTTGAGTGCATCATACAGCAATTTGAATGATGACGCTGATGTATATGTGGATAATCAAAATCCCGATTATGAAAACTACTACCTCTACGATGCAACATGGAAGGACGATGGTACAAGTTTCGCATGGGATGAAGGTGCGAATTCTGCCACTGCTACTTATTGTTCCGCTGGCAAGAATCCTGCTCTTGGTTATGTTCATCGCAAGGAATTCTCAGCAACCCTTCGTGGTTCGTTCTTCAATAAGTTAATTAGCGCAGAGCTGACCTATTTTAATACTGACATGGATGGCTATATTAGTCCAGACCCAACTCTATATCCTTCACACCTGAAGGGAGGTATTAGTAGTGGTCAGTTCGCGGCACGTTATAACGCTAACACCGCAAATCGTAGAGGACTTGACTTCAGCATTAAAGCTCAGAAGCAGTTTGGAAAGGTGCATGCAGAACTCGGTTTCGTAGGTACTTATCTCCAGACTGAATGGAAGAAATATGATGAAATTGCATCAGATAATTCTCCTTGGCTGAACACTAAAAAGCAACTGATGCATGAGGGTACACCTCTTGACGCTATTCTGGGATATAGATGCATAGGTGTTTACACCATTGATGACTTTAATGTGGTTACCGATGATAAAGGAATTACTAAATACACTTTGAAGGAGTTGGTTCCTGGTGTGAAGAACCCCTATGCAGTTGGTGGTACAGTAATGCCTGGTGACCTGAAGTATGAAGATGTAAATGGTGATGGTAAAATTAATGTTTTTGATCAGGTAGAATTAGGCAAGTCTGGTACTTATGGCGCTCCACTTACATTGGGTGTAAACCTCACGCTGAAGTACAAGAACTGGACGCTCTTCGTAGTAGGTAACGGTCAGTTCGGTGCTTATGCCATGGCAAACGGAAGTTACTATTACATGTCTGGAAATGCTAAGTATTCTGTCAATGTGCGCGACCATTACCAGTATACCTATGATGAGAATGGTGTTATCAACGGTTTCGTAAATGACAATGCCACACATCCTCGTCTGAGTGTTACTAACTCAGCAAGCAATGGAGTTGCCTCTACCTACTGGATGTATAGCACAGACCGCTTCAACCTTCGTAAGGTACAGTTGACCTACGACTTCCCTGCTGAGATGTTCAAGGGCACTCCTGTAAAGGCACTCTCTGTTTATGTAAACGGAAATGACCTCCTCACAATTGCGAAGAATCGTAAGATTATGGAGACCAGTGTTGGTTATGCACCACAGACACGTTTCTATAATCTTGGTGTTAAGGTAACTCTTTAAATATACAAGACAATGAAGAAAAAGAATATAATATATTGTTTGACTGCTCTCTTGGCTTTCAGTTCTTGTGAGGACATGTTCGAGCCTGCAAAAGAGAACACACGACAGTTGGAGACTCTGACTCAGGAGTCGAACTATATATATGGCCTGTTGATTAATGCCTATAATCATCTTCCATATAAGACAACAACCACGACTGATGTCGCTACTGATGATGCTGCGACGAATGTAAGCGGTGATACTTATAAGAGGATGGCGACTGGTGAGTGGAGATCAGATAATGATCCGATGTCTCAGTGGAATGCTTGTAAGGAGGGTGTTCAGTATGCCAACCTCTTCCTGAGGTATGTCAACGATGTAAAATGGGCTCCAAGTGCCGTTTCAAAGCAGCAGATGTACATTGACCGTTTGACGGGTGAAGCACTGGGTCTTCGTGCCATATTCTATTACCATCTGATTCAGGCTCATGGTGGCTATGCAGAGGATGGTGTTCTCTATGGTGTGCCCTTGTTGACAGAGCCAGAAGATATGAGCTCTAACTACAACCAGCCACGTGCTACTTTTGCAGACTGCGTAAAACAGATTTTTACTGATTGCGATGCAGCAGCAAAATTGCTCCCCGCGCAGTATAAGGATCTTGCTGATGAAGAGGATATTCCTCAGAAGTATAAGGATCTTGGTGCACAGCTTTCAGGTTATAACTATGTCTTCGGTAACATGGCAAGGAACTTGGTTACCGCTAAGGTTGTTCAGGCAGTGAAAGCACAGACAGCCTTGTTGGCTGCAAGTCCCGCTTTCCGTGCACAGAGTGGTGTCACTTCTGCAGAGGCTGCTAAGATTTGCGCTGAAGTGCTGAAAGATGTTGAGTTTGACCCAGAGGGCAATATATGGTACAAAAATGGAGAAAAGTTGGCTTCGAGTACCTCAGTAATTCCTGAAATCCTTTGGCGTGCAGACTGGGATAAAGGCAGTTCTTCTCAGGAGGTTGACAACTTCCCACCATCTCTGTGGGGTTCTGGAAAAGTGAACCCTTCTCAGAATCTGGTAGATGCTTTCCCTATGGCTAATGGTTATCCTATCTCCGATGCCAGATCAGGATATGATAAGCAGGATCCTTATGCAAACCGTGACCCACGTCTTTCTGACGATGTTATTTATAATGGTGCTACGTTTAAAGAAGTCGAAATTGTTACGGGAACCTATGCTAGTAGCTCCGAAAGCGCTGACCACAAAATAAAGGCTGGAAATAAAGATAATATTAATAATACTGGTACTCAACATACGGTGACAGGTTATTATCTGAAGAAGTTGCTTCGTGAAGATGCAGGCGGATCTCTGACTTCAACTTCAGCTGCTAATGCGCCTCATATCTACCCACGTATCCGTTATACGGAGTTGTTCTTAGCTTATGCTGAAGCTGCCAACGATGCATGGGGACCCAAGGTTGATGGTGCAGGTTTAGGTCTTTCTGCTTACGATGTCATTAAGATGATTCGTCAGCGTGCAGGAATCGGAGTTGACAATGGCGACCCCTATCTCGAGGAGTGCGCAGGCTCTCAGGATAAGATGACAGAACTGATTCGCAATGAGCGTCGTATTGAACTTTGCTTTGAGAATAAGCGTTTCTGGGATATCCGTCGTTGGCAGTTGCCCCTTGACGAAACGGTAAAAGGTGTCCAGATTGATAAGATCGATGAGAATCTGGAAGCAGTACCTGAGAACCTGACCTATACGTTTATCAATGTTGAGACTCGTCCATACGAGCCTTACCAAAACTTTGGTCCTATTCCCTATACCGAAGTGCGCAACTGGAATGCACTCAAGCAGAACAAGGGATGGTAAGAAAGTTGAAAGATGAAAATTGAAAGTTTAAAGATAAACAATGATGAAACTTAAAAAATATATTTATGGTGTAGCCCTGGGAGCCCTTTCTCTCACATTTGCAGCTTGCTACAATGCAGATAAGGACTTCCCTGACTACGAAGGAGGCACGAAAGCCTACTTCGCCTATCAGAACCCTGTGCGTACCCTCATATTGGGTAATGACATCTATGATAACTCGCTCGATAAGGCACACAAGTGCCGTATCTGGGCTACCATGGGTGGTGCCTATAAGGGACGTAATGGTGTGGTGAACTTTATCGTTGATGAGTCGCTTTGTGATAATCTTTGGTTCCTGGATGATGGTGGATACACATCTCAGCGCGTGCTTCCAATGCCAACCAATTATTATACACTCTTGTCAAACGTTATTCCTTACAATAGCGATACTCGTGGCTATGTTGAGGTGCAGTTCACTGATGAGTTCTTCAAAGATCCCGAAGCAATTCATAATACCTATGTCATTCCCCTCCGAATGACAGGCGCCTCTGGTATTGATGCGATTCTTTCTGGTACTCCCAACGTGGAGTCTCCAGTTCGAACCAATGCACAGGACTGGACAGTGCTCCCTATGGACTATGTGCTCTACTGCGTCAAGTATATGAATCCATGGCAGGGTAAATATATCCGTCGTGGTGTGGATGTCGTAACAGAGGAAGGCAAAGAGCCTGCAACAATTGTTCGCAAGGACTTCACTCTTTACAACTCTGACATCGAGCATTATAGCAAGATGGATCCTTCAAACCCTGTCAACCAGTATGACGAGGTTTGTGGTATTACCACAGTGAACATGACCAAGGCTCTCTTCCCTGTATCATTCAAAACCTCTACTGGTGCTTCTATCCAGTGTAACCTGATTCTTACCTTTGATGGTGACAACTGTACCATCAGTACTGATGATGAGGGCGTAACTGCTACTGGTAATGGTGAGTTCATTACGAAGGGTACTGCGCGCAAGGAATACAAGGACTACCAGTGGGGAAGCAACAATGGACAGCCTGTTCAGCGTGATATCCTCCGCTTGGCTTACAATGTTAACTTCGCTGACAAGAATATCCAGGTTTCTACTAACGACACACTGGTTGTTCAGACTCGCGAGTCTAACAAGAGAGAGTGGTTTGATTACAAATATGAAGTTAAAGAATAGGAGACTCAGATATGAATAAGATTTTTAGAAACAGTCTCTTGATGTTGGCTGCAGGAACATTTGTAGCTTCTTGCGCAGACTATAATGATTTGGGAGGCTTTAAGGCTGACCCCGATCCTACCTATGAAATGCCATACGCTGACTTGAATCCTGTCAAGACATACATTGATAAGGCAAACTATCCTAATATGTCTATTGACGCTTCTATTCAGTTGAAAGAATTTAATAAGCAGGCTTTGAATCACACAGCTGCCATCACCAACTTTGAAGGTGTTGACTTCGGCTATTCTTTCATGCCAGCAGATTATGTGAGCAAAAAGGGCTACATGAACTTCATGGACTTGAAGGAAGCTCTTAACCATATCTCAGAGATTGGTGCTAATGTGTATGGTTGTCCTATCGTTAGTAGTGATAAACAGGCTGATGACTGGTTCTCAACGCTGACTGCTCCTATCGAAGTTCAGGTACTGCCTGTTGATGATAAGGAGGTTGACTACTCTACAGCGACAGAATTCACTGGTCATGCAGATCGTGGTAAACCTACTATCGAAGTAAATTACGATGATAAGGGTAATGCTCTAAAAATTCCCAAAAGATCAAAAGTCAATATTATCGAAGACTTCGATATTGATCCATTGGGATATTACACTGTCACTTTCACTGTGAAGAGTGATTACTCGAAAGAAGAAAACATTAACTGTACTTTCTCTGGTACTAAGGTGATGTCTGGTAAAGAAGCTAGAAAGTACACCATCAGGCCTAATGCTTGGCAAACCATTAAAGTGGAAGCCGCTCCTGCAGAAGGTGTGACAAAAGGTTATCTGATGATTGAGGGTAACTTGAATGCCGTTCTTTATGTTCGCAATGTCAAGGTGTCTCACACTCCTGATAACCACCGTGACCAGACTGCAGAAGAAATTAAGGATACCATTACTTATGCTATTAATAAGTGGTGTGATGGTCTGATGGAGGCTAATGCTGGACGTATCAAGTCATTCGACTTGATTGATAGACCATTAGATACTAAGTCTCTTGAGGAGAATCCTGACATCTTCGATCTGAAGCACGCTACTGATAAGATTCTCTGGCAGGATATCTTTGGCAGCGAAGAGTACGCTCCTGTTGTATCTAAGGCTGCAAGTGCTGCATTTGCAAAGCATGGTGGTGACCTTGCAGAACTGAAGTTCTTTATCAATGAGACAGGACTGGAAAATCAGAAGAAGTTTGAGAGTCTTAAATATTGGATGAATATCTGGGAGGCAAAGGGTGCCAAGATTGATGGTATCAATGCAGAACTGAATCTTAGCTATAGCGAGGATGAGGCAACCCAGACTGAAAATGAGACAACACTCAATACACTTCTTGAGAACTTGGCATCAACAGGCAAGCTGGTTCGCCTCTACAACTTCGATATCAAGTACTATGATGCTGATGGCGCTACAGTAAGTGCGACAAGCATTACGTCAGAGCAACGTCAGAAGTTGGCAGATTACTATGCTAAAGTCATCAAGGCTTACATGACCAAGATCCCAAGCAATCAGCAGGTTGGTATCTCTAAGGGTAGTTTGTATGATACAAGTGACCCTGTAGGTCTTTGGACTAAAGACTGGGTGCGCAATGCTACCTACGAGGCATTCTGTAAGGCGCTGAGTGGAAAGTAAGAAAAATGAACTGACAGATAATTGCCAGTGAACAAGAGGAAACTTTTTTCCTGGCAATTATCTTTCAAATAACTCTTAAATAACATAATTAATTTTTTTATTCACTTTATTCTATTAATCTAAATTATTTCTATTATGAAGAAATTATTTACACTTGTTGCTCTCTTGGCTATGTTCCTGGGAGCAAATGCACAAGGTGGTAAGTGGGTAGAAGTCTATTCAATTGACTACTCTACTTACAATGGCTTCCCATTCTATGTGATGGGTTATGTACCAGAGTTTGATAATGGTTGTATGACCGACTTCGGTGCAATGTATGGATACTTGAACGATGAAGACTTCGCAAAAGGTGGAGACTTCACAGAAGTTGGTATGGTTGGTACATACCACAAGGTTCAGTATAATTCTCCCTCATGGCACCAGTATTTCATTGCTGACAACATTCCAACCAAAATTGCAGGCAAGTATAAAGTAATTGCAAATGTAAAAGCTACCGCAGCTTGCACTATCAACGTCAACATGGGTTGGAGTTGGAGTGAAGACCCTGCAAGTGCTTCTGTATCTATCCCTGGAGATACTGAATTCCAGGAGGTAGAATGGCAGTACGCATCTGTTAATGGTTCTTCTTGTAACCTCGTTGCTCAGCCTGGTACAGTAACTGAAACCATCGAGTGGCAGAGCCTGAAGGTTTATGAGTGGCAGAAAGAAGGTCAGAGAGAAAAGGTATGGCTTGAGGACATCGAAAATGGTGATGCAGAAACTCCTTGGGGTGACCTCGCTAACGTAAAGTACAACGATCAGGAGAATAACTTCAAGGTTTGCGCTTGGTCTAAGGAGAGAATGGTTAATCCAAATGAAGACGGTGGTTGGGATCCTTTCCCCGCAAGCATCGAAGTAGATCCTGATAACGATGCAAATCACGTATTCGTATGTCATGGTAAGGCTGCTATCACTGAGGGTGATGCTGCTGCATGGGATAACCAGTTCTGGATTCAGTCTAAGCATGCTTGGAAGGCTGGTACTTCTCTGAAGATTAAGTTCCGCTATAAGGCTTCTAAGGAAGTTACTTGTCAGACTCAGATTCACAAACAGAATCCTTCTGACTATCTGATTTGGCACGCTATCGGTGATATGTCATTCACTGAGACTTGGCAGACCTTTGATAAGACTATCACCATGGGTGATGATATGAACGGTGGTTGGTCAGTTGCATTCAACTTGAATTCTTCTGATAAGGATGCTATTGACTTCTACTTCGATGACCTCTCTTGGCAGTACCTGAAACTCGATGAGGGTTACTTCGTTTCTGGTATTAACTCTAAGACTACTACATCTTACGATGATTTGGACAATGCTATTCCATTCGAAGAGACCTCTGAGGGCCTTGTAGCTGTTGTTGGTGAGGAAGGCAAACCCGCTACTCATGTTGACCAGGTAATGATTTCTACAACTCGTGGTGATGATCAGGCATTCATGGGCGCTACTCTGAAGCCTACTGGCAAGATTCACGATGATCCTGAAGAGTGGCAGGAGTATGTATCTTCTACCAATGCAAGATTGGATCTCCCTGGTCTTGGTGCTTGGAAGATTGTTCTTGATGTTGAGTACTCATCTATTTCATTCGATATGATTGATGGTGTTCCTTATGATGAGCCAGATCCCGTTGCAATCTATACCTATGCTGACGAAATCGTTGTAAATGGTCTGGAGCGTGATGACCTGAAGGATAGCAAGGGTCAGGATGGTACTATTACTGTAAGAGAGGAAGCTGATGATCCTGCAGGTGTAGAAGTAGGTGGCGAAGGCCACAATGGTGAGGCTTGGGATAACCAGTTCTTCATCAAGGCTAACCGTGCTCTGAAGAAGGGTGAGGTAACTAAGCTCGCGTTCAACTATATGTGCTCTGTTGAAGAGGCTAAGACTACTACACAGTGCCACGGCGAGAATCCTGGTGACTACAAGCACTACGCTGCTATTGGTGATGTAACCTTCACAAACGATTGGCAGCCATTCGAGCAGGAGTTCACTGTTCCTGAACAGGCTGACGGTATGTGGAACATTGCCTTCAATATGGCAGAGATAAAGGAGGCTTGTGTTTACCAGATTAAGGACGTTCAGTGGTATATCTACGACGCTTCTCTTGATGCTGGTCTGACTACAGAGAACCTGATTAGTGGTGGTGCTAACTTCTTCGTTAAGGAAGGTGCAGGTACAACTCCTCGTCAGTGGGAAGCTGCTGGCATCAACAACGTAGTTAATAAGAAGGCTACTTCTAACGTAACTTACAACCTCGCTGGTCAGCGTGTTTCTAAGGACTTTAAGGGTATCGTTGTTAAGAACGGCCAGAAGTTCATGAATAAGTAAGCGAAAAGCAAATTTACTTGCTTTTCCGAACGAGAATGAATTCGACCATAGGTCAAGTTCATGAATAAGTAAGCGAAAAGCAAATTTATTTGCATAATTTAGTCGTGCGTCACATTTCAGCATTACGCTGAATGTGGCGCACGATTCTTTCTAATCTATAGCCTTATTCCGTTAAAGAAACATAAGTGAAATAATTTGAAACATTTGACTTGCGTTTTTTTGCAGATAATTGCGTATCTTTGCGGTGAAAATCGCGAAGATACTCCGTCTCGGCAAAAAAAGAAAGGATTCTTTTGTTCTGCTCTCGACTTTACGTATCCTTGCAATCGGAAAACATTTACAACTATAAATAGATACGCAAAATGAAAAAGACATTTCTCCTAACGTTACTGTTAGCTGTCCTGCCTGCCCTCAGGATGCAGGCTGCCGTAGACCCTAATTTCTACATTTTCCTATGTTTCGGACAGTCAAATATGGAGGGTAACGCACGCCCAGAGGCTGCTGACTTGGCAAGCCCCGGTTCTCGTTTCTTATTGATGCCTGCAGTGGATTTCCCTGCTACTGACCAGCGCCCCGCTCGTAAGATGGGTGAGTGGTGTGAGGCTTCTGCTCCTCTCTGCCGTCCTAACACTGGTCTGACTCCTGCCGACTGGTTCGGTCGTACCATGGTGGCTTCTCTGCCAGAGAATATCAAAATTGGTGTAATCCATGTAGCTATCGGTGGTATCGATATTAAAGGATTCTTGCCCGACAGCATCAAGGAGTATGCTGAGAAGAAGGCACCAGGCTGGATGAAAGGTATGCTTCAGGCTTATGATAATAACCCCTACAAACGTATGGTCGAATTGGCTAAGAAGGCTCAGAAGGATGGTGTCATCAAGGGCATCTTGATGCATCAGGGTGAAACCAATACCGGTGACCCCAAATGGGCTGGCATGGTTAAGCAGGTATATGAGAACCTATGTAGCGACCTGCAGCTGAAGCCAGAAGAGGTAAACCTCTATGTTGGTAACATCGTTCAGGCTGGTGGTAAGGGTGTTTGCATCGGTTGTAAGAAGCAGATTGATGAACTGCCTCAGACTATTCATACCTGTCAGGTGATTTCTTCTGATGACTGTTCAAATGGTCCTGACCGTCTGCACTTCGATGCTGCTGGTTATCGTGAGCTGGGGTGTCGCTATGCTGAAGCTGTTGCCCGTCACCTTGGCTTTGAGCCTAAGCGTCCGAAGAATATGCCTGTTGCCAAGAAAATTGTTGTTCCTGCTGATGCCGTAACAGTAGAGAATGCTATTCCTGGTAATGAATTTCCCAAGATTGACAAGCAGCGTCGCGCTTACTTCCGCATTCAGGCTCCTCAGGCTCGTAAGGTAGTTGTTGATATCTGCAGCAAGAAGTACGATATGGAGCCTGATGGCAAGGGGGGCTTTATGGCTGTTACAGATCCTCTGCCTGTTGGCTTCCACTACTATTTCATGAATATTGATGGCGTCAACTTTATCGACCCTGCATCAGAAACTTACTTTGGCTGCAACCGTGAGTGTGGTGGTCTTGAAGTTCCAGAGGGTGCTGAAGGTGACTACTATCGTCCTCAGCAAGGTGTCGCTCATGGTCAGGTGCGCAGCATCTACTACTGGAGTGAGCATTCAACCAAGAATGGCCATCAGCCTTCAACCTTCAACCAGCAAGCTTCAACAAATGGAGAGTGGCGTCATGCTTTGGTTTATACTCCTGCTGAATATGAAAAGGGCAAGAAGAAGTATCCTGTACTTTACTTGCAGCATGGTATGGGCGAAGGCGAAACCAGTTGGATGCTACAAGGTAAGATGCAGCACATCATGGATAACGCTATCGCCAAGGGGGAGGCTGTTCCTATGATTGTGGTTATGGAGAGCGGTGACATCAAGGCTCCTTTCGGTGGTGGTAACAACCGCGCTGGTCAGAGCGAGTATGGTGCATCATTCTATCCTGTACTGCTGAATGACCTGATTCCTTATATTGATGCAAACTTCCGTACAAAGGCTGATCGTGAGAATCGTGCGATGGCAGGTTTGTCATGGGGCGGTCATCAGACCTTTGACGTTGTTCTGCAGAACCTTGATAAGTTTGCTTGGATGGGTACCTTCAGTGGCGCCATCTTCGGTCTTGACGTGAAGACTGCTTATAATGGTGTCTTTGCCAATGCAGATGAATTCAACAAAAAGATTCACTACTTGTATATGAACTGGGGTTCAGAGGACTTTGTTAATAGCCAGCCTATCGTAGATGGTTTGCGTGGCCTTGGTATCAAGGTTGACTCTTCAGTTTCTGAGGGTACAGGTCATGAGTTCCTGACTTGGCGTCGCGGTCTTCATGAGTTTATTCCTCATCTGTTTAAGAAGTAGGATAATGACGAATTCCTAATTTGCAATTACATGATTCGTATAAAAACAACTCTTTTAACCTTAGTGGCATTCATGGCAATTCTTCCCATGAATGCCACTGAGCGCTTTGTTTCTTATACAAAACAGAGTGGGGCATTGTCTTTGGCTGGTGCTACAATTGGCTATAGCGCTAATGAGTCTAAGGCTGTTCAGCTTGCTGCTGCTAATCTGCAGCAAGACTTCCAACGTGTTATGGGCTTTAGCCCTGTACTCTCACCTCTCACTTCTCAGTCTTCACCTCTTATCCTTATCGGTACGGTAGGACATAACAGTCGTATTGACCAGTTGGTAAAGCAGAAAGTACTGAAAGACCTGAAAGGTAAACGCGAGAAGTACATCATCACTACAGTAGATAATCAACTGATTATAGCAGGTAGTGACAGACGCGGAACAGTTTATGGTATTTATGAATTGAGCCAGCAGATGGGTGTGTCGCCTTGGTACTGGTGGATGGATGTGCCTGTTCAAAAGCATAACTATGTCGGTGTGTTACCAGGCTGCTATACGGACGGAGAGCCTGCCGTAGAGTTCCGTGGATTGTTCTTAAACGATGAAGCTCCCTGTCTTACATCATGGGTAAAGAATACCTTTGGAACGGATTATGGTGACCACAACTTCTATGCAAAAGTATTCGAACTGATTCTTCGTCTGAAAGGTAACATGCTGTGGCCTGCCATGTGGGGCTGGGCATTCTATGCCGATGATCCAGAGAACTCAAAGACGGCCGATGATATGGGCGTTATTATGGGTACTTCTCACCATGAACCCATGGCTCGCAATCATCAGGAGTATGCCCGCCATCGTAAAGAATGGGGCGCATGGAACTATCAGACAAATCAGACGAAGCTCGATCAGTTCTTCCGTGAGGGCATTGAGCGCGTAAAAGATACTGAGGATATCATTACCATTGGTATGCGCGGTGATGGCGATGAAGCCATGAGCGATAAAGCAGATACTCAACTGATGGAACGTATCATCAATAACCAGCGTAAGATTATCAAGGATGTGACAGGAAAACCTGCTAACAAGACCACACAGGTATGGGCTTTGTATAAAGAGGTGCAAGACTACTATGATGCTGGCTTGCGCGTGCCCGATGACGTTATGATTCTGATTAGCGATGACAACTGGGGAGATATCCGTCGTGTGCCATCTGCTGCAGAGCGTACCCGCAAGGGTGGTTGGGGCATCTACTATCACGTGGATTATGTGGGTGCACCACGTAATACGAAATGGCTTAATGTAACTCAGACACAGCAGATGTTTGAACAGTTGTCGCTTGCTTATGATCACGGAATTCAGCGTATGTGGATATTGAATGTTGGTGACTTGAAACCAATGGAGTATCCTATACAGTTGTTTATGGATATGGCTTGGAATCCCAAGGAATATACCCAGCAGAATGTCAAAGAGCATACTGTCCGCTTCTTCAATACTGTACTCGATTCATCAACTGCAGAGGAAGCAGCAGATATCTACAATCGTAACTGCCAGTATATGGCGCGTGTAACTCCAGAAATGCTGGATGCCCGTACCTATAATGTAACTACTGGTGAGTGGCGCAAGGTGGCTGATGACTATGCACGATTGGAACGTCGTGCGCTCCGCTTGTTGGCAGAGATTCCGATGAACGCACATGATGCCTATCGTCAGTCTATTCTATTCCCTGTGCAAGCTATGGCGAATCTTTATGATATGTATTATGCACAAGCCATGAACCAACAGCTTGCAAGTGCAGGCTTGCCCGATGCTAATATTTGGGCAGAACGTGTAAAACAGTGCTTCCGTCGCGATTCTCTGCTTTGCTATGATTATAACAAGGTAATGGCTAGTGGTAAATGGGACGGTATGATGACACAGAAACATATCGGTTATCGCTCTTGGAATGACAACTTCCCCAAAGATATGCTGCCTAGAACAATCACTGTTCCCGTTGATTCAATAACGGGTGGATATACTTTCACTGCAGCCAATGGCTATGTGGCAATGGAGGCAGAGCATTTCTTTAGTTGCCAAGCAGCTGAGGGAACCGAATGGAGTATCTATCCTGACTATGGACGTACACGTAGTGCAGTGGCATTAACCCCATATACAAAAGATGTGGATGGCGCTTCGCTGACCTATCGTTTTCAACTGCCTCCCACCTCTTACTCCTCAACTCTCACTTCTGTGACAGTTCATGTGGTGGTAAAGTCAACCCTCGACTTCTTGAATGTAGGTGGTTATGAATATACTGTAAGTCTTGACGGCTCAGAACCACAGGTGGTCAATTTTAACAAGACACTCGTGGATCGCCAACCCTATATGTATTCAGATTTCTACCCTGCTGTAGCTCGCCGCATTGTGGAGAAAACGATCACGCTGCCTGTCGGTAAGAAGGATTTCCATGAACTGACAATTGTGCCTCGTCATCCAGGTATCGTCTTTGAGAAGATTGTTGTTGACTGTGGCGGTTATCAGCCTCAATACCTTTTCGGTGAAGAATCGATGGTCTCAAGAAACAAGAACTAAGAAAATAGACATGAAAAAACTATTAACTACTTTCCTACTGGCAACAAGCCTGACTGTCAGTGCGCAGCGCCTTCCTTATCAAAATCCCAATCTGTCAGCTCACGATCGTGCCGTTGACTTGTGTGGTCGATTGACTTTGGAAGAAAAGGCAAAACTGATGCTCGATGAGAGTCCGGCTATTCCCCGTTTGGGTATCAAGAAGTTCTATTGGTGGAGCGAAGCATTGCATGGTGCCGCCAATATGGGTAATGTGACAGTATTCCCAGAACCTGTCGCTATGGCGGCATCGTTTAATCCTGGTTTGCTGTACAAAGTATTTGATGCAGCCAGTACGGAATTCCGTGCCCAGTATAATGAGCGTATGTATCGTGGATCAGGCGAGGATGAGAAATTTCATAGTCTTTCTGTATGGACACCGAATGTGAATATCTTCCGTGATCCAAGATGGGGACGTGGTCAGGAAACCTATGGAGAAGACCCCTATTTGACATCAGTTATGGGCGTACAGGTGGTGAAAGGTTTGCAGGGACCTGAAGATGCGAAGTATCGTAAACTTTGGGCTTGCGCCAAACATTATGCAGTTCATAGTGGTCCTGAATACACGCGTCATAGTGCCAATCTTACGAATGTATCGCCTCGTGATATGTGGGAGACCTATATGCCTGCTTTTAAGACTTTGGTACAGGATGCTAAGGTGCGTGAGGTGATGTGCGCCTACCAACGATTAGACGATGAACCTTGTTGTGGCTCGCAACGTCTGTTGCAGACAATCCTTCGCGATGAGTGGGGCTTTGAATACCTTGTTGTCAGCGATTGTGGTGCAGTGTCTGACTTTTACGAGTCGCATAAGTCTTCATCAAGTCCTGTGCATGCCTCTGCCAAAGCTACGATAGCTGGTACGGATGTGGAGTGTGGTTATGGCTATGCCTATCGCAGTATTCCTGAAGCCGTGAAGCGTGGCTTTATCACTGAGGCGGAAGTTGATAAGCATGTAATCCGTCTGTTGGAAGGACGTTTTGATCTGGGTGAGATGGATGATCCCTCACTGGTGGAGTGGTCAAAGATTCCTTATTCTGTAATGGATTCTAAAGCTCATCGTCAGATAGCCCTTGATATGGCACGTCAGACCATCGTCTTGTTGCAGAATAAGGGTAATATCCTGCCTTTGCAAAAGAACAAGGAGAAGATTGCAGTGATAGGTCCTAATGCAGATAACGAACCCCTAATGTGGGGAAACTATAACGGAACTCCCAATCACACTATCACTATCCTTGATGGTATCTGTGAGAAACTGAAAGTGAACAGCGAGAAGATAAGATTGTCTAATCAGAAGATGGCTAATCCGAAACTCTTTTATGCCGCTGGCTGTGACCTTACGTATGATAAGGTGATGGAAAGCCTTATGGCTTCTCAGTGCAGTTTTGAGGGTAAAAAAGGTATAAAAGGAACATTCTGGAACAATCGCAGAATGGAAGGTAAACCTGTGACAGTTCAGTATTACACACAGCCCATTGCTGTTACTACTTTTGGTATGCATAATTTTGCTCCTGGTGTACAACTTGAGGACTTCTCTGCCAAGTATGAGACAGTTTTCATGCCTAAGGAATCTGGTGAGTATGTAGTGAATGTGGATGGATGTGGCCAATTTGAACTCTACATTGATGGTGTACGTAAGTTCCATCATCGTATTTGGCGTACTACCCCCAATCGTGTGGCTATTCAAGCTGAGAAAGGAAAGAGCTATACCATTGAGGTGCGTTTTTCACATGTCCATACCTATAATGCCAATTTGAAAATCAACGTGGCAAAGGAGCTGCCTATTGACTACCAGCAGATTATCAACCAGTTGAAGGGTATTGATAAGGTGGTATTCGTGGGTGGAATATCTTCTGCACTTGAGGGTGAGGAGATGCCTGTTGACATTGAAGGTTTTAAAGGCGGTGACCGTACCAATATAGAATTGCCTAAGGTGCAGCGCGAATTTCTGAAAGCTTTGAAGGCTGCTGGCAAACAAGTCATCTTTGTCAACTGTTCAGGCTCTGCCATTGCCTTGGTACCTGAAACAGAAAGCTGTGATGCCATTGTTCAGGCATGGTATCCTGGTCAGGAGGGTGGAACTGCCGTTGCAGATGTGATCTTTGGCGATTATAATCCTTCTGGTAAGTTGCCTGTCACCTTCTATAAGAGTACAGAGCAGTTGCCCGACTATGAGGATTACTCTATGAAAGGACGTACGTATCGCTATTTTAATGATGCTTTATATCCATTTGGCTATGGACTGAGCTATACAACATTTGAAATTGGTGAAGCTACTTGCTCTAAGAATGCAGAGACTTACAACCTGACTCTTCCCGTTAGCAATACTGGTCGTAGAGATGGTACGGAAGTGGTACAGGTTTATATCCGCAATACTGCCGATAAGGAAGGACCATTAAAAACCTTACGTGCTTTCCAGCGTGTAGACGTTAAGGCTGGTCAGACTGTTAACGCGATGTTGCAGCTGACACGTAAGAGCTTTGAAGGATGGGATGCTGAAACCAATACGATACGCGTTGTCCCTGGAACCTATGAGTTGTTCTATGGCAATAGTTCACAAAATCTGAAAAGCATGATCATTCAAATACAATAATGCATATTACATAATCAACACACAATACAAATCCTTAAAAGTTATAAAAGATATGAAGAAGATAACAACAATCATGGTATGTCTATTGACAACACTAACTATGTCTGCCCAGAAGAAACAAACTGTACCTCCATTGGTATATGGACAAGAAAATATGGGTAGTAAGTTCGCAAAGCCCGCATTGCCAGCTCCAGATAAATTGCCTGTTATTCGCGAGTTGCCTGATGCCATGAAAGGTGTCAAGAAGTTTGCAGACTGGGAACGTCGTCGTCATGAGATTAGTAGTCAGATTCAACACTATGGCATTGGTGAGAAACCTGCCGTAAAGCCAGAACAGGTAAAGGCTCGTATGGATGGCGATACATTGATCGTTGATGTAACGGTTAATGGGCAGACGCTGACACTCCGTTCTGAGATAAAATATCCAAAGACGGGCACTGCTCCTTATGCCTTGATGATTGGTACAAGTGGTATCGCATTACCAAGACAACTGTTTAATGATCGTCCTATTGCTACTATGGTGTTCCACGAAAAGCAGGTGAACGACTATGGACAGTTTGGTAAGCACCATGAGAGAGGTGAACACAACTTTGATCGTCTCTATCCTAATCTGAAGGACAATGGCGCCTATAGCGAATGGGCTTGGGGACTGAGCCGCCTTTTGGATGGTTTGCAGCAGTTAGGTCCAGAAATTACTAAGATTGATATGAGCCATATTGGTGTAACTGGTTGTTCTTATGCTGGAAAGATGGCGCTCTATTGTGGCGCTTTCGATGAGCGTATTGCATTGACAATTGCTCAGGAGCCTGGTGGCGGTGGCGCTGCTGCCTGGCGTGCTTCGCATGAATCAAAGAAAAACGTAGAAGATATCGATAAGACCGATTACCACTGGTTCTTGGAAAGTCAGAAGGAGAACTTTAAGGGCGATAGTGTTTATCGTCTTCCCTATGATCAGCATGAGCTTTGTGCAATGGTTTGCCCACGTGCCCTGCTCCTATTAGGTAATCCTGATTATGAGTGGTTGTCTGATCCTGCAATGCTTGTATCAGCAAAGGCTGCCCGTCAAGTGTGGGAGCGTTTTGGCATTGCAGACCGTATGGGTTGGAGCATTGTTGATGGACATGGTCACTGCCAGTTGCCACAAAGTCAATGGCCAGAGGTACAGGCTTTTATCGATAAATTCTTATTAGGTCGTAACACTGATACAAATGATATACGAATTGTAAATGTTAAAAAAACATTATAAATGAGGAAGGTATTCATCTTATTATTTACGCTGATATCTGTTACAGTAACAGCTCAGCAATACAAACTGTGGTATAATAAACCTGCCGCTCATTGGCTTGAAGCACTACCCATAGGTAACTCCCAACTGGGGGCCATGATTTATGGCGGAACTGATACAGAGGAGATTCAACTCAACGAAGAGACGTTTTGGAGCGGTTCTCCACATGATAACAATAGTCCCGCTGCCAAAGCACATCTGCAAGAGGTACGCGACAGCATCTTTGCCGGTAAGGAAGAGGCTGCACACAAGATTATTGATCAGCATTTCTTTAAAGGCCCTCACGGTATGCGCTTCCTGCCATTAGGTAGCGTCAAGCTTAACTTGGGACATAAGGACGTCACGAACTATCGTCGTGAGTTGAATATCGGTGATGCAGTGAATACCACCCGCTATACATGTAATGGCGTTATTTACGAGCGAACGGTCTTCGCTTCGTTGGCAGACCATGCCGTTGTTGTTCGTCTGACAGCCAGCAAGAAAGGTGCTCTGTCGTTTGATGTCAACTTTAATAGTCCCTTGGAATACAAGGTGGCGAATACTGACAATGGTGTTTTGACGGCTACCGTCAAGAATGCTGAACATGAGGGAATCAAGGGCGCTCTTACAGCTGAGTGTTGTATAAAAATTGATTCAGATGGACAATGTGATGGAACTAGCATTAGCGGTGCAACAACTGCTACTCTGTATATCGTGGCTGCTACAAACTATGTGAACTACCATGATATCAGTGGCGATGCTCATAAGAAGAATGAGGCTACCATGTATGCTCTTTCGAAGAAGAGCTACAAACAGCTGCTAAAATGCCATTTAGAGAAGTATCATGAGCAGTACAACAGAGTTAGCCTGGTATTATCTAATCCATCAAGTCTTCTGGGTAATGTTAGTATTCCTACTGATCAGCGATTGGCGGAGTTTGATGGTAGCGATCTGGGACTTGTTGCTCTAATGATGCAGTATGGTCGTTATCTGCTGATATCCAGCTCGCAACCTGGTGGGCAAGCTGCTAACTTGCAGGGTATGTGGAATGACAAGGTTTATCCTATGTGGGATTCCAAGTATACCATCAATATCAATGCGGAGATGAACTACTGGCCATCGCAAGTGGGTAATCTGGTGGAAAATCAGGAACCTCTGTTAACCATGATTCGTGACCTTAGTGAAACTGGGCGTAAGACTGCTGAGGTGATGTATGGCTGTAAAGGTTGGGTAGCCCATCATAATACAGATTTGTGGCGTGTTGCTGGACCTATCGATGGTACAACGTGGGGTATGTTTCCGACTGGTGGCGCATGGCTGACAACTCATATTTGGCAACAGTACCTTTTTACAGGAGATAAGCAACTGTTGAAACAGTATTATCCTGTTATGAAGGGTGCGGCCGACTTCCTGCTCGACTACTTACAGCCCCATCCTACATATGGGTGGCTAGTGACGGCACCCACTGTGTCGCCTGAGCATGGACCTATAGGAAAACATACCACCGTGACTGCTGGTTCTACTATGGATAATCAGATCGTATTCGATGTGCTGAGTCAGACTGCTAAGGCTGCTCGTATTCTTGGCGAGGATGCTTCCTACATCAATAGTCTTACTTCTGCTCTTGGTAAACTTCCTCCCATGCAGGTTGGAAAATATGGTCAGCTGCAGGAGTGGCTTTGGGATGGAGATGATCCAGTCGACCAACATCGTCATGTATCGCACCTCTATGGACTGTATCCATCTAATCAGATATCACCGTTTACACATCCTGACCTTTATGCAGCAGCAGCTACTACGCTGACACAGCGTGGTGACCAAGCAACAGGCTGGAGCTTGGGATGGAAGACGAACCTGTGGGCACGTATGCTTGATGGTAATCATGCCTTCCTAATTATCAAGAATATGCTTCGCATCCTACCCGATGACAGTAAGATGAGACAATATCCTGATGGACGTACCTATCCCAATCTGTTTGATGCTCATCCACCTTTTCAGATTGATGGTAACTTCGGTGTCTCAGCGGGTATCTGTGAAATGCTTGTACAGAGTCATGATGGTGCTGTTCATCTGTTGCCTGCTCTGCCAGACAGTTGGCAAGAAGGTGACGTGAAAGGACTGCGTGCTCGTGGCGGATTTATTGTTGATGAGGCTTGGAGCGAAGGTGAACTTCGCTCAGCGAATATCCGTAGTACCATCGGTGGTACGCTTCGCTTGCGTTCATATTGCCCGCTGAAAGGTAAGGGACTGCGTAAGGCAGAAGGACCTTGCCCTAATGCCCTCTTAGCGCCTGCTGATATAAAGCAGCCTTTGCATTCTACAGAGTTGAAGCCATTAGAACAGCAGCAAGTTCCTAAGGTCTATGAGTATGACCTTGATACAACACCTGGTAAAACTTATAAGATCTATAGATGATGAGAAAATATGTGTCACTGGTAGCCAGTCTTATTTGTGCCATCGGTTGGGCGCAAAATGTAAAGGTGGAGTTCTTAACTCCAGAGATTGTACATGTGGTAAAAGGTTCTGCCACAAAGACACTGGTAGTAACTGCTCAACCTCAACAGGTGGATGTTAAGAAGAAAGAAAACTCTCTGTCTAGTAGTCGATTGACTGTAAAGCAAGATGCACAAGGCTGTCTGACCTTCTTAACAGCCAAGGGGCAAGTGCTGCTAAAAGAAAAAGACTGTGATGTCGCTAAGGTACGTCAGACTTTTACACTTGCCAAGGATGAGGCTATCTATGGTCTTGGTACCATTCAAAATGGTAAACTCAATCGTCGTGGTGAGCATAAACGCATGGAGCAGTCTAATCTGGAGGACTTCCAAAACGTATTGCAAAGTATCAAGGGCTGGGGACTCTATTGGGAAAACTATTCTCCCACGCAGTTTGATGACGATGCTACAGGAATGTCCTTTACCTCAGAGGCAGGTGATGGTATTGACTACTATTTTATGTATGGTGGCTCTGCTGATGGTGTAATTGCCCAGATGCGTTGGCTGACTGGTGATGTACCTATGTTCCCGCTTTGGACTTATGGATATTGGCAGTCGAAAGAGCGCTATAAGACTGCAGCAGAAACAGAGGGTATTGTTGGCAAGTATCGTGAACTTCAAGTGCCTTTGGATGGTATCATCCAAGATTGGCAATATTGGGGCTCTAATTACCTGTGGAATGCAATGGACTTCCTTTCGGAAGACTTCTCCAATGGCAAACAGATGATAGATAATGTACATAAGAAACATGCTCATTTTATGATATCTATTTGGGCAAGTTTCGGCCCTCAGACCCAGCAGTTCCGTGAACTGAATGAGAAGGGACTGCTGTTACCGTTTGAAACTTGGCCTCAGAGTGGACTGTCACATATCTGGCCTCCACGTATGGATTATCCATCAGGAGTGAAAGTCTATGATGCCTTTCATCCCGAGGCTCGCGCCATCTACTGGAAACATTTGAAACGCCTATATGATTATGGTACTGATGCCTGGTGGATGGACTCTACGGATCCTGACTTTTTTAATCCGCGAGAGAGTGACTATGCGTATCCTGTCTATGGCGGAACTTGGCGCTCACAGCGTAATGCCTTCCCATTAGAGACAGTTCGCGGTATCTATCAGGCTCAACGTAAGGATGACCGTGGCAAGCGCATCTTTATTATGACACGTTCATCATATGCAGGTCAGCAGCACTATGGTTCTAATATGTGGAGTGGTGACGTGAACTCATCGTGGGATATGCTGCGTAAGCAGATTCCTGCAGGACTGAGTTTCTCTCTAACAGGTAATCCTAACTTTAATACTGATATAGGTGGCTTCTTCTGCAATGCATATAATACGAAAGGCGCAGCTTCTGCACCTCGCAATCCTCAGTATCAGGAACTGTATGTTCGTTGGATGCAGTATGGACTCTTCTGCCCAGTATTCCGTAGCCATGGCGCAGATGCTCCTCGTGAGATATGGCAGTTTGGAAAGAAAGGAGAACCCGTCTATGATGCTATTGAAAAGATGATTCGTCTGCGCTATCGTTTATTACCTTATTTGTATAGTACAGCATGGCAGGTAACAAGTAATAATGACAGCTATATGCGTCCGCTTTTCAGCGACTTTCCAGCAGACAAACTTGTATGGAATTTGACCGATGAGTTTATGTTTGGTCATAGCATTCTTGCTGCTCCTATTGTTGATCCGCAGTATACGGAAGAGAAGATTATCCGTACTGATGCTATGACAGGATGGGATCGCAAGGAGCTGAAAGTGGAAAGTGGACAGTTGAAAGTTGATTGGACTGCGCCAAAAACGGCTATGAAGTACCTTCCTAAGGGAATTACGTGGTATGACTTCTGGACAGGTAAAATGTATAAGGGTGGCCAGCGTGTGACCATCAAGACGATGATTGACCATGTCCCCATGTTTGTACGTGCTGGTAGCATCCTTCCATTAGGTCCTGAGATGCAGTATGTAGGTGAGAAGAATTGGGAGCATTTGGAGATGCGTGTTTATCCTGGTGCAGATGGTCATTTTACCCTCTATGAAGATGAAGGAGATAATTATAATTATGAGCGTGGCATTTATTCGACAATTGAGTTCCTATGGAACGACCATTCTCGTACTTTGACAATCTCTCAAAGAGTAGGTTCTTATCCGGGAATGCTGCAAACACGCCAGTTCACAATTATACTGCCTGATGGTAAAGAACAAACAGTTTCATATGATGGACAACAGAAAACCGTTCGTTTCTAAATGGTATATGTGTGAAATGTAACATCATGATACTCTAGCAAAAGATTTTGTAACACCAGTCGATGCTGGTGTTACATTCTTTTTTGTAACTTTGCAAGCGAGAAAACTATTAACATAACCTATTATTTATTGAAACATGAAACAAAGAGTTAAATTGGCTCTTGCTGTGGCTCTCGTGATGGGGGGCGCAACATCAGCATGGGCTCAAGGGCTGAAAGACGCCTACAAAGATTATTTCAGGATTGGTGTTGCCCTCAATCAGCGTAACATTGCAGACGCAGATCAGGCAGCACTCGTCAAGCGCGAATTTAATAGCATCACTGCCGAGAACGACATGAAGCCTCAGTTGACAGAACCTAATGAGGGTGAGTTTACTTGGGAGGCTGCTGACCGTATCGCAAACTTCTGCCGTCAAAATGGCATCAAGTTGCGTGGTCACTGTCTGATGTGGCATTCACAGATTGGTGAGTGGATGTACAAGGACAACCCCACAAAGGAGGTTCTCTTTGCTCGTATGCGCAAGCACATTCATGCAGTAGTAAGCCGTTATAAGGATGTTGTTTACTGCTGGGATGTTGTAAACGAGGCAATGACTGATGATAAAAATGCGGTTGATCCTTATCGCCAGTCACAGTTCTATAAGATTGCTGGTGATGAGTTCATTGCTAAAGCTTTCCAGTATGCTCGTGAGGCAGACCCCAAAGCCTTGCTGTTCTATAACGACTATAATGAATGTGATCCAGTAAAGAGCCAGCGCATCTACAACATGGTGAAGGCCATGAAGCAGGCTGGTGTGCCCATTGATGGTATTGGTATGCAGGGTCACTACAATATCTACGGTCCTACAGAGAAAGAGGTAGATGATGCTATCACCTTGTATAAGAAAATCGTAAAGCATATTCATGTAACTGAGTTGGATATCCGCGTTAACACAGAAATGGGTGGCCAGCTTCGTTTTAGCCGTGGTGGCGTAACTGTTAGTGACAGTATCAAACAGCATCTGGCTGACCAGTATGCTCGTGTATTCAAAGTGTTCCGCAAACATAAGGATGTGATAGACTGCGTAACTTTCTGGAACCTCGGTGATAGAGATTCTTGGTTGGGCGCTGCAAACTATCCTCTTCCATTTGATAGTGAGTACAAGCCTAAGTTGGCTTACGACTTTATCAAGAATATGAAGCCCGCTAAGTGGGAAATGCCTACTGCTCCTGCACCCAAACCTCGTCAGCAGCAGATGGAACGTCCTCAGTTCAATGCAAGAATGGCCTTCCGTCCTATCGAAGGTGTAAAGGATGACTTCAAACCTTCTGAGATGAACCAGCCTGGTCAGGAGTATCCTATGGTTAACTCTCAGGGCTATGTACGCTTCCGCGTAATGGCGCCCGATGCAAAGGCTGTTAGCGTAAGCCTCGGTCTTGGCGGAAGTGGTGGTACCAAACTGCGTCGTTTCTTCGATGGTTCATGGATTGGTACAACAGAAGGTCCAATGGATGAAGGTTTTCATTACTATCATCTTACTGTCGATGGCGGTACTCTTAACGATCCTGGTACACAGAACTATTTCGGCTCATGTCGTTGGGAGAGTGGTATTGAGATTCCTGCTCACGATGCAGACTTCTATGCTATGAAGAATGTTCCTCACGGAAACGTTCAGCAGGTATTGTTCTGGTCAGAGAGTACCAAGCAGGTACGTCGTGCTATGGTATATACTCCACCAACGTATGGACAGAATAAGAAAGAGAAGTATCCTGTTCTCTATCTGCAGCATGGTTGGGGTGAGGACGAGACAGCATGGAGCCGTCAGGGACATGCAAATCTCATCATGGATAACCTCATTGCTGAGGGCAAGATTCAGCCATTCATTGTTGTGATGACTTATGGTATGACCAACGATGTGAAGTTCGGTACTATTGGTCAGTTTACTGCTAAGGAGTTTGAAACCGTACTTGTTGACGAGTTGGTTCCTTATATTGATAGCCATTTCCAGACTAAGGCAGATAAGTGGAATCGTGCCATGGCAGGTCTTTCTATGGGTGGTGTAGAGACAAAACTGATTACGCTGCGTCGTCCTGAGACTTTTGGTTACTATGGTCTGTTAAGCGGTGGTATGTATGCTCCTGAGGATATTAAGGATAAGAGTCAGGTGCGTATGATATTCCAGAGCTGTGGTTCAAAGGAAAATCCTGACGGAATCCGCAAGTCAGTAGAAGCCTTGAAAGCTGCAGGCTTCAATGCTCACGGTTATGTTTCAGAAGGTACAGCCCATGAGTTCCTGACATGGCGTCGTAGCTTGAAAGAAATGGCTCCATTATTGTTCAAGAAATAATTAGTTAATCATGAAATATCTAACCTTGGCGGCCGCCCTCATCGCTTCGATGTCGGCGGCTGCGCAAAACCCCATCATCCGCGATCAGTTTACTGCTGATCCAACAGCGCGCGTATTTAATAATAAGGTATATTTGTATCCGTCACATGACATTGTTCCTCCGCAGGGACAACGTCAGGATTGGTTCTGCATGGAAGACTATCATGTCTTCTCGTCAGAGAATCTAACCGACTGGAAAGACCATGGTGTTATAGTCACTCAGAATAAAGTGCCCTGGGTAAGAACAGACTCTTATTCAATGTGGGCTCCTGACTGTGTAGAGCGCAATGGAAAGTATTATTTCTACTTTCCCTCAGCACCCAAGGATGGAAGAGGCTTTGGTGTTGGTGTGGCAATAGCTGATAGTCCTGAAGGTCCATTCATCCCAGAACCAGAGCCTATCAAGGGTATTAATGGTATTGATCCTTGCGTGCTTTTGGCTTCAGATGGCAATGCTTATATCTTCTGGGGGGCTGGACGTTGTGCTAAGCTTAAGCCTAATATGAAAGAGATTGCAGACGATACTCCCAAGGAAAAAGTTAAGTTTGGTGACCGTGAGTTTGAAATGTTAGGCGTGAATTGTCTAAAAGGCTTGCCCAGTCGTCAAGCTGAAGGACCATTTGCTTTTGAATATAATGGCAATTACTATCTTACCTATCCTTATGTAAGAGAGAATACTGAGGTTCTTGGTTATGCTATGAGTAAGAATCCAATGGGCCCTTATGAGTATAAGGGCATCATCATGTCTGAGCATGAGAATGGTTGTTGGACTAATCACCATAGCATCGTTAATTACAAGGGGCAGTGGTATCTGTTCTATCATCAGAATGCCTTCTCTCCACGTGATGACAAACGTCGCTCTGTACAAATTGATAAATTGTACTTCAACCCTGATGGAACTATTCAGGAGGTGAAGAAAACCATGCGAGGCGTGGGTATCAACAAGGCTACTGAGAAGATAGAAATTGACCGTTATAGTACAGCGAGTGAAGGCGTGACATCTGAACTTGTTGATACTGTAAATACTTTCCGTAGCTATCAGGCCAATTTGCCTAAGAAGGGTAGTTGGTTGAAGTATGCAGATGTAGACTTCAGCTGCATCAGGGATGGTTATTTGATTATTAATGCAAAGGCTTCTGATAATACAGAACTCTGTATCCGTGAAGGCAATGCAAAAGGTAAGGTAATTGCTCGAGTTAAATTGGAGGTGAAACCAGAACAACCCGCAGGTGCTGCTGCTAATCCCATGATGGCTCGTTTCCGCAGAGATTTGAGTAATCAGTGGCTCTCGCAATCAGTTAATCTGGAGTATGTTCCAAAGGGTGTTGTTGACCTCGTTGTTACTAACGAAGGCGATGGTGCTCTTAGTGTTGACTGGGTTCAGTTCAAGAATCGTCCAGATTACTTCACAGCAGTGAAAGCTAAGGCTCCTGCTGCTAAGCCCGATGACGAAGGATTTATCCGTCGCTGGATGCTTCTGGATCCTATTGATAAACCTAATAGTGGCAATACTGTCTTTACTGATAGTTATCTGCGTGATCATTTCAACAGACAATACTTCAAGGGTCAGCAGACTATTCTGCCAAAAGATGGTCAGAAGGTTACCGCTGTGTTCCAGCAGGAGCAGGCGCCAGCTGGTTTCGGACGTGGTGCTCAACAAATGCCAGAAGGTCCTCAGGTGAAGACTGTAAAGCAGACGCTGACATGGCATGCATTGGAGAGCAATATGTTCAATGTGAAGTTGTTCCGCTTTGCAGAGAAGTGGGGCTCTAAAGTCTATGGCGTACTCTTCTGGGCAGTTACTATTATTGACTGTCCTGAGGATATAGAAAATGTTCGCTTAGCAGTGGGCTCAAATTCAGCTTCTATGTGGTGGCTCAATGGCGAGGAAGCTCTCTTGCTTAGTGGTGACCGTCGTATGGTAAAGGATGACGCAGTGTCACCCCGTCTCACACTGAAGAAGGGACGCAACATTCTGCGTGGTGCTATTATCAATGGCCCAGGTATGAGTGATTTCTGTGTTCGCTTCATTGACGAGAAAGGAAATCCTGTTAAAAACTATTCAATCAACGCTCAATAAAATGAAAAAACTATATAGTATTCTTGCGGCCTTGACACTTTCTGTGGCTGCTAATGCACAAGTCGGTGCACCTTATATTCACGACCCCTCGACCCTCGCTGAGTGCGAAGGTAAATGGTATACCTTCGGAACGGGTGGTGGCGGTCTTATCAGTGAAGACGGCTGGACATGGAACAGTGGCGCTGAACGCCCAGGTGGTGGTGCAGCTCCTGACATTATAAAGATCGGTGACCGCTATCTCTGTATCTATGGCGCTACAGGTGGTGGACTCGGAGGTGGTCACAGTGGTCGCATTCTTACCATGTGGAACAAGACTCTGGATCCCAAGAGCCCTGATTTTAAATGGTCTGAAGCTGTTGAGGTATGTAATAGCGACGGTATGGAAGATCAGGATGCCATTGACCCAGGTATATTGCTTGACCCCACTACAGGACGTCTGTGGGTAAGCTATGGAACTTATTTCGGAACTATCCGTCTCATAGAATTGGATCCTAAGACAGGTTATCGCGTCAATGGTAACAAGGAGAAGGATATTGCAATTGACTGTGAGGCAACTGACCTTATCTATCGTAATGGTTGGTACTATCTCTTGGGTACTCATGGTACCTGCTGTGATGGTGTGAACTCTACTTATAACATCGTAGTAGGTCGTTCGCGTAGTGTAGAAGGTCCTTATATTGATAATGTAGGTCGTGATATGTATCATGGCGGAGGTCGTATGGCTATTGGCGCTCGTAATCGTAGAGCTGGTGCCGGACACTTCGGACGTACTATTGTCGACGAGGGCGTTGAGGTGGCTTCGTTCCACTGGGAGGCTGACTTTGATTTAGGAGGTCGTTCTACATTGGCTATCCTTCCTTTGTTGTGGAAGAACGATTGGCCTTATGCTGGCGAACAGATTACAGACGGTGTCTATGAGATTGAGAGCGAGCGTCGTGGCTATTCTTTGGAGATGGCTGTTGATTTCGTTCGCATGCAGACTGCACGTCAGGGATGGTTCAACCGCAATCAGGCTCAAGAAGCTCCCAAGCCCGTAGCTAACCAAACATTGGCAGAGGTTGAGGGCACATGGCCTAAAGGCGATGTTGCTGTACGTTGTGGTGACTATATGTTCCGCCCACATCAGCGTTGGCAGGTTACACCTGTTCCTCAGAAGGGTGGTACTATTTGCGGTCCACTCTATACTATTCGCATTTCTGGTACCAATCGTGCTTTGACAGCTACCGACAATCTGGAAGTTGTAACTAAGGACTTTGCTGATCTTGATGAGCAGCTTTGGCGTATAGAACAACTTACTGACGGAACATATCGCATTATGCCTTATGTGATTCCTGGACAGCAGGGTAAGAACCAGAAGTATTGTCTTTACTCAGCTGCCGATAGTACACCAACACTGGCTGTTTACGACTTTAATAGTGACAACTCTAAATGGAATCTGAAGGATAAGCAATAAGATTTTCAGAGAGTTATAATCAACAAACAAATACGGAATGATAAAAAAACTTCTATTTTCCTTTTTGTTATGTACCCCATTAGCTATGTCTGCACAAAATCCCTTTGTGCAGACATGGTGTACTAGTGACCCTGCTCCTATGGTACATAACGGTACAATGTATGTATACACCGGTCATGATGAGGATGGTGCCGATTTCTTCTGGATGCAAGAGTGGCGCGTGTACTCTACTCAAGACATGGTAAACTGGCAAGACCACGGGTCTCCTTTAGCACTGGAGAGTTTCTCTTGGGCTGATGATCGTGCTTGGGCCAGTCAGTGTGTTGAGCGCGATGGCAAGTTCTATTGGTATATCTGTGCTCACTCAAAGTTGTCGGGTGGTATGGCTATTGGTGTTGCTGTCAGTGATTCACCAACAGGACCTTTCCGCGATGCACTGGGAAAGCCTCTCTTTGAGAATGGCTCTTGGGATCATATTGACCCAACTGTGCTCATTGACGACGATGGTCAGGCATGGCTGATGTGGGGTAATCCACAGTGCTATTATCTGAAACTTAACCGCGATATGATTTCATATAGTGGTGAGTTAGGTCGTCTTGATATGACTGAGGAGGCTTTTGGTGGACCAATCATGAGCAAACGTGAAAAGGGAAAGAAGTATAAAGACTCTTATGTAGAAGGTCCTTGGCTTTCTAAACGCAATGGCGTCTATCAGTTGTTGTATGCGGCAGGTGGCGTTCCGGAACATATTAGCTATAGTACAGCTCCATCTCCTACTGGACCTTGGAAATATGCTGGTGAGATTATGCCCCTCAGTGATACAAAGTCATTTACTAATCACTGTGGTGTTGCTGATTTTAAAGGACATAGCTATTTCTTCTACCATACAGGAAAGCTGCCCAATGGAGGCGGTTTTGGACGTAGCGTAGCTGTTGAAGAATTTAAGTATAACGCAGATGGTTCATTCCCAACAATCCTGCCAACCGATGAGGGTGTGAAGCCTGTGGCTAAGTTTGACCCTTATCGTAGGGTAGAAGCTGAGACGATGGCTTTCTCTAAAGGCGTGAAGACGGAGCAAAATGATGAGGTTGGTGTTTATGTTACCGACATCCACAATGGTGATTATATCAAGTTGCAAAACGTACATCTATGCTATAAGACTCCTCGTACCTTCACGGCTCGTGTTGCCAGTGGATTACGTGGTGGCCAGATTGAAATCCGTCTTGATAGCCTTGGAGGTGAACTCCTCGGAACATTGGACGTTCCTGGTACTGGCGGTTGGGAGAAATGGCAAACGATTACGACCGATTTACCAGAACTTGACAGCTATCCCTCTCGCCTGCATACTCGTGACTTGTATTTGGTGTTCAAGGGACGTAAGGGACCAAAGCTCTTTAACTTCGACTGGTGGGAGATGCGTGGAATAGAGCAGGTCAATATGCCGCTCTTCCAAACTAAGTACACTGCTGACCCCTCACCATTGGTGGTTGGTGATACCTTATTCTTATATACCTCACACGATGCCTCTCCAGAGGATATTCCTGATGAGAATGAGAAGAACTCTGCAGGTTTCTTTATGTATGACTGGTTACTATGGTCTACCACCGATATGGTTAACTGGACTGAGCATGGTGCAGTAGCCTCGCTGAAAGAATTCTCATGGCGTTCTCGTGAGAATGGTGCGTGGGCTATTCAAACCGTTGAACGCAATGGTAAGTACTACCTTTATGCTCCACTACATGGTCATGGCATAGGTGTGTTGGTGGCAGATTCTCCTTATGGACCATTTAAGGATCCCCTCGGTGAACCATTGGTTTGGCAGAAGGAACATTGGGATGATATTGATCCTACTGTATATACCGATGACGATGGTCAGGCTTATATGTATTGGGGAAATCCTCATGTCTATTATACCAAGTTGAATAAAGACATGATTTCTACACAAGGCGATATTCACGTACTAAATCCTCAGGATGGTATGATGCGTCCCGTCAAGGCTGAAGGTGCTAAGATTAATCTCAGAGCGCCTTGGAGTGAGAAGGCTGGATGGGCTGTAAAAAACTATCAGGAAGGTCCTTGGTTATATAAACGTAATGGTCATTATTATCTCGGCTATGCTACCACCTGTTGTCCTGAAGCTCTTGGCTATGCTATGAGCGATAAGCCTACAGGTCCATGGGAATGGAAAGGCTATATTATGGAACCTACTCAGCGCGACCGCGGTAATCATCCTGGTATTTGTGATTTTAAGGGTCACTCCTATGTGTTCGGCCAGAACTACGATTTGATGCACTTAGATACTTATATTCATCACGAGCGTCGCAGTGTATCGGCTACAGAGATTACCTACAACGCCGATGGCACCATTCAGAAGGTTCCTTACTGGATGGATCAACAGCCTATGAAGCAGTTGCACTGGCTCAATCCTTATCAGCGTGTTGAAGCAGAGACAATGAACTGGGGGTATGGCTTGAAGAGTGCAAAGATGGGTATTGCGAATACTGGTGTGGTAAAGGATATGCCTGCATCTACTGGTAAACGCAATATGTATATCTTCGACATTAATGATGGTGAGTATATTCGCTTGCGTGGTGTTGACTTTGGTCAGGGAGCTAAGCAATTCAATATCATTGCTGCTGCCGCTGCCAATGCAGGTTGTACTGTTACATTGCGCATTGATAGTCAGAAAGGTGAGGTTATCGGTATTGCTACCATCAAAAGCAATGGTTCTATAGACAAGTATAAGTCTTTCACTGCTAAGGTAAAGAACGCAAGAGGTGTACATGACTTGTATCTCTGTTTTGATAAGGCACAAGGCGATGTACATCTGGACTGGTGGACGTTTAAACATTAATATTCTCATTAAAAATAATAATACACTATGAAAAGAATCGTTTCTCTATTTTTTGCAGCATGTGCAGTATTAACAATACAGGCACAGAATCCTTATCTGCCGCTTTGGGAACATCTGCCCGATGGTGAACCTCGTGTGTTTGATGATCCTGATAATCCAGGTAAGAAGCGTGCCTATATCATTGGCTCGCATGATGTAACATATACAGCATATTGTGGTCCCGATATCCGCATGTGGTCTGCACCAGTAGAAGACTTGTCGCAGTGGCGTGATGAAGGTCCTATCTTTACTTGGTTTGTTAATGGCCAGTGGGATACGATGTATGCTCCTGATCTTGTAGAGGTTGTAGACAAGAAGACCGGTAAGAAAACCTATTGGCTCTATCCTCATTCTCGTGGTTGGCGTCGTACCCCTATGGTATGTAAGAGCGACCGTCCCGATGGTCCTTTTACTCCAGTCAATTTGACTGCTGACGGCACACAGTGCTTGCCTGGTTCACTTATTGATTTTGACCCATCTGTATTCATTGAGACTATTACAGACAAGAAGGATAAGGATTATAATACTGGCTATCGTGCTTATGTATTCTATGGTTTCCAGCACTCTACAGCTTGCGAACTTGACCAGAATACCATGTACTCTAAACGTGAGGGAACTGAACTTATCGATCCCTTTATTCCTGCCAGCAGTGCAGATGGTCGTCTGCTCGATAAGGCAGGTAGCGAGTATAAAGCACTTTACAAAGGTCAGAATCCTCTTGACTTCAACTTCTTCGAGGCTTCTTCTATCCGCCAGGTAGGTAACAAGTATGTGATGGTATTCTCTGGTTATTCTGGTAAGGAGTATGGATTGGGAAACACCAACTCAGCTCTACGCTATGCTTATGGTGACTCTCCTCTGGGCCCTTGGCGTTCTGGTGGTGTGTTGGTAGACTCTCGTGGTGTTGTTCTCAATGAAGATGGTTCTAAACTCATCACGACGAATGCTGCTCACAATACCCACGGCTCTTTGCAGGAAATCAATGGCCAGTGGTATGTATTCTATCACCGTCCTCCACGCGGCTTTGGTAATGCCCGTCAGGCAATGGTTGCTCCCGTCAAGATTGAGTGGGATAAGAAACCTGTAGCTAAGGGTGGTCAGGTGCGTATTACTGGTTATGATCCTTATGTAAAAGATAATGAGTGGACAGCAAAGGCTACCGATGGTAATGAGTATACAGGTGCAGAGGTAACAAGTGAAGGCTTCCAGATTTTCGGTTTGCCTCCTTATAACTACTATTCTGCTGGTATTGCTTGTTTCATGTATGGTCCTAATGCTAACAACTGGATGCAGGATAACCATGATGTGTGGAACAACTCAATGGATTTGGCAGGCATTCAGAATGGTGGTATTGTTGGCTTTAAATACTTTGGCTTTGGTGGCTTGAGCAAGGATACCAAGGGTGTAAAGGCTTTCGAAGGTATTAAGAAAGGTGATAATGTAAAACTTAACATCAATCTGACACCAAGCGGAAAGGGTGCATTTACCATCCATGTAAAGCTTGATGATCCTTGGAAGGGTGAGGAAGTAGCATCTTTCGTTGTTCCTGAGAATAGTTCTAAGTCTGCCCACACGATTTCTAAGTCTGTTCCTGCTCTTGAGGGCTTGACAGGTAAGCATGCTCTTTACCTTGTTGTTGAAGGTCCTGAGATTAAACAGAATGAGCAGCAGCGCCCACAGTGGGGACGTCGTCCACAGGAGCCACAGCGCCCACAAGGACTCTTCAATCTCCACGGAATTGGCTTTGCTAAGAATGGCGAAGGTGCACAGCCTGCTTTCGTTCCAGAAATCACTATTACTGCTGATGGACAGAAACTGAATATCCCAGAGAAGCCCATTATGGCTACTAATGCTAATGGTTATACCGAGTGCAACCACTATCAGCTTTACGCTCCACTGAAGGCTGGTTCTAAACTTCAGGCTACCTGCGAAAAGGCTCCTAAGGCTGTTCAGTTTGAGATTAGCTCTGTGGTTGAAGGCCGAGCTACTGTTAAGGCTACCTACAAGGGTATGACCAAGTATTTCCTGATTAACTAAGATTAAATAATAATGAAGAAGATATTTGTATCGATGGTATTCTTGGCAGGCTGCCTTGCGACAGCCTTTGCCAACGACCAGCGTGTTGCCAGTCCTGATGGCAAACTGGTTGTAACCATCAATGATGAAGGTGGTAAACCCACCTATACTGTTAGCTACGAAGGACAAATTGTGTTGACACCTTCTGCGTTAGGTTTGCAGACCAATATTGGTGACTTTACACAAAATCTTTCACTAAAGAGTTGTGATAGTAACACCATTAAGGACCACTATACAGTTCGTAATATCAAGCAGCAGACGGTAGATTATGAGGCTGCAGAGGCTGTATGTCACTTTACACAGGGTAACAAAGCTGTCATGGATGTTACTTTCCGTGTAAGCAATCGTGACGTTGCTTATCGCTATCGTGTTTTTCCTAAGGGTGAGACACGTGTTTGTGTGGTAGAGCGTGAAGCCAGTGCTTTCGCTATGCCTGAGAACACAACCACTTTCCTCTGCCCTCAGTCATCACCTATGCATGGCTTTGCCCGTACCTCTCCTAGCTACGAAACATCTTATGACCTTGATGTTCCCGTAGGTCGCAACGGATGGGGTGAGGGTTATACCTTCCCATGTCTTTTCAAGGTTCCTGCTGCTCAGCCTGTTTGGGTACTTATCAGTGAGACAGGTACAGACGGAGACTATGTTGGTTGTCGACTGCTCAACGAAGGAACTGGTAACTATCGTATCGGCTTCCCTCAGCAGAGTGAGATGAATGGTGTGGGCTCAGTAACTCCTGCCATTAGTCTTCCTGGTGATACCCCTTGGCGCACCATTACCGTTGGTCCTTTGGCAAATATCGTTGAGACAACAGTTCCTTTCGATCTCGTACTGCCTAAGTATAAGGCCTCTCAGGAATATATTTATGGCAAGGGCTCTTGGAGCTGGATTATCGGAATGGACTCTAGCTGTAACTTTGATGAGCAGAAGCGCTATATTGATTTCTCAGCAGCCATGGGCTATCAGAGTGTGTTGATTGATGCATTCTGGGATCGCCAGATTGGTTATGACCGTATTGCTGAGTTGGCACGTTATGGTAAGACCAAGGGAGTAGGCCTTTTCTTGTGGTACAATTCTAATGGCTCTTGGAACGATGCTCCTCAGACTCCTATTGGTAAGATGAATAATGCCCGTATCCGTCGTGCTGAGATGAAGTGGATGCACGATAATGGTATTCGTGGTATCAAAGTCGACTTCTTTGGTGGTGACAAGCAGCCCATGATGCAGCTCTATGAAGATATTCTTGCCGATGCTAATGACTTCGGATTGCTGGTTATCTTCCATGGTTGCACACTACCTCGTGGTTGGGAGCGTATGTATCCTAATTATGCTGCTTCTGAAGCTGTACTGGCTTCTGAGAATATGCATTTCGGACAAGGCTCTTGTGATGCTGAGGCTCGCAATGCTTGTATTCATCCATTCATCCGCAATACGGTTGGCTCTATGGACTTTGGTGGCTCTACACTTAATAAGTTCTATAATGCAGACAATCAGCATGGCACTCATCGTGTTACAAGTGATGTCTATGCATTGGCCACTGCGGTACTCTTCCAGAGTGCAGTGCAACACTTTGCTATGGCTCCAAACAACTTGACTGATGCTCCAGCTTGGGCTATCGACTTCATGAAGAAGGTGCCTACCACATGGGATGAGGTGCGCTTCATTGATGGTTATCCTGGTAAATATATCCTGTTAGCCCGTCGTAGTGGCGATAAGTGGTATGTTGTAGGTGTCAATGCAGAACAGCAGCCTCTGAAGAAAGTTATTACTCTTCCAATGTTTGCGAAGGGTGCTTCGCTGGATGTTTATAGTGACGACGCTCAGTTGCAAGGCAGCTTGAAGAATGTTAAGCTTAACAAAAAGCAACAGCTTACAGTTACCATTCCATGCAATGGTGGCTTGGTGATTACTCAGTAAAGCAAACACTAACTAAAAGAATACTATTAATCACTGGTCCCTGCGTTTCAGTTTCTGGAGCGCAGGGATTTCTTTTTTGTTGGTTTCTAGGCGAGAAACCACTGGTTTCTTCAGGAGAAACCGATGGTTTCCTGCCTGGAAACCGCATGAAATTATATTTCATTGAAATAGTAATCCTGCTCAAAACTGTCGAAGTGTACGCTATCGGCATATCCATACTTCGCAAACAAATCCCGAATCTTTTCCTGTTGTTCTGGTGATAGGCGTCGCTTGCCACGCATATATTCATAGTAGTACCGTTTACCCGATAGCATGGTAGTCATCTCTTTTCGTAAAGGTGTGTAGTCTGTTTTTAGCACTTGGTCATAGATTTTCGAGAAACCGCGAGCATAGGTAACCATTTCTGTTGAAGCATAGTGTGGGCAAATGTCATTCTTAAGTGCGTAAGGCATCACACATCGTACAATAGTTTCTTCTTGAGGATTCAGTTGACCTGCATGCCAGTGAAGACATCTCTCATGCTTTACACATTCTTTATTATAACACAAAGCCCATCCGTTAGGTATGTTTTTCCACTTTAATTCCATGTTCTTATTCTATCTCTTATAATGATTGAGTTAAGTTTCGGAGCGCAAAGGTACTACATTTTTTTTATTATGGAAAACAATAATTGCTGATTTCCTTTGGAATTTTTCTTAGAATTATGTACCTTTGCGGTCTTAATAGGAAAACAATATCAGAACATAAGAATCACACAATGAAAAAAGAGGTATTTAAGTTTACAGCCTTGATCATCTTGACCATGCTGCCTTCTATGATTTATGCACAGTTAAATCCTAAGCAGGGTTACATTATCACCAACCAGAATGACACCATTTATGGTACGATAGACTATTTGTCGGACACCAAATGTGCCTATAATTGTCGTTTTATGCCCGCTGGCGAAACAGAATATAAAGTGTATAAGCCTGGTGAAATTACTGCATATCGTTTTTCTAATAATGGCGTGTTCTATATCACCAAGACGTTCAAAGTAGAAAACGAACAAAAGACTTTCTTTGCCGAGTATCTGGTGAAGGGTGGCGTAAGCCTATTCCATCACAAAGAGAATGATATTGACTACTATTACTTTGTAGATGAGAAAGGAAAGATTGCCATTACAAAATATGATGGAAGTGACTTAACTCCTACTTACGAAAATCTTGCCTATCAAAGTAGAGTAAACAAAAAGCGTGCTGCACTAGGTAAGGTTACACCCATTTTTGCACAAAGCCCTAAGGCGCTGCATGACCTTTGGACAAAAGACCTTAATCCAGAAAACTTGACGCAGATAACTATCGACTACGATATGGAATACTGTACTTCGGCAGGCGATTGCGTTCAGTATAGATACAATGAAGAAGCATCGCGCAGTATTTATTTGAAGTTACGCCTTCAAGCTGGAATAGGATATGGAAGAAACTATATGGAAGGTTCAACGCGTAGTGCAAATGATGTTGCTTTAAATAGTTTCGTTCCGCAGATAGGAATAGGATTAGACTTGTTGGCCCCACGTTCTAGTAAACATTGGTCTCTACAAACATTGTTACTTATTAGTAAATGGAATATGTCTGGTGATTACTATGCACGTGTTTTCGACAAAAAGACAACTCATATAAGTGTTAACTATTGGGATTTTTGCACCCAGATAGGACCTGCCTATAGTTTTAAACCTGAATCAAAATATTCTCCAGTGTTGCGTGGAGGTTTTGCTTTAGATTTACCATTTGTAGAAAAAAAGTCAAACGTCGGATGGCTATGCCTTGATGATAATCAAAATGAATCTGTTACGTTAGGTGTGGGTTTCTTTGTTGGAGCAGGTGTTGATATCTCTATCCAGAAACATCTACTTCGTTTGTCTGCTGATTATCAGTGGACACGCGCAATAAACGACGGTGTCAATATTAGCTCTTTGATGATAAATGCTGGAATAAGACTCTAATGTTCTAAATATAAAGAAGTTTCCCCTTGCAATTATCTTGTTGCAAGGGGATTTTTATGCTTTAAATTAAAAATATTAGGATAAAGTGTATGTTTTATACTTTTTTTGTGTACCTTTGCAGGCAAAACATAACTTAAAACAAAGATAATGAAAACACTTAAACGCAATTTACTGATGATGGCGGCAAGTCTGTGCATTCTGCCTGCATCTGCACAGTTGTCATCTAATCCAAACAAGTTTTTAGGTAACATCACAACTAGAGGTAACGTAGAGCCAGGAGGCGGTGTTCCTAAGTATTACACTCTGTGGAATCAGATTACTTGTGAGAACGAATCAAAGTGGTCTTCAGTAGAAGGTAGCCGTGGCAACTTCAACTGGACTGGAGCAAATAATGCTTTCAACTATGCTAAACAGCATAACTTTACCTATAAGTTTCATGCCTTGGTGTGGGGTGCTCAGTATCCTAGTTGGTTGGAGAGCCTGTCAGCAAAGGATCGCTTCGCTGCTATGACCAATTGGTTTGATCATGCAAAGGCTCAGTACAATACTTTACCTATGATTGATGTTGTGAACGAGGCTGTAGGTATGCACCAGCAGGGCAATCCAATGATGAAGGAAACGCTGGGCGGTGGCGGTAAGACTGGCTACGACTGGCTTATCAAAGCCTTCGAGATGGCTTACGAGCGTTGGCCAGATGCCATCCTGATTTACAATGACTATAACTCTATCCGTTGGGATTTGAATAATTATATTACCTTAGTGCAGACGCTGCGTGATGCCGGCGCTCCTATCGATGCCTATGGTAACCAATCACATGAATTGAGTGATATCAGCTTGGACGAGTTGGAAAGGGTGTTGAAGCAACAGCAAGATGCACTGAAGATGCCGATGTTCTCTACAGAGCTGGATATAGACATTGCCGATGATACTAAGCAGAAGTTACAGTATCAGAAAGTATTGCCTGCTTTTTGGGAAAAGCCTTATTGCGCTGGTGTTACCCTTTGGGGACATGTGCTTGGCGCTACATGGGTTGACAACTCAGGCCTTTATAGAAATGGCGAAGAACGTCCTGCTATGACTTGGATTAAAGAGTATATGCAGACCGATGCAGCCAAGAACGCAGAAGGTCCACTCCCTGGTACTAAGAAGGAGGCATCTATCTATATCCGTCCTGCAAGTCAGAAGGTTGCAAATGGTGATGTTCTTCCTATTATGGTACGTGCTCGCATGGCTACCAAGACCATTCAGAAGGTTGACCTCTATGTTGGTAGTGACCTGATTGCAACAATGACCGAGGCTCCTTACCTCACTGAATATACAGCAAGTTCACCGGGCATGAATACCTTGAAGGCCGTTGTTACTACAACTGACGGCTCTACCTATGAGCGTTATGGACGTTTCCAGGTACTCTCTAACACAACCAAGCGTGAGCCTTATAATGAGGTTGTACCCGAACTACCAGGTACTATCAATCCAGGAGAGTTCGATAAGGGTGCTCCTGGCGTTTCATATTCTGGCGTTACAACCACTGTATACAAGTCACGTGACAAGTTCGTTACAACTGCTACACAAGACGGTGCTTGGATGGAGTATACGGTTGATGTAACGGAGGATGGCCTCTATACTTTGGAAGCAGAAGTTGCTTCTACCAAAGATGGTGGTAGCTTCCACTTGGCAGAATATACATTTGATAATCTTAAATTCCTCACAGAATTTACAGCAGTTCCTAATACAGGTAGCGCTATAGAGTTCCAGACTCTGCGTTGCCCTGTTACGGAGTATCTGACTGCAGGTCGCCACGTGCTGACACTGCTCGTTGATAAAGGTGGCTTCTATATTAAAAACTTGAAGTTCAATCTTCTGCCTACCTCTAATCTGCCAGGAACTGTTGAGGCAGAGGACTTAGTGAAGAGCGAGGGTGGTAGCATCGTAGCAATTTCTAATGGTTTCGCACTTGGCAATCTTGCTACCAATGGTTGGGCTGAATATTCAGTCAACGTTACTCAGGCAGGTAAGTACTCTTATGAGGCTACTGTTTCTTCTGATGTTACTGGTTCTAAATTCAACATGTATCTGATTGATGCTAATGGTAATGAGAAGAGTCTGGGATTGGTTAAGGTGCCAAATACTGGTAGCAAGGATGTTTACCAGACAAAGGCTGCTTCTATTAGAGAAAGCTTTAATGAAGGATTACATACCTTGCGTATTGTTGCTACTGGTGGCAATTGCAACATTGATAACATTAAGTTTATCTGCACAGAACCAGCATCTGGTATTAACGAAGTGATGAGCGATGATGCTACAGATACACCAGCTTATAATCTCATGGGTGTTCCTGTTAATGCTGCTTATCGTGGTATCGTGATAAAGAATGGTAAAAAAGTAATGATGAAATAAAAGAAGAATAGAAAAAATGAAACACTATGTTCTTACAATAATGATGCTGTGCGCCGTGATGGGTGTAAAGGCTGAGGTAGATCCCAACTTCCATGTCTACATTTGTTTTGGACAGTCGAATATGGAGGGAAATGCTCAGTGGGAAAGTCAGGATGAAAACAATGTTGACCCACGTTTCCAAATGTTGGCAACCTGTAACTTCTCCAGCCCTAAACGTACGTTGGGTAACTGGTATGTAGCAAAGTGTCCTATTGTGAGCCCAGTGGGAAAACTGGGCCCCACGGACTACTTTGGTCGTACAATGGTTGCTAATCTTCCTGAGGATCATAAGATTGGCGTTATCGCTGTAGCTATGGGTGGTAGTCCTATCGAAATGTTCGATAAGGACAAGTATCAGCAGAAGTATCAAGATAATTACAACGAATGGTGGGCTCAGCTAGCAAGAAATTACTATGGCGGCAACCCTTACGGACGTATCATTGAGATGGCCAAAAAGGCTCAGGAAGTAGGTGTCATCAAAGGCATTCTGCTACATCAAGGCTGTTCAAACTGTGGCGACCCTAACTGGCCTAACATGGTGAAGAAGATTTATAACGATATGCTGAGGGATCTCGGTCTGCAGGCAAAGAATGTTCCACTGTTTGTTGGCGAAGTAGAGTATAAGGGCGATGCTCCTCAAAGTGGTGGCTGCGAAGGTCATAATGTACAGGTTAATCGCATTCCGGAGGTGATTCCCACTGGCTACGTAGTATCAGCAAAAGGCCTTCCTGGCAATGGACAGGACCCATGGCACTTCTCTGCAAATGGTTATCGTGTTCTGGGTAAGCGTTATGCTCAGCAGGCTTTGAGAGTTATCTATGATATCGATCCTGTGTATGATGATCCTTATATTACTGTTACAGAAAAGGAAATAGATCAGCGTATTACCGATATAAATGCTTTGAAAACTACTCCTTTCGCTATTGTTAATGAGAGTGAGGGTAAGGCCTTCTATGGTACGTTCGGACAACATTTAGGCTTTGCCGATTATAAGACAGCATTTAAAGAAACCCGTACTGGTTATCTCTTTAAGCAGGGAAAGGCTACTGGAGGTGTTAAGTTGAAACTTCTTACACCTGATGGTAATGATTATCAGTTAGGAGGTGAAGCTAGCTACCTGAATACACAGGTAGTGGATGGTAGTTGCTGTTTCATCTCAAGTAAGATGAATGGCCAGAGTGGTCAAGACCTTGCAAAGGGTGCTGTTTGGCAGATAGAGTATGTAGAAGGTAAGGGATTCTCTCTATTGAATGTAGGAACAGGTAAGTACCTGAAGGATCCTAATTCTCCAGCCAAGTATGATGAGCCGACCTACTTCACATTCTGTACACTGAAGGAGAAGACCGCAACAGGTATTACCTCTGTTTATGATTCACAGGTAAAAAAGGTTCGTTCAGTATACACTCTCGATGGTCGTAAGGTTAACCAAGAGAACCTGCGCCCAGGTCTTTATATTCTGAATGGAAAAAAGGTCGTGGTAAAGTAAATTATCTCGATTAATAATAGAAGGTGTGGGCTTTGGCTCACACCTTTTTTGTGGATTAATGTTACATATCATGTGGGTTTATGTTACATACGGAATTGTATATATAGGTATTTATTCGTACCTTTGCAGATGAAATAATGAAAAACCATACTAACTAACCCAATTAACAGGATATGAAAAAACAACTTTTATTGCTTTCTGCATTAGTTGCCGCCACAATGACGGCATCTGCACAGCCTCGAACCAATGCTGATGGTACTGTAACATTCCAGTACAAGAACGACTCTGCAAAGACCGTGATGGTTGACGTACAGTTTGCTGGACGCCAAGAGATGAAACGTGGAGCAGATGGTTTGTGGACTGTTACACTTGGTCCCGTAGCTCCTGACATGTATCCCTATTGTTTTATCGTGGATGGTGTCAGCGTAATGGATCCAGAGAATCCTCAGTATTTTCCCAACGAAGGCTTTAAAAATAGCCTATTGGAGATAAAGAGTGCCAAGGAAAAACTACCACACGATATTTGTAATGTTCCTCATGGTCGTGTGGAGTATGTGAATTATTACTCAAAATCTCTAGGCGCCACCAATCACGCTATTGTTTGCTTGCCTCCCAACTATATGAGAGATATGCAGAAGAAGTATCCAGTGTTCTATCTGATTAGTGGAACAACTGATACAGAAGAAGTGTATTACAAAGTTGGCCGTGTGAATTATATCCTTGACAACTTGATTGCTGAGGGCAAGGCCAAAGAGATGATAATCGTTCTGCCATATGGCAATCCAACAAAACTGCTTGCGGGCAAACCTCTTGCTGGACAACCACAAACTCGCTTTGGTGGCGACCCCTTTAGTCGTGATCTCATAGAGGACTTGATGCCTTATGTTGAACAAAACTATCGTACCAAGAATGATCGAGACAGCCGTGCCATCGGTGGATTCTCTCGTGGCGGTAATCAAGCTTTGTTTAATGGCTTGTCAAATCTTGATAAGTTCTCTTATCTCTGTAGTTATAGTTCATTTACCTCTACAGATATTCCTCAGGTTTATGATAATGCTACTGATACCAACAAAAAGATTCATCTATTCTGGCTTGGTGTGGGAACTGATGACTTCCTCTATGGCAATGCCCGTGACTATATGGCTTTCTTGGATCAGAAAGGTATCCGCTCTGTTAAGGAGTTTACCAACGATAAGTTTGGTCATACATGGATGAATGCAAAATATTTCCTCAGCAAGACGCTACCTTTGCTTTTCAACAAAAAAGCCGCTGAGGCAGCCATGAAAGAAGGTAAACCCGCACCAGAAGCTACAGGTAAGGAACAGCAGTTTACTGCAGGAGTGATGGCTCGTCTCTTCCCACGTCCAATTATCTCACCTGAGTATACCGAACAAGGAACGATTTTCCGTTTTAAGGCTCCCGAAGCCAAGAAGGTCGAACTGGCTTGTGAAATCATACCAGAACCCATCGCTATGGTACGTGATTCTGATGGCGTTTGGAGTACAACCCTTACCGATATGATGTTCGAAACTTTTGAATACTGCTTTGTTGTTGATGGTACTCGTGTAGCCGATCCTAGCAATATGTATCTGTCACCTAACCAAGGCTTCAAGTTTAGTATTGCCGATAATCCTCATTCTCCTTTCAATTTTGCTTCACAAGACAATATTGCCCATGGTCGTGTTGCATATGATTTAGACAGGATGGAAGCATGGTATACCTCTCCCATGTCTTCTGGAATGATGATGATGCCTGTATTCATTCAGCTGATTCCTGGAGAAGGTGATACAATGGAAAGCTGGTTTAAGGTAGGTGGCGCTGATGCTATTGTAGACCGCTTGGTTGCTGATGGAAAGACGAAAGCTTGTATATTAACAACCAGCTCATTAGATTTCATGCAAGGTCAAGGACAAGGCATGGGACAGATGCCAGGATTTAGAGTACGTACATTGCGTGCTGACGACTATCCCACATGGAGCCAGCGTCGCCGTGCCCTCGTAAAGATGTTGCTCGCTATCGGTAAGGAGCCTGCTCCTCAGATGCCAGCCTTTGGTGGTGGCTTCGGAGGCGGCTTCGGTGGAGGCCGTGGCTTCGGCGGAGGTGGCAACTTCGGAGGCGGTGGCTTCGGAGGTGGTTTCCCTGCGAACTAATATTGAAAAAAGATATATTAAAACATGAAAGAGTTAACTCAAATCAAATTACAAACATCTATTAAAAACAAATTTCTTATCGCTGGAGCTGCGCTGGCACTTTTGTGCCAGCCTGCTTTGGCTGAAGAGCGTACCATTGATATTAGTGGTAACAACAACTCGGATAATTACGTAACATATAGTACGAATATCTCCATCCCCACTGGTGATATCGTTAACGTGAAGATGGCACGTTATTGCTATTTTAGCTCAACCGTTACGGGTAGTGGAACGCTCAATCTCTATGGAGGAGGCGAGCGCTGTTACTTAGGAACAAAGAATGGATCGAAATGGGCTGAATTAAAAAACTATACGGGAGACATTCATATCTATCAGTTTAAAGAAAATGCTCCCAATGCTGGATTCTGGGGAGTCATATTAGCACATGGTGGAAAAGCGTTCTCACCTGAGAATATCGACTATTCAAAGATGAATACCACCATGCAGAATAACCATGTGACATTACACAATGGTGCCACAATTGCCTGTGAGGCGAACACTAGTGGCGCAGGCTTCCGTATCGGTGAACTGCAGATGGAAGAAGGCTCTACTCTACATGGTTATATGAAAGACAAGCGTCCTGCCTATTATCTTTTAGGTTGCATGAATACTGATGCCACTTTGGCAGGAACCATTATTCCTTCCAAGGACTATGATAACACTCTATTGGGTATTATCAAAGAGGGTACAGGAACTTATCGCATCACGGGTAATGATAATTATCTGAGCGGAGCACTTCGTATCTTAGATGGTAAGGTGCTTGTGATGAACAACCGTAGTGAAGCGGAGGCAAATGGTTTGCGTGGTGCTCTGGGTGCAAAGCCTAATGCCACAGATGCCATTGCCTATGTGTTCCCCAAAGGTGTGCTTGGTGGAACAGGTAGTATTGGTGGCTCTGTGGATAACTACGGAACAATTGAACCAGGTGCTGATGGTATTGGCTTGTTAACACTGAAGAACTATGCAGTTGAAAAGGATGCAAACCTAACCGTTCATCCTTTATCTCGTCTGCACATCAAAGTTGCTGGTGCCAACAATTATGATAAACTGATGGTTGCTGGTGCTGTACAGTATACTAATACGCTGGAAGATTTCACCACTAGCGAAAAGATGCCTTACATAGACTTTACTGTAGAGCAGACTGCCGACATCGCTATCGGTACTGAATTCCGCATATTGACAGCCAATAGTAAAGGCGCTGGCGATTGGCACTTCGATGTACGTGCCAACAAATACACATGGGTAGTAGAGGAACGCGAAGAGGATGGTCATGTTGTTTTCGTTGTTCGTTTAGAATCATATAATGACATGGAGATTGCAGACGACCCCGATGAAGATGACGATGCAGATGATCCTATCTATACTATGGGTGCATTCTATGACGATGGTATCAGTGATACTTCCGACAAGAACACCTTGAAGTACTATGCTGCTAAAAATAATAAGAATATCGGTGTCGCACTGTGTACTTATAAGGGCCTTGACAGTGATCGCAAAGAAGCTGCTAGGCAGTTTAATATGATGGTATGTGAGAACGAGATGAAGTTCGAAAGTTTGCAGCCTTCAAAGAACTCATTCAGTTTTGGCTCTGCCGATAACCTTGTGAACTTAGCCCAACAGAATAATATGGATATCCGTGGTCACTGCCTGGTGTGGCATTCACAGGTTTCTAGTTGGGTATCTTCTGATGGTAAAAAGAACGATAAGGGCTGGACTCGTGAACAGGCTTTGGAGATTATGAAGAATCACATCACGAAGGTGATGACACATTATAAAGGAAAAGTACGCGAATGGGATGTTGTCAATGAATGTCTCGATGACGACCAAACAACCGTACGCACAAATCCTAACAGCTATGATTTGCGCAAACAAAGTGTATGGCAGTTGGCTATCGGTGATGACTATATCGACTCTGCCTTTGTCTATGCTCATCGCGCTGATCCCGATGCAATACTTTATCTCAATGACTATGGTGTAGAGTTGCTGGGTAAGGCGAAGTCGTTGGCTTTCTATAATCTGGCTGTAAGTCTGAAAGAAAAGGGTATTCCCATCCATGGTGTTGGTTTACAATGTCACTTCTCTGTTGGTGAACTTGACGGTGTCAAACTGAATCGTACTATCAAACGCTTTGCAGAGGCTGGTCTGAAGTGTATCATCACAGAGCTGGATATGGGTATTCCCTCAACTTCTTCTGCAAATCTGGAGGAACAGGCACGTCTGTATCGTCTTATCACCGATATCGTATTGAACAACGATAATTGTCCAAGTATGGTTATTTGGGGTGTCAAAGATAACGATAGTTGGCGCACCTCTTCTAACCCGTTGCTTTATGACTCTGGAATGGGTAAGAAACCCGCTTGGTATGGTGTCCGTTCTGCTTTGCGTCATCGTACATTGCAGTCTACAGGCATTGAGGCTGTGACTCGTGACGCTGTAGAAAAAGACGGAACACTTTACGATCTACTCGGTCGTCGTGTCAACACAAGCAACTTGTGTCCAGGTCTATACATCAAAGAAGGCCATAAAGTCGTAATTAAGTAGTATTAATATATGAAAGGATTTATCATGATGTGCATGAGCGCACTATTGGCCGGATGTACGGCAACAGATCTTGAACCAGAGGTTGATCAGTTATATCTGCGAATGTCTCAGGAAGAGCGTATTGCTCAACTGAAGAGTATGTATATGGACGACCTCTTTGATGAGCAGGGAAAGTTGGATACTGCTAAATGTCGTCAACTGATACCTAATGGTATAGGACATTTCTCGCAATATGCAAGTCAAAAGCCTCGTAACCCAAACGAATTGCGTGATAAGGTGGCTGCGATTCAGGAGTGGTTGATGAATAACACCCCTAATGGTATCCCAGCACTCTTCCATGAGGAGGTTTTGTCAGGTATTAATACAAAAGGTGCCACTATCTACCCACAACAGATTGGTCAGGCTTGTTCATTCAACCCTGAATTGGCAGAAGTCAAGACTCGCCAGACCAGTACACAGATGCGTAAGATGGGTGGTATATTGTCACTCTCTCCTATGGTTGACGTATGTCGTACTCCCTCGTTCAATCGTTTGGAAGAGTCGTATGGTGAGGATGCTTACTTATCAGCTGTGATGGGTACAGCCTTTGTTCAAGGTTTGCAGCAAGGCGACTTGAAGAAGGGTGTAGGAGCTTGTTCAAAACATTATCTTGGCTATGGCGGTGGAGGTGATGCTGATGAAAAAGAGCTGATGGAAGAAATCCTTTTACCTCATGAGACAATGATACGATTGGCAGGAAGCAAGGCTGTGATGCCTGGTTATCATGCTATGGCAGGTAATAAGTTGACGTGTGTGGCTGATAGCACCATCTTAAATGATATTCTGCGTGGCTATCTCGGTTTTGATGGTATGGTGGTTAGTGACTATACCGCTATCGACCAGTTACCCGAATTGCCCGATGAAGTTCATAAGGCTGCAGCAGCTATCAATGGTGGAAACGATGTCGATTTCCCCTTTGGTGCTAACTATCAACACCTGCAGGAGGCTATTGACCAAGGACTGGTAAAGTCTGAGGCTTTTGAACGAGCAGTAAAAGATGTATTGCGCTATAAGTTCCGTGCAGGTCTTCTCGATAAGAAACCTTACTTGTATAGTACAGAGGACATTAAGCTCGATACCCCCGATGAACGAAAGACGGCTTACGATATTGCTACACAGTCTATCGTGTTGCTAAAGAATGATAGTATTTTGCCTTTGTCCGCAGACTCATGTCTCAAAGTGCTCGTAACTGGTCCTAATGCCAATTCGATGTGGGCAATGTGTGGTGACTATTCTTTCCCCGCAATGACATACTTCTGGAAGAAGGTTGAGAAGGATCTTGACCATCCTCATGTTATTACTTTCTTGGAAGGTATGCAGAATCACCGTCCTGATAGTGTTAATATCTTCTATTCGCGTGGTTGTGACTGGACGGAGGAGATTGAAACCAAATTCTCTCATGTAGGTGACAAACGCTCTTGGGAATATCCTCTTTTGCACCGAAAGGTTGACTCTGGCGAAACAGCTGATAAGAATGAGGCTTTGGCAATGGCCGATTCTGCCGATGTCATCATTGCAGCGATGGGTGAGAACGTTATGCTGTGTGGTGAAAACCGCGATCGTCAGGGACTGCGCTTACCAGGTAAGCAGGAACAATATGTTGAGGAATTGATAGCCACAGGTAAGCCTGTGATATTGGTTCTCTTTGGAGGTCGTGCGCAAGTGATTGGTGATTTGGCAGAGCGTTGTGCTGCCGTTATTCAGGCATGGTATCCTGGTGAGGAAGGTGGTCATGCTGTCGCTGATATTCTATATGGTAAGGTGTCACCATCAGCCAAACTCTCTGTCAGCTATCCCAACCAAGAAATCTATTCTCCAATCTGCTATAACTATAATGCAGAGCAGGATGAACGCGTGCAGTGGCCTTTCGGTTATGGCTTGAGCTATACCACCTTCGACTATAAGCACATGTTGATGGATTTGTCTGCTTCTACTTCTTCAAATTATATTGACCTCTCCTTCGAGATTAAGAATACTGGTAAGGTGGCTGCCGACGAGATAGCTCAGATATATCTGTCGCCAAAGACAAAAGATCAGCCGATTCGTCCAATCCAGTTACAGGGCTTTGCCCGTGTATCGCTCCAGCCAGGAGAGACTAAGGCCGTCAAAGTAAAGCTCTATACCGAGCAGTTTGGCTATTATAGTCGTCAGGGTAAGCAGCGCCAATGGAATATTCAGCCAGGAACATATGTAGTGAAGATTGGTGCTTCTTCTACTGATATCCGCTTGGAACAGGAAATTGTGCTGAAGGGACAGCCCGTAAGCAAACCATTGCGTGAGTATTACTTCTCACAAGTGGAGATACATGACTAACTAATTATTTCATAACCAATAAACAATGAAAAAGATTTTATTATCAACAATGATGCTGTGTATGGCTATGATGGCTACAGCACAGCCTGCAGGAGGCTTTGGTGGTTTCCAGATGCCTCAAGTAAAACTGGAGACCAGCCAGGAATGGAAGGATGTAAACTATGCTGGTGATGATCAGGCTTACCATACCTGTGATATCTACCTGCCTAAGAAGGAAGCTGCTAGCTATCCTGTTGTAATCCATATCTATGGTAGTGCATGGTTCTCAAACAATAGTAAGGGTATGGCCGACCTTGGTACAATTGTTAAGGCGCTTTTAGATGCTGGTTATGCAGTGGTTTGTCCTAACCACCGTTCTAGTGGTGATGCCAAGTGGCCTGCTCAGTTGCACGATATCCGTGCCGTAGTACGTTTCGTTCGTGGTGAGGCTAAGAAGTACAAGTTTGACACCTCGTTTATTGCTACCAGCGGTTTCTCTAGTGGTGGTCATCTTGCTTCTACTACTGCAACAACTAGTGGTACTAAGCAGACCAAGGTGGGTACTGTAGATATCGACCTGGAAGGCAATTTGGGTAAGTATACCAACGAGAGCAGTGCCGTAAATGCAGCCTGTGACTGGTCTGGTCCTATTGACCTGACTGCTATGGATTGTGGCGATGCTATGAAGATGGGTGAAAACTCTCCTGAGGATGTATTGCTGGGTTCTAAGTTGTCAAAGGAACCAGATAAGTATCTCAGCCTGAGTGCTACCACCTATATTGACAAGAACGATCCTCCTGTTATCATCTTCCATGGTGAGAAAGATAATGTTGTTCCCTGCTGTCAGGGTAAGAAGTTCTATGAACTGCTGAAGGCTGCTGGTGTAAAGACTGAGGCTACTTTCGTTCCAGAGGGTGGTCATGGTATGGGAATGTATAGCGAAGAGAACCTGCAGAAGATGGTTCACTTCCTTGACTGCGCTCGTAAGGGTGGCGATTGTAAGGGTGATTGCTGTAAGGATGGCAAAAGCCGCATCATCGAGGATGGTGGTACTGGTGCCTTCAAAGCTATCATGAAAGAAGAGAAAGGTTTGGCAGAGCACACTGTCTTTGTACCACAGGACTTGTCAAAGTTTAATGCTAAGAATCCCTTGCCCATCTTGGTTTGGGGCAATGGCGCTTGTGCCAACTCTCCTTGGGAGCACATGAATTTCCTCAACGAGATAGCCTCTCATGGTTTCATCGTACTCGCTACAGGTGATATCCCTATGGTTGACGAGTGGTATAAAGGTCCGATGTCTCGTTCTGAGCAGCAGATTGAGAGCATTGATTGGGCTATTGCTCAGAATGCAGACCCCAAATCTCCCTACTATCAGAAGCTTGACGTAAAGAATATCTGCGTAGCAGGTATGTCTTGTGGTGGTTTGCAGACACTCTTCAATTGTGCTGATCCTCGCATCAAGTTGCTGATGATTTGCAATAGTGGTCTTTTCAATCAGGAGAATGCTGGTCAGGCTGTTGGTGGCATGCCAATGCCTAAGAAGGAGAAACTGAACGATATCCACACACCTATTATGTATATGCTGGGTGGTAAAGAGGATATCGCCTATGGCAATGGTATGGACGACTTCAAGCGCATTAGCCATGTCCCTGCTTGTGCTGTTAATTTCCCAGTTGGTCATGGCGGAACCTACCGCGAGGCTCATGGTGGCGAGTTCAGTGTAGTTGCTCTCGGTTGGCTTAACTGGCAACTGAAGGGTGACAAGCAGGCTGCAAAGATGTTCGTTGGTAAGAACTGCGGATTGTCAACCCGTAAGGATTGGACCATTGAAAAGAATAAGCAGTTTGATAAGCTGAAGTAAAATGATGATGTCCTTTAGTGGGCATGAGGGTGGTTGCTACTGCCCAAATATTATTGAGGAATTCACGAAGTTGTATGTGCAAAAGAGTCTGTGTATAGCGGCTTCGTGAATTCTTTTTATTTTTTTCCTATTTTTATTTGATATATCTCGTTTTACGTCGTATAATATATAGAACAACCTTCTGATGACACAATTGGAACGTGACATCATAGTTCGCTGTCAACGAGGCGATAGAAATGCCTTTCGGTGGGTGGTACAGACGCATCAGCGGATGCTATTCTCGCTGGGGCTTAAGATGTTGTGCGATGAAGAAGAGGCGAAAGATATGGTACAGGATACCTTTATCCGTGTATGGCAACATATTGGAGAATACGATTTGGAGTATACTTTCTCCACTTGGCTTTACACCATTGCTTCTCGATTGTGCATGGATAGGTTGAAACACAAGAAGCGTATTGTAGCACAGAAAGGTGATGAAATGGTGTTGCGATATGTTGCTTCTGATAGTAATAATCACCTGATGCTGGAGAATCAAGAATGGGTGGCATTAGTCCGAACGATGGCAGAAGGCTTGAGCGACAAACAGCGATTGGTATTCACGCTCTGTCAACTTGAAGGATTCTCTTCGGAAGAGGTGGAAAAGATAACAGGCATGGATGGTCGACAGATAAGTAGTAATCTCTATATTGCTCGGCAGACCATTCGTCAACGACTGAGAAAATTAGGATATGAGTAAGACTGAAGAAATATTGGAACGACTTAAGGGGCTGCAACCCATGATTGACAATCCTGATGCATTGACGGATCGCATCATGAGTAATCTGCCTGATCAGAAGCTTCTATCCGAGAAGGATGACGAAGTCGTACCGCCTGGAGCAGTGAAGTTTGACTTCAGCTTGCACTGGGTGGCTGCTGCAGCTGCCATTCTATTGATATTAGGCGTTGGACTTACTCTGTTCCCAGGCAGTCAGCCAGATCCACAGAATGTGATGTTAGCAGAGGAACTTGCCTCAATGAGGAAAGATAGTTCTAAGAGTGTGCTTAGTATGTCAGTCCGTGCACTCCAATATGCCCAAGAATGTTCCTTACTATGCAAACACGAGACAGCGATGGAGGGTGACAGAGAGACTGATGCTCCAGCTACTATACAAACAAAAGTAGTAAACAAACAACCGACTACCCATCAGCGTCCCCAAGAAAAACCAGTCTATCAATCAAAAGCCTTGTCTAACGTTCCTATTCATTATGCTTCGCTAGTGAATAAATCCGATAGTAATTATCAGGACCCTGCCCGTGTGGATGAGTTTATCGCCAAAATGGCAAACTATCATAAAGTAAAAGCCGTTCCCTTGACGAATACTACAGGTGAGAAGGGGAAACGGATTGTCAATACTGCCTATGTTTTCCCAGACAAACAGGAGTTAGACCTCTTTGGACGATTGTTACAAGTGGCATGCTGGTATGATAAACAGACACCAGGCTATCAGCTGAATTTCTCTCAGAAGCAGTTTGTCTTCTGTTTGAAAGATACTCGCAAAGATAAGAAATACCTTTGGATTGCGGAACGTATTGGTGGCGAACGCATTCTGCTCTATTGTACGCATTCACCGATTGCTGCAAAGGTATCATCAGACAGTTTCCAGAATTACCGTGCTCAACTTGTGCATACAAACATGAATACTATACCATTTTAATTCAAATAACTATGAGAAAAGTATTTTCCTTTGCTCTCCTGTTGCTGACAAGTATCATTATGCAGGCACAGCCCCAGCATGTTGTTGAGTTGGCAAAAAGTGTGGGTGGTTTTGCGGCTTGTCCTGATGTTTACACCAATCCTAAAACGAAGAAGACCTCTGTCGTATGGTATAGTACGAATAATGCTTGGATTAAAGATTCTTGTGAGGCAAAGAATGTGTGTGTAGAGAAGGATTACTTAGGAATCTTTCCAGAAATGGCTCATGTGGCATTAGATGAACAACCGTATGTACCAATGAGCTGGCGTTTAACTGAAGAAAATGGTGAGACGGTGATGCATTGCTACTTCCGTATGCCTGCTGATGAAGTAACTAATCTGTGGCTGACATCTGAGGAAACCTGTCTTGTTGATAGTGAGACGGGTGTACAGTATCGTATCCGTCGCACAGAACCAAATACCTTCCGCAAGCATTTCTGGGTAAAGGGAAAGAAAGGCGATGTCCTCGACTTGAAGATATTCTTTGCACCATTGCCAGCAACCACTAAGGCGGTTACTATCTTCGGTATTCCTAATTGGCATTTAGTAGGTGATAAGATAAGTATACACCGCCAGAGTAATGAGGGTATTGGTGTCTTTAAGAGCGACTACGACACTATTCCTCGATTTCGTCAACCACGCATACTCCTTGAACATATGTCAGAGAATAAACCCTATGACCTCCAAAACTGGAATACATGGAAGGTGCTGACAGATGTTCACCTCATAAAACCACTTACTGACGAGACATTAGCACTTTGGCGTACTCCACAAACCACTTATGTGGCTATTGCATACGAACAAAATTGGACTACCGAATACTTCACTTTCAAGAATGGTACAATGTTACTTGATGAATATGGTCATCAGTATAAACTCCGAAAAGTGCAGGGAGCTCCTATGGAGGAAGTATTCTTTATGAAAGGTAATGCAGGCGACTATATCGCTTTCTTGATGGAGTTCGAACCCCTGCCTCTCGATATACGTACTGTCACATTCATCGAACCGGATATGGAGCCCTTCAATGCATGGGGAGCTAATAATAAAGGTACGGTAATCCATAATCTCGATGTGTGGAAACTCCGTGATAATCAACATTTGTTCAACTATCAGCCACGTGTCATCGTGGAATAAAAATCGTTTTATCATCTTCTAATGAAAACTATCCTCTCTCTCCTGCTGGTGCTCGTCTGCTTGACGGCACCAGCCCAGGACAACAAGAAAAAAGAAAAGAAAGTAGAACTTTATGGTTACATCACCGACTCCTTTACCAAGGCCAGTGTTCCTGTCGACAGCCTTTTGAAGATTATTGTGTTAAATGCCGACTCCTCCGTAGTTGATACGGCTGGCGTGTGGAGATCTAGTAGTTATTATGGTTTGCAGACGACGGTCTATGATGTCAAGGTGCCCGCTCGTCCTGCCAAGTATATCATCAAAGCCATGCATCCCGACTATGAGACTACATATATGAACTATGAGATTAAGCGCATTGCCCGTAATCGAGAGTTTGAATTGCCCAATCTTCGTATGCGTCGCATTCAGCGTTCTGACTACGATAAGGATGGTGGCAGTTTACAGGAAGTAGTAGTCAAGGCCACCAAAGTGAAGATGGTGTATAAGGGCGATACTATCGTCTTTAATGCTGATGCATTCAATGTTCCAGAAGGCTCTATGCTTGACGGACTTATCAAACAATTACCTGGCGTGGAACTGAAGGATAATGGTGAGATTTTTGTGAATGGTAAGAAGATTGAGAACCTAACGCTTAATGGTGCAGACTTCTTCAAAGGCAAGAATAAGATGATGTTGGAGAATCTGCCATACTACTCAGTAAAGAACGTACAGGTTTACAATAAGCAAACTCCTCGTAGCAAGTTCTCTGGTCGTGATGTCGAGCAGAAAGAGTATACGATGGATGTTGTCTTGAAACGTGAATATAATGTGGGTGGTACTGCTTTCGTTGAGGCTGGCTATGGCACCGACAGTCGTTATAAGGCTAAAGGCTTTGGCTTACGCTATTCTGACCATTCGCGTGCAGTACTCTTTGGTGGAGCCAACAATCTGAATGAATATATAGACTACGACCGCGAAGGTAATGAACGTGACCGAACTAATGCTTCTGGTGACCGCAACGTCAAACAGATTGGCGGTTTGCTTACGTTGAATGCTACGGAGGAGCGCATCACCAATACCACAGAGTATAATCTCCGTTGGGAAGACAATCACACTGAGAGTCGTTCACAGTCAGAAAACTATATGGCAGATGCCAGCACCTTTAGTAAGAGCGAGGGCTTTAGCGACAATCGTCCTTTCAGCATGAATGTGCGCAATACCTTCCAGGTGCAGAAGCCTTTCTTCCTCTATTCGTGGTTAGACTTTGACTATGATCATGGCCATAACGATAGTGAGTCAACTTCGCTTACAGCCAAGGATGTATTATATGGTGAATTAGTCAACCAGACGATTAGTCGCAGCATGCACAGAGGTAATGGTATGAATCTCAATTTCAACAATAATCTTACCTTTAAGATGCCTTGGGGTGATGAGTTGGAAGCGCAGTTGAGCGGTTCTATGAGACGTAATTGGAATAATCATTCTTTCTCTCAGAATAGTTATACCTTTTATAATACGGGAGTGATAGATCAGCGCAACCAGTATAATGATTCACCCAATAAAGGCTTTAGCCTCAATGGTAGTGTAGGTTATCGCTTGAGTCTGACAGAGCATTTCTCTATTACGCCAACATTGGGCATTGGCTATGATTATAGCAATAATGATAATAATCTCTATCGTCTTGATTGGTTGGGCGACGACTGGAAAGTTAATGGTCCTCATCTCATTGGTTCACTACCTGACAATGAGTTGTTACCTTCTGCTTTTGATGGCCCTAACTCGGCAGGTGAGGGTAGTAGACAAAACTCTCATTCTGCTTCATTAGAGTTTTCATATAACAAGCAGACAGAAAAGGCCTACTATTATTTTTCTGGTAGCTTTAGTGAGAAGTTCCGCCGTAACCACATGACGTATAACAGTGATGTGCTGAATACGAGCATTAACAAGAATTACAGCTTCCCACAGATATATGTATATGGTTACTTGTCTTTTGATAATTGGCACAAGACCTTGAATTTAAGTATTCAGAATTATTCCAACATGCCAAGTATCCGCCAGTTGGTAGACATTACTTCTACCAATAACCCGCTGAATATCTCTAAGGGTAATCCAGACTTGAAGCCGATGACTTATTGGAGTTGCTATCTTAGCTATAGTGCTCGTAAGGATAGTATCGACCAGCATCTGAATATCTCTCTGAATGGTACCATCCAGCGTAATGCTTTTGCCAATGCCTATACTTATAATCCCACAACTGGTGTCTATACCTCGTGGACAGAGAATATCAATGGCAACTGGAATATGTCTGGTAATATGGACTACAACCGTGCCTTGGGAGAGAAGAAGTTCTGGCATGTTGGTGCAACCCTTAATACATCTATTAGTCAGAGTACCGATATGTCTTCACTGACAGGACAGACAGAAGCACAGCGCAACCGTGTTACCACTACTCGTTTAGGCTTCTCTCCAGATGTCCGTTTCCAAAAAAATAAGCTCACCTTTACCCTCAAGGGCGCTGGATCTTGGCAGCATATTCATCGTAGTATTGATGTCGCCAAACAACCTACCGATGTCTATGATTTTTCTTATGGTTTCAACGCCAACTACCAAATGCCTTTGCACTTCACTGTTGATACAGATTTGCAGATGCACTCACGTCGTGGCTATGCAGACTCAGAGATGAATGACAATCGCCTGTATTGGGATGCCACCATTACCAAGTCTTGGAAGCAAGGTCGCTGGGTTGCCAAGCTCAAAGGCTACGATTTGCTCGGACAGGTTACTCACTGGCAGTATTGGGTAAGTTCGTCAGGACGTACAGAATACTGGACCAACAATATGCGACGCTATGTGTTGCTGTCGTTGGCTTACCGCTTTACGCTGACGCCTAAAGGCAAAAAATAGAGGATAATGTTACATTTGTTAAAGAATAGGGAACATGTTGCGAAATGTGTTCCTTATTTTTTTTGTACCTTTGTGGCCTAAAACGAAAAGAAAACCTACTATTAACAATGAATAAGATACTATCCTTAAAGCAACATATCCCCTTTTTGCTGGGCTTATTAGTCTTGGCAGTAATAGCGGGTGCAATGCTCTTGTATGAGAGTGATTTTCTTTGGAAGGTGCAGGAAAAGAATCTTTTCCTTAACTCGATGCTATTCTTCAAAGAGCAGATGGTTGTCCCCGGAGGCCTGCTGACGTGGGTGGGTATGTGGTTCACCCAATTCTTGTATTATCCTTGGTTGGGCGTGTTGATGCTTTGTTGCTGGTGGCTATTGCTGATGATCATCATTAAGCGCGCATTCCGTATCGCTGACCGTTGGGCTATTCTGCTGCTTATCCCTGTAGCACTCCTGTTGCTGACCAATATGGACTTGGGCTATTGGGTATATATGCTGAAACTGCGCGGCCACTTCTTTATATCTACCATTGGAACAACGGCTGTCGTAGCCTTATTATGGGGCTTCAGATGTATTCCTGCCAAGTGGTATGTCCGTGCTATCTATATCTTCGTCACTTGTGCTTTGGGTTATCCGTTAATGGGAATCTATGCATTGGCTGCCGCTCTGTTGATGGGCATTTGGACGTGGCGCTTGACTTCCTCGCGTACAGAATCTGTACTTCTTAGTGTGGTTGCTCTCTTGAGTATTATCGCCATTCCGCTGTTCTGCTATCGTTATGTCTATTATCAGACTAACCTTGCCAATATCTATTGGGCAGAATTGCCACTATTCTATGTCACCGAGAATCATCCGACCTATTATATACCTTATTATTTATTGGTGCTCTTCTTTGCCGTCTTGGCTGTTACCTATAAAGCTAATGGTGAAAAGGGTAGGGCAATGAAACCATTCTTTTATCTACTTAATCAGATTGCCATCGCCATTCTTCTGGTTGTTGGTGTCTATCAGTTTTGGATGAAAGACGAGAACTTCCACCATGAACTGACGATGGAGCATTGCATTGCTAAGCTCGATTGGTCGGGTGTGTTGGATGAGGCTGCTACTCAACAAGACGAACCCACTCGAGCTATTGTGATGATGCGCAACCTTGCCTTAAGTCGTCAGGGACGTCAGGGCGATGCTATGTTCCTCTATAAGAATGGTTCCAAGGAGTATGCAGCACCTTTCGGTATTCGTTTGATGTTGATATCCGGTCCGCTTATCTATTATCAATATGGCCTGTTGAACTACTGTAACCGTCTCAGTATGGAGATGGGCGTGGAGTTTGGTTTCCGTGTGGAAGACTATAAACTTTTAGCTAACTGTGCTATTCTTGAGAACGACCAGCCTCTTGCCCGTAAGTATATTGGTTTGTTGAAGCAAACCTTGTTCTATCGTGACTGGGCTGAGCAGGCTGAACAGCTTTTAGGTCATCCAGAGCGCATTGCCAAGAATGCAGAAATGGAGCCTATCACCCATATGCTCCACTATAAGAATTTTCTCAGTAGCGATCAGGGCTATATTGAGAATTTCCTGATGACGCAGTTGGCAAGAAGTACCTATGCCGATGATCCCATCTTCCAGGAACAGGCACTGTTAGCTACGCTCTGGACAAGAGATGTTCCTCTTTTCTGGAGTCGTTTCAATGACTATATCCGACTGCATCCTAACAGTCCTATGCCACGCTACTATCAAGAGGCTGCCTACCTTTATTGTATTATGGAAGGGAGGAAGGATATCGACCGCATGCCTTTCGATGCATCCGTTAAGGAATCTTTTGAAAAGTTTGCCGAGTCAATGTCTAACTATGACGGACAGAACGTGGAGGTTGCTCGCAAGGATCTTGCTCCTTTCTTCGGTGATACTTACTATTATGATTACTATACAATGAGTGATTTACCTGAATATTGATAGTTATGAAAATCAAAAACTTACTATATATCGGATTTTGTTTGTTGGCGGTGGGCTGTGCGAATTCTTCCGTCCCCGACACCTTTACAGAAACCAATCGTTTACCTAAAATCTATCCAGACTATACGGATGTTACCGTACCTATCAATATGGCGCCCCTTACCTTTATGCTTGATGAGGCTGCCGATGATATGATTGCTCGTTATGCTGTTGGCGATGAGGAGTTTGTGTATGCAGGAACTGCCCAGCCTGAAGAAGACGACTGGCGCACATTGGCAGAGAAGGCTAAAGGTGGAGCCATTACCGTTGATGTCTATGCCCGCCATACTGACCAATGGACCCATTACAAACCTTTTCATATCTATGTATCTCCCGACAGTATAGATAGTTACTTGAGCTATCGCCTTATCTTCCCGTCGTTTGTCAGCTATGAGGCGCTGACCATCAATCAGCGTTGTCTGGAGAATTATGACGAGAGCGTTATCTATGATAATATGCTCTGTACTTTTGAGAAAGAAGGCCAGTGCATCAATTGTCACCACTATCAGCAGTATAATCCTGAGCGTATGCAGTTCCATGCCCGTCAGAACAATGGTGGTACTGTTGTTGCCTATGATGGTCGTATCAAGAAAGTGAATATGAAGAACGACTCCATCCTTTCTGCAGGTGTCTATCCCGCTTGGCATCCCTGGCTGAACCTGATAGTCTATTCCACCAACAAAACCCTCCAGAGCTTCCACACAATGGATCATAACAAAATAGAGGTGTATGATACGCAGAGCGACTTGATTGCCTATAACGTGGAGAAAGACGAGGTAACCAATCTGGAGAACGATATCACTGAGTTTGAAGTATTCCCTGCCTGGGCACCAGATGGTAAGACGCTCTATTATTGCAGTGCTCACTTCGAACAGAAGGATACAACCATCTCAATTGTCTCGGAAATTACAAGGCGCTCAAAGGAAATCAAGTACAACATCTATAAGAAAAGCTTCGACCCTGAAACGATGACTTTCGGACCTCGTGAACTGGTCTTTGCTGCCGATAGTCTTGGCAAGAGTGCTACGCTTCCGCGCATCTCTCCCGATGGTCGTTATCTCTTGTTTGCCCTTGCAGAATATGGTGTGTTCCATATTTGGCATCATGATGCCGACCTTTGGTTAATGGATTTGATGACAGGTGATTCTCGTCCTGCTAAAGAGCTTAACTCTAATGATACAGAGAGTTATCACTCTTGGTCCAGCAATGGCCGTTGGATTGTGTTTAGTAGCCGCCGTGATGACGGAACCTACACACGACCTTTCTTTGCTCATATTGATAAGGATGGCCATGCCACCAAACCTTTCGAGTTGCCAAGCGCTGAACCCGACTATCATCGTCAGTCAATGAAGTCTTACAACATCCCAGAATTTATGCGTGGCCCTGTCATAATTAAGCCACAAGACTTTGCTGACGTACTGAAAAGTGAGGGCGACCCCGTGAAATATGTCCAAAAACTTAGTAATAACAAATAAAACGAAGAATAGGATTAAAAACAGCAAAAAGAGCCAATAAATGTTATTTTACGGCAACAGCACTATGCGTGTTACATTTGAAAAAATACATGAAACATTTAAGAAAACAAGTTATGAATTTATTCCCTACCTTTGCACTCGGTAACAACCACCATTTTGAGATGAAAAGATTTGTTTTAGTAGTAATATTATCATTAGTAGTTTGTTTTGTAACCATAGATGCTGCTGGAAAGCGTTCCAGCAGCTCTACTGGGTTAGTAGAAAACCCCATGCTTTGGGCTGATGTGCCCGATCCCGATATCATTCGTGTAGGCGATTCCTATTATCTGGTAAGTACCACCATGCATCTCATGCCTGGTGCTCCTATTATGCGCTCTCGCGACTTGAAGAACTGGGAGACCATTGGTTATGTTTATGACCGTTTGACTGATTCACCCAAGTACGATCTCCAAAATGGAACTGTTTATGGTCGTGGTCAGTGGGCTACTTCTTTGAAGTATCATAATGGTCGCTTCTATGTACTCTTTGCGCCCAACGAGCAGGGTGCTATGGGCGATACCTATATCTATTCAGCAGAAGACCCTGCCGGTGAGTGGACGCTGGTTTCTCGCATACGTCACTTCCACGACTGCTCGCTCTTCTTCGACGACGACAATCGTGTATATGTTATCTATGGTACTGGCGAGATGATGGAGCTCAAGCCCGACCTCTCTGATGTGATCGAAGGCTCACATACACAGCTCTTCCAGCGTGAGGCTGATGAGACTGGCCTGCTTGAGGGCTCTCGTATGATTAAGCACAATGGTCGCTACTACCTGCTGATGATTTCCCACGTCTATGCCCCTGGTCGCCACCGTCGTGAGGTGTGCTACCGCGCCAACGATATCCACGGACCTTATGAGAAGAAGACTATCCTCGAGTCAGACTTCGGTGGTTTCTCTTACTTGGCACAGGGTACTATCGTCGATTCTCCTGATGGCGACTGGTATGGTGTGATGTTCCAAGACCGTGGTGGTGTTGGTCGCGTACTGACGCTCAGCCCCTGTCGCTGGATTGACGGATGGCCTATGCTGGGCGATGAGGATGGTCGCGTGCCCGACCATGTGCGCCCCCTGATTAGTGGTGAGCCCGAAAAGCATATCATTTGCAGCGACGACTTCTCATCGGCTAAGCTCGGACTACACTGGCAGTGGAACCACAATCCCGTGAATACCGCATGGTCACTGACCGAGCGTCCAGGATGGCTCCGCCTCAAAACCAGTCGCGTGGTGCCCAACATCTATCTGGCTCCTAACACCCTCACACAGCGCATGGAGGGTCCCACCTGCAGCGCTTATGTAGTGATAGACTATTCTCACATGAAGGATGGCGACTGCGCTGGCTTTGCTGCTTTCAACAGCGAGACGGGTGCTTTGGCACTTAAGAAGACCGGTAAGATCGTTACCCTTGAGATGAACGAGCAGACCGTACAGTTGTCTGCCCGCGACAAGGAGGTGACTAAGGCTGAAGAGAAGATGATTGAGGGCGTTTCTCTCACCAAGATAGCTCCTCGTGCCACCAAGGTATGGTTGCGCATTGATGGCGACTTCCGCCCAGGACAGCATGGAGGAAAGGATGCTGCCAACTTCTATTACAGCCTCGATGGTGAGCAGTGGACCAAGATAGGTACCACTGACTATCGTATGCGTTTCGACTGGCAGCGATTCTTCATGGGTTCTAAGTACTCCATCTTCTGCTTTGCTACCAAGAAGACTGGAGGCTATATAGATGTAGACTCCTTTACTATAGAATAATAATCAATCACCATAACTATAATCCTATTCTACAATAGGTGAGGCACTTCTTTAGAAGTGCCTTTTTTGTCAACTCTACATTACAATTGTTTATACTATACCTATAGAAAGGTTATATTTTGTGTATTTATACACTACTAGTTCAAAAATGTCGCGACTATCCTTCTCTTAACAATTATCTTTTTATTACCTTTGCGTTCGCAAAAATTTAAATAACATAACCACTATACCCAATGTTTAATAATTACAATGGATTTCATCTCGTAGAGGCGTATCACACGATGCGTCACTTACGTAAGTACCATCCGTCAAATGCGGTTGTACGTGCTCTGAAGATTGCGCTGGTCGCTATCGTTACTTTGTTGCTGTGGAATATGCCTGCTGAATGGTTTGGCATTGATAACCTTACGGTCATCCAGCAGCGTGTTATTGCTATCTTCGCCTTTGCCACACTGATGTGGATACTCGAAGTAGTATCCTCGTGGGCTACTTCAATTGCGATTATAGTGTTAATGCTGCTTTTCTGTTCCGATAGTGGACTCAAACCCATGGTTGATCCCGAGGTTGTAGGCACTCTGCTTTCTCACAAAGGTGTGATGGCAAGTTTCGCAGACCCCGTTATCATGCTGTTCATCGGTGGTTTCGTTCTGGCTATTGCAGCCACCAAGACAGGTCTTGATGCACAGTTGGCAAGAGTGCTGCTCCGTCCTTTCGGAACCCGTAGTGAGATGGTGCTGTTAGGTTTCCTGTTGGTTACGGGCTTGTTCTCAATGTTCGTATCTAACACTGCTACCGCAGCCATGATGCTCACCTTCCTCACCCCCGTCTTCCGCCAGTTGCCCCCAGAGGGTAAGGGACGTATGGCTTTGGCCATGTCTATCCCCATCGCTGCCAACCTCGGTGGTATCGGTACTCCTATCGGTACTCCTCCTAATAATATTGCCTTGAAGTATCTCAACGACCCCGAGGGTCTGAATATGAATCTCGGTTTTGGTCAGTGGATGATGTTCATGGTTCCCCTGGTAGCCATCCTGCTGTTCATCAGCTGGCGTCTGCTGCTCAAGTTCTTCCCCTTCACTCAGAAGCATATCGAGTTGAACATTGAGGGTAGCATGGAGAAGAGCACCCAGTCAACGATTGTTATTATTACCTTCATTGCCACTGTTCTACTCTGGCTGTCAGACCGTTTCACTGGTATCAACGCCAACACCGTGGCTATGCTTCCGTTCTGTGTCTTCGCTTTGACAGGTGTTATCACCAAGCGCGACTTGGAGCAGATTAACTGGAGTGTTATCTGGATGGTAGCCGGTGGCTTTGCCCTTGGTTACGGCCTTAACGCCTCTGGTCTTGCCGACAATGCCATCGAGAGCATTCCCTTTGGCGAGTTCTCACCTCTGCTTATCCTGTTGCTCGGTGGTGCTATCTGCTACCTGCTTAGTAACTTCATCAGTAACTCAGCAACAGCAGCCCTCTTGATGCCTATCCTGGCTGTAGTATGTAATGCTATGGGCGACAAGCTTGCTCCTATCGGTGGTACCTCTACCGTACTTATCGGTGTTGCCATTGCAGCCTCAAGTGCGATGATTCTCCCTATCTCTACGCCTCCTAACGCCCTTGCCTTCGCAACAGGCTATGTAAATCAAAAGGAAATGGCGAAGATGGGTATCATCATGGGTATCATCTCTATGGTACTGGGCTTCGGCCTTATCTACCTGATGGGTACACTTCACGTGATTTAATATCCTAAACAATAATAAAAACAATCCGTTCAAGAGGGTATGTCTTATGGCGTAGCCTCTTGTTTTTTTGTAAGGTAGTGTTTATATGTATGTGACGACTCATCTTATAGCTTTTTCCCCAAAAATAATTGTGGTAGCAGAGTGGTGGTAAAAATCAAAAAAGAATGTAAGAGAAAGAATCAAGAATAAAAGAAGCACCCATTACAGGTGCTTCTTTCTCGAATATGTTGTTATCCTTTCCTCTCTTTATTCTATGCTTTCCTCGTTTCTCTCAATTTTTCATTCTATCTTTATCTAAAGGCTATTATTACTGTTTTACCACTGTCACATTGTAGCGATAGACCTTGCCATTAGCAAAGTTTATAATATCATCGGGATTTTTGTAATAGGTATCAGTACCAACTGTGCACAACTGGAAAGGTTGACTACTTGCACTACTGGCGTCTCATAAACTCTCATTTTTTTCATAATGCTTGTGATGTTCTATAATTATGTGATATTAAGTTGTTATTTAATCCAAATTTATTAAGTACCAAGTCTTTCTGCATGTTGTAGAAGTAATGCATGAGCTCATTGCCCAGATGGTCAGCCTGCTCAATGGAGAGAGCCTCGCTATAGACACGCACCACAGGCTCGGTGTTAGACTTGCGCAGATGAACCCAGCGGTCGGGAAAGTCTATCTTCAGTCCGTCGGTCTCACTGATATGGGCACTCTTGTCCTTTGAAAAGCGGTCTTTCACCTTCTTGAGAATAGCATCTACATCTGTGTCGGGGTTGAGGTCGATAGAGTTCTTGGCTATCTGATAGTCGGGGAAAGTGGCTCGCAACTGGCTGATAGTACACTGACGCTGAGCAAGACTGCTAAGGAATAGGGCAATGCCTACCAGAGCATCGCGACCATAGTGGCACTCAGGATAGATGACGCCGCCATTGCCATCGCCACCGATAATAGCATCCACCTCTTTCATCTCGGCTGTAATATTGACCTCGCCAACAGCAGAGGCGAAATACTGACCACCACGCTGCAGGGTGACATCACGCAGAGCTCGCGTGCTGCTAAGGTCGCTAACAGCATTGCCTGGGGTATGGCTGAGCACATAGTCGGCTATACTGACGAGGGTGTATTCTTCGCCAAACATCGTGCCGTCTTCGCAGATAAATGCTAAGCGGTCTACGTCGGAGTCAACAACAATGCCGAGGTCGAAATGTTCTTGCTTCATGCGACCGATAATTCCCAGCAGATTGTTCTCTGTGGGCTCTGGCTTATGAGCAAAGGCGCCTGTGCACTCACCATTGAGTATCTCGAAGTCTACACCGAGAGCCTGAAACAATTGGGGAAGGATGATGCCACCAACGGAATTGATGGTATCTACACAGACACGGAAATGGCGCTTGCGAATGGCATCAACATCAACTAACTTTAGATTTAAGACAGCATCGATGTGGCGCTGGTTGAAGGTTTCGTCGATAGTTAACTGGCCTAAGTGCTGGATATTGGCATAGCAGAAGTTTTCTGTCTCAGCAAGAGCCAACATCTCTTTACCATCATAGGGCGTCAGGAACTCGCCATTATGATTGAGTAGCTTCAGACCATTCCACTGGCTATGGTTGTGAGAGGCTGTAATGACAATACCGCCATCAGCACCAACCATGCGCACAGCAAGCTCGGTGGTTGGGGTGCTGGCATAGCCTATATCAATAACATCGTAGCCCAAGCCCATGAGCGTGCCAACAACAATGTTGCGCACCATCAGTCCCGACATACGACCATCGCGGCCTACCACCATTTTTCTGCCATGAACATATTGAGCAAAGGCAGAGGTGAGCCTGACGATGTCAAGGGGATTCAGCGTATCGCCAGGGCGCCCACCAATGGTGCCATAGATTCCTGAAATGGATTTGATAAGTGTCATATGGTTTTATGTGTGTATTATTATATAGTGATATGGTTGCTTTATTTGTTTTTTGTGTGTGGATTTATTCGTCTTCGTTGCTATTCTGATATTTTGTGCGATACTCCATAGGCGTCATTCCTGAATGCTCCTTGAAATACTTGCCGAAGAAGGAGGCGTTGGGGAACTTTAGGTCGTCGGCAATCTGCTGCATGGTCATGTCGGTGAATCGCAAGCGATTCTCGATAGCCTTGAGTGTGAAGAAATGCACCAATACGCTGGGGCGGCGATGCATGGTCTCCTGAATTAGCCTGGAAAGGTATTTAGGAGTAACATGGAGCATCTGGGCGAACTCGTCAACACGGCGAATGCGACCATCACTCTGCTCTACCAGTTGCATAAAGCGATCGGCAAGTTTCTTACCATGCAGACCACTATCGCCAGAGTAGTGAGTAATAGCTTTCTCCCCACCTCTGCGCAGCACAGAGAGCACCTCCAAAAGGAAGGTACTTAAGATGGAGCGCACAATATCGGGATAAAGCACAAGTGAACTATTGCGCATGTGGTGGCTGAGCTGTTGGAAATAAGAATTGAACAGGGCTACATCGGTATCGGATAGTGTCACCTTAGGGTTCTGCTTCAATGGTAACAAATCACTCAAACCACTTTTGGTGTACATGTTCATGTTCCACATGGCGCTACGCGAAAACCAAACTTGGCGACAATTAAAATCGGGAGATGACATAAATTTCTCCACTACGGAGTGTGCCATGAAGAGAAATAGGTCATCCTTGCTGAGCTGTATGGTCCGACCGTCATACTCAAACTGAGCAGCACCTTCGGTGCATATAATGACGATGCCATGATTCATGGGACGCATACTTCCTGCGGGCATTCCGTCAAAGTTGCTTATCAGCACGAGGTCATCGCTGTCACCCATACGCAGAGTTCCAGTCCCCTTTCTTGGTTTAAAGTCTATTATCTCCATTATGTTCGATTTGTCTCTTTTTCGGGTGCAAAAGTATATATAAAAAACGAAAAAATCATGTTCAATAAGTAACATTATATGTTCGACAAGTGTCATCATGTTTTTTATTTCCAAAACTTTATGTATCTTTGCAGTCAATATTAAATAAGAAATCCATAATAAATATAATGAAACCATTTATTTACCTATCTCTTGCAGCAATGCTGCTAACTGGAACAGCCTCTATGCAGGCACAAAACAAGACCAAAGCCAAAACCCAAGCAAAGGCTAAGAGTCAGAAAACAAGCACTAAAGCGACCACAAAGTCGACAGCAAAGATACTATATGTGGAGCCAGAAGACCGTAACTATGCACAGAATCTGGGTGGCCACATGTTTTGGGACTATACAGCCAGAGAAGGTAATGCCTTGCTAACAGACTGGAAGATAAGCAAAGAGGATTATAAAAAGATGGTAGAAAAGTACACTTTTAAGACTTTTGAGGAGGCCTATAAGAATCTGCCTGTGCTGCCCGATCCATCGCAAGTTGATACACGTGAAAAGATGACAGAATACTCAGCAGGCGAATTAAAGGCACGCGTTGAAGCCGTTGATAACTATGAGCCAGAACCTGAGTTGAAAACAGAAAGTGACAGATTTAATAAAATCATGATGGATAATGCCAAGAAGGCACGCAAAGGACAGCCTTTCGACACCCTCTTTGTAGACAAGAAGTGGCCACAATATAATAAGGTGTTGGATAAAATGAAGGCTGCATGCACAAAGTTTTACGATTTAGATAGAGACATTGTACATTATAACGAGACGCCAGATCATGACAGAGGATGCTGGCTGCTCGAGAAGCAAGGTGGTGCGCCTCGTTTCTACTTTAACATCTATTCGCCACTGGTAAAGCAGATAATTAAAGAGTGGTTTGGCTCTGACGAGTGTAAGCGTGTGCAGGTCATAGAGGACGAATTGCGTGCACGTGTGGCCGCTGAAAATCCCAAGAAAACACCTGACTGGTTTGTGGAGGGTCGCAAGCGTGAGGCAGAGATTGTGGCTGAATACAACCGTAAGCTTTTACAGCGCTGGATGCAGAAATCGCCAGCATCGCTCTTGGCAGAATATAAAGCAGCTATGCTCAAGCTGATAGCATGGAACAAAGAGGTAGAGGCCATCCGTGGTAATGATCCTATAACAAAAGAATACATTTCTGCACGCTGGTCGGTAAGAGAAGGTATAAAATCGCTGTTCCATGAATATCTTTACCTGATGGATCTCTCAGACATCCCACTTGTGCGCACACCAAAGACACAGGAAGGCGCCAAGAAGTTTAAGCTGGAAGATTCGCCCTGGAAGCTGTCATATCCTTATAATATAAGAAGAGAATAATCAACATAACTAATAATTCACAATTAACAATTTAAACTTTATGAAAACAGTGTTCAATTACACAAGAATCATGTTCGTTGCCATGGCTGCCATGGCGGTATTTACTAGTTGCTCAAAAGACGAGGACGGCTATATCGCCGCAAGTCTGCGTAGCAGTGACTGGCAAGGCAAGATTACAGAATATTATCAGAATCGCTGGGGCGTTAATGGCTCAGAATATTCTACTGTAATGGGCTTTGAGTCGAAAGATTATCACTATACCAGCGGAAGAGGTTATGAGCTGGACTACAAGACCTCTTCACCCAAAAATGATTATGCATTCTGCACCTTTAAGTGGTTTATCGTAGACGGCGACATCACCATTATCTATGACGACGATAAGTGGAATCCCATATATATCGTTGACTACCATTTGAGAGGCGACAGCTTCTATGGCTATATCTACAATGGTTCTGACCGTAGAATTCAGTTCGACCTGGCGAAGACCACATTTACCGAATGGGAGTTCTACAGAAAGAATGGCTATCGCTATATGAACTCAGACTATTATTACGCTCCCAAACTGAATAATAAGGAAGGAATGAGCGTAGCCAAAGGTATCTTTGCAGAAATACTGAAGAACAAGGAATAAAATCACTGGGACTTGGTTTCGATAACTCAAGTCCCAGAATTTTCCGGAATCTTGGGACATTTTGTCCGCAGGCTCCGGACACACTGTCCGCACACTCTGGACAACATGTCCGGAGCCTGCGGACTCTTCTATATTGGCTTATCTTGTGACTTCTGAAATAGTTTATGCGTAAAAACATGTAACCTTCTACCATGACTGCCCTCAAATGCCGATGTACAAAGGCTTTGAACCATGTTAATAGTTGAGGCAACTATTAACATACATCTACTTAACCACGAATGCGAAGCCACACTTTGGACCTTTAGGTCAAAGAATTAAACGAATTTATTACGACCACAGATTGAACGGATTATACGGATTATTGCTGCATAGCAGCAATTTTTCTGTGATTTCTGTGATTTCTGTGTGCCATTAAATAATCCGTTTCATCCGTAAAATCCGTGTTCGAATAAATTTTCAAGTATAGTATATGTAGGTTAATAGTTAGCAAACTATTAACATGCCTCAAATGCCCTGTGTATCGTGATTTGCTGGGTGTTATGGTAGAAGGTTAATAGTTTTTGCGAAAACCTTTATAAGAATACGAGAAATACAGCTGACACAGCGCTGAATACAGCTAATTCTGCTTTGAAATAGCTGTATTTGCACTCCAATAGTTATTGTTTAGCACTTCAATAGTTATTATATTGACCTTCAATAGTTATTATATTGACCTTCAATAGTTATTATATTGACCTTCAATAGTTATTGTATTGGACCTCAATAGTTATTGTATTGCGATGCAAAAGTGGCTCTTTCGTGAGCCTCAATCAGTTTGAAGCCTACATCCGATGAGTTTGACGGCATAATTCGATGCGAATTATGCGTGCAAACTCCTCGAATTATGCCGTCAAACGAGAACAAAGTAATGCTTGCATTAGCTTTGTCGAGTGCAGGCATTATCGACCATGAGTCAATTATGCCGTCAAACTATTTGTGTTCTTTTACTGGTGCATAGAAACGATGTCTTCGTGAAACATCCACATCTTTTCTCCGAAAATCTTGCTTTAATACATTTTTATTCGTAAATTTGCAACGGATAAATAATATTGTTAGTAAATGAATGCCGTATCAATGAATAATTTATGGAGTTATCTCCAAGGACTCTCGCTGACAGCCAGCAATCGTAAGTGGCTGGCAGAAAAGCTTATAGAGCCTGTCAAGGAAAAGACTGCCACTCCCCCTGTATTACAGACATGGGAAGAAGCAATGTCTGATTTAGACGAATCAGAGCGAGAGTTTGAACGTGGTGATGTAATTTCTGGTGACGATTTCAATGTTCAGTGCCAGGCTTTAATTGATAGCTTCGCAACTAAATAAAATGCAAGTAGAAGTCTCTAAAAGAGCTCAGCGTCAGTGGATACGCATCCTTGTCTATTACAATGAGATGGGAGGAGAAAGAGCTGCAGCCAATCTTCATCTAAAGTATTTGCAAAAGCAGAAGCGTCTATTAAAGTATCCTGAGAGTGGTTCACTAGAACCCTTACTGAGCGACAAAAAAATACGTTATCGTTCCCTCATCATCAACGATTATTATAAATTGATTTATTACGTCAAGGGAGATATATTACGTATTGCTGCTTTTTGGGATATGCGTATGCATCCAGATAACTTGCGTAAAACAATATAATGAATCACTTCAAGGATGCCCCCTGAGCGAATATAAAAAGCGACGCACTTCTGCGCCGCTTTTATGTTTGGTATGAATTAATCGGTTACAACACAGCGGGACTGTCCCGCTGTGCTGTTGTATTGCGATGCAAAAGTGGCTCTTTCGTGAGCCTCAATCAGTTTGAAGCCTACATTCGCATCGAATTATGCGTGCAAACTCCTCGAATAATGCCGTCAAACTATTTGTTTGACTTTTCAAAAAACAGAAAAGCTGATTACATGTGACCAGCTGTATTCTAGCGAAAGAAACCAAGCGGCAAGGTCGAATTGCTCATCATCTCTGCGTTTCTGCAGCCATGCCACCGTTCCGCACATCGTGGCTCTACTTGGCTTCTCTTTTCCCGCTGCAAACATAGGGACTATTTTTAAAAAGCCAAAATCTTTCCCTCAAAATCTTGGTTTTATACAAAAGAATTTGTATCTTTGCAATATATATAGATATGATATATAGAATGCCTCTAGATATAAGTTTTACATAATTGAAAAGCCTCAAAATACAATGTCTATAATATATAAAATATTAAGCATTTTCCAATCCAAAGATGCGGATTTTCAAGCATTAACTCCAGAAATTAGAGAGTTGATGGAATTCCGCAAGCAATTATTTTCCTTGCTTGAATTGGATAGATTTATTGCTCGCTCTGACTATGTATCATTACGTGAAGATTATCTCAATACTTATACATTTTTTGAGAATAACGAAAGGGCAAAGACATTGGATTACTATTGCAGCAAGAATGCAATAGAGCAAAGTTCTGTGGAAGAGTTTCTTTCCGAATATAAAGATATATGTCTGAACGAAGAGTCTTCTCTCATTTCTGCTCATAACGAGAAATATATCAAACACCATCTAGATTCTGACAAGGATTATCTTAATGGAATTCTTACAAAGGTTGACCCCAAAATTAAATTGGATGAGGAACAAAGGCGAGTTGTTCTCTCTGATGAAGATTATACATTGGTCATTGCTGGTGCTGGTGCTGGCAAAACAACTACAGTATCCGCAAAGGTTAAGTATCTTGTCGAAAAGAAAGGAATATTACCAGAGCAAATTTTAGTAATCTCTTTTACGAATAAAGCCGTAGGAGAATTGCGTGATAAGATTAACAAGGATTTAGGGATTCCTTGTCCTGTAACCACCTTTCATAAAACAGGATATGCTATATTAAGACGTCAGGATACTGAACGAAGAATGGTTGTTGACCAAGGATTTATGTATAATGTCATCAATAACTATTTAAAGGGGAATATTCTGGAGAATCCTGAATTGGTAGACAAACTAATTCTATTCTTTGGTAGTTACTTTGATGCTCCATATGAAGGACAGGATTTGAATGACTTCTTCAACTACATTTCTAAGGCTGACTTTTCTACTATTCGTGGTAATATTGATGAATATTCTGAAAAGATTATTAACCAAAGAACTGGAAAACTGCAGACTATTGCCCGTGAGACTCTGCGTTCAGCACAGGAAGTCCTCATAGCTAATTTTCTATTTCTAAATAATATCGAATATACATACGAAAAACCATATCCATATAATATCGCCACTTCATACAAGATATATACTCCGGATTTTACGATAGTTCAAGGAGACAAAGTCGCTTATATTGAGCATTTTGGCATTACGCAGGATGGAAGAAACAGCCGTTATAATGCAGAACAGTTAGATAAGTATAAAAAAGAAGTCAATGATAAAGTAAAGTTGCATAAGAGTCATGGAACAGATTTAATCTACACGTTCTCTGCATATAATGATGGAAGAGGCCTGACTGAACATTTGAGAGAAGAACTTATAGAGCATGGTTTTAAGTTGCAGCCTCGTTCCTCCAAAGAAGTCTTTGAGAAAATAGTTAATACAGAAGAGAACCGCTATATTTCTAGACTTGTTAATTTGGTGTGCACCTTCATTCAGAATTTTAAGACCAACGGATACGCTGAAGAGAAATTTTTTGCATGGGATGCAACCTCTAAGAATGAACGTACAAAACTGTTTCTACAGATTTGTGAACAGTGTTATCATGAATATACAAAACGTCTGAAAGAACGTCATGCAATAGATTTTGAGGACATGATAAATGATTCTGCTCGTATATTGCGTGAAGCTGAGGCTCAAAACCTTAAATTAGACTTTAAGTATATTATAGTTGATGAGTATCAGGATATTTCTAGACAGCGTTTTGATTTAACAAAAGAACTGAGCAACTTATGTGATGCCAAGATTATTGCAGTGGGTGATGACTGGCAATCAATTTATGCTTATGCAGGTTCTGATATTACCTTGTTTACTCACTTCAAAGAAACTTTTGGATATGGCTTGGAACTGAGAATCACAAAAACTTATCGTAATGCACAAGAGATAATTGATATTGCAGGAGGCTTCATTCAGAAGAATACTGAGCAAATAAAAAAAGCACTCATCTCACCCAAACATATTTCCAATCCAGTTATAATTCAAACCTATACAGAGGAGGTTGACCGCAAACAATACGAAGGCCGAGGTGGAAAGTATTTCTTAGTGGGTGAGACTGTTGAGAAACTGATGAAGGAGATTCTTCAAGAGAATCCACATTCATCTATATTATTGTTAGGACGATATGGTTTTGATGGTTTTAATCTTACTAAGTCTTCAGACTTTGTATATTGGGAAAAGACAGGCAATGTAACATCCAAAACCTTTGCTGATATAGAAATGGAGTTCATGACTGTGCATCGCGCCAAAGGATTGGGATATGATAATGTGATTATTATTAATTCTGTTGATTCTGTATATGGTTTCCCATCAAAAATACAAGATGACCCAGTTCTGCATTATGTCGTAAAAACAGACCGATCTATTGAATACGCAGAGGAACGCCGTTTATTCTATGTCGCTTTGACGCGTACCAAGAATCGAGTATATATTGTCACTCCACAACAACGCCCTTCAGAATTTGTTCGAGAACTAGTGAGAGATTATCCTAATGTAACTCTACGAGGACTATTAGATAATGCTCAAAAGAATACTGGGGAAATAAGACATTGTCCTATTTGTGGTTATCCTCTACAATTGAGATATAAGAAAGCATATGGCTTGAAATTGTGGATATGTTCAAATGAGCCAGAAATATGTGATTTCCTTACAAATGATTTACGAGGTAATGGTATGTCTATTCTAAAATGTGACCAATGCAAAGATGGCTATCTAATAGTAAAACAAGGCAAGAGTTTGCCATTCTTGGGATGTACAAATTATACTTCAGATGGCAAAGGGTGCAACAGAATGATGACATACAAAGAGTTTGTGGATTTAACAAAACAAAAATAGAAAAGGCAAGATGGCATAGGAATATATACACAAAAAGAACCGTCCCTTTTGTGTAATTTACGAATCCCTTTCGCTACACTCAATGCCAATAGGGACAGGTGACTGCTACATTCCCAATAATAGAAAATAAATGTTCACACTTAACGCTCTGTATTATTGGATATTACGCGTGAATGTGAACACTAATTTTATGTTTATTATTGCAACACAAAGGGTTCGTCCCTGATTTTAGGTAAGTGACATCTATTAAGCCTCTAATATTAAAATAGTTGTCGATTTATTTGGAAATCTGAAAAATAGTTCATACCTTTGCACTCAGATGAGAGCTGTATATAGGCGCGATAACATCAAGCTCCGCAGCCGTCAATTTATATAAAGCCGTTGGTCGAGTACCTACGGCTTTAATTCATTTATGATAGATTCAATCTCTCGGCGGGTTTGTATTTTTGCATTAACCACTACAGCTTCACCATTAAATACAATATAGCATGCTTCCATCATTCCACTAATAAAGTCTACCTTTCTTCGGGAAATATACTTTGATAATTCAAATGGACGAACCTGCCAAATATGTTCATCTAAATCAATGACTACTATTTTGCATCCTTGTTTTTTTGCAGACTTGAATCCTGCAGTTATCCCTTTTTCGGACATTATGCCTTTTCTATCACCAAGACGACAGTCAATAGTGTACTCTGGATTTTTGTGTCCTAATTCAATGGTGTGGGCATTGATTCTAATGAAAGTATCTGGATAAGAATGTAAAATAGCACGAGCTGCACGAATATTGCTAGCTAATTCTCTTTGGTCTGCATGTATGCTAATTAACAGCCTCTCACCATATATCTTGTCTAATAAGAAATCTTTATTTCCAATCATACTGCAAAGGTAGTATTATTTTCTAACATTTGCAAATCCATTGTTACTTTTCTAAGTACATTATATGCAGGGGATGCTTAACAGATTAGAATTATCCTCAATCTGCTCAATGATTGAACCTATAGGATTGACATAAAGAGAATCTGCTCGTAGTGACATGCATAGAAAATAAATGTTCACACTTAACGCTTTGTAATATTGATTATTACGCGTGAATGTGAACATTAATTTTATGTTTATTATTGCAACACAGTGAGCTTCATGCTGATATCTTCGAGTGGTCTGTCGGAATCGTTGGTGGGGAGATTCTGAATCTTCTCTACTACATCAAGACCTTCTTCCACTTCACCAAATACGGTGTAGGTGCCATCAAGATGTGGCGTGCCGCCCTGTGAGGCATAGAGTTGTTGTTGCGCAGCATTTAAGCCGCCAGTTTCGGGATGCTCCATCTTGAGCTTCTCGTCAAGATACTCTAACTGGCGAGGAGTGAATGTGCGGCCCCATACAATATAAAACTGTGAACCACTGCTTCTGCGTTCAGGATTGACGTCGTCACCTTCACGTGCTGCAGCCAGGGCACCACGCTTATGATATAGTCCACTTCTGAATTCTGCTTCCAACGTGTAGCCAGGATCGCCTTCACCCAATTCCTTATCGGCTGGTGCTCCCTTGGAGTCGGGGTCGCCACCTTGAATCATAAAGTTCTTGATGACGCGATGAAACAGGGTGCCATCATAAAAGCCTTCCTTTACCAGTTTGATGAAGTTGTCGCGGTGGATAGGGGTGGCGTCGTATAGGCGAATGATGATGTTGCCCAGCTTGGTCTCCATCTTCACCTTTACCGTTCCTCGTGTTATCTCGTTGTTAGTGTTCTCAGTAGCAGTCTGTCCCATCATCAGCATTGATGACATAAGGGCACACATGGCAATCATTAGTCTTTTCTTCATTGTTATTCTTTATATTAGATATCCATAGGATAGCGCACGCCCCATTTCTGACGCAGGCTGTCCATGAGTTGCATGATGTAAAGTGTTTCTTCGTGAGGCATCTCGACAGGCTCTAAACGACCGTCGATGAGCGCTTGCCTACAAGCAAGGAACTGGTATTCGTAACCTGTAATCTGTTGTGGTACATGGATGGTCTCGATATAGGTGCGGTCTGGACCATTGACGGTAATCTGCTGTGGATTGTTGATGTTGTCGATGATAAGGTTACCCTCAGTACCCGCAATAACACCGATGTTGTCGCCAACACATGAGGCGCTCGACTGGAGGTTACAGAGCATACCGTCTTTTAGAATCAGCGTCATGGCGTTCGTCAGGTCCATGCCCGTATCACTCTTTACGCAGTGACCATCTATACTAAGAATATCTGCAGGGAAGAACATGCGCACAAAGTTTAAGGCATAGACGCCGAGGTCGAGTAATGCTCCACCACAAAGGTCGGGGCGCATGATACGTTCTTTGTTGCCCATAGAGTAACCCAAGGTGGCAGTCACCATACGAGGCTCGCCGATGCGTCCGCTACTAATCAAGTTGCGAATGATAGTGACGGCGGGCTGATAGCGCGTCCAAATGGCTTCGGCTATGAATACCTTATGTTGGTGAGCTAAATCGAGAATCTCCTGTGTCTGTCGGCTATTAGCCATAAAGGCTTTTTCTACAAGACAAGGCTTACCAGCCAGTATGGCATCACGTGTAACATCAAAGTGATGTGAGTGAGGGGTGCCAATATAAATAAGGTCGATGTCTGGATCGGCAATCAGTGCAGCATACGAACCATACGCCTTGGGAATGTTCCACTTCTTAGCAAAAGCGTCTGCGGTGTCTTGATGACGTGAGCCTACGGCGTAGGCTTCTACTTCTGTTAGTCCACGCAGTGTGATGGCAGCCTTCTCTGCTATCCTGCCTGTGCCGATGATGCCGACACGCATGATTTCGTCTGGTTTAGTCATACGCATAAATATTAATAGTTCCTGCTGCAAAGGTAAACAAAAAAATGTGAGCAGGCAATATCTGCTATTCATTTTTTTAGATTGAAAAGAAAGTCTGTTCGCTGAAGAAAATGGGATGTTCGCTGAAAAATGATGGATGAAATTAAACGAGAGAATGCTGAATGCGTCATAATAGTGTCGACACAAAGAAACATAGTAACGAACATTTAAAACAAAGAAAGAGTATGAAAAAGATGGTAATGACGCTGGTGGCTCTCCTGACGATGACCGCCGCCGTAGCACAGAACGTTGACAACAATGAACGTAGAGCCCCTCAGCCACCTACAGTAGAACAGATGGTAGAAGGTATGGCTAAAGAGCTGAACTTGACTGATGAGCAGAAGACAAAACTGATAGAGCTGAACAAGGATTATGAGCAGAAGCTCAAGAAGATTCTGAACGAGGACCAGTATAAGAAATATCAGATGCGTAACATGCGTCGCAGACCTCGTGGCGGTGCTCGTCCAAATGGTCCACAGTTCGGTCGTCGCCCTGAAGGTCAGTTCCAGGGACCACGCATGGAGGCTCCTAAGGCTGAATAAAAACGAAGAGCATACTTGTACTAAAAATAATTCAGAAAATAGATGGCTATGTCGCAGATATTTCGTATATTTGCGACATAGTTTTTTATCGTTTAACTAAATTCTTACGACTATGAAAGTTGGAGTCCCCAAGGAAATTAAGAACAACGAGAACCGTGTGGGTATGACGCCTTCAGGCGTTGCCGAGTTAGTGAGACGCGGACATACTGTCTACGTACAGCATACTGCCGGTGAGGGTAGTGGCTTTAGTGACGAGCAGTATGAGCGCGTGGGTGCTCGCATTCTGCCTCGTATAGAGGATGTCTATTCGGAGGCAGACATGATAGTCAAGGTGAAAGAGCCTATTGCTCCTGAATATGGGTTGATTCGCAAGGGACAGGTGGTGTTCACTTATTTCCATTTCGCTTGTGAGGAGGAACTGACGCACGCCATGATGAAGAGTGGCGCCATCTGCATTGCCTACGAAACGGTAGAACGCGATGACCGCTCGTTGCCCTTGCTGATTCCAATGAGTGAGGTGGCGGGTCGTATGGCAGCACAGAATGGTGCCTACTATCTACAGAAGACCAAAGGAGGGAAGGGTAAACTGATGGCTGGTGTGCCTGGCGTGAAGCCTGCCAAAGTGCTGGTATTAGGTGGCGGTACAGTGGGGGAGGCTGCTGCACGCATTGCTGCTGGAATGGGTGCCGATGTTACCATCACTGATGTGTCGCTGCCCCGACTGAAGCAGTTGGCAGCCGAATTACCTGCTAACGTGCATACACTATATAGTTCAGAACATAACATCCGCGAGGAACTGCCTACTACGGATGTGGTGGTGGGCTCGGTACTGATACCTGGCGATGCTGCTCCTAAACTGATTACCAAGGACATGCTGAAACTGATGGAACCTGGTACGGTGCTTGTTGACGTGGCAATCGATCAGGGTGGATGTTTTGAAACATCGCATCCTACCACACACAGCGAACCGATATATACCGTTGATGGCATTGTGCACTATGCTGTGGCAAACATTCCGGGTGCAGTACCTAATACATCGACTATCGCACTAACAAATGCTACGCTGCGTTATGCTGTGGCATTGGCTGACAAAGGATGGAAGCAGGCTTGTCGTGACGACCGCTCATTGGCTCGTGGCGTCAATATGGTGGATGGCCATTGCACCTATGAGGCTGTGGCGAAAGTGTGGGGAGTGCCCTATACACCATTGGCTGACGTGATGTAACCAAATAGATATAAAAAGAAAAGGAGTCATTCATTGTGAATGGCTCCTTTTTTCTTTATATGATAGTAATATAGATTACTTCACAGTCCAGATGTCGTTGGTCTCCAGCAACTCTTCGAAGTTGTGGTACTTCTTCTGAGCGCTGACCTCTGCAAGCTGTGCGTGAACAGCTTCGTTGTAGGTGGGAGCATCAACATCGCGAATGACACCGAGGGCGATGGGGAATCCGTCGCCATTACCCATCAGAGCGAGCTTCAACTGCAGGGTGTTGTCTTCGCAGTGGGCATCATGCACGAGTACATCGTCCAGTGTGTAGCCATCCTTGCCAATCTCTACCACCTTCAAGCCGAAGCCCTGCTGTACGAGACCGAACTCATTGTTCTCACCGAACACGAGTTTCTCGCCATGCTTCACGTAGATGGCATTCTTCTTGCGACCTTTCTTATTATATACGGCCTCATGGCAACCATCGTTGAAGATAACGCAATTCTGCAGCACCTCAGTAACAGAGGCGCCCTTGTGATTATAGGCTGCCTTCAGTACCTCAACAGTGCCTGGGGCATCGGTAGCCACGCAACGGGCAAAGAAGTGTCCGCGAGCACCGAAGCACAACTCAGCAGGGCGGAACGGATCTTCTACTGTGCCGTAAGGGCTTGACTTAGAAACAAAACCACGAGGTGAGGTAGGAGAGTACTGACCTTTAGTCAAACCGTAGATGCGGTTGTTCAGAAGAATCATATTGAGGTCGATGTTACGACGATTAGCGTGGATGAAGTGGTTACCACCGATAGCCAGTCCGTCGCCATCACCACTCACCTGCCATACGGTCAGGTTGGGGTTAGCCACCTTAGCACCTGTAGCGATAGCTGCTGCACGACCGTGAATGGTGTTCATACCATAAGTAGCCATATAGTGAGGCAGACGGCTGGAACAGCCGATACCTGAAATTACTGCTATATTCTCGGGAGCTACGCCAATCTCGGCCATAGCCTTATGAAGTGAGGCCAGGAAAAAGTGGTCACCACAACCTGGACACCAACGAGGCTGACCTTTCTTGAAATCTTGTGCTGTATATTCCATAATTCTTATCTTTTCACTTTTTACTGTTCTCTATTCACTTCTTCAAGATGTCCTCGAAGGCATTCACTAACTCTTCTACGATGAATGGCTGACCCTTGACCTGGTTGAACTGGTAGGGAACGAAGCCATCGACCTTCATGCGGAGGTAGGCTGCCAGCTGACCCATGTTCTGTTCAGCCACAACTACCTTCTTGTACTTAGAAAGTACGGCAGCAGTGTTCTTGGGCAGTGGGTTCAGATACTTGAAGTGAGCCTGTGCCACCTTGTGACCCTTGGCGCGGAGCTCGTCCATAGCAGAGTGCAGATGACCATAGGTAGAACCGAAACCTACGATGAGCAGGTCGGCATCGTTGACATCGCCATCCACTTCGAGGTCAGGCACCTGGATATTATCTATCTTCTGCTGGCGCAGACGAGTCATCAGGTCATGGTTCTCTGGGTTGGTAGAGATGGCACCCGTGTTAGAGTCCTTCTCCAATCCACCAAGGATATGAGCAAAGCCCTCACGACCAGGAACAGCCCAATAGCGGGTGCCATTCTCGGCACGCATATAAGGAGTCCACTTGCCCTTCAGTTCCTCAGGAACGTAGGGAGGATTGATAGCGTCGAGCTTAGCCATCTCTGGCAACTTAAAGGCACCAGAACCATTGGCGATATAGGCATCGGTGAGCAGGATGACAGGAGTCATGTGCTCAAGTGCCATCTTAGAAGCCTGATAAGCAGCATCGAAACAGTCGGCAGGACTGGTAGCAGCCATCACTGGCATAGGACTCTCACCATTACGTCCGAACAACGCCTGCAGCAAATCAGTCTGTTCACTCTTGGTGGGAAGACCTGTGGCAGGACCACCACGCTGTACATCGAGCACAACAAGAGGCAGCTCCATGATGACAGCAAGGTTCATCGCCTCACTCTTCAGGCAGACACCAGGACCAGAGGTAGAGGTGACACCGAGGGCACCGGCAAACGAAGCACCGAGGGCTGAAGCACAGCCCGAAATCTCATCTTCGCACTGTACGGTGATAACACCGCATGACTTGTGCTTAGAGAGCTCATGGAGCACGTCAGTAGCAGGGGTGATAGGATAAGAACCCAGATAGAGGCGCAGACCAGCTTTCTCGGCAGCAGCAATGAAACCATAGGCTGTAGCCTTGTTTCCGGTGATGTCCATGTAACGTCCAGGAGTTTTCTCCTTAGTCTCGATGCGATAAACATTCATCGCACTAGAGTGCGTATTGTGTCCGTAGTCGTAACCAGCCTGTACCACCTTGATATTGTTCTCAGCGATAGCGGGCTTCTTGGCAAATTTCTCTTTCAGGAAGTTGGCTACGAGGTTCAGGTCACGATCGAATAGCCAGCATACGAGTCCGAGGGCGAACATGTTGCGGCACTTGAGGATGGCCTTGTTGTCCATACCCGTCTCAGCCAGACAGTCCTTCACCATGGTGGTCAAAGGACACTGGATAACGCGATCGGGGTCGATACCCATCTCGCCAAGATAATCCTCAGAACTGAACTGAGCCTTCTCCAAGTCCTTAGGACCAAAGGAGTCGGTATCGATAATGATAGTGGCACCGGGCTTAGCATAGCGATACTGTGTCTTCAGGGCAGCAGCATTCATAGCTACCAGCACATCGCACTTATCGCCAGGGGTGTAAACCTTGCCAGCACCGATATGTACTTGGAAACCAGACACACCCGTCAGCGAACCTTGCGGGGCACGGATATCTGCGGGATAGTCGGGGAATGTAGAAATACCATTACCAACGGTGGCACTGACCGTAGAGAAGATGTTTCCGGCCAACTGCATACCGTCGCCGGAGTCACCAGAAAAGCGAACCACAACTTGGTCCAGCTCCTTCACTTCCATTTTTTCTGCCATAATATATTATAATAGGTGTACTTTAATCGTAAAAACAATTGCAAAGGTCGCAAATATTCATGTATTAACCAAATGTTTTGCAATAAAAATGCAGTTTTGAGTGTAAATAACGCTCAAAACCGCATTTTTATACAGAATTTGTTAGTATTCGAATGACGAGCCACCCAAGAACTCACGCAATAGCGATGTGGGTGGTATCTGATCTTCGGGGATAGGACGGATGTAGCGCAGGAACTTACGCAGTCGGTAGGCCTCTGCATACTCCGGACAGTTTTCGGGCAATAGCTCTAAGAGTGGCTCTGCCTGACTCTTAATCACTGCCAACTCGAAGAGCATGGCAGAGTTGAACATAGCATCGGCATTCTCCTGATAGGGGAATATCCACTTGTTCTCGCCCTTGCGTACCGATGGCCAGCGACGGATGGTCTCCTGGGCAGATACTCCACGATACTTGTGGTCGCGGATGATGCGGCGCAGCAGACGATTGTCGGTGGTGGGGATGTAGTTGTGATTGTCGAGCAGCAGCGTAGTCAGTGCTGAGGCATAGACGCGGAATATCTGGTCCTGAGGTACATCCTTCATCAGTTCGGGATTCAGTGCATGAATACCCTCTACCACCAGTATCTCATCATCGTGGAGTTGTAGCTTGCGACCACTCTTCACGCTCTTGCCTGTGGGGAAGTCGTAACGTGGCAGTTCTACCTCCTCACCACGGAACAAGGCATTCATCTGCTCGTTGAGTAGTGGCAGGTTGAGTGCATGCAAGTGTTCGAAATCGTAGTCTCCATTCTCGTCGCGTGGTGTCAGTTCTCTATCCAAGAAGTAGTCGTCGAGTGAGATGCCCACAGGTTTGATGCCATTGGTGAGCAACTGAACGGAGAGACGCTTGCAGGTGGTTGTCTTACCACTGGAAGAAGGACCGGCAATAAGTACCATGCGGATGCCCTTACGATTAGCTATCTCATCGGCTATCTTGCCAATTTTCTTCTCCTGCAAAGCCTCGCTAACCTGAATAAGCAGGTTGGTGCGTCCTTGGTCGATAGCCTCGTTGAGGTCGCCGATGGTGCGCATACCGAGAATATCCTGCCAGCGGTGGTGCTCTTTGAAGATGCCGAACATCTTGTCCTGCATCACGATCTCGCCCAACTCTTCGGGATGTTCGCGTGAGGGAATACGTAATAGCAATCCATCATAATACTTCTCCAATCCGAAGAGATATATCTGTGAGGTGTGCGTCAGCAGAGCACCATAGAAGTAGTCGTAATAGTCGTCAATATCATAAAAGGTGGTATATAGGGAGCCTGAACTCTGCAACAACTTCACTTTAGAGAAAGTGTGCAGAATGCTGAACATGTGGATAGCCTCCTCCGTGGTCGTTTCATGACGATGGATGGGGTAGTCGGCATCAATAATCTCTTGCATTCGCTTACGGATGCGACCAGCATCATCGAGCGTCACGGGATGTCCGATGTTCAGATCTACATAGTAGCCATTGCTCACAGGGATGTCGATGGCAACCTTACACTTGGTGTAGAGGTCGTGGACAGCCTTACAGAGAATAAAGAACAAGGTGCGTGTATAGGCACGCTGTCCTGATGTGGATGTGATGTCTAGAAACTCGATGTTTTTAGGTTTGTAGAGGCGGTAGTGCATGCCTTCTACCTTGTTGTTTACATGTGCCAGGATGGGCTCGTATGGCAGAGTCAGATTCATCTGTTGATATGCCTCGTAGAGATTGCTGCCCATTGGCAGTTCATATGTCTGCCCATTATTCAGACAGCAGACTTTTACCGTTTTTTCCATAATGATGTTTTTAGATGGGGACAAATTTACGAAAAAACGAGAGAAATGCAAAAGAAAAAGAACTTTTCTTTGCATTTCCGAGTGCGAAGTATGTTTGACGTCGTCAATTTTACAAAAAGTTTTCGGGAATTAATTTCTTTTTCAGATTTTTTTCGTAATTTTGCCAGCGAATTTCGAACTCAAACGAACATTGTTATTATGATGCTCACAATTTTTACGATGCTCGGCTCGCTGGCGCTTCTCATGTTTGGTATGAAGACCATGAGTGAAGCCTTGCAGAAAATGGCTGGTCCACAGTTACGTCATGCACTGGGAGCCATGACTTCTAATCGCTTTACAGGTTTATTGACAGGTTCTGTCGTTACAGCATCTGTACAGTCATCAACAGCAACAACGGTGTTAACCGTTTCGTTCGTTAACGCAGGATTGCTGACTTTGGCACAAGCCATCTCGGTAATCATGGGTGCTAACATCGGTACAACGTTTACGGCATGGATTATCGCCTTAGGTTCTTCGTTTGATATCAGTATTGTCAGCTACATCAGTTTCTTTGCTGGTATTATCCTTATCTATATGAAGAAACAACGCTATATTGGCGACTTCCTCTTTGGTTTGGGTACACTGTTGCTGGGACTGACAACGCTACGTGTCACTGGTCAGGCAATGGACTTAGGACATAACCCTGAAGTTTTAGCATTCTTCGAGTCGTTCCCCAAAGACTCTTACCTTACAGTATTGGTATTCCTGCTGTTGGGTGGCGTGCTTACCTTCTGTGTACAGTCAAGTGCCGCTGTGATGGCTATCACTATGTTGCTATGTGGTAGTGGAGCGATGCCTATCTCAATGGGTATTGCATTAGTGTTGGGTGAGAATATTGGTACTACCATTACCTCTAATCTTGCAGCACTGTCAGCTAATACACAGGCCCGCCGTGCTGCCTTGGCGCATATGTTCTTCAACATCTTCGGTGTACTGTGGATACTGATGATTTTCTATTGGTTTGTTGATGGAGTAGTATGGGCAGTAGATTATATAGGTAATAATGTGTTCCATGTGGACATTGATAATATGTCTGTCGACAAGCGACTGACCTTTACTTTGGCAGCCTTCCATACAGGTTTCAATGTTATCAATGCCAGCATTCTGATATGGTTTATCCCACAGATTGAGCGTTTCGTTTGTTGGGTTATCAAGACCAAGAAGGTGGACGAGGAAGAAGACTTCCGTTTGCACTTTATTACTGCTGGCTTCATGAAGACTCCTGAGCTTTCAGTGCTGGAGGCGCAAAAGGAAATTCGCCAGTTTGCTGTCCGCATCCAGCGTATGTTTGGTATGGTGCGCGAACTGCTTACCGAGAAAGACGAGAAGAACTTTGTTAAGCTGTATTCTCGTATTGAAAAATACGAAGGTATCTCCGATAACATGGAATTGGAGATTGCTAAATACTTGGATGAAGTTTCTGATGCTCACCTCTCAGATGATACAAAGGCTAAGATTCGTGCTATGTTGCGTGAAATTAGTGAAATTGAGTCTATCGGTGATGCTTGTTTCAATATGGCACGCACCATTTCTCGTAAGTATCAAGGAAAGCAGGATCATTTCAATGAAAAGCAGTATGAGCATATCCACCAGATGATGGAACTCACCGATAATGCTTTGACTCAGATGAACTCTCTGATGAGTGGTCGCAAAGACTCTTACGATGCTAATCGCTCGTTCAATATCGAGAATGAGATTAACAACTATCGCAACCAGTTGAAGGTTCAGAATATCAACGATATCAACAACCACGAATACACTTATGCCGTTGGTACCATCTACATGGATATCATCAATGAGTGCGAGAAATTGGGTGACTATGTAGTCAACGTAGTTGAGGCTCGTATGGGTACTCGTCAAAAAGATGCATGATTTTTGCTACAGTTGAACATTTTTTAGAAAAAATACATTAATTTTGCAGTCGCATTTACAAACTAAATATATTTGAAAGCAATCTATGAGAAAAAGAATTCTGTTTCTGATGGTTTTGATGTTGACTTCAACATTGACTATCATGGCGCAAATTACGACTTCGAGTATGACTGGTAAAGTAACCTTTGAGGATGTCAAAGGCGAAGAAGTTATTGGTGCCACAATCGTAGCTGTACACGAGCCTTCTGGTACTCGCTATACAGCGGTAACTAACGTATCTGGTATGTTTACTATCCGAGGCATGCGTACGGGTGGCCCCTATGAGGTTACTGTTTCATACATTGGTTACCAGCCAAAGACCGTTAAAGGGATTACGTTGGAACTGGGTGAAACCTATAATCTCAATGTCTGGCTGTCAGAAGATGCTACAGTCCTGACAGAAGTTGTAGTTAGCGGTAAGGCTTCAAAGTTTGCTGCCGAGAAGACTGGCGCTTCTACCAACATCAACAATGCCATGATTGCTAATCTTCCTACTGTAAACCGTAGCCTGACTGATGTAATGCGTCTTTCTCCTTATGGCGGTAATGGTATGAGTCTAGCCGGTGGTAATGGTAAGATGACAAACTTTACTGTTGATGGTGCAAACTTTAATAACAACTTTGGTTTGACAGAGAACCTGCCTGGTGGTGGTAATCCTATCTCACTCGACGCTATCGAAGAAATGCAGGTTGTAATCTCTCCATTTGATGTTCGTCAGACTAACTTTATTGGTGGTGGCGTTAATGCTATCACAAAGTCTGGTACCAACACCTTCAAGGGTACTGCCTATATCTATCATAAGAACGAGAACATGCAGGGTGATGCCGTAGATCGCGAGCAGATTGCCGGAGCACGTGAACGTAACAAGACCACAACTTATGGCTTTACACTGGGTGGACCAATCATTAAGAATAAGTTATTCTTCTTCGTTAATGGTGAAATGATTAAGTCTCCTACTGTTATCAACCGCTGGCGTGGTTCTGATAATGGTAATTACGACGCAGACAACTATCTGTCACGCACATCTATTCAAGATTTGCAGGCTGTATCTGAATTCGTAAAGAATAAGTATGGCTATGATACTGGTTCTTATGACAACTTCTCTGAAGATGACGATACATATAAAATGTTGGCTCGTCTCGACTGGAATATCACAGATCGTCATAAGCTGGCTCTGCGCTATAACTATACCAAGAGCCGTTCATGGAAATCTCCTTCTATGTCTGTAGACGGTGGTACTCTGCCTTATAGCAGAACATCACTGTATGCTATGAGCTATGCGAACTCTATGTACGCAATGGATAACTATGTACACTCTTGGTCATTTGACTTGAATAGCCGTTTGACAGATAACTTGTCTAACCAGTTCCTGGCTACCTATTCAAAGATTGACGATATTCGTGCATCAAAATCTTCTGACTTCCCATTCATTGATATCCTTGATGGTGAGGGTGGAAATTACATCTCATTAGGTTATGAGTTGTTTACTTGGAACAATGCCGTTCACAATAATGTAGTGAATATTAAGGATGACTTGACATATTATCTCGCTAACCATACTATTACTGCAGGTGTTAGCTATGAGTATCAGATGGCTGATAATATGTATATGCGTAATGGTTCTGGTTATTATCGCTATAACAACATGGCTGAGTTCCTTAACAGCGGAACTCCTTCTGTTGTATGTCTGACCTATGGTTATGATGGCGAGCAGGAGCCTGCTTCTCGTGTAGCTTTCAACCAGTTGGGCCTCTATGCTCAGGACGATTGGAAGGTAACCAATAATCTCAAGTTGACTTATGGTGTTCGTTTCGATGGCTTGTTCTTCAATAATAAAGACCTGATGACCAACAACGGCATCTTGGCTCTGGATTATAATGGTAAGCATGTAGATACAGGTAAGTGGCCTGATTCTACCGTTTCTATTTCTCCTCGTCTGGGCTTTACATGGGATGTCTTTGGTGACAAGAGCCTGAAGGTACGTGGTGGTTCTGGTCTCTTCTTAGGTCGTCTGCCTTTGGTATTCTTCACCAATATGCCTACCAACTCTAATATGATGCAGTTTGTTGGTAAGTGGAACTCTACTGGTAGCAGCGCAACAAAGGCTGATATGTCTCAGTTCGCTGGTGGTATCATGAACCGTACCGAGCTGTATGAATGGGTAACTACCCATGATGTTGATGGTAATGTTGTTACCGATCCTAAGCTGGCAATGGGACCAAGCACGATTACTCCTGAGGATGGAACTGCATCAGGTGCCATTAATGGTATTGCTTCTGACTTTAAGATGCCACAGGTATGGAAGTCTTCTTTGGCTATCGACTATCAGATTCCTGTTTCATTCCCATTCACCGTTACCTTGGAAGGTATGTTCCAGAAGACTATTAATGGTGTCTATATGTCAGACTGGAGCCTGCGTGATGTAGGTGGCTATGCTCGTTTCAATGGCGCTGATGGTCGTGCGCTTTATCAGGATTATCGTTATACTTATACAAAAGCTAACGGTAAGGTTGATAATATGCCTAACGCTTATGTTCTGCAGAACACCAGCAAGGGTTATGGTTGGACTGCCAACATTACTCTGAATGCACAGCCTTTCGAGTGGATGAGCTTGATGGCTGCTTATACTCACACTGTACAGAAAGAGCTGACAGGTATGCCTGGCTCTAATGCTTCTTCTGCATTCTCTTACATTCCCTCTGTTGATGGTCCTAACTTCCTGCACCTCCACAATTCACAGTTCGTTACTCCAGACCGTGTTGTAGCAAGTGCAACAATCCATGACAAGGCTAACAACCACTATTCTCTGGTTTATGAAGGTTGGTATGGTGGTGCTAACTACTCATACATGATGGCTAACGATATGAATGGTGATGGTAATCAGTATGATCTGATTTATATTCCAACTGATTTGCAGGTCGCTAACAATGAGTTCCGCTTCGTTTCTGATGACGACAAGCAGCGCTTCATGGATTTCGTTCACAATGACAGCTACCTGAAGAACCATCAGGGTGAGTATGCTGAGGCTTATAGCGTTTACTCTCCTTGGGTACATCGTATAGACTTCAGTTACAAGCATGATTTCAAACTGAACGTAGGTAAGACCAAGCACATGTTGCAGCTCAGCCTCGACATGAAGAACGTTCTCAACTTCTTTAACTCAAGCTGGGGTGTTGCTAAATATATGAATTCAAACCTCAACTCTGGTAAGATTCTGAAGTACGAGGGTGTTGACGCTGATGGCTATCCAACCTTCTCTACTCCTAAGGCTGTTAGTGGTAATACACAGACTTGGACAAATAGCCATGCTATGGGTCAGTGTTGGTATGCCTCTGTTGGTATTAAGTATATCTTCAACTAATTATAATAAGGAAAGAATATGAAACTGAAATATATTATTCCGTCATTCATGGCGGTCATCGCAATGCTTGTAGGATGCTCTGATGATTATGAGGCAGCCTATCTGGACGGCCTTCGTGTGTCATCATCCTATTTGTCTCTGTCTCAAGATGGCAGCTCTACTCAGTTTACGGTAAAATCTAAAGACGCTTGGACAATTGAGAATGCTCCAGACTGGTTGACTGTAACTCCTACCTCTGGTAATGCTGGTGAAACAGAAGTTACTATTTCTGCCGATGCAGTGCTCAGCGCTCGTACCACAACGATTAAGGTGGTAAGTGGTAGCAATGTTCAGGAAGTAAATGTTGTGCAGGGTAAGACCGTTGCAGAGGAAGTTACCTGTCAGAAGGTTCTTGAAGGTCCTGATGGTAAGACTTTCCGCGTAAGAGCTTCTATCACTCAGATTGCGAATACCCACTATGGTAATATGTATATCTCTGATGGAACAGGTACAGTATATGTATATGGTACTAACGATAGAGATGGTAAGCCTTCAAATGATCCTATCTCAAGCTGGGGTCTTGAAGTTGGCGACATCGTTACTGTGGAAGGTCCAAAATCTACCTATAACGGAACTGTTGAGTTGGTAAATGTCAACGTGGTTAAGGTTGAAAAATGGTTCGTAAAAGTAATTGACCCAGAAACCGCTCCTACTATTGCTAAGGAAGGTGGCATACAGAAGTTTAAGGTAGCCTTCAAGGGTAAGGGTGTTGTTCCTACTATCGCAGATGATTGCAACTGGATTCATTATAAAAACATTGAGATTAAATCAGGTACAGCAACTGCTGTAGAGCCTAATCCCGCTGATACCGCATTTATATATTTCAATGTAGATGCTAATGAGGGTGTTACTCGTAAGGCTGGCGTAACTTTCTATTCAACTAATGGTAAGGCTGGTTCTTCTGTAACTTTGGAAATTGTCCAGAAGGGAATCTCTAATCCTCCTGCAGGTGACGGAACAGAAGCAAGTCCTTACAATGTAGTTGCTGCTCTCGATGCCGCTGTGGCAGGTGCAACGGATGTATATGTAAAGGGTATTGTCAGCAAAGCTCCTACTTCATTTAATGCAAGCTATGGAAATCTGGGTTACTACATCTCTGTAGATGGCAAACAGGAAGATGAGTTGCAGGTATATCGTGGCTTCAGTTTTGGCGGTGCACACTTTACTGCTCAGGATGATATCAAAGTTGGTGACGTAGTCATCATCAAAGGTAACCTGAAGATGTACAATGGCGCTGCAGAGATTGATGCAAACAACCAGCTCGTAGTTCTCAATGGTCAGACCACTATGGATGGTATCAATGATCCCGGCTCTTATCGTAATCCGTTTGATGCCGCTGCTGCAGCCAACTATATCGATGGCGGTGGTAAGGATAACGTATTCGTAAAGGGTATTGTTTCTGAGCTTGTTAGTGGTGGCTTCTCTGCACAGTATGGTAATGGCTCCTTCTATATTTCCAATGATGGTAAGAAGGCTGGTGATCCAACTAAGGACTTCGAGGCTTATCAGGTTAATTGGTTGGGCAACCAGAAGTGGGTAGAAGGTGACGATCAAATTGCTATTGGCGATGTTGTCGTTATCTATGGTCCACTTACAAAGTATAAGACTACTTATGAAACCGCTGGTAAAGGTGCAGCTTACATCTTCTCTCTGAACGGAAAGGTGAAGTAGTACATAAAGTCAATATTAATAATAAGGAGGGTGCTCGGTATTCCGGTCATCCTCCTTATTATATTATGTATAATCTAAAAAATATTAATAATAAGGACTTTTTGGTGTTTTGTGTGTAGTTTTTTCCTACCTTTGTAGGCTGGAAATCGTTTACAATCCAATAATATAACTATTTATCAGATGAAACTAAAGAGAATGTTTGTGGCTGCATTGGTACTTGTATGCTCTGCAGTCATGGTGGCACAGGAAATGCAGATGCCGCCAATTCCCGTAGATCCTGAAGTAAGAATGGGTAAGCTGGATAATGGTCTTACCTATTACATTCGTCACAACGAATATCCCGAACATGTGGCAAACTTTTATATTGCCCAACGCGTGGGAGCGATTCAGGAGGATGAAAGCCAGCGTGGTCTCGCTCACTTCTTGGAGCATATGGCCTTCAATGGTTCCGAGCACTTCCCTTCAAAGCCCGAAGGTAAGAGTATTATTGACTATACTCGTTCGCTGGGTGTAGAGTTTGGTTCTGACCTGAATGCTTATACAAGTATCGATCAGACCGTTTATCGTGTTTGCGACGTTCCTACAAAACGTGCTACTGCCCTTGACTCTTGTCTGCTTATCCTGAAAGACTGGTCAAACGGTTTGTTGCTGGAAGCCGATGAGATTGATAAAGAGCGTGACGTAGTACATAATGAGTGGCGCTTAGGTGAAGGCCCTTCACAGCGAATGATAACTCGCTCGCTGCCTAAGATGTATCCTGGCTCAAAGTATGGTGTACGTATGCCTATCGGTCTGATGTCTGTTATTGACAGCTTCAAGCCTGCAACCCTACGTGCATACTATCACAAGTGGTATCGCCCCGATAATCAGGCTATCATTGTTGTTGGTGATGTCGATGTAGATCACATAGAGGCAAAGATTAAGGAACTGTTCGGTGGTATCAAGGTTGATGCAAATGCTCCTAAAGTAGTTGCTGAGGTTGTGCCTGACAATAGCGAAGCTATTTATATCTTTGACAAGGATAAGGAGATGCAAATGAGCCAGGTTATGGTTATGATGAAGCATGATGCCGTTAGTGAGGAGGAGAAAGGTAATCTTGGTTATCTTGTTCAAAGTTACGTGGCTAGCACCATCGCTCGCATGATGAATATGCGCTTGGCTGAATTGACACAGGATGAGAATTGTCCCTTCTTCCAGGCACAGGCTGATGATGGACAGTATCTGTTGTCAAAGACAAAGGATTGCTTTGAGATGGTTGGTGTACCCAAGGAAGGTAAGGATATGGAGACGCTGCAAGTGCTGATGCGTGAAGCTCGTCGTGCTCTTGAATTTGGATTTACCGCTTCAGAGTATGCTCGTGCGCAGGCAGATTATCTGAGTGCTTTGGAAAAGCGTTACACCAATCGCGACAAACGTAAGAATGCAGAGTTTGGTGATCAGTATCGCGACCACTATCTTTCTAACGAACCTATTCCACCATTGGATGTGCTCTATCAGCTGATGCAACAGCTGGCTCCTAATATCCCCGTAGCTGCTGTTAATCAGATGCTTCCAGAACTGATTTCTGTTTCAGACAGCAACCTTGTTGTAATGGAATGGGCCCAGGAGAAGGAAGGTAAGGTTTATCCCACAGAACAGGATATGGCTGCTGCTGTAGCTGCTGCCCGTGCTGAGAAGATTGAGGCTTATGTTGACAATGTAAAGGACGAGCCATTGGTAGACGTTACTAAGATAAAGGCTGGTAAGATTGTCAAGGAGACTGAGAATAAAGTATTAGGCTATAAAGAACTGAAACTATCTAACGGAGCCACTGTTATTCTGAAGAAGACAGACTTTAAGGATGATGAGATTCAGATGCAGGCTTCTGCCAAGGGTGGTAAGTCTATGTATGGCGCTGCTGACTATGCTAACTTGAAAGTGTTTGATCAGGTTATTGGTTATAGCGGTATCGGAGCATTCTCAAGTAATGAACTGAGTAAGGCTCTTGCCGGTAAGGAGGTTAATGCAGATGCTGCATTGGGTAATACTCGTCAGTATGTTACTGCACACTCTACACCAAAGGATATCGAGACCATGATGCAGATGCAGTATCTGTATTTCACCGCTATCAACAAGGATGAGAAGCAGTATCAGAACCTGATGACTTCGTTGGAGATGGCATTGAAGAACAAGAACCTGAATCCAGAAGCAGTACTCAGTGATACTTTGACTAATACACTCTATGGTCATAATCCTCGTTTTTCAGTTCTTCAGGTAGAAGATTTGAAGAATGTCAACTATGATCGTATTCTGGAGATTGCAAAAGATCGCTTCAAGAATGCAGGCCAGTTCACCTTTGTATTCGTTGGTAACTTTGATGAGCAGACTCTGCGTCCGCTGATTGAACAGTATGTTGCTTCGCTGCCTGCTACCAAGCAGAAACCAGAGGACTTTAAGGAAATCCTGACACTGGCAAAGGGTGACGTTGTTAATGAGTTCAAGGTGAAGACAGAATCTCCTAAGGCCACTGCAGTTGAATACTGGTATGCTGATATGCCTTATACCCTTGATAATATCATAAAGATAGATGCAGTAGGCCAGATTCTTTCAATGATTTATCTGAAGACCATACGTGAGGAAGAGAGTGCAGCTTACTCTTGCGGCGCTGCAGGCTACTTCAATCAGAGCAGTCATCAGGCTAAGGCTATGCTGCAAGCATACTGTCCTATGAATCCTGATAAACAGGAATTGGCTGTCCGCTTGATGCATGAAGGTATTGCCAAAATGCAGAAGCAGATTGATGCTGACCAGTTGAGCAAGGTTAAGGAGTATATGCTGAAGCAGTATGATGTAGATGCCAAGAAGAATGGCTATTGGGCAAATACAATTACTACCTTTAAGGATTACGGATTGGATGTTCATACCGACTACAAGAAGACCGTTGAGGCTCTGACAGTTGATAATGTACGTGACTTCCTTAATAAATTCTTGAAAGGCGCAAACCATGTAAAAGTTGTGATGTCGCCTGATATGGAGTAAGAAATACTTGCATAATACGATATTTTAAACGGCGAATTTGTATAATTCGCCGTTTATTTGTACCTTTGCACCCGAAATAAGAAAGTTGTAAATAGTAAATTGTCAAACAGTTATTAGTAAATGTCATATTTATTTTCATCAGAATCAGTATCTGAGGGCCATCCCGATAAAGTGGCCGATCAGATTAGTGACGCCATTCTGGATCAGTTCCTGGCATACGATGAACATGCCCGTGTGGCTTGTGAGTCGTTTGTAACTACCGGTCAGGTGGTGTTGATGGGCGAAGTACGCAGTGATGTGTATATCGACCTGCAAACAATTGCTCGTAATACAATTAAGAAGATTGGTTATACAAAGGCCGAATATCAGTTTGATGGCGACTCTTGTGGTATCCTTACTGCTATTCACGAGCAGAGCGAAGATATTAATCGCGGTGTGGATAATGGTAATGAGGATGAACAAGGTGCCGGTGACCAAGGAATGATGTTTGGTTATGCGACTAATGAGACAGAGAGTTTGATGCCAGTGTCACTTGACTTGGCACACCTCATTATGCGTACGTTGGCCGAGATTCGTAAAGAAGGTAAGGTCATGACCTATCTTCGTCCAGACTCAAAGAGCCAGGTTACAGTTCAGTATAGTGATGCTGGTATTCCTGAGCGCATTGATACCATCGTGGTTTCTACACAACATGATGAATTCGATAGCGATGATGAGCGTATGTTGAGTAAGATTCGTGAGGATGTTATCAATATCTTGATACCGCGTGTGAAGGCGAAGATTAACTCAGAAAAAGTGTTGTCGTTATTCGGTAACGATATTAAATATTTTGTAAATCCAACCGGCAAGTTCGTGATTGGTGGTCCTCATGGTGATACAGGTCTTACAGGTCGTAAGATTATCGTTGATACTTATGGCGGTAAGGGAGCTCATGGTGGTGGCGCTTTCTCTGGTAAGGATTCCTCAAAGGTAGACCGCAGTGCTGCTTATGCTGCTCGTCATATTGCAAAGAATATGGTTGCTGCCGGTGTCGCTGACGAGATGCTCGTACAGATTAGTTATGCTATCGGTGTGGCTAAACCAATGAATATCTATGTTAACACCTATGGTCGTTCACATGTAGAGATGAGCGACGGTGAGATTGCTAAGAAGATAGAAAAACTATTTGATTTACGTCCGAAAGCTATCGAACGTACTCTGAAACTGCGTCAGCCGATGTATCTGGAGACTGCAGCTTACGGACATATGGGACGACAGTCTGAAGTAGTAAAGAAAACCTTTACCAGTCGCTATCATGAAACAAAGACTATAGATGTCGAATTGTTTACATGGGAAAAATTGGATAGGGTAGAGGATATTAAACGAGCTTTTGCCTTGTAAACCTTGGTGCAGCAAGACAGCATATTAGTTCTAAATACAATGAGGGATGATGTGGAAATCGTCATCCCTCAGTACTATCGTGAGGGGTTCTTCTCGAAAGATTCTCTTCTTCATCCGGAATTGCAGGGAGGACAATACGGCGTAATGGGTGATCCTGTGCCTTATAGCGTTCGCGCTGATGACATCCTTACTGTGTTGATGCTGTCTTGTCTTGTCATGGTTGTTATTGCCTATTCTCATGTGCGTGGTTTTTTCTCTCGCCATGCTAAGAATTTCTTCTATCTACCTCATGAAGGAACGACAGAGGTGACAGAAACAGCTACCGAGGTACGTTTTCAGGTGTTTATTGTGTTCCTGACAAGTTTGCTATTTGCCATGCTTTACTATTTCTATACGTTGCGCACGGTCGGTGAAACTTTCGTCTTGTCATCGCAATATTATCTGATACTTATCTTCCTAGGTATTTTCCTTGTCTATTACTTGTTGAGGGTAGGTGCATATTCTCTGGTTAATAAAGTGTTCTTTGGGGGTAAAAAGAACCGACAATGGGCGAAGTCTCTTTTGTTCCTGACTGCAGTGGAGGGCTTGTTGACAATACCAGCGGTTGTGATGGGACCATATTTCGATTTGCCCGTCAAAACCATAGCCTTATATGTCGTATTTGTGCTTATTTTCGTTAAATTACTAACGTTTTATAAGTGCTTTATTATCTTTTTTCGACAAAATGTCGTTAGTCTGCAAATTATTTTGTACCTTTGTGCCCTCGAAATAGTGCCGTTGCTTGCTCTGTGGGGAGTGCTTGGCATGACTGCGAATAGTTTGAAAATTAATTTTTAGAACATCAATGATAAAAAAGATTCTGGTTTCACAGCCCAAGCCGTCAAGCGAGAAATCGCCCTACTATGATATTGCATCAAGGTTTGACGTAGAGCTTGTGTTCCGCCCGTTTATCAAGGTTGAAGGCATCTCGGCCAAGGATTTTCGTGCTCAGAAAGTGAATATTCTGGACTTTACTGCCATTGTTTTCACTTCTCGTCATGCTATCGACCATTTCTTCACGCTGGCTAAGGAACTGCGTGTTGCTATACCCGAGGATATGAAGTATTTCTGTGTGACGGAGACAATCTCTTTGTACATTCAGAAGTATGTGCAGTACCGTAAGCGTAAGGTATTCTTTGGAACAACAGGTAAAATTGACGATTTGCTCCCCACAATGGTGAAGCATAAGACCGAAAAATATCTTGTTCCTATGAGTGATGTGCATAACGATAGCGTTACGAACCTGCTTGATTCAAAGAAACTGAACCATCAGGAGTGCGTGATGTATCGTACCGTAAGCAATGACTTTACTCCAGAAGAAGTGAAGTCTTTCGATTACGACATGCTGATTTTCTTCAGTCCTGCAGGAATCGAGTCGCTGACTAAGAACTTCCCTAATTTCAAACAGGACAAGATTGCAATTGCTACCTTTGGTCCAGCAACTGCAAAGGCTGCTAAAGATGCAGGCTTGCGTCTTGACTTAGAAGCTCCTTCAGAGAAATATCCTTCGATGACGGGTGCTTTGCAGCATTTCCTGTTGGAAAAGGAAAATTAATCCTTATATATATAATAAGGTGGACGGATTGGAGCGCACGGTTCATCGTCTAACGTTTCCTAAACGGGAACGTATGGTCAGCCAACGACAAATCGACGAACTTTTTGGCGGAGGACATAGTAGTTCGCTAGCCGCTTATCCGTTACGTGCCGTATTTCTGAAGAAAGAGCGTCAGCAAGGCGATTCACCAGTGCAGTTGCTTATTAGCGTTCCAAAGAAACGCTTTCATCATGCGGTAGATCGCAATCGTGTCAAGCGACAGATACGTGAAGGTTGGCGTTCTCATCAACAGGTATTAAGAGAGGCTCTGCCTTCAGATCAGCAACTACTCGTCGCTCTTGTTTGGCTTTCAGATCAACATCTGCTGACGAACGAAGTTGAAAATCGTGTTGTAAGTCTTATACAGCGTATCAGTGAAAAGCTATGAAAACGCTGTGGAAATATATTTTGCGCTTGATGGTGTGGCTATTGGTAATGCCTATCAGGTTTTATCAAACAGCCATTTCGCCCTATACGCCACCATCTTGTCGTTTTACTCCCACTTGTAGCGAATATGCCCGACAGGCTATAATAAAACATGGGCCATTTAAGGGGCTTTGGCTTGCTGTTAAGCGAATCCTTCGCTGCCATCCATGGGGAGGCTCTGGTTATGACCCTGTGCCCTAATTTAGAACCTCATAGATTCTCTTGGGTCCTCAAATAAAAATGAAGAATAAATAGAATAACATATGAAGAAGAACTTTGTTGAAGAGTTGAAATGGCGCGGAATGCTGGCACAGATGATGCCTGGTACCGAAGAATTGCTCCAGAAAGAAATGGTTACTGCCTATCTGGGTACTGACCCTACGGCAGATTCTCTGCATATTGGTCACCTCTGTGGTATTATGATGTTGCGTCACTTACAGCGTTGTGGCCACCGTCCTGTAATCTTGGTAGGAGGTGCAACGGGGATGATTGGTGACCCATCAGGAAAAAGTCAGGAGCGTAACTTGCTTAATGATGAGACCCTGCGACATAATCAGGAGTGCATTAAAGCACAGGTGGCTAAGTTCCTCGACTTCGAGTCTAAGGAGGAGAATGCCGCTATCATGGTTAATAACTATGATTGGATGAAGAACTTTACCTTCCTTGACTTTGCTCGTGAGGTAGGTAAGCATATCACTGTCAATTATATGATGGCAAAGGAGAGCGTGCAGCAGCGTTTGAATGGTACTGCCCGTGATGGTCTCTCTTTCACAGAGTTTACCTATCAGCTTCTTCAGGGTTACGACTTCCTCTACCTCTACCAGCACTATGGTGTTAAACTGCAGTTAGGCGGTAACGACCAGTGGGGCAATATGACTACTGGTACGGAGCTGATTCGTCGAACATTGGGTAACGAGGTAGAGACTTTTGCTTTGACTTGTCCGCTCATCACTAAGAGTGATGGTAAGAAGTTTGGTAAGACAGAGTCAGGTAATATTTGGCTCGATCCCAAGCGCACAACACCATATAAGTTCTATCAGTTCTGGCTGAATGTCTCTGATGATGATGCAGAGCGTTATATTAAGATCTTCACTTCATTGGAGAAGGAGGTTATTGATGCCCTCGTAGAGGAGCATAAGCAAGATCCTGGTCGTCGCGTACTTCAGAAGCGTCTGGCTGAGGAAGTTACAGTGATGGTACATTCACAGGAAGCCCTCGATGCTGCTATTGAAGCTAGCAATCTGCTCTTCGGTAAATCAACGAAAGAGGGATTGGAGAAACTTGACGAACAGACCTTCCTTGATGTGTTTGATGGCGTTCCTCAGTTTGAAATTAGTAAAGATCAGTTAGGACAACCTGCTATCGAAATGTTTACTACCGTTGCTCCCGTATTCCCATCTAAGGGTGAGATGCGCAAGATGGTACAAGGTGGTGGAGTTTCGCTGAATAAGGAGAAACTGACAGATCAGAATCGTCCTGTAACTGCTGAGGACCTGATTGATGGTAAGTATCTGCTGGCACAGAAAGGCAAGAAGAATTATTATCTACTTATCGTAAAGTAAAAAGTTGAAGTGAAAAGTGTTTGAAATATTTGGCAGTGTGCTAATTATTTCTTACCTTTGCACCCGCTTACAGCAAACGGTGTCCAATGGTGTAATGGTAGCACAACAGGTTTTGGTTCTGTTTGTGGTGGTTCGAATCCGCCTTGGACAACGAAAAAGATTCCAAGTGTCAATAAGACATTTGGAATCTTTTTCGTTGTGAAAATCCCAAATTCTTGGTATTGCATGATTCAAGAAAACTCAGTACCTTTGCAAACGAACACTTTAGCCACATAATATATTTAAATCATAAAAAGTATTTGTTTAGTTTAGTAAAAAGGGCTTGCCGCGAGGTAAGCCCTTTTTGTTTTATATCGTTTTGGGATAATAAAAAAAAAGAAGGAATTCCCTTTGTGGAAACTCCCTCCTTGATTTTTGTTTACAAAACTTATTTGTTAACAGCGTCAGCAAGCTCTGCACCAGCCTTGAACTTAGCAACCTTCTTAGCAGCGATCTTAATCTTCTGCTTAGTTGCAGGGTTGATACCCTCGCGAGCGGGCTTCTTAGTTACTGCGAAAGTACCGAAACCAACGAGCTGAACCTTGTCACCCTTAACGAGTGCCTTCTTGATAGCTGCTACTGTGGCGTCAAGAGCCTTCTTTGCGTCAACTTTTGTCAGACCAGCACCTGCTGCAATCTGATCGATCAATTCTGTTTTGTTCATAATTTTGTTTTTTTAAGTGAATGATAAATAGTTTAAGTCGATTTCTGAACGCAAATATAGGATAATCTTGCGAATAAACAAACAAAAAATCGAAAAAAATGAGTTTTTTATTGAAAAAAAGTGTGTATTGCCCTATTTTAGTACTAAAAACAAGATATTTTTCGTAATTTTGCCGCATAAACGCAAGCAAACTGCTTCGTACGTACTAAACTGAAAATTGAGACAATATGTACAATATGCCCGCTATGACCAAGAATCTGCTGGTCATCAATGTTCTTGCCTTTCTAGCAACATGGGTGCTGGAGAATAGTGGTATTAACCTGACTGCATTGGGAGGATTACACTTCTTCTTAGCTTCAGATTTCCATTTCTACCAATTCTTTACCTACATGTTCCTGCATGCAGGTTTTACACATATATTATTTAATATGTTTGCCCTTTGGATGTTTGGTAGTGTTATCGAACGCGTATGGGGACCGAAGAAATTCCTTTTTTATTACATCGTGTGTGGTATTGGTGCTGGTCTTGTACAAGAATTGGTGCAGTATGCTGATTATTATATGCAGGGATTATCTGCTTATGAATATGTAAGTGTGGGAGATACTCGAATGTCTATGGCCGCTTATCTTAATCTGCGTACAACGATAGGTGCGTCAGGTGCCGTTTATGGTATTCTGTTGGCTTTTGGTATGATTTTCCCGAATGAGCGCTTGTTCATTATTCCATTCCCATTCCCTATCAAGGCAAAGTGGCTGATAGTAGGTTATATCGCTATTGAATTCTTCTCGGCAATGGGACAGAATGATGGTGTAGCTCATATGGCTCATCTTGGTGGTATGCTCTTTGGCTTCTTACTGATTCGTTACTGGCAGAAACATCCAGACTCTAGTCAACGCTATGGTCGCAGCTATGGAAAAGAGTTTTTTGACAACTTGATACGTAAGCATGAGCAGTATCAGCGCAATCGTCATATGCATGCAGAGCATACAAAAACTCACCGTGAGACGGATGAGGAGTATAATATGAAGCAGCGTCAGAATCAGAAAGAGATTGACGCCATCCTTGATAAGATACGTCGTAGTGGCTATGACAGCCTGACAAAAGAGGAAAAGCAGAAACTGTTTGAACAGAGACGTCAGTCGTGATTAGCAAACTTAAGAAGTTTACCGTTCAGATGATGACGGGAGCCAATGTCGCTACAGTCATCGTGATGTTATTGGTGGGGTATAGCGACCGCATCAATCCTTCTGACCATCCATTAATGTCTACCGTTGGAATGGCTTTCCCCATTCTCTTGGTTATCAATATGGCTTTCCTGCTCTTTTGGCTCATCTTTAAGTGGAGTAGAGCATGGGTGCCTGCTGTAGGTTTTGTCATTGCGTACGTACCTATCAGTATATATATGCCTATTAATGTGGTATTTTCGCCACCCGACGATGCCATTAAGCTCGTTTCGTATAATGTTTGTAGCTATAATGGAAATTTTAAATATCAACAGGGCTTTGAGAAGATTAGTGATTATCTTCATGAAGAACAGCCTGATATTGTGTGTCTGCAAGAAGATAATGATGTATTGCGACGTAATGCCTTCTCTGAATATGAGAAGAAGGGATTTCCTTATAATGATACGATAGTCTTGTGTTGTGATGAATTGCGATATAATGGTTTGGGAATTCATACTCGTTATCCCATCATTCGTCGTGAACGCATCAATTATCCTACAGCCTCCAATAATGGTAGTGCTGCGTGGTGGCTTCAAGTTGGAAAGGATACCTTGCTAGTAGTGAATAACCACTTTGAGAGTTGTCACTTGAATCAACAAGACCGACAGCAGTATCGACAACTATTGAAAGGCGAGATGGCCAGAGACTCAGTGCGTGCCGAATCGCAACTGCTGATGGTGAAGTTGGCAGAGGCCAATGCAAAGCGTTCTAAGCAGATAGAGGCAGTATGTGATTTCGTAGATCAGTATATTGGTCGTTATCCCATTATCGTTTGCGGTGATTTCAATGACAATCCGATTTCTTTTTCCCGTCATCGGATGGCCAAAAGTCTGACCGACTGTTTCAAAGAAACAGGAAGAGGCATAGGCTTGTCTTATAATCAGAAGGCTTTCTCTTTTCGCATCGATCATGTGTTCTGCTCCTCAAATATCACTCCCTATCAGTGTCATGTGGATACAAAAATGGATGCGAGTGACCACTATCCAATGGTTTGTTGGTTAAAATTTGATGTAAATCCATGAAAAATACGTGAATTTCTAAGATAAATTTCCGTAAGTGGAGAAAAATATGTATATTTGCAAGCTAAAAAAAAGCAATCATAAAAATTCAATAACATAATTAACAAAATGCAAAACAAAGGAATTGTAAAATTTATCGCAATCGTTCTGATTCTCGTTTGCAGCTTCTATCTTTCCTTTACGTTTGTGACTCGCCATTACGAGAGTAAGGCGGCTGCCATGAGCGAAGAGGCTGGACAGGAGTATCTCGACAGCATCATGAACGAAAAGGTGTACTGCGGAATCTACTCATTCAAGCAGTGCCGCGAGCTGGAGATGGGCCTTGGTCTTGACCTGAAAGGTGGTATGAACGTGATTCTTGAGGTTTCAGTACCCGATGTTATCGACGTGCTGGCTGACCACAAGACCGACGCTGCCTACAAGAAGTCTATGGAAGAGGCTAAGAAAGAAGAAGAGACAAGTCAGAGTGACTTCATCTCGCTGTTCATCAAGTACTGGAAGCAGAACTCTAACGGTCGCCCCTTGGCAGCTGTGTTCGCTACCCAGCAGATGAAGGGCAAGGTAAGCACCAACTCAAGCGACTCAGAAGTTGAGAGCGCTCTGCGTGCTGAAGTCCAGTCGGCTGTTGACAACTCATTCAACGTTGTTCGTAACCGTATCGACAAGTTTGGTGTTGTTCAGCCGAATATCCAGAAGCTGGAAGGTCAGTCAGGTCGTATCATGGTTGAGATGCCTGGCGTTAAGGAGCCCGAGCGTGTTCGTAAGTTGCTGCAGGGTTCTGCTAACCTCGAGTTCTGGGAGACCTATAACACTCAGGAAATTGTTCCCTTACTGTCTCAGTTGAACCAAAAGTATGCTGCTGTTGCCGCTGGTGTTGCTGTAGAGAACGACACTACTGCTGTTGAGGCTGCTGCCGACACTACCGCTACTGCTGCAACTGCTTCTGATTTGGCTGCTAAGTTGGCTAAGGGTAAGAAAGATGATAAGGCTGCCGATGCTAAGGCTATTGCTGAAGCTAAGAAGCAGAACCCTCTGTTCAGCGTGTTCCAGCCCCTTCAGGGTCAGGGCCTGGCTGTAGTTGGTTATGCTAATGCTCGCGATACCGCAGAGGTTGACAAGATCATCTACTCAGAAGTTGCCGCTCAGGTACTGCCTGCAGAGTGTAAGCTCCGCTGGGGTGCTAAGCCCGAGGACTTCGGTGGTCAGAACACCAAGGGTGATGTATTTGCTCTGTATGCACTGAAGATTACTGAGCCTAACGGCCGTGCTCCACTGGAGGGTGACGTTATCACCTCTTCTAAGGACGACTTCGACCAGATGGGCCACCCCTCTGTTTCTATGCAGATGAACTCTGACGGTGCTCGTCGCTGGAGCCAGATTACTAAGCAGAACATTGGTCGTGGCGTTGCCATCGTACTGGATGACGCTGTTTACTCTGCTCCTCGTATCCTGTCACAGATTGATGGTGGTAACTCTCAGATTACTGGTAACTTCACCATCGAAGATACAAAAGACTTGGCTAACACACTGAACTCTGGTAAGATGCCTGCTCCTACTCGCATCGTACAGGAAGAGGTTGTTGGTCCTTCACTGGGTGCACAGTCTATCCAGCAGGGTATCATTTCATTCGTTGTAGCTTTCGTGCTGCTGATGGTTTACATGATTATGCTGTATGGATTCGTTCCTGGTATCCTCGCTGATATCGCTCTGCTGTTCAACCTGTTCTTCACACTAGGTATCCTTACCTCGTTCCAGGCTGCTCTGACAATGCCTGGTATCGCTGGTATCGTACTGACTCTGGGTACCGCAGTGGATGCTAACGTGCTTATCTATGAGCGTATCAAGGAAGAGCTGAAGCACGGTCTGAGCCTGAAGGAAGCTCTGCAGAAGGGTTACTCTAACGCTTTCTCAGCTATCTTCGACTCTAACGTAACTTCACTGATTACTGGTTTCATCCTGTTGTTCTTCGGTACAGGTCCTGTTAAGGGCTTCGCTACCACTTGGATCATCGGTATCTTCTGCTCATTCTTCACCGCTGTATTCCTGACTCGTCTGGTTTACGAGAACCGTCTGAAGAAGGACAAGTGGTTGAACCTGACCTTCGTTACCGCTTACTCTAAGAACTTGATGCAGAATGCTCACTACAACTTCATGGGCGCTTATAAGAAGAGCTTCGTAGTTTGGGGTGTGCTGGCTATCGCCTTCGTATGCTGCTTCTTCGTTCGTGGTTTGAGCCAGAGCATCGACTTCACTGGTGGTCGCAACTATGTTGTAACACTTGATAAGGAGACTCCCGTAGAGGAAGTTCGTCTGGCACTGACTGGTGCTTTCGTAAATACTATCGGTGAGAACGCTGGTAAGGAAGCTAACACAAGTGTTATCGCACTGGGTACCGATGGCAAGACCATCCGTGTATCTACCAACTGGGATATCGAATCTAACAATCCTAACGTAGACGACGAGGCTGAGACTATCCTCTACAAGGCTCTGAAGAAGGGTGGCTTCGTAAGTCAGGAGAATGTAGAGGCATTCAAGAATCCTGATGTTCGTCAGGGTGGTTCAATCATCAGCTCAGCAAAGGTTGGTCCTGCTGTTGCTAAGGATATCACCTACGGCGCTATCTACAGCGTGTTTATCGCTCTTGTAGCAATCTTCATTTACATCTTGATTCGTTTCCGCAACCTCGCTTACTCTGCAGGTGCTGTTATCGCACTGGCTTTGGATGCTCTGGTTGTAATCGGTATGTACTCAGCTCTGTGGGGTATCGTTCCAATGTCATTGGAAATCGATCAGGTATTCATCGGTGCTATCCTGACCGTGATTGGTTACTCAATCAACGATAAGGTGGTAGTATTCGACCGTATCCGTGAGAACTTCCAGCTCTATGGCAAGCGTGACCGTCAGCAGTTGTTCAATGACTCACTGAACCAGACATTGGCTCGTACCATCAATACCTCTGTAACAACATTGATTGTATTGCTGTGTATCTTCATCCTCGGTGGTGACTCAATCCGCAGCTTCTCATTCGCAATGATTCTCGGTGTTGTTGTTGGTACATTGTCTTCACTGTTCATCGCTGCTCCTACAGCATTCATCGTAATGGGTCGTACCATTCGTGAGACTGACAGTGATGTTGTCAACGCATAAGTAACTTTTCAATTACTTATATATATAATAAGGTGTAGCCTTTCTGGGTTACACCTTATTTTTTATTTATAGTGTTGTTGCCGCTCTGTAGCCAATCCTCCGAAACTGCGGTTTCTTGGGAAGAAACCATCGGTTTCTACGCAGGAAACCGATGGTTTCCCGTAAGGAAACTACTGTTTTCTAATAACTAAAATATTGTTTTCCCTAAGCGAAAACTGCAGAAAAATAACTATCTTTGTAGCGAAAAAGTGTTTTTCGTTGTAACAAAACCAAAGAAAGTCTCGTTAGTACTGATAGAAGGGACATCGATGAGACCTTACAATAAGAATCTATAATTAAACTATTAACACTTATGAAAAGAATTATTTTCTCATTAATCGTACTGCTATCAGTAGCTGGTGCCAATGCCCAAAGTGCAAACTTTGAGGAGCTATCCAAGATTAAGGGCGTTGATTATACACATGTCGATAAGGACATGATTGAACGAACAGCCAAACAAGGAAAAGGCTTGGATGTTGCAGGGATAGTCAACCTTGGTGATGATGCTAAAGAGGAATTCCTTAATCAGTTTGATGACGTAAAAGTTTTCAAATGTGAGGATAAAGGCAGTATCAAGAAATTTAAGAAAACGGTACAAAAACTTCTGCAAGGTAAGGAGTGGGAACCGCTGATTGACACCAAAGGTCCTGATGGTGAAATCTTAAAGATCTATCTCTCCAAAAAAGGTGAGCGTTCCACCAACGTCGTACTGGCCGTTGAAGACGAAGAGGCCAATCTGGTAGTTATTAACGGAACATTCGACATGGCTAAACAGCTACAGGGTGGCATGAAGTTTAATGTCGAAACAAATTACTAATCAAGAAGCATAGAGAGATGAAACAAATATTATTATCATTGGTATTGCTGTTCTGCGTTGGCAGTGCATTCGGACAGACGCCTTCTAAGCTGATAAAGAAGTATAAGGCTATCAGCGGCATGCAGTATCAGAACATTACCGACAGCATCAAGAATCTGAAGGAAGCCGACGACCCCCAGCGGTATAAAATCACTCGCGGTGTTACCAAGATAGAATTCGTCTTCGGTGTGCTTTCTGAAGACGAGCAGGAGGAGCTGCAGCAAGACATGGACGGCTTGAAGGGTTTCAAACGTGTGTTCTACGAGAAGCATAACAGCAATGAGGGTCCTCTCAGCATGTTCAAAGGAACATTCAAGATATTCAAACAGACGCAGTACTATGCCATAGAGGATGGTGACCATCTGAAGGAAATGGTAGCACGTATTGACCTCGATGTTGATGCAGGGCAGATGGTATTGCTGGTGCATATCAAGGGTAAGATCAAGCAGGAGGATGTCGCTGATATGATTCAGATGGAAGAAAGCTCTGACGTGAACGTGAAGGAAGAAGAAAGGAATGAAAATATCCTTATCGTAATTAATGGTCAGGAATATCCCAGTCTGAACTCTGCCCATGAGGCTGCTGAATGGATGAATGCCAAGGGTATCTCCATTAACCACACGAATATGATTATCGGAGCAGAGGAAGTAAAGAAGAAGTATCCACACTCCGACAAGAAGGTGGCTATAGAGTACTCACGCACAGACGCTCAGGAGGACAAGAAGCAGAAGTAAAGCATGACAGCTCAGGAGTTCAAGCAACGGTATATGCCTCATTATAGGCTACTCTATCGAGTGGCTTATCATCTGACGGCGAATGCGCAGGATGCAGAAGACCTGCTTCAGGATATGTATCTGAAGCTATGGCAGAAGCGCGACAGTCTGACAGATGAAGCGACGAAGGAGAACTACCTCGTCGCCATGATGCGAAACCTGTTTCTTGACCAGCGCAGAATCAAACGTCTCGATACTACAACGGAACTGAAAGAAGAAAGTTCGCCACCCGATGAAAGGAGTCTCGACCATCAGATTGACTCTAAAGACGAAGTGCAACGGATGGAAGGACTCATCAGTGAACTGCCTGACAGGGATGCAAAGATTATCCAAATGCACCTGATGGAAAACCGTTCCTACGAGGAGATAGAGCAAGATACAGGACTCTCTCAAGGTAATATCCGCATTATTGTGATGCGAACGAAAAAGAAGTTGAAACAACAATTCCAAAATATCACTAAGACATGGACGAATTAGATTACAAAGCGTTAGAACAAATTCCTATTCCTGAAGGACTGGAAGAGCGACTCTCTACCAAGATTGACCAGTGGGAGCAGGAAGAACAGAAGGCACAACGCCGCCGCCTCTTTCCTAAAGCCTTGCGCTATATTGCTGCTGCAGCCAGCGTCGCCCTCGTCATTGGTGTGGGATATAATCTGGTGAGTCAGGAGAGAAATAGGATTCTTGCGGAACAGGATACCTATCAAGATCCTGTAAAAGCACAACAAGAGGCAGAACGCGCGCTCATGTTGTTAGCAGTAAACCTGAATAAAGGTATGGGACATTTGGAAAAAGCGAAAGCCCTGAGCGATAAGACTGAAAAGAATTTGTACGAACAATTAAACGTATTGAAATCATATGAAACAGACAATCATTAAGGCATTCCTTTGCTTGGTGGTGGCTCTGAGCGGCCTTACTGCCAATGCACAGGTCAAGGCATTCGAGAAATATGCCGACATGAAAGATGTCAGTTATGTGTATATCTCTAAATTCATGCTTGGCATGGTGGGTAAACAGGCTACTCCACAGGTTCCTGGAGTTAATGTAAAAAACTTGGCTAATAAGCTGACTGGTATTCAGATTATCCATGCGGATAGCAAATCGGCTCAAACAAAACTGAAGAATGATGTCAAGGCTTTGATGGCAAAGGATAAGTATGAGCTGATGATGCAGATGAATGAAGAGGATAATAAGGTGAACATCTATCACAATATCCATAAACAACAGTCTGTAGTTTCGATGCTGGTAGATGGCAAAGACGGTGTTACAGTTATGGTGTTCTCTGGAAAGTTTACCATAGATGATGTGATGAAGATGACGCAATAAAGATTCAGCCCGCCTCCAAAAGGAAGCGGGCTGAGTTTTGTTTTATCTAGGAAGTCCTAGGATAACCTATGGTGTCTTAGTTAAAATAATAAAGGAATGCAGCGATACCTTCAAGGGCAGGTTTGCGCTGACCTTCAATCTCAATCTTAAACTTAATTTCTGCTTTGCAGATGCCACGCAGGTTCTGAATGCTATGCAGTGTAGTAACAAGACGTACACGGCTGCCAGTGATAACGGGCTGACCAAAGCGCATATCAGTCATACCGTAGTTTACCAACATCTTAATGTTATTTACTTCGATAATCTGATCCCACATATAGGGCAGCAGACTCAGTGTCAGATAACCATGAGCGATAGTTGACTTATAAGGACTCTCCTCCTTGGCACGCTCTACATCTACATGAATCCACTGGTGGTCCAACGTAGCGTCAGCAAACAGATTGATACGATCCTGATCTACCAGCAGCCATTCAGAGGCTCCCAACTCTTCGCCCAAGTGAGCGGCAAACTCGTCGTACGAGTTAATAACTAATTTTTCCATTGTTGTTCTTTTTTGGAATGTTTTTGCAAAGGTACGAAAAAATTGTGAATTATGGATTATGAATTATGAATTAAAATGATTACCTTTGCATCCGAAATCTTTGGCCCTGATAGTTAAATGGATATAACAAGGCTCTCCTAAAGCTTAGTTCCGAGTTCGATTCTCGGTCGGGGTACTCCCTTTTAGCTTTTTGTAAAACTCAGTGTTAACACACTAATGCGGATGCCCTCTATGTTTTTGATGGCGTTGGCACAAGCTATGAGTGTGGCTCCTGTGGTGCATACGTCATCAATGAGCAATACATGCTTATTGCGCAGCAGATTGCCATCTCTGAGTTCAAAGGTCTCAGCCACATTTTCCTGACGTTGTTGTCGATTGAGGGCGGTTTGGCTTTTAGTGAAGTTTTTTCTGCATAATGCTTTGGTAATAACGGGCAGTAGGGTGACTGCGCTAATGCCTCGCGCTATTTGTTCACTCTGATTGTAACCACGCTGTCGCATACGTTTGCGGGAAAGAGGTACAGGTACCAAAGCATCGATGCCGTCAAAGTATTTGGCTACAGCCATCTCGTTTGCCATCACTCGTCCGATATCTTCACCAATATCGGGACGATTGTTGTATTTCAGCTTGTAGATAAGACTTGCAGTCTCTGAATGCGATTCGTGATAGTAGAAGGCGGCGGCACGCTCTATCGGTGCTAAATGCCAAAAGAGCTGAGCCATCTTGCTATTATAGGGTGTGAGTTGATAATTAGTGCGAGGCAGGTGGAGCAGACAGACGCTACAGATAGAATGCTCTGTAGGCATCAGGCGACGCCCACAAATAGCGCACTGGCGTGGTGAAATGAAATCAAGAAAACGAGACCACCAATTCATTTCTTACTAGTTATTCGAGTCCTTCTATATCTTCTATATCTATGCACTGGCGAATAATATCAAAGGTAAAGCCACGGCCCAGTGCAAAGCGCATGAGCTTCTGGTTTAGCTGGTAATCATTGGCGGCTTTGGTGCTACGGCGCTTCTGCTTGAGCAGAGGGCGTAACACACTGATGTATTCTTCATCATCAATCTCGTCGAGCACTTGCTGACGGATATCTTCATCAATGTGTTTCTGCCAGAGGGCCTGCTCTACCTTGCGACGGCCCCACTTGTTATAGCGTACCTTATCCTTTACGAATGCACGGGCATAGCGCTCGTCGTCAACATAGCGTTCACTGACAAGGCGCTGCATCACGCGAGCTTGCGCCTCATCGTCAAGCTCCCAACGGCGCATTTTCTCTAACATCTCATACTGGCAGTGCTCCGCTTGTGCACAGAGGGCAGCCAGTGTCAGGTAGGCATCTTGTTCGCTCTTTTGTTTCATCGTTGTGCGTTTATCATTCTTGGTTTGCCGAATTGGTCTTCCTTTATTTCGATGTCGTGGTACAACATCGTACTTAACATCTCTAGCATCTCGTTGGCATAGATGGGGTTGATTTCAAAGTAGAGTTCTCCACCGGGTTTCAATGCCGTCAGTCCGTATGCAGCAATGGTGCGATAAAACAATAGTGGGTCTTCGTCTGGAACAAAGAGAGCAGTATGCGGCTCATGCTCTAATACGTTCTGTTCCATCTGCTCGCGTTCCTTATTACATATATAAGGAGGGTTGCTGACGATGATATCGAACGTAGAGGCGAGAGGCGAGAGGCGAGTGGTGTGTGGCGAAAGAACGTCCACCTCTTGGAAGGTAACATCGGCATTCAATTGCTGGGCATTCTTCCGAGCTATCTCTAAGGCTGTAGATGAGATGTCCCAAGCCGTGACTTGCGCTTGAGGAATATCGAGCGCCAGTGTGATAGCAATACAGCCGCTACCTGTTCCGATGTCAAGAATATGACATGAAGAGGAGTGTTTCTTTTGTGTAATCCATTGGCATAACTCAGCTGTTTCTGGTCTTGGAATCAAGACGCCTGGCTCTACATGGAATGTTCTATTGCAGAATGATGCTTCTCCCAATACATATTGCACGGGTTCCTGATGTAGTAGTCGTTCTGCAATTCCCTCCAGTTCTGCTTGGCTATTTGCTGATAATTGTGTATCTTTGCCGAGGTAAATGTCTGACAATGAAAGCCCGAAGCGTACCTCGTAGACCATCTGTGCGATAGCCTTTGCTTCGCCGTCGCCATAGATAGGTGCTAATTGGTGCCACAATTCATTGTAAGTCATGACTGCAAAGGTAGTGAAAATAGTTGAAAATTGGAAATTGAAAGTTGAAAATTATATGAGCGAAGACGAAATATATATGCAACGCTGCTTGCAACTTGCTGCCAACGGCATACAAGGTGCAAGACCTAATCCAATGGTAGGAGCAGTGATAGTTGCTAATAATCGTACTATCGGTGAAGGTTATCATGTGCGCTGTGGACAGGGACATGCAGAGGTTAATGCCTTTGCTTCCGTGAAGCCAGAAGATGAAGCATTGCTGAAAGATGCCACCATCTATGTTAGTTTGGAGCCTTGTTCCCACTATGGCAAGACTCCGCCATGTGCCGACCTTATTATAAAGAAAGGTGTAAAGCGTGTGGTTGTTGGATGCATTGATCCTTTTGCTGAAGTGCAAGGTAGGGGAGTCGAGAAGATTCGACAGACTGGCATTGAGGTTACGGTAGGTGTGCTTGAAAAGGAATGCCAGTGGTTGAACCGCCGTTTCTTTACTTATCATTCTAAGCATCGTCCGTATATCATCCTGAAGTGGGCACAGACAGCTAACGGTTTTATTGATAATCAGGGTAAAGCACTGCAGATATCTAATGAACAGACACAGATGTTGTCTCATCAGCTTCGAGCAGAAGAAGATGCAATCCTTGTAGGACATACTACTGAGTCTAGAGAACATCCGCAACTGACTGTGCGCCATTGGGTCGGTCCTAATCCTAAACGTGTAGTGCTGACGCATCAGCGCCCTCTGCAGCAACTGATAGATGATCTTTATCAGCAAGGTATACAATCACTCATCGTGGAAGGCGGTCGCCAAACGCATGAGTCATTTATAGAGGCTGGTCTTTGGGATGAGATAAGAGTGGAGACTGGTGCGATGACTGTTAGCGAAGGTACACTTGCTCCACAGTTGCCAACGAACGTAAGCCTTCTTTCGTCAGAAGTCTATGGTGACAATAATATAAAGAGGTATATCAAAGCCCTTGAATAAAAAACATTCCCTTCTATTCAGAGGGGAATGTTTCTTTTATTTTCTTCCAAAATCTGCAGGTACTTCGCCCCACTTGGATGTCTCCCACTTAATGATGGGATTGCGCCAAGTATGTGTTTGTAGCCAGCGTTCAGCGCGAAGTATAATCTGATAGAGTGGTTCCGTTTCAGGAGTGCGCTCTAATTTTGTCTTGCACTTACGCTTCTGTACCCACAGAATAGCATTATATGAATCGCTGTAGATAATCTTATCGTGCAATCCTTTTTGTTGCATCAATGCTAATGCATGCACGATAGCCAAGAACTCTCCGATATTATTGGTACCCTTCATCGGACCGAAGTGGAACACGCGATAACCTGTTTGCAGGTCAATAGCCTGATACTCCATTGGTCCAGGATTGCCAGAGCAAGCTGCATCCACGGCCCATGCATCTGCCTTCACCTCAAGAGGCAAAGGCAATACGGTGTCGTTTCTATAGTCGGGAGGGTTCTGCATTACATTCTCTCAGGAACTTCGATACCCAGCAGTGCCATACCATTCTTGATAATCTTCGCTACGTTCTTAGCGATAACCAAGCGGACAGCCTTCTTCTGCTCGTCTTCCTCGTTAAGGATAGAGTAGTCGTGATAGAACTGGTTGAACACCTTCGTCAATTCGTAGCAGTAGTTGGCAATACCAGAAGGACTGTAATCCTTACCAGCCTGCTCAACAGCAGCACCATATTCACTCATCTTCTGGATAAGCTCTACTTCCTTGTCAGAAAGACTAGATGTACTAGAAAAACTAGAAATACTAGGTGCCTTGCGTAGGATGCTGCGAATACGAGCATGAGTGTACTGGATGAAAGGACCTGTGTTACCGTTGAAGTCGATACTCTCTTCGGGGTTGAACAGCATATTCTTGCGGGCATCAACCTTCAAGATGAAGTACTTCAGAGCACCCATACCTACGATGCGGGCAATCTCCTGCTTCTCTTCCTCAGTCATATCGGCATTCTTGCCAGCTTCGTCACTGACACGACGAGCGTCTTCAACCATCAGCTGCATCAGGTCGTCGGCATCAACAACAGTACCTTCGCGGCTCTTCATCTTACCGTTAGGCAGTTCTACCATACCGTAAGAGAAGTGAACGAGCTCCTTACCCCACTTGAATCCGAGGCGGTCGAGTAGGATCGAGAGTACCTGGAAGTGGTAGTTCTGTTCGTTACCTACTACGTAGATCATCTTATCGATGGGGTAGTCCTGGAAACGCATCTCGGCAGTACCGATGTCCTGTGTCATATATACAGAGGTACCATCGCTACGCAGCAAGAGCTTCTGGTCCAAACCTTCGTTGGTCAGGTCTGCCCATACCGAGTTGTCCTCGTGGCGCTCGAAGAGACCTTTGGCAAGTCCTTCTTCTACCTTAGCCTTACCTTTGAGGTAGGTCTGTGATTCGTAGTATATCTTATCGAAACCTACACCCATCTTCTTGTAGGTCTCGTCAAAACCGGCATATACCCAGTTGTTCATCTTTTCCCACAATGCACGTACCTCGGGATCGTTGTTCTCCCACTTTACGAGCATATCGTGAGCCTCCTTGATAAGTGGAGCTTCCTGCTTGGCTTTCTCCTCGTCCATGCCCTGAGCCACGAGTTCTTTTACCTCCTCGCGGTAGTGCTTGTCGAAAGCTACATAGTAGTCGCCAATGAGGTGGTCACCCTTCTTACCAGAGGTTTCGGGAGTCTCGCCATTGCCATATTTCAGCCATGCAAGCATAGACTTACAGATATGGATACCACGGTCGTTCACAATGTTGGTCTTTACCACCTTGTTGCCGTTGGCTTGCATAATCTGAGCCAGCGACCAACCCAGCAGGTTGTTGCGTACGTGACCGAGGTGAAGGGGCTTGTTAGTGTTAGGTGAAGAGTACTCAATCATGACGAGGGGAGAATCCTCGCCTACAGCTTTTTCGCCATAGTGGTCTTCCTTGTCAATGTCTGCCAGCAGGTTGAGCCATGCAGCATCGGCGATGCTCAGGTTCAAGAAGCCTTTAACAACATTGAATTTGCTGATAGCTTCGCAGTTATCAACTAGATATTGTCCCAACTCCTGGGCGGTCTGCTCAGGACTCTTGCGGGCCATCTTTACAAATGGGAATACCACGAGGGTCAGATTACCCTCAAATTCACTGCGTGTCTTCTGCAGTTGCACCATCTTCTCAGGCACCTCTTGTCCATAGAGTGCCTTTACGGCAGCAATGGCTGCTGACTGTATCTGTTCTTCTATCTTCATACTCTTAACGTTAAGCAGGTGCAAAGGTACAAAAAAACGTGAGAAGAGCCAAATTTATTTGGATATTTCCGAGATGCTAAGTACCTTTGATGTCGTAGGTTTGGTAAATCAAGTAGTAGCCATCGGCACAAAATGAGATGCTATCGCCAAGTGCTTCGTTCAATGTTCCTTGCCACCACTCTTGGAAGTTGTAGGTATTCCAGCGAAGCCCTTCTGCAGTTAGCTGATTGCAACCGAAGTTGAAGATGCTTACCTGTTGTCCTTTGGTTGAGGGGATAGTCTGATTGCCATGCGCAGGAGTAAAGAATCCGTGGTCGGTAAACATGGTGCCTTCAACACCCATTTCGCGATAGTAGCGCATGAGTAGGGAAATGTTGCCTAAGGTATGGTCTTCGCGTAATCCTGTACTTCCGAGATAAGCAATACGCTTCCATCCTTTCTCTACACAGTAGCGTGTAGCTTTTGTCTGGTCATTATCGTCCTGCTCGTCTATCTGGATAAGACGATTGCGATACTCAGAAGGTACACTGTCACCATCGCCAATGATAACAGCTTTCCCGATTTTCTCCGATGATTGGAAGGATGCAATGGCACCATCGCAAACTACGAGATGCTCTGCTTGGTGGAGAATTTCTAAAGGTACGGCATGCCGAGGAAACTGACCATTGGCAACGATGACGGTGTCAAACTTCTTAGTAATCATATCTCATCTTTTTAGCCATGCCGCGCCACTTATAGTAGCCAGCAATGGCGATAACAACATATAAACCATAGAGTAGTGCCTTGAAAGGAATGCCTTTCTGTATGTAGAGTAGGGTGCATACGGCATCTACAATCATCCAGAAGAGCCACTGCTCTACATATTTCCTGGCGAGTGCCCACAGACCAACAAATGATAGGGCGTTGGTGAAAGCATCAAGTACGGGAACTGTAGAGTCTGTCCACTTGATGAGCACATAATAGGTTGCTCCCCACGCCACAAGGAAGAAGAGTACGGTGGGCATATACTGGCGACGAGGCATATAGACGATGGGTAGAGGCTCCTTCTTCTTGCGTGTCTTCTTAAACTTCCAGAAGAAAAGGCCATAGAAGGCGGCGAGGGTATAGTAGCATGCCATACCCGCATCACCATATAGTCCGTGATTCCAATAGAGCACGGCATCCAGTGCGGGCATGATGATACCCACTATCCATAGTGCTATATGAGCACGATACTCGAGCCAGATATATATCAAGCCGAGTATCGTGGTGATGATGTCAAGCCAGTCGAACGTCATTGTTTAGAAGTTGATTGAGAGGTGAGCCATCATGTTGAAGGGAGCAGAGGGTGCAAAGCCTGCTTCATACTGGTCAGAATCGCTGAGACCAGTAGCAACCACCTTGCCATCCTTCATGCTATAGGCAGGAGCTGCCCATCCATTGTTGTCGTACTCTGCAGAGAATACGTTGTAGAGAGATACACCAACTGTAACATCCTTCAGTCCGAACTTAGGCAACTGGAAGTTGTATGACAGGTCGATGTTGGTAGTAAAGTGTCCGTCCAGCATCATGCTTACGTCAATAGGCTGTCCGTTGTCGTCGAGTGTCTGGTAGCACTCAAAACCAGTGTTGGTCATATACTGCTTGCTTACATACTGACTCTGGATGCTAGCACTAAAGTTTTGATACTTAAAGGTGAAGATATTGTTGGCAATCCAGTCGGGAGAGAATGCCAAAGGCTGTGTGCCCAGGTTTGCTACGGTCTCGTCAGCCATTGTTACAGTCATATCCTTTACGCGGTTCTTGGCCCATGTAGCGTTGGCGTCCCAACGGAACCAGTCAACGGGCTTCCATGCAGCCTCTACCTCTACACCCATGCGGTAGCTCTTGGGAAGGTTGCGCGTAATAGCTTCACCAATCTTGTCAATCTCACCTGTCAGCACAAACTGGTCTTTGTACTTCATCCAGTAGAAGTTGACGCCGGCTGAGAAGCGAGGTGACAGGAACTTATATCCTACCTCCAAATCGTTCAGTCGCTCAGACTTTGGCTCCTCTAAGTCGGCATTCATACTATTCTCAAAGTTGTTACGAGTAGGCTCTTTGTGAGCGATGGCATACGATGCATATACTCTGTGGTTGGGGGTGATATCGTAGTTCAGACCAAACTTAGGATTGAAGAACTTAAAGGTCTTATCCATGTCGTAGGCCATGCGGGTGTTGGTATCCCAGTCTATCTCGTCTGTAGGACCATTCATCTCTACGCGTACATTGCGATACTGCAGGTCTACATAGGCGCTCAATCCCTTCAAGAACTCATAGTTTACCTTACCATATACGTTGAAGTCGGTCTTCTTACCATCGTTATCGTAATACTTATGGTTAGGCTGCAAAGCTGTGATAGGTGCCTTTACCCATGTCACGAGACCAAAGTGGTTGCCATCATACTTGTTCCAACCACCACCAATTGATGCTTGCAGATTCTTGTGATTGTCGTAGCTCAGTGATGCTACAGCACCATAGAAGTCGTTTGCCATCTTCTTCTGACGCACCAGATCGCTTTTAGCCCAAGTCATGGTTGGATCCAAATCGTATTCAAAGAGTGTGCGCTTGCGCTTGTACTCCTCGTAGTAGCCATCACCCTTGGTGTATTGCAATACGGTGTTGAGGTCTAATACATGCGACAGTTTCTGGTTCCAAATCAGCTGGTAGTTCTGCTGGTGATAGTTGTCTGTCTGGTTGTCGTAATAGTGCGTATTGCCATCTGCATCGTAGTACTCACCGCAAGAGTTGTAGGTACGACCATATAAGCTCTGCTCGTATTTAGAGGTATAGTTCCAAGCGTGGTAGGTCTCCTCAATGCCGTTCCAAGTGATAAACTTCACCAATGTGTTATCACCGAAGTAGGCTGCCTGTAAGAGATAGCTGTTCAACTTGGTTGATGCACGATCCAGATAACCCTTTGAACCGATATTACTCAGACGACCTTGGAAGCCCCAGTGGTTGTTCATGATGCCAGTGCTGAAGTGCAGTGTCTGCTTATGAGAATAATAGCTACCTGCACTCAGGTCAATACCGTAAGAAGGAGTAGCGCCAATGTTCTCGGTCTGCATATTCAGTGTGGCACCAAAGGCGCCTGAACCATTGGTGCTTGTACCTACACCACGCTGTATCTGCATAGACTGAACACTTGAGGCAAAGTCGCCCATGTTCACCCAGAATACGGTAGCACTCTCGGCATCGTTCAGGGGCATACCATTGGCAGTGATGTTAATGCGACTGGGGTCAGTACCACGTACACGCAGGCTAGTATATCCAATGCCGTTACCCGCATCGCTGGTCATGGTGATACTGGGAGTCAGCGAAAGTAGATAGGGAATGTCTTGTCCGAAGTTGACAGCCTTTAGCTGCTCTTTCCCTACATTTGTAATGGCTACAGGTGTCTTGTGTGTAGCACGTGTAGATACCACCTGTACATTTTGCAGTTCTACACTTCTCAGTGTGTCCAACTCGGCAGCGTGAGCAGTCGTTGCGCTCATCAATGCCATCAAGAAAAACAATTTCATTTCTTTTTACCTTATTTATTAATACTACAAAAATAAGGGGTTCCAAATTCTCAGACTTACTGTCTGAGTATGGCGATGCATTCTCTATCATCCCTACGCCGGCATTATCCGGATCAGGTTTTGAAGGGTATCATCTCAGCCCACAACTGTGAGCACCCCTTGATAAGCACTTTGCTAAATCGGATGCAAAGGTAAATAGAATATCTGACACTACAAAACTTTTCGAGTGTTATTTCTCCACTTTTATATCATGAAGTAATAAAAAAGAGTTTTTCATTTTGTAGTCTTCTTGCTTTTTCGTAATTTTGCAAGCAAAAATTTGGAGAAATGGACACTATCAAGAAACTCTTTGCACAGAAACTGATGGATATTAAGGCCATCAAGTTGCAGCCTAACGAGCCATTTACTTGGGCTTCTGGCTGGAAATCACCTATTTATACTGACAATCGTAAGACGTTGGGCTTTGCCGATGTACGCTCATTCGTAAAGTTGGAACTGTGTCATCTGATACAGAAAAACTTCCCAGAGGCTGAGGCTGTGGCTGGTGTGGCTACAGGAGCTATCGCACAAGGCGCGCTGGTAGCCGATGAGTTGGGACTGCCTTACGCTTATGTTCGTCCCAAGCCAAAGGATCATGGTATGGGTAATCAGGTAGAAGGTGAGCTGAAGAAGGGTATCAAGGTTATCGTGGTAGAAGACTTGATTTCTACTGGTGGTTCTTCACTGAAGGCCGTTGAGGCTCTTCGTCAGTATGGTGTAGAGGTTGTCGGTATGGTAGCTTCGTTTACCTATGGTTTCCCTGTAGCTGAGGAGGCATTCCGTGAGGCTGGTGTAAAGCTCATTACACTGAGCGACTATGCTGCCGTATTGGAGCAGGCTGCAGAAACTGGCTATATCAAGAAGGAGGAAATTGAAGTGTTGAACGAGTGGCGTAAGTCACCAAGTACATGGAAGCAGAATGACTAAATTTGAAAGTAGCATTAAGCAGATACCCTATCCCGTAGAGGCAGTGTATCGTAATATCAGTGATTTGAGCAATCTGGAGCGTGTGCGCGACCGCATACCACAGGATAAGTTGCAGGACTTCCAGTTCGATAGCGACTCTGTGCAGGTGAGCGTGTCGCCCGTAGGAACTATCAAACTGCGCATCTGCGATCGTGAGGAGAATAAGTGTGTGAAGTTTGAGACCGAGCAGTCGCCCTTGGCGTTTAATCTCTGGATACAGGTGCTGCCTGTAAGCGATACTACCAGTAAGATGAAGGTTACCGTACAGGCTGATATTCCTTTCATGCTGAAGGGTATGGTCTCTGGTCCTTTGCAGGATGGCGTGGAGAAGATCGCTGATGCACTATCACAGATACCATTTGTGTAATCCTAGGAATTCCTAGGTCGCCCTAGGAACTCCTAGAATAAAAGAAAAAGCAATGAATAAGCTTTGGGAAAAGAACTTTGAGGTGAATGCTGAGATAGAACGCTTCACCGTAGGAAGAGACCGTGAGATGGATCTCTATCTTGCCAAGTACGATGTGCTGGGCTCTATGGCTCATATTACCATGCTGGAGAGTATCGGCCTGATAGGCAAGGAAGAGTTGCCACAACTGTTGGCAGAACTGAAGAATATCTATCAGGTTTGCGAGCGCGGTGAGTTTCAGATAGAGGAGGGCGTGGAAGACGTCCACTCACAGGTGGAGCTGATGCTGACACGTAAGTTGGGCGATATGGGCAAGAAAATTCATTCGGGTCGCAGTCGCAACGACCAAGTGTTGGTTGACCTCAAACTCTTTACCCGTCACGAGCTGATGGAGGTAGCCGAGGGTGTGAAAGTGCTCTTCGACGAACTAATACAGAAGAGTGAGCAGTATAAAAAGGTATTGATGCCTGGCTATACTCATCTGCAGGTGGCTATGCCCTCATCGTTCGGTTTGTGGTTTGGTGCTTATGCCGAATCGTTGACAGACGATATGTTGTTCTTGCAGGCTGCCTACAAGATGACTAATCGCAATCCTTTAGGCTCTGCAGCAGGCTATGGTTCTTCGTTCCCACTGAACAGACAGATGACCACCGACCTATTGGGCTTTGACTCGATGGACTATAATGTGGTGTATGCACAGATGGGACGCGGAAAGATGGAACGTAACGTGGGCTTTGCACTGGCTACTATCGCTGGTACACTGGCTAAGATGGCTTTTGATGCCTGCTTGTTCAACTCACAGAACTTCTCGTTTGTCAAGCTTCCCAAGGAGTGTACCACGGGTTCGAGCATCATGCCACATAAGAAGAATCCCGATGTATTCGAACTGATACGTGCCAAGTGTAATAAGATACAAGCACTGCCACAGCAGGTAATGCTAATAATGAATAACCTGCCTGTAGGTTATTTCCGTGATTTGCAGATTATCAAAGAGGTGTTCCTTCCTGCCTTTGATGAACTGAAAGACTGCTTGCAGATGGCAGCCTATATCATTAATAAGATAGAGGTTCGTGAGGATATTCTTGATAATCCGATGTATGATCCGATGTTCTCTGTTGAGGAGGTCAATCGTCTTGCTGCTGAAGGAATGCCTTTCCGCGATGCTTACAAGAAGGTTGGCTTGGAGATTGAGGCTGGCACTTTCCAACCCAATAAGGATATCCATCATACTCACGAGGGTTCTATCGGCAATCTTTGTAACGACCGTATTACAGAATTGATGCAACAGACATTCTGTAATTTTGGCTTTGAGCGTATGATTGAGGCTGAGAAGAACTTGCTGAAATGAAAAAGTCAGTTATCTTTTATCTTTTATCTTTTATCTGTGGTCTCCTGTTGACTTCTTGTGAAGCAGAGCAGGAGTATAGCACATGGCCGTGCCGTTTCTCTTATAACAATCTGATACATCAGGATGCGACGCTGGCAACAGCCCTTGATAAGAACTCTCGTGGTGTGTTCTGTCTGATTACGGAGAGTACACGAGCTGGAGTTAAATATCTGAACTTTCGGAATAGTGACGGACTTGAATCTCAGAAGTCTGAGTCGGAAGAAGAGGTGCAAGCACGTTTTATTCTTGGCTTGAATAATGGTATCATTGTGGGTTTTCAGACATTGAATTCCGATGGTGCCTATGGTGGCTTTGTGGGTTACGATGTGCAGTGTCCCAATTGTGTATGTCGTGAGAATAATACACTCAATCCCAATTACCGTGTGTCAATGGCAAGTACTGGCATAGCTACTTGTTCTAAGTGTGGGAAGAAGTATGACATGAATAATGGTGGCATTGTGCTGAATGGTGAAAAGGGTGATACAGGCTTGGAAAAGTATGTTGCTAATACCACTGGTCCTTTTGGCGTTGTCAGTGTGTTTAGAAGATAATTCTAAAAGAAAAATGATATTTTCTTTTGTTTTTTGCTCACTTATTCGTAACTTTGCAGCCGATTTCGTAAAAGAGTCTGCTGCCGCGATGGTGGAATGGTAGACACGAGGGACTTAAAATCCCTTGGCCATTACGGCTGTGCGGGTTCGAGTCCCGCTCGCGGCACAAGACGCTGACCAACTGGTCAGCGTCTTTTTTTTTGTAGAAAAAATACTAAAGATATTCTTCTTTTAGAATTTTTTTGTACTTTTGCATTCGTAATCATCAATATAAACTAACTAACAAAATGAAACTAAAAACATTCCAATTATTAGTCCTATTGCTTTTGCCAGTAACTACTATGCTGGCGCAGGATAATGTCAACATGAAGTTTGGTAAACCTACCAAAGAAGAGATGCAGATGACTTCATATGCACCTGATCCTGACGCAGAGGCTGTTGTGCTCTGTCGTTTGACTGATGTGGAGTATGCAGTTCAGAACATCGGCTATCTGGTTGATTATCGTGAGAAATGCCGTATTAAGGTATTGAAACCAAGTGGTGCCCGATTGGCAAAGGTTGTCGTACCTTATCAGGTGGCAATGTCTGTAAATAATAATATTGGTGGACTGAAAATCAATGCTAAGAGTCTGCCAAAGCCTGGAGGTAGTTCCAATTCTTATTTCGAGGGTGAGGGCGTGTCAATGACTGAAGACGTCTTTGCTACTGAGGGCGATGAGGAAGTGGAGAATATCAAGGCTACTGCCTTTAATCTGGAAAACGGAAAGGTGGTGAAGACATCCTTGAAGAAAGGTGATGTTGTCACGACGAAGCTTGATGAGCATAACTATCAAGTGGAATTTACCATTCCTAACGTGAAAGAGGGTACAGTCATAGAATATGAGTATACCGTCCACAGTCAGTTGTTCTGGCAGTTGCACGACTGGTATGCTCAGCGAGAGATACCTGTTGTTTATGCTAAGTTGGATATGAATATCCCTAGCTATCTGATTTTCAATATTGAGGATCATGGTATTCAGCGCTTGACATATACTTGTACCGCTGGTACACTGAATTTTAAGTTGGAGAGCGATCCTTTGGCTAAGCAGTCGCGTGTCATGACGAATCACTATGTTTACATCGGACGTGATTTGATTGCTATGCCTCAAACCAATCATGTATGGAATTCTCAGGACTACTGCGCAGGTATTACTGGCGAGTTGAAACAGTATCGCCTGCCAGGTGCTGCACAGATGGACTATGCAAGAACATGGACACAGATTGACGAGATGATTCTTTCTTCTGACGATTTGGGCATTCGCCTCAATGAGCATAGTCCATTGGCTAAGGAACTGAAAGAGGCAAAAATTGAAGAGATTGCAGACCAGAAGGAGCGTGCTGTGGCTGTCTTCAATCTGGTGATGAGCAAGGTTAACTGGAATGGTAAATATGATATCAGTCCTGCTCTTACTACTGAGACTGTCAAGAAACAGGAAGGCTCGAATGCTGATATCAACCTGTTGCTGATACAGTCACTTCATGAGGTTGGACTTAAGGCCGCTCCTGTTGTTCTCAGAACACGTGATTTAGGACTGTTGCCTTACAATTTCCCAGCCCTACGCAAGTTGTCTACATTCATTGTCGCTGTCATGCTGCCAATGAATACCAATGTTTATCTTGACGCATCATCAAAGAATGGTTACCTGAATGTATTGGCAGAGCCACTATTGGTGGAGAGAGCCCGACTGGTACAAAAGGATAATAAGAGTCAATGGGTTAATCTGCAGAGAGTGGCTAAGTCGCAGACAAATACTATCATCAATGCCAAGCTTTCTGCTGATGGTACTCTGACTGGTACGCAGACTACACGTTATGAGGGACTGGCTGCCATGAATTATCGTAATGAGAAAGGCATCACTGCCTTTGCTCCCGATGCTACTGAGGAAATACCGTTTACCCGCAAGGGAAAGGTAGAAGGTAATGCTATCAAGATTTGTCCATTCCCCACAGTTATTGCTAGCAATCCTTTCACAGCCAAGACTCGTAAGATGCCTGTAGAGTTCAATAGCTTGGAAAACCATCGTGTAGTAGTCAATATCGCATTGCCAGAGGGTTATGTTGTTGATGGTGAAAAGAAAAATACCACTATTACTACTCAGGACAAGGGACTTGAAGGACGTATCTTAACTATTACAAGCGATGGAAATGTGCAGTTGAGCTGCCAGTTCAGCATCAACAAGATTGTTTATCCGGAAAAGAACTATGCTGATCTCTACCAGATGTATGATGCAGTGATGAAATATATCAACGAAGAACTGGTTATTAAAAAGAACTAACAAGAACTGCATATATAAAAATAAGAAAAGAGCACTCATCGTGAGTGCTCTTTTTCTTTCGTGTCGACACTTGGACTCGAACCAAGGACCCCCACCATGTCAAGGTGATACTCTAACCAGCTGAGCTATGCCGACAGATACTTTCTTGTCGCTTGTTTTGGGCAAAGCGGACGCAAAGGTAGTGAATATTTCTGAAATAAAAGAAGGGAAAAATAAAAAAATAAAAATTACGACCAATAAATTATAAAAAAGAAAGTGTTTCGCAATGATACAAAAATTTAATGAGTATCTTTGCATTGTTCAATTGTGGATAAATACTATTAATGTGAATATGAAAACAACGAAAATTTTAATGCTGTCAGCCGCTGCTGTTGCAGTTCTGACATCTTGCTCAAGTAAGTTGGGCCAACTCTCTAGTGATTATTTCAAGGTAAACCCCAACCCACTGGTTGCCGATGGCGGTCAGGTAGATGCTACAATCAATGGCGTATTCCCTGAGAAATATATGAAGAAGAAGGCTGTTGTTACAGTAACTCCCGAGCTGCGCTTCATGAAGAATGGCGTACAGGAGTCTGTAAAGGGTACTCCTGCCACCTTCCAGGGAGAGAAGGTGCTGGGCAACGAACAGACCATTAGTTATAAATTAGGTGGTCACTACACCATGAAGACCAGCTATCCTTATGAGGAGGCTATGCAGAAGAGCGAACTCTTCCTTACTTTCGATGCTAAGGTTGGTAAGAAGGTTGTTAGCGTTCCTGAGGTAAAGGTTGCCGATGGTGTTATTGCTACCAGCGAGTTGTACCACCGCACGCTGACTTCAGCTCAGCCCAGCATGGCTCCTGATGCTTTCCAGCGTGTAGTAGAGCAGAAGCAGGAAGCTAACATCAAGTTCCTGATTCAGCAGGCAGAGCTGCGCAAGAGCGAGCTGAAGAACAACTCTGTTCAGGAGTTTGTTGACCTGTTGAAGCGCATCAGCAATGATCGTGAGGGCATGATTCTCTCAGGCGTTGAGGTTTCTGCATACGCTTCTCCTGATGGTGGCTTCGCTCTGAACGAGAAGTTGGCTAACAAGCGTCAGCAGAATACAGAGAACTATGTAAAGAAGCAGATGAAGCAGGCTAAGATGGATGGTGATGTTGAGGCTAACTATACCGCTGAGGACTGGGAAGGTTTCCAGCAGTTGGTACAGGCCAGCAACATTCAGGACAAGGATGTTATCCTGCGCGTTCTTTCTATGTATAAGGATCCTCAGGAGCGTGAACAGCAGATTAAGAATATGAGCTACGCCTTCAAAGAGCTGGCTGATGGTATTCTGCCTGAGCTGCGTCGTGCTCGTCTGACTATCAACTACGAAACTATCGGTCGTGATGATGAGCAGATCTTCGCACAGTATAAGAGCGATGCTTCTAAGCTGAGCCTTGAGGAGTTGCTCTATGCTGCTTCTATCTCAGAGACTCCCGCTGAGCAGGAGGACATTCTGAAGACTACTACTCGTCTGTATCCTAACGATGCTCGTGCTTTCAATAACCTCGCTGCACTGGCTTATAGCAAGGGCAACTACGATGAGGCACAGAACTATCTGAATCAGGCTGCTGCCGCTGGCACTTGCGCTGAGACTAAGGCTAACCTCGGTCTGCTGGCTCTGCAGCGTGGCGACGTAAAGGCTGCTGAGAACTATATCGGTCAGGCTGGTAATGCCAAGGGACTGGCTGAGACTCTGGGTAACCTGCATCTCGCTCAGGGCAACTACACTTTGGCTGAGCAGGACTTCAGCGGTGTAAACTCTAACAGTGCTGCACTGGCTCAGATCCTGAACAAGAACTACGCTAAGGCTGCTCAGACTCTGAAGAACGTAGAGAAGGCTGATGGAATGACAGACTATCTGCAGGCTATCATTAATGCACGTCAGGGCAACAATGAGGCTGCTGCCAGCTTCCTCCGTTCAGCTCTCCAGAAGGATGCTTCTTTGAAGGAGTATGCTGCTAACGACTTGGAGCTGAAAGACGTAGCAAAATAAATATAGATAACAGATAATAGAGAATAGATAAGAGATAAAAGATAGTAGATAAGGTATGAATATGTGTAGAAATATATGTTGTGAGAAAAAACATTTTAAGAATGCATCTCCCTTATCTCTTATCTTTTATCTCTTATCTATTCTCTTTATTCTCTCTTCCTGTGGTTCTGACAATGGCAAGTTCAGACTGGAAGGTCGCTTGCGCAACTTCAATCAGGGAGAGTTCTGGGTGTATAGTCCCGATGGCGATATGGCTGGCTTTGATACTATTCAGGTGCGCGACAGCCGTTTCTCCTATGAACGGGAGTTACACGACCCCACCATGCTGATTGTGGTATTTCCTAACTATTCCGAGCAGCCCATCTTTGCAGAGCCGGGTGCTAAGGTAACAATTAAGGGTGATGCCACTCACATGAAAGAAATGATTATTGAGGGTACTGACGAGAACGAGGATATGACCATGCTTCGCATGAAGCTCAACGACCTCACACCTCCCGATATTCCCAAGGCAGTCAGCGAGTATATCAAGGAGAATCCCGACTCGCGAGTTAGCATCTATCTGTTGCATCGCTATTTCGTGCAAGCCAAAGACGCTGATTACCGACAGGGTAGGGAGTTGACCGAACTGCTGCTGAAAGAACAACCAGACAATATCGGCTTGTCGCAATTAGAGCGCAAGCTGCGCCTGTTGGAGAATTGTGCCGTCAATACCACTATGCCTAAGTTTACTGCAACGGATATCAAGGGCAAGAGAGTGACGGAGGCAGACCTGAAAGGAAAGGTTACTGTAATAACCACATGGGCTACATGGAGCTATCAGAGCATATCTTTCCAGCAACGCCTGAAACAACTGAAAGACCGTTATGGTGATAAGTTGGCTGTACTCAGCATCTGCCTTGATGGTCAGACTGACATCTGTCGCAGATATATCGCTCGTGACTCGCTGAAGTGGTCAACCGTCTGCGATGGTCGCATGTGGGAAACGCCACTGCTGCAGAAGTTCAGTATGGCAGATGTACCGTCCAATGTACTGATAGGAGCCAATGGCAGAGTTCTTGACCGCGACTTATCAGCACAACATTTAGAAGAAAAAATAAAGAAACTATTGCCACAATAGTTTCTTTACTTTTTTATATAGGTAGATGTCTGATTACAGATAGAATCTCAATCCCAACGTAGTATCCTTGCTCCGCAAATAGTTTATGCGTAAAAACATGTAACCTTCTACCATAACTGCCTTCAAATGCCGATGTACAAAGGAACTGAGCCATGTTAATAGTTTCCGAACTATTAACATACTTCTAACCTACATATTGAAGTGACCCCAAAAAATCTGATAAATCCATCTGTGGTCGTAATAAAATCTGAAGTGCATGTTTAGTAGATGTATGTTAATAGTTGGCAAACTATTAACATGCCTGAAACGCCCTGTGTATCGTGGTTTGCGGGGCGTTATGGTAGAAGGTTAATAGTTTTTGCGAAAACCTTAATAAAAATACAAAATGCCCTTATGAGTATTTCAGAAATACAACTGATACAGCTCTGGGAACAGCTATCCCAGCGCTGAGATGGCTGTATCTGCGTCCCAATAGTTATTGTTTAGCACTTCAATAGTTATTGTATTGACCTTCAATAGTTATTGTATTGTGATGCTAAAATGGCTCTTTCGTAAGCCCTAATTCCTATGCAGCCTACATTCGGATAGTTTGAAGCCTACATTCGCCTCGAATTATGCGTAAATTCGATGCGAATTATGCGTAAATTCGATGCGAATTATGCCGTCAAACTATTTGCGTACTATTTTCTATCGGAACTGCTCTGCTGTAATCACTATCCGAAACCAATGTTTTCGCTATTGGAAAACACCGTTTTCTTGCGTAGAAAACATCGTTTTCTGCCCTAGAAAACGCATTTAGAATACAAATAGTTTGGTGGCATTATTCAAGGAGAATAATGCCACCAAACTATTTTGATATCTTTCTCAGTATGACTTTTACAGTTTCTTCAGTGTTAGTGTTCCTCCGCTATCAATGGTTACAGTGGCTGTTGAACCTGCAGTCCATCCATTGGTTTGAACAGTAGCAGACATGTCACCATCTTCTTGCAGATGAATAATCAGTCTGTTTGTTGTAGCATTCCAGTCGTAAGAAATGGTCTTGTAGTCGCCCTCTACATAGAGTTCTCTATCATTGCCAAATACCATTACTTCACCTACTCTTGGACCATTGAAGTCAACACCAGTTACCTCCCAACGACCAAGGATGCCCTCTGAAGGAATAACATAACCCTTTCTTATCATGGTAACGCCTGCGAAGTCAATGCCATCCTGCATCATGCGTCCTTCGCCATTAAGAACATTACCATTCTGAACTGCTACTGCTTTCAGCTCAGCCCTCTCTCCATTAACAGCGTATGTCCATACTGCATGGATGCGTCCTTTTTTGTCGTATTCCGATGTGTATGTGATATTTTCCTGCTTGTTGCCTTCATAGTAGATGCCGGTACCATCTTCATGGAACTCAACTGTCACACCTGTGACGTTATGGTAATTGCCGTCATCAAGAATAAATACCCAAGTACCGATAATCTCTGGAGTCTTTATAATGGCCTCACCACTACCGCCACCTCCATTTGTGCCACCCTGAATGACATCGTCAGAGGATTTCTTTTCGATGATAATAGTATAGCTGTCTTTTCTGTCTGTTATCTGCATACTGATTTTACCATCAGAGCGCATACTCAGCACAGCAGTTCCTGTTCCGATTTTATCGAAAATAGGAGTCAATAAACCTGTGGCTTGAACATAGGCGTATCTACCAGTGTGGACTGTACTTTCACCACCTAACTTCATCTTCATCACACCATTGCTGCCCATATAGAATAGAGTTCCCTTGGAAGGACCGTTATTAGTAATAGGTGAGGAAACTACTTCCCAAGTACCTAAAATCTGTGAAGAAGAAGGAGCGTTAACATTTGCAGGATCATCAGAATCATCACCACATGCTGTAAATACAAAAGCGCCCATCACAACTGCCATGATAGCACACATCCATTTAATCGTAGTTTTCATAAGTTTCAAGTTTTAATTGGTTTGTAATATTTATCATTTGTATGGGGCAAATATACTAATTATCATCTTCTTGGCAAAACATTTTTTTAATATATTTTTATTTACCCCCCCATTTTTAACATTTCAACCCTTAAAAGCAGTCATTGAAAGAGCTATGAAAGAAACACTGCGAGACAGGTTGCTGTATCATTTTGTGGAATGATGCTTCTCGGAAAGGTACATGCCTGCGAGAATCATAATGGTGCCAAGGAGAAACCAAGGGGTAATCTGTTCGTGGAGCAACCACCAAGCAAAGAGAATGGTGGTGATGGGATTGAAGTATACCCAGTTAGTAGCTACTACAGCGCCAAGCTGATGAATAACCCAACTCCAGGTAAGGAAACAAATCATAGAGGCTACGACACTGAGGAAGAGTAGATTCCACAATACCTGACTGCTGAAGAGTACTTCGAAGGAAGGGAAACCTGGATATAGGAGATAGTAGGGGAGAATCGTTATCAGTCCGTAGAAGAATACTTTGCGAGTGATAAAGAAGGTGGAATAGCGTTCTGTAACATACTTCATAAGTAGTGAGTAGACAGCCCAACAGAGGCAGGCACCAAACGCTAGCATATCACCCAAGGGGGATAGATGGAGCACAAAGCGGCCATTAACAACGACTACTGCCATACCTAAACATGCAAGCATAGAACCTATTACTTGTATGCTCGTAAACCGTTCGCTCTTATGATATACAAGTGCTACCAGTAACATGGCAAAGAGCGGGCAGGAGCATACTATCAGCGAAGTATTCGTTGTAGTGGTATAGAGCATGGCGGCATTCTCTGTAAGGAAATACAACGATCCTCCTGATATGCCCAATAAAAACATTGTTAATTCATCTCGCCAAGACTGGCTGAACAGTTGGAACGATTCCCGCTTGGTTATTAGCTCGAAGGCAAGCAGCAGAAGATAGGCAATCAGAAAACGTAAAGTAAATATCTGAGCAGGAGATAAACCATTGAGAAGTAGCATCTTTGTAAATACAAAGGTGCTGCCCCATATAGCTACTGTGATGAATGCAAGAAAATGTCCGAAACCTTTCATCTGTTTACATTTAAAGCTGTAATGGTCTTATCACCTGTCTCTCTAAATCAAGAGAATGAGCATGCTCGAACTCGTTCTTGTTTGGAAGAGTCCGAGCATGCTTGACTATCCACTTACTTAATCACAACTTTACGTCCATTGACAATGTATAGGCCCTTAGCAGGATCTGTCACCTTGCGACCTTGCAAGTCGTAAATGGTGTTGTCTGCTGCTGGTGTATTCTCAATAGACTCAATGCCTGTAGTGTCGAATTTCTTGATGTTGATGTTCAACTGACCTATTACGAAGTCGGCATGACGCTTGGCATCTGCGTAGATAGCTACAACATAATTGTCGCGCTTCGTGATATCGAACTCTAATGACTGTGCTGTAATGGAAGAGAACTTAGTGTTCACCTTGCCACCAAAGTTGAAGGTTGGGGTATAGGTCTGCGATGCAATCACCTGTCCGTCGAGTGTCTCAATGGCAACTGTAACGGGAGAGAAATCGGCCTGATTCCAATTGCAGATTTTATAATTCAGTTTATAACTGCCAGTATACAGATTCAAAGAAGAACGGCCTTCCTTGACACCGAATTTTGCCCAAGCGGCTTTCTCTTTATTGGTGTTGTTCTCTACAAACAAACCATAGTCGAAGTCTCTGGTGCTATTGGTGAAGCGCAAAACGCGAGGACCACTGGTGGATGGCATTCCACCTCCAATAAATGTATTAGAGCCGTTGCTGACATACCAGTTTTGAGGAATGACTCCTTCTACAAAGAAGTCATCGGCTAAGCGATAGAAACGGCCATGTGTCTTGTAATTGAGCGCACATGATGATTCGCCTGTCTTGCCATTGCTGTCAGTAGCCTCTACACGCAGATTATACTTGCCTGCCTCTGGAACTGATACCGTTGCAGTATAGGGAGCTTCGGTCTGAGAATTCAGAAGGGTGTTGTCTAGATAGATATCTACCTTACTGATAGTTCCTTGGGTAGCTTTTGCCGTTGCTTCTACATCAATATCGGGGAAGGTAACCTGATCCTTGGGAGACAGACATACAAAGGTGGTCTCGCCTGTAGGTTCGGTGATGTTGGCTTTGGGCTGATTCAGTGAGAAGCGTTTGCAGAAGTTCCAGATGAGTTGGCGGTTCTGGTCAGAAGGCCAGTGGCCACCACTATTATATGAATAAAGCCATACTTCGCCACCATTAGGACCGCCAGTCCATTTCTCCAGGTCGCCATCCTGCCAGTTGCTACTATTATACTTATAGCCTATTGTCTTAGAGTACTTCGTGTGCTTGTCGTGCTTGGCATAGTTCTCGATATAGGCATGGATGCCATATTGCTCGTAGCCAAAGACATCATCGTCGTAGGCTATGCACTCTAGCAGATTGACAGGCTTATTGCACTTGTTCCAAGGCTGCTCGCTAAACTGAATGCCGCTTGTGGGGGCAAAGGCAGCAATCTTGTTCTGCATGTTAGCAATGCAATGGTGGATAAGCATGGAACCCATAGAGAATCCTGACCAATAAACACGGTCACGGTCAATGTCAAAACGGCTGGCCATCTCGTCAATGGCTTTGCTGACGAAGGTCTGGTCGTTTGTGCCGCCTGTGTCCCATGTAGAGCCATCACTGCGTAAGTAGGTAATAACGAATTTAGCGGTGTCAATCATCTCATACATCTTGTCAGACCCATATTGGTATTCAGGATCTTGGTTCATACCGTGGGTAACAATGAATAGAGGTGATTTGGCAGGGAAAGAGTTGGGGGTAAATACCACCATATCTCTCGGTTTGCCATTCACGGTGATGTTAATAGACTGCTTCTCATAGGCAAATACATAGGAGGCCATGAGAAGAACTAAGGTAAGAAATAGTGTTGTACGTTTCATTTTTTGAATTAGGTATTATGTGTAATTAGTTGTTTAGTCATGGAAGTTAATTATAAACATGTACGCTTGATTCTTGGGCTGCGGGCAAGAACTTGATGCCCCACCAACACATCTGTAACAAAGCAAATGAGATGAGTAGCATCCACAATGCGAGTTTTTCTTTATGGTTAGGAATCAGTCGGTAGTGAATATATCCCAGATAGGAGAACCAGGTAATGGCTGCCCACGTCTCTTTAGGGTCCCAAGCCCAATAATGGCCCCATGCCTCTTTTGCCCAGAGTGCTCCAAAGAGCATACCAATAGTCATAAAGGCAAGACCGGCATATACCAGATTGTTGAGCACAGACATGTGCTTGAAGGAGGTGGTAAGAGACAATACAGACATGACTGCTGCTGCTCCCAATAGGGTGTAGGCTAACATGTAAGCTACGATATGAGGAACAAACCACGGACTCTGCAATGCCGGAACAAGAGTACTCGAATGCAGGATAGGCATGAAGTGATGGATGCAGATAAAGCATGCCATGATGAGAGTGAATAAAAGGATTGCCCTCTTGGGATGCTTGCGTGCTTGTTGAACACTCCCTTTCCAAGGAATGACGCGTAGCAGCATGAGTATCACACTGCCAAGCAGAAGATAGATACCAGCATAGACTATTGGTAACCAGGGGTCGTACACCAGTTCAAGAATACTGGTCTGGCTTTTGGCACCCATTCTGGTGTCATAGCCGAACTGATAAATCTTCCATCCGTCAATATCCAAAGGCTTGTTGACATCAATAGTGGCTTGTATGTTCTTGTCTGTCTTGTCCTGAATCAGAATGTCTGAGGCATAGCGCTTGGGCTTGCCATCATCGTAGGTTTCCATGATAAACTGTCTCAGCTCAATGGTGAAAGGCAGTTCTATAATCATTCCCTGTTGGTCCATAGCTCTCCACTCAGGTGCTCCCTTTGCCGTAACCATCTTCACACGCAGCATGTCTGCACTGCCAAGCGTGGCAGTGGTCAGGGCAATGAATAATCCGAGATGGGAGAGAAGTGAGGAGGGGAAAGCTGTGAGTGAGAACTTGGCAGTAGCCCATGTTCTCAACTGGCGGAGTACAACCAATCCTAGAATGATAGTCAAATACAAATATGTAAGAACGAGAGGTCAGAAGGAAAGCATGTTGTTCAGCCAATGGTTGCCCTCCTGTCGTGTCAGTCCCATAACGATAGTCAGCATGACAGCATAGGTGAGAGCTGGAACCGCTGCTTTATTAGAGGCGAAGAACTGAAGGCTCTTTACCTTGTTCGATAATAGGAAGATTGTGGCGATGATGCAGAACAATACAGCCAACATAATACCATTGACTGGCCAGCGAAAGGTATTCCATACAACAGGACCGATACTTACCTGCAGAATCAGTCCTGCAAGTATTAGACCTCCTCCAATGAGAAAGCCTTCTTTCATTTTATAGGGTTTACTCCACATGCTCTCTTATTTTTTTTCTAATAGTGATTTTTCGGGATGCAAAGATAATGCTTTTTCTCGATATTGCAGAGGTGTGATGCCAGAATTCTGCTTAAAAACACGATTAAAATAGGAATAATCACTATATCCGATTAGTTGTGCAATACTCTTGATGGAGAGGTCGGAAGTGACAAGTGCTAATTCTGCCTTTTCCATTTTACGCTTGGTGATATAAGCATTGGGCGTCTCTCCCGTTTCCTTCTTGAATACACGGATAAAATGGTCTTTCGACATACATGCTTGGTCGGCTAACATGTTGACATCAAGATGACTGTCAAGGTGCTTGCGGATATAACTAAGCGTATGATGAATACGGTTGTCCTTTACTTCTTCTTTTGAAACAGCTTGCTTGAAGAAGCGTGACATCAGGATAAGCAGGATGCCTCTTGACTCCATTTTGTCGTGGAAAGGACGGAGCTGATTGAGACGGATATTGCTAATTAATGTCGGATGATTGTCATAAGAGAGCGGATTGGAGGCAGGCAACTTTAGAAAGGGATTGATATCACAAAGTCGCTTGATGAGTTCGAGGTCGATAACTGATGCATCTACCTCAAAAGGAAATGTGTAGTCATCAAGAATGCCCACACTGCGTTGCTGGTCTTCATAGATATGTACATAGTAGTGAGAGAATGATGCCTGACATACATAATTATGCTCTGTAAAGGCAGGGATAAAATACAGATGGTTGGGCGTAAGCGTGTGATAGTCAGAACCGATAACTATCTGTGCTTCTCCTTCCGTTACATAATATAGTCGGGCAAATGGACTACGGACATTCTTCCAATTCCAGTCACCATTATGTTGGGCAAAACCAACATTGAGAGTTAGAAAATGAAGTTGATCTACTGAGGTATTCATCAAGCAATAATTTTACGGTTGCAAAGATAAGAAGTTTAATCGAGAATAACGATAATAAATAGGAGAAAATCGACTAATGTCATTGCGATGTTTTGTTTATTATAATATTTTTTGTTACTTTGCAGAAAATATCGATATAAAACTAATATGAAAAGTCTTTTATTTACTACTATTTTTTGCTGCGTAACCTTAGCTGTTAATGCACAAAAGATGACCTCACCTAATGGAAAGCTGTCAGCAAAGACAATCAATCAGAAGTTAGTTGTTAACTACGGAAAACAGAAAGCGTTGGAACTGGTGCTTGACCAGAATGCCGGTGGGTGGCAATTTGTAAGAAAAGTGAACGATGACTACCAAATGTTGGAAGGTAAGCGCCTGCACTGCATCAACAAAGCCAATGAGTATCAGACTGCTATCGGTAAAGAGTCTCGAATTGTGATGAGACTTTATAATGATGGTATTGCTTTCCGCTATGAATATAGTAACCTGAAGAATCAGAAGCATCCTGAAGAGCAGACAGCCTATATCATTCCTGAAGGCACTAAGCGCTGGATGATGCAGTGGAGCGATGGCTATGAGGGATTCTATCCAATGACGACTACAGCTAATGTGAAGACGTTGGGCGGATTCGGCGGTGCCATGGAACAAAAGACCATCAATACTCATTGGGGATATCCGCTTTTAATAGAGGTCTCACCGGCCTCTTCTGAAGATGGAGAAGGCGAAGCATATGCCCTAATTACAGAAGCCAATATTGAGCGCCAACAGAGTGCATCGAGCTTGTTTAATGATGGCGAAGTGTTCAGCGTTAAGCAAGACGAAAATGATGTGCTGCTGAATGGCAATTGGCATACTCCTTGGCGTGTGGCAATTATCGGTAAACTGGCTGATATCGTGGAGTCTACATTGGTGACAGATGTCAGTGAACCTTCTAAGCTTACTGATACTAATTGGATTAAGCCTGGTGTGGTATCCTGGATTTATTGGGCATACAATCATGGTTCTAACGACTATAATATTATAAAGAAATATGTGGATATGGCAGTCACGCTGAAGTTGCCCTATGTGCTCATCGATGCAGAATGGGATGAGATGGACAAGGTGGCAAGCAACGAAGGAAAGACCATCGAAGACGCTGTGGCATATGCTAACTCAAAGGGCATCAAGCCTATTATCTGGTATAACTCATCTATTGGCTGGATAAATGGTGCCCCTGGACCAAAGTTTCGTCTGAATAAGCCTGAAGATCGTGAGAAAGAATTTGCTTGGTGCGAGAAGATTGGTGTTGCTGGTGTGAAGATTGACTTCTTCAGTGGTGACAACCAAGCTAATATGGATTACTGCCAAGACCTATTGGAGAGCGCTGCCCGCCATCATCTGTTAGTCAACTTCCATGGTGCTCCTATTCCTCGCGGATGGCAGCGAACCTATCCTAATCTGCTATCAACGGAGGGCGTATATGGTGCTGAGTGGTATAATAATGTACCTCACTTTACAAAGAAGGCTGCCAGTCACAATGCGACATTGCCATTTACTCGTAATGTCATTGGTCCGATGGACTATACTCCTTGTGCCTTCAGCGATTCTCAACATCCGCATATCACATCGAAAGCTCATGAACTAGCGCTTACCGTACTGTATGAGAGTGGCCTGCAGCACCTGGCAGACCGTCCAGAGAGTTTCTTGGCTCAGCCTCAAGAGGTGCAGACATTCTTAGGTCAGTTGCCCACCGTATGGGATGAGACCCGCTATGTCAGCGGTTATCCTGGAGAGAGTGCCGTATTGGCTCGCCGCAGTGGCAAGACTTGGTATGTAGCAGGTATCAACGGATTAGACGAGGCTCAGACGCTTACAACAAAACTAAATTTCATAGGTAAAGGTAAAGCCTTGTTGTTTGCCGATGATGCCAACGGACAGTGGGATATTAGTACTATTAACAAACTTCCAAAAGAGATTGTTTGTCAACCTCGTGGCGGTTTTGTACTTGTTGTTAGTCAGAAATAAAAAGTACATAATTACCTAATATGCTGAAATAGTAGGGATTTTTTTTGGTGGAATGAAAATAATAAGGTAATTTTGCAACGAATTATAAGTGTAAAAAACTCACCCAAAACATCAAACTATAAAAACAATGAAACGAATTATTACATCTGTGATTGTGATGGTAACCGCCATTGCTGTACATGCGGCAAAGCCTACTACGGTATTGACGGTGAAAAAAACAACAAAACAAACCATTACCGGTTTCGGTGCCGCATGCTGTGATGGTGCCATGAAACCATTTGGTACAGACAACGCTCCTGTAAGCAAACTTTATGGCGCTAAGTCAAAGATTGGATTGAACATCATGCGAATGGAGATTTCGCCCAACTTGGAAGATAAGGCAGACCAGTGGGGAGACTATGATTGGAATGGCTCGCTGCCATCTGCCAAGATTGTAAAACTGCGTGGTGGTATCGTTTTTGGTACACCATGGTCACCTCCCGGTGTATACAAAACGAATGGCACACCTCAGGGTGGTAATTCTGACGATCAGGGAAATCAAAGAGGTAAACTGCGTGAGGATTGCTACGAGAAATTCTTCCCTTGGCTGAATACCTTCCTGAAATGGATGAAGAATCATGGAGTTGATGTTGATGCAGTGTCAATCCAAAATGAGCCAGACTGGTGGGTTAGCTATTCAGGCTGTCTCTATGATCCAGAAGACCTGGTAAAGCTTGTTAAGAACTACGCTTGGATGCTCGATAGAGAGACTTATCCTGGTGTTAAATTGATTAGTGGTGAAAGTTTGGGCTTTACTCAGAACTATACAGACCCACTTATGCAGGATCCTACTTGTCGTGAGCAGATAGATATTGTTGCTGGTCACATGTATGGTCATGCTCCTCTTGAATATATGAAAAAGTCAGCCGTCCTTCCTCTTAAATATGGAAAGGAAGTTTGGATGACTGAGCATTCCGTAACAGATAATATCGATCGTCTGCCTACTTGGCATGAGAATCTGATTTTTGCAGAAGAACTCAATGAGAGTATGCTGGCTGGCTGTACAGGTTATATCTATTGGTATATGCGTGCACACTGGGCTTTCTGTGGTACTGGTGAAGAACAGTATGGTGCTGGAAATAAGAAAGACGAACTGCTGCCTCGTGCTTTTGTTATGTCGCATTTCTCTAAAAATGTGACAGGTTCAACTCGTTTGACAACTTCGCAAGACAAGACCTCTGGAGAGGGAGATGCTTATGAGTATTCTGCATACCAGAAAGGTGACTCTCTTATTGTGATGGCTATTGACACAACGGCCACTTCTCGTAACTTGAAAATCGAGTTGCCTTATAATGTTAAGAGCGGTACTTACTGGTTGTCTACTGGTAATGAAAGTACGAATCTTTGCCAAAAGTCTGATCTTGACATTCCTGAGTCAACGAATGAGTTTACCATCGAGATTCCTGCTCGCAGTTTGAATACCTTCATTTTTATGATTGATAATGGTAGTACGGCTATTGAGGAACTGGAACGTGAAAGTGACGACGATGATGGTCCTAAGACTTACTATGATATGCAAGGTCGACGATTGGACAATCCCATTGGACTATGCATCGAGAGGAGTGCAAATGGTCATTCAAGAAAAGTAATGATGGGTCGATAAAAGCAATCGTTTTATAATATTCCCAAATATGATTTCTCGCCATGTCAAAGCTTGCTACAGCTTTAGCATGGCGAGATTTTTTTAAAATAACTATTAGGAATTCGGGTAGTATGTTATTCAACTATCTGAGTGATGTCCTTACGAATCTTGTCTTTTATTTCGTCATCTGCGTAACCAAGGGGAATAATAACTGCAGGTTCTTCGTTGTCCGACAGATGAAACAGTTCCTTACATAAGGCTGAGTCGAAATTACAAACCCAACAGGTGCCGAGCCCCTGTTCCGTAGCAGCAAGACAAAGATGCTCAACAGCAATAGCGATATCGATGTCGCCATGATGCTTTCCATCACGCCTTACCCATTCCTCGTCGTGCAGGATAGAGGCTATGATATACATAGGAGCCGTGTTGAACCAATCTCGATGATAACACTGTTGTATCTTGAGTTTGTCATCTTCATTGGTGAGTATGTGGAATCTCCAAGGTTGTTTGTTTACTGCTGAAGGTGCAAAGCGTACACACTCCATAATGTAATCTAACTTTTCTTTCTCTACGTTGAGAGCCTTATAAGCTCTGCAACTGTATCTGCTCTTAACAAGTTCTAGAAAGTTCATATTAAAATCTTTAGTTTAATTGATTAGTATTGTATGGCAGAAATTATCTGCCAGTTATTTTCTTTATTCTTAATATTCTTTTTCTTACACTCCTCTCTCTGCCCAGTCACCACGGTCAAGGTTGCGATAACCAATGGCCTCGGCGATATGATGTGACTGAACATTCTCGGAGCCTTCGAGGTCGGCAATGGTACGGGCAACTTTGAGGATGCGACTATAGGCACGAGCACTTAACTTCAACTTCTCCATCGCCATGCGTAACATGTCAAGGCTTGCAGCATCGGGCTCAGCAAACTCATGGAGCATTTTCTCTGTCATCATCGCATTACAATGGATGCCTTTGAAGGGCTTGAAACGCTCTTCCTGTATTTTGCGGGCAGCAATAACACGCTCACGAATGGTGTCAGATGGCTCGCCTGGATTCATTTGACTGAGCTGTGCAAAGGGTACTGCTTGTATCTCGCAATGAATATCAATACGGTCGAGTAGGGGACCACTAATCTTATTCATATAGCGCTGTATCTGTCCTGGCGTGCACACGCAGTTATGCGTAGGGTCACCATAATATCCGCATGGGCACGGGTTCATAGAGGCGATAAGCATAAATGAACTGGGATACTCTACGTTGTATTTAGCACGGCTGATGGTAATCTTGCGGTCTTCCAATGGCTGGCGTAATACCTCTAATACTGAGCGACTTAGCTCTGGCATCTCGTCAAGAAAGAGCACACCATTATGCGCTAAAGATATCTCTCCTGGTTGCGGATTATTGCCACCACCTACGAGAGCTACCTGTGAAATGGTATGGTGAGGTGCACGGAAGGGACGCTGAGAGATGAGGCTGGTGTCGCGACTAATCTTGCCTGCTACGCTGTGTATCTGTGTGGTCTCCAAACTTTCTGCCAACGACAATGGAGGGAGAATAGAGGGTAGGCGCTTTGCAAGCATAGACTTACCGCTACCTGGAGGGCCTATCATGATAAGATTGTGGCCTCCAGCGGCTGCTACTTCTAAGGCACGCTTTACGCTCTCCTGCCCACGAACATCGGAGAAGTCGAGCTCATACTGATTTTGTTGCTCGTAAAACTCGCGGCGTGTGTCGATGATGGTGGGCTCGTAGGTGGTAGTGCCATTGAAGAAATGGACAACATCCATTAGTGTCTCCATACCATATACCTCAAGATTGTTGACAACAGCAGCTTCGCGAATGTTCTGTTGAGGAACAATGAGTCCCTTAAACTTCTCCTTGCGGGCGCGAATGGCGATGGGAAGTGCACCACGGATAGGCTGTAGCTTGCCATCGAGTCCTAATTCGCCTACTAGCATATATTGTTCCAGACGCTCGCTTTCAACCTTTCCATTAGCAGCCAAAATGCCGATGGCTAATGGCAGGTCGTAGCCAGAACCTTCTTTTTTGATGTCGGCAGGAGCAAGATTGATGGTTATATCCATAGAGGGCATTTTCAGCCCATTGTTGACGAGTGCTGCTTTGATGCGGTCGTAGCTTTCTTTGACGGCGGTGTCTGCAAGTCCTGTCAGGTGGAATTGTACACCACGCGACATGCTTACTTCACAGGTTACGGTGTTGACATCTAGTCCGTTGACGGCAGCGCAATATGTTTTTACTAGCATGGTTATCTTAGAATTTGCCCGCAAAGGTACACAATTTTGTGCAAAAATGCGTACCTTTGCACAGAATTTATGAATATAATTAGTTTTCTAAAGAATTGGACACTGCCAGTAGCTATTACTATAGGAACAGTTAGTTATCTGACATTTTATTACGTACCACAACTTGATGAGCTTGGTACGGAATTGGCACCCATCTTTGATGTCATTTTCCCCTTGTTTGTGTTCCTGACGCTATGGGTTACCTTCTGTAAGGTGGACTTTCACCAGATGCGTCCTCACCGTTGGCATATCGGTATATTGATAGCGCAGTTGTTATTGGTGGCTGTGAATATCGGTGTGATTCTATGGATGAAGCATTTGGCGGCAGATAATCATGAACTGCCAGCTTTTGCGTCTCCACTCTTGTGGGAGGCCTTGCTAACATGTATCATTGGTCCTGCGGCATCAGCAGCGCCAGTGGTTACGGGTAAACTAGGTGGAAACATCTCTACGATGACAACCTATGTGCTTATCTCTTCGTTGACATCGGCATTATTGATACCATTGGTGTTCCCCATGCTGGAGCAGGCCATTCAGGTGTCGTTTATAGAGGCGTTCCTTATTATACTGGAGAAGGTGAGCATCGTATTGCTACTGCCTTTGGTGTTAGGTTGGATCATGCAACACTATGTGAAAGGACTATGTGCTAAGATTGTTGCAATGCCCAACCTGAGCTTCTACTTCTGGTCGGTCTCTTTATCTATTACGACGGGTATCACGGTAAAGAATATTGTGCATAGCGAGGCTTCGCTCCTGTTGCTTCTGTTGATAGCAGGGGCTACTTTTGTACTTTGCTTTGTACAGTTTGGAATTGGTCGTGGTATCGGTCGGAAGTTGGGCGAAGAGGTGAATGCTGGTCAGGCATTGTTCCAGAAGAATACGGCATTGAGCATCTGGGTTGCTTATATGTATCTTCATCCTGTAGCTTCTGTTGGTGCCGGTTGCTATGTGTTGTGGCAGAACATTATCAACTCATTGGAACTGTGGCAGTATAGAAGGCAGAAGTGAGGAGTGAATTTCGAGGAGTGAGGAGTGTGGAGTGATAATTGTGAAATGAGGATATAAAAAAAGAGGATGCGTAAACATCCTCTTTTTTTTGTATGTATGGTTTTTTGATTACTCAGCAACCAGTGTGAAACGCTTGAAGTCTACAATCTGCAGTTCCTTGTCCTGCTGGGCAATCCACTGAGATACGGTAGCCTTGTCGCCGTCACCGAACTGGAACTCCTGGTCAACCAAGCAGTTCTCCTTCAGGAACTTGTTCACACGACCCTTGGCGATGTTCTCAATCATAGGCATCTTCAGCTGAGCCTCACCCTCGGCCTTAGCGGTCTCGATGAGCTTGCGAGCCTCGTCGGCCTGCTCCTGAGTCAACCAACCCTTAGCCATGTTAGACTCGATGTGATCCTCAGAGTCAACGAGGTTAGGATTGATACCAGCCTTCTTCAGCTTGTTCTCAACGTACTTCTCAACCTGCTCGAGCTTAGTCTTCTCAACAGCAGTCTTGTACTCCTCGTCAAGAACTTTCTGGTCTACGCTGTCAGCATTCAAAGCAACGGGCTTCATGGCAGCAACCTGCATAGCCAGCTTGTGACCAATCTCTGCAGCATTCTTGTTCAGCTGAACCATGGTGCACAGAGTGTGCTTGCCCATGTGGTCGTAACCTTCGATGTTATCACCCTCAAGAGTCAGGTAGCCATCGAGCTCCATCTTCTCACCGGTAATACCAGAACGCTGAGTAACAGCCTCCTGAGCGGTCTGACCATTGATGTCGAGAGCCTTAACAGCCTCAAGATCCTTAGCCTTTGCTGCGATAGCTGCATCGAGGATGCTCTGAGTAAGAGCGATGAAGTCAGCACCGTTAGCAACGAAGTCGGTCTCGCACTTCAGAGCGATAGTTGCAGCGAAGCCGTCAACAACCTTTACGAGTACGCAACCATTTGAAGTCTCACGATCGCTACGCTTTGCAGCGATGGCAAGGCCGCGCTCGCGGAGCAGCTCCTTAGCCTTGTCGAAGTCGCCCTCAGCCTCGGTCAGAGCCTTCTTTACGTCAGCCAGACCAGCACCAGTCATAGCGCGAAGCTTCTTGATATCATCAATTGAAATAGCCATAATTTCTTTAATGTTTAATCTTTAATATTAATGTATTACTCTGCAGCAGCCTCTTCTGCCTTAGCCTCCTCAGCTACGGGAGCCTCTTCAGTAGCAGCAGCCTTGCGGGGCTTGCGAGCCTGACGCTTGGGCTTAGCCTCTTCTGCCTCGGCCTCAGCCTGAGCATCAGCAGCCTTCTCGTCAGCCTTCTCTACCTTGCGCTCCTCGATACCCTCGTTGATGGCGTCGCAGCAAGCAGCGAGGATAACCTCTACGCTGTCCTTAGCGTCATCGTTGGCAGGAATAACGAAGTCAATATTCTTGGGATCAGAGTTGGTATCTACAATACCGAATACGGGAATACCCAGACGGTTAGCCTCGCGAACGGCGATGTTCTCCTTCATAACGTCGATAACGAACAGAGCAGAAGGAAGACGAGTCAGATCAGCGATAGAACCGAGGTTCTTCTCCAGCTTAGCACGCTGACGAGTAACCTGCAGCAGCTCGCGCTTTGACAGGTTTGCGTAGGTACCATCCTGCATCAGCTTGTCGATGTTCGCCATTTTCTTAACGGCCTTGCGGATAGTCGGGAAGTTGGTCAACATACCACCCGGCCAGCGCTCGATAACGTAAGGCATACCAACGCTCTGTGCTTTCTCGGCGATGATTTCCTTGGTCTGTTTTTTAGTAGCGACGAACAGGATCTTCTTGCCGCTCTTGGCAATCTGCTTCAATGCATCTGCAGCCTCGTCAATCTTAGCTACAGTCTTGTGGAGATCGATGATGTGGATACCGTTACGCTCGGTATAGATGTAGGGAGCCATTGCAGGGTTCCACTTACGCTTCAGGTGGCCGAAGTGGCAGCCAGCCTGCAGCAGTTGGTCAAAATTTGTTCTTGCCATTTTTGCTTTTCTTTTTTTTTGTTGTTTACTTTCTTTTTAATTCTTTCTGTTAGAATCAACCAACGGGTAGTCTAGTTGTACTAGTCTTACTAGCAGTACTAGCCAGAGTCCCGTCAGTTTAGATACTAAACGGTTCAGTATATTAACGCTTACTGAACTGGAAGCGACGACGAGCCTTGGGCTGACCTGGCTTCTTACGCTCAACCTCACGAGCATCGCGGGTCAGGAAACCGTGGTCCTTCAGGTTCTTCTTATCCTCAGCATTTACCTTAACGAGTGCACGAGCGATAGCGAGGCGAAGTGCCTGGCTCTGGCCTGTGAAACCACCACCGTCGAGGTTGGCCTTGATGTCATATTTCTCAGCAACTTCCAACAGGTTCAGTGGCTGCTTAACCACGTACTGCAGGATGGCAGAGGGGAAATATACTTCTAAGTCTTTCTTGTTGATCGTGATCTTGCCAGTACCTTCTGACAGATATACGCGAGCTACAGAGCTCTTACGACGACCTATTGCATTTATTACTTCCATCGTTCCTTATTTATTTATACTGGTTAATATCAATAGCCTTTGGCTTCTGAGCCTCGTGCTTGTGTTCTGTTCCCTCATATACATAGAGGTTGTTCAGCAGGGCGCGGCCAAGAGGACCCTTGGGCAGCATACCCTTTACGGCGTGCTTGATGATGCGCTCTACACCGAAAGGCTTCTTGCGGAGCTCAGCAGGTGTGTTGAAACGCTGACCACCAGGATAACCAGTGTAGCGGGTGTAAACCTTGTCAGTCTCTTTCTTACCAGTGAAGATAACTTTCTGGGCGTTGATGATAATGACGTTGTCACCACAGTCCTGATTAGGAGTGAAGGTGGGCTTGTACTTTCCGCGAATAATCTTTGCTACTTTAGAAGCGAGGCGGCCTACTACCTGATCGGTAGCGTCAATCACGAGCCATTCCTTCTGCTCACGAGCAGCTTCCTTAGATACGGAAACGGTCTTGTAACTTAAAGTGTTCATTTCTAAATTTTAAATTTACTACTAAAAAACATGTTTTACTAATTCTCTTATGCGCACAAATACCACTAGCGAAGGTCTAACTCTCCGCAAGTAGTCTAACTCATGCACTGAACAGCGATTCACGAACCGCGGCGCCCGGCCAAAGACACTGCTATTCACACGTCTGTCCACGGGGATTCTAAGTCTCTCCCCCATAATCGGACTGCAAAGGTACTGCTTTTATTTCAAATAACGCGCGTAACGCTTTCGGTGACAGAGATATTTATAGTTATTTAACAAATATAACATTTTTTCTATACGGCAAATCCATATCAATTTTGGAATTAGTTATAATTAGTAAGAAAAATCTATGGTTTCGTTTTGTCCTTAAGGTTTTTCTTTGTACCTTTGCAAGTCAAAAAAACGTCATAACAATGAAAACTAGCGATTTCCTTGTCAAAACCATAATCCTATTAACTGTTCTAATGGGTGTTACAATGAATGCTTTGGCAGACGAAACTCCTGATTATACTTATATTCTTAGTGCTGGCGATTTCTCGTCAGATATATCAACACATACAGAGAATGGTATAGCTTGGACTGCAACGTGGAATACAAAAAAGGGGTGTGCTTACGAGCCAAATTATAATAAAGGTTTTAAATTTGGAATATCAAATGATGCTTATCCCGAAACTGTTAGCATTGTTTCTTCTACTTTTTCGCGTAAGATAAAGAAGATCGTTGTCTATTCATCTGTTAATTCTTCAAAGAGTGTCAAACTCGATGTAAAAGTAGGAAAATCGAGTTATGGTAATCAGGTAACAATTAAAACAAATGAGACTACGGCATATACTTTTGAGAGTACATCAGAAACTCAAGCTATAGCCGGCGCTATTACATTATCATATACAAAATCTAATAGCCCTATATATTTATATAAGGTGGAAGTGTATTATTGGGAATTGATTGGAGATAGTCCTAATTTGACTGTTATCTCTTCGTCTGTAAATATGGATACGACGACAGAGTTGGATGCTAGCACTCTTTATTCAGTATCGTCTGATGGGCAGATTACATATTTTTCTACGGATGAAGCTGTTGTTAAGGTAGAAAATGGGATCTTGAAAGCACTGAAGCCAGGCGAAGCAGATATTAAAATAAATGTTGCTCAGACCGCATCATATTACGCTGATTCTGTTGTTGTTCATGTTGTGGTTACTTCTAAAGATCCTGTCGCTCCCGCTGGTTCGGAAGCAGGACTCGGATATTGTTTGGTTACAGATGCTACTACGTTGACAGCTGGTGACAAACTTTTATTGGTAAGTTCTCGTGAAGATGGGAAAGCTATGGCGATGTGTGCCTATCAGAAAAAAACGAATAATAGAGACGGAGCCTCAGTCTTTATAGCTGATAAAAAGATAGAAACAATATCCGATAGTGTTCAAATAATTACTTTGGAAGGGAAAACTAATGCATGGTATTTTTATGTTGGAAATGGTTATCTTTGTGCAGCGTCAAGCGATGACAATTATTTAAAAACGGAGACAAAGAAAGACGATAATGCGAAAGCAATAATAACGATTGATTCAGAAAGTAGAGCATCCATAAAGTTCCAAGGTAATTTTAAACATAATGATTTGAGATATAATCCTGTAAATGAGTTGTTCTCTTGCTATGATAACACTCAGGATAAGGTTTTTCTTTATCGTTATACAATGGTTCCCTCTTATAATATAGAAATAGGTGAGTCTGGTTGGCGTTCTATAGTGTCGGCTCACAACGTATTGTTGCCTGAAGGTTTGACTGCATATATTGTTACGGGTTGTACAGATAATAATCTTACGCTGACAAAGGTAACCTCTATTGTGAAGAATACACCTGTGCTGCTGCAAGGTGAAGCAGGTACTTATACGTTGACAATTATTGATGATGCAGCTTATAATGATTCCAATCTTTTGAAAATTAGCACTGAGACGACTGGTAATGGAGTCTATGTGCTAGCAAAGAAGAATGAACATGTTGGATTCTATAAATGGAGTGGTGGTTCGTTGGGTGCTGGTCGTGTCTATATTGAGGCTTCAACTTCTACGGCTCGTGAGTGTCTGACCTTTGAATTTGAGAATGAGGATATTACAGACATTAAGGATGTTGCCCATTCTACAATAAGTAGTAATAATTCTGCCTATGACCTCCAAGGTCGTAGGGTGATTAATCCGACAAAAGGTCTGTATATTAAGAATGGACGAAAGTATACAAAATATAAACAGTGAAGATAAAATAACGTAATTAGACGATAAGGATTGTTAGAAGATAATGAAGAAGAAATATATTGAGCCTGTAGTAGAAAAGATATGTATTCAAACAACTGGATTGCTGGCAGTTTCAACATTAAGTATAACAGGAGACGATGTGGAAAACATTGGTGATCTTCTTTCTCGTGAGGATACTTTGTGGCTGGAAGATGACTTGTAACAGTTAGAAGTGTTAATAGATGTTGTTACCGCACACAAAATTTTTGATATATATCAAGAATAAGTTAAAAATATACACTAAATACATTCAAACTATTGCGAGAATAAAAAAAACTTCGTACCTTTGCATCGTCAAACAAAGACAACCGGTTTCGACCGGCTTTGACTGAGAGCAGTCAAAGGAATGGTTAATAGATTGTTTTAGGTTAGTAGTAATATTTATAGTTTTAGGTTTTTAGTTATTGGTAAAAAGAAAGTTTTAAATGTGTGGAAACAGTGGTCGCCGTGAGGCGCTCATAACTTTCTTTTCTTTAGAAAAGGTTAGTAATAATGAAATATTCCTGTCGAAAGACAGGCCTCCAGTCGAAAGACTGGATTATTATCGGAAAAGGATTTTTAGTTAAACATAGGCTTTTGGACGCTGCCGCTCGATGATGAGTAGTAGCGTTTTTTCTTTTATTATCTTGTGGCTATTTTTCTATGAGTGCTACAGCGTATGCGCTGATACCTTCCTGACGACCTGTAAATCCTAATTTCTCCGTAGTGGTAGCTTTTATAGATATTTGATCAGGATTGCAGCCGATTATTTCTGCCATACATTGTTGCATAGCAGGAATATGTGGATTCATCTTTGGACGTTCTGCACAGATGGTCGCATCTATATTTCCAAGATGGTAACCTTTGGTGGTTATCAACTCAATGGTTTTTTTCAAGATAATCTTACTGTCCATTCCCTCTGTTTCTGTAGAAGTGTCAGGAAAGTGATAGCCAATGTCGCGCATATTGGCTGCTCCAAGGATAGCATCACAGATGGCATGTATCAGAACGTCGGCATCACTATGCCCCAACAATCCTAGCTCATGTTCTAATTTGATACCACCTATCCATAACTCGCGTCCCTTCACTAATTGATGGACATCGTATCCCATTCCTACTCGTATCATCATTTCAAAGTTCAATGTTTACTTAAATAAGTCCTTTAGTCCATCCATGTCAAATGACAATGTGAAGCGAAGAGTCTGGTCGAGAGGGTTGCTCTTTGCCGTAGAGATTACATAACCCACATCAAGAGAAAATACATTCATGCGGAAACCACCACCAACGGTGAAGTACTTGCGATTACCTTTATTCTCTGATTCGTGGTGATAACCGGCACGCAGAGCGAACTGGTCATGATAGATATACTCGGCACCGATGCTCCATTGAATCTCCTGCAACTCTTCTTTGAAACCGCCAGGAGCATCGCTAAAACTCTTGATCATACCAGAAAATGCACTCATATCACTATATTCATCAATCACGCGACGCTCATACTCTTCGGTAGTCTCACCATCATTCTGCTTAGGTACAGTGGGAACGAGTAGTTTATTGGCATCAGCAGCGATAGAAAAGCGGTTATACTCATCTACGGGAATCATCAGCGAAGCACCAAGGCGTAAATTGGCAGGCAGAAACTGACTTCGGTCATCACCATAGAATTTAATCTTACTACCCATGTTCTGCATAACTAAACCTAATCCAAGTTGACACTCACGCTGTCCTATGTTGAGGTAGGTATTGTAGTATGTGTGTATATCTGCAGCAAAAGCCGATGCAGGACTTGAATCCTCCTCGTAGTCAAAACGCAGGTCGCTGTAAATCCATCGTAGCGCTACACCTAACGAGAACTTCTCTGTCAGCATTAGTGAAGCACCTACATCAAACGACATTTCGTAAGGTTTTACAGTCATGGCATTTTCTTCTGTTGAAGTCATTACCTCACCCAAAGAGAAGTAACGTAATGAGCTACTGATAGATGCATTGTCGCCGATGCGGTAATATCCTGCAACATATGCCAAATCGATATCGTTAACTAATTGACGTAGCCATGGAGTGTAATTAATTGCAATGCCTGCTCTGCTGATGCAGAAAGGATACTTTGCCAAGTTCCAATATTGGGAGTTGACATCAGGATCGGTAGCAGCACCTACGTCACCCATACCTGCGGAACGGGCATCGGGGGCAATAGTCTGTGAGATGACAGCATGCTCAACGGGGTTGAACTGGCTCTTTGTGTCCTGCGCATAGGCTTTTCCTAGTAGCAGAGAGAGAACTGTCATAATTACAATTTTTCTTGTCTTCATAATCTTATTGTAATATAATCAATTTTTTAGCTTTTGATGAATAGCTGCTACCTTCAGAACTAATGCTGATACGGTAGAGGTATAGACCTGTGTTCAGCCTACGTCCATCATTCGTGGTGAGATCCCAATTGACAGTATAACTATTATCTGTTGGTATGCCATTCTCGGTATATGTCCACAAATGCCGTCCCGATGTGTCGAATATTTCGAGCTTAACATCCATTTCACTGTTGGTGCGATCGTGAATGATACGGAATGCGGTGGCGGTCTTTGCTGGATTGGGTGAACATTCTACATCGAAGAATGCAGGTTCAAGTCCTTTTGCAACATTAAAGGAAAGTTCTACCAAAGAGGAATTGTTCAAGATGTCCCATGCTCTAAATTGTAATTTATGTGGACCATATGAAAGAGTTGGAATGGTAAATCCAATTTGTCCCTTTGTGTAACTTCCGAAGTCATATTTGAAATAGTCGTTCAACTGGTAGGTAGTAGCAGAGGCTCCATCTATAATCAGTTGTAAGTCATGGCCAATACTACTACCCGAAGCGTTGATGCCGTCTTCATCATTAAGCAGAGCAACAAAATAGGGCGTGGTATTTACAGCGTCCCCATTCGTAAAAGTTTCGCTATTAAGATAACAATAGATACTTGGGCCAGTTTGGTTTGTTGCTGTCTCGGCTTTGCCATTCAATATAATGTTGTCTGTATGACCATTGGCCTCTTCGCTTTTATCATTGTTAACAGCATAAATATGGATGAGGGCATTTTTGTCGGAGTATTTGATGTCTTTTGGAACGGCAAAGGTAAATGAAAAGAGACCGTCTTTCACTTGGTCGCTGCCACTGAAGAGTGTGTTAGGGCGATCTGTGTAGACAAAAGGTGTTTGCGCTCCATCTGTTGTGGTATTATTCAAACGACAAGTGATTTCCTCTTTTGCATCGCGTATCACTGCCGTCATGGTTCCATTGAATGAAGTGTCTGTCTGTCCATCGCCGCCGATTATTCGTCCCGTTACTTTAGCAGTAGAACCAGCTTTGACAGTTAGAATATTACCTGCAGTCAGTGGTGTATCATTAATGTTCTCAATCTGTAGGTTCTTTGTTGGCATGGCTAGTCTTAAAGCAGGGTCTCCTAAGAGAGAATACTGCAAGCGATTAGTGCTTTGATCAGTAGAACGTATCTCACGACCTTGTCTGTCATAACCTAGGAATACTCCGGTGCTAATGAGTTCGTTTTTTGCTAATCGTACGGCTTCACCAATAGCAATAGCTCTGCCTTCGTTGTCTTTACTAAGCACTCGATTAGTAAATGAGAGGTTCATCAAACGGTTTTGGGGTTGATAAACAGTTCGCGTTGTACCATAAAATGCAATGGCGCCACCTTTCTTGTTAAATAAAGCAGTTTCGCCTATGTTTTCTTCTTGTCCGTCAAAAGGCATGATGTCGCACGATGCAGTCACCCAAAGTGGTAGGCGTTGTGATGTAGCAGATTCAAAGTCGGAACGTTTCATTACATACTCATGTGAAAGACTACCAGGACCTCCATGTCCAGAATAGTTCATAATGAGTGCGCCTTGTTGCATTTGTTGCTTGATAAGACGTGTGACATCTGGATAAGAATTGCCTGTAGCTGAACTGACACGAGTGTATGCATCCCACATAATGCGTTTTACAACGAAATCGGGATAACGGTTTTCTACTAGTCGTGCCACGGAATCTGCATCAGCCATGTGTACATTGCTGTTGCCGTCGTCGCCCATAAAGCAAAGTAGGTTTTGCCAAGCACCTGCCTGTTGGTTATTGATGTAGTTTTCAATCTTGTCAACAACAATTGCTGCATCATCAGCATTACGTGCAGGAATACGTCCAATGGCAACGTCCGACTGGTCGCTACTTACTATGTTGTTACCTTCTCCGTCATCCAATAGTCCAAAGAAGTCATCGGAAATATAACAAGAAGTTTCGCTATATGAATTCTCACTTTCATAACATAGTAGGAAATCATCGGGAGAATAATTCTGCCATGTATTTGTTGCCATCCTATTGTCCCATGCACAGTCGCCTAACAAAAGTAGATATCGAGGCATGTCAGCTTCGCTAGTTGCTCGGTCGTACAACATTTTTAAGTATCTACGATAAGCATTCGCGTCAGGTGTGCCACTAGAGAATTCATTAAAAAGCTCGTCGGCGGGTACAATGTTGATACGCATACCATCCTTTTGCTTGTGTAACGCCTTTAGACGTTCTGCTTGTGTGCGTAGTTTTTGAGTTGTAGGTATGATGATGACCATGTCGGCAGTTGCGTCGGCATGATGATTTTGATTCGTAATGTTGTAGACATATTCTGGTGTCGGATAGGCCTGCTCTTTCTCTGGCTGACTTGTTGGTTGGGTAGCATAAGTGGATATATAATCCAAACGAACAGTAGACATATTAGCATCTGGAGTCACTGTTACTTCATTGCTGGCTTGTAGATTATTGACAGTAAAGGTACTCTCGGCTGTACGCATCTTTTCATAGGAACCTGCTGCTGGGATGTTGATTTTTCCCAATACCATACCATTGAGTGCTACCGTAACACTACCTCCATTTCCTACTCCAGAGAGCGCTATAGTTAGACGCCCATTGGCAGACGTTCCTGTTGAGGATATGGTGTACTTGTAGGTCTTGTCAGCGAGTAATGGGGTGGCGTCGTATAAGTTGCGACCACCACTAAACCATGCATAATCGTCTATCTCATACAGATTGCAATAGTGCTCTGCTTTGGGATAGTTGGCTGAAATAAAATCTTCCCAACTGACGGAAAGTGGAGTGTCTTCACTCTCTGTGAGAAAATAGTAACCGTAGTTAGAGTAAGGATTTCGAATGCGCTGATAAGAATCGTTCCAGTTAACAGGGCCTATACCATAGAATAGTCGTTTCCCATTTGTCGTACAAGTGGGAAGTTCCTGCAAATCATCAGTAGCTATTAGGTAGTCCTCTGTTAATTTCTCTGGCTGTAGGGCACCACCATAACCATATATTTTTACTTTATTGATATCTGAGAAGCCAGCCTTACGGATGAGTTCATTGGTTAATTGGTAGATACCTGTAGCGGGTATGCGTATCTTTGCCCATGTTCCAGTAGCCAGAACCGAGCTGTTGACGTAGCGATCTTTTATCTCCTTTGCGCGTCGATTCGCTTTTTGGGTAATAGCCTTGCCCTTTATCTTTAGTTGAAAACTAACTAACTTTTGATATTTCCCGTTTCGATAAACAATCGGTACAAAGCCAAGATGTAAAGTACCTTCTTTACGTGATACACTTATTTGTTGAGATATCTCAGGAAGGATGTCAAGCGGACGGTTTGATAACTGCTGGTATCGCTGTATGTCATCCTTACTCATGTCGATAAACTCGGGGTAAACGATACTAATAGAGTAGGTGGAGTCTGCGTAATGCTCACCAAGTGGATGGGCATAGTTGAAGACTGGCAATAGTGAGTCAATTCTGACTTCTTGCGCAGTCAGATTAAAGAATTTCTGCGCATTTGTTGTAATACAAAGTAACAGAAATAGTATACCACTTATCGTTCTGTTTGTTCTCACTTACAGTTAAATTCCAATACCTTACGGTCTTCCAACCATCCTTCGATATGGTCATCTATTTTGACGGGACCAACTCCTACAGGGGTTCCTGTGTATAATAGGTCGCCAGTTTTCAGCGTAAAGAACTGTGAGATATAGCTTACCAATTCATCTACGCGATAGAGCATATCGCTTGAACAGCCTTCCTGCACGGTTTTCCCGTTTATGTCTAAATGGAAGTGCAATGCCTGTATATCGCGATAGTTGTCAATGGGTTGCCAATCACCTATTACTGCCGAACCGTCAAAGCCCTTGCAGAGTTCCCAAGGCAATCCTTTTTCGCGAGCTTCACGCTGCATATCGCGAGCTGTGAAATCTATTCCCACTGTAACCGCATCGTAATAACGGTGGGCAAAACGCTCAGGAATACTCTTGCCTAAGCGGCAGATACGTACTACCAACTCCGTCTCATAGTCCACCTGCTCAGACCAATCGGGAATGAAGAAGGGCTTGTGGTCCTTCAGCAATGCCGAGTCTGCCTTTGTGAAAATGACGGGCTTCTCTGGTTTATATAACGCTCCATCCAGCTCTTTATTGTGCTGAATATAATTCATTCCAACTGCGAATATCTTCATATCTTCTATTTTTTTGCCTGCAAAGGTAAGTAAAAATTGATAATTGACAATTGATAATTGATAAATTCTTCGTAAATTTGCACCGTGAATAGATTTATCATTGTCATATGTTTTTTGCTTTCTGCCTGCTGCGTGTGGTCTCAGACGGATATGCGTTGCGTTCAGTTGCAGGGTCATCCTTTGGAAGGCCCGATAGATAGTGTGCGCGCTCAATTGCTAGCAAATGATTGGACGGAGTGGGGACAGTCGAATGATAGTGAAGACTTCTATTTCCGTGGTAAATTCTATGGAATAAGAGCTAAATTGCTGATTAGCATTTCTCCGTCCAGTAAACTGCTGACGTCGGCATATGTTACAGTGGGGCCATATAGTACCGAACGTATGTTGAACCAGAATCTGCAGTATTTCCTTTATAAGCTAAAAGAACATCATGGAGAATATGTTGAGCGTAATGGTGCATGGATTTTTATGGATGATTTCTCTAGTGTGAAACTTTCTGTTGTCGCTAATGCTAATGGCTCAAAGGATATTCGCGTGTTTTATCTGCCGATGGGTAGCTATTATAAGGATGCTGTCTCAATGGGATTACATGGACTCGTACAAGAGATTGTAACGGAGAATGCAGTTGCAGAAGATCAGTTTCTGCGCTTCTCGCAAGATGGACAATTGGAGAATCCTGACCTGACACAACGCCAATACGATCGTTATGGCTACTTGGTTAAGGCTCAAATGACGGAGCAAGAAGGTTATAGTGATGTCTCTTATGAATATGATAGTAATTATCGACTAATTCGTCGTACGTTAATTAACAAAGCGGCGGCTATCAAGTACATCAATGAATATACCTATAATGAACAAGATGAGATTGCATCGCAGCAACAAAAAGTGTTTAAAGGTGATGAGTGCGTGATGACCATTAATATGCATAATAACTATATGACACGCGATGATCAAGGTAATTGGACTACAAATTCACTTTCACTGTCATATTGGGAAAAGGGTAGCCCGAGTCAACAAACTACCGTATTGCAGAAACGCACTTTAGTTTATTGGGAAGAATGAGAAGAGAAGATATAAAAGTACTGGCTTTTGATGCCGATGATACATTATGGGATTGTCAAACGTGGTTCGATCGTGTAGAGCAGCAGTGCTGCGAACTCCTTGCTCCATGGGCTACAGCTCGTGAGGTTAGTGAAGGATTATTTGCGACAGAACGTAAAAATCTCTCATTGACAGGCTATGGTACCAAAGCTTTTACTTTGTCGCTTATTGAGAATGCGGTGCGCGTTAGTCATGAACAATTGCCTGGTAGTATTGTGATGAAACTCATAGAGATGGGACAGCAATTGTTACAATTCCCAACAACTCCATTACCTGAGGTGGAAGATACATTACGTCAGCTGGCGGAGCGTCGCCACTATCGTTTGGTAGTGTTTACTAAAGGTGAACTGATGGATCAGGAGGCCAAACTGAATCGTTCTGGACTTGAACAATATTTCTCACATATGGAAACGGTGTCTAACAAGACAGAAAGAGAATATCGCCAACTATGTGAGAATTTGGATGTAGCTCCAGAACAGACATTGATGGTTGGCAACTCCTTCCGTTCAGACATCGCTCCGGCTTTAGCCGCAGGAGCCTGGGCTGCTCATATACCTTATCATGTGGTGTGGGAATTGGAGAAAAGCGAAGAGTTTCCACATGAACGACTGCAGAAGATTACCCATTTCTCAGAACTTTTGAATATCTTATACTAAGGGCTATGTAAGCACTACCTATTATTATATATAGGAGGAATAGCTGTAAGGTACTGATATGTATTCCTTCTATACTGCATAGTGGAAGTTTCGAGATACCTGCCAATAATAGGTTCATTGTTGTTGCGATGAACGATAATGCACTAGTTGCATAATTGATAGCCCACGGCCACCAACAGAAAACAATGCAGAATAATGCCAAATAGAGTATGATGGTTGCCATCGGAATAACGATGTAATTGCTTAATAGAAACCATGTACAGAAACGTCCAAAGTAATAGACGATCAGTGGCGCTGTGCCTATTTGTGCTGCGATAGATACAGTTGTCGTTCCCCAAATGATGCTAAGCCATCGATGGCTTTGTTGTATATGTGGTGGTATGATGCCGTTAATAAGTGGATGATAGAGTACAATACCCAATACTGCCAGAAACGATAGTTGAAAGCCCATATCATACATGGCATTGGGGGTGATAATTAGCATGATGATGGCTGTAAAAGCCAACGTGTTGACTGACATCCTTTCGCGATAGCCTAATGATAGTAACGCATAGATGCTAATCATACAGGCTGAACGAGTGACGCTTGTTGATAGGCCTGTCAGCAAGGCGAATCCCCAAATGCTCAGTACTGTTATCACTTGTGTCGCAGTACGCCATCGATGCCACCAGCCTACTAACATACTGATAATGCTATAGATAATCATTAGGTGTAGTCCACTCAATGCCAGAATATGTGCTGCGCCAACCTTTGAATAGGTATCTTTGATAGTTGGGCTTATGCTGTTTTTCTCACCTAGTGTCATGGCAGCAATCACGCCTGAGGCTTTATGGTCAATGTTCCATTGCTGAAAATGCTCCAACAGCTGATGTCGCCATCGCAGAAATTTTAGTCGTATGCGCTGTGTTTTCGACAAGTTTTTCAGTGATAATGACTTACTCTGCCATTCATGACTTCTGACAAATACCTCACCGGTATATCCATGACAGTGCAAATAGCGACGATAATTGAAGTGTCCTTTTTGCCACTCGTGAATCTTTTTAATCTGACTATAAATCACTATTCCATTGCCCAACTGAATCTGTTCGCTTTCCTTGTCGCGTAGAATGCTGCATCGCCATTTGTGTTTCCCTGTGATGGAAAGCGCGTCAAAAACAATGACCTTCTCTTTTACTTTAGGCTCGCTAATCACCACTGCCTGCCATTCTCTGCTTTCTGTTGGCCATTCAATGGCAAGCTGTTGCTGTTGCCTACGACCTATAATCATTCCTATTAGAACCACACTGCAGCCTATGCCGATAGTTTGAATACGTGGATAGCGCTTGACAGCTAATGTCGCAACGGCAATAAGAGTCAGAGGTATTAACCCCATAGACCAGTTGTTCAACCAGTCACATAGTGCGATGCCTGTCATTAGACAGACTGCTATGGGAAACAATGGTGCGTGTATTTTCATGATACAACTGTTGTTTTCTGCTTATGGGAACGCAAAGATACGAACTTTTTGTAGATTATGTAGATGTTCTTCTATTTTTTATACTTTTTATTCTTTTATTTTCATCATTTTCTCTACCTTTGCACATATTTATTCTGACAATGCGAGTACTGATAGTCAATACAAGTGAACGTACAGGTGGCGCAGCTGTTGCGGCAGGTCGACTGATGGAAGCGCTCAACAATCATGGAGTGAAGGCTAAAATGCTGGTGCGTGATAAGCAGAGTGACCATCTTACGGTGGCAGCTTTACCTAACCAAAATTGTATGCAATTGCGCTTTCTCTGGGAGCGTTTCTTTATCTGGATGCGATTACATTTTAATCGTGAGCACCTCTTTGAGGTAGATAGTGCCAACTGTGGTGCGGACATTACGACGATGCATGAGTTCCAAGAGGCTGATGTTATTCATCTGCATTGGGTTAATCAAGGCATGTTGTCGTTACGTGGTATTCGCAAAATCTTAGACAGCGGTAAACCCGTGGTGTGGACAATGCATGACATTTGGCCGGCTACGGCAATCTGTCATCTCACTCTTGATTGTCGCCAGTTTGAAACCCAATGTGCTCATTGTCGCTTGTTGCCAGGTGGCGGTTCCGATAAAGACTACGCTTCACAAGTATGGCGACGCAAGCAGAAAATGCTTGAGAATCGTCAGATTACCTTTGTAGCTTGCAGCCAGTGGCTAGCAGGAGAGGCGCAAAAGAGTGCTTTACTCGCAGGTCAGCAGGTGAAGAGCATACCTAATCCAATAGATACGCATATCTATGCTCCAAAGAATCAGCAACAAGCTCGTGAAGCTGTTGGTCTGCCTCTTGAGGGACGTGTCATTCTCTTTGCTTCTCAGCGTGTAACAAATCGCAACAAAGGCATGGACTATCTTGTTGAGGCATGCCGTTTGTTGGCAGAGCAGCATCCTGAACAAAAGGATAATATTACTGTGGCTATTTTAGGTGGTCATGCGGAAGAGATAGAAGGACTACTGCCATTCCGTACATGTCCTTTGGGCTATGTAAATGACGAACAGCGCATCGTCAACATTTACAATGCTGCCGATGTCTTTGTACTTCCGTCTCTGTCGGAGAATCTTCCTAATACTATAATGGAAGCAATGGCATGTGGTGTTCCTAGTGTGGGATTTAGGGTAGGAGGTATTCCTGAGGAGATAGATCATCAGAAGAATGGTTATGTGGCAGACTATTGCAATAGCGAAGATTTGGCTCGTGGCATTTGGTGGACACTATTTGAGGCTGACCGAGAGGTCGTCCATCATGCTTGCCTGCATAAAGTAGCCCATAATTATTCTCAACAGAGTGTTGCAAACCGTTATCTGGAAGTTTATGAAAATCTCCATCGTCACTATTACCTATAATGCTGCACGTACCTTGCAGCGTACACTTGATAGTGTGGCAAGGCAGACGTATGCTGATATCGAACACCTGATTATTGACGGTGTGTCGAAAGATGATACTGTGGCTATTGCCATGCAGTATCAGGAGCAGAGTCGTCATGTGGTTATTGTTCAGTCCGAGCCAGACAAGGGCCTTTATGATGCAATGAACAAAGGCTTGCAGAAGGCTACAGGCGACTATCTTGTATTCCTTAATGCTGGCGATACGCTCTATGCTCCAGATACCATTGAGACTGTTGTCCGTTGTGCTCAAAGGTCTCATCTCTCTCTTGAAAGGGCTGGGGGAGAGGCTCCAGCCGTTATCTATGGTGATACTGCGATCACTGATAGCGAAGGCAATTTCCTGCATCTGCGTACGCATCGACCTCCAGAACAACTCTCTTGGAAATCATTTAAGCAAGGTATGCTGGTATGCCATCAGGCTTTCTATGTACGTACAGACCTTGCACAGCAGTTCCCTTACGATTTACAATATCGCCATTCTGCTGATGTCGACTGGTGCATCCGCATCATGCAGGAAGCTGAGCGCCAGCATCTGCCCTTGGTGAATACGCATACCATCCTTGCCAACTTCGAAGAGGGTGGTGATACCACACAGCATCATCGCGATTCATTGAAAGAACGCTTCCGCGTCATGGCCCACCATTACGGCCTCCTGCAAACCATCATACTACATGGCTGGTTTGTCATCCGCAAGGTTTTTCACTGAAATATACCAATATGAACAAGAAATTAATCATCACCACATTCTTAATCATCTTCACTCGGTTTCATTTACGCTCAATCTTGATAAGTTAGAATCACAAGGGCTGTCAAGAGCGCTGGCATTCAGTGGACAGTTGGCTGACTTCAACCATGATTCGGTTTATGCCACAGACAATGTTGGTTAATAGTTTTTGTGAAAAACTTTTTTTGAGAAGCCTACCCCTTCAGTAATGACAAGTACTCAGCATGCTTCATTCTCACCATTGATGATACGTGGTCATCAAGATAAAGCTTAGAAGAAATGTTGTTTAGATGTAGTAACCGATTGCAAAGATACGAAACAATTGGGGAATAAAAAGAAATCAGCGAGATATTTATGAATATCTCGCTGAGTAATAGTTGTACTTGATTCTATGCGCTTAGAGTTGATACTCCAGCATGACCATAGTATATGGATCTAAGTCGAGGCTAAACTTCTTCTGAGCCTTGATAGTCTCCTTCTGAGGAGCAATAGGCTGCTTCTCATAGTTGTTTTCGTCGTCAGCCTTACCAGTCAGAACAGTCTTTACTGCATTCTTCTTGATGCCGAAACGGCTCAGGTTAATGTTTGCCTTCTTGGCATCTGCGCTGGCATTTACCATCTTAACGTAGAGCTTGCGGGTCTTTACGTTGAGGATAACAGACTGTCCGTAGTGAACATCAGCCTGTGGCTGCTCAACACCTGCCTCATCGCCCTCGAAGCTAACGCAGTCACCATAGTAGTACTGACCACTTGAGAGTCCGAACAACTGCTGTACGTAATAGCTGCAAGTAGGATAAGTGCGCTCGTTGTCGAAGTAAATCATGTCAGGATTCCAGTTGGTGGCATTCTTCTTGGCAAAGAGTGGTGCATAGCTGGTCATTGCAACGATGTCGGCATTGCGCTCAACGTGCAACAGATACAGACCTTCTGCCAGAGCATCAATGAGCTTCTTGTCCTTAGCTGCATATTCGCCCAGATAAACCTTAGTCTTGCGGTCACGGGGATAGCTGTCATACTGACGCTTGTTCAAGAAATAGCTGTTGGGCTCATAGTAGTGCTCGTCGATGATAGGCATACCCAGCTCGCCAGCCAGTTTCCATCCATTCTCCAAATCGGGGTTGCCAGGGTGAGAACCAGGACCGGCAGTACCAACAATAATGATGTCGGGATAAGCCTTCATAATCTTTTCATACATATATTTGAAGCGCTCGGTAAACTCTGGAGTAATCTTCTCCTCATTACCGATACCCAGATACTTCAGGTTGAAGGGGGCGGGGTGTCCCTGCTCAGCACGAATCTTAGCCCACTTAGAAGTTGCGGGATCACCATTTGCCCATTCAATCAGGTCGAGGGCATCCTGTGTCCATTCGTCCATCTCTGACATGGGAGCAGCATCCTGTGCTTGAGTTCTCATGCTCCAACCACCATTGGTACCCTGACAGTTAACACCGCAAGGCAAAATAGGCAGTGGCTCCATACCAAGGTCTTCGCAGAACTGGAAATACTCGTGGTATCCCAGACCAACTGACTGATGGTAGCCCCATGTGTTTTTCTGCTGTACGCGCTGCTCTTTTGGACCGATTGTAGTCTTCCAGCGATAGGTGTTCCAGAATCCGTCACCACCACCATGTACTACGCAACCGCCAGGGAAACGCATGAACTTAGGCTTCAGGTCTGCCAAAACTTGTGCCAAGTCTTTACGCAAGCCGTGTCCTTTATAAGTGTCCTGTGGCATCAGCGAAATCATATCAACATCCAGGTCACCAGTATTCAGGACAAGTACCTGGAGAATAGCATTTGTGCAATCTTCTGAAGCAGTCAGCGTAGCACCGTATTTCTTCCAGTTTTTGCTGTTGATATCCAGAGTAGCCTCAGCCAGTACTTTAGGATCTTTACCCCATCCCTGAGGTGCTCCTAATACGACGCGTACCTGCTTTGCAGAACCGATATTACGGAAGAAAGCAGAGAAGTCATATTTAGCGCCAGCCTTTACAGAGATACCATCGAAACCGTTGTTCTCCAAGCCAAAGCCCTTCCATCCTTTATAATCATAGAACTCTTTGACGCGTTCTGTATGCAGACGCAGGTAAGTGGGGTTGTTAGGATGAATACCATCAGTCATGCGAATCTCCAGTTTACCCAAAGAGTGTCCTGGACGAGTCATCTTCCATGCAGTCGTTGGACCCCATCCGTCTTTTTCGTTGGGGTTAAACTCGAATGAACCATTCTGTATCAGTTCTGCATAGAGACCACCATCTGCTGATGAGCTGATGTCCTCAAAGAAAATACCAATCAGTTCGTCGCTGATGGCCTTACCGCCCTTGGGGGCAGTCATTGGTTTCTGAGCATTAAGGCTCAGTGTAGCAGCCGCTAAGATAGCAGCCAGTGTTGTACGTTTGGTCATAAAAATAGTTGTAAAGGGTTATGTTTTTGCAAAGATAGTGATATTCTATGAAACAGCCAAATATGTTATATATCTATAACATTTATTTATTGCTAATAATTCCTAATAGCTTATCCATTATTCATAAATATTATATACCTTTGCAGCCGTAAAAAGATTGATAAGATGAAAAAAGTATTATTAAGCATGTTCCTGATGGCTATTGCAGTTGCTAGCTATGCAGACGACGTGATGAGAAAGGAGAAAGACGGCACGTACGTTGTTAATACCACTACGTTGGCGAAAGATGTAAAGGGCTATATGGGCGCAACGCCAGTTGAGGTTTATATCAAAAAGAACAAAATTGTAAAGGTCGTTATGCTGAAGAGTCAGGAGACTCCCAAGTATAATGCACGTGTCAAGAAGAATATGTTACCCCTTTATGAGGGAGTCAAGATAACAAAGAAAAGTACCGTAGATGTAGATGGCGTTACTGGAGCTACTTTCACATCCAATGCTGTGAAAGAGAATGTAACGCGTGCTCTTCAGTACTATTGGCAGCATAAGTAATTGTTTAAATAGAATAAGTCGAGCAGCCGTTAGTTGCTTAAGAGGCGAGTACTTCCCCTAGGGATGCACTCGCCTTTTTTTTATTCTGCTCGTGTCTTGTGGTTCCCCACAAATTCTTATTATGTGCGTTTAGTATAGCAATACCAATCCAGCCAGTGCGCAGTAGATAATCATGCGAATGGGGTTAATCTTGATGAACATCACCCCAATGAATGCGCTGAGGAAGAGAAAGCAACTAACAAAGAACTGCCAAGCATCCTCTTTGGGTGTAGAGAAGTTCTCGGAGGTGCATAGTAATAAGGTGGCAGCAGCCAACAATCCGACCACAGCAGGTCGCAAACCTTTGAAGATGCTCTCTACGGGTCGAGTATGCATATACTTCATAAACATCTTGCTAATGAGTATCATCAAGATAAGTGATGGCAATATCAAGGCAAAAGTGGCTACCACCGAACCGAGAATAGCTATAGGCATGGAGTAACCGGCATTGATAATCGCAGTATATCCGCAATAGGTTGCCGAGTTGATGCCAATAGGTCCTGGTGTCATCTGTGAGATTGCTACAATATCTGTAAATTCACTGCTCGACATCCAATGCCAGTGTTCTACCGTCTCATGCTGAATCAGTGACAGCATACCATAGCCGCCACCAAAGCCAAAGAGGCCAATCTCAAAGAATGTAATAAATAGATTGATGAATATCATAACTCTTATTTTTCACCTTTCAACTTTCCAACAGCATATCCTCCCACTCCTGCTACAATAATCACCCATATCGGTGATACGCCCATCAGCCATATGACCAATGCCGAGACAATAGGAATCCATAGCGTCCACTTGTTCAGTTGTGCACGTTTGGCCATATTGAAAGTTGGTACGGCTATCAGTGCCACAACGGCAGGACGGATGCCACGGAATAGGGCTGCTACCACTTTGTTGTCTTTGAAATGACTGAAGAACATGGCAATAGCTAGAATAATAAGGAAAGAGGGTAGGGCTGTGCCAAGTGTTGTGGCGATAGCTCCACGCTCTTTCTTTAACTTATAGCCGATAAAGATAGCGATGTTGATGGCAAACACACCAGGACAGCTCTGGGCGATAGCTATCAGGTCAAGCATCTCATCCTTTGATACCCATCTGTGCTTGTTTACCACTTCTTCCTCGATCAACGGAATCATGGCATATCCACCGCCAAGGGTGAATATGCCAATCTTAAAGAATGTGATAAATAGCCTACCCAAGCCCTCCCCAAGGGAGGGATGTTTGGCTACTTGTTCTGATAGCGTTTTCTGCATTGTCATATCATTTTAAACAACCCCTCCTTAGGAGGGGCTTGGGGAGGCTTTTATCTGTTCTCCTCCACCCACTTACGTGCATTTACGAATGCCTCAATCCAAGGTGTTACCTCGTCCTGACGGCGGTCTGCGGGATACCATGCGTTCTGCCAGGGGAATACGGCACGCTCCAGGTGAGGCATCATGCAGAGATGACGACCATCGGCAGAGCAGATACCAGCCACATTATAGTCTGAACCGTTAGGATTAGCGGGATAGCCAGCATAGTTGTACTTAGCGATTACATTATATGTGCTTTCTGCTTCTGGCAGAGAGAACTTACCCTCTCCGTGAGCTACCCACAGACCGAGCTTGTTGCCGCTCAGTGAGCCGAACATTACGCTGTTGTTCTGGGGAATGGTCAGCGAGATGAACTCACTCTCGAACTTGTGGCTGTCGTTGTGCAGCATCTTAGCACCCTTGGCACCAGTAAGACCGAGCTCTACCATCAGCTGGCAACCGTTACAGATACCCAGTGACAGGGTGTCCTTGCGGGCATAGAACTTATCGAGGGCCTCCTTGGCTTTGGGGTTGAAGAGGAAGGCACCAGCCCAACCCTTGGCAGAGCCGAGTACGTCGGAGTTAGAGAAACCACCGCAGAAGACAATCATATTGATGTCCTCAAGGGTCTCACGGCCACTGATAAGGTCGGTCATCATGACGTCCTTCACGTCGAAGCCGGCGAGGTAGAGGCAGTAGGCCATCTCACGCTCACCATTGGTACCCTTCTCACGAATGATAGCAGCCTTAGGTGTCTTGTTTGTTGCAGTGTTACTGCAACCTTCTTTCCATCGATCAGGATTTAATCCATACTGTGCCAGCTTACCAGTGAAGTCCTTATTGAACTTCATCTCCAGAGGTTGCTTCTTATAGTTCTCGAAACGCTCCTTGGCCTTACCGTTGAAGCTCTGCTTGCGGTCAAGGAGATAAGAGGTCTTATACCATACATCGCGCAGGGCGTCGATGTCGAAGGTCAGTTCCTTGTCATCAGCCTTTACGACGATGGTGCGGCTGTCTTCTACTGGGTAACCAATCTTAGCGAAGGCTATGCCTTGCTCCTCCATGAAGTCTTTGAATTCCTGTTTGTGCTCGTCGCTTACCTCAATGACAACACCAGGGTTCTCAGCAAAGAGCGTCTTGACGATGTCGCTCTCCTTGCAGATGTCGTGCAGATTGATATGCAGACCACCCTTCTGGTTGGCAAAGCACATCTCCAGCAGAGTGGTAATCAAACCACCGGCAGAGATGTCGTGACCTGCCAGAATCCAGCCCTTCTCAATCATTTCCTGAACGGCCATGAAGGCGTCGGCAAAGTATTCTGCATTCTTTACGGTAGGAACATCGTCGCCCACCTTTCCTAAGCTCTGAGCGAAGGCAGAACCACCGAGGCGCTGCTCGTCGAATGAGAAGTCGATATGATAGAGTGATGCGTTCTTATTGTTTACCAATACAGGTGATACCACCTTCTTAATATCTGAAACCTCGCCACCAGCAGATACGATAACAGTTCCTGGAGAGATAATCTTCTCACCGTTGGGATACTGCTGAGAGAGTGACAGTGAGTCCTTACCAGTAGGTACGTTGATGTGCAGGTCGCAGCAGAAGTCTGACAGGGCTTTCACACCAGCATAGAGGCGGGCATCCTCACCTTCCTGTGAGCGGCAAGGCCACATCCAGTTAGCGCTCAAGCTCAGCGAATCCATGCCCTCTGCCAGAGGAGCCCAGACAATGTTGGTCAGAGCCTCGGCAACAGAAAGCACAGAACCAGCTGCGGGATCGGCGAGACCAGCCTGAGGTGCATGACCGAGAGCGGTGGCGATACCCTTCTTGCCACGATAGTCGAGGGCTACGACACCACAGTCGCTGAGTGGCAACTGAATCTCACCCTGGCACTGCTGACGGGCAATCTTACCAGTCACAGAACGGTCCACCTTATTAGTCAACCAATCCTTACAAGCAACGGCCTCCAGCTGGAGAACATTCTCCAGGTATTCCTCAATCTTATCTTGGCTGTAGGTAACGTCCTGATAATGACGCTCTACAGTGTTGTCTTTCATGATAGTCTTAGGAGAGTGACCAAACATCTGCGCCACGTCGAGGTCGAAGGGCTTCACACCGTCGCCCTGTTTGAACGAGAAGTGAGCATCGCCAGTGGTCTCACCAACAACATATAGTGGAGCACGCTCACGCTCAGCAATCTTGCGGACATGTTCGATATGCTTCTCGTCGATGAGCAGACCCATACGCTCCTGACTCTCATTGGCGATAATCTCCTTAGAACTTAGTGTCTTATCACCGATGGGCAGCTTGGTCATGTCAATCTCACCACCACACTCTTCTACGAGTTCTGACAAGCAGTTGAGGTGACCAGCAGAACCGTGGTCATGGATAGAAACAACGGGGTTTACATCCTCCTCACAGAGGGCACGGACGAGGTTATAGGCACGCTTCTGCATCTCTGGGTTGGCACGTTGAACGGCATTCAACTCAATACCATTGCTATAGCGACCTGTGTCAACGGATGATACAGAACCACCACCAAGACCGATGCGGTAGTTGTCACCACCTACGACGACCACCTTGTTGCCCTTCTGAGGCTCCTTCTTCAGACAGTCGCGCTTGGTGCCGTAGCCAACACCACCAGCCAGCATGATGACCTTGTCGTAAGCATATTTGGTGTCATTTGGCTCCTGGTGCTCGAAGGTCAGCACAGAACCACAAATCAGTGGTTGGCCGAACTTGTTACCAAAGTCAGAAGCACCATTAGAAGCCTTGATGAGAATCTGCTCTGGTGTCTGATACAGCCATTGACGAACGGGCAGGATATCCTCCCAGTCGCGAGCCTGCTTGTCATCATCAGTCAGACGGGGATAGGCCGTCATATAGACAGCGGTACCAGCGATAGGCCATGAACCGACGCCACCACCCATGCGGTCGCGGATCTCACCACCCGTACCTGTAGCGGCACCGTTGAAAGGCTCTACTGTGGTGGGGAAGTTATGGGTCTCGGCCTTCAGTGAGATGACGCTCTCAATATTCTTAATCTGGAAATAGTCGCTGGTGCTCTGGTCCTTCGGGGCAAACTGCTCCACAATAGGGCCCTGTGCGAAGGCTACATTATCTTTATAGGCAGAGAGGATCTTGTTCTGATTCTCCTGCGTGGTCTTCTTAATCATGGCGAAGAGGCTTGACTCCATCTCTTGGCCATCAATGATAAAGGTGCCACCGAAAATCTTGTGACGGCAGTGCTCAGAATTAATCTGGGCAAAACCGAAAATCTCGGAGTCAGTCAGAGGACGACCGTTCTGCTTCTCCAATCCGTGCAGATACTCAATCTCCTCAGGTGAGAGTGCCAAACCCTCCTTCTCGTTGTACTCCTCCAGATTGTCCACATACTTGATGGGCTCTGGCTTGATGTTGATGGTGAAGATTTCCTGGTTCAATCCTTCATACATGCGCTGAAGCATTTCGTCGTGCTCTGCATCCTTTGAAGTGACAGGGAAGTACTCTTCTATACGCAAAATGCCGCTGAGTCCCATGTTCTGAGTAATCTCAACGGCATTTGTCGACCAAGGGGTCACCATTTCACGACGCGGTCCGACATGGTAGCCGTCAAGCGCCTGCTCGCTAAGCAGTTTTGCACCGCCATAGAGCCAGCAAAGTTCCTTTACTTCGTCATCGTTCAATGTGTGATCCACCTGCGTGGCAATTACGCTTTGTTGAGGTGTTTGGAAAAAGAAAATCATGTTCTAGATACCTTAAATTATAAAATGTGGTGCAAAGGTAATAAAAAATAAAAGAATAAAAAAATAAAAGAATAAAAAATCGGAAATAAGAATTATTTCGTACCTTTGCCGCCGTTAAAATTTTATTAATACATCATAAGCAAATGAAGAAAAGTGTTTTCATGATTTCGCTGGTGGCAGCAATGATGCTGACCAGCTGTGCCTCAAAGAAGGATCTTGAGGCTTGTCAACAGGAGAATAAGTCTTTGCAGTCTAACTATATGGATACAAAGGAGAAACTGGCTGCATCTACAGCGCGTGTCGCAAGTTTGGAAGAACAACTCAAACAGCAGGAGAAGGCTTATAAGGCATTACAACGTTCGCTCGACAAGAGCCTGACAAATGCCAGTCAGAACAATGTAAGTATTGAGAAACTGGTTGACCAGATTAATGAGTCCAACAAGTATATCCGTCACTTGGTGGAGGTAAAGTCTAAGAGTGACTCACTCAATATGGTATTGAGCAATAACCTGACTCGTTCTCTGTCTAAGGAAGAACTCAAGGAAGTAGATGTTCAGGTCTTGAAGGGTGTGGTTTATATTTCTTTGGCTGATAACATGCTTTATAAGAGCGGTTCTTATGAAATCAATGACCGCGCCGCCGAGACGCTCTCAAAGATTGCTAAGATCATTAAGGATTATAAAGATTACGATGTGCTCATTGAGGGTAATACTGATGATGTGCCCATCTCTCGCGAGAATATCCGCAACAACTGGGACCTCTCTTGTCTCCGTGCCTCAAGTGTTGTTCAGGCTCTCCAGACAAAATATGGTGTAGATCCTAAGCGTCTCACGGCTGGCGGTCGTGGTGAGTATAATCCTCTGCAGCCTAATACTACCGAACTGGGCAAACAGCGTAATCGCCGTACTCAGATCATTATTACTCCTAAATTGGACGAGTTCATGGAACTCATCGGACAGGCACCAGAGGAAAGTAAGTAGCGCTTCTATATATTATATAAATAAGGTGAAGATAATTTCGGGACTTGATTTACGTCAAGCCCCGAAATTTTTTTAGAGGTAAAATGCAATTTTCTTCCAAAAAGTTTTGGCGTTTCGGAAAAAAGCCGTACCTTTGCATCCGCTTTCAGGAACACACCTGATAAGCAAAAAAAAAAGAGTTCTTTGAAAAGATTACATAAAACAGATACGAAAGTAGTACAAGAAGCGAAGTAATTAATACTTCGGGTAAAGAACCGTCAAGCTTCAATAAATATACTACCGGAGAGCGTTCTGAGACAGATGAAATGATAATTTTTACAAGGTTCCTAGGAACGAGTGCAATGAAAGATTTCTTTCAATTGCCGAGTGACGACGGAAGCTGTAGAAATATCGAAGATATTTTTACAATGTAGAGTTTGATCCTGGCTCAGGATGAACGCTAGCTACAGGCTTAACACATGCAAGTCGAGGGGCAGCAGGAAGATGTGCTTGCACAACTTTGCTGGCGACCGGCGCACGGGTGAGTAACGCGTATCCAACCTTCCCTATAGTAGAGAATAGCCCGGCGAAAGTCGGATTAATGCTCTATGTTTTCCATTGATGGCATCAGATTTGGAACAAAGGTTTTCCGCTATAGGATGGGGATGCGTCTGATTAGCTTGTTGGCGGGGTAACGGCCCACCAAGGCAACGATCAGTAGGGGTTCTGAGAGGAAGGTCCCCC
>FPIT01000008.1:0-74332 GCA_900119285.1 Prevotellaceae bacterium HUN156
ATAACTCCCATTAACTCCCTTAAAAATTAACCTATTTAATTTTATCACTATGAAAAACAAGGAATTTTGGAAGACGGTGATACATATCGTCGTAACAGTGCTAACAGCATTGACAACTACACTCACTACCACGAGTTGCATGGGATAGCGGGAGATCTCCCAACCAAGCTAACCCAAAAAGAAATGAGGTCGCCCATGACGGGTGGCCTCACTTCCTTATTGATAGGTAATTTGTATTTAATTATTGACGCTACCGCCAACAATATCTAAGAGTTCTGAGGTGATGGCCTGCTGACGACTCTTGTTGTACTGCAGGTTCAACTGGCGCAACAGCTCATCAGCATTGTCCGTAGCGGTCTGCATGGCTACCATGCGGGCTGCATGCTCTGAAGCTACGCTGTCAAGCAATGCTGTATAGAGCATGAGGTGTGCCAGCTTGGGAAGCAGCTGCGACAGAATGGTATTCATATCGGGCTCTACGATGAAGTTATCGTTGAGTGGTGCAGCTTCGCCATCGTTTGTCTGCTTCTTGCGACGATTCTTGCGCAGATAGTCCTGTGCCTTCTTCGTGGCAACATTTGACGAGAGGTCACGCTCGTGGTCACGGTCTAACTCGGCTTCAAGGTCGATAGGCAGGAACTGCTTATTGGTGAGTATCTGCGAACCAGCACTCTTGAAGTGGTGGTAGAGCAACTCAACACGGTCTAACTCGCCTGTAGCGAACTTGCGACCTAATGCCATTGCGATATCTATGCACTCGTGAACATTGGGATGGTCGACAAGTGAGGCATAGTCGCCATGTACATCGTAGCCAAGTTTGCGTGCCTTCTCTGCAGCCTTACGACCGATGGGCCAGACTTCTACACTACCCTTCCCCAGCTCTTGCTCATAGGCTTCAACCGTGCGCTGCATCAGCTTGATAGCGTTGGCGTTAAAGCCGCCACAGAGTGACGAGTTGCTGGAGAATACCACGAGGGCCACACGCTTTACTGGGCGCTCCTGGTCGAAGATAGTCTGAGCCTCTGCCTCTGATGCGAGGAATGACTTAAGAATATGCTCAAGCATAGTCTCGTAGGGCAGCATATTCTGGATAGCCATCTGCGCATGGTGGAGCTTGGATGAAGCTACCATCTTCATAGCAGAGGTTATCTTGCGTGTGCTGTTGACTGAGGCTATACGGCCTTTAATTTCTTTCAGACTGGGCATGTTGTTCTTATTTTATTATTGAACATTGAACATTGATCATTGAACATTAATCATTGAACATTGAACATTGAACATTGACCATTAAGGGCTGCGCAAGCAGAGCTCGTGGGAACAATGAACATTGAACAATGAACATTCTCTGACCTAAAGGTGCAGAGCGAGCAGAGCTCGTGGGATCATTGAAGGCTGCGATTAAGCGAGAGCAGAGTCAAAACGAGTTTTGAACTATGCCGAGCGTGAGCAGGCTCGATGTGAAACATCAACATTAAGTTGCGATGATAACATTAGTATAAAATGTTAATCAATGGTGCGCAGCCAATGTTCAATGTTCAATCTTCAATGTTCAATCATTTATACGTTCCTGCGATATCAGCCATGACAGCCTCAATCTTCTGCGTGGTGGCATCGTCAATCTTGCCAGCGGCAAGGGTCTCGATGACCTCGGGAGCAGAAGAGCGCAGCTTGTCGAGGAATGATGTCTGGCACTCACGAACCTTGTCAATGGGCACCTCACGCATCAAGCCATGAACACCACAGTAGAGAATAGCTACCTGCTCACCTACGGGCATGGGGCTATACTGAGGCTGAATGAGCAGCTGATTGTTCTTACGACCACGGTCGAGGGTCATGGCAGTCACAGCATCCATATCACTAGAGAACTTAGAGAAGGCCTCGAGCTCACGATACTGTGCCTGGTCAATCTTAAGGGTACCTGCCACCTTCTTCATTGACTTAATCTGTGCTGAACCACCTACACGAGATACGGAGATACCTACGTTGATGGCTGGACGGAAGCCTTGGTTGAAGAGGTCGGACTCCAAGAAGATCTGACCATCGGTGATAGAAATCACATTGGTAGGAATGTAGGCTGACACGTCACCTGCCTGTGTCTCAATGATAGGCAGAGCGGTGAGTGAACCACCACCTTTGACATGGCCCTTCATACACTCGGGCAGGTCGTTCATCTGCTCTGCAACTTCCTGCTGTTCGTTCATCTTGGCAGCACGCTCCAACAGACGAGAGTGCAGGTAGAACACATCACCAGGATATGCCTCACGACCAGAAGGACGGCGCAGAATCAGTGATACCTCACGATAGGCTACTGCCTGCTTTGACAGGTCGTCATAGACCACGAGTGCGGGCAGACCACGATCGCGGAAGTACTCACCGATGGCAGCACCGGCAAATGGTGCGTAGTACTGCATAGCTGCTGGATCTGCAGCAGTAGCAGCAACGATAATAGTATAAGGCATTGCACCGTGTTCCTTCAGTGTCTGTACGAGGTTGGCAACGGTAGATGCCTTCTGACCAATGGCTACATAGATGCAATATACGGGCTTGCCTGCCTCGTAGAAGCTCTTCTGATTGATGATGGTATCAACAGCAATGGCAGTCTTACCTGTCTGGCGGTCACCAATAATCAACTCACGCTGTCCGCGACCGATAGGAATCATCGAGTCGATAGCTTTCAGACCTGTCTGCAACGGCTCCTTCACTGGCTGACGATAGATTACACCAGGGGCCTTACGGTCTAGTGGCATCTCGAAAGCGTCAGTGAGGTCGATGTCGCCCTTACCGTCGACAGCCTGTCCGAGCGGATTGATGACACGACCGAGCATATTGTCATTGACACGGATAGAGGCAATACGCTTGGTACGCTTCACTACCATGCCTTCCTTAATGCCCGATGTAGAGCCAAGGAGCACACAACCTACGTTGTCTTCCTCCAAGTTCATCACGATAGCCATCGTGCCATTCTCGAACTCCAACAGCTCGTTGGCCTCTGCATTGCGCAGACCATAGATACGAGCCACACCATCGCTGACGGTGAGCACAGTACCTACCTCATCGAACTGTTCAGCATCAGAGATACCTTTCAGCTGTTCGAGTAGCACCTGACTGACTTCGCTTGGTTTAATTTTATCTGACATGTTTATTTCTTTTTATTGAACATTGATGATTGAACATTGAACATTATAAGCCATTAGACTTTGAAGATTTAATTATCTTTGTTAGAGTTCCAATAATGTTCAATCTTCAATGTTCAATGTTCAATAATTATTTCTTTATTTGCTTAAGAATGTTGTTGAGCTTCGACTTGACACTGGCATCCATGCGGAAGGTGTCGTATTCGAGGATGAAGCCACCGATGATGTCGGGATTCACCTCTGTCTCAAACTCCACAGTACCTTGAGTCTTGCTCTCCACCATCTGGCGCATCTTCTGTTCAGTCTCAGGAGATACACGAGCAGCAGTGGTGAGCTTACCACGAATGACGTTCTTCTGCTTTCGGTAAAGCGTGACATACGAGTAGGCCATGAACTGTACCATGTTCTCACGGTCTTCCTTCAGCACAAGGGCAATGAAGGTCTGAGTAAGCTTGCTCAGCGAACCGCCAGCGGCAGTTTCGAGCAGAGCCTGCTTCTTGGCCTTGTCGAGCATGGGGTTGTCAATGGTCTGACGAAGCGCAGGCACATCCATATAGCTCTTGGCTAAGGTCATCATTTCCTGATAGACTTGTTCCTCGAGCTTGGCATCTGTAGCGCTCTTCAAGAGTGCCCTTGCATATCTCGTAGATATTACTCCGATATCCATACGCGTATACCTTTATTAATTAGCAGTGGCGCCATCCAGCATGCGGTCAATCAAATCCATCTGCGACTTATCGTCACGGAGGTTCTGACGAAGCACCTTCTCGGCGATATCAACACTAAGAGTAGCTACCTGCTGGCGAATGTCAGCAATGGCAGCCTTCTTCTCCTGTTCGATGGCAGCCTTAGCTTCATCCAACAGGCGAGCGCCCTCAGCGCGTGCCTTCTGTTGAGCCTGCTCGACAATAGCGTCGCGCGACTCGGCAGCTTCCTTCAGAATCTGAGCCTGCTTCTCGCGTGCCTCCTGCAAGATGGATTCACCTTCCTGCTGGATATTTGCCAAACGCTCCTGGGCTTCATGGGCCTTGCGCAGACTGTCGTCGATAAAGTTCTTACGCTCCTCCACCATACCAGTGATGACGGGGAATCCGAACTTGGCGAGCAGCACAAAGACCACCAAGAACGCTATCAACATCCAGAAGAATAATCCGAAGTCGGGCGTCAAGATGGCAGGCAAATTTAATGACTCCATTTGCAAAAATGTTTTATTTGATTAAAGGAATACACAAAGTGCACAAACAACGACAGCAAACAGAGCAACACCCTCAACGAAAGCGGCTGTCAGAATCATGTTGGTACGAATAGTACCAGCTGCCTCTGGCTGACGTGCAATGGCATCCATTGCGTTACCACCAATACGACCGATACCCAGACCGGCACCAATTGCTGCAATACCTGCGCCGAGACCGGCACCAAACTTAGCTAAACCAGCAGCTGCAGCTGCCTGTAAGAACAAAGCTGAAATCATAATTTTTAAGTTTTAAAATTGTTAATATTTAATGTTTTAATTTTCAATTTTCATGATGTTCTGCTGGGTGCGCAAGTCCAATGAACACGGCGCTCAACATGGTGAACACATAAGCCTGAATGAAGGCTACAAGGAACTCCAGACAGTTCATGAAGAGCATCATCACGAAACTGAGGAGCGTTAATCCTGAGCCTAAAGCTGCATTCACAGACCAACCAATGAAGATGATGGCTGTGAAGGAGAGGATAATAGCGTGACCTGCCATCATATTGGCAAACAGACGGACCATCAGCGCAAAGGGCTTGGTGAGGATTCCGAAGAGTTCGATGATAGGCATAATGGCTATAGGATAAGCCTTGAGGAATGCTGGTACATCGGGCCAGAAGATTTCCTTCCAATACTCCTTGTTACCAAAGAGGTTGATAGCCAACATGGTGCAAAGCGCAAGGAAGAAGGTAATATTGATGTTACCCGTTACGTTAGCGCCACCAGGGAATATTGGCAACAATCCCAACAGATTGGTAATGAGGATGAAGAAGAATGCAGTCAACAGATAAGGTGCATAGGGACGATAGTGCTTCTCACCAATGGAATCGCGAATCAGGTCGTCGTTAATCGACATCACCAGCATTTCCACCATACCTACAAATCCCTTAGGCACATCTCTCGTTGCATCATGCTTCTTATACCAACGGGCACAACCCAAGAAGACTGCCAGCATGATAAAGATGACTATCCATATCTGCAGAACGCTCTTGGTAATGCTAATGTCCCAAGGACGAACACTCGTTCCGTCGGTCAGACGCTCGTAGATCTTGCCGTTCTTCTCCTCGTTAAAGTAGAAGCCCATATAGTCATGTCCTTCCTCTGCAGCCTCCTCAATGCGTGAACTGCTGAACACATGCCACTCACCTGTGGCCTCGCTCTTTACAATTACAGGCAGAGGAATGCTTATATGCTTGCCGCCGATGGTGGTGATATGCCACTCGTAGGCATCAGAAAGGTGACCAAGCACAATCTCCTTCACGTCTATACCCTCACTCTCACTGGCAGCGACAGGGCCACTGGCAGCAAGAAGAAAAGTAAGGCATAAAAGCAAATATCTCATATTTCTTTATTTTTTTAATTTCTTCTCAATCTTTACGAAATACCAAGTATCGTAGATGAGAATCACAAAATAGTAAATCAGAAAGGTTACGACAAAGAGTCGAATGGAATCCCGATCATCAGTAAGTAGACTGTAGGCCATCACAACGACAACTGCAGCAAACATTCTGAAAGCGGAAGCTGCCATATACAATGTCGGAATGCTGGCTGGCGATGTGGCTGATACCCACTTCCAAACAAGGCCGTAGGCTATGCAAGCCACCAGTTGGAATACTATCGAGATACAGAGCGGTGTAACCATCTGTTCCATGCCTCCATTTAAGTTGGCAAGGAGCAGAGCAAGCAGAGTAATACCTGCTATCACACAGATGCTCTGTTTCAGATATGTGTTCACAACGTCCTTAGTCATTTCCGTTTAATTCTACACAGAGACTTACAATGTTTTTCTGCACTTCAACGAAGCCACCAGAAATGGCAACAGAGTGCTTACCGTCAGCAGTAGTATATACTACCTCACCAACACCCAACGACGAGATGATAGGTGCGTGGTTGACGAGAATCTCAAACTGTCCCAGTGTTCCTGGTACCAGCACGCTCTCGACATTGCCTTCGAACTCAATCCTTTCAGGAGAAACTATCTTAAGCTGCAACATAAGTCATTGAACATTGAACATTGAACATTATCCCTTTGCAGCTTCGAGCAACTTCTTAGCTTTCGCCTTAGCATCTTCAATGGTACCAACATTGAGGAATGCCTGCTCGGGCAGGTCGTCAACCTCACCGTCGAGAATGGCATTGAAGCCCTTGATGGTTTCTTCAATGGGAACCATGACACCTGGCAGACCAGTGAACTGCTCAGCAACAGAGAATGGCTGAGAGAGGAAACGCTGTACACGACGTGCACGGTTTACAGTCAGCTTATCCTCATCAGAGAGCTCATCCATACCAAGAATAGCAATAATATCCTGTAACTCCTTATAACGCTGAAGAATCTCCTTCACACGCTGTGCACAATCGTAGTGTGCCTTACCAACTACCAGCGGATCAAGAATACGTGAGGTAGAACCCAGCGGGTCAACAGCTGGATAGATACCCAACTCCGCAATCTTACGATCAAGCACTGTGGTAGCGTCCAAGTGAGTAAAGGTTGTTGCTGGTGCAGGGTCGGTCAAGTCGTCAGCAGGCACATATACAGCCTGTACAGAAGTGATAGAACCTGACTTGGTGGAAGTAATACGCTCCTGCATAGCACCCATCTCAGAAGCCAGTGTAGGCTGATAACCTACGGCTGATGGCATACGGCCCAACAGAGCAGATACCTCAGAACCTGCCTGTGTGAAACGGAAGATGTTGTCGATGAAGAAAAGGATATCGGCAGCACCGCCATCCTTACCGCCACCATCGCGGAAGCCCTCAGCAACAGTCAGACCAGAAAGGGCTACAGAAGCACGTGCTCCAGGTGGCTCGTTCATCTGACCATAAACCAATGTGGCCTGACTCTTCTTCAACTCCTCAGGATCAACAAGTGACAAATCCCACTTACCTTCAGCCATAGCCTCCTTGAACTTATCACCATAACGGATAACGCCAGACTCAATCATCTCACGAATCAAGTCGTTACCCTCACGAGTACGCTCTCCTACTCCAGCAAATACTGAGAATCCGTTGTGGCCCTTGGCGATGTTGTTGATAAGCTCCATGATAAGCACAGTCTTACCTACACCTGCACCTCCGAACAAACCAATCTTACCACCCTTCAAGTATGGTTCCAGAAGGTCGATAACCTTAATACCTGTGGCCAGTACTTCTTTGGTGGTAGAGAGTTCCTCAAACTTAGGAGCCTCACGGTGGATAGGATAAGCACCTTCCATATCAAGTTGTTTCATACCGTCGATAGGCTGACCAATTACGTTCAGCATACGACCCTTAATCTGTTCGCCAGCAGGCATCACGATAGGTGTACCCATAGGCGTTGCTTCCAATCCACGCTGTAAACCATCAGTATTGTCCATAGCCACACAGCGCACGGTATCTTCACCAATATGCTGCTGAACCTCGACAATCAGCTGATTGCCATTGGGACGTTGAATCTTTAAAGCTTCGTGAATTTTGGGCAGCACTTTCTCAGCATCAAGTCCTTTGGTATCGAAATAAACGTCGATAACTGGACCGATAATCTGCGAAATGTGTCCTGTAATTTGTGACATAAGCAGTATAATATTTAAAATTTATTAGTGTTTCAGATATAGCGTCTGCAAAGTTAGCAAAAAATCGGCAACAAAAAAAACATTTCCAAGACTTTCTCTCGGAAATGTTGTTTTTTGCAGTTGAATGATGTCATAAGTAGTAAAAGGACTATAATGACATGATATTTACTTCGAGCCAGAGGGCTATGTAGCCTATGATGAAACCAAGCAATACTTTGGAGGTCATGTGCTTGACATACCAGCCAAACTTAACATGTTCTGCGCGCATCAGTGCCAAGCCACAAACACTACCTACGGAGAGCAGACAACCGCCTACCGCAGTGGTATAGGGAATGATGCTCCAATAAGCGCCATTGGTAGCCATATCTCCTACTCCATTACTATAGAGGGAGATATTGGAGATGGCAATGGTGAACGAGTCGACAATGCTACTCAGGAAGCCAGCACAGATACCAATCAGCCAGACATCAGGCAAATAGGTGTCGAACCAAGTGGCTACATCATTCCAAATACCCGTCTCCACAACAACACCCATACCAAGCATGATACCAGTAACAAACAGTACCTGCTGAAGGACTCCATACTGCAAGGACATAGGGATGCGGCGATGAGCCATCTGGTCAGCATTCAACAGTTTACGATTAAAGGCTTCATTGACTACCCACAACACGCTAAGTACGCAAGAGGCACCAAGGAAAGGTGCGAGTTTGGTAATGTTATGGAAAGTGGGAATGAACCACAAGCCTCCAATACCTACGATAAGCATTACCACACGCTGCCAACGATTGAGACGAGTATCATCGCCACGATAAGGTGATGGGCTCCACGCTGTATCCAAGCGTTCTGGTAATTCACGACTAATCATATAGGTAGGCACTACCCATGCTAATAAAGCTGGAATAGCCAAGTAGGCAGAGAAGTGAGAAGCCGTAACAGAGCCTTGTCCCCATAATATCAATCCGATAGGGTCGCCTATCACAGTGAAACAACCGCCACAGTTTGCTGCCAGCACAATGGCAGAACCAACATACATTCGCTGACGAGAATTCTGCAGAATGTTATGCATGATGACGAGCATCATAGTGGCAGTAGTCAGGTTGTCAAGATTGGCAGACAGCAGGAATGTGACAAGTGTTATACTCCACAACAAGCGCTTTGAGTTGCGAGTGCGTATCCACTCTGTGATGAAATCGAAGCAGCCGTTATTGCTAAGCAGCTCGACAATAGACATCGTAGCCAAGAGAAAGAGCACTATGGCAGCTGCCCTACCTACATAGTCTAAGAATATGTTGTCACATATAAACAACTTCACCATATCACTGGAATGTGCACTACTGCCCAACCATTCGATGTATTCTTCTGGATGCTGTGCCATCACAAAGTCGGCACCCCAGCAGACATACACCACCCAGCCTATGGTTCCTAAGAACATGGCAATGGCTGCCTTATTGACACCAGTCAAATGGCCCGTGGCTATCAATAGATAAGCCAACAATAACATAGTTACAATAATGAGAGACATAGTGATGACTATTTGCGATTTGACAAAATGATTTTTTTATTTTTTCTCTACAGGAACAGCATAGCGGTCGCCCGTCTGCTGAATAATCTGGCGAGCATAAGGTGTGGGATATCCAGGACGCTTAACGGTAGCTCCCAAACCATATTGGGTGCGCTTGAACTGGCCGTTCTCTTCTGGTTTCACAATCATATCATTGTATTTCACAACCAGATAGAAGGCAAGTTGCTTCCAACGAGCCAGCATCTGCTGTGCTTTTTCTACGCTATAGTTATTGAGCACACGCTGCATCTCGGCAGGCTGCAGATTGCGCACCTTAGCCTCAATTGCGGGCTGCTGCTCGAAATAAGAGTTCTGCAGAGAGTCGCGCACTTCCTTCAACGAGGGGAACAACAATGAATAGCGTGGATATACCATATTGCTAACCCAGTTTTCTACCCAATAGGCATTCTTATCACTGAAAGTAACATCATCGGCACCTGGTGTGTTGTAGCACTCAGGCAGACGAGTCATTGAGCAATAAACGGGCGTATAGGCTACCATATTGCCATCATCATTGCCAAACCAGAAGCAACCTCCCATCTCACGAGGCAGCCAAGAGCGCATCTGAGAGACGAAAGACCATGAGGTTTGCTGGGTAGAGGTAGGACGCTCATTGAAATATTTCTTTCCGTCTACTGTATAATATAAAGGTGTAGGACGATAAGGCATCTGCCAGATTCCGCCACCAATATCGGTAGAGTCGATAGCCAATGGGGTGCCCTCGTAGTGATCACGCATATCTTGCATGATATCAGCTACGCTCAGTTTCTTGAGGGGGATAACCCATAAAGGCATATCTTCTGCGTCAGGGTCTTTACCCAAAGCCCAAGGCAGATAGCGGTCCATACCCTTTACATGGTGATTGAAGAAGCTCCATACACGGGCATCACAGATACGACGACCAGAGAAGTCGGGAGCAGCATAAGCCATCTTCCAAGAGAACTCTTCGTCCTTACCACTAAACCAGCCCATCTTACGGGCATACTTGATGACATTCTTAGAATATAATACGTTTTCTTTATCCTTCAAGGGGAAGAGTCCGATACGGCTCTGATTGGCGTGGCCACAAATAGCATCGTCAGGAATGCGACGGGCTACCCAGACAACGCGCTCCTTAGACTTACTGCGGTCAGGACCACAGCCCTGCATCTCCATAATCCAAGCCTCATTGGGATCGCAGATGGTAAAAGTTTCACCTTCAGAATAATAACCATACTGCTCAGTCAGCGATGTCATCACCTGAATAGCTTCGCGAGCTGTCTTTGAGCGCTGCAAGGCGATATAAATCAGTGAACCGTAATCTATTACGCCCGTTGAGTCAACCATCTCCTCACGACCGCCATAGGTGGTTTCGCCAATCGTTACCTGCCACTCGTTGATATTACCAACCACATTATAAGTCTCTGCGGCTTCAGGAATCTCACCAAGATATTTATTGGTGTCCCACTCAAAAATCTTACGCATGTCACCCTTCTGGTGCTTAGCTGCGGGATAGTGTGCCAAGCGCATGAAAGCACCATAAGAGTCTGCATTGTATGAGCAGATTACTGAACCATCAACTGAGGCTTTCTTGCCAACAATAAAATTGGTGCAGGCATGTGCATACACTGCACCTACCAGCACCATTATCAATAAAGAAATACGTTTCATCATATACTAGTTTTCGTTTACGAGGTTCAAAGGTAGTGTAAACTACGCAAAAAACCAAACGAAAACGCATTTTTTTTAGAATGTATAGCCCATTGTGAGCAATACCTGGTGGCGATTGTTCTTCACATCTGTGACTGTAGCTATATTGTCATTAATGCTATCATCCTGATCATAGTAGCTCATAAAGGGAGAGAATGTTCCCTTCGTCGTACTATATTGATAGGCTAATGAAACATTGAACTTATCAAAGCTATAACCGAAACCGCAGGTGTAGCGATTGGTAGCTCCCCAGTTAGTATAATCGGTAGCAGAGCTGATATATGAAGCATCAGAACTGAGCGAACCATCCTTGAAGCCATCCTTTTGATACATCGGACTAATATAGTTATAGCCGAAACGAATAGCAAAGTCGTTAGTTGGCTTGATTTCTGCACCCAACTTCAGGGTATGAACACCTTTCAAAGTCTTCTCTGTATGATTGTTCATTACTCGGTCGCTTTCAGAGTCGGTACGATAGCTATCGGTATAATCGTCATAGTATTCACCAGTGATATAACGAGTGTCCATACTAGCATAATCAGCATATTCATAACTTGCACCTAAAGCGACCTGTGAACCTATGGTATGACCTAAGCTAAATCCAAACTTCCACGGAGTATAGAGGCGGAACTTATAGTTTGTGCGATCGCGTGAATCATTAATAGAATATGAACCAAACTTATTCTGACCATCAGAGATGTAGGTGTAGTTACTTGTTTTCAACTCATAGAAAGTAGGTGAAGCAATTGACAAGCCAATACGGAAGGGAGAATTCTCAACAGGACGAAGAATGACACCTGCCTTGACATCAACACCCATACCCGTAATCTCACGATTGTCTGCTACCAGACAGTCGTAGGATGGCATCTGCTCAACATACTCGCTATAGTGCTTATAGTGGACATCGTGAATACCAACGGTAAGTCCCAAATAGATGCGGTTATTGATATTGCCACTTACATTGATATCATACTCACCGACATAACCTTTGTGGGCACGGTCCATACGATAACTATTGGCAGCATCATATCCCCAATCCTTATTTCTGTCACTCCAGTTTAGATTATAGCCATAAAGATCATCCAACTGGTTACATGTAATATAAGGAGCTTTGAAATCAGGCTCAACAATAACATTGCCATTAGGATAAGAGACGTCCTTTCCCTCATAGACCATTCCATGATTACCCTTTGCCCACGTCAGCTTGTTTTGTGAAGCATTGTTCAATTCGTTGGCAGCAGAAAGAATCATATCGAAGTTACGACTCTTATGGTAGTTAATGCCGATATTGACAAACGAGGTTTTGTCTATACGATAAGAATATACAAAGCCAAGCTGGTCGAAACTGGCATTCGTAGTGCTTCCACCTACAGCATTCGTAGCATCACCCTGTGATACCAGTCCCATAGAAAGACTTACATTGGAATGACGGAACAATCCTATACCTGCAGGGTTTGTACTGATGGTTGAGATATCGGCACCCAGTGCCTCCATTGCGCCACCCATACCAACATAGCGAGCTGTACCATTCAAATCTTCTTGTACAATCTTCGCATTTTCATAAGTTTCCTGTGCTGCAACGGGCATAACAGCCACAGCAATAGCAGCTATTGCAAATAGTTTTTTCATCGTTATAATTCTTTATAGTTAATATGGTTTTACTTATCTCTAGCGTCCAAAGCGACCTCCACCACCAGAGCGTGAACCTCCACCAAAAGATCCTCCGCCAGAAGAACGGTTACTGGAAGAACTACTGCTGCTACTGCTACGACTGCTGCCGAAACCAGAAGAGCTGCTGGTAGTACGATTACTGCCAAAACCACTATTGTTATTATTAGAATTACTGGTGGTTGTGCGCGAACGATTTCCAAAGGTACCACTACTATTGGAAGAACGATTGTTGCCAAACGAAGTGTTAGAGGTACGAACATTTCTATTATTCGCATGACCAAATGACGTACTTCCTGATACATTGCGATTAGCATGGAAACGACGATGTGAGACAGGGCGATAGCTACCACCACCATAATAAATAGGTGTATACCAACTATAGTATCCCCAAGGACGATAATAACTGCTATAATACCAACCATAGCGCCAAGGCGAATACCAGCCATAATAGCTATCATAATAATACATCGTATCGTACCAAGGATCGAACCAAGGATCATATACGGAATAATAGTAGCGATTAAAATACCAAGGTGAAGACCAACTGCCATCACGGTAACCCTGCCAATAGGCAACACTTGGTGAATAGTCATCGAAGCGCGTCATACGACGAGTGTACTGGTAGTCATCTGTTTCTATTTCGTTACCTAATGAGTCAACGGGAGTAACAGATGATGAAAGGCGACCATTATAGTCGTCAACACTGCGATTGCTGCCTGAGTAGTAAGTACTCTTTGGCATACCATAGCTCTCTGCCTCCTTCGCTACATTCTCTTTTGTAGGAACAAAGTACATATCATCGTCCTGTGCCATCATATTGAGTGACAAGGAACAAACTGCTGTTAAAAGGATAAACTTTTTCATACGCTATCGTCGTTCTAATAATTGTTCACGTTGCAAAAATACAACTAAATTTCATGCAAAATTAGGGAAAAACCCTAAGAGAGCATAGGTTTTTCCCTATTTTTTGTAATTTTGCAGGCAAAAATTAACATCTCATGAAGTACTACGAATTGATTTTCACTATTTCTCCCTGCTCACAAGATGCGCAGGATATTCTTTCTGCACTGGCAGGAGAGGCTGGTTGCGAAACATTTGAAGAGATTCCTACAGGATTGAAGGCTTATGTACAGCAAACACTATTTGACGAGGATACTCTCAAACTCGCTCTCGATAATTTCCCCTTCGAGAACACCACCATCACCTACTCTATTCAAGAAGCAGAAGACCGTGATTGGAACGAGCAATGGGAGCAAGAAGGATTTGAACCTATCATTGTTGGTGATGGGCGACTAACCATACATGATGGACGTCATCTTCCTGAGGAAGTCTCTCTCCCCTCACCTATCTCCATAGAAATCGATGCTCATCTGGCTTTCGGTACTGGCACTCATGAAACCACTCAAATGATATGCGGTATGTTACTTGACATGCCGCTAAAAGGTAAGCGCGTATTAGATTGCGGTTGTGGAACAGGCATTTTGGGTATCTGTGCTGTAAAATTGGGAGCAGAATCTGTAGTGGGATACGATATTGATGAATGGAGTAGCGATAACACTCGTCATAATGCTGTTATCAATCAAGTGGACAACCGCATGACTGCGCTATGTGGAGATGCCTCCGTGCTCAGCAATTTTGGTGCTGAGTTCGATGTAGTTCTCGCCAATATCAATCGCAACATACTTCTCAATGACATGGAACGTTTTCGTAGCGTAATGGCACCTAAGGCACAACTTATCCTTAGTGGTTTCTATAAAGAAGATTGTGCCCTGCTCGAAAGCAAGGCACAATCTCTTGGTTTATCTTTGCAGGCTACCCACACCGATGGTGATTGGGCCTGCCTGGCATTTATCCTTTCTTAGAAGAACAAGTAGCGGTTGTCAACTACATTAGCCTTCAGGTACAACTCGTTCATGAAACGACTTGCAGCCTGCATAGCCTGTTGCTTCAACTGCTGAGTCTGCTGCTTCTCGTCCATCTTAACGCCTTCACGCAGTTTCTTAGAAAGAACCTGGAAGAGGTAAGCTCCACCATTGCCTTTAACAACGTTTGGGCTGAACTGTCCCTGCTTTACAGCTGCAACAGCACCACTCAGAGCAGGCTCACTGGCACCAGCAGACTGAACGAATACAGGAGCAGCGAATGTAATTTGGCGAACGCTGTCAACAACAGCACCTTTCTGCTTTGCTGTAGCGATATCTTTCACGCCCTTCAACTGCTCAGCTGCCTTCTCGAACTTCTTATCGCGAATAACCTCCATCTTCAACTGGTCCTTTACGCTCTCCATATCACGATAGCCAACAGAGTGAATATCGGTCAGAGCAATAACCATCAGGTGGTCGTTGTTACCACACTCGTAAAGAGGAGAAACATCACCCTTCTTTGCATCGAAGATCCATTTCATTGCCTCGCGAGTTGAACGCAGACCTGCTACATAATGCTCTGAGCTATAAAGATCGTTGCGCTCCTGAACACGAAGACCGAACTTCTGAGCATTCTTCTCCAGATCCTCAAGAGTTTTATTCTCGCTAACATACTGACTGAAGTTGTTATAAGCAGATGAATATGTAGACTTAGAGAAGTCGATTGAGTGCTTTACAACAGCTACATCATACTTGTTAACCATTGCCTTACGGTTAGTAACTTGAAGAACGATGTTGCCAGAAGTAAACACGATATTCTTAGTCTCACCAGCACCAAGGGTATTCAGAGAATTGATATACTCTTTAGTATCGGCATCAACAGTCTGTGCACGCTCATACATTGCTGAAGTCATCCACTGCTTCTCACCAGTCTGACCATATTTCTTAGCAAGTACCTCGAAATCTGCGCCACCCTTCAAAGCGGTGTAGATACTGTCTGCTGTCTTGTGAGCTTCCTCAGCAGTAGCACCACCTACCTGAATCTGACGATATTCAACAGAGTCGGGCAACTGAACCTTACTGATGAGCTTAATAACATTCAGAGTGTTGTCATAAGCAGTCTCGAATGGAGCAGTTACTTCACCAACCTGCATTGAGTCAACCTTTGCAGCGATGTCGTTAGGCAATGCGTTGCGAGTTACTGACAATCCATTGTAAGCAACCTGAGACTGTGCCTTACGTACAACCTCACCAGCAACAACACCACTCTGCAGCTTCTGCTGAGCGTCCTTCATGGTCTTCATCAGGGCATCACGATCAGCCTTAGAAGCAACAACCTGGAAGTCAACATACTTAATGTCGCGGCTCTCAACATACTGCTTGAACATTTCCTTCTTCTCGTTATATTTAGCCTTCAGATCAGCATCAGTAACCTGTACATCGCCATCCTTAATTGCGTTGTAAGGAACTGTAGCCAACAGGATGTCGCTCTCCTCATTCTGATCATTGAAAGCCATCTTTGCAGAGATGGGGTTGCTAAGCAATGACTGAGCGAGCAGACTCTGATACTTCTGAGTCAACATCTGCTGACGGAGATTCTTTTCGATAAACTTCCAATAGTTATAGATGCGAGTATACTGCTCCATAGCCTGAGCATTACCACCCTGTTCCTGCATCTTTTTGTAATCTGCCAAGAACTTAGTGAGCTGGCTTACATCAAAGCGGCCTGTCTGCTGATTAACAAATGGAGTCTGCATCAGCATTGAGTTTGAACCAACTTTCAGTACATTCTGCAGTTCCTCATCAGTAACTGTCAGTCCTAACTTCTCTGCTTCTGTCTCGATGATGGTATTGTTGACAAACTGCTGCCAAACCTGATCCTTCACCTGATTGAGTTCTTCTTCAGAGAGGTTGTCGCGACCCTGAGTCATCTTGATTACTTCCTGATACTCGTCAACGAGAGATTGGAACTCTTGTACAGAGATTTTTTTACCTAACACTTCGCCTACTTGCTGACGGCGCTCGTTGCTAGTTGCCTCGCATGAGCGGAACATCTCTTCGGCAATGAATGCAAAAAGGGCCAGACCAATCACTGTTGCGAGTACTGGTCCCCAGCTTCTAATTTTTCCAATTGCTGCCATTTTTTGTTTTTTGTTTTATGTTTTTATAATTTTTATTTTTTCAGATTCAGCCGACAAAATTACAAAAAAGCAACGAAATATCCGCATCTTTTTCGTGAAAAAATGTCTATTCTACAACTTTTAGTCTGACTAATTCAATTTTTGTCATGGTATTCTTGATGATTTTGAATTCAAAACGGCCTATTTTTACGACTTCGTTCAGTTTTGGGAAACTCTGATATTCATGTAAGATTAGACCGCCAACAGTCATGTAATCATCACTCTCTGGCAAGTTCAGGTCGAAGAGTTCGTTCACCTTCTCTATCTCCAGTCGGGCAGACAACAGGTATTCGCCATCATCAAGCAGTTTGGCTACATACTTGGTGTTGTCGTGCTCATCTTCAATATCACCAAAGATTTCTTCTACAATATCTTCAAGAGAAACAAGTCCGCTTGTGCCTCCAAATTCATCAACGACAATGCCCAACGACTTTTTCTGCTGGAGAAATATATGCATCAGTTTACGAGCTGCCATCGTTTCTGGAACAAATGGCATCGTCTGGATATGTTTAGAGATATCCGAGACGTTTTTGAACATTTCTGACGAATGGATATATCCGACGATGTGATCAATATCTTCTCGATAGACAACTATTTTGGAGTGTCCACTCTCGATAAATTTATTCTTTAGTTCTTCTATCGTAAAATCATCTATATCAATAGCATCAATCTCTGTACGTGGAACCATGCAGTCACGCACCTTGGTATCTGCAAAGTCTAATGCATTATGGAATATCTTCACCTCCTCCTCAATCTCATTGTCATCCTTGGCATTATCTATACTTGACTGCACCAGGAAGTCCAAGTCAACCTTGGTAAATTCTTTATCCTCACTTTCCTTCGGCATCTTCACACCAATCAGACGCAAGAGCCCTCGTGACAGTAATGTTGCAAAACGAGAGATGGGATAAAGTACCACATAACAGAGATATGCTGGCAAAGCAAATACCGTCAGCATGGTATTCGGATTAGATTTAAAAATCGTCTTGGGGAGGAATTCTCCTGTAAATAGTACTACGATGGTAGACAATAGCGTATCAGCAGTCACCCGAGCTCCATCACTAAACGAATAGAACAATGTAGCATCAAAGATGCGGGCAAAAAGAATACCATAGACTACTAATGAGATATTATTACCAACCAACATCGTAGAAACAAAATTGTTTGGATGGCGATAAAATGTGTCTATAGCGCGTTGTGACCAACCATGCTTCTCACGATCCATCTCCGCTCGCAGACGATTACTCGACACGAAAGCAATCTCCATTCCAGAGAAAAAAGCCGAGAAGGCCATCGTTACAAGGAGTCCTATGATGAGATTTGTCATTATCTATAGTTTGATTTTTGTGTAGCTTTATGACGAACAGCTGCTTGGCGAACTGGCGCAGCTTGTGCTGTATCAGTCTTAGCTGGCTGATTGTCGCCAATAGCAATATTTCCACTTGTTGCAGGTTGACTATTATCTTGTCCGTCAAAATCTTCTGACTGGAAAGAACCTACAGAATTGCTAACCTCATAATGCGTCATATGTTCATCACTTCGGAAGTAGGTTCCCTCTAATGTACGCTCTGGTGTTACTATACGCGAAAATTGGTAGGAATAAAACTCATGTTTGATGCCATCCCACCACAATTCTTCACTATTAAACACCAGTCCGTTGACATTGCGAATGCGCACACGACCACGTAATTTCCATAGTTTCAGTTGGTCGTAATACCAAGCAGAGTCAGCCTGAATATAGCCCTCTATATGGAAGTTTTCATCAAACTGCTCCATAAAAAGACCACGTTCAAAAGTCCAACGAGAAGGATTCTTAATCGTGTTAACATCCCAACGCTCAGTAACTATCCTATATTTGATTACACCCGAGTCAGAGATTAACGTATTAACACCATAGCTAACCATCATTGACGCAGAATCCCTGTCATGAACCGCAGCAGCAGTATGTGCTTTTTGTTCTGTACAAGAAAGCATCATAGCAACTAAGGTGAGCACTATGCCCACCCCAATCTGACGTATATGATGATCATTTCTTTTCACCTCTCGTTGTTCACTTCGCACTTAATCCACTTTCCATTTAGCAAACCAGCGTTCGTTAAATGTCAAACCTATATTGATTCGGAAAGTATTTTCCTTCACGAAAGCAGAGGCTGAATTACGAACCCACTGAGCACTGATATTCAGAATCGAACGATTATTCCATGAATTATAAATAGGAATACCAAAGCCCGCACTTACTGTCATCTCACTAGGACCATCCTGTGTACCTATTTTATAATAAGGTGTTGCATAAGACACACCCAAACGATAATGAACAAGTTGCAAGAACTTACGTCCTAATGGATTTGGTTCCCAATCAACACCTGCAGCAATCTGATGACGATTCTGATAAATGCCACCCTTCATCTCATATTTCGTATTATCAAATACTGGATAATCTATATCGCTCCATTTTTGGAAGGTATAGTCCGCTGCTATTGTCAAGCTATGATTGTGCATTATTGACGCACCGACACCCAACATATGAGGCAATTTGAAAGCATCTGCAACAGAGAAATTTCTTTCTGTTGATGATGAACTGCTGGAATTGGTGTTAATGATTTGCAAATCAGCATCACCATGCAATTGATGTCCAAGACCTGCTGTAACACCAATCGTCAGCAAATCCTTCTTAGTAACTAACTGTTGCCATTGAGCACCAAGATCCAACTTATAGCTGCTCACGTTTGTAGAATAGACTCTAGTGATAGTACTAGAATTACTTTCACTACTTACCACTGGTATAGTCTTAGAATACTTTCCCCAGAAATAAGAAATATTGGCACCAACAGAAAAACCTTTGGCAAATTCCCAACCAGTGCCAAAGAATGCCTGCGAGAATCCACCATCACCAGAGTACGTTGTAGTAGCTGATGTTGAAGCTACCTTTTCTGTATGATTATATGTATAACCGATATTTGAGAAAGGCACAACACCGACTGCGACACCTACTTTAGGCAACAGACGGAAAGACGCCACTGCATAATCAAAATTTCCTGTCTTGGAATTCAGACTTTTATTACCTTCCTTATAATTGGTTATCTGTCCAGTTACACCGACATCGAGCAACATTGTCAATGAATCCACTGCAGAATACGAAGCAGGATTCTTCATATTGACAATATTTCCACTACGCAAACCATAGGCAACACCGCCCATTCCACGATTGAAACCTTGCGACTGGTCAGCCAAGACGCCCATACCATACTGGCTGTATGGCGACAATGTCGAACTTACTTGAGCATTTGCCGACAGGAACATCACACCAGTCAGAAGACTTACGAAATAGCGTTTATTCATAATTTAATATTTAATCAATTCGATTTCGGGTTGCAAAATTATTGAAAAAAAACGAAATAAACGCACGATAAGTGGAAAATAAAGGTTAATTTTGCATCGTGAAACATTTAAAAAATATTTTTAATGCTCTTAGAGGGGTATTTTTGACGGCAATCATCGCCTGCCCAACCCCAGTATTGGCTCAGGATCACGACTTATCATCAATGGATTCTGTTGAGATTAGTTTATTAACATGTCAACCACATGATGAAGTGTACAGCCTTTACGGGCATACTGCCATCCGATACCACGAACTGACCCCAAGAGGTATTGATGCCGCTTTCAATTATGGTGTTTTCAACTACGATGCGCCATTGTTTGTGGCGCGTTTTGTCTTTGGCCTTACCGATTATGAGTTAGGAGCCTATCCTTACGATTTATTCCAAAGAGAGTACCATCGCCTTGGCTGTATGGTTACAGAACAAGTACTCAACCTAACCAACGAAGAGAAACAACAATTAAAGATAGCTTTATCGGAAAATCTACGACCTGAGAACAAGATATATCGTTATAATTATTTCTATAACAATTGCACCACTCAGGCTCGCGACATAATTGAGCGTTGCATTAACGGTAAAGTGCAATATCCTAGCCGTGAAGACTTTACACCATCATACCGAGATATGATACATGAGATGACAAGACAAAATCCATGGTCACGTTTTGGTAATGATTTATTATTAGGTATTCAAGCTGATTGCAAAACGAACTCACGAGAACAAGAGTTCCTTCCGCACAATCTATTGTATGATTTCGACCATGCGCAGATTTATGCAAATGATAGTCTTCGTCCGCTCGTCAAAGAACGTCGAATAGCAGTACCCGCAGGTGTACAGATTCAGCAAGAAGGATTTCCACTGAAGCCCATACAGTGTGGTCTCATCTTATTGGCAGTTGGCCTTCTGCTTTTCCTTATCCAATGGAAGCTACATCGCACATTCCTGATATGGGAAGTATTTCTTATGTTGCTTTCTGGAATTGTTGGTATCGTACTCTTCCTGATGCTCTTCTCGCAGCATCCCACAGTACGCATCAACCTACAGATTCTGTTCTTTAATCCTATTCACCTGATATACCTCTATCCTATTATTAGACACAAGCCAAACCGCTATTGGATAATTGTGGTTGTACTATGTTTATTATTCCTGATAGGCGGACTTTTCCAGAGCTATGCTGAAGGTATTTGGAATTTGGCATTGTGTTTGCTGTTACAAAGTATACTACACTCAATTATGTATAAGAAAAACAATGAGTAATAAATATCTATACATCACCCTACTATCCGTATTGGGATTTAGCGAAGAGCTCACTGCACAGGTCGTTACACAGGCGCCTAAGCTGGTGGTAAGTATCACTGTCGATGAGCTACGTACCGATGAGTTGGAGACGTTCTCGCCACTCTATTCTCCCAACGGACTGAAGCGATTGTTGCAGGATGGCACCTTCTTTACTAATGCCTCCTACCCTTTCACTCCAGTAGACAGAGCGTCAGCAGCAGCTTCGTTGTCAACGGGTTCTACACCTTATTATCATGGCATCACAGGTGCAGAGTGGCTTGATCGTAGTACACTGCGTCCCGTTCGTTCTGTCCATGACCTTCGTCTGGGCTATTCGCCCAAACAGTTAGGTGCCTCCACCCTCGGTGATGAATTAAAAATAGCCACAAACGGTATTGCTAAGGTTTTTGCCTTTGCTGCCACACCCGAGAATGCCATATTGTCAGCAGGACATGCTGCCGATGGTGCTGCATGGATGCAAACCAACCAATGGGTAATTACCAGCTTCTATGAGCCTACCAATCAGTGGCTGCGAGGTTATACACGTCTCTACCAACCCTCTGCCGATACAAATGCCAGTGTGACAGAAATTGCGCTGGATTGTCTGAATGGTGGCGGCTTGGCGCTGGACGATAAGACAGACCTGCTGAGTGTAGGCTACAGTGTCGATTCTCAGATGGAGAGCTACGTAGCTTTAGATCGCGCTATCGCCCAATTGGTAGACAGTGTCAGCAAACGTATCCCCCTTGACAGAGTACTCTTCGTACTCACAAGTACAGGTACACGTCGTGTAGAAAACGAGCAGAACAATAATGAGAAATACCGTATTCCTACAGGAAAGTTCTATATCAATCGTACAGCAAATCTGCTGAACATGTATCTGGGTGCCACCTATGGTACTGCTCAGTATGTGGAAGCTATCTATCGCAATCAACTTTTCATTGACCACAAGTTGCTGGAACGAAAAAACATCAATCTAAGCGATATGTTGCGCCGGGCACAGGAGTTTATCCTGCAGCTTTCTGGAGTGCGCCACGTCTATACAGCTAATCAACTCACCACCAGCGACAGCAATCTATTGAGTGCTATTCGCAATGGTTTTAATGTCGAGAAGTGTGGCGATTTAATTATTGATATTGCTCCTGGATGGGAACTGGTTAACGAGAACGACCACACCTCTACCACCTCGCGAGCCAGCAACATTCCTTTCCCCATCATTTTCTATGGTGCTGGTATCAAGTCACAGCGTGTACAGACACCCGTTACTGTCGATGCTATAGCACCGACCATTGCCCGCATCATCCGCATCCGGGCACCTAATGCATGTTCGACAGAACCGCTTTTTTAATCAAAAAAAGTAAAAAAGTAAAAAGGCGGGCGTAAGTACGGATTATTTTTCGTACCTTTGCATCCGCTTTATAATATATAAGGTAAACTGCGAACTTAAAAATATCATTAGTAAATTAAAAATAGTATTATATAACGATGAATTTCAACAAATTATTACGCTCGTTGTTCGGCGACAAGTCATCACGTGACATGAAACTCATCCAACCACTGGTAGAAAAGGTAAAAGCCGTATATCCAGAGGTTCAGAAGCTCAACAACGACGCACTGCGCCAGCGCACAAAGGATATCCAGCGCCAAGTGCAGGATTCTGCTAACCAACAGAAAGAAGAGATAGAAAAACTGAAGGCAACCATTGAAGAGACGCCTATTGACGAGCGTGCTGATATCTTCGCACAGATTGACAAACTGGAGAAAGAAGTGCTCGAAATCTACGAAAAGGCACTCAATGAGGTGATGCCAGAGGTCTTCGCTATTGTTAAGGAGACTGCACGTCGCTTCGCAGAGAATGAAGAAACTGTTGTTACGGCAACAGATTTTGACCGCGAACTGGCTGCCGACCCACGTCATGACTTCATTACCATTGATGGTAACCAAGCCATCTATCATAACCACTGGACCGCTGGTGGTAACGATTTGAAATGGGAGATGGTACACTATGACGTACAGCTCTTCGGTGGTACCGTACTGCATCAGGGTAAGATTGCCGAGATGGCTACGGGTGAAGGTAAAACGCTTGTTGCTACCCTCCCCGTCTTCCTCAACGCTCTTACAGGTAATGGTGTTCACGTTGTTACTGTCAACGACTATCTGGCTAAGCGTGACTCAGAATGGATGGGACCTCTCTATATGTTCCACGGACTTTCTGTAGACTGTATCGACAAGCACCAGCCTAACTCTGAGGCTCGTCGTAAGGCATATCAGGCTGATATCACCTTCGGTACCAACAACGAGTTTGGTTTCGACTATCTGCGTGATAATATGGCCATCTCTCCTGCCGATCTCGTACAGCGTGCCCACAATTATGCCATTGTCGACGAGGTTGACTCAGTGTTGATTGACGATGCCCGTACCCCTCTGATTATCTCAGGTCCTGTGCCCAAGGGCGACGACCAGATGTTCGAGGAATATCAGCCACTCGTAGAGAAGCTGGTAGGCGTACAGCGCCAGTTGGCTACTCAGTATCTCGCTGATGCTAAGCAGAAGATTACTGAGGGTATGGAGAAGAACGACAAGAAATTGCTCGACGAAGGTTTCCTCGCACTCTATCGTTCACACAAGTCTATGCCCAAGAACAAGCCACTCATCAAGTTCCTCTCTGAGGATGGTATCAAGAGTGGTATGCTCAAGACTGAGGAAACCTATATGGAGAACAACAACCGTCGTATGCCCGAGGTTACAGAGCCCCTGTACTTCGTAGTTGACGAGAAGTTGAACTCATGCGACCTCACTGACAAGGGTACTGCTTGGCTTGCTAAGCAGGTAGGTGATGCAGAACTCTTCGTATTGCCCGACATTACTTCACAGCTCTCAGCCCTTGAGGGTGATAGCCGTTTATCTGACGAAGAGCGCGTCAATAAGAAAGACGAGCTGTTGCAGCACTATGCCGTACAGTCTGAGCGCGTTCACACCCTCCAGCAGTTGCTGAAGGCCTACTGTATGTTCAATAAGGACGATGAGTATGTCGTTATCGATGGCGAGGTAAAGATTGTCGATGAGCAGACTGGTCGTATCATGGAAGGTCGCCGCTGGTCAGACGGTTTGCACCAGGCTGTAGAGGCCAAGGAGCATGTAAAGGTAGAGGCTGCCACACAGACCTTTGCTACCATCACCCTTCAGAACTACTTCCGCATGTACCACAAGTTGGCTGGTATGACGGGTACCGCTTCTACCGAGGCTGGTGAGTTCTGGGATATCTATAAGCTCGATGTTGTTGAGATTCCTACCAATCGTCCTGTCATCCGTGACGATATGGACGACCGTATCTATAAAACTGCCCGTGAGAAGTACAAGGCTGTCATTGAAGAAGTCGTACGTCTGCGCAATGCGGGCCGTCCTACCCTTATTGGTACCACCAGCGTAGAAATCTCTGAGCTGCTCTCTCGTATGCTCGATATGTACGTAGATCCTGCTACCGGTCGTCGTGAGGGTATTCCACATCAGGTGCTGAATGCTAAGTTGCACCAGAAGGAGGCCGACATCGTTGCTTTGGCTGGTCAATCAGTCAACGGTAAGGGTGCTGTCACCATCGCCACCAACATGGCTGGTCGTGGTACCGATATCAAGCTGTCACCTGAAGTAAAGGCCGCTGGTGGTCTTGCCATCATTGGTACAGAGCGCCACGAATCTCGTCGTGTAGACCGCCAGTTGCGTGGTCGTGCCGGACGTCAGGGTGACCCAGGTTCTTCACTCTTCTTCATCTCTTTGGAGGATAAGCTGATGCGTCTGTTCGGTTCTGAGCGTATTGCCACCGTTATGGACCGTCTGGGCTTCAAGGAAGGCGAGATGCTTGAGAGTCCGATGATTAGCCGTCAGGTAGAGCGTGCGCAGAAAAAGGTTGAGGAGAACAACTTCGGTATCCGTAAGCGCCTGCTCGAATACGATGACGTGATGAACAAGCAGCGTACCGTTGTTTATTCTAAACGTCGTCACGCCCTCATGGGTGAGCGTATCGGTATGGATATCTCTAACACCATTTGGGACCGCGTGGTTAACATCATCGAGAATAACGACTACGAAGGCTGCAAGGAGCAGTTCATCAAGTTGTTCGCTATGGAAGTACCCTTCACCAATGAGGAATTCATCAACAAGAATCCCGAGGATTTGGCAGAGGAAGCTTTCCAGGTTGCTATGGGCAACTTCAAGCGCAAGATGGAACGCGTTCAGGAGGTAGCAATGCCCGTCATCAAGCAGGTTTACGAGAACCAAGGTCAGATGTACGAGCGCATCGTTGTGCCCTTGACTGATGGTCGCAAGATGTACAATATCCCCTGTAACCTCAAGGAAGCCTACGATACTGAGTGTAAGTCTGTTGTTAAGGAGTTTGAGAAGCAGATTCTGCTCCACATCATTGACGAGGCTTGGAAGGAGAACCTCCGTGAACTCGATGAGTTGAAGCACTCTGTTCAGAACGCTTCTTACGAGCAGAAAGACCCATTGCTTATCTTCAAGTTAGAGAGCGTAAAGCTGTTCGACAATATGGTTAACACCATGAACAATCGTTCTGTCTCTATCCTCATGCGTGCTCAGATTCCTGAGATGCAGCAGGTGCAGGAGGCAGCTCCCGAACAGCACACTCAGCGTCAGCAGTATACAGAGTCTAAGCAGCAGCTCGGTGCCGAGCAGCTCACTGACCCCAACCAGGCTGCCGCAGCAGCTCAGGACACCCGTTCACAGCAGCCTCGCACTCCATTCATCAAGGATAAGATGCCAGGTCGCAATGATCCCTGTCCTTGTGGTTCTGGTAAGAAATTCAAGAACTGCCACGGTCGTGGATTAGTATAACTAGATTATCTAGACCATCTAGAATGCCTAGATGGTCTAGAATAACTAGAAAACTAGATAAAAACTAGAATAACTATGATCAAGATTGAAAACCTCAAAAAGAACTTCGGTGAGACAACAGCCTGTGATATTCCCTCATTCACTATCAACAACGGTGATATCCTTGGCTTAGTAGGAAACAACGGTGCAGGTAAGACCACCCTCTTCCGCCTTCTTCTCGATTTGCTCAAGGCCGACGAAGGCCATGTAGAGTATATAGTCCCCTCTCCTGAAGGCGAGGGAACAGGTAATGAGGTCATCAATCCCACAGAAAGCGAAGACTGGAAGCAGCTGGTAGGCGCCTATGTCGATGAAGGATTCCTCATAGACTTCCTTACTCCCGAAGAGTATTTTGCTTTCTTGGGTAAAGTGTCAGGTATGACACAGCAAGATGTTGACGAACGTCTGAAAGATTTTGAGCGCTTTGCTAATGGTGAAATCTTTGGTCAGAAGAAGCTCATCCGCAACCTCTCGGCAGGTAACAAGATGAAGGTAGGCATTATCTCTGCCCTACTCCGCAAGCCGAAGATAGTCATCCTCGATGAGCCATTCAACTTCCTCGACCCCACCTCACAGCTAGTCTTGAAGCATCTGCTCACCGACTACGCACAGCAGACGGGTGCCACCGTGCTTATCTCCAGTCACAACCTGCAGCACACAGTAGATATCTCAACCCGTATCGCCTTATTGGAACACGGTGTCATTATCCGCGACCTTGCCAACAGTAATGGCAGCGCCACTGCCGAGCTTCAGGAATATTTCGGAGCAGAATAATCTTCTGATATATCAGAATAACGGTTCACACTTGAACCCAACCATTATAAGGGCTACCTCACTTCTGAGCGTAGCCCTTTAATTATTCATTGTTTCCACGAACTTTGTACCTTAATAAACGAGGACATAAAAATAAAAGACAGTTCGCTGCAACAACAAACAACAAACATTTGCGACAAGCATTCAACATTTCCATAACCTCCCAAATTGTGCAAATGGTGCTAAGAATCGAGCCCTATAGATGCTCTATTTTTGGCAGAGAGCTGAAAATGTAGAACCTTTGCATTGTAATCAGAACAAAGTCGTAAAGAGTCTCAAAAACGGCGTAAAAAGAAAAAATAAAACCTTAACAATAAAACTATGGCAATAATAGTTCGACGACCTCAACCTTTAGGTCAAAGAAAACTCAAACTTCAAGGTTTAAAGAAAAAGGGAAGCACTTCGCTCCCCTTTATTACTTAGTGCATAATTATTAAATAGCTTCTGCAATAACCTCGATTTCCACCAAAGCGCCTTTGGGCAAGGACTTTACGGCTACGGCAGAGCGGGCTGGATAAGGCTCGGTGAAGAACTCTGCATAGACACTGTTCATGTCAGCAAAGTCGTTCATGTCAGCCATAAAGACCGTAGTCTTCACCACATTGTTCAGCGATAAACCTTCCTCTGCCAGAATAGCCTTCACATTGTTCAGCGACTGGCGTGTCTGTTCCTTGATTCCTCCTTCGGCAAATGCTCCAGTGGTAGGATCAATAGGAATCTGTCCAGAGGTATATACTAAGTTACCAACTCTAATGGCCTGACTATATGGGCCAATGGCTGCAGGAGCCTTCTTTGTGCTAATTACTTTCATCGTTTAAGTTTTTATGTTTACGGAAATCAGGATTACTTCTTATGAGCTTTCTTTTTCTTCAATTCATAGAACAGAGAGATAACAGCGATGACTACACCTACGACGCCGACAAGCAGGGTAATCATATCAAAATTTTCTTTTGCCCAAGTGGTTATTGCATCCATATTCTTTGATTTACATTTACTCTATGACAGTCATGCGCATCTCTATATCGTCAACAGGGCGGTCGGCACGACCAGTGGCTGTGCCCTGAATCATCTCTACGACGTCAAGGCCCTCTTCTACCTCACCAAAGACGGTGTATTGACCATCAAGATGGGGAGTACCGCCAATGGTAGAGTATATCTTCAGCTGTTCCTCAGAGAGTCCGTCGCCTGTAACTTGCGCTTCAGCTTCAGCAGCCAGTTTTTCCTGCAACTCCTGCAAACCAGCGCGGTTGCGCTCACGACGCATCTGCATAATCTCATCGTGATGCTGCATGGCTAACTGATTGAAGGCTGACTGGATTTTCTGCATCTTCAGCTGCTTAGAGAATTGCTTGAGCTGACCTTCGTTATAGGTCTGTCCCCAAACGATATAGAACTGCGAACCACTACTGCGGCGCTCTGGGTTTACTTCGTCACCCTGACGAGCAGCAGCCAAGGCTCCACGCTTGTGGAAGATACCGTCCTTTATTTCTGCTTCGAGGGTATAATCAGGACCGCCCACACCCAGCATCTTGCCTGCAGGTGCGCCCTTAGAATCAGGATCACCACCCTGAATCATAAAGTTCTTGATGACACGATGAAACAGGGTACCATCATAATATCCCTCCTTCACCAGTTTAATGAAATTGTCACGATGAATAGGGGTCTCATCATACAGGCGAACTACGATGTCGCCCAACATTGTTTGTATTTTTACTTTCATCATTTATTATTTTATAGGAGTTAGCGGGAGTTAATGGGAGTTAATGGGAGTAAACGGACAATAGTCTAAGGGCAGAACATTCGCAGACACTACTGCCGCAGAACATTCGTCCGTTAACTTCACAGGCTGAAAGCCTGTTAACTCCAGATAACTCCCAATAACTCCAAACATACGAATTGTTATTTATATTAGCTGTTCGGCGTCAACTGATACTTCTTCTTGCGCTCACGCTTGGCTTTCTGAGGAATGCCAGAAGGACCAGAGACTTGATGGGTGGTTTTGATGCCACGATAGCCGTTCCAACGCTCATGGATACGACGCACATACTCTACGGTTTCTGAGCCTCGCATATAGCCATTAAGGACTACTGGGTCATTATAGAATTCAGACCTTGAAAGTCCTAAGACGAAAGGCTCTACATCGCGCCACATCTGAGGGTTACGACCGTGCTTGCGAGCCAAGGCCATAGCATCGCGGATGTGATAGCCACCACCATTATAGGCCGCCAAAACAAACTTGGTGCGCTCAGAGGGTACACGGACATCCGAGAAGGACTGTTCCAACTCAGCAATATACTTGACGGCTGCGGCAATGTTCTGCTCGGGATTGAAAATGTTGCTACGCGAAAGACCAAGGTGGTCGGCTGTGCCAGGCATAATCTGCATCAAACCACAGGCTCCTGCCCACGAACGTGCCTGAGGGTCGAAGGTGGACTCCTGATAGCACTGGGCAGCCAACAGGCGCCAGTCCCAACGTATCTGGGTGGAATAGCGCTGGAAATAGGCATCATAATGGGAGATGACACCTCCAGCACGGTTGAGCATGGGCGAGAATACGCGACGACGCACGCTGCGCGACGACAACAAATACTCTTCTTGCTTCTTCACCTCTGCCAGCATCGTAGGACGATACCACTTCTTTAACTCTTCTTGCAAATCCTCTTTATCTTCACCAATGAGCCAGTTGGGGACTGGCGAGGAGTTTGAAGTTTGATGTTTGAAGTTTGATGTTTGATGTTTGGAGTTTGAAGTTTTGAGAGAGTCGCTGGGTGGCAGGATAACAAGGTCGGCTTCGCCATCAGCGAGGCGCTGCCGCATCTCGGCAGTATCGCGACAGACCTCCATACGCAGGCTGACACCGAGTTTATCAGCAAAGCGCTGAGCCAAGAGATATTGCGCTCCAAGGTGGCGACCACGATAGTCGTAATAGGTCTCAGGACCCGTGAGCGTGAGGGCTATCAACTCACCATTGCGCTGGATATCCTCCAAGTCAAAATCATCGTCGGTGGGGATGGTATCAGTAATCTCGCCCCAAGGAGTGACCACGGGCTCTTGCTTCTTCTGACCACAACTCACCATCATGCTGAGTAGGAAAAAGCCTAAAAGATGTATATATATGCTATCTCTTCTCAAAATATACTGCTTTTGGATGCAAAAGTAATCATTTTCTTGCAAATATCACTCCTTTTTCGTACCTTTGTACTCTAAAGTACTAAATTAGATAATAATAATAGGTATGTTAAGAATTGCAGTACAATCAAAAGGTCGTCTATTTGACGATACAATGAACTTGCTGGCTGAAGCCGATATCAAGATAAGTTCTGGACGCCGAACACTGCTCGTACAATCGGGCAATTTCCCATTAGAAGTTTTATATCTCCGCGATGACGATATTCCACAGTCTGTAGCATCAGGTGTGGCAGACATCGGTGTGGTTGGTGAAAACGAGTTTGTAGAACGTGGAGAGGATGCAGAAATTATCTCTCGTTTGGGATTCTCAAAGTGCCGTCTGTCGCTGGCCATCCCCAAGGATATCAACTATCGTGGTGTAAACTGGTTCAACGGTAAGAAGATTGCCACCAGCTACCCCAACATCTTGAAGAAGTATCTGGACGATAACAATATCGAAGCAGAGATTCACGTGATTACTGGTTCGGTGGAGATTAGCCCAGGCATCGGACTGGCTGACGGTATCTTCGACATCGTATCAAGCGGTTCTACGCTGGTAAGCAACAATCTGCGCGAAGTGGAGGTGGTGATGCAGAGCGAAGCGCTGTTGATAGGCAACAAGAATATGAGTGCAGAGAAGCGTGCCACCCTCGACGAGATGCTGTTCCGCTTCAAAGCAGTAAAAGATGCCGAAGACAAAAAATATGTGCGCATGAATGCGCCTAAGGCTCATCTGCAGGAAATTATCAGTGTATTGCCAGGACTGAAGATTCCTACCATCATTCCTCTGGCTGATGAGGACTGGTGCTCAGTTCATACCGTACTGGACCAGAAGCGTTTCTGGGAAATTATCGGTAAACTGAAGGAAATGGGTGCACAGGGCATCTTGGTAACACCAATTGAAAAGATGATTTTGTAGCGCTTCGCTAGTGAAGAATGAACGGTGAAGAGTGAAGAGTAAGTAATGAAAATATATAAATACCCAAAGAAGGAACTGTGGGGTGAGATAATATCTCGCCCACGTTTAGACCTTACCAAACTGAATGAGACGGTGAGCACGGTATTGGCTGATGTCAAGAAACGTGGCGACGAAGCCGTAAAAGAGTATGAACTGAAGTTTGACAAGGCAGAACTGGCATCGCTGGCGGTGACAGAACAAGAGATGGAAGAGGCAGAAAAGCTGGTGAGTAAAGAACTGAACGACGCCATTGTATTGGCTCATGAGAATATCCATGCATTTCATGCTGCACAGCACTTCGAAGGAAAGAAAGTAGAGACACGCAAAGGGGTGACCTGCTGGCAAAAGAGCGTGGCTATAGATCGCGTGGGTCTGTATATCCCCGGAGGCACTGCCCCACTCTTCTCTACCGTATTGATGCTGGCGACACCAGCAAAGATTGCTGGCTGTAACGAGATTGTGCTTTGCACACCTCCTAATCGCGAGGGCAAGGTGAATCCTGCCATCCTCGTGGCTGCCCGCATTGCTGGGGTTAGCAAGATTTTCAAGGCTGGTGGCGTACAGGCTATCGGCGCTATGGCTTACGGCACAGAGAGCGTACCCAAGGTATACAAAATATTTGGTCCTGGCAATCAGTATGTGATGGCTGCCAAGCAACAAGTGAGCCTTGACGAAGTAGCTATCGATATGCCTGCCGGTCCTTCTGAGGTATGTGTATTGGCTGACGAGACAGCCAACGCTACATTTGTGGCTGCCGACTTGCTATCGCAAGCAGAGCATGGCATCGACTCGCAGGTGCTCTTCATCACTACATCAGAAGAGAAACTACAGGAGGTGCAGCAAGAGGTAGAGCACCAACTGGCACAGTTGTCTCGTAAGGAGATTGCCGCCAAAGCGCTGGACAACAGTCGCTATGTGCTCGTCAATACTGCGAGCGAGATGATGGAGCTTTCTAATGCCTACGCTCCAGAACATCTGATTATCCAGACTGCAAACTACGAAGAGATGGTCGAACAGGTAGTGAACGCTGGTAGTGTATTCCTTGGTGCTTATGCCTGTGAGAGTGCTGGCGACTATGCCAGTGGCACCAACCACACACTGCCTACTCACGGATATGCTACGGCATATAATGGTGTAAATCTGGACAGCTACTGCCGAAAGATTACTTTCCAGCATCTGACGGAAAACGGCATCAGAGAAATAGGACATGCCGTAGAACTGATGGCTGAAGCAGAACAACTGGATGCGCACAAGAATGCAATGACAGTAAGACTGATGAACATTGAACATTGAACATTGAAAATATGAAGCCATTAGAGGAGTTGGTAAGAAAGAACATTTGGAGTTTGGCACCTTATAGTAGTGCCCGCGATGAGTATGCGGGTAAGGAAGCACACGTGTTTCTAGATGCCAACGAGAATCCATATAATGCACCATACAACCGCTATCCCGATCCTCTGCAGCGAGAGGTGAAGGCGATGTTGGAGCGTGTGAAAGGTGTGCCTGCTGAGAATATATTTCTGGGCAATGGTAGCGACGAGGCTATCGACCTGCCCTATCGCATATTCTGCGAACCAGGACGTGACAATGTGGTGAGCATCGTGCCTACCTACGGCATGTATAAGGTGTGTGCCGACATCAACGATGTGGAATATCGAGAGGTGCCACTGGACGAGCAATTCCAATTCCATGCTGATGACGTATTGAAGGCATGTGATGCACATACGAAGATTATCTGGCTCTGTTCACCCAACAACCCCACAGGTAACTCACTCAATCGTGAGGAGATGCTGAAGGTGGTAGAGGGTTTTGAAGGCATCGTCATCGTTGACGAGGCATATATCGACTTTGCCAGACAGCAGTCGATGCGCCAGGAATTGCCTTCACACCCTAACCTCATCATTCTGCAAACAATGTCGAAGGCATGGGGCTCAGCAGCTATCCGTCTGGGTATGGCTTTTGCCTCAAAGGAGATTATCAGCATCTATAACAAGGTGAAATATCCCTATAACGTAAACCAGCTGACACAACAACAGGCCATGGAGATGCTGAAAGACCCCTTCGAGGTAGACAAGACAGTGAAAATACTTTTGCAGGAGCGCACAAGACTAATGCAGTCGTTTATAGAGCTGCCCATCTGCGAAAAGATTTATCCTACGGATGCCAACTTCTTCTTGGCACGCATGACAGATGCCACACGCATCTACAACTATTTGGTGGAGCAAGGTATCATTGTACGCAACCGCTCACGTATCCAACTGTGTGAAAGTTGTCTGCGTATTACTATCGGCACACGCACAGAGAACAACGAACTGCTGAGTGCGCTGCGTCAATACTAAGCTATGGAGCGACTGTGGAACATCAACTATATAAAGGTGATGACGGCGAATTTCTCGTTGTTCTTCGCCTTTTATTTATTAACTCCACTATTGCCTCTTTATCTGCATGAGACCTTTGGCGCCACAAAAGACGTGATAGGTCTGGTATTATCGGGCTACACTATTATTGCCCTGCTATCGAGACCGTTTAGCGGCTATCTGGTTGACTCATTCCCTCGCAGAATGGTGTTACTTGTTTCATATACAGCCTTTGCCATTTTCTTTGCTGGTTATCTGGCAGCATCAACGCTGATGTTGTTTACCATTGTGAGAACCCTACACGGAGGTCCCTTTGGAGCACTGACCGTAGCCAACTCTACGGTAGCCATAGATGTATTGCCATCATCGCGACGCAACGAGGGCATTGGCTATTACGGATTGAGCAACAACCTAGCTATGGCTATCTCACCCACCTTTGCCATCCTTATCTATTCACAAACGCATAACTTTGAACTGCTGTTTTGGTTGGCATTTGCTATCGCCACCTTTGGTTTGGCAGTAGATGCAACAGTAAAACTAAGACCTCACACCTCACTCAATACTCCGAAAAAGAAGCTGTCTCTCGACCGATTCTTCCTCTTGCGTGGATGGCTGTTGGGGGTAAACATGGTGTTCTTCGGTTTCTGCTTTGGTGTGTTAAGCAACTACCTCGCCATCTATGGCAAGCAAGTGATGGGCATCACAGGAGGTACGGGAACATGGTTTATGCTGTGTAGCATCGGACTTATCTTATCAAGACTTCAGGGCGGAAAAGCACTGCGACAAGGTAAACTTACACAGAATGCTGCTGGAGGTATTCTTATATCATTAGTAGGTTATACGCTCTTTGTGGCTGCACCCAACATGATAGGCTATTATGGTTCAGCTATACTAATTGGACTGGGCAACGGACATATGTGGCCAGCCTTCCAAAATATGATGATATCAATGGCACAGCATAACGAGCGAGGCACAGCTAACTCTACCATCTTAGTTTCATGGGATGTTGGTATGGGATTAGGCATTCTGCTGGGAGGCGTGATAGCAGAGAACGTAGGATACACAGCAGCATTTTGGACTGTGGCAGCAATGAACCTGACAGGGGCGCTGCTCTACTTCTTGAGCACACAAAAGAGTGTGAGAAAGTATCTGGCTGTCACTCTCCTACTCTTCACTGTACTCCCCACATGGGCTGGAAACAAGATTTACACTCCTCGTGTGAAATCGCTGACGAGTATCGTGAATGGTGACTGGCGGAACCGACCAATAATGACTTTAGGAAGCAGCGATCAGTTAGTGATAGGGTTCGACGAGCTATCACACACTTACCATCGCATGACCTATCATCTGGAACATTGTGAGGCCGACTGGACTACGTCTGAGGAAATCTTTGAGAGCGACTGGCTGCAGGGATTTAACGACAACCCCATAGACGACTATCAGAACTCCATCAACACCACCGTATTATATACTCACTATGAGCTGAGAATACCCAATGAGCGCTGTCAGCTGAAGATGAGCGGCAACTATAGACTGACGGTATATGACGAAGATGATGCTGACGAGAAAGTGCTGGAGGTGGAATTCTATGTGGTAGAGCCCTTGATGACGATAGGCGTAGAGGCAACAACGAATACGGATATAGACCATAATGAGAGCCACCAGCAACTATCTATAAACGTGAAATATAACAACCTGCGCATCACGAATCTGGAGGAGCAGATTCATACCATAGTAATACAAAACTGGCGCGAGGACGAGGCTCGACACAACATTCACCCAAACTTCATCAGCAACAAAGGGTTACAATGGGAACATAATCGTGAACTGATATTCTATGGTGGCAACGAATACCACAAATTCGAGGTGCTGGACGTGAGCCATCCTACGATGGGAATAGACCGTATCGCTTGGGATGGCAAGAACTATCAGGTATATCCATATCCTGCTGTTGTAAGGCGCAACTATCTGACGGATGTAGATGCCGACGGAGCCTTCTGCATTCGTAACAGCGACCGCAGAGAGTCAGATTATACGTGCGACTATGTATGGGTGAACTACGAACTGCAAGCGCCCTATCAGGGCGACCTGTATATAAACGGACAATGGACAACGGATGCCGACAAGGATAAATATAAGATGAGATATGACGGCACTCGTCAAATCTATTATACTGCTCTACTGCAAAAGCAAGGGTATTATAACTATCAATACCTGACTGACAAAGGAGAGATTCCACCATCAGAAGGCAACTTCTATGAAACTAGCAATCGCTATCAGGTGCTGGTATACTATAAAGAGGTTGGTGGACGCACGTGGCAACTGGTAGGCTACAGAGCGTTAATCTTGCGATAGTCTTGCGGAGTAACGCGATATTGATGATAGAACGACGAAATGAAGAAATTGGGCGAGCAGAAAGCACACTTGCTGGCAATATCCTCTATCGACATGGATGTGTTACGCAAGAGGTCTGCTGCTTCCTGCAGGCGCAGATTCTTAATTAATATACGAGGGCTGCTATCGATGTGTTTAGAAAGTAGCTCATAGAACGTTCCATTATTCATATTTACCAAAGCAGCCAGTTGGCGGAATGTTATACGCTGATTCTGGTGAATCAACAAGTAAGGTATTAACGTAAGCATTACCTTTTCAAATTGCTCATTTGTCGTAGTATTGTTACGAATCTCTGAATTCTCTGAATCAGCACTTGGCTTTAATACTTCTCTCTTTAAATCCTCACTTAGTTCGGCAAAATTACGTATACGACGCAGCATGTCTTCCTCTTCATTAAGACATATCATACGCATCTTCGTGTTGCGGGCAAAGAGATAGATGTTTAGACCAATGAAGAATGTCAGCAACAATATAACCAACAGATAAATACCAGTGCTACGCCACCAAGGCTGGTCAACATAAACAACCCACGTAAGAGGTTCCTGAGGCCAAGTGTCAGGCCATAAAGATGTTTGTACCTCAATTACATATTTACCAGGCTGTAAACCCAGCATAGGAAGATGAAGTAAACCATTACGGTCAACCATTCCACCAGACTTACTAAATGACAATGTGTGCCATTTATCAAACCCCATAAGTCCCTTTACACGTACACGATAGTAAGTCTGAATAGGACGCAGATAGTTCAGTCCAGAAAATGTCAGTGACAAGGAATTCTGATTATAGTTAACATGGAATTCATACGAACGCGTTACACTACGTTCAAGAATCACCTTATCATTAATCATTGTTCCAGGTTCTACTACGATACCATTTACCATTAAGCGAACCAGCTTCGGACAAAGCTTCATTGCACCGAAACGCTCACCTTGGAAGGATGCAGGATTAAAAGCTGTCACATGGTCGAGAGACTGCATGACGATAGTACCATCATCCAGCTTAACGCCTCTGCCATTAACAAACGATTCATTGGGGACATCGTCTTGATTGATATAAGGCTCTAAATGTGATACCTTATTATTGCGGATATACACATGAGTAATAGCATAACTGGCAGATATCCATATATCATGACTGTCATCCTCAACAATAGAGCGAATAACCTCGTTGAGCAGTCCATCCTTACGAGTGAAAGTCTGTTTCTGACCATCGGGGTATTCCACTTCAAGTCCGTTGTAAGTACCAGTCCACTTCCAGCCTCGACTATCACGATACTCACAGTTAATACGATAAGACAATTGAGGATTGGATTCGGTCATCTTGTCAAGCTTCTTTATATACACTTGAGCTTCAGGATCATTGTTCATATATGTCTTGAATGGACTTGGGAATGCCTTCGAATAAAGTAGTCCGCGCTGAGCAGTTCCGAGCCATAATCCTCCTTGACGGTCAAAGGTGAGAGAGTTGATATTAGGAATCATCGTCCTACCCTTCGTCAGCTGTATGGTCTCGTAATGCTTTGTCTCTTCAGTTTTAATATTATAGATAAGATAGCCTCGTTCTGAAGCTATATAAATATCCTCGCCCATGGGATAGAGGTCTTTCATCTGGAAAGGTGTTTCCATCATGCGCTCCCAACTACGCTTTTCAACATCATAGCGCATGAGTATAGCCGAGTTGCTACCATTGCGGATTTGGAAATACTGATGACCTATCAGGCAGAGAATGCCAGACTTCATAAATTGCTGCTTATTTCCTTCTGTGGAGAAAGCTTCGTCACGATAGAGAAACTTGGAGGTCTTATAATCATAGACTGCCACAGAACCATCCGCATGGAACATCATCAACAGACGATTATCATAAAGATCCACATCCTGAAGAGTCGCATTAGTATGTATTTGGAATTTCTTGCCAAGAATACTGCTCGACAGGTATTTACCACGCAGGAACCACATATTGCACTCTCCGTCGCCATAGAAATCGTCAATATCAGGATCTTCTTTAATTGACATCAATGCCTTATCTACATTATACAGATAATGCTCTGTCAGCAAGTCTATACACGTCATTCTTCCGTTATGTTTTCCCCATAAGTGATGGTATTTATCAAAGAAGAGTTGATAATCACCCTTATAGCGTGGAAGAGATTTCGCACCATCTTGCGTTGGGTCAATATGAGAGAAATTGGCTCCATCGAAAAAATTGACGTGTCCAATAGTAGAAAGTAATACTCTACCCGTCTTAGTGCATCGTGCTATCTGGACACTATTATCAGCCAAACCATTGGAAGCATCATATGCAATAAACACCCTATCATTTTCACTAGCATATACACTGATACTTCCCAAAAGCATCAGAAAAGCTAGCAAAGAATTTAGTAGTAGTAATCTAATCATATCACATTTCTCTCGGTATATCTGGGGGCAAAGATAAAAAAAAAAAGAATAACTTCCAAATTTTCAAACAAAAAAAAGAATCTTCCTCATTTTACACATGAGAAAGATTCCTTGAATTAATGTCGAGGTGACAGGACTCGAACCTGCGACAGCCTGGTCCCAAACCAGGAACGCTACCAACTGCGCTACACCTCGTTTGCCTTGAAAGCGGGTGCAAAGGTACTAAATATCTTTGACACCCGCAAATTTTTTGGCAATTATTTTATGATTCCTTGTTCAATAAATATCTTTTTGAGGATTTTTACTGAACGTTCTACCTGTTCTTCGGTATGTGTAGCCATCAAAGCGTAACGAACCAAAGTGTCCTGAGGAGCACATGCTGGAGGGATTACAGGATTGATAAATACACCTGCCTTGAATGCCAAGGCTGTTACCAAGAAGGTCTTCTCAACGTCGCGAACATAGAGAGGAATAATAGGACTCTCTGTGTCACCAATCTCAAAACCTTCTTCAGCAAAACGCTTCAAAGCATACTTGGTAACCTTCCACAAAGCCTCAATGCGCTCTGGTTCCTTCTGAAGGATATGAAGAGCCTCCATTGCAGCTGCAGTAGCAGCAGGAGTATTAGAAGCTGAGAAGATATAAGTACGACATGTATGACGCAGGAAGTTGATAGTATCAGCATCAGAAGCGATAAATCCACCGATTGATGCCAAAGACTTAGAGAATGTACCCATAATCAGGTCAACCTCATCTGTCAATCCAAAATAGTCGCAGACACCACGGCCATGATCACCAAAGACACCAATACCATGGGCTTCGTCAACCATGATTGAACAGTTGTACTTATGCTTCAGTTCTACAATCTCTGGCAACTTACACAAGTCACCCTCCATAGAGAATACGCCATCAACAACTATCAGTTTAACTGCATCGTATGGCAACTTCTGGAGAATACGCTCCAAATCTGCCATATCGTTGTGCTTGTAACGCAACTGACGAGCAAAAGACAAACGACGTCCGTCTACAATACTTGCGTGATCACGATCATCGCAAATAATATAGTCATCTTTACCTACAACCATAGCCAAAACGCCCTGGTTTACAGAGAAACCTGTTGAGAAGCAAAGACAATCGTCTTTATGAATAAATTGAGAAATTTCTTTTTCAAGTTGAACGTGGATATCGAGCGTACCATTGAGAAAACGGCTTCCAGCACATCCAGAACCATACTTATCAAGTGCAGCCTTAGCAGCATCAATAATACGTTGGTCTCCTGTTAATCCAGTGTAGGCATTAGATCCGAACATCAATACTTTGTGTCCGCCCATTTCAACTTCTGTACCCTGCTTACCCTCAATCTCACGGAAGTAGGGATAAACGTCAGCCTCCATATACTTTTGCGGCTCACGATAATGCTTGTATCTTTCTTGTAATTGTCCCATAATTAATAGGTATTGTAGCACTAAATGCTACTAAGTTTTTATTTTCAGCCTGCAAAGTTACACATTTTTATTCAAATAGTGCACAAAAAAGCATATATTTCTTCATTTTTACTAATTTTATCGTTATTATGAGGTCTTTTTCTTTAAATCTTTGTAATTTTGCATACAAATGAACGGTATGAAGAGTATTGTATTCATCATCAATCCTATTTCTGGCACGCAAAGTAAAGAGGAAATGCCAAAATTGATAAGCGACCATCTCAACATGAGTCGCTTCAAATACGAAGTGCAATTCACTGAATATGCGGGACATGCAGCAGAAATAGCTCGTCAATGTGCTGCTGACGGTATAGATATTGCAGTAGCAGTAGGTGGCGATGGCACGATTAATGAAGTAGCTCGTTCATTGGTTCATACACATACCGCACTGGGAATTATTCCCTGTGGTTCTGGTAATGGACTGGCGCGACATCTGTGTATTCCGATGGATGCAGTAAAAGCCATTCAGATTATCAATGAATGCCAGATAGAATCGTTTGACTATGGTGTCATCAACGGGCTCCCCTTCTTCTGCACCTGTGGTATGGGCTTTGATGCTTTCATCTCACTAAAATTTGCAGAAGCAGGCAAACGCGGTCCAATCACCTATGTAGAAAATGTTCTAAAAGAAGGATTGAAATACGAGCCTGAGACCTACGAAATCGTCGATGACAGCGGTACCGTCTATCATAAAGCCTTCTTGATTGCTTGCGCCAATGCATCACAATATGGAAATAATGCATATATCGCTCCAGGTGCCACAATGCGCGATGGAATGATGGATGTAATTATCATGGAGCCTTTCGATGCACTGGAAGCGCCACAAATTGCTGCCGATCTTTTCATGAAGACGTTAGGCAACAACTCAAAGATTAAAACATTCCGCGCACAAAGCATCCACATTCACCGCAAAAAAGCTGGAGCAATCCATTATGATGGTGACCCGATTATGACAGGAACGGATGTTGATGTGCATATTGAGCATATGGGCATACAGATTATTACCAACCCAGAAGCTACAGAAGATAGTGCTCAACCCAATCAACTGCTAAATGCTTTTAGCGATTTCTTTAATAATATAAATAATGTACGCGAAGACATCGGAAAAGGTAGTCGAAGAATCCAAGCTATCAACAAAGTGCTTCTTCGTAAACTTCGCTCATAAACAACGTGCAAATTACACTGACCATACTCATCATTTTAGCAGCCGTGAGCTATGCTTCATGGCGGTTTTATCAGTCACTTCGCAGCAACGGAGACCCATGTTGTAGATGTGAAATGAAAAAAAACTGCCAAAAATTTGGTCAATCCAAAGAAAAGTAGTACCTTTGCACTCGCTTTAGAAACGGTGCCTTGGATGAGTGGCTTAGTCAACGGTCTGCAAAACCGTCTACGGCGGTTCGAATCCGCCAGGCACCTCAGAGAAAAGTGGAATTCTCTATAGAGAGTTCCACTTTTCTTTTATTTTTCAAAAAACGTGGAAAAGTTGCCGTTATTTGAAAATAAATGCGTAAATTTGCATCACTATTTGCAACGAGTATTTATTATCTAAACAATAACTATTTATTATGAACGACAACAAAATCATGAACAGAGCAGCGGACAACATCCGTATTCTTGCTGCTTCGATGGTTGAAAAGGCCAAGTCTGGTCACCCAGGCGGTGCTATGGGTGGTGCAGATTTCATCAACACCCTGTATTCAGAATTCCTTGTTTACGATCCCGAGAATCCCGCATGGGAGGGTCGCGACCGTTTCTTCCTCGATCCAGGTCACATGGCTCCTATGCTCTACAGCCAGCTCGCCCTTATCGGTAAGTTCACACTGGAAGATTTGCAGAATCTGCGTCAGTGGGGTTCAGTAACTCCTGGTCACCCTGAGCGCGAGATTGAGCGTGGCATCGAGAACACCTCTGGTCCTCTTGGTCAGGGTCACTGCTTTGCTGTTGGTGCTGCTATCGCTGCTAAGTTCCTGAAGGCTCGTCTGGGCAACGTAATGAGTCAGACTATCTATGCATACATCTCTGATGGTGGTGTGCAGGAGGAGATTTCTCAGGGTGCTGGTCGTATTGCCGGTACATTGGGACTTGACAACCTCATCATGTTCTACGACGCTAACGATATTCAGCTTTCTACTCGCACAGAGGTAGTAACCAACGAGGATACTGCTAAGAAGTATGAGGCTTGGGGATGGTATGTACAGAAGATTAACGGTAACGACGTTGACGAGATTCGTAAGGCCATCAAGAATGCTCAGGCAGAGAAGGAGCGTCCTTCACTCATCATCGGTCACTGTGTAATGGGTAAGGGTGCACGTAAGGCTGACAACACTTCATACGAGAGCAACTGCGCTACTCATGGTGCTCCTCTCGGTGGCGATGCATATATCAACACTATGAAGAACCTCGGTGCTGACCCTGAGAATCCATTCCAGATTTTCCCCGAAGTTAAGGAACTCTATGCAAAGCGTGCTGAGGAACTGAAGAAGATTGTTGCTGAGCGCTATGCAGAGAAGGCTGAGTGGGCAAAGGGACATCCTGAGCAGGCTAAGCAGCTGGAAGAGTGGTTCAGCGGTAAGGCTCCAAAGATTGACTGGAGCAAGGTTGAACAGAAACCTGGTTGCGCTACTCGTAACGCTTCTGCTACAGTTCTCGGTCAGTTGGCAGAGCAGGTACCCAACATGATTTGTGCATCTGCCGACCTCTCTAACTCAGATAACACTAACGGCTTCCTTAAGAAGACTCACGATATCGTTCGTGGTGACTTCAGCGGTGCATTCTTCGAGGCTGGTGTTGCTGAGCTCACTATGGCTTGCTGCTGTATCGGTATGGCTCTGCACGGTGGCGTTATCCCTGCTTGCGGTACCTTCTTCGTATTCTCTGATTACATGAAGCCTGCTGTACGTATGGCTGCTCTGATGGAGCTCCCCGTTAAATTCATCTGGACTCACGATGCATTCCGCGTTGGTGAGGATGGTCCTACTCACGAGCCCGTTGAGCAGGAGGCACAGATTCGTCTAATGGAGAAGCTGAAGAACCATCACGGCAAGAACTCTGTACTCGTTGTTCGTCCTGCTGATGCTGAGGAAACTACTGTTTGCTGGCGTATGGCTATGGAGAACGTAGATACTCCTACCGCTCTTATCTTCTCTCGTCAGAATATCGAGATGCTGCCCGAGGGCAACGACTACAACCAGGCAACTAAGGGTGCTTATGTAGTTAAGGGTTCTGATGAGAACTACGATGTAATCCTGTTGGCTTCTGGTTCTGAGGTTTCTACCCTTGAGGCTGGTGCTGCCCTCCTCCGTCAGGATGGTGTAAAGGTTCGCATCGTTAGTGTTCCTTCTGAGGGTCTGTTCCGCAGCCAGAGCAAGGAATATCAGCAGAGCGTTCTGCCCGCAGGTAAGAAGAAGTTCGGTCTCACCGCAGGTCTGCCCGTAAACCTTGAAGGTCTGGTAGGTGCCGATGGTACTGTATGGGGTCTCGAGAGCTTTGGTTTCTCTGCTCCTTACAAGGTGCTTGACGAGAAGCTGGGCTTCACTGGTCAGAATGTCTACGAGCAAGTAAAGAAACTGCTTGCTTAATAGATAATTGATAATTGACAATTAAACATTAACGCCTATGGAAGTAAAGACAGTTGGCGTTGCTTGTGATCATGCAGGCTTCGCACTAAAGAAATTTGTTATCCAGTATCTGGAGTCTAAGGGCTATCCCTATAAAGACTATGGAACATGGAGTGATGCGTCAGTTGATTATCCCGACTTCGGTCATGCTTTGGCTGAGGGTATTGAGAGTGGTGAGGTTTATCCCGGTATTGCTATCTGTGGTAGCGGTGAGGGAATCTCTATTACGCTCAACAAGCATCAGCAGGTACGCGCCGGCTTGTGCTGGATTCCCGAGATAGCTCACCTAATTCGTCAGCACAACGATGCTAACGTACTGGTGATGCCAGGTCGTTTTATTGACAACAACATGGCAGAGAAGATTATGGATGAATTCTTTACCGCAAGCTTCGAAGGTGGTCGCCACCAGAAGCGTGTTGATAAGATTCCTGTTCAGAAATAATCGTTCTGCAAAAAAAAGCAATTAAGAATTGCTTATTACAAAAAAAGAATCCGCAATCTGCATGGTTGTGGATTCTTTTTTGTAATTTTGCACTCCATTATGAAAAAATTAAGTTTACTATTACTGACACTACTGACTTTCCCTGCACTTTATGCAGGAAGTCATGAAACGCCCAATGCCCAACAAGCACGACGTATGTTCAATGAGACATACCAAATGATATATGGTGAACAAGGCTCGCAATTACATTACAAAGTAAATATCATTGGTCTCTATAAGACAGAAGGAACGATATGGACAAAGGGTAAGAAGAGCAAGTTCGTCGACGAGAAATACATCGCATGGAATGACGATGTAACATACTATCGTCTGGAACGAAAGAAAAACCGCGTTGTTATCTACGATGCCCACTCCGACGAACGTGACAAGTATGCTACCAAATTCAAGTTTGACCCCAACAACTACACTTACAGCATTAAAGACTCTAAGGAAGGTTATTATATTACATTGAAAGCGAAGAAAGGTGTTTCGGGAATCAAAGAAGCACGCTGCCTATTAGACAAGAAGACTCACTACCCTACTAGCATTCGCATCAAGGTTGGCATCTTCCACACCACCATTAAGATTAGCGATGTAAAAGTGGGAGGCATCAAAGACAATCTATTTGTTTTCCCACGAAGCAACTATAAGAATTGCGAATATATCGACAACAGAGGATGAGTTTCTAGGGCGAAAAACAATGGTTTCCAAGCAGGAAACCAATAGTTTCAAACATAAAAACAAATAAAAAGGGATGGCCGATGTGGTCACCCCTTTTCTATTAATTCCATTTCTCAGCGACAGGCAATACTTGCGACTGTCTTCTATGTTCATCATACCTGATAAACGAGTATCTACAGAAGTATTAAATCACCGTCTACAAAACCAACAGCCAATCCTTGACGCTCTTTTAATACCTTTCCATATTTCCCTTTTACTATATATTCTTTTATCTTTTTTATCGTCTGCTTTAGGACATCTTCCCATTCCTTATCTTCATACCATGTAAGAGGATTATTCCTGGTGGAAAAAACTTCATCGCATGCCCAGTCATCATCAGTCTTATCAAAAGAACTAGCACCAATCATTTCGAGAGTCCAATTTTTATTGACATCCTCATACAAGTTGAAACAAAAAGCCACAACATCATTGGGGATGGTCATTTGCATAACACCATCCAGCCATTTTTCTAATTCACTATAGGTAAGGCTAGATTCAGCTTTCTTCTTGAAAAAACTAAATATATTCATATGTCGCATATTTTGCAACAAAAGTACAACAATTATTCCGAATAGGCAAACAAACCACTAAATATCACACATTATACAACGTTTTTGCTTAAAAACCATTGGAAACATCTTGCTGGCACACAAAAAAAAAAAGACTTGTTCAGAAGTGAACAAGTCTCTCAAATATGTAAGAGTGATATTACTCCTCAATAGCTGCCTTGGCGGCGGCTAACGAACACTGATTATCAGCACATTATGGCGAATCTGGGAAACATTTGGGAAACATTATGAGCATGTACTGCACATTCTGCACCCGATTTCCTCAAAATATCCGACCATTTTTGCCACTTCGACTACTTTTCGACATTTTAATTGTTAAACACTATTGTTAGAACACTCATCGCATTACGACTTTTCAGCACGTTCTGCAAATTTTGCTTGCAAAATTAATAATTTCTCATGGAGAGATACTTCGTTTCTCATTTTCGTAGAAACTCGTTGGGAGTGAGCCCCGTGATGCGCTTGAAGAGACGAGTGAAATGATGAGGGAAATCAAATCCGAGCAGGCGGGAGGTCTCGCTGATGTTGTGACCCTGCATCAACAGACTTTTCGCCTGATTGATAACGTAGTTGTGGATGTAGCCAATAGCTGTGCCACCAGTTGCCTTGTGGACAATATCGCCAAAATAACGAGGCGAATAAGCCAGTTCGGAAGCGCACCAAGCGACGGTAGGCAAACCCTGCATCAGCTGACGGTTCTCACGAAAATAGGTTTGAAGCAAGTTGTGAAAGCGCTTCAGCAGGTCAGCCTCTCCCCTGTTCTCTTCGAAAAGCTGGCGCTGATAGATACGATTACAGTATTCCAGTATCAGGTGCAGATAAGCCAGCAGCACATTTCTCAAAGACGGGGAGTCCTCGTGTGTCTGCAACTCTTGTCGCATCTGGGTCACCAGTTGCGTGATACAGAGCCATTCGTCGGGCTCCATGCGCAGCGAACCATCAAAGAAATACGAGAAGAACTGATAGCGGTCTATCTGGCGTTCCAGTTCAGTGCCGTGCAACAGTTCAGGCGACCACAGCAATACCCAACCACATAACGAGATACGCTCGCCATTGTCTTCCAATCCGCCTATCTGTCCTGGTTCCACTGCAATGATTGAACCATCGCTCACCTGCAGTTTTCGCATGCCATATGAGAGATTGAGGGGGAACTGTCGCTGGATAAACAGTCCATACACGCCATAGTTGTTTAGGCTATGACGGAAGGGTGCCAGCTCGTCGTAATGGATGATGCTAATTAATGGGTGCAACACCGGAGCATCCACAAAACGAGCATAGTCGTTGGGGCTGTCTACCTTCAAAATATTCCTCATATCGGGAACAAAGATACATAAAATAGTCTAATAATGGTAGAAATTTAATGGTTTTTTAGCGCTTTCTGTGAAATTGGTATATAATCAGCCAATTTGTGTAATAGCTATATAATATATAATGTGTACCTTTGCACCCAGAAACTTAAAACTAAATAATTATGTTAGGCAATTTTACATTCCACAATCCTACGAAGTTGCACTTTGGTGAGGATTCTTTAAGCAAACTGAGTGAAGAACTGAAAAACTATGGCAAGAAGGTGATGCTCTGCTATGGTGGTGGTAGCATCAAGCGCAACGGCATCTACGATCAGGTGATGGCCGAGCTGAAGAAGGCTGGCTGCGAGGTGGTAGAGATGGCGGGTGTGATGCCAAACCCTACTATAGAAAAGGTATTAGAAGGTGCCCACACGGCTCGCAAGGAGAATGTCGATTTCATCCTTGGCGTGGGCGGTGGCTCTACCGTTGACTACTGCAAGGCCGTAGCCGGAAGTGCTTGGTACGATGGTGACCCTTGGGAGTATTACTTCAAGAACTGGCAACCGATGACCTGCCGTTGGATTCCTGTGGGTTGTGTGCTGACAATGGCTGGCACAGGCTCTGAGATGGACAGCTGTTCGGTTATCTCCAGTCACACGGAAAACCGCAAGTTGTTCTATAACTTCCGCAACCCAGATTTCTCCATTCTCAACCCTCGCTTCACCTTCACCGTTCCCAAGTATCAGATGGTGGCTGGTATCTACGACATCATGAGTCATATTCTGGAGCAGTATCTCTCGGGCACAGACGACAACACCAGCGACTATATCGCCGAAGGACTGATGCGCTCACTTATCGTCAGCAGCCGCAAAGCTAACGTGAATCCTGAGGACTACGAGGCTCGCTCGAACATCATGTGGACAGCCACTTGGGCACTCAACACACTCATCGACCGCGCTAAGGCCACCGACTGGATGGTGCACATGCTGGGACAGGCTGTGGCTGCCTATACCGATGCCACTCACGGTCACACCCTCGCTGCCGTCAGCGGTGCCTACTACCGTCTGCTCATCAGCAAGTCGCCCGATGCCGTGCAGAAGTTCAAGCGTCTGGCCATGAACGTATGGGGCGTTTCTGCCAAGGTTAAGACCGACGAGCAGGTTGCGATGGATGGTCTGGAGACGATGGAGCAGTGGATGCGCGAACTGGGATTGGCGATGAATATCACCGAATGTGGTGCCAAGCCAGAGCTGATTGAGGGAATGGCTGATGCCTGCCCCATCTGTCAAGGTGGCTACTACATCTTGAATCGCGACGAAGTAGTACAAGTACTGAAGGATAGTTTATAGTTGATAGTTTAGAGTTAATGTTCAATTTTCAACGTTCAATATTATTGCTGAGTCTTATGATAGCAGCAAACGGTTTCGCTCAGGGCGTGATTGATGTGCACTCACACCTCATCACTCCTGAGTTTGTGTCGACTCTTGAAAACGAGGGACGACTGATGGACGAGGGATTCCCCTTGCCAAAGTACAATGTGGAGAATCATCTCAGATGGATGGACGAGGCTGGTGTGGAGACATCGGTGTTGACGTTGGCTGCACCACAACCTTCATCAGCAAAAGTGGTGAGGCAAACCAACGAGACAGCCGCTCGCATCAAGAAGGAGCACCCTGAACGATTCCTGTTCTGTGCTGCCCTACCCCTACCCGATGTCTCGAAAGCCATTGAGGAGGTGAAATATGCACTTGACGTATTGAAGGCTGACGGCATTAAACTGGCAACAAACGTAAACGGACAGTATCTTGGCGCACCAGAACTCGATACGCTTTTCTCGGTCTTGAACGAGCGTAAGGCAGTGGTAATCCTACATCCCCATCGCCCTGAGCCAGTGAACAAGCAGGTGATGCAGCAGACACCGCTGGCTATGCAGGAATATCTCTCAGAGACTACCCGTGCCGTATCGAACATGATCAGTCGCAACGTATTGGCTCGTTATAATAATATAAAGGTCATTGTGCCCCATTGCGGTGCCTATCTGCCACTTGCCATCCCTCGTATGAAATCGCTGACGCCCGTGATGCAAACCAACAAGATGGTAGGTGAGATTGACTACGAGGCCAACCTCCGAACCCTCTACTACGACCTTGCAGGGGCACACTCTCCCGAGGTCATCCGCATGCTGCTCACCATCACCACACCTGACCATCTGCTCTATGGTTCCGACTATCCCTACGTCGCTCCGCAAGTGCTCACACAGAGTCTGGCAAGAATGAAGGACTATCTCTCGAAAGATCCCGACCTGGCACCATTCAGGGACATGATTCTGTGGAAGAATGCGAAATGGCTGTTAGAACAGACAGAAGAAAAGCCATCAGCAGCCACCGCCACAGCAAACATGATTGTCCGCATTGCTGAGATTGAGGTCTATCCGCAGTATCTGGAGGAATACTTAGCCTTTGCCAACGAGGTGGATCGCCTGAGTATAGAGCGCGAGCCTGGTGTCATCTGCCTGTATCCCATGCAGAGTGCCGAAGACTCATGCCAGATTCGCATCCTCGAAATCTATGCCTCCGATGAAGCCTATCAGCAGCATCTCAAGACCGACCACTTCCAGAAGTACAAGCAGGGTACACTCCACATGGTGAAAGCCCTGAAACTGCCCACGATGAAGCCGCTCGACCCAAAGACAATGAAACTGATATTCAAAAAACAAAGATAATGATGCATAAGTATTTATTATTTTTAGCCGCCATGCTGTTCTGCAGCTGTTCTGCAGACAACGAAGCGAAAGCAGAAACACCTACTATGAATAAAATTTATATCACTATCGATGGACAAACGCAAAGCGCAACACTTGTGGACAATGATGCCACACGCGAGTTGGTTGCTGCACTGCAAGATGCGCCCATCACGGTCACGCTCAACGACAACAATTTTGAGATTTGGGGGGCTTTGGGCAGATCACTGACAACGAAAAACGAGCAGATGACAGCCCTACCTGGAGACATCGTTCTTTATAACGGCAGCAACATATGCATCTTCTACGAGTCAAACTCTTGGAGCTATACTCGTTTAGGACATATCGACGGACTGTCAGAAAATGAGCTTCGCACATTCCTCAAAGCAGGCGAAAGCAACATCAGTGTTACGCTATCGCTTGCAGAGACTACAAGCATCAATACTGTTAAGAGTGACAAGTTAAACGATAAAAGTTGCTATACTCTGCAAGGCACATTAGCTCAGGCTGGACATAAAGGAATCATAATTCAAAACGGTAAAAAGATAATTAGAAAACAATGAAAAAAGTTATAGTTATTTCCACAAGTCTGCGTCATGGCTCAAACAGCGACATGTTAGCAGACAAGTTCGTTGAAGGAGCAAAGGCTGCCGGAAACAAAGTAGAGAAGATTTCTCTTGTAGGTAAGAATATACTGTTTTGCAAAGGCTGCTTCGGTTGCCAAAAGCTGGGCCGCTGTGTCATCAACGACGATGTGAACGACATCATGGCAAAGGTACTGGAGGCCGATGTAGTATGTTGGGGTACACCTATTTACTATTATGAGATGAGCGGTCAGATGAAGACCCTCATAGACCGCATGAATGGTATGTACGAACAGGATTATCAGTTCCGCGATGTCTATATGCTGTCAACGGCAGCAGAAGACAAGGACGATACTTCGACGAGAGCAGAAGCAGGCCTGAAAGGATGGGTGGATTGCTATCCTAAGTCACGCATGGCTGGCACACTATTCTGCGGAGGCGTGAACGAAGCTCGTGAGATAATGGGTAATACCAAACTCCAAGAGGCATTTGAATTAGGAGAAAAGGTATAACATAGAAAGTAGAGAAAAATGAAAAGGTCTTTTTTCGCCACGATACTGATATGCAGTATCCTCGTAGCATGTAACAACAAACAAACTACTAATAACAATATGGAACAGAAGTTAGAATTGACGCAGGAGTGGGACAAAGTGTTCCCGCTGAGCGAGAAGGTGAACCACAAGAAGGTGACGTTTAAAACACAGTATGGCCTAACACTAGCAGCAGACCTCTATACGCCTGCGGCGAGTGAAAAGTTAAAAGTGAAAAGTGAAAAGTTGCCTGCCATTGCGGTCTCTGGTCCCTTTGGTGCCGTGAAGGAGCAGTGCAGTGGACTCTATGCCATGAAGATGGCAGAGCGTGGTTTCGTAGCACTCGCTTTCGACCCTTCCTATACGGGTGAGAGTAGCGGTTCACCGCGCCGCACGGCTTCGCCCGACATCAATACCGAGGACTTTATGGCTGCTGTCGATTTTCTGTCGAAACAGGACAATGTGGATGCCGAACGTATTGGCATTATCGGTATCTGCGGTTGGGGTGGCATCGCACTGAATGCTGCCGCTACCGATACTCGCATCAAGGCTACCGTAGCCTCTACGATGTATGATATGACTCGTGTCAGTGGCAACGACTATAACGATGCTTTCGACAACGAGCAGTGGCGTCATAGGAACCGCGAAAACCTTTCAAAGCAACGCCTCACCGACCCCAACGCGATGGCTGGAGGTGTGCTGGACACCGTTCCCCCACAAGCGCCTAACTTCGTGCACGACTACTACGACTATTACAAGACCCCACGCGGCTACCACAAGCGCTCCGGCAACTCTAACGACGGCTGGCGCGTCATCGGTACACAGGCCTACGCCAACAGCCGTTTCCTCTACTACATCAACGAGATCCGCTCTGCTGTTCTCGTGATGCATGGTGCTGATGCCCATTCACGCTACTTTGGCGAGGCTGCTTATCACTATATGGTGGATGGCAAAGCGGATGGTTATAAGTTTGTTGGCGAGCCAAATCCCAACCCCGAGAACAAGCAACTGCTCATCATACCAGATGCCTCTCACTGCGACCTCTACGATGGCGGCTACGAGGAAAAGGCACGTCAGGGTCAACCCAAGAACATGATTCCGTGGAATAAGCTGGCAGAGTTTTTCACCAAGAATATGAAGTAATAAGAGAAGATTATTTTTTGCTATATTAATCATGATGATGACGATATGAAGATGCATTATAGGTAGCATCATCTACAGGCTCGCACCACTCGTTACCAGCTCCTTCCTGAACATCCTTATGATAGGTCAGGTGTTGAAACCATGAGTCTTTCTGTGCTCCGTGCCAATGTTTGACTTCTGCGGGTACGGCGATGACAGTGCCGGGAGTCATCTCAACGGGAGCCTTGCCCCATTCCTGATACCAGCCGCGCCCAGCAACGCAGATGAGCACTTGTACCTGCTTGTGGTGAATATGCCAGTTATTGCGGCAGCAAGGCTCGAAGGTGACGTTCATCATACCACCACCGACATCTGCCAGATAGCTCTGACCAATGAAATACTTTCCGTAAGGATTAGGCTCGCCCTTGGGCCACTTGGTGTTCAGGGGGTAACCTTCGTTGCAGAGCCAAGTGCAGAGCTCATCGACCTGTTGCTTTGAGTTGCCCATATTCACAGCGCCCTGCTTGTGGGCAGCCAGTTGTGGAGCAACACCATCGAGACCGCTCAGGGCTGCTACGGTTACTATCTCGCGATCTGCAGCAGAGAGCTGGTCGCCAGCGAAGATGTCACCAAAGAGGTGTGACTTCAAATAGTAGTCGTCCTGCGGACAGAACTCATAGTTAAAGGGCTTTCCTGAGAGTTGTGTCTGGTTTTTCACGCCCAGTTCGTAAGCCTTCTTAGCATCATCCCACTCTGCAGGACGCTTCCAAGGCTTGCCTTCTTGCCATTCCGGCTGCTTGTTCTCCAACACCTTGCTCAGCACGCCAAGTGCATTCAGCGAACGTGGAAAGCCGGTATAGGCATAGAGTTGCGAGAAGGCCTCCTTCAGTTCGTTGATGGTTACGCCCTTGTTGAGAGCCATACGCACGGTAGGCTCCAAACGATTCATATCACCCTGTGCCATGAGGCAGGCACATGCTGCCAATCCCTTTTGACGCTCTGTCAACGTCTGTGCATCTGCTGTTGCCATCATCAATAATGCTACAAATAAATAGACGATTCGTTTCATATTACATGCTCTCCTTAAGAATCTCTGTCACGTCTGACTTCGTCAGATTCAGATAACCGGCGTGATAGCAGATGGTGCCCTCGGTGATACCGGGAATCATATCTTCAGTGGCACCCAGTTGAGTGATGGTCAAGGGCAGACCTATCTCTTGCATCCAGGCTTTCAGGGCCTGCAGACCAGCTTCGGCTATCTGTTCGTCGGTCATTCCGTTGCTCTGGATATTCCACACGTTCTTGGCGAAGCGCACAAACTTAGACAGACCGTTCTGCATGGCGCGGCGATAGTAGGCCATTGAGACAGATGCCAGCGCATAGCCGTGTGGGGCATGTGTCCAAGCACCCACGCTGTGACCAATCATGTGAACCATCCAGTCCTGCTGTTTGCCCAGCCCGATAAGGGTGTTCAGTGCCCATGTGGCTGTCCACATGATGTTCGAGCGTGCCTCGTAGTCCTGAGGATTCTTTACAGCGATGCGGCTGCTGTGGATGACAGAACGCATCAGTCCTTCAGAGAGGTAGTCGCTGGTGTTGTCATCGAAGTCCGAGAAGTACTGCTCCATGATGTGGTTCATGATGTCGTAGATACCCGCCTTCATCTGGTTCTCGGGTACGGTCATCGTGAACTTCGGATTGAGGATAGAGAACTTAGGCATCAGACGACTGTCGAACACATGCCCCACCTTGAAAGTATGCTCTGCATCTGTAATCACAGTGCCGGCGTTCATCTCAGAGCCTGTGCCAGCCATCGTCAGGATACAGCCCACAGACAGCAGTCTCTGGTCCTTAGCGGGATTTTCCTGCTTCAGCCAGAACTTGTCCCAGTAGTCGCCTTCATAATAGACAGATGCAGCAACGGCCTTCGAGTAGTCGCAAACGCTGCCGCCACCAAGGGCAAGAATCAAGTCTACCTCGTTCTCGCGGGCAATCTTGACGCCCTCATGCAGTTTCTCTAAGGTGGGATTGGTCATCACGCCTGGGTTCTCAACGATGGTCTTGCCTGCCTCTTTGAGGATAGCCACCACCTGGTCGTAGATGCCGTTACGTTTTACACTGCCACTGCCGTAGTTGAGCAGCACCACTGGGCCGTAGCCCTTCAGTTCGTCCTTGAGGAAGTTCAAAGACTCATCACCAAAATACAGTTTGGTTGGGTTGTAATAAGAAAAGTTTCCTAACATAGTTGTTTTTTTTATCCGTAAGTCTCAATAAGATACTTCACAAACTGCGGGTCACCGAAATTTCTGGTGCCTGCGTCGTGCTGGTTCATCTTGGCTATATGAGCCATCTCCTCGTCGCTCAGCGAGAAGTCAAAGATGTCGATATTCTGCGCCATGCGCTCCTTATGGCTCGACTTAGGAATAGCCACGATGCCACGCTGGGTGAGCCAACGGAGAGCGACCTGAGCGGCAGTCTTATTATAATTGGCACCGATAGTAGTCAGCATTTCGTTCTTCACGATGCCGTCAGAACCTTGTCCACCAAGTGGATACCAAGCCATCATCTTGGTGCCAAACTCGCCAAGAATCGGCTCAATTCCAGTCTGCTGAGAAAGCGTGTTGCACTCCAGCTGGTTCACCATCGGCTTCAAGTCTACGTAGTGTGCGAAGTCGAAGAAACGGCCTGCCTGGAAGTTGCTCACACCGATGGCACGAACCTTGCCTGCACGATAGGCTTTCTCCATCGCCCGCCATGTGCCGAACACGTCGCCGTAAGCCTGATGGATGAGCAACAAGTCGATATAGTCTGTCTGCAACTTGCGCAGACTCTCATCGATGCTCTTGGCAGCCTTTTCCTCGCCATTGTTCGATATCCACACCTTCGTCACGAGGAACAAGTCCTCGCGCTTCAGTCCACTCTTGCGCCAGGCATTGCCTACACCTTCCTCATTCTGGTAGGCCTGTGCCGTATCAATCAGGCGATAGCCTACACTCAAAGCATCACTCACGCAACGCTCACACTCTTCAGGGCTTACGAGAAACACGCCGTAGCCCAATGTCGGCATCTGAACACCGTTATACAGTTTTATGTATTCCATATTATTCGTTGTTAATATCCTAAATCATCGAGCCACTTCTCGACCTTTTTCTTTTCCGTACGCACTTCGTGTCCGTAAATGCTGAAGCCCTTTGTAACATTTGCACCAGGGAAGGCTTTCTTTACATCCTCCACACAGTTGGCCAATCCAGAACCTTCGTGAGTGGTGAAAGGGATGACGGTCTTACCCTTCAGGTCATTAACATGCTTCTTGAAGAAGGTAAACATTACTTGAGGATAAGTGCTCCACCATACAGGTCCACCAATGAACACCGTATCATACTTTGACAAATCAATGTCGCCCTCATACTCGGGCTGCTCGCCGTTCCTTGCTTCTTCCTGCGCCAGTTTGATGAGCGGGTTGTAGGCCATGCCATCATACTTGTGGGTAACGATTTCAAACTGCTCTGCACCGGTCAACTCTGTGATATAATCTGCCACAATCTTTGTGTTACCTACCTCAATGTTTCCTACTGCGTAGTTGTCTCCCGCATGTGAGAAGAATACTACCAAACTTTTACCATCCTTGTTCATAACTTTCTCCTGTTTTGCGCCACCGCTGCAAGCTGTGGAAATCAGCAATGCTATGGCGGCTGTGATGATACTTTTGATATTCATTTTAAATATACTTTTGAATTTGGGTGCAAAGTTACGACGATTTTCCGATACTTTGGTTTTACAAATTACTTCACAATTTTCACTTTTTGCCTAAATCATTCTTTTATATATATAATAATGTGTAATTTTGCAGTCATGAAGGCAGATTTTCAATATTCCACAGACTTCTACGGGATGAATTCCTATGAGTTGAGCCACACCTGCATGCACCTGCTTTGCTTGGCAGGTGAGGCAAGTTTTGTGCTCAACGAGCGATGCTACCATATCGTGAAGAACAACCTGGTGGTGATACCGATGCCTGATCGTGTCTGCAACCTTGCGGCACATGATGACTTGCAGGTGGAGTGGTTTGCTGCCGATTACAAGTTCCTGCAAAACCTGCTGCCATCGAACAACTACAGCATCGGTGGCAGTATCTCGCTGAACCAAGACCCCGTTATCAAACTGACAAATGAACAAGCACGACATCTGCTTGATGACTTCCATCGTCTTCGTGACCGCAAGGACGACAGCCATTTGCAGTTCTATCGCGAACTGATGGGCAGCCTCTGCCTGACAATGATGTACGACATCTTCGAGGCCCATGCCCAGCGTGATGCCACAGATACCCATACTGACCGCACAGCCTACATCGTAAAACAACTGATGGCTCTGCTTGCTACTGGCATCAGTCGAACAGAGCGTGATGTGAGTTACTATGCCGAGCGACTGAACGTGTCTCCCAAATACCTTTCTGCTACCATCAAACGCATGACAGGACACAGCGTCACCTCATACATCGACCGCCATACCATACCTATATTAAAAGACTATCTGAATGATGAACGCCTGTCCCTCACCCAGATAGCCGACCTGATGAACTTCACGTCACTCTCTTACTTCAGCCGCTACTGCACCAAGCATCTTGGCCAGTCGCCCAGCGAATACCGTCTTAGTATTCAACCGAAATAAAGTATATTTAGCAAATACAATAAAAAAGGGGCCTGCCCAAACGGACAGGTCCCTTAAATTTATATCAGTGTGAAAATTACTCCTCTACAGCAGCCTGCGCGGCGGCTAACAGATGTTGATAATCAGCTACTTACAGGTTTAGTGTAAAGTACTGGCACCTTAAATCCGACACATTCTGCGCGTTTTTACACGCTCGCGACGTGTTTTGGGAGCAGAATTTTCATTTTTATGTTATTATTTCTATTTTTGTTTTACACTAAATTGCTCGACTTCTGTCTTACAATCGTTAACTGTAAATGCTTCGTAAGTCCAGAAGATTGACTTCATGAACAAACACCAAATTCTGTTTGCAAAAATACAAAATAATCTTGAATTCAGACTCATTTTTCTCATTTTTCGTACAGAATGAGTTTGATTTTAACATGTCATCGCGAAGCCATAGCTAATAACACCTAACCTTGCATTTTTTTCTAGGTATGCGGGAATTTCGCATACCCCTGTACTAATTTCGCAGCCAATATTAAAAAATGTTGAATTAAAATAAGAATTATGGAAGAGAACAAGAAAAATAAGCGCAAGAGCATTGCCGAATGGATTGCTGTGTTTTTATGTATTGCAGCTGCACCCGTGCCATGTATTACCCTTATGTCTGCCACAAAAGTATTGTCTGAGCGTTGGGAATGTATTGCCCTTTGGCCAGCATTGCTATGTTTGGTTATTGGGGCAATCGCCTTTCTGATAACTTGCAGGGTGCTTAGCTGGTTGATATACCTAATCATAAAATAAGAAAGGAGTAAATGTTATGAGAGGATGTCTTACTACCATAATCACATTGATTATACTATTTGCCTTTGGAGGGACAGCTTTAGCAGCAATTGTGATAATAGTACCGCTATTGCTTGGCGATCAGGATGCAGAAAGCCTTGCCGACTTTCACTGGTACACTTGGGGCACTATTATCTTATTACCAATAATTCTACTAAAGCTACTTGTCAAGATGAGCCGTGTTACATCAAACTACATTTGCAACATGTTAGGAATCGACTAAATAGATGGAATTTTGACAGAAGAATGCAACCTTTTTGCTTTTAGTGTTGTTTTATTACAAAGATTTTGTATCTTTGCCAACAGATACGACCTCGTGTCGTTTCGTTGACATACTGAATTGCGAAGCAAAGTGCTTCATTCTCACCAAACGGGAACCTGAGAACTCCCTGTCTGCTGTAACGGACATGATAGTGAAGGTGGGGAATGTTGTACAGTTGTTTCCGCGTTACTATAGCGCGGACTTCTGTCATATTCCACCTTCAAGGTTTTCTCAGGACCTCCGTTGCAGAATATCGACACGAGGTCTGCGCTTTCAGTTATAAAAAGGATACTAAAAAAACGCCTATGGCACTATTCAAAGTAACTACAAGAGCTCGTAAACTCACAAATGGCATTCTTATTGAGCCAGGCATGAGTGTAGAGGTGGCAACAGTTTCTGCAGTCAATCCCATCACCGCTAATGGAGGTCAGGCTGTGGCCGATGCCTTTATGCGAGTATATGGTATCGATTTAAAGAAAGCACGAGCATTGAACTCTGCGTATTTGGAAGCAACTAGAATATGATATCATGGGACGATTCTACGAAATTCAAAGAATAAAGATCAATGAATCAGAGTTGATAAATCTCCCCAAAGGGCGAGAATCGCTTAAGGTTATTAAAGTATCTGGTATAGAAAAATACTTTCCTGCATATGGTTCAATAGTAAACAGTGTGAAAAGTCAATTAGATAAAGAGCGTAAGAAGAATATAAAACCACAGGATCAGTATGCAAGCGCAGAAGTCCTCTTGAAAGCGCAAAGGGAAACATTGTCGTTGTCTAAAAGTGGGAACGATAAGAATATTTTGCGAAATAACCTCATGAAGTTACTTGATGAAGAGTCGAGAAGAATATTAAATGCCTTTGGTGGTGCTGAAATTCACCATATTGTTGAACTTTATGATGAATCAGCCAAAGAGTCACGCAATATATTTAAGAAACTCAAGGTTGGATTGAATGATCCCATTAATGGTATTTTTCTTCCGGAGAATAATAACGAAGACAATATTTTTCATGGAAGCATCCATAGCGGGAAACATTCAGGCGAGTATTCTGCTTTTGTATATGAAACCATTAAAAATGTTAGTTCTGTTGAAGAATTGATAGTCGAATTGGACAAAATAAAAGAGCAGTTATGGACGAGTTCATTACCGCTAAACAAAAAATAAGCAACAGTTTTTTTCAATAAGAAATTAGCATATCTAATAAATAATATAATTATGGAAGGATACTACAAAAAATTGTTGGAAGACAATAAAATTGATAAAATTCAAGAAATCAGGAATTTTATTATGCAATCAAGGCTCCCAGAATCTGTTATCGTAAGTGTATTTGATTTTTTGTATTTTGGTGAAGGAGGCTGTGTTGGTGATTGGAATGATCATCCCGTATTAAATGAAATCTGCTTAAAATTAGAACGTGAAGCAAGACAAAGGCATGTTTTAAGTGATAAAGAAATGGTTTTGTTTTATAGGAAGCGGAAAGACAAAGTTACATTTGTAATTACGGATTATGGCTTGTCGTGGAAAAATAATACAGGTGACCATGATTGGGGAGATGAGTTCTATTATATTCCTTGGGAATGTATCCATCGTGTTGAGTATAATGAATCAACCCAAAATATTGAATTCTATTCGTCTCCATCAAAAAAACCATTTGACGAAATTAGTGGTTATACATTGGTGAAAAATCAAAACGAAGAGAAGCTTAGACTGCTCTCTGAGATGTTGACAAACATCACAAGGTGTTTCTATATAGATAAAGATTTGCTAAATAAGAAGCTATCTAGTGATAATGTTTCATTTGATGAAAAAATAAAGGATTGCGACACTCTTCTATCTCTTTGCGTAGATTTTAATGAAGGGCTAAATGCTATATATCGAAAAGTGGCAATTCTTCTCGCAGAGTACAAAAAGACAAGGGAAGAGAAACATTTAGACTTGGCTGAAACTATCTTAGAGAATATTCCTATTTATGAAGACTCTAAACTTGCCGCGAATGAAGACAAAATTTATGTAAAACCTAAATGGGCAAAAATAGAACATCGGTTGACGGAGCAAGAGAATGAGAAAATCAAAGATAAAAAAGCCTATTTCTATAAAGAAATAGCATCAATAGAAGGTGATTGGCGAGCCAAGCGAAAAAATATAATTCGTCTATTAGGATCTGACAATTTTCAAAGTAAAAGAGATCTTATTAAACAATTAGATGAAATAGAATCTGGTAACCTATGGGATAATTATACCTCGCTTATAGGATATCAGGAGAGAAGACTAATTATGCCACTTAGGGACATCTCTGGATGTATTTCTCAAAACATTGAGGTTTTTCGTATAGGCAAAATCCCAAGTTCAATCCATTTTTTGCCAACCTGTCAACCAATAGAAGGAATGCTTTATATTGGAAATCCCACTGCCCCAGGTGAATATATTCCTATTGAAGGACATGAATTTGAATTCCTAATGAGGCAGGTGGATGAATATTGTTGGATTTTGCAGTGTCTTGGAGCAGAGGAAATTACGATCAGAACGATTAAAGGAAAAAGTGTATCTAATGCCATAGAGAATAATTCTCACTTGGATGGTTCTTTGGGACTTAAAGGGTTTAATGTTTCTGTAGAAGAAGATAAAGAACAAAAAAATACTAATGAACAGACATCAAGAATCGTTATTGAATTGATTCAAAAATTTCATCCTCAGACCAAACCATATCTTCCAGGTGATCTTGTGTGGTATGAAAGTCAGCCAACTTGGCAGAGTAAGGTCAAGCAGCGTTTGGCTGGAAATTTGATAGAATTCAGTCAGCGATTTTCAACACAGCAAACTTCTATGGTCTCTAAATCTGAAACAACAAACATCAAGGCGGAGGCAGAATATATTTGGGCAAAAGCAAACATTAACAATAAAGAAACCCAAAAAGCAGAATTTAAGAGTGCTGAGGATACCGAATGGATAGTTACAGCAAAGTTTAAACCTCTACAAGAATTTGAAGAATTTAGTAATTTCAATGAGAAATCTTCAAAAGTGTCTACAAATGAGGAGAAATATAAGGAAGAAGTACTCTTCTATCTTGAAGACAATGGCTCTATAACAGATATTGAACGTCGTTTCCTTGAAAAGAAACGAGTTCGTTTAGGCGTTTCTGAAGAGCGTGCAAAAGAAATAGAAGAAGATTGTTTACCTAAATTGACATCAGAAGAGAAAGAATATATAGAAGCTCTGAAAGAACTTGGTGATGCAGATTTGCAGAATCCAAGGATTCGTAGGATGCTTGACCATGAGCGTGATGATTTGGGTATATCAGAAGAACGAGCATTGGAATTGGAAAAGCAATATTGCGATCAATGAATATCGAAAACATTATCCCCTCTGGCAATGGGGGAATCAATGGCGAAGACAGGACACTGAAAGAGATTTGCGAAAAGCCTGTGCCTGAGCATCTGATTAGGAAATTGGATGAAGAACGATTAGCTCTTGAGGTAGTGAACAGGATGAAAGCAGACTTGGCTAGGATGGGTTCGAGCTGGGTGCCTCAGCCAGCACAGAATGGGCATGTGGATTTTAGTGCTATTGCATGGCCTGGAGTAACGGCAAGACTACCTGATAAGGACGCTCTAGTGGCTGCTATCCGTCAGAACAATCCAGGAGTCAGCTTGGATGATATTAATCCCAGGAACATTCGCGACATTACTTATTATATAGGGCGCAAGGCTTTGGCTGATAAGTATGGCATCACCGTTGCTAAGGCTGGGCATATCATTGGACTATTAGACCTTGTAATCCACGAAACAGACGATGGACGTATAGAGATCGTTCCAAATAATGTGCATCGATTTAAGCAACTGTATGCCCACAAGGGGTATGTCTCGAAAATGCTGAAGTTGATTAATGGCAAGGAAGTAGCTGACGAGGATGAATAAAAACGTATAATGACGTTGTATGAAGGACTACCTGCGCAGACATATCTGGATATTATCCAAGCTATACGAGAATCCCAAGGGATTGACGTATAAGGAGTTTGAGTATGAATGGGGACGGACGGAGTTGAACTCGTTGAAGACTCCATTGCCTAAACGAACTTTTGCAGATTGTCTGCGTGCTATAGAGGATGCCTTCGATATTCAGATTTCGCCTGATGTTCGTAATGGGTACAGGTATCGCATTGTTAACCGTGAATGGCTGGAGAAAGACAATGTGAAGGATTGGTTGCTGTCGGCCTTTGCTGTTAACGGACTGTTGCAGGATAGTAAAGGACTACGTGATAGGGTGATGTACGAAACGATTCCATATGGAAACGGGCATTTGCTGAAGATATTGGAATGCATGAAGAAAAACCAGGTCGTAAACCTCCTTTATCAGGATTTCTTTGATGATGAGCCTTGCGAGATATTGCTGGAACCATACTTTGTACGAGTATTCCACCAAAGATGGTATGTCATTGGTGTGATGCTTAATGCGCCTGAGGGCGAAGAGCCTGAGGAACGGACAAAGCAAGGGCGAATACGACGTTATGCGCTTGACAGGGTACATCGGATATTTGCTACAGAGGACACATTCAAGATGCCACGTGGGCTTTCGGTAGACTCCTACTTTGCTGATGCCTTTGGCATCATAGTTGAGCCGGAAGTGCTTAAGGCAGAGCGTATTCGCATTAAGGCTACTGATATCAACCACAGGCGCGATTATCTGCGAAAACTGCCTATACACTGGTCGCAACGAGAAGTGGAGAAGCACAGCGACTACTCAATCTTTGAAGTAACGGTAATGCCGACCTACGACTTTATTCAGCATATCTTGACGATGAGTAGCGAGGTTGAGGTTTTGTCGCCAAATTATGTAAGGGAAGAGGTCGTCAGATGGGTAAAAGAGATTGCTAAAATATATGGTCTGAAGACACTAGACTTTTGATTTGGCAAGACATGAGTTCTTTCTCTTTCAAAGATGGTCAAAAAGATAAAAGAATTGGGTGTAACATCCCATTTTAAAGGATGTTACACCCAATTTCTTATTTTGGAATCTTGCGATTACTCCTCGACGGCAGCCTGTGCGGCAGCCAGACGTGCGATGGGCACACGGAAAGGAGAACAGCTAGCGTAGTTCATGCCAATCTTAGCACAGAACTTAACTGAGCTGGGCTCACCACCATGCTCACCACAGATACCGCAACGGAGCTCAGGACGAACCTCACGACCCTCCTTAACGGCGAACTTGATGAGACGGCCTACACCCTTCTGGTCGAGTACCTGGAATGGGTCAACCTTCAGAATCTTCTTGTCGAGGTATACAGGCAGGAATGAAGCGATATCATCACGGCTGTAACCGAAGGTCATCTGAGTAAGGTCGTTAGTACCGAATGAGAAGTACTGAGCCTCTGAAGCAATCAAATCAGCAGTCAGGGCTGCACGAGGAATCTCAATCATAGTACCAATCTCGAATTCAACCTCGAGACCATACTCTGCAAATACTTCCTTAGCGGCATACTGGATAACTTCCTTCTGCTGCTTCAGCTCGTGTACAGTACCAATCAGAGGAACCATAATCTCTGGCATTGGGTTCTTACCCTCCTTCTTCAACTCGCAAGCTGCAGAGAGGATTGCCTTGGTCTGCATTGCAGTAATCTCTGGGAATGTGATACCCAGACGGCAACCACGGTGACCAAGCATTGGGTTGTTCTCAGCGAGTGAATCTACACGGCGCTGGATTTCCTCCAAGCTTACGCCCATCTCCTTGGCCATAGTCTGCTGACCAGCCAAATCGTGGGGAACGAACTCGTGCAAGGGGGGATCCAACAGACGGATGTTAACGGGCAGACCGTCCATAGCCTCAAGGATACCCTTGAAGTCAGCCTTCTGATAAGGCAGCAACTTAGCAAGAGCCTTCTCACGACCAGCAACACTGTCAGCCAGAATCATCTCACGCATAGCAACAATCTTCTGATCCTCGAAGAACATGTGCTCAGTACGAGTCAAACCGATACCCTTAGCACCGAAAGCGCGAGCTACCTGTGCATCGTGTGGAGTATCAGCGTTGGTACGAACCTGTAACTTGGTATACTTGTCGCAGAGGTCCATCAACTCCTTGAAGTCACCACTCAGCTCAGCAGCCTTGGTGGGAACCTCGCCTGCGTAAACCTGACCAGTAGTACCATTCAGAGAGATGTAGTCACCCTCCTTATATACAACACCGTCGATTTCAACAGTCTTATCCTTGTAGCTTACATTCAGAGCACCTACGCCTGACACGCAGCACTTACCCATACCACGTGCAACAACGGCAGCGTGAGAGGTCATACCACCACGAGCAGTCAGAATACCCTCAGCAGCAGCCATACCAGCCAAATCCTCAGGAGAAGTCTCGATACGAACCAGAACTACCTTGTGACCATTCTCATGCCACTCTTTTGCGTCGTCAGCGTGGAATACAATCTGACCGCAAGCAGCACCAGGAGAAGCAGGCAGACCCTGAGCAATAACCTTAGCAGCAGAGAGAGCCTTCTTATCGAATACGGGGTGCAACAGCTCGTCGAGCTTCTGAGGCTCACAACGCTGGATAGCAGTCTTCTCGTCAATCATACCCTCGTGGAGAAGGTCGATAGCAATCTTAACCATTGCAGCACCAGTACGCTTACCGTTACGAGTCTGCAGGAACCACAGTTTGCCTTCCTGTACGGTGAACTCCATATCCTGCATATCGTGATAGTGGTGCTCCAGCTTGTCCTGGATACCATTCAGCTCAGCATAAATCTCTGGCATAGCCTCTTCCATTGAAGGATACTTAGCAACGCGCTCTTCCTCAGAGATACCAGCGCGCTCAGCCCAACGCTGAGAACCAATCTTTGTAATCTGCTGTGGTGTGCGGATACCAGCAACAACGTCCTCACCCTGTGCGTTTACAAGATACTCACCATTGAACAGGTTCTCACCATTTGCAGCGTCACGGCTGAAGCATACACCAGTAGCAGAGGTATCACCCATGTTACCGAATACCATAGCCATAACAGAAACGGCAGTACCCCACTCGTCGGGAATTCCTTCCATCTTACGATACAGAATAGCGCGCTCGTTCATCCAAGAACGGAACACAGCGCAGATAGCGCCCCAGAGCTGCTCGATAGGATCATTGGGGAAGTCCTTACCTGTACGCTCCTTAATTGCTTCTTTGAACAGCTTAACCAGCTTCTTCAAGTCATCAACAGAGAGGTCCTTATCCAGAACAACACCGCTCTCCTTCTTAACCTTCTCGATAATCTCCTCGAATGGATCGATATCAGTCTTGTTAACGGGCTTCATCTCGAGCACAACATCACCGTACATCTGTACGAAGCGACGATATGAGTCATAAACGAAGTGTGGGTTGTTAGTTTTCTTAGCCATACCCTCTGCAACCTCATCATTCAAACCAAGGTTCAGGATGGTATCCATCATACCAGGCATTGAGGCGCGAGCACCAGAACGTACTGATACAAGCAGAGGATTCTGTGCATCACCAAACTTGCAATTCATCAAATCCTCAATGTGCTTAACGGCTGCCATTACGTCATCGTTGAGCAGCTCCATAATCTTCTGCTGACCTACCTGGTAGTATTCGTTACAGCAGTCTGTTGTAATTGTGAAACCAGGAGGAACGGGCACACCAATGTGGTTCATCTCGGCAAGGTTAGCACCTTTACCGCCGAGTTCCTCACGCATTTTCGCATTACCTTCGGCCTTACCATTACCGAAGAGGTAAACTCTTTTTTGGCTCATAAATCTAATGTGTATTATTTAAGTAAATTATTGTGTTTTTATCTTAGCATGCAAAGATACGAAAAAAAAACTATCTGTGCAAATAATTATATAATTTTTGCAGAGATTTTTCTATCGTTGAAGAAAAAGAATTCTCTCATTTGAAAAAATAATTCCTCAGTACTCGGATAAAAACTTGCTTGTCATTGATATTTTTTGTACCTTTGCACCCAGTTTTAGAAGAAAGAACGAAAAGAAAATCAATGGCTCGAAAGAAGAAACCACTTCCAATATTGGAGGATATCACAATTACCGACTATGCCGCCGAAGGCAAGTCGCTCGCGAGAGTTGACGACATGGTGGTGTTTGTTCCATGGGCAGTACCAGGCGATGTATGCGACCTTCAGGTACGCCGCAAGAAGCACTCGTTCATGGAGGCTGAAGTTATTCGGTATAAAAAATATAGTAATGTACGCACGCAACCCTTCTGCCAGCACTTTGGAATATGTGGCGGATGTAAGTGGCAGCAGCTTCCTTACGAGGAGCAGTTGCGCATGAAACAACAGCAGATTTTTGACCAACTGACACGTATCGGAAAGGTTGAATTACCTGAGTTCCGCCCCATCATGGGTTCTGTAAAGACCCAAGAGTATCGCAACAAGCTTGACTTTGGTTGTGCCAACAAGCGCTGGCTAACCACCGAACAACTTAAAGACGAGTCGCTCATCAAGGATACTCCAGCCATCGGATTCCACATCACGGGAGCATTCGATAAGATTCTTCCCATAGAGAAGTGTTGGCTGATGGACGACCTGCAGAATCAGATACGCAACGAGGTACGTGATTATGCCATCAATAACGGAATATCCTTCTTCGATTTACGTCAACAAATAGGATTGCTCCGTGATGTCATCATCCGCAATTCCGCCAGTGGCGAGTGGATGGCAATCATCCAGTTCCACTACGACGAGACTGGTGGAGAGAAAGAAGCATTGGCTCTGCTCCAGCATATTGCTGACAAATTCCCACAAATCACGTCCCTACTCTATCTTGATAATCAAAAATGTAACGATACCATTGGTGATCAGGAAATTAAAGTATTCAAGGGCACTGACCACATCTTTGAATTGATGGAAGACCTGAAGTTCAAGGTTGGTCCGAAGTCTTTCTATCAAACAAATACAGAACAGGCATACCACCTTTATTCTGTAGCTCGCGAATTTGCCAATCTTACAGGCAATGAGTTAGTCTATGACCTTTACACTGGCACAGGTACCATAGCCAACTTCGTAGCCAAGAAGGCTAAAAAGGTTGTCGGTATTGAATATGTGCCCGAGGCTATTGAGGATGCCAAGATTAACTCGCAGATCAACAATATCGACAATACGCTATTTTATGCTGGTGATATGAAAGACATCCTTACAGATGATTTCATTGCCGAGCATGGTCGCCCTGACGTCATCATTACCGACCCTCCTCGTGCCGGTATGCATCCCGATGTAGTGAAGACCATCTTAAATGCAGCTCCCAAGCGCATTGTCTATGTATCATGCAACCCAGCCACTCAGGCTCGCGATCTACAATTACTCGATGAACAGTATAAGGTTTGCGAAGTACAGCCTGTAGATATGTTCCCTCACACTCCACATGTAGAGAACGTTGTGCTTTTAGAAATCAGGAAATAACAACTAAACATATTATAAGAATACAATGAAAAGACTTATGAGTCTGGCCTTGATGGCCATTGCATTAAGCGCTAATGCACAAGAGAAGACCACCGTTGAGGTTCCTCAATGGGTAAACAACATCAAAGTAAGCGGATACGGTATGCTGCAGTATCAGGCACAAGATCCTGAAGGTGCTGAGACCAACAGTTTCAATCTGCGCCTGCTGCGTTTCATGGTAGATGGAAAGATTGGTGATTTTGACTGGCGTGCTCAGATTCAGGGTACCAACGTAAAAGGTCCTGGTGAGCCTACCGTACAATTGGTTGACCTGTATGCAGAATGGGTAAAGTATAAGGAGTTCCGTGTAAAGGCTGGTCAGTTCAAGCGTGCCTTCACTTTCGAAAACCCCACTAACCCTATCACACAGGGTTGGTATTCTTACGCAAACGTCATCAATGCCCTTTCTGGCTTTGGCGATCGTACTGGTGAGAAATCTTCAGGTGGTCGTGACATCGGTATTCAGATTCAGGGTGACCTCTTCCCCAATGCAAATGGTCGTCGCCTGTTGCACTATCAGGTAGGCGTCTACAATGGTGAGGGTATCAATAGCAAGGATGCCGACAACAAGAAAGATATTATCGGTGGATTGTGGGTAATGCCTATCGACGGTCTGCGCATTGGTGCTTTCGGTTGGACAGGTACAATGGGAGCTATGGCAACAACCTACTCTGTATACAATCCCGCTACAGAAAAGGTAGAAAAGAAATCAACGACTATCACCAGCGCTCGCAAAAACCGTTATGCACTCTCTGCAGAGTACGACAAGAACGAGTACACCTTCCGTGCTGAGTATCTGCACAACCAGGGTTATGGTTCTAACCTCGACCTAGGCGACAAGGCTGATGGTTGGTATGCTTTCGGTATTGTTCCTGTTATCAAGTCTAAGCTGCACGCAAAGGCTCGTTACCAGTGCTATCGTAGTAACAAGGAGTGGAACAAGGCTAAGAGCATGTATGAGATTGGTGCCAACTATTACTTCACCAAAAAGCTGCAGTTGAACTTTGAGTATGCTCGTGTCAACGATCGTAGCTTGGCTGGCAAGCACAACTATAACTTTGTAGACCTGGAACTTGACTTCAGATTCTAACACGCTGTTTTAAGCGTTCCCATAGGTGCGTCTTCTGGCGCAACACCTGAATAGAATAAGCCGTGCTGACAATGGTCAGTGCGGCTTCTATTATCCAATAAAGCCAGCCTTCCGTCAGTAGTGAAATAACATAAGCTGCAAAGCCTATTGTCATTTGAATGCTGGCATAGCGAGCTATAAACCATGTTGAGCGATAATCATAACGCCAATAGGCGTATGCCATCACCATAATACACTCTATGACATGTGCCACCACAATAGCTACACCAGTACCAAAGATGCCCCACCAATGGAATCCAAACATGATTGCCACCACCAGCACTATATAATATGATGACTCCAAGAAAAGGAATGCCATCGAACAGTGACGAGCCAGTGTGATATATGCTACGGGCATTGTTAATACCTTGAAATACATAGCCAACACAGCCACTTGAGCCATCTGTACCACTGGAAGGAATTCTGAACTGAAAAGCATCGGTATCAAGATGGGCAAAAATGTAAGCAAGGCAACCAGCATGGGAGCCAGCATCAGCAATGACACCTCAGTCTGTTTGTTCACCGTTTCATTGGTAGACTTTATATCATGTGCCACACCCGACAATCGTGGGAAAAAATCTGTCTCCATTGCAGAGAATACCATTCCTGCATAAGTAATGGTAATCATAAAGCCTACATTATAGAGTCCCACCTCGTCAAGACTGCCCTGCACATTCAAGAATGAGCGTATCAGCATCTCTGCAGCACTACCAATTGCTGCTGCCAACACATAAGCCAGTCCTAACTGTATCATACTTGCGCCATTGCGAAGCATGCTAAAATTAAAATGCAAATGAAGCGGATAGCAATGATACGAATAAGCTATCGTAGTAATCATATTGGTAGCAGCTATTAAGACAATAGCCGGTAGGACACCTGAATGATAGAAGAAATAATACAGTGGCACAGATACGATAACAGAGAGAATCACCGAATATATCTGTATCTTAGCCAATGCTCCCAACCTACGGGTAGCTTTCAGTATTGCCACCTCACCACCGGCTATTGCAGACATTGCTACTGCTATCGCCAACATGGCGTAGTGATAGGTGTGATTACCCCAAGTAAACGAGAGGTCGTCCACCAATGGGCTTACAGCCACACAAAACAAGAATCCTAAAGCAGCCGCTATCAGACTCCACAATCGAATTACCTGAATATAATAATGTAATTGCTGTTCTTCCTGCTTTTCGTAATATTCTGATAAACGAGGAACGGCACCAAACGAGATACCCAGATTAGTACATTGCGATGCAAAGTTCTGCATAGATGTTAGCAGCGAGTTAAAGCCCATACCGCCAGCACCTATCAACAATGCCATAGCCTTATTACGCACAAGACCTATCAAAATGATAAATCCTTGTACGCCACCAAACAAACCCGTATATTTCAGGATATGGTTATAGCTGTTATCAGTGCGTTCTTCCATATATTTCATTATATGAAACGCAAAATTACACATTTTATTACGAATTACCAAATAATTTTGTACCTTTGCATCATGTTACTATCCGTCATCATCCCCGTCTACCGTGTTGAGAGTACGCTTCACCGCTGTGTTGAAAGTGTGCTTAAGCAACATGTCAGCGACATGGAGATTATTCTTGTTGATGACGGTTCGCCCGACCAATGTCCGCAACTCTGCGACGAATGGGCACAGCGCGATCAGCGCATTCTGGTCATCCATAAAACGAATGGCGGACTTAGCGATGCGCGAAATGCTGGTATCGAAAAAGCTACAGGTGACTACATTACTTTTGTGGATAGTGACGACTATCTGGCTCCCGATACCTATGCGCCATTATTAGAGATGATTGGCGATAACGACATCTTAGAATATTCCATTGCCGACCGTCTGCAACTTAATGACAACACTTACGAGGATATCAATGAGTACTGGTTGAAGGAGAAAGCCTATACTCACACCTATGCTTGTAACAAGATCTTCAAGCGTAGTCTTTTTGAAGAAGTGCGTTTTCCAAAAGGCAGAGTTTTCGAAGACGTCTATACCCTGCCCCTGTTACTTGCCAAGACTAAGAAGATAGCCACCACTCATCTGGGCAGTTATCATTATTGTTGGAATCCAGAAGGTATCACGGGCTCTGCTGATGGCTCTGCACTCAAGCAATTATTAGAGGCTCATCTTGCAGGAAAGATGCCCATTGATGATTGCTACTATATGTATCTCGTCAACATACAGATTGATGTTTGGGAACGTCTTGGTGAGACAATCATCCTACCACAACGGCTCGTTAAGACCGACACGCTTACCACATCGAAAAAACTTAAGGCCATCGTTATTAATATATTCGGAATCAAAACATTATGCAGAATTATCAAAGCCATACATCTAATAAAGAAACCCAGCCGATTGTAAGTTTCATCATCACCTATTACAATCTGCCCATAGAGATGCTGCGCGAGTGTATCGACAGTATTCTGGCATTGTCGCTACGTCCTTTCGAGCGCGAAATCATCGTCATAGATGACGGCTCTGAAGTTAGCCCGATGAACGATTTGATTCCTTATGGCGATGATATCATCTATGTGCGCCAGAAGAATGGTGGAGTGAGTGTAGCTCGCAATACCGCTTTACAGATGGCAAGAGGAAAATACATCCAATTGATTGATGGCGATGACATTTTGATACAAGCCCCCTACGAGCATTGTCTCGATATTGTGAGATACAGCAATGATGCCGATGTGGTGCTTTTCGACTTCACTCATAATCCTAAAGAAAAGAGAAACTCATTTGATACACCCAAGAGATATGGCGGTAGCGAGTTTATGCGCAACCACAATATGCGAGGAGCAGCATGCTGCTGCCTCTTCCGCAATGCAGTGAGAAGCCAGTTGGAGTTCACTCCAGGCATCTGCTATGGTGAGGATGAAGAGTTTACTCCTCAATTATTATTAAGAGCAGAGGTGGTTTATGATACTGACGTCAAAGCCTACTACTATCGTGAGCGAGAGACATCGGCAGTACACCGTAAGGACAATGACAGCAAGCAAAAGCGCCTCAACGATGCCCTCAACGTCATTCGCCACCTTAGCATGCTGGGCGACCGCATGCCCAGCAACGACCGCCTCGCCATGCAGCGCCGCGTAGCCCAACTGACGATGGACTACATCTACAACATCATCATGCTGACCCGTTCTCGCGAAGAACTGGACAAGCGCCTTGAGGAGTTGCATGCTGAAGGATTCTTCCCTCTACCCGATCGCGACTACTCGCAGAAGTACAAATGGTTCCGCAAGATGACTAATACCCGTTTGGGGCGCACCATTCTACTTAACACCTTACCTTTATTGAAGAGAGAGAGATGAAGATATTGCTCTTAGGAGAATATAGTAATCTGCATGCCACGCTGGCAGAAGGATTGCGCCAGCTGGGACATGAAGTCTTGGTTGTGTCTGATGGCACCACCATCTACAACTACAAGCGTGACATCTCACTATATAGAAAAGGAACGGACACACTGCAGACCATCAGTTATATAGCTAAGTTGCTCTTTACCCTGCCAAGACTAAGAGGTTTTGATGTTGTTCAGTTAATAAACCCAGACTTCCTTGCGCTGAAGGCCAGCCGACAGTATGGCATCTACAACTTCTTGCGACGTCATAACAAGAAAGTGGTACTGGGAGCCTTTGGCACCGACTGGCAGTGGATACAAGGCAGTCTTCACCAGCAACTATTTAGATATAGCGACTTCAGCATTGGCACCCAACTGCGCCAAGAACCCTATGCGCAGAAAGCAATCAGCGAATGGGACGGCACAGAGAAGGGTGAGCTAAGCCAGTATATTGCCAACGACTGCGATGCCATTGTGTCGTGTCTCTACGAATACCACGCAGCCTATCAGCAAGCCTATCCAGACAAAGAGCATTTCATTCCCCTACCCATCAAGCCTAAGACTAACGTCAGCCGTCCTGCTCGCAAGGAGGGACAACCCGTTCGCTTCTTCTTAGGCATCAAGCGCAACTTGATGAGTTATAAGGGTACCGACCTTTTCTATCAGGCACTCAAAAGACTGAAAGAGCAGTATCCCACACAATGCGAAATAACCATTGTAGAGGATCTACCTTTTGACATTTACGAGAAGAAGATGAATGATAGTGATGTCATTCTCGATCAAGCCTATTCTTACACGCCAGCCATGAATGCGCTGGAAGCAATGAGCAAGGGGCTGATATGCGTTGGTGGTGGCGAACCTGAGAATTATGAGATATTGAACGAGCATGAACTTCGCCCCATCATCAATGTTCTTCCTAACGAAGATGACATCTATCGCGCCTTAGAAGAGTTGGTATTACACCCTGAGCGTATTCCTGAGCTACAGCAACAAAGCGTTGAGTATATCAAGCGCCACCATGATTATATGAAGGTAGCCAAACAATACGAACAACTATATCAAAGTATAAAAGCATAAAAGAAATAGGGACGGATTAAAAAATCCATCCCTATTATTCTTGTGTGAGTCTGTCGAAGTTTATGCTTCAGCAGGAGCCTCAGCAGCAGCCTCCTCAGCGGGAGCCTCTGCAGCAGCTTCCTCAGCAGCCTTTGCAGCCTCTGCCTCAGCCTTAGCAGCCTCAGCAGCAGCCTTCTTCTCAGCTACCTTCTTAGCAATCTCTTCGTTCAGCTTCTTCTCCTGAGCCAGTTCCTTAGCCTCAGCGTCCTTCTTAGCCTTAGCCTCAGCCTCAGCGATCTTGTTAAGACCGTTCTGCTTGTCAGCCTTCCAGGCATCGAACTTCTTCTGAGCAGTAGCCTCATCGAATGCACCCTTCTTGACGCCACCCTTGAGGTGCTTCATCAAGTAAACGCCCTCACGGCTGAGGATGTTACGAACGGTGTCTGTGGGCTGTGCACCAGTCTCGACCCAGTAAAGTGCACGCTCGAAATTCAAATCTACTGTGGCAGGATTGGTGTTTGGGTTGTATGTACCAATCTTCTCAGTAAACTTACCATCACGTGGTGCTCTTGCGTCAGCGATAACGATGCGATAGAAAGCATAGCTCTTGCGACCGCCGCGCTGCAATCTGATTTTTGTTGCCATAATTTTTAAAACTTAAAATTTGATATTAAATTGAATTTCATGCTCTTAACTCGTAAAAGCGGGTGCAAAGGTACGAAGATTTTGTCGTTCCACCAAATATTTCTCTAAATATTTCCAGTTTTCCCGGAATATCTGTATAATAGAGGTACTGACCCCTGGTATTATCTCATATTTACTTCACCAACACCTTTCTGCCATTAATGATTCCAACACCCTTCGTGGGCGCATTGAGTCTTCGTCCATTCAGGTCGTAAACCATAGCGTTCTGATCTTTATCCACTTGGATGCCTTGAACTCCAGACACATCAATCTCCACGATATTTGTAAAATTCCTCCAGTAGTTAGCTTCCTGATATGCAGCCTTACTTCCTATAGGGACATTCAGGACTGCAGTGTAACGTCTAAAAGTCACTGAATTAATTCTGGGAGGAGTCGGGTTTAATGAAGTGACAGAGGTTAAGCCTGAGCAGCCTTCGAAAGCATATTCCCCTATACTCGTCACGCTATTTCCTATGATGACAGAAGTTAAGCCTGTGCAAGAAAAGAAAGCCCATTCCCCTATACTCGTCACGCTATTGGGGATGATGACAGAGGTTAAGCCAAAGCATCCTTGGAAAGTACCATTCCCTATACTCGTCACGCTATTAGGAATGGTGATAGAGGTTAAGCCAGAGCAGCCAGAGAAAGCACTGTCCCCTATACTCGTCACGCTATTAGGAATAGTGACAGAGGTTAAGCCAGAGCAGCCAGAGAAAGCCGCAATCCCTATACTCGTCACGCTATTAGGAATGGTGACAGAGGTTAAGCCAGAGCAATAAAAGAAAGCACTGTTCCCTATACTCGTCACGCTATTTCCTATGGTGACAGAGGTTAAGCCAGAGCAATCACGAAAAGCATATCCCCCTATACTCGTCACGCTATTAGGAATGGTGACAGAGGTTAAGCGAGAGCAGCCAGAGAAAGCACTGCCCCCTATACTCGTCACGCTATTCCCTATGGTAACAGAGGTTAAGCCTGAACAGCCAGAGAAAGCATATCCCCCTATACTCGTCACGCTATTTCCTATGGTGACAGAGGTTAAGCCAGAGCAATCACGAAAAGCATATCCCCCTATACTCGTCACGCTATTAGGAATGGTGACAGAGGTTAAGCGAGAGCAGCCAGAGAAAGCACTGCCCCCTATACTCGTCACGCTATTCCCTATGGTAACAGAGGTTAAGCCTGAACAGCCAGAGAAAGCATATCCCCCTATACTCGTCACGCTATTTCCTATGGTGACAGAGGTTAAGCCAGAGCA
>FPIT01000008.1:75202-276094 GCA_900119285.1 Prevotellaceae bacterium HUN156
TAACGTAATTAATCACCATGTTTGTCACTATATATTTGAGCTTAGTATTTGATGCAGCAAAGGTACGAATTAGTGAGCACATGACAAAATAAAAATAAAAAAATACGCCCCACATTTACATGTAGATTCATTGGAACAGTTTTTATTCCTATTTATGATTTGGCTTCATGTTATTTTGTTTTACGGTTCTGTCTGCAAAGGTACAAATTAGTAAGAAAAACTCCAAATAATTGGAGAGGAAAAGAGCACAAATAGTTTGACGGCATTATTCGAAGGGTTTGACGGCATTATTCTCCTTGAATTATGCCGTCAAACTATTTGGATTCAGCCTGCAAACTCATCGAATTCAGCCTGCAAACTCATCAGATGTAGGCTGCAAACAAAATCGAGGGCTCACGATAGTGACACTTTAGCATCGCAATACAATAACTATTGACATGCAATACAATAACTATTGACTACCAAAAGTGGCACTATTGGAGTGCTAGTACAGCTATTTTGCGCACCAGTTAGCTGTATTCAGAGCAGGCTTAGCTGTATTTCTCGAATATTCATAAAGGAATTCCGTATTCTTATAAAGGTTTTCGCAAAAACTATTAACCTTCTAACCTAACACCCTTCAAACCACGATATACAGGGCGTTTCGGGCATGTTAATAGTTTGGCAACTATTAACATACATATACTATACTTGAAAATTTATTCGAACACGGATTTTACGGATGAAACAGATTATTTAAGGTCACACAGATGACACAGATTTCACAGATTTTATGCTGCTTTGCAGCAATAATTCGTTTAATTCGTGAAATTCGTGGTTAAGTAGATGTATGTTAATAGTTGAGGCAACTATTAACATGGCTCAAACCCTTTGTGCATCGGCATTTGAGATAGGTCATGGTAGAAGGTTACATGTTTTTGCGCATAAACTATTTTTGTAGACTTTATGTAGTCTAAAACAAGAAAGCCCTGACTTGCAGATACAAATCAGGGCTTTTCTTATATAAAAACTAATTCGATTTCTTACTGCTTATGCAAGGTGATACCAGCCTGCATGCCGTTGACACTCTTCATCAGTGTGGTAACGGTCTTGATGTTAGCATTGGTAGATTTGGCACCCATGGTCTTGAATAAATTCAAGAGCTTAGTGGCATCAGTAACAAACTGCATATCCTTTCCGTCAATCTGAGTGGTGATAGATACGGTAGCAAGACCAGCAACGGTCAGCAAGAGCTTGTTGTCCTTCAACTGCCATGTGCCCTTTGAGGTGCGACCTTTCAGTGTACGGGTAAAAGTTCCATCCTCTTTGAAAGTCATAGAGAAGGTGCCGGGTTTGATGCCGTATTTGGTGAGATAGCTCTGCAACTTAGTCTCCAACTTGTTAGAAGCCACCTTTGCTGCTGTCTTTGCAAGGAAATTGTCAGACATAAAGACAATGGCTGGTTCTGAATAATTCCATGTACCAATGATGTTGTTCTTGTTCGCCTGCTTGTCACTTGAGAATATGCTGGTAAGTGTAGATACCAGATCATCGCCAGATGAAGAGTTACCAGTAGCAGCACCCAACACATTACCTAACAAACCTCCTAAATCACTTTGTGCACTCATCGGCGCAGAAAACATAAGGGCCAAACTTACAGCCGCAATCTTCAATACATTCTTTTTCATAGATGTCTATATTTAAAACAATGCAAATTTACTACTTTTGTCGTAAAAATGCACAAAAAGAATGAAAAAAAATTTCGGAAACAAGTATTTTTTAGTAATTTTGCAGGGATATGATTACAGAATTGTCTATTCTCATCCCTGCATATAATAGTATATGTACGCAAAACGTGATTCGCCTGCAGCATCTTTGCGAGCGCATCGCTCACGACCAGCCGGAGGGTTTTGCCTATGAAATCATCGTGGCTGATGATGCGTCGCCTAACAGGGATACCATTGAGAAGAATCAGGAAATCAATAATATAGCGCACTGCACCTTTATCGCCAAAGAGCAGAATACGGGCAGTGCATCTACACGCAACTTTCTGGCAGACCATAGTCACTATCAATGGATGCTCTTCCTTGACAGTGACATGGAGATTCCTGGCATGGACTTTATCATGCGCTACCTGCCATACGACAATTATGATGTGGTGAATGGCGGCATCAGAACGGGCGGTACAGCAGACAAGAGTAACCTGAGATATCTCTACGAGAAGCATGCAGAGCCGATGCATACCATCGACAAGGCGAATGCAAATCCGTATCGAGAGTTCAGATCGACCAACTTTATCATCAAGCGCACTTGCATGGAGCAATGCCGTTTTGACGAACGCTTCAAGAAGAGTGGCTACGAGGATGTGCACTTTGGCAAGAAACTGGCTGAGCAAAAGGCAAGTATCATACACATCAACAATCCGCTCATCATGAACAGCTACGAAAACAATGCTGACTACATGGCAAAGTATGAGCGCAACCTGACTACGCTATTCCAATTCCGTAACGAATTACGTGGATACTCTCCTCTCATCAAGTATGCCGACCGGCTGCCTCATCTGCCCATTCGCTTGTGGCACTGGCTCTTCGGCAGACTGGAGCGCAGAGTGCTGACAGGTTCACATCCCAATCTCTTCATGCTCAATCTATATAAATTAGGTTACTTTATTTCCCTTTACTAAACAACTACACAAGAAGATGATTACATATCCTATCGCTAAAATAAATCTGGGTCTGAATGTTGTAGAACGACGTGCAGACGGCTATCATAATCTGGAAACAGTATTCTATCCTGTACCTATTAAGGATGTACTGGAGGTAAAAACCATGAGCGAAGAGTGCGCATCAACGGTGGACTGTGGCCTGCAAGTGGTAAACAATCCCATTGACTGCGACGCACAAGACAATCTGGTAGTAAAGGCATACAAACTACTAAAGGCCGACTTCCCTACTCTGCCTCGCATACAATGCGTGCTTGAAAAGAACATTCCATCGCAAGCTGGCATGGGTGGAGGTTCGAGCGACTGCGCCTATATGATACGTCTGCTTAACGAACAATTCCAGTTAGGACTAAGCAATGAGCAGATGATGGGGTATGCAGCTAAGTTGGGAGCCGACTGTGCCTTCTTCATTCTCAGCGAGCCTTGCTATGCGGAGGGCATCGGAGAAAAGCTCACTCCCATCAGCCTCAACCTGAAGGGTTGGACAATCTGCGTGGTTCGTCCTAACATTCCCGTTCCAACCCGTGAAGCTTTTTCACGCATTCATCCCCACCACCCTGCTATCAACTGTAGAGAGGCAGTAGAGAAGCCAGTAGATACTTGGAAAGATATACTGGTTAACGACTTTGAAGAAAGTGTCTTTGCACTGCATCCCGAGATAGCAGCCGTCAAGGAGAAGCTATACAAAATGGGCGCTACCTATGCGGCCATGAGTGGCTCCGGTAGCGCCCTATTCGGACTGTTCAAAGAAGAACCCGACGGATTTCATCAGGCTTTCTCTGATATGTTTACTTTCTGTTGTAAGCTCTAATCCTTATCGTCGAGCAAGGCAGAGGTGCGCACGCGACTCAGCGTCTCAGGCGTCATCTGCAGATAGCTGGCGATATATACCAACGGAGCACGCAGCACTAGTTGTGGTGAACGTTTCACGAGCTTAGCATAGCGCTCTGGAGCAGACTCGAAGCGGAGCATATCAGCACGAATCTGTGCGATAATCAGCGACTCTTCAAGAATCTTACGATAGAGCATCTGGATGTTTACGTTTCTTACAGCCTCACGCTCCAACTTATCCTTAGGAAGAGCGAAGACAATGGTAGGTTCAAGGGCATGAATCTGTTGATGACTGGGGCGCTCCTTAAAGAGACTTTCAATACTCATGAAGATGGTGTTCTCTACGGCCATATACTCCGTCAGTTCCTTGTCGTTCTTGATGTAGAACTGGCGTACCAACCCCTTCACTACGTAATAGATGTTGGTACAAACCTCACCCTCCTTCAGGATAAACTCTCCTTTCTGGAATCTCATTGGCACCAGGATGCTCTCCAATACGTCGAGCTCTTCGTGAGTCATCGTACTGTAGCGTCTTGCCAATTCTCTCGCCACGTCTCGTGTAGTCAGTCCAATTGTTGTCATGTTTTAACAGGGATTTTCAGTAGGTTGTATTTTGTTATATAAATCTCTAATCCAGTTTTAGCACTGCGAGGAATGCCTTCTGTGGCACCTCCACATTACCAATCTGCTTCATGCGCTTCTTGCCTCGCTTCTGCTTCTCAAGCAGTTTACGCTTACGGCTCACGTCACCACCATAACACTTGGCGGTCACATCCTTGCGCACCTGTTTGACAGTTTCGCGGGCAATAATCTTCGCACCGATGGCTGCCTGAATAGCGATGTCAAACTGCTGACGAGGAATGAGCTCTTTCAGTTTTTCGCACATGCGGCGACCAAAGGTTACGGCATTGTCCTGATGAGTCAGCGTTGAAAGGGCATCCACAGGCTCACCATTGAGCAGGATGTCCAGCTTAGCCAACTTTGACGGACGGAAGCCATCGATATGATAGTCGAACGAAGCATAACCCTTAGATATACTCTTCAGCTTATCGTAGAAGTCAATCACAATTTCGCCCAGCGGCAAAAGGAAGCGCAGCTCCACACGATTACCAGATACATACTGCTGGTCTACCAGTTCACCACGCTTATCAAGACAGAGCGTCATAATTGGTCCGATATAATCGGCAGCAGTAATGATGCTGGCCTTGATATATGGTTCCTCGATATGGTCTATCATTGTCTGATCAGGCAGTCCTGATGGATTGTGCACCTCTTTCACTTCACCCTGCTTGGTATAACACATATAGGTTACGTTGGGCACAGTAGTAATGACATCCATATCAAACTCACGATCCAAACGCTCCTGAACAATCTCCATGTGGAGCAGTCCGAGGAAGCCACAACGGAAACCGAAGCCCAAGGCAATAGAGGTCTCAGGAGTGAACGTCAGTGAAGCGTCGTTCAGCTGCAACTTCTCCAGCGAAGCACGCAGATTCTCGTAATCTACAGGGTCGATAGGATAAACACCGGCAAACACCATAGGCTTTACCTCTTGGAAGCCCTCGATGGCCTTATCGCAAGGTGTAGCCACATGGGTAATAGTATCACCCACTTTTACTTCTTTAGCATTCTTGATACCAGAGATAATATAACCCACCTCACCAGTATGCAGTTCCTTGCGAGGTATCATGTCCATCTTCAGCACACCCACCTCGTCGGCATCATATTCCATGCCAGTATTGAAGAACTTCACCTTATCACCCTGGCGAATCGTGCCGTTGGTAATCTTAAAGTATGCGATGATGCCACGGAAGGAATTGAATACTGAGTCGAAGATAAGCGCCTGCAAAGGAGCTTTCTCGTCGCCTACGGGATGAGGTATGCGCTCAACTACAGCGTTCAGCACGTCTTCTACACCCTCACCGGTCTTACCGGAAGCGCGCAATATCTCAGAACGGTCGCAACCTATCAGTTCTACAATCTCGTCCTCAACCTCATCAGGCATAGCTGAAGGCATGTCAATCTTGTTGATAACAGGGATAATCTCCAGGTTATTGTCGATGGCCAAATAGAGGTTAGAGATGGTCTGTGCCTGCACACCCTGTGTAGCATCCACCACCAGCAATGCGCCCTCACAGGCAGCAATCGAACGGCTGACCTCATAAGAGAAGTCAACGTGTCCTGGAGTATCAATAAGATTTAATATGTATTTTTCACCCTTGTACATATACTCCATCTGGATGGCATGGCTCTTAATCGTGATGCCACGCTCGCGCTCCAGATCCATATCGTCAAGCATCTGTCCTTCCGTCACCTGAATGGTCTTGGTGTATTCCAACAAACGGTCGGCCAATGTTGACTTTCCATGGTCAATATGTGCAATGATGCAGAAGTTTCTTATATGGTTCATGTTTTCCTTTAAGCACTATTAGACTGCAAAGGTAGAAAAAAAAATCGAGAATCTTTCAAAATTCCCGATTTTTTATACAACTTTTTGAATACTCTTTTAGTCCTCTTCTGGAGTAATGAGTTTATATCCCTTACCGTGAATGTTGATAATCTCGATTTTGGGATCATCCTTCAGATGTTTACGCAGCTTGGTGATATACACATCCATAGAGCGTGCATTGAAGTAGTTATCATCAATCCAGATAGTCTTCAGAGCGAAGTCGCGCTGCAGAATCTCGTTGGCGTGAGAGCAGAGAAGAGCCAACAGTTCGTTCTCCTTGGTGGTGAGCTTAGTCTGCTTTTCACCAATAACCAGCAACTGCTTCTGTGTATCGAAAGTAAAGTCACCAATATGATAAACAGAACTCTCCTTATTCTTCTTACCACGAACGCGGCGCAGGATAGCTTCTACACGGAATACAAGTTCTTCCATAGAGAAAGGTTTGGTGATATAGTCATCAGCACCAATCTTGAAGCCCTCAAGGATATCTTCCTTCAGCGTCTTAGCTGTGAGGAAAATGATGGGGATGTCGGCATTAGCCTGACGGATTTCCTGGGCGAGTGTGAAGCCATCTTTCTTAGGCATCATCACGTCGAGCACGCAGATGTCGAACTTGGTTTTCAGGAAGGCTTTGTAGCCTGCCTCACCGTCGGGACAGAGTTCAGCCATGTAGCCTTTAGCAGCCAAATACTCGCGGAGCAACATGCCGAGGTTCTCATCGTCCTCGCAAAGCAGAATTTTCAGTTTTTCGTCCATAATCTTAAAGTTTAAGTGTATAATATTAATTCTTTATTTCAAATTACTCATTGTCTTCTTTCAGAATGGGCAGGCTGATAGTAAACTTAGTACCCTTGCCTACTTCACTCTCGGCCTTGATTTCGCCTTGGTGCAAATCTATCACCTTTTTCACATAAGCCAGGCCAAGACCGAAGCCTTTTACATCGTGCTTATTGCCGGTATGTACACGATAGAACTTCTCGAACACCTTGCGCAGGTTTTCCTTCTTGATACCCATACCCGTATCGCGGATAGAGAGGAAGAGTTTCTCGTGGTCATTCCATGTGCGGATATAGATATCGATAGGCTCATCGGGCTTGCGATATTTCACCGCATTATCCAGCAAATTGGTAATGGCATTCTGGAAATGAACCTCATCAACAAAGATTGCAGAATCAACTGCTTCAATCTCCGTATATATCTTACCACCAGTATGTTCCACACGTAGGTTAAATGTTTGCGCGATATTCTCAACCATCTCATTCAGGTCGAGTTCCTTCTTCTTGAATACGATGCTTCGCTTGTCGAACATTGACATCTGAAGTACCTTCTCTACCAGGAAGCGCAGACGCTTAGACTCATCGGCTATCACCGTACCAAGATGCTTAGTCATCTGCTCTGTCTTGGGCACGCTCTCGTCATTCATCATCTGTGCAGCCAAAGAGATACTTGCAATAGGTGTCTTCAACTCGTGCGTCATATTGTTGATAAAGTCGTTCTTTATCTCTGTATAACGCTTTTGGCGGAAGATTACCACAATAGTGAACAGGAAGGTTATCAGCAATACGATGGTAAAGATGATAGAGGGTATCATAAAGCGTACACTCGAGAAGATGTATGAGTCCATCTCTGGGAAGTGCACCTTAACAACGCCACCCTTCGACTGTGGGTCATTGCGGAAGAGTTCTTGAGTATAGGTATATTCCTGTCCTTTCTCTTCATAGTCTGGGCAACGGTATACCTCACGTCCATCGGTTGTGCATACTATGAAGTGATAAGGTATATTGATGCCGTTGTTCATCAACTCTACACGAATATCCTGATCCAGCATACGGAAGTTGACGCGCTCTTTCAGTGGCTTTTCACTTGCGGTATAAAGGATATTATAGACGACCTCATCAAGCAGTGCCTTCTGATAGACATATCGCTGGCGCACCATCTTCTGCATCATTTTGGTAGCATCAGCCAATGAACTCTTATCCTTGCGCAGAATCATAGCCTTGGGCACAGATGCGGGCTTCATCTTCAGAGCCTTCACTTGGAAAGAAGTATAGATAGTGCCATCATCGGCGGCTACTGCAAACTGATGACTATGGGTAATAGAACCCAATCCGTCAACTATCACACTATCTTGGGTGAAGGCGCGACGCTCGGTCTCATTAACGTCTTTATCCAGATAGCGCTTAGTCTCGTTCATCTCTAGATTTCGCGAGGCTTGGTACAGACTACGGTTCACACTCTCATCGAACTGCTCTTTCTTCATCTTAACCATCTCCTCTACATAGGAGAACTGAAGAAACAGCAGAGCGAGGAATGATACTCCCATGATGACTGCTATAATCCAAATAGTTGACTTCTTCATATCGATGGCAAAGATAATACTTTTATCGATATGAAGAAGTCAAAGGGTTAATTAATTCCGTTAATTTTAACGTTATTAACTAAATGAACGTATTTTAATTAAAAATGTATAGATAAATCAGCTCCAAGTTGGAAGGGATTACCTCGCTGAGCCATATATATCTCCTTACCTGTTGCCTTGCTTGAGAAGGCGAAAGTATTATACTGTGCATCAGTTAGATTGCGTGCCCAGAGGTTGAGCGTGCATCCACCGAAGTCAACACTGGCATGAGCACCAAATACAGCATAGAACTTCTGAGCGTAGGTGTTAGCCTCATCCCACCATATCTTGCCCTGTGCATTCATGTTGGCACCAATGGTGAGGTTCTTCATCCAAGCGTCCTCAAAGTCGAAGCGATAATCAACCAATGCAGACAGTGTGTGGGCAGGTACGAAGGGCACCTTATTGTCGCTATAATCAATCTCTGCAGCTGTAGCAGCACTGCTTGCCTTGGTAGTATATTCCTTAAATGCTGCGTGGGTGTAGCCATATCCGACAGACCATGCCAAGTGGTTAGCCAAAGCACTTCCACGCAATGTAGCCTCGATACCACAACTATAACTCTTACCGGCATTTACCATTCGGCGACCAAATCCGTAGTCAGAAGTGAATACTGAGAGTTGCTGATTACGAATCTGCATATAGAATGTAGAGAGGTCGAAATGTATCAGATTATCGAAGAGATTCAAGTGCGTTCCAACCTCGTAGTTCCAAGACTCCTCAGGTTTGAAACTGATACCTTCCATGATAGGGGCACAAGCCTCATCGCGATGTTCCAGCACAATCTCAGGCAGAGGTTTACCGCCTTGCAACATCTGAATAGCTTTCTGGAGGTCACTCTGAATAATATCACCAAACATCTGAACATTGAAGCCGCCAGCACGATAACCCTTTGATACGGTAGCATAGATATTGCTTCCATTATCAAACTTATAGGTTAGTCCAAACTTTGGCAACAGCTGACTGAAGTTGGCCTTGTCTGAACCAATATAATCAGTATAAATACGAGTGGGAGAAATAGTTTGTCCCATGATAGAGAATACAGGATTCATACTGATGCCGCGTGTATCAAATTCTATCTTTGCCTGTGTAAAATCATAGCGCAGACCAATTGTTGCCGTCAAGTTGTCGGTCAAGTCAATATGTGACTCGTGGAAAACACCCAAGTTAAACTGTGGAGTGTGAAACAGACAAGGAATGTCCATTGCCATGCTGATATTGATACCTCCACGGGCAGTTATAGCCGCATTTGCCTGTTCCTGTGACATGCCTCTTCCCATCATACTCTTTAGCATTGCACCATAAATCTGCTGTTCAAGCATTTGAGGGAAGAAGGTTCCAAACTGGTTGGGCGCTGTAGTCTTCAACCACGAATACGAACCGAAGACACCAGTGGTCCAGTGCCAGCGACTCTTATTGTTACTCTTTACAGTGAACTCTTGAGTCAGAGCGTTGCTCAACTGTGCCTGATCAACAGTAATGAAGTCTACGTTGCTATAGTCGTTGTCCATCAGCAGATTGTCCTTTAGGAACTGGTAGCTGGTGTTAGAAGCAAAGTCGAAACCATTACCTTTATATTTAATAGCCAGACCCGTAGTCAGCATGTTGCGTTTATAATTGCTCTGATGATTCTGATTTGGCTCGCCAATAACATCGCCACTCACAGGGTCTAACACACCATAAGGATAGGCCTTCTGCTTCACCCACTGGTAGTCTGTCGTCCAGTCGAATGACAAACGGTCTGTGGGCTGATAGATCAAGCGCAGACGACCGCCGGCCTCGTCCATATCGTCAGCTCGCTCACCATTGAGTGTATTTTTCCAGAAACCATTTGTACCATCATAGAAGGCAGCCACCGACATAGCCAACTTCTCGCTCAGCTTCTGATAGTGAGCCACCTCGGCATTGCGATAGAAGTGAGTGCCAATGCCCAGCTTGATGTCGGTACCCTGATAGCGCAGAGGATTCTTGGTGTACTGGCGCACCAGTCCGCCCTCGGTATTCACGCCATAGAGCGTACCCTGAGGACCGCGAAGCACATCCACACGATCCAACTGCCATGTGTGGCTGTTAAAGGCCGACTTATTCATCAAGGGGATATCGTCCACATAGATACCCATCGAAGGACTGTTCACACGCGAGCCAATACCTCTTACATATATAGAAGAGGTAAAACGGGCACCATAGTTAGGCATCACGAACGAGGGCACGAAGTCGGAGATTTCGCGCAGGTCGCGCACGCCCAGGCTACCTATCTCATTACCCGTCAATACGGTTAAGCTCAATGGCTGCTGGCGCAGTTTGGCATACTCCTTCGACTGTGACACTACTACCACCTCGTCGAGGTCATAAACACGAGAAGAGTCAGCGGGAGCCAGGCGACTGTCTGCCCATGCTGACGTTGCGATACTAACGGCGACAAGCGCCATCATCAAATTTTTCTTCATTTTTTAATTGTGTTAAAGATATGATTGGCAATATCAGTGGCTTGCGTGATGCGGTGTCCCATACCGATACCGTCACGCAGATTGCCACCAATAAGCAATCCTGAAAACTGTTCTTGAATACTTTTTACCGCCTCAAAGCGCTGCCCACAGGTGGCAGTATATTGAGGTATCGCGCGACGATGGCGCGAGATATGAATGAAATCGGGCTTTGCCGATGCGGGAAACTTCAACATCGTGTGCAGACAGCGCGTCACGATACGCTTCACCTCCTCGTCGCTCTTGTCCAGCATCTCGGGATGCTTGATGCCGCCCATAAAGAAGGAGAACAATGCCCCACCCTTGGGTGCACGCTGCTCGAAGCAGGCCGAGGGGAAAAGAATGCCCAGTATCTCCTGCCTCTCCTTGGTAGGCACCAGTCCGCCAAAGGCACAATAGTCGCCACCAAAGGTATCGGGCATACCCACGTTCACCTCCATCACCGGAGCATACTCCAGACTGGCGATGGCCTGCATGCGCTCCTTATCCACAAAGGGCAGCACGTCGGGCAGACTGTATGCGCCACAGGTGGTCACCACCCAACGGCTCTTCAGCTGGCAGTCCCTACCCTCTGCATCCTTATAGCTGGTCAGCCAGGCCCCTTGCTCCTGGCTCACCCTCACCTCGCTAACACCCAGCGAGATATGTTCCATGCCAATATAGTTGGCCTCAGCCTCAGGAATATGGCTCAGTCCGCCATGCGCTGAAAACACCTTCTTGGTAGCCAGTCGGTCGCGGTCGCTCTTGGGCTGCTTATGCTTGGCAATGGCGCCACGCACAAAACTGCCATAGTCCCTCTCCAGCGCATACAGCTTAGGCAGCGCATAGCGAGTAACCAGCGTATCGGGATTGCCAGCATACACCCCCGAGATAAACGGGTCTACGGCATAATCCACAAACGACTGTCCCAGTCTTCTGGCAGCCAGCGCCCCTATCGTCTCGTCTGCATTCTCTCCACGCTTGCGCCAAGGCTCGCCCAAGATGCGCAACTTGTCAGAAAAGCGAAACAAGGGAGTGGTTACTGCGCCCAGCAGTCCTGCAGGCAACTCGCGAAAACGGTCACCCTTCCATATCAGTCTGCGCTTGGCAGCATCGGGAGCCGTCTCCAGCCTACATACATTATCTGAGGTCTGCGCCAAATCCATCATCAGCTCAGCCACCTCGGGAGTAGAGACCGCACCCGTAGTAGGTCCCGTCTCGTACGTATAGTGATTATTGTGTTGGGTCTGTATTTGTCCGCCTATGCGGTTGTCTCTTTCTACAATATGAACACTAATACCTTTTCTTTTCAACCAGTAGGCGGTGGTCAGACCGGTCAGTCCGGCCCCAATCACCGTTACCTCTGGCTCTTCAAATTCTATGTGGTTTATCATCGGTGCAAAGGTACTACTTTTCCTCTGCCCCCACAATCCTTATTTATATGGATTTTTCTAGTGGCGAGACGACTGCTGGCGCTGTCGGACGGCCTCAAACATTAGAATGGCTGCAGAGACAGAGACGTTAAGAGAATCGCCAATGCCAAGCATGGGAATCTTGATGTGGGCATCAGCTACCTGACGCCATTTATCGGTAAGGCCTGTAGATTCAGTGCCCATAACAATGGCAGTGGCACTGGCCATGTCGGTCTCGTAATAGTAGTGGGAATCTTGCAGTTGGGCTGTAAGTATCTGGATGTCGTTAGCCTTGAGCCACTGGATGCACTCTTCAGAGGTGCATGCCACGGTGGGCACATTAAAGAAAGCTCCTACCGAGGCACGGATGATGTTAGGATTGTAGAGGTCGCACTGTGGGTCACAAACAATGACAGCATCAACATTAGAAGCATCGGCAGAACGGAGGATAGCACCTACATTACCAGGCTTCTCAACACTCTCCAGAACAACTACCAGCGGACGCTTCTGCAACTGCAGACCGTCGAGGGTGTGCTGTTGGGCCACCACCTCGGCTATCACGCCCTCGGTACCTCCACGGTATGCCACCTTATTATATATGTCGGCAGATACCTGAAAGATGCGGGCACCATCTACCACGGGTTCTTCATCACCGAAGATATCGGGACACCAGAAGAGGGTATCTACCTGATAGCCATTATTGATGCAGCGCTCCACCTCTCGCCTACCCTCCACAACAAAGAGGCCGTGTTTGCGGCGTTCGGCAGACTTCTGCTGCAACTCGAGCAAAAGCTTTATCTTCGGATTTTGTGCACTAGAAATAGATTCCATAATTACTTTTATAGTTCCTCACACTCTTTTATCCATAATGCTGAGCTGGCATCGCTAGGCATGCGCCAGTCGCCACGGGGCGAGAGCGAGATGCTACCCACCTTAGGACCATCGGGCAGACAGGAGCGCTTGAACTGCTGAGAGAAGAAGCGACGACAGAAGGTGGTGAGCCACTTCTTGATAGTGTCGCGGTCGTAGGCATCGCCAAAGGCTTTCTGCGCCAGCACGAATATCTTGTTGGGACGGAAACCAAAGCGAAGCATATAGTAGAGGAAGAAGTCGTGGAGCTCGTAGGGACCCACCAAATCTTCGGTCTTCTGTGCAATATTACCCAACTCGTCGGCAGGAGTTAGCTCGGGAGAGATAGGCGTATCAACCACATCTATCAGCACGTCGTGCTCGGCGGCAAAGGCGGGCTGCTGGGCCAGATAGCGCACGAGGTATTGAATCAGCGTCTTAGGCACACCGGCATTCACGCCATACATCGACATGTGGTCGCCATTATAGGTGGCCCATCCGAGTGCCAACTCAGAGAGGTCGCCAGTGCCTACAACCAGTCCGTTATACTTGTTGGCCAAGTCCATGAGTATCTGCGTACGCTCACGAGCCTGCGAATTTTCGTAGGTGGCATCGTGGACGGTAGCGTCGTGGTCGATATCATGGAAGTGCTGAGTGACAGCAGCAGCAATGGGTATCTCCAGCTGCTGGATGCCCAGCGACTGCATAAGCGAAGCTGCATTATCGTGGGTGCGGTCGGTAGTGCCGAAGCCTGGCATCGTGACACCGATAATACCCTTGCGGTCGAGTCCTATCTTATCAAAGGTACGCACGCACACGAGGAGCGCTAAGGTGGAATCCAGTCCACCACTAATACCTATCACCACATGCTGGCAGTTGGTATGTACCAATCGCTTAGCGAGTCCAGCCACCTGGATGTTGAGTATCTCCTCGCAGCTTTCGGTCATCTTCTCATCTGAAGGGATGAAGGGATGAGCATCGACATAGCGTGTCAGCTCAAAAGGCTTGGTGGCGATATCCTTGGCACGGATAATCAGGGCATGGGCGTTGCGCTGGGCATTGATAAAGGTAGAGTTGGTATGGCGCTCGGTGCGCAAACGCTCTACATCGATTTGTGCCATCCGTATCTGTGGTTGGAAAGAGAAACGTTCACTCTCAGCCAACAGTTGTCCGTTTTCATAAATCAGGGCATTGCCACCATAGACCACATCCTGCGTAGATTCGCCAAAGCCACTAGAGGCATAGACGTAGCCACTCATCGTGCGAGCACTCTGCTGAGCCAAGAGCGAACAGAGGTAGCGGTGCTTGCCAATAAGCTCGGTGCTGGCAGAGAGGTTGAGGATGATGTCGGCACCAGCCATCGTGAGATTGTTGCTGGGCGGAATGGGTGCCCACACGTCTTCACATATCTCCACACCAAACTTCACGCCGCCAAAGGTTTGGAAGAGCTTGGGCTCGGCAGACAGGCATACGGGAGTGCCTGCCAGATAGATCTCGGTAGGATTCAAGTCTTGTGAGGAGGCAAACCAGCGCTTCTCGTAGAACTCGTTGTAGTTGGGCAGATAGGTCTTGGGCACTACACCTAGCAGCGTTCCATTCTGGATAACGGCAGCACAGTTGAGCAGTAAGCCGCCAGCCTGTACGGGCAGACCTACCACACAGATAATATCAAGCTGACGGGTGAAGTCGAGCAGCATGAGCAGTCCCTCTTCAGCCTTGTTCAGCAACAACTGTTCCTTAAACAGATCCTGACAGGCATAGCCCGTGAGCGAGAGCTCTGGAAAGCATAACAGCTCTACTCCCTCGCTATCGGCCAGGGCAATGAGCTTTTCCATCTCTTGCACATTGTATGCAACATCGGCAACCTTTACCGCTGGTACTGCGGCAGCAACTTTGATAAATCCGTATTTCATAGTAATTACCTTTTTAACTTTCTTTCGAGGAGTATGGAGTATTATTAGGGTATCAGCAACGAGGAGTCGCCATAGCTCAGGAACCGGAAGTCGTGAGCCAGGGCATAGTCGTATATCTTGTGCCAGTCGCCATGGACAAAGGCACTAACCAAGAGCAAGAGCGTAGACTGTGGCTGGTGGAAATTGGTAACCAGCATCTTCACAATCTTATAGGTATAGCCCGGAGCGATGATAATCTGCGTAGAAGAATGGAGCACAGTAAGCTCATGGCGATCCATCCAATTGAGCAAAGCCTGCAAAGCCTCAGAACTCTCAACTTTCAACTCTGAACTCTCAACTTCATACGGTTCCCACTGGTTTACGTGCAACTGCTCTTCTTTGATATCGGGATTACGCATCACCTTCATACCCATATAATAAAGGCTCTCCAGCGTGCGCACGCTAGTGGTTCCCACGGCAATAGCACTACCGCCATGAGCCAGCAGGCGCTCGATAGTATGACGGCGCACAGCAATATACTCGGTATGCATTGCGTGCTCGCCAATGGTCTCGCTCTTCACGGGCTTAAACGTACCAGCACCAACGTGCAGAGTAACTTCCTCACGCTCAATGCCACGCTCATCAACAGCAGACAAGACACGCTCAGTAAAGTGGAGACCAGCCGTGGGAGCTGCTACACTACCCTTAATCTTAGAATAGACAGTCTGATAGGTGGTTTTATCGCTCTCTTGGGTCTCGCGATTGAGATATGGAGGAATAGGCAACTCGCCCATCGCGTCAAGAATCTCAGCAAAGGACACACCACCAGTCCACTCGAAATCAATCCACTGGCTGGTACCATGCTCACCCTTGCGAGTGACTCTCACCTCTACAGAGGTGCCCTTCACATCAATCACACGACAGAGCGTGCCCTCTTTCCACTTCTTCTGATTACCCACCAAGCAAAGCCACGAACAACGCTCCGACTGCTGGAACATCTGCTCGTAGTCGGCAGGCTGGGCAGGCTCTAACAGGAAAATCTCGATAAGAGCACCAGTATCCTTGCGGAAATGCAAACGCGCTTGAATCACTTTGGTATTATTAAATACCATCAAAGCCCCTTGGGGCAAATACTCAGGCAGATGGAAGAAAACGTCTTCACCAACCTGCCCCTTGTTGTAAATGAGCAACTTAGAGTGGTCGCGCTCCTCTTTGGGGAACTTAGCGATACGCTCGTCGGGCAGCTCATAATTGTAGTTACTAATATGTATGTCTTTCGTATTCACGATGCAAAATTACTATAAAATGCACGAAAAAACAAATAAAAGCACGAAAATTGCACATTATATAGGTATTATAAGAGCAAAAACTACAGACTCTTTAACATTCAAAACGAGACGTATTGGCATTATTCATATACCAATAGGCATATTTTTTCGATAAACGCCACTTTTTTACCCCCATTTTACATAATTTTACGTTCTGTGTGCCCACACAGCAAATTTTCTTAAAAAAAAGCCCGAAAAAGTTTTGGCGGAATCAAAAAATATCGTATCTTTGCACTCGTTATCCTGAAAACAATCTTTTTACCTTAAAAGGACTAATACCTATTGAAGATTATTGAAGCGGTTGCCTGTGAGGGTCATCGCTTTATTTTTTTACCTTATTATTTGGTAGTTTCGATAATTTTTCGTACCTTTGCGCCCGATTTGGTCTGTTGTGGCTCAAGCAAGCTGTTGCACGAAGCAACACGCCACGCAGAAAAACCCGTTAAACAATTAATAAACAATGTACGCAATTGTAGAAATCAACGGTCAGCAGTTCAAGGTTGAGGAAGGTAAGAAGATCTTCGTTAACCACATGAAAGATGTGGAAGCCGGTAAAACTGTTGAGTTCGACAAGGTACTGCTTGTCGACAAAGAAGGTTCAGTACAGGTAGGCGCACCCACCGTAGATGGTGCAAAGGTAGTTTGCGAGGTGGTTAATCCTCTCGTAAAGGGTGAGAAGGTAATCGTGTTCAAGATGAAGCGTCGTAAGGACTCTCGCAAGCGCAACGGTCACCGTCAGCAGTACACCCAGGTAGAAGTTAAATCAGTAATCGCTTAAAATTTAGGAGGAACAAGAAATGGCACATAAGAAAGGTGTAGGTAGTTCTAAGAACGGCCGCGAGTCAGCAGCTCAGCGACTGGGCGTGAAGATTTTCGGCGGTCAGAAGGTTTTGGCAGGCAACATCATCGTTCGTCAGCGTGGTTCTAAGCACAATGCTGGTGACAACGTTGCTATGGGTAAAGATGACACTCTGTATGCACTTGTAGATGGTACTGTTCAGTTCCACAAGGGCAAGCGCGACAAGAGCTATGTTTCAGTAATTCCTGAAGCCCAGGCCTAAGAGAACAAAAAATTAAATAATTTATTCCAAACAAACAAGATAAGGGAGCTTCATTCGAAGCTCCCTTTCTCTATTTTATCCTCCCCTAATTTGGGGGCATAAAAAAATTGATTGTCTCACGACAACCAACTTCTTAAATTAACCTTAATAATCTAATACCATGAAAAACACACTACAAAAATACTTCTATTTTTTTACATAACAAGTATTTTTATCGACAAATCTTTTAAATTTAACCTCATTTAAGCATTTCGCCATTCCATTTAAGATTCATTTGCACCTCTTTTATTTCTTCTTGTTCTTCGTTCGCTGGACGATCAAGTGTAGTACGACATACAATTGTCAACGAAGAATCTTCTGGATTGAACTTGGAAGTAAACATCTGATGAGGTAAATCTATATAGTCAGAAGTGGAAAGTTGTTTCCACGTTGTGTCAAAAAAAGTGATATCACTTTCACGAATATCCTTACCATAAGTAGAGATCATACAAATCAACTGTCGATCATTAGCATTAAGTAAAGCCAACTCCATTTCTACGGCTTCGTTCAAGCGGAATGTAGCATAATGATCTGTAAGCTGTAGCAGTTCACTCTTTCCATCAAGAGCATTACGCACCTCAGCTTTCATTCCAGCTTCATAGAAATCAATACAATCCAAACGATTATTCTCTGTTAAATAAGGAACCATAGAACTTGGCATAATCTTCAGTGCATCGCTCATAGAAATCTGAGCAGATAACGTATTAGCCAAGAACACGGAAAGAGCTATCAATAATTGTTTCTTCATCATCTTGTGTATTTATTATCCCCTACCCGGTCGCAAATCTCTCACACGTACAGCCTTGCCCTCACTTTGTGGAAGAGAGCCTTTCTTTACCAACTTGACAGATGGCGTAAGCAGTATCTCATCTTTCAAGGCTCGCTGAATATCGCGAGTCATCTTCTGTAACTCTGGGTAAACATCTGTATTAAGACCATCGAGCTCTACCTCAACAGTCATGATATCATTATCTTCTTCGGTATCGAGCGTAATCAAATAATTACTACCCAAACCTGGATATTGGACAAGTATCTTCTCTACCTGCATGGGGAATACGTTGACACCTTTAATGATAAACATATCATCTGTACGTCCTTTGATACGATCGATACGGCGATGAGTACGACCACACTTACACTCACCGGGAATGATGCGCGTCAGGTCGCGAGTGCGATAGCGCAGAATAGGCATCATAGTACGGTCAAGCGTGGTAAGCACCATCTCTCCCATCTCACCGTCAGGAACAGGTTCAAGTGTATCTGGATCAACAATCTCAAGAATATAATTGTCTTCCCACAAGTGCATGCCACATTGCTCCTTACACTCGAAAGCCACGCCAGGGCCATTCATCTCGGTCATGCCAAACGAGTTATAGGCTTTCACTCCCAACAAGCGCTCAATACGCTGGCGCTGTTCCTCAGTATGAGGTTCCGCACCAATAAAGAGAGTACGCAATTGGGTGGTACGAGGGTCAACACCTTCCTCCTGGAACACCTCAGCAAGGCGAATAGCATAAGAAGGAATGGCATGAAGACAAGTAGTTCCAAAGTCTTTGATGAACATTATCTGTCGTTTGGAGTTACCAGCAGCAGCGGGTACTGTAGTGGCGCCCAACTTCTCCGCACCATACTGGAAGCCCAAGCCTCCCGTAAACATACCATAGCCAGAAGAGTTCTGAAAAACATCCGTATCACGACACCCCACCATATACATATCACGAGCAATCATATTTGCCCAAGAATCTATATCGTGACGAGAATAGGTTACTACGGTAGGATGACCAGTAGTACCACTAGTAGAATGGATACGGATGGCATCCTTCATATCGCCACCAACCAATCCAAAGGGATAATTGTCTCGCAAATCCTGCTTGGTGGTAAAGGGAATCTTGCGGATATCACTAACATTTTGAATACTTTCAGGAGTAATACCCAGCTCGCCAAGACGCTTACCATAAAAAGGGGATTTTAGCGCAATAGCGATACTCTTACGCAACTTCTCAACCTGCAATTTCTCCAATGCTTCGCGAGACATCGTTTCCAATTCCGGTTGCCAATACTCATTGTTTGTCATATAGTTTTAGTCTTTGGTTAGTTGCATCATCATGACGGCAGATAGCCCTGCTGTCTCCGTGCGCAAGCGACTCTTACCCAAGTGCACCGACTGATAACCATTTGCCACAGCTTGTCGGACTTCATCAATAGAGAAATCGCCCTCAGGCCCAATCAATACAACTGCATCTTCTGTATCTGACGGCTTGCGTAATTCATCATATAAATAAGTACGTGGCACTTCCTCGTAGCAATGTGCGATATACTTGCGACATTCACGAGGTTGACTGATAAACTTCTGAAAAGGAGTCATTTCATTCAGCCTAGCTATCCACGCTTTATGACTCTGCTTAGTAGCAGCAATCACTATCTTCTCTGCTCGCGGAATCTTAAAGACACGACGCTCAGAGAACTGACAATCAAGGAGAGAAATCTCGTCTACGCCCACCTCTACGGCTTTCTCTATCATCCATTCCATACGATCCATCATCTTCGTAGGAGCAATAGCAAGATGCACATGTCCTTGCCACTGGCGCTCCTGTGGAAGCTTCTCACGGATGGCATACATACAATGGTGCCCATGGGCCATCGTAACCTCAGCACGGTAATAGTTGCCTTGGCCGTCCATGAGCATCATCTCGTCACCTTCCTTCAAGCGAAGCACACGCAGGGCATGCGTGGCTTCATCTGAAGGTAGCTCTTGAGAGGTTGCAGCTTCAGGGGCATAGAAAAATCTCACCTCTTTCATCTGTTATATCTCTTTATTATTAATGTGCAATCTTATTTATTGGCTTCTCTTCTGGCTTGAAGACAAGAGCGAAGGTGATACCTACCACTAATGCAAAACCTGCAAAGATAAACCAGCAAGCCTGCCAGTTGCCAACAAGATAGCCGTCCTGCCAATCGCAGAAGCTATTCACAACCTCACCAGCAGCAAGTGTACCGATGGTAGCGCCCAAACCATTGGTCATCATCATAAACAGACCCTGAGCAGATGCCTTGATAGATGGGGCGCATTCCTGATCTACGAAGATACCACCCGACACGTTAAAGAAGTCGAAGGCAACACCATAGACAATACATGATAGGATAAACAGCAATACACCTGGCATAGCAGGATTACCAACTCCAAAGAAACCGAAGCGGAATACCCATGCAAAGAGTGACATCAGCATCACAATCTTAATACCAAAACGCTTCAGGAAATATGGTATCATCAGGATGCAGAGCGCCTCACTAATTTGAGAGATTGAGGTCAGCAGCGTAGCATTATTGGCTGCAAAAGTGTCAGCAAATTCAGGAACACCCTTGAAGCTAGTAATAAATGGACCTGCAAAGCCATTGGTTACCTGAAGACACATACCTAGCAAAGCAGAGAAGATGAAGAACAGAGCCATCTGACGACGCTTGAAGAGCTTGAAGGCATCAAGACCTAAACTCTCTACCAGCGATACTTTACCATCCTTCTTCTCCAGTTTGCACTCAGGCAAGGTAAAGCAGTATGCAAAAAGCACAAGACTCAATACGCCTGATACAAAGAATTGCATGTAAGTATATTGGAACTTATGACTATTCTCAGCCAGCGTAAAGCCAAAGCCGCTATCATCAATAAAGGCGCAGTTGACAAACCACATAGTAGCAATAAAACCTACGGTACCTAATACACGGATGGGCGGAAAGTCTTTTACGGTATCCATGCCATTCTTCTTCAAAATGGCAAAAGCAGCCGTATTTGTCAGTGCTATCGTAGGCATAAAGAATGCCACGCTCAGCGTATACATGGCGATAAACATCGACTTGTTGGGCAACTCTTGACCGAAGCCAGCATCCATGCCCATCCACCAACAGCCCAGCATAAATCCACCAGCCAACAAATGACAGAGACCCAAGAGACGCTGTGGTTGTATCCATTTGTCAGCAACAATACCCATCAACGTAGGCATGAAAATGCTGACGATACCTTGAATAGCATAAAACCAGGAAATCTTGTCGCCTAATCCAGCAACGCCAAGATAGTTTCCCATACATGTAAGATACGCCCCCCAGACAGCGAATTCCAGGAAGTTCATAATAGATAATCGTACTTTTGTATTCATAGATATTTTAATTTAAGTTAGTGGCTTTCCTTGATAATAGGCATGTATCCCATCATCCTCCGATTTTAACTGTATTTGGCCCTGCAACCATTCTGTCTGGGCTTCCTCCTTTTCTAAAGGGAACATTCTTACTACGAAGCCCTGTTCCAAGATGATGCAATGTAGTGTCAGACACTGACCTTCTGGTGTTATCAACTCGTTGCATGCTATCCGCCGCAACAACTTCTTCTGATTCGCTTTCATAAGTTTGTTTGGAATCCTTATTATGAAATCTGATGAACTGTATCTGACTAATAAACATCAGTTGACGGACATCGCCAGACTCTTCTGTTCGTGGTAAATAGATAAATCCGCGCAACTCTTTCAACTGCTGAGTACTATTAGCAGGAATATTCATCTGGAAGATACCGGATACTGACACATGACTTACCGACTGCTGAATACTATCACCCTCATAGGTTGTGCGAATACATACCACAGCGTCTTTCATACCGCTCTGCCAGATATGCTCTGTCATGAACTGGAACATAAACGAGTCACCAATCTTAAAGGTTGAATCAGCCTTTATGACAAAGTCATAACGATTCTTCAGAGGAGTAGGAATAAGCAACATATCCGTCTCTGCCTTCCAGATATTAGCCGTATCGCCAGACTCACTATACTGAGAATAGCGGTTGAGATCGCCCGTGGCTACACCCAACTTCTTACCCTCATTATACAAACGGTCACTTACTCTAGAATAAATGTCTTTGAATCGATCTACATGCGAATAGTAGTAAACCAACGATGAGTCAAATTCTGCCTCCGTAACATTATGCTTATTCAACACCGCCATGAAATACATGGTACGGTCATAGTCTGTCTGACTTCCGTTATCCACACGTGCCATAGCCTGAGCCACATGATAGTCATAGAGAATCTCCTCCATGTCATCGGGCTGGATAATTTCTGATGGGACAGATGGCTTACATGCCACAACCATCAGCATAACAAGGATGAATAACGGAAGAACACGCTTCATCAGTTTATACTTTTTTCTTGATAGTTATCTCGCTAATTTCTTTGCGATAGAAGAGTAGTAACGATACAACACCTACAGAGATAGAGGCATCTGCGAAGTTAAAAATGGGACTGAAGAACACATAGGGATTGCCACCTACAACAGGAACCCATTCAGGCCATGTAGTAACTATCAGCGGAAAGTAGAACATATCTACCACTTTACCCATCAAAAAAGGTGCGTAGCCATTGCCAAAGGGAACCCAATAAGAGGTGTAATACTCTGACGAGGCATTAAAGACCAAACCATAGAACATCGAGTCGAGCAGATTACCAATCGCTCCAGCCATCACCATTGACAGGCATACCAGATAGCCCCAACGAGCTTTCTTCTTCACCTGACCATAGATATAATAGCCAAGAATGGATATCGCTACCATACGGAAGATACTCAGCACAAGCTTAGAGCCAATCTCCATACCATACGCCATACCATTATTCTCAATGAACACAATCTTAAACCACGAGAAGATTTCAATCTGCTCATGGAGTGTCATATTGGTCTTTACCCAAATTTTGATGACCTGGTCAATGAGAAGGATAGCCATAACAATAAGTATGGCCATCCATCCACGTTTTACAATCTGCTGACTACTCATTGATTACTTGTTACCAGCCATTTTTGATTCTACGCTCAAAGTAGCGTGAGGTACTGCACGCAAACGCTCCTTTGGAATCAGCTTACCAGTAATACGGTCGATACCGTAGGTTTTGTTTTCAATACGGGTAAGCGCAGCTTTCAGTCCCTGAATGAACTTCTGCTGGCGTGCTGCGAGCGAAATCAGTTCTTCTTTCGACTGTGTAGCACTACCCTCTTCCAATGCTTTGTACGTAGGAGATGTATCATCAACATCATTGGAGTCCTGATTCATCAGCACACGCATCATCTGGTCGTAGTCACGCTTGGCCAGTGATAACTTTTCATTAATTATCTCACGGAACTCTTCCAATTCTTCGTCCGTGTAACGAGTCTTTTCTGCCATAATCTCTAGGATTTAGTTATTTTAATATTGATTTTAAATTCGTCAAAGTCAACCTCTTGACCGTCATTTGCAGCGATGACGATAGAGTCCGCTAGTACTTGTGTCTTGATATATTCGCCGAAGCCATTAACAGCAGTCTCTACCTCGGCATGAGGAGCAAGCGTGATCTGAATACGGTCAGTAATCTCCAAACCGCTCTCCTTACGGATATTCTGAATGCGGTTAATCATCTCACGAGCCATACCCTCGTTCTTTAGTTCTTCTGTCAGTTCTACCTCAAGGGCAACAGTTAGGTTACCTTCGTTAGCCACCAGCCAGCCCGGGATATCCTCTGAGATAATCTCTACATCGACAGCCTCTACGGTAATATCCTGTCCTTCTACGCTGATAGCGATAGTGCCCTGCTTCTCGAGTTCGGCAATCTGCTCCTGAGAGAGACCATCCATTGCGGCAGCCACACTCTTCATAAGCTTACCAAACTTCTTACCCATGGTACGGAAGTTACACTTCACCTTCTTCACGAGTACACCAGCACCCTCTACGAAACGAAGCTCCTTCACGTTCACCTCGTTCATAATCAGGTCTTTCACAGCCTCGATGTGTTTCTTCTGAGTCTCGTCAACAGCAGGAATCATGATAGCCTGCAGTGGCTGACGCACCTTGATGTTCACCTTACGACGCAGAGCGAGCACCATAGAGGTAATCTTCTGTGCCATCTGCATACGAGCCTCCAAGTCCTTGTCAATCTGAGCCTCGTCAGCTACAGGGAACTTATCGAGATGTACAGAATCGAGCTCACCACCCAGATCCTTATACAACTGGTCAGCATAGAATGGAGCGAAGGGTGCCAACAGCTTAGAAACGGTCAGCAGGCAGGTATAGAGTGTCTGATATGCAGACAACTTATCCTCGCTCATCTCCTTACCCCAGAAACGCTTACGGTTCAGACGTACAAACCAGTTAGAAAGGTCGTCGTTTACAAATGCATCAATCAGTCGACCAGCACGTGTGGGGTCAAAGTTCTCCAACTCTGCCTCTACACCCTTGATGAGGGTATTCAGGCAAGAGAGAATCCAGCGGTCAATCTCTGGACGCTTCTCGAATGCTACCTGTGCAGCCTTTGGATCAAAGCCGTCAACATTGGCATACAAAGCAAAGAAGCTATATGTATTATATAAGGTGCCGAAGAACTTACGGCGTACCTCATCTACACCCTCTGGGTCGAACTTCAGGTTATCCCAAGGCTCAGAGTTGGTCATCATATAGAGACGTACGGCATCAGAACCATACTTATCTATCATCTCGAATGGATTCACCACATTACCCACGTGCTTAGACATCTTGTTACCCTTGGCATCGAGCACGAGACCAGAAGAGATAACATTCTTGAAGGCAACAGAGTCGAAAATCATTGTTGCGATAGCATGAAGAGTAAAGAACCAACCACGTGTCTGGTCAACACCCTCGTTAATAAAGTCAGCGGGGAATGCCTTGTTCTTATCGATAGCATCGCGATTCTCGAATGGATAGTGAATCTGTGCGTATGGCATAGAACCTGAGTCGAACCATACGTCAATCAGGTCGCTCTCGCGCTTCATAGGCTTGCCAGAAGCAGAGCACAGCACGATATAGTCTACATACGGACGGTGGAGGTCAATCTTGTCATAGTTCTCCTTAGACATATCGCCTGGCACAAAGCCATTATCCTTCAGAGGATTACTCTTCATGAAGCCAGCCTTGACACTCTTCTCTATCTCGTTGTAGAGTTCCTCTACGCTACCGATACAAATCTCCTCGCCCTCTTCGCTACGCCAAATAGGCAGTGGAGTACCCCAGAAGCGTGAACGGCTCAAGTTCCAGTCGTTCAGGTTATCGAGCCAGTTACCAAAACGACCTGTACCAGTAGACTCAGGCTGCCAGTTGATGGTCTTGTTCAACTCAGACATGCGTTCCTTGCAAGCAGAAGACTTGATAAACCATGAATCCAGAGGATAATAGAGCACGGGCTTATCAGTACGCCAGCAGTGAGGATAGTTGTGAGTATGCTTCTCTATCTTGAAAGCCTTGTTCTGTGCCTTCAAATCCATACAAATAGAGATATCGAGTGTCTCGTCCTTATCGGTCAGTGTATCGTCGTATGCATTCTTTACATAGCGACCAGCAAACTTATTCCACTCGTCCTTATTAACATTGTTCTTTACGAATTCGTCATCGAGGTCTTCGAGAACGAAATACTTACCCTGCAGGTCTACTACAGGACGCTCGTTACCCTTCTTGTCAATCAACACGATGGGCACAATACCGGCTTTCTTAGCTACGAAAGCATCGTCGGCACCAAAGTTAGGAGCGATATGTACAATACCAGTACCATCCTCTGTAGTTACATAGTCACCAGAGATAACCTCAAAGGCTTTACCCATAGGCTTGATAGCAGGCATCAACTGCTCATACTCCATTCCTACGAGGTCTGTACCCTTGTAACGAGCAACCACACGATAAGGAATCATCTTTTCGCCCTTCTTGTATTCAGGCAGCTCACCACCATCGGTAATAGCACCCTCAGCAGGAAGATAAGCATTCAGACGAGCCTCTGCCATCACAATTGTGATTTTCTCTGCAGTATAAGGATTGTAGGTCTGTACGGCTACATAGTCAATCTTCGGACCTACACAGAGTGCAGAGTTAGCAGCCAGTGTCCAAGGTGTAGTGGTCCAAGCGAGGAAGTATGGTGTACCCCACTCTGTCATCTCAGGCTTAGGATTCTTCATCTTAAACTGAGCGGTACAAGTGGTATCCTTCACGTCGCGATAGCAACCAGGCTGATTCAACTCGTGAGAGCTCAGTCCAGTACCAGCTGCAGGAGAATATGGCTGAATGGTGTAACCCTTATACAGCAAATTCTTCTGATAGAACTGCTTCAGCAGCCACCACAGTGTTTCAATATATTTATTATCGTAGGTGATGTAGGGGTTATCAAGATCAACAAAGTAACCCATCTTCTCAGTCAGCTCACGCCACTCCTGAGTATACATCATCACATTCTGACGACATTTCTTGTTATAGTCTTCGGTAGAAATATACTTATCAGACTCCTTGTTGTCGATATCGGCCTTGGTAATGCCAAGTTCCTTCTCAACGCCCAGCTCTACGGGCAGTCCGTGAGTATCCCAACCAGCCTTGCGGTGCACCTGGTAGCCACGCATGGTCTTATAGCGGTTAAAAGTATCCTTGATGCTGCGCGCCAGCACATGATGAATACCGGGATGTCCGTTTGCAGAGGGAGGACCCTCAAAGAACACGAATTGTGGGCAACCTTCACGCTCTTTCACAGAGCGCCAGAAGATATCCTGCTCCTTCCACATCTGCAGCACATCATTATTTGTCTGCGTCAAGTTCAAGCCGTTGTGTTCGGCAAATCTCTTACTCATGAGTTTAAATTTATTTCTTGTTGTATACTTCTTAATTTTATTGACGTGCAAAGGTAACCATTTTTTTTCTAACCACCAAATTTTTACTTACCATTTCCCGTAGTTTTTAAAATTGGAGCAAAGTGCACCATTAGTTACGACAAAGGGCATCGTTGATTACGGTAAAGGTTATCGTTGATTACGACTCGCTATTTATCAATCGTAACTCCACAACATCAGCCGTAGAAGCAGAAATAGCCACGCGAGCATCCACACGAATGCCAACAAGCCAAAGGACATTTCCCTGAGCATCAACAACAACCAACTGACGACGTTTCTCGAAAACATTCATCTTCAAATCGGTCATCATATCACTCAAAAGCTTACGTCCCTTCATACCATAAGGCTGCATCCAATCACCTTCCTCCACTCTTCTAACAACTAAAGGAAAGCTCACTTTCGCAGCATCAAGCGTAGCAATATGAGATATTTTGGATACATATACGGCGCTTTTTTGCACCTTCAACTGACAGCTTTCATTCAAACGATAACACCCCTCTTCAGGAATACGCATTATTTTCATTGGTTTCAACGACTCTTCCACCACAATTCTATCGCGATCTTTCAATGCTTCATATCCTGTAGAGGAGGTTATAATTTTACCCGTTTCAGCCTTTAAAAGTTGAGCCACTTGACTTCCGTTGAAACCGTATTTTTTAAGCCATTCAAAAACAAAATATTCACTTGAACCATATTGCGATAATTCGCTTAGTTCTAAGATATTGCTTTTATTTAGATTATCTAATATACCAGTCAATACATTCTGGGCTTCCATCAGATTTTCGCAGGTACGCTGAATATTATCAGCAACAGCAGAATTCAGTTTTTGAAGTAGAGGGAGTACTTGCAAACGGACAATATTTCGCTGTACATTTGCCTCCAAATTCGTACTATCCGTAACATAACCTTGCTCCTTCTCGTTCAGAAAAGCTTCAATCTCCGTACGAGAAACACACAAAAGAGGTCGTAAGATAGTTCCATTCTTAGGTTGAATACCGCATAACCCACGCAATCCCGTACCTCGAACCAAGTTCAAAAGCACCGTTTCTACGGAGTCATCACGATGATGAGCCACACAGATTCCTGCAGCCCCAATATCTCTTCTTAACTGTTCAAACCATTGATATCGCAATTCGCGAGCTGCCATCTCTATACTTACCTTATGCAAATCAGCATAAGTCTTCGTATCGAAATGCACGCGATGCAACTCTACACCCAAGTGTTCACAAAGCTCAACACAGAAAGCCTCATCCCTACCCGACTCATCACCACGCAGATGAAAGTTACAATGCGCAGCATGAACCCGATAACCATGTTCGTGAAGTAATAAAAGTAAGGCTACGCTATCCGCACCGCCACTCAAAGCAACGATATATAATTCGTTACTATCAAGCAGATTATGCTTCTTAACGTATGCGCTAACTTTACTCCACATAGAGCACCAAACCCTTCAGATATTCACCTTCGGGATGATAGATATTGATGGGATGATCGGCAGGCTGATGCAACTGATGAAGGATACGAACCTTACGCTTAGCCAAGGCTGCTGCCGTGAATACCGCATTACGGAAGTGGTCTTTCGTTACCACCTGCGAACAAGAGAATGTAAACAGAATACCACCCTTCTCAATTTTCTCGAATGCTTTCTGGTTGAGACGAGTATATCCTTTCAAGGCATTGTGCAAGGCGCCACGATGCTTAGCAAAAGCGGGAGGGTCAAGAATGATGAGATTATAGTTCGAGCCAGCTCTTTCCAAGAACTTAAAGGCATCCTCACAATAAGCCTCATGACGTGCATCACCAGGGAAGTTTAGTTCTACATTGGCCTTTGTCAGTTCGATAGCCTTAGCACTACTATCTACACTATGCACCAATTCTGCATTTCCACGCATGGCATAGAAAGAGAATCCACCAGTATAGCAGAACATATTCAGCACACGCTTACCCTTAGCATAATGCTCTAGCAGAGAACGATTCTCGCGCTGATCAACGAAGAATCCCGTTTTCTGACCTCTCAGCCAGTCTACACGGAACTTCAAACCATTCTCCGTAGCAATATTATCTTCACTTCCACCATAGAGGAATCCATTCATATCATCGGCTGTCATGAAGGGCAGTGTGGTCTCACTCTTATAATAGATATGCTTAACACGTTGTTGCATTACCTCAATCAGCGCATTGGCAACTTCTTTACGACATAAATGCATACCGATAGAGTGCGCCTGCATCACTGCCGTCTCACCATAGACATCAATAATAAGTCCGGGCAGCAAATCGCCCTCACCATGTACAAGACGATAGGTGTTATTATCAGCATTGTCAGCAATACCGATAGCCAAACGCATCTGCAAAGCTGAAGAAAGACGGGAACGCCAGAACTCATCATCAATAGCAACATCAGAAAAGGTAAGCACGCGTACAGCAATAGACCCCTGCTGATAATGACCAACAGCGATAAAATCGCCCTTTTCCGTCACTACACGTACCAATTCACCCTCTTCAATGCCGTCATCAGCACGAAGAATAGCACCTGAGAACACCCACGGATGAAATCTTTTGAGGCTCTCTTCCTTACCTCGTTTGAGTTGTATCTGCTTGTACATCATCTGATATTTTTATCAATTCATAGTCGCCCGTTTGCTTCAGTCGTTCTAATTCCTCGTAGAGCATCACACAGGCCCAAGCATCAGTAGCGGCATATTCTTTTTGTTTATCTTTTAGAATGTCGGCCTCCCAGTTGGTAAGGCGTTCACGCTTAGATATCTTCTGTCCAAAGAAGTTTGCATAGAGTTTCTGAAGACTCAGGTCCTCCACTCCAATCTCCCTTACATGATTCTGCAAATCGATAAACTTTCCAGGTTGGAACTCGCCCAGCATAGCCAGCATACGAAGGTCGTCATGCCACGAAAGACCTATTTTCGGAACAATAGTATCCTCCAGAAAACGCTTGATGGATGGTGACATTCCCAACTGATTGAGTCTGAACAAGAAACAAATATCATGTGTAGCTACCTGCAAGAGTGCCACTTTATTGATATGTCCCTTCCTAAATGACGGACGCGTCTCAGTATCCACACCAAGCAACGGTTGAGAGAGCAGATAGTCAACCGCTTTCTGAGCCTCCGACTCAGTAATCACCACAACCATCCGTCCTTCAAACAGCACTTTGGGCAATTCTCCAATCCTCGTCTTATCGTATTTACTATATATCGTTTTCATCATTTGGGGTGCAAAGTTACGAATAAGTGAGAGAAAAACCAAATTTATTTAGGTTTTTACGAGCAAGAGAAACCTCGACGAGGTCAAAGTTACGAATAAATGTACAAAAATAGCAAAAAATCCACCTTTTTATAATGAAATATGATATTTTCTTCGTAATTTTGCATTTCAGATAATTAAAAACAACGTATGGCAAAGAAGAAAACAACTAAGGCTTCCGAAAAAACAGCATCATCACTGAGAGAAGCCCTCGGCATAGATAAGATATTTTTCAACGAGCGTATTAACTTTGTAATAGGCTTCTGCTTGTTGATTATAGCAGGCTACTTAACATGGGCTTTCGTATCCTACTTCACCACGGGAGCAGCAGACCAGAGTTTGCTTGAGTCGCCTCGCGACGGAGAAATTATGAACCAAGCCCATGAATTCCGCAACTCTTGTGGCTCGTTGGGAGCCTATGCCGCTCATTTCTTTATCAAGCGTTGCTTTGGTCTTGCCGCCTTTTTGATACCTATTTTTATGCTGATGGTATCAGTCACCATGATGCGCGCTTACAAAGTACGTCTGCTGAAATGGTTTATGGCACTTACACTCGTCATGATATGGGCATCTGTCACGATGGCAAAATTCTTAGAGCCTCTCTTCGTCAATGCCTGTTTCAATCCTGGTGGAGACCACGGTCTTGCTATCTGTCAAGGAATAGAAGGACTATTGGGTGTGCCTGGTCTTACAGCTTTGTTAGGTCTCATCGCTGTAGCTTTCTTTGTATATTTGAGTATGGAGACCGTTATCATTCTCCGCAAGATTATCAACCCATTGCACTATCTGAAGAAGATACCAATGGAAATCAATATAGGTCGTGGTGACAGCGAAGATGATAAAAATGGTATTAACACATTAGATGATCCCACGGTATTTGACGACCCACAGAGTGAAGTGGTAGAGTTTGATGATATCGAGGATGAAGGTGAGACATCCATCATCCCCACCGAAACCATCAACACCATTGAACCCAGAGAAGAAGAGGCTCCTGCTGATAGCGACATAGAAATTGAGGTAGATACTGGTATCGAAGAGGAAGCGGCTCATGGAAAGACACTCAACGAAAACTATGGTGACCTCTCTACTCCTTATGATCCTAAGCGCGACCTTGAGAACTATCGCTATCCTACCCTCGACTTGTTACAGAAGTACGAGTCTGATGGTAAGCCATACGTTGATATGGTGGAGCAGAATACCAACAAGAACCGTATCGTTGACGTGCTACGCAATTTTGGTGTAGAGATTTCAAGTATCAAGGCCACCGTTGGTCCTACCATCACGCTCTACGAGATTACACCTGCCCCTGGTGTGCGTATCTCTCGTATTCGTAACTTGGAAGACGATATCGCCTTGTCATTGTCAGCGCTCGGTATTCGTATCATCGCTCCTATTCCTGGTAAAGGTACTATCGGTATTGAGGTACCAAACGCCAAGCCAGCTACCGTCTCTATGGAGTCTATTCTTAACTCAAAGAAGTTCCAGGAGTCAACAATGGAATTGCCTTGTGCTGTAGGTAAAACCATTACCAACGAGGTATTCATGTTTGACTTGGCTAAAGCTCCCCACCTCTTGGTTGCCGGTGCCACTGGTCAGGGTAAGTCTGTTGGTCTGAATGCCATCATCACCTCTTTGCTTTATAAGAAGCATCCCGCAGAGTTGAAGATTGTACTCGTTGACCCAAAGAAGGTTGAATTTAGCGTATATAGCACCATCGAGAAACATTTCTTGGCTAAGGTGCCCGATGATGAGGCAGAACCCATCATCACCGATGTAACTAAGGTTGTACGCACTCTCAACTCACTCTGTAAGGAGATGGACACTCGCTACGACCTGCTGAAACAAGCACAGGCTCGTAATATCAAAGAATACAACAAGAAGTTTATTGAGCGTCATCTGAATCCAGAGCATGGTCATCGCTTCATGCCATATATCGTGGTTGTTATCGATGAGTTCGGCGATTTAATTATGACAGCTGGTAAGGAAGTTGAGTTGCCTATCGCCCGTATTGCCCAGTTGGCTCGTGCCGTAGGTATCCACATGATTATTGCCACTCAGCGTCCTACTACCAATATTATTACGGGTACTATCAAGGCTAACTTCCCAAGTCGTATTGCCTTCCGTGTGGGTGCAATGATTGACTCACGCACTATTCTCGACCGTCCAGGCGCTCAGCAATTGGTTGGTCGTGGTGATATGCTCTATCTAAATGGTGGCGAGCCTATTCGTGTACAGTGTGCCTTTGTAGACACTCCAGAGGTGGAACGCATCAATCAGTTCATCTCTCAACAACAGGGCTACACATCAGCTTTCGAGTTGCCAGAGCCAGATATGGATGAGGGCGAGGCTGGCGAGAGCCGTGATGTAGACATGCAGCATCTTGATCCTATGTTCGAGGATGCTGCCCGTCTGATTGTTCGCGAGCAGAGCGGTTCTACGAGTCTTATCCAGCGTAAGTTTGCTATCGGCTACAACCGTGCCGGTCGTCTGATGGATCAGTTGGAAAAGGCAGGTATCGTAGGTGCAGCTCATGGCAGTAAGCCACGCGAAGTATTACTGATGGACGAGAATAGTCTTGAGAACCTATTAGCTCAATGGAAGTAATGAAATGGTTAATGCATAATGCTTAATAAGAAATTAGAGAAATGAATAAGATATCCATTTTACTTTTTAGCCTTTTCGCCTGTTTGTCTTTATCTGCGCAGACAGCGAAGCAGGTGCTTGACAAAACAGCTGCCGTAGTATCAGCTAAGTCTGGTGCACAAGCATCGTTTGCTATCAAGGGAGACCAAATGAATTCCAGTGGCACTATCGCCATCAAAGGGCGCAAGTTTCATGCCACCACTCCACAGGCCACCGTATGGTTTGACGGGAAGACACAGTGGACATATCTAAAGAAGAACGAAGAAGTAAATGTTGCCAATCCATCAGAAGCTGAGTTGGCAGCAATCAACCCCTACTCCTTTATTTATATGTATAAGAAAGGTTACTCTTATACCATGACCAAGAAAGGTAACAACTACGAAATACACTTGACTGCTACCGACAAGAAGCGTGGTATTCAGGAGATGTACCTCGTTGTCAACCAAAAAACATCCGTTCCATCGCAGATTCGTATGCGCCAAAAGAAAGGCTGGACTACCATTAGTATCAGCAATTTCAAACAGGCGAAGCTTTCCGATGGAATCTTCCATTTCAACTCAAAGGATTTCCCCAACGCAGAAGTAATAGATCTCAGATAATGAACAAGTTACAACTATTCTGGACACTTAGAAAGAACGTCAAGCTTAGCGAGAAGCGTAATGTGATGTTCGAAGCCAACCAATACGGCAAGTTTTTCGGTTATATCGCTATCTCTATCTTTGCAATTGAATTCATAGCTCTCGGCACCTTCTTCGGATGGCTGGGAGCCAAGGAACAAATGCCAGAGATGCTATTCTATCTTATGCCGTTTGTACTTCTTCTTGACTTCGGTATGCGATTCATGACGCAACAGACGCCCATGATGCTTGTCAAGCCATATCTACTCACCCCTATCAGTAAGTATTCAGCCATTGATTGCTTCTTGATACAACAGATATTAGACAAGGGCAACCTAGTATGGATGACACTCTACCTACCCTACACCTTTGTTATATGGTGTGGAGGTATTACGGGATGGATGGCTATCAGCATGCTTATTTTGCTCCACCTGATGATTGTTGTCAATAGTCAATGGTATCTGTTAGTGCGCACGCTTGTCAATCAGAGCATCTTTTGGTGGGCACTACCCATCATTCTCTATGGTTCTGTCATCGTGCCCCTATTCTTTCTTTCAGATAAGCAGTTCGACCAAGTAATCGATTTCGTGCTTGATGGATTGAGTGAATACGCCTTCTCATGGTGGGCATTATTATTGTTTGGCATTTTGTTTGTAGCTTTTTTCGCTATCAATCGTCACTTACAGATGCATCTCATCTACGACGAGATCTCTAAGCAAGAGAAGACCAAGCTGAAGCATGTATCAGAATTTAAGGCGCTGAACCGTTTCGGACAGATTGGTGAATATCTGAAGTTGGAGATTAAGAGCACCATGCGCAACAAAGCCATTCGTGGCCGTTTCATCCAGGGTGTATGCTTCATCACCTTCTTCTCGCTGATGATAGCCTTCACTGAGGTTTACGGTTCTTCTTTCGAACGTAACTTCTGGTGTTTCTATGCCTTTGTATTCTTTGGTTCCGTTAATCTTACCAAGATTATGTGTCCAGAGGGTAACTATATTGATTTACTGATGGTGCACGAGGAGAATATCCTCACACTGCTTCGCGCTAAATACTATTATTATTGCGGCATTCTGCTATTGCCATTCCTCATTACGATGGTGCCCGTATTCATGGGCAAGTTCTCCATCCTCATGGTGTTGGCATATCTTTTCACGGTCACTGGTCCCGTTTACTTCTTGCTGTTCCATATGGCGATATTCAACAAGCAGACGCTGCCTCTCAACGAGAAACTTACTGGTAAGAACCAGATGGAGAACAAGTGGCAAGGTATTGTTTCATTGGTAAGTTTGTTCATACCCATTGTGATGGTATTCCTGCTTCGCGCTATCTTTAACGATACCATAGCATACTGGGTGCTAGTGATTATCGGCTTGTCATTTACCGTAACAGAGCAGTATTGGTTGCGTATGATTTATCGTCGCATGATGTTGCGCCGCTATCAGAACCTTGAAGGTTTCCGTGCATCAAGATAGTTGAGAGTTATGAAAACGGTATTGTTACAAGTAGGCAAGACGGTCAATAAGCACTTTATTGCAGGCATCAATGACTATGCAGAGCGCATCAGCCATTATATGCCTTTTGATATTGTGACCATTCCCGAACTGAAGAATACCAAGAATCTCACGGAGGAGCAACAGAAACAATCTGAGGGGGAACTGATTCTCAAACAGCTACAGCCCTCAGATACGGTTGTTCTGCTCGATGAACACGGCAAGGAGTATCGCAGCATAGAATTTGCCAGTTGGCTGGAGCAAAAGCGCAACGTCGCCCGTAGACTAGTATTCGTTATCGGAGGTCCTTATGGTTTCTCCCCTGCTGTATACCAGCGTGCCAACGAACAGTTATCTCTTTCTAAGATGACCTTCTCTCACCAGATGATACGCCTCACCTTTACAGAGCAGATTTATCGTGCCTGTACTATTATAAAAGGTGAACCTTATCATCACGAATAGAATAGCAATCCTACTTGATAAACAACTGCCGACACCACCCATGCCAATACCGTGGTGTAGATAGCTGCTATACTTGCCCATCGCCATGAGCCACTCTCATGACGGATAGCTACAATGGTAGCGATACATGGGAAATAGATCAACACATATAGCAGGAAACAATAAGCCACCAATGGAGAGAAGTTGTAGGCTCCATCATAGAGCACACCCATCGTAGATGCTACAATCTCCTTAGCACCAATACCAGCCAATAGGCTGACATCCAGTCGCCAGTCAAAGCCCTGAACAGAGAAGATAGGCTCTATCAGTTTTCCCAAATCACCGATAAAGCTATACTCCAACGAAGGAGCCACGCCCATCGTACCGAAATAGCCTAATGCCCACACGATAATACTTGCTACAAGAATCACGCCACCCATCTTCTTCAGATACTGTTTACCCTTCTCCCACGTATGGCGGAAGATAGCCTTGGCTGTTGGGAAGCGATAAGGAGGCAGTTCCATCACAAACGGTGTATCCTCGCCTTTCACTACCCAGGCACTCAAGATGCGAGCAGTAATCACACTCAACACAATACCTATGGCATAGAGCGATATCATTACCAGACTCTGATACTCTACTGCAAAGAAGGCACCCGTTATCATAATATAAATAGGTAGGCGTGCTGAGCACGACATCATGGGCAATACCAGCATGGTAATCAATCGTGAGCGACGACTCTCAATCGTTCGTGTAGCCATCACTGCCGGCACATTACATCCAAATCCCATAATCAGTGGGATAAACGATTTGCCATGCAGTCCCATGCCATGCATCAACTTATCCATGATAAATGCTGCACGAGCCATATAGCCTGAATCCTCCATCAGTGAGATAAAGGTATAGAGAATCAATATCTGTGGCAGGAAAACGATAACGGCTCCTACGCCACCAATAATACCATCTACCAGCATAGCCTTCAGCGGACCGTCACTCATGGTCTGTGTTACGAAGTCGCCCAACCATACTACACCAGCATCTATCCAATCCATCGGATACTGTCCCAAGGTAAAGGTCACTTGGAACATCAGATAGAGTATTCCCAAGAAGATGGGGAAGCCCAGCCAGCGGTTGGTAATAGCGGCATCCAACCAGTGGGTAGTTTTATAAGTATCCGTCTTATTGCCCATCTGATAGCCTGCCTCTTGCAAGGCACCATCTATGAAACCGTATTTCGCATCCATGATGGCTGTCTCTGTATCGTCGCCCGTTTCCTCCTTTACACGACGTGATGCCAGTACAACAGCCTCACGAATCTGAGCAGCTTCTGGGAGATCGTCAACAATGCGCCATGCCTCACGGTCGTTCTCCAACAACTTGATGGCGAGCCAACGTGTGGAATAGCGCAGACGCAGCAACTCGTTATTCTTCAGGAATTGTTGTATATTGCTGATACCGTCTTCTATCTCATGACCGTGATTGATATGGATATGACGATAGTAGTGGTCGTGACCTTCACTGCTCTCAAAGATATGTATCACCTCGCGCAACAGTGCATCAAGTCCTCTACCCGACTTAAATGATGTAGGCACCATCGGCATACCCATCAGCGAGCTCAGCGTATTGATGTCCAACTTGTCGCCACGATTCAATAGTTCGTCATACATATTCAGGGCACACACCACACGAAGGTGCATGTCCATCAGCTGAGTAGTGAGATACAGGTTGCGCTCGATATTGGCAGAGTCTATCACATTAATGATAACATCAGGCGTATCTTCTACCAGTTGTTTGCGTACATAGAGTTCTTCGGGAGAATAAGCTGACAAGGAATATGTTCCTGGCAGGTCAACCAACTTGATATGATAGCCCTCGAATTCAGTCCATCCCTCTTTGGCATCCACTGTCACACCACTATAGTTACCCACTCTCTCGTGAGCACCAGAGGCAAAGTTAAACAGCGATGTCTTACCACAGTTAGGATTACCAACGAGCGCTACGGTCAGTTCTTTCGGAGCCTCTGTAGTATGGGTAGCACGATTCTGGTATTCTATGCTCAGCGGACCATAATTCTCTTGTCTGTCTGAATAGGATGTTTTTCCAGCATCCTTGCTACTGCTTACCTCTATCATCTCCGCTTCCTGGCGACGCAGACTCACCTCATAACCCATCACCTTATAGATTACTGGGTCTTGCAAAGGAGCATTCTGTAGCACTTCTACCATTTGTCCCTTTACAAATCCCATCTCCACGATGCGTTTGCGGAAGCCTCCATGACCTCTCACCTTCAGTATCAAAGCCTGTTCACCAGTATTCAGATCTGATAGTTTCATTCCTTCACATTCTAATCGGATGCAAAGGTACAAAATATATACGACATATCACGTATTTTTCCCTAAATACCTACAAATGATGATAGTTTATAGCAATAGCCTACCCTAAAAATATATCCCAACATAGAACCTTTAACTATGTTGGGATATTTATTATTACCAATCGTCATCGTCCGAACCGGTGAGACCATTTTTGATAGCTTCATTCACCTTGTCAATAATGGCGTTTGAGTAAGCATGCGTCATTACGAGTGCCTTAGAACAAGTGCGCTTCTGAGCATCTTTTTCCACAAAAGGATAGCGCTTGATGATCTCCCACTGCTCATCATATAGTCTGCGGTCAGTCTTATCATTCTTCATGCGCTTACCGTCACTATAGATATTCTGTGTTCGCTGTCTGTTATTGTCTCTGTCAGCTATAGCGCCAAGCCAACCAGCGTCCTCAACTTTCAGGATATCATAGTTTTGAACAGTATAGGTGATGCGAACCTTACCCTCTTTAATATCAAGTTTGATGATTGGCGTAATGCTTACCACATAACGATAGAGTGTACCCGTATGGTCTGCAATGCCATCGATAGTAGATGAAACGATAATACAGCCTGCCTCCTTATCATTCAGCGTGATAGCCTGATTATCCTTAAAGGTAGCCGTCACCCAATAGTTCAGTGCCACATAAAGTTGAGCTTTCGTCTTGCCTGGAGCTTCTATCACCTGCTGATAGGTTAGCGCATTATTTTTGTCGAGCGTTAGTCCTTTAGCCAAATTTGCTGCAGCTTCAAGCCATTTAGAGCCATACTTCTCTTTTGCATACTTTTCCAAGTCAGCAGCCTTCATTACCTGTGCCTGTACCTTCATTGTACTACAGAAGGCCATCATTGCGACAACCATTAAAATAAACTTTTTCATCATTTTCATCATTTTAGGTTAGATTTTCTGCAAAGTTACGAATAAGCGAGCGAAATACAAAAGGAAAAAAAATTTTTCTTTTCATTTCCGAGTGAGAGAAACTTCGACGAAGTCAAAGTTACGAAAGACTTGTGATCCCAATAAAATATTTCCATTCTTTTTTTACCAATGCAGAAATAAAGGTTCACATTCACGCGTAACAGTCAATTATACAACGCGTTAAGTGTGAACATTTCAGTTTCCAACACTATTATAACAATGCTCTACATCCTTTAGGAATGTTGGCAAAAAGGAACTAGCATATTTATTGTTTACGGACTGAGACAACTGTTGACTATACTCTGAAATACTACTATTATTATAGTACAATTCTATTCCTATGAAAGTAGAATATAATCTCGCAACATAGCGATCCGTATTGAAGTATTGCAAAACATAATCAGCATTCTCATTAAAGAATTGAAGACAATATTCTCCAAGCATCTCAGCAAAGGCACCATCTGCTTGTTTTATAACTTCATTCATGAGAAAGAAATAAAGCATCCTTTCATCGTCATTCTTGGGAGAACACAATATTTTCAATAATGCTGCCGATGTATCATCATCTGTCATTTTTATCTGATGCTTATATAGTTTCATGACAGCATCATTAACATGCAAAGACTTCAGTATATCGGATTGAGATTTCTCAGTTAGTGCTTCCCAATATTGATATCTTAAACAAGAATTAGGATTATCTTGATGTAAGAAATAATCAGCAATTTGGATTAAGAGGTTAAACTTTTCCCAGAAAAATGCGACATGCTCTAATTGAGCATTTCTCAGAAAAGACATAACATCATCATTACTGAGATATAGCTCTTTACCACGAGAGAATACACTCCAGGGAGTTCGCATTTGGGCGCTATGCTTATCGTATCGACATCAGAAGTGAACAAGTCTATTTCCGTAACGAATTTGTTAAAATAAAAATGATAATGAGTATCTATGATTTTTAATATATCATCGCATCCTAATGACAGAAAAGTTTCTTTATTCAAGATATAGTCTTCTCTCTTGCGCTTATCACATAGAAGATAATATATCATTACGTATTCGTTTTCAAATGCTATACTATCATTGAGTATCTTTGCGTAATCAGCATAATCATCACTTGTAATACTAATGTATTTGCAAATATCTGCTGACGCATGTCGATTGCAATCTTTTAGCAATTTGTCTACATCCTTTTTGCTAATCGCGCCTATTAACTTAGGAGCATTCTTAGCGTTAGATGCCTCATTAGGCACTAACTTATATATATTATCTTGAAATACATAACTTGCAGTAGAACGGCATGTACCATATCCATACTCATATTCAAATGTAATATGAATACTATCAATATCGGATGAGTATCCTCGTCCATATAATGAAAGAGACAGGAAAACGAAAAAGGATATTAGAATCTTTCTCATCGCTATTGACTGTTTATTCAAAAGTGCATTTTTGATGGGGTTCATGTCTTTTAGATTTTTATTCTGCAAAGATACAAATTAGATAGTTAAACTCCAAATAATCGAAGAAAAAATATCAACAAATAGTTTGACGGCATAATTCGATTAGTTTGACGGCATAATTCTCTTCGAATTTACGCTGAATTCGATGAGGATTCAGGCTTCAAACTATTCGGATGTAGGCTGCAAACAAAAAAGGGTTTGAGCAAAAACATTTAACCTTCTACCATGACCAGCCTCAAATGCCGATGTACAAAGGGGGGGAACCATGTTAATAGTTTGCAAACTTCTAACCTACTATTAACCTACATGCTGAAGTGCACCCCCAAAAAATCTGAAAAATCCATGCCATCTGTGGTCGTAATAAAATCTGAAGTGCAAGTTTAGTAGATGTATGTTAATAGTTTGCCAACTATTAACATACCTGAAACGTCCTGTATATCGTGGTTACACCCCTGTTGGGTTAGAAGGTTAGATGTTTTTAGGAATAAAACAATCAACAGAAAAGAATAGCCAAGAACTAAAGTCCCAGAATTTGTCCGAATACTTGGGACAAAATGTCCGGAGGCTTCGGACACTTTGTCCGCAACGTCCGGACAATGAGTACGGAGGCTCCGTACTTGAGTATTTTAGGCTCCGTACTCGAGTACTTTAGGCTCCGTACTCATCCGTACTGGGCTATTTGGTAGCTCCGAAGAACTCTTAGAATGATAGAACAGTATGATTTCTGGATAAAGGAATGGTATATAAAAACAAAAAAAAGCCGTCGGATTCGCATCCGACGGTTTGTTCTCTCAATTTTTGAGTTCGTACTGTAATTACTCAGCAACAGCAGCAGTGTCAGCAGCAGCACTGTCTACAGCAACAGTGTCAACGCTATCAACAGCAACAACTGAATCTGAATCAACAGCCTCAGCCTGAGCGGTCTTGTTACCACAAGAAGCGAAAGAGATAGCTGCAACAGCTACGAACATAAATACCAATTTCTTCATTTTTCTAAGCTTTTTAAATCTGTAAAACAATCATTTGTTTATTAAAACGCTGCAAAGTTAGGCATTTTTTTGTTACGTTGTATCTTTTTTTGCGATTTTTTTTAGCCCTATTTTGTAACTTTTTCGCAAGTGGCTATAAATCAACAAAATACGAAATGTTAAATTTCGTGCAAAATTTACACTATATTGAATTATTGCTAAAAATGGAGTTTTATTGCTAGAAGATGTGTACCTCTGGAACTACGTTTCGAAGGCACTTCCGCTCGATAATACAAAATCAAAAAAAAGCCTTTTTGTTTTGTATTGTTCTCGCTTATTCGTACCTCTGACTTCGTCGAAGGTACTTCCGCTCGACAAAACAAAAGAAAAACAGGTTTTCCTTTTGTTTTGTTCTCGCTTATTCGTACCTTTGCACTCAAAATAAGACACCTTATTATATAAGATGATAGATAGTTCTGCTTTTCAAGGTAAAAAAGCTGCTTATTTCACATTAGGATGTAAGCTAAACTTCTCTGAGACGTCTACCTTTGGTAAGATGCTCAGCGAACTTGGTGTACAGACGGCTCAGAAAGGTGAGCTGGCTGACATCTGTCTGATCAATACTTGTTCGGTTACTGAGGTGGCCGACCACAAGTGTCGTCAGGCTATCCACCGATTAGTGCGTCAGAATCCTGGCGCCTTTGTTGTGGTAACTGGTTGCTATGCGCAGCTGGAGCCACTGAAGATTAGTAAGATTGAAGGTGTAGACCTGGTGTTGGGTTCCAACGAAAAGGCTAACCTTATACAATACTTATCAGACGGTTTCGTAAATCGCGATGCTGGAGCAAACTATAAAACAGAGAAGACGAAGGATATCAAGAGCTTTGCTCCATCGTGCTCACGAGGTAACAGAACGCGCTACTTCCTGAAGGTTCAGGATGGTTGCGACTACTTCTGCACCTATTGCACTATTCCTTATGCTCGCGGTTTCAGTCGCAACCCGTCTATTGCATCGCTGGTGGCACAGGCTGAAGAGGCTGTGCGCGAAGGTGGTAAGGAGATTGTTCTGACGGGTGTGAACATTGGCGACTTCGGAAAAACTACAGACGAGAGCTTCGTTGATTTGGTAAAGGCATTGGATGCCGTTGAGGGTATCAGCCGTTATCGCATCAGTAGCTTGGAGCCCGACTTGCTGAGCGACGAGCTAATAGACTATTGTGCTAAGAGCCGTGCCTTTATGCCACACTATCATATCCCATTGCAGAGTGGTAGCGACACGGTACTGAAGCTGATGCATCGCCATTACGACCGACAGCTATTTGCCGACAAGATACATCGTATCAAGGAGGTGATGCCCGATGCCTTTATTGGTGTCGACGTGATGGTGGGCTGTCGCGGTGAGACTCCCGAATGTTTTGAGGAATGTTTCGACTTCCTGAAGAGTCTGGATGTTACCCAACTGCACGTGTTCCCCTACTCCGAACGTCCTGGCACATCGGCTCTGAAGATACCTTATGTAGTATCTGATGCCGACAAGCGCGAACGCAGTCACAGACTATTGGAGCTGTCTGACGAGAAAACACATGCTTTCTACGAGCGTCATATCGGCAAGGAGGCAGAGGTACTATTTGAGAAAGCTCCACGCGGTAAGGCTATGCACGGATTTACCAAGAACTACATCCGAGTAGAGTTGCCAGCCAGTGAGGCTCGTGAAGAATACGACAACCAGCTGATGACAGTGCGCTTGGGTGGTTTTAATCACGACAAGACAGCATTGAAAGTTGAGAGTTTAGAGGTGAAAGGTGAAAAGTGAAAGAATGAATAAACTCGCAATTGTCATACTAAACTGGAATGGTGCAAAGATGTTGCGCCAGTATCTTCCTAACGTGCTAAACTACTCGCGCGACGAAGCTACCATATATGTAGCCGACAATGCATCGACAGACAACTCTGTAGAAATACTGCGCAACGAGTTTCCAGAATGTAAGACTATCATTCTGGATAAGAACTGGGGCTTTGCCGATGGATATAATAAAGCACTGAAACAAATAGAGGCAGAATACTACTTGCTGCTGAATAGCGACATTGAGGTGACGCATCACTGGCTCACACCACTTATTGAGTTTATGGATGTTCACCCCGAAGTGGCAGTTTGTCAGCCTAAGCTGCTCTCTATATATAATAAGGATATGTTCGAATATGCAGGAGCCAGCGGTGGATATATTGATCGTTACGGATATCCCTTCTGTCGCGGACGTATCTTCGAAACACTGGAGGAGGACAACGGACAGTATGACTATGCAACGGAGGTACTGTGGGCTACGGGTGCTGCGCTGATGATTCGCGCCAAAGACTATTGGGAAGTGGGCGGACTTGACGGTCGTTTCTTTGCACACTGCGAAGAGATTGATCTTTGTTGGCGACTGCGCATTCGAGGCAGAAAGATATATTGCCTGCCCGAGAGTTATGTCTATCATGTGGGAGGCGGCACACTGCCTAAGTCTAATCCCATGAAGACCTATCTTAACTTCCGCAACAATCTGACAATGCTTTATAAATGCCTGCCCGACAAAGAACTGAAACACGTGATGTGCGTGCGCTGGTTCTTAGACTATTTGGCTGCACTGGAGATGTTATTGCTGAGCCGTAACTGGGGTGACGTTAAGGCTGTGTTCCGTGCTCGTCGCGACTTCAAGAAATGGCGCAAAGACTTTGAAAACGACCGTCAGCAGATTCAGGCAAGCCGAGTAGCTGGCGATATACCACAACAGCGACGCTTCTCACTCTTGTGGCAATATTACGCCAAAGGTCACAAGCTCTTCTCTGAACTACCAGAATAAATAGAACGGATTGTCTATCGATAAATAACAATAAAGAATCCCGAGCATCAATGATACTCGGGATTCTCTTCGTATAATAACCTATGATATGCTTTACAGCGGATTATTCTGCTACGGGAGCCTCAGTCTCCTCTGCTACAGGAGCAGCCTCAACAGGAGCCTCTTCCTTCTTCTCCTCTACAGGAGCGTTCTCAGCTACAACCTTCACAGGAACCTCAACTACAACCTCCTTGTGGAAGTGTACCAGAGCTACGAAGTCACCAACCATCTTAGCTTCCTTCATGGTGATGATCTTGCGGTCAATCTCGTGACCCAGCTTCTTCAGTTCCTCAGCAACCTGATTAGCACCTACAGAACCGTAGAGCTGACCTGTTGCGCTTACCTTAGCTGCGATGGTCAGAGCAACGTCCTTGATAGCGGCAGCGTTCTTCTCAGCCTCAGCCTTCAGGGCAGCCAGCTTGTGAGCCTGCTGCTTCAGGTTCTCAGCGAGAATCTTCTTAGCCATAGGAGAAGCAATAACACCCTTACCCTGAGGAATCAGGTAGTTACGACCATAACCAGACTTTACATTCACGATATCGTTCTTGTATCCGAGACCGATAATATCTTCTTTCAGTATAATTTCCATGTCTTGCGTCCTCCTTGTTTATTTCATCATGTCAGTTACGTAAGGCAGCAGAGCGATCTGGCGGGCACGCTTAACGGCCTGAGCCACACGACGCTGATACTTCAGAGAGGTACCGGTGATACGGCGGGGAAGAATCTTACCCTGCTCGTTCAGGAACTTCTTCAGGAACTCGGGATCTTTGTAATCGATGTACTTGATACCGCTCTTCTTGAAACGGCAGTACTTCTTCTTCTTCGTGTCGATAGAAGGAGCGTTCAAATAACGGATTTCTGATTCTTGTGCCATAAATTAAGCCTCCTCTTTTTTACCAAGCTTGTTGCGACGCTTCTCAGCGTACTCTGCAGCATACTTGTCAAGTTTAACAGTCTGGAAACGAATTACCTTCTCGTCACGACGATAGGCAGTATCCAATGTCTTAATCACTGATGGCTCAGCCTTGAACTCTACGAGGCAGTAGAAACCTGTAGATTTCTTGTCGATAGCGTAAGCCATCTTCTTCAGTCCCCAGGTCTCCTCACTCAGAATCTCTGCACCCTTATCGGTCAGAACCTTCTTGAATTTAGCGACCGTTTCCTTCATCTGTTCATCAGACAAAACGGGAGTCAAAATGAAAACGGTTTCGTATTGATTCATACTTTTAATTAATTAAATAAATGTTATTTTTGCAAATTGCGGGTGCAAAGGTACAAAATAATTCATAATTAATAATGCATAATTCATAATTATTTTCTATTTTTGCAGCAAATTTAACTATTTCATGACGATTATCAAGCATTATTTAGGCATAATACTTATTATTTTAGGTGCAATTGTGCTCATTGCCACCCGTTTTAGTTCGCTGGCAACTCACAACTGGTTACTACTCTCTGGATTCTTCCTGATAGTGGCTGGCATCTTCTTTCACATTCGAAGTATCAAGCACGAAAGCAACTATTAGCGCTTCGCTAGTGAAGAGTTAATAGTGAAAAGTGAAAAAACTATGGAGAACATTAAGATATTTACCCAACTCATATCTACAGAACTGCATCTGCCAGAGCACGGTGTAGAGAATACGTTGAAGCTATTGGATGAGGGATGTACCATTCCCTTTATCTCCCGCTATCGCAAGGAGCGCACTGGTGGACTCGACGAAGTACAGATTACTGCCATCAGTGATCGCTCGGAACGTCTGAAGGAGATTGCCAAGCGCAAAGAGACGATTCTAAAGACCATTGACGAGCAGCAGAAGCTGACGCCCGATTTAAAGAAGCGCATCAGCGATTGTTGGGACTTGACCACACTGGAAGATATCTATCTACCCTATAAACCCAAACGTCGCACCAGAGCACAAGTGGCTCGCGAGCAAGGACTGGAACCTCTCGCAACTATCCTGCTGATGCAGCGCGAGCCCAATCCTGAGCGTGCTGCCCAACGATTTGTAAGAGGTGATGTTTCAGACATCGCAACAGCACTTCGTGGTGCTCAAGATATCATTGCCGAACAAGTGAGCGAAGACGAACATAGTCGTAATCAAGTGCGTAGTGCATTCCGTCGCGAGGCTTTCATTGAGTCGAAAGTCATCAAAGCGAAGAAAGATACGGATGAGGCACAGAAATATAGCGACTATTTTGAGTGGGAAGAACCGCTGAAGCGTTGTTCCAGCCATCGATTGCTAGCTATGCGTCGCGGCGAGAGCGAAGGTATTCTGCGTGTCAGTCTCACCATTGACGATGAAGAAGCCGTCAGCCGACTTCTGAGAAACTACGTTCGTGGCCAAGGAGGCTGTCAGCGATTGGTAGCAGAAGCAGTAGAAGATGGTTATAAGCGATTACTGTTACCTTCAATAGAGACTGAGTTTGCCAATCTTAGCAAGGAGCGAGCTGACAAAGAAGCTATCAAGGTTTTCTCTGAGAATCTTCGCCAGCTGTTGCTCTCTGCTCCATTAGGACAGAAGCGCGTAATGGGTATCGACCCAGGTTTCCGTACAGGTTGCAAAGTGGTTTGTCTTGATGCTCAAGGCAATCTGTTGCATCATGAAGCCATATTCCCCCACCCGCCCGTTAATCATCGGATGCAGGCTACCGTTCATCTGCAAGAGATGCTTAAGAAGTTCCAAATAGAAGCCATCGCTATTGGTAATGGTACTGCCAGTCGCGAAACAAAAGATTTCGTAACGGAATCACTGACAGAATCAGCACCAGCGGTCTATGTAGTTAGCGAAGATGGCGCTTCTGTATATAGTGCATCAAAGGTAGCCCGCGACGAATTCCCCGATGAGGACGTGACTGTTCGTGGTGCCGTATCTATCGGTCGACGACTCATGGACCCATTGGCAGAATTGGTAAAGATTGATCCCAAGAGTATTGGTGTGGGACAATATCAGCACGATGTTGACCAGACACAACTGAAACACTCACTCGACCAGACGGTAGAGAGCTGTGTAAATATGGTTGGTGTAAACCTTAATACGGCTTCACAGCATCTACTCACTTATATAAGTGGATTAGGTCCTACCCTTGCTCAGAATATTGTCAACTATAGAAAAGAGAACGGAGCATTTACCAGTCGTGCGCAGCTGAAGAAGGTGCCTCGCCTCGGTCCTGCAGCCTATCAGCAGTGTGCTGGTTTCTTGCGCATTCCTGATGCAAAGAATCCACTCGACAACTCAGCAGTGCACCCAGAGAGTTATGCCGTAGTAGAACAAATGGCAAAAGACTGCCACTGCACCGTTAGTGACCTTATCAACAAAAAGGAGTTGCGCGAGAAGATTGACATCCAGCGTTATGTTACCAAAGAGATTGGTCTGCCCACACTTACCGATATTATGAAAGAGCTGGAGAAACCCGGTCGCGACCCTCGCGAACAGATTGAGGAGTTTGAATTTGATGCCAGCGTACAGACTGTAGAAGACTTGCGCGAAGGAATGGAACTGCCTGGTATCGTGACAAACATCACCAACTTTGGCGCCTTTGTTGACATCGGCGTACACCAAGACGGACTGGTGCATGTATCGCAAATGGCCGACCGATATGTCAGTGACCCCACACAGGTGGTGCATCTTCATCAGCACGTACGCGTAAGAGTGATTGATATTGACCTTCGACGCAATCGCATCTCGCTCAGCATGAAGGGTATGAAATAAAAAAAGCGGTCATCAAGACCGCTTTCGTGATCCGGTCGGGATTCGAACCCGAGACCCACAGCTTAGAAGGCTGTTGCTCTATCCAGCTGAGCTACCAGACCAAGGATTTCTCTCGAAATCGGCTGCAAAGGTACAAATAAGTAAGTAAAAAACCAAATAAAAAAGCATTTTTTGTGCTCATAACATGGCAATTATAGAGATTTCGTCCCTAAAAGAGGAAGGATTAGAAGTATTTAGCACGCTCACCGAAGCTCAACTACGCATGGAACTGGAACCCGAGAAAGGACTCTTTATCGCTGAGAGTCCCAAGGTGATTCGTGTTGCACTTGACGCTGGCTGGCAACCTACTGCCCTACTCTGCGAGCGTAAACATATAGAGGGTGATGCCCGTGACATTGTGGAACGTGTAGGTGATATACCCATCTACACTGGCAGCCGTGAACTATTAGCCCAATTGACAGGTTATACGTTGACACGTGGTGTGCTCTGCGCTATGCGTCGCAAGGTGATGCCAAACGTGGCAGAGGTAGTGAAAGAAGCTCACCGCATTGTTGTGATAGAAGCCGTAACGGATACAACAAATATCGGAGCCATTTTCCGTTCGGCAGCAGCATTAGGTATTGATGCTGTACTGCTGACGCGCGACACTTGCGACCCGCTGAATCGTCGTGCCGTTCGCGTATCAATGGGTAGCGTATTCCTCGTTCCCTGGACCTGGCTCGATGGTCCTATCACATCAACACTCCACGAATATGGTTTCCACACAGCAGCAATGGCGCTAAGCAATAATAGCATCTCGCTCGACGATGCACGTTTGAAAGAGGAAGAACGCTTGGCAGTGATTATGGGAACAGAGGGTGACGGACTACCTCAGCAGACCATCACGCAAGCCGACTATACCGTTAAGATTCCGATGGCTCACCATGTTGATTCGCTCAACGTAGCTGCAGCTGCAGCAGTAGCATTCTGGGAGTTGCGCCGATAATCTCATCCTCCAATAGCGCTATACCATGATGGCTGCACGAATGGCAGCATATAAATAGGTAAGGCAGAGTATGGTAATAGGAACGTATAAATGACGCATCTCGTATCTTCTTGGTTTACGAGTATGACGAGGTAAAGCTACTCGACAATATAAACGATAGACAGAATAGCCAACGAGAGCACCCCATAACAAGCCAACAGCAATATCGCCAGGATAGTGAACGCCAAGGTAAATACGCGTCCAACAATTAACGAGCGACCAAGTAATCATAAAGAATACGAAGAGCTTACGTCGCATCAACAAGGAGAAGAACAGTGCGATACTAAACGTATTAGAGGCGTGAGCCGAGAAGAAACCATAGTTGCCTCCACGATAGCCATCAACAACATCTACAAGTGAACCAATTTGAGGATCATGAGTAGGACGCCAACGAGCAACAAGGGGTTTGACAATCTCGTCATCAATAGTTCCTGCCAGCAATACACAAAGACCGGCAGCAGCCAGCACAAAGAGTATATCAAAGATATGCTTATTGCTCTTTACCACAACATAAAAGAGACCAAGGTAGAGCGGTATCCACGTTTTGGCATTGGTGAGTATCATGATTAGATGATCAAGGAACACCGAATCACTACCATTGAGCATCAACAGCAGATGCTTATCAAACTGAATTATCTCTTCCATCGTTGAGGGATTATGTTATTATAGGGATATTATATAATCTCAATATCTTTTGTTTGCAGCCATCCTTCCTTGCCATCAGCTACACGAATCTCACGCCAATCCTTCATAGAGTCATCGGTAATAGTAACCTTGGTGCCTTCGTGCAGGATAAAGAGGTCGGTACCATTCTGGGCTGGTGTACTCTTGATGTTAACAGCCGAGCGGATAATGATTGCACCCGAACGATGTACCAATACCTGTCGCTGCTGATAGGCAAAAAGATTGCTCAGGAGGAATACGAATAGCAGCAAGAAGCCACCAAAGAAGCCCACCTTGCGCAACCAGATACGATCGCCAAAGAGATAAACGAGTGCAAGGATGATAACCAAGATGAGCGAAACGATAGCCGTACGTGCCCACCCATCAACACTCATCAGATTTACGAGAGAGTGATACCATGTAACAAAGAACATTTCAGACTCAGGCACTACCTTATCAATCGTCTTTGAGCGAGCCATCTGCAGATTAAGACGAATATCACGATCGCCAGGTGACAACAGCAGAGCACGTTCATAGTTAAGCACGGCCTGCGTCATATCGTCCATACGATAGTAGCAGTTGCCCAGATTATAGTATATATCGGCAGATATGCCCTGCTTAAGCAAAGACTCATATTGCTGGGCTGCCTGCTGATAATGTTCTGCGGCATAGAGACTGTCGGCAGCACCCTTAGAAACCTGAGCTGCCTGAACAGACAATGGTAACAGCAACAATAGCAATACAGGCACAACGGCCTTGTTAGACTTGCTCGACTTTTTCATCGTATTAGCAATCTGCGTAATAGCAGTAACTGCTGCATCATAAACCTTATTCATATTTCCAGTAGCATCGCCAGGAGCATAACGGGCAAACTCGCACTCGTCGAGCGCACCAATAAACTGGCTAATTGTTTCTTCTGATACCTGATATACAGAAAGTTTCTGACTGATATTCTCACGTGAGAGTTGGTCAACTGGCATACTCAGTTTATCACCAACATAACCCCACAAAGCTCTCAACACCTCATCATAGAACTCAGCATCTTTGCCAGCTTTCATCAGTTTTGCAGCTTTCTTCAAACGCTTTACTGCTACCTTGTTGGCTTTTCCTGCACGTTGCTTTACCAGATTAGCATTCTCGATAGCTCTGCGACGGAAGATAACAAACAGAGAGATGAAGGTAGCCATCAGGACTGCTAAAGCTACCCAATAGCCAGTAGAGGCAAAGAAGAAATCGTTGACACCATGCTGATCAGCATCGCCAGTATGGATATAACGGATATCGTTAGCCAACTGCTTCACGTCTTCCTGACCGGCAAACGAGGATACTGTAGTCTGTCCGTCGCCCTTTGCAACCTTGAGTGTGAAAGGCTCTGTGTGCAGTGTTTTATAACTATTCGTCTTGGTATCGAAATAGGTATATTCGATAGCAGGAATCTCGTAAGTGCCTTGATGACGAGGAACGGCAAGAAAATCGTAAACAATACTTCCCTCCAAACCATTCGTAGTTAACTTAGTCTTATCGGTAACCTTTGCATCGTAGCTATCGAAGTCCTTAGGCATCTTAACTACTGGCTGCTTGAGCAACTTCATATTACCACAACCCGACACAACAACTCGCAGGTTGATGGGGTCGTTAGCTTTTACCTCTTTCTTGTCAAGTTCGGCAGAGATATTATACGAGCCAACACCTCCTGAGAACAGTGCAGGACGTTGAGGAAGCGGATCTACATGTATGGTTATAGCAGGAGCCTTAATCTGTTTCTTAACCTCAACATAGCCAGAGCCACCATTGAAGAAAGCCTCAAAGGGATCGACATTACGATTCTGCTGAACCACAATACCATCGTAAGTGATAGAGGGAATCTCTAACTTACCTGTAGCCTGTGGGAACATAACATATTGCTGCCAGGTAACAGTACGATACTGGCGACCATTATAGCTTTCTATTTTAAAACTCTTCTCCTGAGGCAGAGGAACCTCACGTGTATAGAAGCTCTTCAAATCAGGCATTTTACCACTGAGCTGGGTAAGCCCAACAAGCGTATATACCTTATAAGTAAGCAGGATAGGTTCTTGTTCACGAACGCGCTGTTTAGAAGCTGTCACCTTGATAAACAAGTCGCTACCTGAGATAGCTGTACCTGAAGGGCGAACCTCCTCACCTACTCTTCCATTCTGCTGACGACCACCTTGTTGGCGTCCTTGCTGAGCATGCCCACTAACCTTAATGCGCAACTCATTAGAGGTAACCGTCTTTCCGTCAACATTAGCACGAGCGGGCGGAATGGTATAAGTTCCATTCTTGGTAGCAACAACGATATAAGTATAAGTTACCGATGAGGTGCTCGACGTATGTCCGTTAATCATCTGGAAGCTGGACTGCGTAGATGTGCTGGGACCCATCAATACTTCCAATTCATCAGGAATAGCACCAGCACGGAAACCTTTCACATCCTGCGTGTTGATGGTATAGGTCAAACGGAATTGTTCACCTACCGCAACTTGCGAGGGAGCACGACCAGTCAATGTCTGTGCCAATGCTGCAAAAGGCAAAAGAGCAAGAAGATAAAAAGGTAATAACCATTTTACTCTTCCTATAACCTTATCATATATATATCTTCTCATCGTTGTTTATTTGCTTTATATCGTTCTTAGCTTTTACCAGTTCTTCTCCAGCTTTCTGCGATTAGGCTGCTGCTGGGCTTTCTTCATACGCTGTTGCGTTTGTTTCTCTTCCTGCATGGCAGCATTCAGCAACTGTTCAGCATTGTCTTTACTCATCTGCTGTTCTTGTTTCTGCTCTTGCTTTTGCTGCTGATTCTGCTTCTGCTCCTCCTTTTTCTGGTCTTGTTGCTTTTGATCTTGCTTCTGCTGTTGTTTCTGATTCTGCTGTTGCTTTTGCTGACGCTTACAAACCTCAAGGTTATAGCGTGTCTCGTCATCAGCGGGATTGCAGCGAAGGGCTTCCTTATAGACATCGATAGCCTCAGCATACATCTTCTTAGTCTGACAAATCACACCTGCATTGTGGAATGCCTTAGCACGGCGCAAAGGATTGGGCTCTAACTTGGTAGCATCCATAAACTGCTGGACTGCAGCAGAGTCTTTCTGTTGTCTCAGCAAGGCAGAGCCTAGATTATAGACGGCCTGCGGATTGCGAGGGTTCTGTTCAATAGCCTTACGATAGAGCACTTCTGCCTCGGCAAAGTTACCTGCACGAAACTGCTTATTACCTTTACGTATCAACATGCGATCGCTCTGGGCACTGGCAGCACCAGCAACCATCAGAAGAGCCACAAGCGTAACAACCTTTTTGCGCTTGAATAACGATATATTCTTCAAAAGTGGATTCTTAACCTCCAGCATACAAATTTCAATAATTAGTAATAAGAGAACGATGATACCGACAGCCTGGAACTGCTCATCATAATCGCTATAAATGGTAGAAGAAATCTCTTTCTTTGCCAACTTATCCAGTTCCTCGTCAAGCGTTTCCTGAGCACTACTGTTATTCTCCACATGGATATAGGCACCGCCACCAGCCTCAGCAATCTGACGACACATATCTTCATTAAGACCAGTCATTACAGTCTGCCCTGTATTATCTTTCATATAGTCACCATCGCCTGTAGGAATAGGAGCACCCTTAGGAGAGCCAACACCTAAGACATAGACACGATGGCCACGGCTCTTTGCCTCTTTGGCAGCATCCAGCGCTCCACCCTCATGGTCTTCACCATCAGTAATTACGATAATAGCTTTACCAACACCTTCCTGCTGGGTAAAGCTACGAGATGCCATCGATATAGCTGTTGCGATATCAGTACCCTGAGTGGCAATCATCGAAGGATCGATACTAGACAAGAACATCTTAGCCGATACATAGTCACTTGTGATAGGCAACTGAATAAAGGCTTCACCAGCAAAGACGATAAGACCAATCTTGTCGTTGGTGAAGTTGTCCACAAGATTCTCAACCATCATCTTAGAACGGTCCAGACGGCTGGGAGTAACATCTTCTGCCAACATCGAGTTACTGATATCCATCGCAATGATGGTCTCAATACCCGTACGCTTCTCATGACTAATCTTAGTGCCAAACTGCGGGCGAGCAATCATTACGATGAGCAAAGCCAAAGCAGCCAACAACAAAACGAACTTAACCAATGGGCGGAAACGAGATACGTCAGGCATCAATTCGCGCACCAGTTCAAGGTCGCCAAAGCGGCGCAGACGCTTCTTCTGCTGGCGAATCATCAACCAACGAATGATAGCCAACAGTGGAATGACTGCCAGTAAATACAAGTATATAGGGTCTTCGAATCTAAACATGTTTACCTTTTTACTATTTTCCTTTTTCTTTTAGGGTAGCTTTCTGAATACGGTGATTCTAAGCAGCATCTCCAACAGCAACAGCAAGGCAGCAGCAATAGCTAAGGGCTGATAGGCCTCATAGCGTTTGCTGAACTTCTTGACGTTAAGTTTCGATTTCTCGAGTTTGTCAATCTCCTTATAAATCTGCTGCAACTCCTTATTATTAGTAGCACGATAGAAATCGCCATCTGTTGCAGAAGCTATATCGCTCAGCGTCTTGGTGTCAATCTCTACAGGGATATTGACATACTGTACGCCACCAGCAACAGACATAGGATAAGGAGCTACCTTATTGGTTCCTACACCAATAGTATAAACACGAATGCCAAAACTCTTGGCAATCTCGGCAGCTGTCATTGGCGACAGGTCACCACGGTTGTTACTACCATCTGTAAGCAGGATAACCACCTTGCTCTTTGCCTTTGAGTCTTTCAGACGTGAAACGGCATTAGCCAATCCCATACCAATGGCTGTACCATCCTCGATAAGACCACGCTGAGCAATATCAGTACGGACATTCTGCAACAGATTGAGCAGTGAAGCATGGTCAGTAGTCATAGGACACTGGGTAAACGCCTCACCAGCAAAGATCGAGAGACCAATATTATCATCAGGACGACCAGTAATAAACTCTGCAGCCACCTGCTTAGCAGCTTCCATACGGTTAGGTTTCAGATCTTCTGCCAGCATAGAGGTTGACACGTCCATAGCCAGCATAATATCGATACCCTCCATTGTTTTGTTCTTCCATGAATTCTGAGTCTGCGGACGAGCCAGTGCCAGCACCACTAAGACGAATACAGCAATACGCAGTAACATCTGGACAGGCATCAGCGTCACCTTCCACGAACGAGGTGCATAGCGATAAGCCATTGTGTCGCTCATGCGCATCGTTGGCTCGCTCTTCTTCCTATACATCAGATACCATATCAAATAAGGTATCAGAAGCAGGAGCAATAACAGATATTCTTGATTGGCAAATTCCATGTTAATTCAGCAATTGATAGACATTGAATACTACATATCCAAACAATGAAACACAGCTGATAGCCAAGAACCAGATGAAAATCTTCAGCAGGCGACGTTCCTTCTGCGAACGCTGGTCGGCCTCCGACAACTGAGGTTTCTCGACAGTCTCTGTAGGCTGGTTCTCAAGCTTCGTCTGATTGATGAAGTCGATAGCACTCACGAGATTAGCATCATTCTCATTAATCATCGTAGAGTATTTTGCAAACTTCACCAAATCGGCTGTCAAGAACAACTGGCGTAACTCATCAAGTGACTGCTGGTCGGTAGCCATCAAACGCTCGATAATCTCTGTGCTGGTCATCTCCATGGCAGAGAATCCATAGCGCTCCTCGATATAACGGCGCAGTGTATCGGTAAGCTTTGTATAGTACTCCTTCTGATTATCAGAAGTAACCATCTTGTCAGCCTTAATCTGCTCAATCTCCTTCATTGCCTTCTGATGAGGCAACAGGCGCTTCACAATCTTGATATGAGTAATAATCGGTTTATTATCGCGCAAGCGAAGATAGAGATAATAGTTGAGAGCTATCAGCAACAAAAGCAAAACACTCAGCCAAAAGCTGAGAGATAAATCGCTCCACTGGAAGGGAACATCTTGCACATCCTTAGGCCCAAAGAACTGGTCGAGTTTGGTAGTATCAACCTCTACCTCAACGACTTTCAGAGCTAAGTCGGCAGACTTCACCTCTTTACCATTGACTTTAACTTTAAATGGTGGCAGATGATAGAGCTTTCCGTCGAAACTAGTCAAAGTCAATACCTGAATATAGTCTGTAGGTTTCTTCGCATCAAGGACCTCTACACCAGGTACAAGCAACTGGCGGGGTTTCCAAGTAGGAAACTCCACCTTGTCACCATCTTGAGCCTGAACGGTAATTATCACCTGTGCTTGTTCACCAATCATAATCTCAATAGGATTAATCTTGGCCTCAACACTTGCTTGTGCAAATGCACATAAAGCACTGGCTACCAATAATATTATCGTTGCAAATCTTTTCATTCAACTACGTTGTTTAAACAGCATCAGCAAAGCCTTCACATAATCTTCGTTGGTGGCAATACTTACCAAATCAACATTACTGCGAGTCATCGTCTCACGCAACTGCTGTTGACGATTTTTCCAATAACGTTCATGCGCCTGACGCAGATTGCGACTGCTAGTATCAATATACTGCTCGTACCCAGTTTCTGCATCTACTACGCGCATCAAGCCAACATCAGGCAATTCACGAGCACGAATATCATATACCTGTAAGGCTACGACATCGTGTTTGCGATTGGCTATCTGCAAAGGCTGCAAGAAGTCCTGACGCACATAGAAGTCACTCAGCACGAAGGCCGTACAGCGTCGCTTTGCAACACTTGTCAGGAACTCCAATGCCTGCTTTACATCAGTACGTTTAGACTCTGGTTTGAAGTCGAGCATCTCACGAATAATATAGAGAATATGCTTACGACCTTTCTTGGGTGGAATATACTTCTCAATACGGTCTGAGAAGAATACCACACCTATTTTATCATTGTTCTGGATAGCAGAAAAGGCGATGGTAGCAGCAATCTCCGTCACCATATCGCGCTTCATTTGGTGTTGCGTACCAAAGTCTAATGAACCACTGACATCAATAAGCAACATAACAGTGAGCTCACGCTCTTCTTCGAACACCTTTACATAAGGACGATGAAAGCGTGCCGTCACATTCCAGTCGATATCTCTGACATCGTCGCCATACTGATACTCACGCACTTCACTAAAGGCCATACCCCTACCCTTAAAGGCAGAATGGTATTGACCTGCAAAGACGTTTGAGCTCAGGCCACGAGCCTTAATCTCTATCTTGCGTACTTTCTTTAATATTTCAGATGTTTCCATATTATCTGTCTAGATGATCTAGGTAATCTAGAATTTCTAGAATCAGGGAACTTCTACCTTATTGATAATCTTTGAGATAATTTCCTCGCTGGTAATGTTGCTGGCCTCAGCCTCATAGGTCAAGCCAATGCGATGACGCAGCACATCATAAGCTACGGCACGAACATCCTCAGGAACAACATAACCACGACGCTTGATGAATGCGTAGGCACGAGCAGCCTTTGCCAAGTTGATAGAGGCACGAGGAGAACCACCGAATGAAATCATATCCTTCATATCCTTCAATCCATAACGATCTGGATAACGGGTAGCGAATACGATATCAGCAATATACTGCTCAATTTTCTCATCAATATACACCTCACGAACAACCTCACGAGCCTTGATAATCTCTGCTGCTGTTGTCACTGGAGTTACTGTAGGCAGTGCACCTGCAATATTCTCGCGGATAATCTTCTTCTCCTCTTCAATAGTAGGATAGCCAATAACAACCTTCAGCATGAAACGGTCCATCTGAGCCTCTGGAAGAGGATAAGTTCCTTCCTGCTCAATGGGGTTCTGAGTAGCCATTACCAAGAAAGGATTAGGCAACTCGAAGGTATCAGCACCAATAGTAACCTGCTTTTCCTGCATAGCTTCCAGCAAAGCACTCTGTACCTTAGCTGGAGCACGGTTAATTTCATCTGCCAATACGAAGTTTGCAAATACAGGACCCTTCTTCACTTGGAATTTTTCCTCTTTCTGCGAGTAAATCATGGTACCTGTTACATCGGCTGGCAACAAGTCGGGAGTAAACTGAATGCGACTGTATGTAGCATCAATCAACTGCGACAGTGTCTTGATAGCCAATGTTTTTGCCAAACCAGGAACACCTTCCAAAAGAATGTTACCATCGCTCAACAGACCAATCAGCAAAGAGTCAACCAGATGTTTCTGACCAACGATTACCTGATCCATACCCGTCACCAGATTGGTAACGAATCCACTTTGTTGTTCTATCCGTACATTTAATTCGCGGATGTCAATAGCTTCTGCCATATTTCTTCTTATTATAAGTATTTACTTTTTTCTAATATGCAAAAGTACTCAATTCCCGCCTCATTACGAGCGGAAACATACCTAAATAATATTAAAAAAGTTTCCTAAAACTTACATTTTAAGAAACTTTTCATATAATATAGATTTACTTACGTCGCTTCTTCAGCTCCAGCTTTGGAATCTTCAATACTTGTCCTGCTTTTATCTGTGGATTGCGAGGTAAATTATTATACACTTCCACATAGCATTCCATATCAGGACCAAGATATGCGCGACAGATACTATAGAATGTCTGTCCTTGTTGTATCGTCACTTCCTGAGCAGTACCAACAATACGATAGGCACCAAGACGAACACGTTCATCTTTGGCTGCATAAGGATCAACTGTTTCCTTTTTGGGTTCAGCCTTTGCCTCTACTTTAGGAGCAGGCTTAGCTTCTTCTTTTACGACTTCCGCTTCAGCAGGTTCCTCAGGTACTACTTCTACAATATCTTCCGCATCTGTAATATCCTGCTGCTCAGCCATATAAACCGTGTCTCGCACAAAGACCGTATCAGCTATAGCTACAGAACGATATTGCTGACCATATTTATAACCACCATATGCAGCGGCAGTCATTAAGACAAGAACAGCGAGAGCGACAACCAGCCAACGACCTCGATGGTTTTCTTTCTCGTCATCCTCATATTCCAATAAAGGTTCTTCTTCAGGGAAATGATCCTCTTGAGGAATGTCTGCTTCCATTTCCGTAACCTCTTCTTCTACCTTAACCTCTTCCTCCTTTATGGTTTCTACTTCTGGAAGAATATCTTCATGAAGTTCTTCCATAGGACGAGATTCTTCATGTTCAGTATGAGGTTCTTCGCGTTCATTATGAGACTCTTCAGAACCAACTAACTCTATCAGTTCTGCAGGAGCAGCATCTTCAACGGGTTCTACTGGTTCTGCATTTTCCGCAGATTCCGTTATCTCTGCAGATTCCGTTATCTCAACAGGTTCGGGCATCTCAACAGGCTTGGTTTCTTCTTCCCCATCAGCTTCATCTTTGATGTCATCAAATTCTACGCCATCATTGAGAATGACGGTTTCAAACTGAGAGAATGGTTTATTAACCAATTCCTTCATAACCGTATCAGGAGTGAATGACACCTTCGCATGGCCATCAATAACCACGCGTTCGCCCGTTCTGACGCTGACACTCTCGCGAGATTCTACATTGATAATTTTAAAGGTACCAAGACCTTTTACCTTTACGGAATCACCTTCTTGAAGACGTTCAAGGATAATCGAGAACATCTCTGCAGCAAACTGGTTGGCTTCACGTTGAGTGAGTCCGTTTTTCTGCGTCAGGATTTTAGCAATCTCTTGTAAGGTTAGCTTTCCCATAATCATTGTCCTCCTTTTAGTTTATCCTTCCACGTCTGATTAGGCTTAAAATTCAGAACGAGTTTAGGTGGAACAAGCATACGCTGGCCTGTAGATGGATTCACCATAATACGCTCCATCTTCTTCTTGGTCTCAAATACGCCAAAGTTTGCCACCATCACAGAGTTGTCCTCCTGAAAGGCATCACCCATAGCGTCAATCAAGTTGTTGACCAACTTCTGAGTATCTTTAGCATTAAAGCTTGTACGCTCAGCTAGTTCAGCAATAAATTCCTTGTTATTCATATCTTCTTTGCGTATAAGTCAAACTCTTCGGCATCAGTAATCTGTACATCGTAGAATTCACCAATGGTCAAATCTTCAGAGGCAGGAAGCAGAACTTCCGGATCTACTTCTGGCGAGCAGAACTCTGTACGACCAATAAACCAGTCACCTTCCTTACGGTCAATGACTACGCGCATTACCTTTCCAACCTTCTCGGCCTCCAGTTCAGCACTAATATTCTGCTGAATACGCATCAACTTGTCCAATCGCTGCTGCTTGACCTCAGCTGGAACATCATCGTCGTAGTGTTTAGCACTATAGGTACCATCTTCTTCACTATAGGCAAAGGCCCCCATGCGTTCAAAACGAGCCCACTTTACAAAGTCAACGAGTTCGCGGAAGTCCTCGTCTGTTTCACCTGGGAATCCCACCATCAAGGTGGTACGAATATGGATACCAGGCACCTCGCGACGCATGCGACGAATCAGCTCATAGGTATCTTCCTTGGTAAAATGACGCTGCATGCGATCTAACATGTGGTCAGAGATATGTTGCAGGGCGATATCAAGATAATTACATACATTTTTCTTTTCTCGCATCACGCGCAACAAGTCCCAAGGGAAGTGAGCAGGATAAGCATAGTGTAATCTAATCCACTCTACTCCCTCGATATCAGCCATTTTCTCTATCAATTCAGCAATATGCTGCTTACCGTCAATGTCAATACCGTAGTAGGTCAGCTCTTGAGCAATCACCTGGAATTCTTTAGTACCCTGACTTACCAGCCAACGCACCTCGTCAAGAATCTCCTGCATAGGACGACTCTGATGACGACCAGTAATCAGAGGGATAGCACAATAGGCACAATGACGATCACAACCTTCAGATATCTTCAGATATGCATAATGGCGTGGCGTGGTAACATGGCGATGAGTATTCTCCAGATGGTCTAGATTATCTAAAGTATCTAGGTTTTCCAGATCTCTCAACAATTCCTTATAGTTGAATTTTCCATACCAGCCATCTACCTCAGGTATTTCATTCTCCAGATCAGCCAGATAGCGTTCTGAGAGACAACCCATGACATAAAGACGCTGCAAGCGACCTTCCTCCTTAGCCTGCACTAATTCCAGGATAGTATCAATGCTCTCCTGCTTGGCATCTTCAATAAAACCACAGGTATTCACAACAGCGATGTCTCCATCAGGCTGTTCTGCATCATGGGTAACATGATAACCATGGGCTTCGAAAAGTCCCATGAGTTTCTCGCTATCTACCAGATTCTTCGAGCAACCAAGTGTGATAATATCTATCTTTGGCTTATTCATGCTTGAACAATGAGTCTACAAATTGTTTCTTGTTGAAGAGCTGCAAATCCTGCATACCCTCACCCAGTCCAATATACTTAACGGGCACCTTCAGCTGGTCGCTGATACCAATCACGACACCACCTTTAGCGGTACCATCAAGTTTTGTAATAGCAAGACTTGTAATCTGCGTAACAGCAGAGAACTGCTTAGCCTGCTCAAAGGCGTTCTGACCAGTAGATCCGTCAAGCACCAGCATTACCTCATCTGGAGCCTCAGGTACTACCTTCTTCATCACGTCCTTGATTTTCTTCAGCTCATTCATCAAGCCTACTTTGTTATGCAATCGACCTGCAGTATCAATCAGTACAACATCAGCACCATTGGCCTTAGCACTCTGCAATGTATCAAAAGCTACTGAAGCAGGATCGCTACCCATTTGTTGTTTGACAACAGGTACACCAACGCGCTCACCCCAGATGCAGATCTGCTCTACAGCAGCAGCACGGAATGTATCAGCAGCACCCAGATAAACCTTTTTGCCTGCCTGCTTAAACTGCCAGGCCAGTTTACCGATAGTGGTAGTCTTACCGACTCCATTAACACCCACAACCAATATAACATATGGACGATGATCACTGGGCAAATCCCAGTTATCCTGGTCTTCTGAGTTATTCTCTGCCAACAGCGATGCGATCTCTTCACGGAGAATAGCATTCAACTCGGCTGTTGACACATATTTATCACGAGCTACGCGTTCCTCGATACGCTCTATAATTTTCAACGTTGTCTCTACACCTACATCAGAAGTAATCAATACCTCTTCCAAATTATCGAGCACGTCGTCATCCACTTTCGACTTACCTGCTACAGCACGAGCCAGTTTGTCGAACACACTAGTCTTGGTTTTCTCCAAACCTTTATCTAGTGTCTCTTTCTTTTCCTTATTAAAAAATCCAAATATACCCATTTATCTTTCAATGTTGATATTTCACATCGAGCCTGCTCACGCTCGGCATAGTTCAAAACTCGTTTTGACTCTGCTCTCGCTTAATCGCAGCCTTCAATTTTCAATGTTCATTGCGAAGCCACACTTTGACCTTGGTCAAAGAATGTTCAATGTCTACACGTGCAAGTCAAGCACAAAGCGCACACCCTTCGTAAATGCAGGATCTATCTCCAGATCGCCATTCATCTTTACAGCCATCTGCTTACAGATAGGCAGTCCGAGTCCATCACCCTGTGACAAGTCTCTGATTTCAAGGAATGGCTTAAATACATCTTCACGTTTCTCCTCTGGAATGCTTGAGCCGGTATTTGACACCAGGAACTGCAAGGTGTGAGCACTACGCTTCTTGAATTCGAGCACGATAGTACCACCAGCAGGAGTATAGATAGCTGCATTCTTCAGCAAGTGAAGCAGTATATGTGATACATATTCCTTGTTGATAGAAGCACTCATCTTGGGAGCGTTGGTAGTGAGCGTTACGCCCTCTTTCACTTTACCATTGATGTGGCTCATCACTTCTTCACAGAATGATGGTACTGATACATCCTCCAACTCTACAGGCTCATCGATGGTATTATCCAATTCCGACAGCGTCTGGATATGATTAGAGAATTCCAACAGTGCCTTTACCTCAGCATTATTGCCATCAAGTTTCTTGAAGCTTGGCTCCAGCTGAGCTGAGATGTTGCTAATAAACTTAGCCTTCAATGCATTATTCTCATTAGCCTGAGCTATCAGTTTCTTCTGTCTGCGAGTCTGCAGGATAAAGCGCATCAGCACGAATGCACCCACCAACAGTACTGCAGCCAGTGCAGCAGCCAAGATGGCCAGTCCAATGATGAACACCATGCGAGTGGTCAACGAACTGTCTTTCTCGCTGATAGCAGCTTCGTTGTCTGCAATCTGCTTTTTCAGAGCGCCAATCTCATCAGCTCTCTTCATCGCATCAGTAGAGTCTTTCCATGCTATGTAGCTGCTATATGACTGAGCCACAAGACTTGCATTATTACTTCTGCGGCCACTGGCGATAAGCGTCTTAAACACCTCATCCACCTTGTCGTATTCCTTCTGTGCAGTCAGCTTGTTTGCCATTTCCTTGAAAACAGCATTGCCTTCAGAGGTCTGACCAAAAGTATAGTAGTATATTGCCTTGTTGTAGAGCAGGTCATTGCTTACACTCTCATCATTTGCCTGACTAGCCAAGCGCTCCATATAGTTAAGCTGATCCTGAGCACTTGCGCCCTTTCTCAACTTGATATACATTTGCATGCGCTCCTTAGTGGTCAGATAGTGCATAGCAGATTTCTCACTATCGCCTGCTTTAGCAGACATAATAGTCTGGTCAGCGCGACGCAGCAAATCGAAAGCCTCTTTATAGAAATTCTCTCTATAGTATAATGCTGTAGCTTTAACAGCACATTCTATACCTTGTCTCGTTTGCCCTTTCTTGACATAGTCACCAAAAGCTTGGATATACAAAGAACGTGCACTGGCAATGTTCTGTTTTACATCTACTGCTTCAGCACGTTGCTGCAACTCACTCTTCTGAACTTCTTCTGCGCAGACAGTGCCGCAGAAGAGCAGACCTAAATAAAAGACAAGTACTTTTTTGTTCATATTGGTTATCAGTTTTTCTTCTATGCTTATAACATCTTGCAAAGATACAATATTTTAAGGGAAAACGCAAAATCTTTTCCTAATAAATTTCAAAAAGCGCCGAAATAAACGAGAAAAAAATCAGGGTTGCAATCTTTACGACTGCAACCCTGACTATTATGAATGCATTATATTCAATTCGGATTAGTTCTTGAAGAAGTCCTTAACGGCTTCGTTGGGAACCATCTGCTCATCAAAGACGTAAGCGCCAGTCTTAGGGCTCTTTACCATCTTGATAACCTTTGTGTAAGCGCGACCATCCTTTGAACCTTCATGGAGGGTAGCGACGGTTTTCTTTGCCATGCTTTAAAACAGATTATTTAATCTCCTTGTGCACAGTCATGCGCTTCAGGATGGGGTTATACTTTTTGAGTTCCAATCTCTCAGGGGTATTCTTACGGTTCTTTGTTGTAATATAACGGCTTGTTCCGGCCAGTCCACTTTCTTTCATCTCAGTGCACTCCAGAATTACCTGAACGCGGTTACCCTTAGCTTTTTTGCCTGCCATAACTATTAGTCTCCTATCACTTTAATGTCCTTCCAGTCTACAAAACCTTTAGCAACAGCCTGCTTCAGGGCAGCGTCCAGACCAACTTTATTAATCATACGCAGACCAGCGGCGCTGATCTTCAATTGAATCCAGCAAGCCTCCTCTACATAGTAGAACTTCTTGCTGAACAGGTTTACATCAAAGCTGCGCTTTGTGCGATGCTTTGAGTGAGACACATTATTACCAATCTGTGCCTTCTTTCCCGTAATCTGACAAATCTTAGACATTTCTATCTACTTTTTTGTGTTCCTAATTTATAACTTACTCCAAACAGGGTGCAAAGGTACATATTTTAATTGAGATTAGAAAGCAGAGCGTTAATATTTGCCAAACAATTAATATTTTTTAACTCTCTTCTTCTGTTTCAACTTGTGTTTTGAGGAAATCAAGGAACATTTGCATCACTTTGTTAGTGGCAATTGCGAGGTTAATATCACGTCCATGATCCTCTTCCACCTTCATCGTAATCTGCACATCCTGATTACCGCATGCCAACCAGATTGTACCAATGGGAATCTCCTTTGGACCACCAGTAGGACCTGCGTAACCTGTTGATGCTAAGGCAAAATCGGTATTCAGGGCCTTACATGCTCCTACTACCATCTGCTTAGCAACTTCCTCACATACAGCAGTTTTTTCATCTATCACTTGTGGGTCAACGCCAAGCATTGAAATCTTGATTTCATCCACATAAGAGATGATACCTCCTTTGAAGTATTTTGAAGCACCAGGAACGGCAATAATTGCTTCAGCGATACGACCTCCCGTACAGCTTTCGGCAGTTCCTACGGTTTTCTCCATTTCCCATAGCAATTGACTAATCTCTCTGCTGATAATCTTACTTTCAAAATCCATATCTTTCTACATTGAACATTGAACATTGAACATTGAACGTCCCATATTCTTCGTTCTTATTTTAAAGGTTTAACAATATATTTTTTCAGGCAAAATCGTTCAACGTCAAACAAATGTGACTTTCGAGAAGGCTGGTGCATCAATATTGCAAGTCTCGCCATCCAAGAACTTATAGTAGCCCACGATACCAATCATGGCAGCATTGTCGGTGGTATAGCTGAACTTGGGGATATACACCGTCCATCCATAGCGCTTGGCATGATCGTAGAAGGCATTGCGCAGACCATTATTGGCACTCACGCCACCAGCCACAGCCACATGCTTAATGCCTGTTTCCTTAACAGCCATCTTCAGTTTCTTCATCAGAATGTCCACAATGGTCCATTCCAACGAGGCTGCGATGTCCTCTTTGTGATGCTCGATGAAATCGGGATCTTCTTCTACCCACTTGCGCATATTATACAAGAAAGAGGTCTTCAATCCAGAGAAACTGTAATTCAGTCCAGGAATATGGGGTTCAGCAAACTGATATGCCTTTGGATTACCTTGACGAGCCAAACGGTCGATGATTGGACCACCCGGATAGCCCAAGCCCATCACCTTTGAGCACTTGTCGATAGCCTCACCAGCAGCGTCATCAATTGTCTGACCTAGCACTTCCATATCGTTATAGGCATTCACCTTGACTATCTGCGAGTTACCGCCACTTACCAGCAAGCAGAGGAAAGGCAATGGTGGTATGTTTGAGACTTCTTTCACCTCTCCATCCTCACCTCTCACCTCTTCTTTTATAAAGTGAGCCATCACATGACCCTGCAGGTGATTGACATCCACAAGAGGTATTCCCAACGAACGGGCAAAGCCTTTGGCAAAATTCACTCCAACTAAGAGCGAGCCCATCAAGCCAGGACCACGTGTAAAGGCGATAGCTGAAAGCTGCTCTTTCTGAATACCAGCACGCTTGATAGCCTCGTGCACCACTGGCACTACATTCTGCTGGTGTGCTCTTGACGCCAGTTCTGGCACCACACCGCCATACGACTCATGAACAGCCTGAGATGCTGTTACGTTCGACAGCAGCACGCCATTTTTCAGTACGGCGGCAGACGTGTCGTCGCAACTACTCTCTATACCTAATATATATATATCCTTTTCAGTCGACATCGTTCAATGTTCAATCTTCAATCTTCAATCTTCAATGTTCAATGTTCAATGAGACAGCACTTCCACTCCGTGTTCAGTCATCAGCAGTGTGTGCTCCCACTGAGCGCTGGGCAGTTCGTCTTCTGTTATTACCTCCCATCCGTAGGGATCGTCAGCATCTATAAACACCTCCCAAGAGCCCATGTTAATCATTGGCTCAATGGTAAACACCATACCAGGCACGAGAATCATACCGTCGCCTCGCTGTGAGAAGTGAGCCACCTCTGGTTCTTCGTGGAACTGGCACCCTACTCCATGACCACACAGGTCGCGCACCACACCATAGTGATACTTATTGGCATGCTTCTGAATGGCGCGACCAATCTCGTTGACACCATGCCAAGGCTTGGCAGCCTCCATACCAATCTCTAAGCACTCCTTGGTAACCTGTACCAACTGCTCCTTCTCGGGTGTTGTCTTACCGATAATAAACATTCGCGAAGCGTCAGCATAGTAGCCATCAAGAATGGTAGTAAAGTCAACATTAATGATATCTCCCTCCTCCAATATATCGTCGGCCTTAGGAATACCATGACACACCACCTCATTGATACTTGTACAAACACTCATAGGGAAAGCAGGTGTCTCCTCGTCACCGCCATAGTTGAGGCAGGCAGGTATAGCACCATGCTTCTCGCAATACTCGCGACACAGCTGGTCAATCTCCAATGTAGACATGCCAGCATGAATTACTTTCTCTACTTCATCAAGCACACCAGTATTGATGACACCCGCACGGCGGATGCCCTCTATCTGTTCTGGGGTTTTAATCAGTTCACGAGTAGGAACCAACACCCCTTTATTTTCCAAATACATCATGCGCTTATCCAGCTCTGTAGGCTGTTCGCCTGGCTTGCAGCGCCATCTTCTTCTTACCATAGTATTATGAATTTTGGTGCAAAGGTACGAAAAATCATTGAACATTGAACATTGAACATTGATTTTTTTCGAGGAGAGTAGAGTGTTATGTGAGAAATGATTAAATCAAAACAAATGTTAACTCAGCCCACTTTTTCGCTCATTTAAGCCTATTGGAGTGCGAAATCGCATCCCATATTTTCGCAGACACAGCCATCATAACACATTCACTCTCTGCAAATTGTCAGATCACCTATAATCATTCTCCATAATAGCAGCCACCACTTTCCCTATCAGCTTTACTTGTAACTTGCGACGGCCGTCGCAAATATTTTCGAAAGCCGTCGCAGATGTTTGCGACAGCCATCGCACGAAACAAATATGGCTAATATGGCGACGGGAATAGCTAATACGGCGCTGGCTTAGCTGTATATAGAGCCGTAATAGCTGTATACGAAAAAGGCCTAGTAGAAGAATAGGCAGACATCAGTCTCAAATCTCAGTCTCAGTTCAAATAAAATGCTATCTTTAACATCGGCTTCTCTCTTATATGCTTTTATAACTAATTAATAATCAATTATATAGATATATAAATATATAAAAGAAAGAGAAGCGGAGATGCATTTAAAACAACTGAGATTTGAGATTTGAGATTACACCCGAATAAGCAAATTACATAATTCACTAAAAAGCAAATAGTTACAGATTCCAAATAGTAGCATTCTTACGATATCAAAGCTTGTATAAAACACAAAAGGCAGCAAATTTAGCATCTAAAAGGCATAAAAAACATGCTTTCCGCCCTTCGTTTTGATGCAATACCCCACTCTTTCTGCTCACAACCTCGTCGTAAAAATGTGTCAATCGTTGTATTTCTCGATTCACATCTGCCTAATTTTCAGCATTTTGATTGTTTTATTCTGTGTCAATCACGCATAACCTCTTGACAAAGCAATTTTTATTTTGTACCTTTGCATCGTCAAACAATAAACAAAAAATTATGAATTACGGAAAGTCAATTAACGTGATGAAAAATGTTTTCTATTATCCAATAGTACTCCTGTTGATGGCTTCGTGCCAATTAGCAGAAGACAGGACTATAGCTCCAAAAGACATATATGGTTATTGGCAAGTTGAAGGTGAAGTAAACAAGGAACTACCTTGGAGCAAAATAGAGGTTATCAATGACTCTGACATCTGGATAGATCCCTGTCTGGACACTATCTACCATTATCGTCACTTTGCTATCACGGGCGATTCATTAATACTGACAGACCATCAGCAGAAAGAGAGTCTCTATAAGATTGACCATTTGAAAGATAGCATTCTGGTTATTTCTGACTTCATGAATACTGGCGTTCAATTACGTTTCCACAAATTTGTTGATTTGCATGATATGAATAATAGAAAGCCAATGGTACTCTCTGCGGACGACCTTTCTCCTGATTCCTTAGACGTTAATGTCAAATCAGTATTTGTAAATGAGTCTTACGAGTATACTAAAAAGGAATTACACATCTTAACCCATGATGAAGTAGTAATGGCAAGAAATATTCTTGAGTCATACTTTGATAAGAAAGAATACGAAAAAGAACTACGTGGAAACAGATATCCCTACCCTTTCAACCAATATATCAGACAATACATTGCCATCGTTGAAAATGGCGACATCATTGTAAAAGTAAATCTTATAACCAACTGGCAAAGTTTTGATGGCTACACATCATTGAAGAAAGATGAAATATACGTTTGTGACGGAGGACCTAGTTTCGCAACAGCCGTGATAAACTTGACAAAAGGAAAAGTTGTCTGGTTTATGACGAACGGAGAGGCATAGACTAAAAGAGAATTTCATAGACAACACTATATCTATAACAGAAATCAATCTCAAAAATAATATTCACACTTACTGAGCAATATATCAATAGATTACGCGTGAATGTGAACTTTATTTTCACAGAAATTCTTCTGAAATAGTAAAAAAATGCGCAACTATTTCTTGCACATTTAAGTAAAAATAACTAACTTTGCACTCACACACAAATAAAACAACAAATAAACAACCAAAAACATGAAAAAACAATTATTCATTTTCTTGTTGATGCTGCTACCATTAGCAGGTCAGGCAAGCCCTCAAGTTGTAGACAACATCTATTACAACTTAAATTCTGCTGACAAAACAGCAGAAGTTGCAGCCAATCGCAATAATCCATTTACAGGAGATGTCGTTATTCCGTCGTCGATTATTTTTGAAGGAGTCGAATACAGTGTAACAAAAATCGGTTCAAAGGCATTCTCAGAGCGCTCTAATCTAACTTCTATCACACTACCCAATAGCCTAAAGACCATTGGAAGCGGCGCTTTCCGAAAATGTTCAAACCTAAGTTCAATCAATATTCCCAATAGTGTAACTACTATCGAACAAGGTGCGTTTTATCACTGTTCTAATCTGACATCAGTTTATATTGGTACAGGTTTGGAGACCATTGGTGAGAATATTTTCAACGAATGCGACAACTTGAAAACGGCCAAAATAAACAGCAATGCGTTGGTATCAAAGAATTACGAAAGTGGAGATATTAAAGTTACAGACCTTTTCTTTGGTACCTTTATTAAAGAACTTGTTTTAGGAGAAAATGTCACAAGTATTGGCAACTGGGCATTCTTCAGAAGTACGATTACCTCTCTAAAAATGACAGACAATGTTAAAACCATAGGAGATTATGCGTTTATGGAATGTAGTGAACTAACCTCTGTAGAATTGCCTAACAGTTTAACTGACATTGGAGAATGGGCCTTCGAAGGTTGTTATAAACTGTCTTCCGTCACCATACCACAAAGTGTAAAATGTGTTCATCTTTTTGCATTCCAAATGTGTCATAATCTGACTAAAGTGGTTGTTAACAGCAATGAGGTGGTAGCAAGAGACAATGAGCAGTTCTATACATTAACGAGTTGTTTTGGTAAACAGGTAAAAGAGTTCGTTTTTGGAGAAGACGTAAGAAATATTGCATATCTTGCCTGCTCAGAAAGTGAAAAACTTTCTACTGTCACTATCCCAAGCCATCTGGCATGCATTGACGACAGCGCATTCCATAAATGCACTAGCATTGCTGACATGTATTGCTATGCAGAACAAGTGCCAGAGATTGGCAAGGACGTTTTTGTAGACTCAAACTACAAAAATGCCACGCTCCACGTGCCTGCTAACGCTGTAGAAGCATATCGTAACGCAGACCAGTGGAAAGACTTTGGCAACATCGTGGCACTGACTGATGAAGATCCAAAGCCAACAGCTATTTCTTCAATAGAATATGCACCACTGGCAACAAACAAAGCCATCTACGATTTACAAGGCCACCAACTGGCTCAGCCCAAGAAGGGACTGAACATCATCAAAATGAGCGATGGCACCACAAAGAAGGTAATCATCAAGTAATAGAAAGCAGAGAAAGAAACTAATAGGGTTCACACTTACAGCGCAACACATCAATAGTTTACGCGTGAGTGTGAACCTTATTTTTCTTAAAAAAGTTTAATCGGCACTTGACATTTTGCTGTTTCTCCGTTATAAAGATGTATGAAAGCAGAAACATTCACATCTATCGTCTCACAGTTACGTCCAAGATTGTTGAATCTGGCGTTGCAATTCAATGCAGATTTTGATATTGCAGAGGATGCTGTACAGGAGGCCTTGATGCGTTTATGGACTGCTTGGGAGAAACTGTCAGAAGCGAAGGATGCTGAACGACTGGCCATTCGTCTGACGAAACATGCTTGTATAGATGCTTATCGTAAGCACCAGCAGACAGTAGAGTTGAAGGATCATACAGCCACCATTAACGATGATGCTATCCAAGAGGCTGAACTACAAAATGCCTTGGAGCAAGTAGTAGCCACGCTGCCACCTGCCGAGCGCAGATTGTGGACGATGTTTTCAGAGGCGCAGATGGATAGTGCACAGATTGCTGCAGCCACAGGCATCGCTATCCGTAGTGTGAGTACGATGCTGAGCTGCGCCCGTCATCATATTGTAGAATCTTTGAAAAAAGGAGGGATATTATGAATAAGGAATTACGAATGAATAGTGAACTAGAAAAATATCTTGCAGGCAAGTCACCTCTGCATGCTGAACACCTGAATATTCCCAGTGAAGAAGAGTTGGATGCTGCAGAAGCCGCTTTCGATAAGATGGTAGCTGAGCGCAAACAGCCAGCCCGTCGCATTGCCCTTTGGACTTGGCCCATAAGCATAGCTGCTGCGGTGGCTATTGCGGTGGTGATTGCAAAAGGTTCGCTCTTCTCATCGTCCGCTGAGAAAGAAGTCTCTCAGTCTGCTCTTTACAATACCGAAATAGACAGAAGAGGTGCTTTCGTGTCTTACGAAGAAACTGTACAGAGATAGAGCGGAGTGGACAACAACTGCAGTTGGCTATTGCCGAGATGCAGAATAAATAATGAATAACGAAGACGTCTTACAGCTATTATAATCAATGAACCTCAAAAACAAAAAAGAAATGAAACATAACATCTTTTTCTTTTCGCTGCTTTGCAGCCTGATGGTAGCTTGTACTACTGAGAAGGAATCTCCTACAGGAAATCCCATAGAGAATCTGGTCGCTTATTTGGCGGAGCAGAACGTTAGCGAAACACATACAGAACTCATCTACGAAGGTGGCGAGGTACTGAAGACCAGTAAGCGCTTCTTTATGCTGGGAGCTACCCCCCAAGCTGTTGAGAAATGGCATAAAGATGTCAAGGAAATAAGGGAAAAAGCAAATGCCCAGAATCTTCAGATGATAGATTCCTGTCTGAATGCTTTCCGTTGGGGATGCTCTGCAGCCAGTCATTGCTATCACAAAGAAAATCACGTCAATGGTAGCGACTCTATCCTCTATGCCCTTGCCTTTGAGCCCTTGGAGGGCGAGGAGGTTGTTCTGCAGGATAATGATGGTCATGCGGTAATGGGCGCCAACTACAAAGCTGCCAAAGCCGCCACGCTGCGTTATACAGGCGATGAGGGATACTCAAGCGTGACAGTTGAGTATGTGAGCCGTGAAGCAAAGGGCAAAAAAGAACCCTTTGACGAGCGACCACTGAAAGACTTCGTAAAATGGGTTAAGGAAAAGATTGCTGGCGTGAAGGTCTATGAGACTTCTTACGAGTATACTTTCGAAGACTTCATGGCGAATCCTGCTCTTGTTATTGGCTGTCCTGTTGAAGACCTGCGTCCCTATGATGGTAAGACTACTGGTCACCTCTATGTAGTCCCAGAGGCTCATGCGCAGGAGGTATTCGATGCTTTGAAATCCAAAGTAGAGAAGTATTATGTGAGCGAGCATCCCAATCAGGAATTCTATCTAAACATATATAATGAAAATGAAGTCATTGTGGGCAAATTAGAAGATATCAATTACCGTGCCCCGCAACCCTATTATCCTAAAGAACTGCGAGGCAAGCTCTCCGTCGATGGACATTTCTATATTCTTGTTCTTGACCAGACTATAGGAGCCTATGCCATTCCTAACGACTGGCACCACACCATTCGTGTGAAAGACCATCAAGCAACACTCCTCCCCAATGCCCACAAGCCCAACAAAGATGGTTGGATAGATTGATAATTATTCTATGAATGCCTTTTGGCACGATATTTGCAAAACCTTGGCAAACGAATTAAATAAATACTAAGGTATATGCAAAAAGGTAACATCGGGGTTACTACTGAGAACATCTTCCCCGTCATCAAAAAGTTTCTCTATTCAGACCATGAGATTTTCCTGCGTGAGATGGTATCAAATGCTGTTGATGCCACACAGAAGCTGAAGACACTGGCTCAGCAGGGTGAATTCAAAGGTGAGTTGGGCGACGTAACCGTTCGCGTAGCGCTGGATACCGACAAGGGCACTATCACTATCTCTGACCGTGGTATCGGTATGACCGAGGAGGAGATTGACAAGTATATCAACCAGATTGCATTCTCTGGTGTCAACGACTTCCTGGAGAAGTATAAGGATAATGCCAACAACATTATCGGTCACTTCGGACTGGGCTTCTACTCTTCATTCATGGTAGCCAAGAAGGTGGAGATTATCACCAAGAGCTACAAGGATGGCGCTAAGGCTGTGAAGTGGAGCTGCGACGGTAGTCCTGCCTACGAGATTGACGAGGCTGAGAAGGAGGATCGTGGTTCTGACATCATCCTCTATGTAGATGACGACTGCAAGGAATTTTTGGAGAAAGAGAAGATTCAGCAGTTGCTCAACAAGTACTGCAAGTTTATGGCAGTACCTGTAGCCTTTGGCAAGAAGCAGGAGTGGAGCAGCGAGAAGAAAGAGATGGTAGATACCGACAAGGACAACGTTATCAATGATGTTGAACCTCTGTGGACTAAGGCTCCATCTACTTTGAAGGATGAGGACTACAAGTCATTCTATCGCACTCTCTACCCCATGAGCGATGAGCCAATGTTCTGGATTCACCTGAACGTGGACTATCCCTTCAACCTTACTGGTATTCTCTACTTCCCACGCATCAAGTCAAACCTCGACCTGCAGCGCAACAAGATTCAGCTCTACTGCAACCAGGTATTCGTTACCGACCAGGTAGAGGGTATTGTGCCTGAGTTCCTGACTCTGCTGCATGGTGTTATCGACTCTCCAGATATTCCTCTGAACGTGAGCCGTTCTTATCTGCAGAGCGATCGCGAGGTAAAGAAGATTTCTACCTATATCACTAAGAAGGTATCAGACCGCTTGCTCAGCATCTTCAAGGAAGACCGCAAGGCCTACGAAGAGAAGTGGGACGACCTGAAGCTCTTCATCAACTATGGCATGCTGAGCGAAGAGAGCTTCTACGACAAAGCTAAGGAGTTTGCTTTGCTAAAGGATGTTGAGGGCAAGCACTTCACCTTCGATGAATATAAGACGCTTATCGAGGCTAATCAGAAGGATAAGGACGACCAGCTCATCTACCTCTATGCTACAGACAAGGAGGAGCAGTACTCATATATTCAGGCTGCAAAAGACAAGGGCTACTCAGTACTCTTGCTCGACGGACAGCTCGACGTTCCTGCCATTCAGATGCTGGAGCAGAAGTTTGAGAAGAGCCGCTTCACTCGTGTCGATTCAGACATCATCGATCGTCTTATCGTGAAGGACGACCAGCCTAAGTCAAACCTCTCAGATAACGACTCTGCCAATTTGTCACAGGTATTCAAGTCACAGATGCCAAAGCTGGAGAAGACTGAATTCATGGTAGAGGTACAGTCTTTGGGTGAGGCTCAGCGTCCTGTAGTCATCACACAGAATGAGTGGATGCGCCGCATGAAGGACATGAGCCGCTTCCAGCAGGGCATGAACTTCTACGCTCAGATGCCTGACACGCTGAACCTCGTGCTCAACGCTGACCATCGTCTGGTTAAGGATGTACTCTCTACTATCAACGCTCAGCTGTCAACTGAGTTGCAGCCCATCGAGAGTGAGTTGAAGGGACAAGAGGCTCGCTTGGCAGCTATCCGTCAGCAACAGGAGAAGAAGAAACCTGAGGAGCTGACACAGGACGACAAAGACATGAAGAGCGAGTGCGAGAAAGCTATCGAAGAGCAGAAGCAGAAGAAGAACAGCGTTCTCAACGGATTTGCTGCTAAGAACGATATCATCCATCAGCTTATCGACCTTGCCCTCCTTCAGAATGGTATGCTGAAGGGTGAAGCACTCGACAAGTTCCTGAAGCGTAGCGTAGATCTTATCAAATAATACGCTAATACAAAACTAAAATACAGCTAATGCACATCCGCATTAGCTGTATTTTTTATTATTCTGTACCAATCAAGTTATTTTTTCTTGTAGTATACTTCGCCTGTAGACAGGATTCCATTCTCAAAGGTCACATCTCCAGATTCAATCTTTCCTATCTCCGAAGCATCGGTAGACGATGTTATAGTAAGCGTAAGCGTACCCGAAGTACCCTTTATATTACTTGAATACTCAAAAGAATACTTATATGCATCCTCCTTGCCTTTGCTCACAGACCAGAAGTCTCCAGTTCCATTGGCACGTAGGCGCAAATGGTATACTTCCTCTTCCGTTGCGTCGTTTCTAAACACTCCTTTTGAGTCACACTCATACCATTCGCCAACCAAGAAAGAACCATTCTCGTTGTTGTCGTCGTCACTGCCGCATGAGGCGAGGCTGATACTCAGCATGGCAATCACCAAGATTGCCATCATGCTCCACAAATTCTTTTTGTTCATCTGTTTCATTTTTGTTTTAAGATTTTAATGATATAAATTATAAAACATTGTTAGGTTATGGGGTAATATGTCCGATACTATACGATAGTGATAGATAGAGTTGGGCTATCAAGAGATAGAAAAGAAGGAGCGGAGCACCCTGACGTATGCCATGAAGCAATGCTTCGTAGATGTCGCTTACTGTATTATAATAACCTGCGATAATGCCATAGAAGGCACTAAGGATAATAACACAGAAGGTAAGCAAAGGAAGCAGAGCATGGGAGAATGGCGAGGGCCACAAACTGCCAGTAACTGAAAGCATGACGGCATGGGGAATAACTGCCAATGAGAGGAGCATAACAAGCGCAACCACAGAGAGAACAAGCGTCATGGCTCGTGCTCTCTTTTCGCGATAAGTGGATTGGTAATTGAGCATTCCACTACGACGGAAGACTCCATAAGCTAACATCAACAATAACAGCGATAGCAGAATGGGCGTAGCGAGCATATGGCTGAAACGTCCAAAGAACCAGCGCAGCCCTTCACTGGAGAGCAAAGAGCGAATACCACTGACGGGGAAGGCTGCACTAAGCAACCACGACACAAGCATTGTCAGCAACTGAGCACCAAACAGCGTGAGGGCAATATGTGGAAGAAACCTTTTTACGTTGAACATTGAACGTTAATCATTGACCATTGAACATTGACCATTGAACATTGAACGCCGCGATTAAGCGAGAGCAGAGCCATGCTTGCATGAGCTATGCCGAGCGTGAGCGGTGTCGCTGAAAGCAACATTGAACGCCGCGATTAAGCGAGAGCAGAGCCATGCTTGCATGAGCTATGCCGAGCGTGAGCGGTGTCGCTGAAAGCAACATTATGCATTAAGCATTATGAATTATAAATCGTTATTCCATATCGGGTTCGAGATTGTCAATATCGAGAATGCGTAACTCGAAGGCGCGTACTACCAAACGAGTGGCATTGACACTCTCGCCACCAGGGAAGAGTTTCTTGACAAGTTCCATCTGTCGTTTTTCAAGGCTCTTCACACCAAAAGGCATTCCACGCAGACCTGTTATCTGTTCCTTGGTGAAGCCCAGTGCCAGATGGCGCAAGAAGCGTTCGTCATATTCATCAATCTCATAGTTGATAAGTGCCTCCTGGCGAGCTAACTGTGAAGATACTGCATGCTTAAAGCGTTCGACTATCTTCTGTAGGATAGGCTCATTGAAAACTAACTGCTTACCCTCCATAACAGCTATAACATCGCGACGTGTAAGGAGTTCGCCACTCTTCAGGATAATACCGTCGGCACCAGCATCGAGCACATCAACCCATAGCTTTTCGTTGAGTATCTCGCCCGTAAAGATAAGGATCTTCACCTGCTTATATAGTTCCTTGGTTTGGCGACAAATCTCCACACCTACTGTGGTAGAGCCACCAAGACCGAGGTCAAGCAGTACGAGGTCGGGCTGTTGCTGCTTGATGAGTTTCCAATAGCTACTCTCGTTGGCAGCAGTACCAATCACTTCGGCCTCGGGAATCTCATTGCGAATGATACCTTCGGTGCCTTTGAGTTCGAGGGGTACATCCTCGACGATAATCAGTTTAAAGTTTTCCATTATATCGTGGTAGTATTATGTTGATGTTTTCTTTTTCTATACTAATGCCGCATCCGCGACGATTGGTAGCTTCTCCATGGTCGCGTACTATCTGACGACAAAGGAGAAATTCTATGGGTGATTGCTGAGTGGCGAGTGGTGAGTGGAATACGTGGTAAACCACATACTTGTCGTCTTTTGCCTCTGCCGTAACATCCCCCTTAAGCAGTTCAAACAGATAACGCAGCATATTATCGTCACCCAAGACGGTCTGACCATAAAGCGTAACAGGATGCACGTGTAGCTTAATGCGGTCTACCTGCGCTGTGGCTTGTTGTATCAGAATGCTGTATAGGTCGCGATAATAACTGGTAACCTCAGCCAAGGGCTGCAAATCGTCGGAATCAACCAACTGGCGAATGCGTGAAGGATAATACATCGTCTCATGCTTTAAGGTGGACAGACAGTTGTCCAGCACGCTATTGGCTACATGGAGATTGGCATTCTCCAGTTCAGCACGATGCAGCTCGTCGTCAGCCATCTCAATATTATTCAGCTGCTGGCGTTCTTGGCGGAAGCGCTGATAGAGCCGATGACGATAGTAAAGCATAAAGTAAGCTGGCACGATGAGCACCAACAATACCAAGAGCAGAATAACGGCGATGCGCTTATTTTGCTGTGACTGCTGCATGGTGCGACAGTAATCATCCAATGTGGAGTCAGCACTCAGTTCCTTAAAGAGCTGGGTATAAACCTTATTATTATAGGCATAGAGCGCCCACTCGTGGAGTGCCAAAGCAGCTACTGCACTCTCGTTGCGCATATCCAGAATAATCTGATAGTTAGTATCCACACCATCATGTAACCACAGTATCTCAATGGGTGTTGAGGCATCATCTTGACGCTTCAAAAGCTGGTGACCATTAGGATGCGTATTCAAGTAATAGGCATTCAGACACTCACGACAAGAGTCTGCAAATTCTAATGTACGGGCATAGGTTCCGTTGATGTTAGAGAAATAAGCAGAATCGGCATAGATATGTGCCTGATTAAGATACTCATGGGCATCATTAGCACTCAAAGATAGGCTACCCGTCAACAAACTACAAGCTATTAGCAGCACTCGCATCACGCCCTTTGGCAAACGGAAGAAGAAACGGCTTCCCCTACCCTGTTGGCTCTCAGCCTGAAGACTACATACAGAGAATATCTGACTGGTCTTTCGATATTTCTCAATGATACCCTTACAGTTCATCAATCCAAAGCCATGACCTTGTGAAACCTTATGGTCAAAGACATGAGATAGTTCTTCCTCACTCATACCACGACCAGTATCAGTAACTGATACTTCCACATAATCATTGGTCTCAGTAGCAGAGATATCTACGCGTCCTCCTTTATCAGTAAACTTGCGGGCATTATCAGCCAATGTGTTCAGCATGAAGAGTGTCAGAACACGGTCAGCCTTAACATGTACTTCCGTTGGTGCTACCTCTAAGTCAACGTCTTTCATTCGGAAACTCGTCTTGCTGCGAGCCACAATATCAAACAACGACTGCAGAGGGAAACTCTCTACATGCAAACTCAGTTCACCCTGTCGAAGTTGTATCCACTGTGTAAGTACATCGTTCTGCTCGTTGATATTATCCGTGAGTTCACGAATATAGTCTAATTGCTCATGAGTCAATGGCGAATGATCAATGGCATGACGAATACGGTCTATCAAGGGAAGAATGCTCATCGCCAACGAGATCTTAGCACGTTGTTCCAGATGACGACGTTCGTTGCGCTCCACACGCAGACGTGCCTCAGCAACTTCCTCACTCTTCTGTTCCAACAGGTCATCTAGCTCATTATCTTCCTTGTGTTGTTTGTTCAATCGATTGAAAAGCCACAACAGGAAAAGCATAAGCAAGATAGCCACCACAACTGCGAATATCATCCAGTTAAGCTGACTGACTTCACGATCAAGAATACCTGCACGTGCCTCTAGTTCTCGGTCTTGACGCGTCTGTTCCTGCAGGTCGATATAGATGTTACGATTATAGTCGCTCTGTTTCTTATCGTCAATGGCAGAATAAGCCACAGAGAGTTGTTCACGAATACTTGCCACCAAGTCGGGAGCCTGATTGATACGCTTATCAGCTAATGCTTGATGCAAGTTTTTTAGTGCTTGATGGTCATCCCCCATGGCATGATAACAAGATGCAAGGGTACGATAAGCACCAGCTATCTGATAGACATCACCATAGGTGGTAAATAGTTGCAGGGCTTTTTCTGCCAAACCCAATTCGCCTGTATGCTCAGCAATAGCTTCTAATGCCTGTGCCTCAAAATAGATGTACCCCTGACGCTCTGCTATCGTTTTACAGCGTGAGAGATATTCCATTTCGTCAGCATTAATCTGTTCGGGTGTTCCTTCTGTCAAAATACCACCAGCACCCACATTATAGAGGTAGTTTAGATACTGCACAGTATCACGACGTGTACGCTCAGTATCCAATCCTCGGATAGCCTCTATCGACTGGCGTTCCAAACCGACATAGTAATAATAGGTAGAGTTGACAATAGCCAACTCTGATTCTGCATATATCAGGCGTTGCTGTAAGCGCTCTGGCAACTCGTCGAGTTCTTCTTGAATACGATTCAGATGGCGCTGCGCCTGTTCACGATGTTCATAGAATGCACGATTCTCGCTGCGACGCTGACAAAGACGCATCATCTGAACCTCTGAAACCATCAGTTCCACCTGATTATCTGTCAGCGACAGGGCTTCTTTCAGTTGCTGCTCGGCTTTGTTATAATCCATACGAACCATCGAAACAAAGGCGAGATTGTTGAGAGCTTCTGCACGGCCATCATCAAAAGTGGCTAAGTCGTATGCCCTACGAGCATAGACTTCTGTAGAATCAATATTACGGTAGTGATAGGCATAAGAAAGAGAATTCAACTTGTCCACCGTTGCCTTATCAGACGGTGAACAAGCTGAGATGAGTAGTAGCAGGAGAGCGTTAAGCGCGAGCCTTTGCCACATAACCGAGTGCCTCCTTGCACTTGTCGGTTACATACTGCCAATCGCCAGCCTTTACTCTATCAGACGGGAAGAGCTTAGAACCCATTCCCACACAGAAGACGCCAGCCTTAAACCACTTAGTGAGGTTTTCCTCGTCAGGAGAGACACCGCCCGTAACCATAATCTTAGACCAAGGCATGGGAGCCTTCAAACCTTTGACCATGTTAGGACCAACAACATCACCAGGGAATACCTTTGTCAGGTCGCAACCAAGTTCCTGAGCTTTACCGATCTCAGAAACGGTCATACAACCTGGGCAGTAAGGAACGAGGCGACGATTACATACAGGAGCGATTTCGGGGTTGAACAGCGGACCAACTACGAAGCATGCACCCAACTGGAGATACATGGCTGCAGTAGGCGCGTCAACGACAGAACCGATACCCAGTGCCAACTCGGGACACTCTTTATCAGCCCACTTCACCAATTCACCGAATACCTCCTGTGCGAAGTCGCCACGATTGGTAAACTCAAAGGCACGAACGCCACCTTCATAACAGGCTTTTACTACGTTCTTGCAAACTTCTAAATCCTTGTGATAGAAGACGGGTACCATACCAGTATCACCTATCTTCTGCATCACTGCTATCTTATCAAATTTTGCCATAATTCTAGATATTGCTAGGGGTTTCTAGGGTTCTCTAGGATGTCCCAGGTCTTCCTAGGTTCTCCTAGGATAATTCTTTATCTCTGCACTCTTCCGTTGGCATTACCACCTGCAAGTGCCTCAACCTCCTCTACAGATACCAGGTTAAAGTCGCCATTGATGGTATGCTTCAGAGCAGAAGCAGCTACAGCAAACTCAAGAGCCTCACCCTGAGTTTTCTTAGTCAGCAAGCCATGAATCAAACCACCAGAGAATGAGTCGCCACCACCAACACGGTCGATGATAGGATTAATCTCATAACGCTTTGACTGATAGAACTCCTTACCATCGTAGATAAGTGCCTTCCAACCATTGAAAGTAGCACTATAGCTCTCGCGGAGTGTTGATACTACATACTTGAAGCCAAACTCCTGCATCATCTGCTTGAAGATGCCCTCATAGCCAGCAGCATCAGTCTGTCCACCCTCAACATCAGCATCAGGCTTAAAGCCAAGACAAAGCTCAGCATCTTCCTCATTGCCGATACATACATCTACATATTTCATCAGCGGACGCATAATAGAGATAGCCTTCTCTGAGGTCCACAGCTTCTTACGGAAATTCAGGTCTACACTAACGGTAACACCATGACGTTTAGCAGCTTCACAAGCCAGACGAGTAAGCTCAGCAGCCTTATCTGAGATAGCAGGTGTAATACCACTCCAATGGAACCAAGCAGCCCCCTCCATAATCTTATCGAAATCGAAATCCTGTGGCTCTGCCTCAGCGATAGATGAGTGAGCACGGTCGTAGATAACCTTTGAAGGACGCATTGACGCACCAGTCTCAGCATAATACAAACCTACACGGTCACCACCGCGAGCTACAAACTGTGTGTTTACACCATAACGGCGCAGGGCATTGACAGCAATTTGACCAATCTCGTGTTTAGGAAGCTTGGAAACATAGTAAGCCTCATGTCCATAGTTAGCTAATGAGATTGCCACATTGGCCTCACCGCCACCAGGGATAATGCGGAAAGACTCACTCTGAATAAAACGGTCGTTGCCCATGGGCGACAGGCGAAGCATAATCTCGCCCAGTGTTACTATTTTTGCCATTTGTTTTAGTTAAATGTTCAAATTTATATTTTAAAGTGATTGCAAAGATACTACTATTTTTTATAACGGCAAAGAAAAACAACAAAATGTTATGATAATAACCCACGAAACTACATAAGTAGAAAATAATCCGATAAAAAATTGCAATGTATCATTTTTTTCATTACCTTTGCAGAAACTATGGATACTACGAAGATCAGAATCAAGGACATTGCCGAACGTGCTGGTGTCAGCGTCGGCACGGTGGACCGTGTACTACACGAGCGCCCCAACGTGTCTCCAAAAGCATTGGAGAAAGTTAAGAAGGCTTTAGAAGAGATGGACTACAAGCCTAATATGTATGCCTCAGCTCTGGCATACAACAAGTCCTATACCTTCTATTGTGTGATGCCTAAGCATGAGTCAGAAGCTTATTGGGAGGAGATTGAAGAAGGAGCGCACACTGCGAGTGACCGTTTCCGTGACTTCCGCGTCTCTCATAAGATCATGTATTACAACCGTTTCTCGGTAGACACGTTCGACAAGACTATGTCAGAAATCCTCAAGCAGGAACCTGACGGTGTTGTAGTAGTGCCTTCACGTTTGGATGTTACTACGAAGTATGCTAACATTATGCACGAAAGAAACATCCCGTTTATCCTACTCGACTCCTATATGCCCGACCTGAAGCCACTGTCATTCTTCGGACAGGATTCTTTCTGTAGTGGTTACTTTGCAGCACGCATGATGATGCTGTTCACACCGAAGGAGAAAGAAATCATGCTGATGAAGCAGATGCGCAACGGCAATGTGGCTTCTAAGCAGCAGGAGAACCGTGAGACTGGTTTCCGTCATTATATGCGCGACCACTTCCCTAACGTCAAGATTCATGAGCTCAACTTATCGCTCGACGAGAAGCGCGAAAACTACGACGGCATCCTGGAGAAATTTTTCAAAGAGCATCCATTAGTTCACCATTGCATCACATTCAACTCTAAAGCCCACTTGGTAGGCGAATACCTGCTAAAGAGCAATATGCGCAACATTCAGATTATGGGTTACGATATGGTTCCCAAGAATGCCGAATGTCTGCGTCAGGGCAGTATCTCTTGTCTGGTAGCCCAGCATGCCTTCATGCAGGGTTATGCTTGTATCGATGCATTGTTCAATGCCATCATCCTGAAGAAAGAAGTAGATCCTGTCAACTACATGCCTATCGAATTGCTGACAAGAGAGAATGTTGACTTCTATCGCAGAAAGAATATCGGATAAGAAGCATGAAACAAACAACTTTCCTAAAAATCAATTCCGCCGACTCGGTGGTAGTATGTCTTGCGCCCAAAAAGAAGGGGGACATCATCGAGATTGACGGACAACAAATCACCGTCAATCAAGACACTCCTGCTGGTCATAAGATACTTATCAAGGACACACAAGAGGGTGAAGATATCATCAAATACGGCTATCCCATTGGTCACGCCCGACAGACGCTAAAAGCTGGCGATTGGGTAAACGAAGATAATCTGCAGACCAATCTTAGCGGAACACTAAATTATACATACAATCCTGTTTCCCAGAAACTTAGCATTAAAGACGAAAAGCGAAGCTTTAAGGGATATATTCGTAAGAATGGAGACGTTGGTGTACGCAATGAATTATGGATTGTGCCCACTGTTGGCTGTGTTAATGGTATCGCTGACAAGCTCATTGAAAAGTTCAAAGAGGAAATCAATTTCAATCATTCAACAGCCAGCACCAAACACATTGACGCCATCCATGCTTGGCATCACAACTACGGTTGTTCACAACTCAGCGAAGACCATGAGAATACGCGCAAAATTCTTCGCGACATCTGTCTACACCCCAATGCTGGTGGTGTCTTGGTATTGAGTTTAGGATGTGAGAACAATCAGCCTGAAGACTTTATGGCAATGCTGGGCGACTACGACAAAGCCCGCATCAAACTACTGGTCACTCAGCGTGTAGAAGGTGACGAGATAGAAGCTGGCCTGGAGATTCTGCGCGAACTATATAACACAGCAGCTCAAGACCAGCGTGAGGATGTCAGCGTATCGAAGCTACGCGTAGGATTAAAGTGTGGTGGCAGCGACGGATTCTCTGGCATCACTGCCAACCCATTAGTGGGCGAATTCAGCGACTGGCTAGTAGCACAGGGCGGAACGAGCATACTGACAGAGGTTCCTGAGATGTTTGGTGCCGAAACGATATTGATGAATCGCTGCGAGACGCGCGAACTCTTCGAACAGACAGTATCAATGGTCAACAACTTCAAGAACTATTTTCTCTCTCATGGCGAACCCGTTGGCGAGAATCCCTCACCAGGCAATAAGGCTGGTGGCATCTCGACATTAGAGGATAAGGCACTGGGCTGCACACAGAAGTGTGGCAAGACTCCCGTGAGTGGTGTGATGGAGTATGGCGATCGCCTTCAGCATACTGGTCTTAACCTACTGTCAGCTCCTGGCAACGACCTCGTAGCCTCAACAGCATTAGCTGCTGCTGGTTGTCATATCGTACTCTTCACCACTGGTCGAGGTACGCCTTTTGGCACTTTCGTTCCAACCATGAAGATAGCTACCAACCCTACCCTCGCCAAGAACAAACCACACTGGGTGGATTTCTCCGCAGGACAGTTGGTTGAAGGACGCACCATGACAGAACTGGTACCCGAATTCATTGATAAGGTATTGGCAGTAGCCAGCGGTGAGCCAGCTCGCAACGAAGAGAACGGCTATCGTGAAATATCTATCTTCAAAAATGGAGTGACATTGTAAGAAGTGAGAAGTAAGAGATAAGAAAAACGTCAGTACAAGAGATGCACTGACGTTTTTCTTTTTATGTTTTACAAATGCTTACTGAATGCCGTCTTCACGAAGTTTCTGCTGCCACTTCCATGCAGACTTCAGAACTTCTTCTGTAGGAGTCTCTGCTTTCCAGCCCAACACCTTGTTGGCTTTATCCACATTACCCCAAACCTGCTCGATATCGCCTTCACGACGAGGAGCATAGGTCCAGTTCACCTTCACACCTGTAGCCTTCTCAAAGCCTTCAACGACCTCCAATGTAGACAGTCCCTTACCTGTACCGATATTAAATACCTCTACAGCCTCCGTATCAGGATTGTCGAGTACACGCTCCATAGCCTTTACGTGAGCCTTTGCCAAGTCAACAACGTAAATATAGTCGCGGATACAAGTATGGTCGGGTGTATTATAGTCGTTACCGAAAATCTTCAGCTGCTGACGAATACCCATAGCGGTCTGAGTAACGAAAGGAATCAGATTCATGGGCACACCATTGGGCAACTCACCAATCAGTGCAGAGGGATGAGCACCGATAGGATTGAAGTAGCGCAGCAGAATAGCCTTCACGGGAGCACCAGAATGTACATAGTCATGGATAATTTCCTCGTTAATCTGCTTTGTATTGCCATAAGGCGACATAGCCTTCTGAACGGGAGCATTCTCCGTTACAGGCAGATTCTCCTGTGAGGGCTGACCATATACCGTGCATGAACTTGAGAAAATGATACCCTTCACATCATACTTAGGCATCAGCTCTAACAAGTTGATGAGCGACACCAAGTTATTACGATAGTAAAGCAAAGGCTTTTCTACGCTCTCACCCACAGCCTTTGATGCTGCAAAGTGGATAATACCAGAGATATCAGGATACTTCTGGAATACGCGCTCCATTGCAGCATAGTCACAGCAGTCCACCTGTTCGAAAGCTGGGCGTTGGCCCGTTATCTTCTCAATTCCGTCAAGTACATTGATATTTGAGTTAGAGAGGTTATCCACAATAACTACTTTGTAACCAGCCTCCTGTAACTCCACTGTAGTATGACTTCCAATAAAGCCTGTACCACCTGTCACTAGAATAGTTTGTTTCATTCCTTTTGTGTTTATAGGTTCCTTAATGAGAAAAGCTCAATGAACGTGTGTTCAATGAGCTTCCTAAGTTTGCGGTGCGTACGAGACTCGAACTCGTGACCTCCTGCGTGACAGGCAGGCATTCTAACCTACTGAACTAACGCACCTTCATAACAAAATTTCAATCCCACGAAGTGGACTCACCTCACAACATTTCAAGCGGTGCGTACGAGACTCGAACTCGTGACCTCCTGCGTGACAGGCAGGCATTCTAACCTACTGAACTAACGCACCAAAGTCTTGCTCTTGTTGTTTAGCGGGTGCAAAGGTAATGAGAATTTTCGAATATACAAAACTTTTTGGCGAAAAGTTTATAAAAATCTTTGCATTAGTACCGCATCATGGTATTTTTTGCCATCAAACAGCCATTCTTTGAGCATATTTTGAGTATTAAAGCCCACTTTTTCGAACAACGACAATGCAGCTTTATTGTCTACATCAACGATGACATAGAGCTGGTGAAGATGTATAATTCTGACTGCATAGTCACATAATGCTTCTATAGCAGCCGCTGCATATCCCTTTCTACGATAGTCTGACTGGATAACGATGCCCACCTCTGCGCGCTGATGTTGCGGGTCAAAATTTACCAAGTCGGCTATTCCTACCGCCTCACCCTTATCACTCTCCACGATAAGACGCATCTGGCGGTCGGCAAAGATATCATCGCTGGATGTAGCAATATAGTCGTGTAGTGTATAGCGACTGTAGGGCACATTCGTGGTACCCACCTGCCACAAACTGTGATTATTCTCTATCTGATAGAGTAAATCCAGATCCTCGGGTTCTATAGCACGTAATTTCATGAGCGCGGATGTAATAAATGGTGGAATCGCTGTGTCATCATTGGTATCAATGCCATGAGGGCTCTTGTGTATATAGCCAACTGTATTGGCAGCGAGAAGAAGATACTCAAGTGTCCGTAGTGCTTACGGAAGAAGATGAGCATTGCCTGATAGAAGGTGTGCACATAGCGGAAGGTAGACTTCTGCGTTGACTCTCCTTTATAATGAATAATGTCAAAAGGCAGATACCAGTTCTGCCAACCGCCTTTCAGCAGTCGGAAACTGAGGTCAATATCCTCGCCATACATAAAGTAGTCTTCGTCTAACAAACCTATCTGGTCGAGAGCCTTACGGCGCAACATAAAGAAAGCGCCACTGATTACCTCTATCTGTCCAGGCTCGTCCCACGACAGATGACTCATATAGTAGCGTTGTGTTGCTCCCAGCATTTTCAACATGGCCACCCATGGTGTAGGCAGCGCACGTCGTGATTCCGGAGCGGCATAGCCCTCACGTGTCAGCATGCGCACTCCTGCCCCACCCGCTTCCGGATGACTATCCATGAAGTCGAGCACACCGTGCAGTGTATTCTCATAGACCACAGTATCAGGATTCAGCAGCAACACATATTCTGAATCCATACAACGAATAGCCTGATTGTTGGCACGCGCAAAACCTACATTCTCCTGATTGGCTATGAAGTGCACATCAGGATGACGAGGCTGCAAGGTCTCTACCGTAGCGTCTGTCGACAGGTTGTCAACTACGTATATCTCGCCATCAATGCCCTGCAGTGCGCGCTTCACGCTCTGCAGACATTCGTCCAACAGTTGACAGACGTTATAACTGACGATGACTATGCTGATTTTCTTGGCCATACGAAAGGAAGACAAAGTACAAGGATAATACCTAAGTAGAAGAACGGAGTGGTCTGATAAATGGCATAGAGCACGCCATTGATTAACAACGGAACGACGATAAGAGCCATCCGTAGTTTCCACGACTTCTTAAATAGGCGCAATCCCATATAAGCACAGAGCAGTGTTGCCAGCTCCATGAATGTCGTTAATAAGAATTGTATCGTTTCTGTGTTCATGTTTTCAATACTTAATGCACAATGTTCAATGTCCCTCAAACGGTGTTCTATTGAGGATTGATCGTCCCAACGTTACCTCGTCGGTATATTCCAGTTCGTCGCCCACGCTGATGCCTCGTGCGATGATGCTCAGTTTCACATCCGTATAGGGCGCCAGTTTGCGGAAGATGTAGAAGTTGGTGGTGTCGCCCTCCATTGTAGAGCTCAGCGCCAGTATAACCTCTTTTACGCCCCCCTCTTTCACACGTTCCACCAGCGAGTCTATCTCCAAGTCGGCAGGTCCCACGCCATCCATTGGTGAGATGACTCCTCCCAACACATGATAGACGCCCTGATACTGCTGGGTATTCTCTACAGCCATTACGTCCTGAATGTTCTCCACCACACAGATGATTGACTCGTCGCGTCGTGGGTCGCTGCAGATGGGGCATATCTCACTGTCGCTGATGTTATGACAAACACTGCAGCGCTTCACCTCCTGTCGCATGCGGGCAATAGTCTCTGTAAACTGCAGCACCTCGTCAGTCTCTTGGCGCAACAGATGCAGTACCAGTCGCAGAGCCGTCTTGCGCCCCACTCCTGGCAGTTTGCTGAATTCCTGCACCGCCTTCTCCAGTAGTTCCGATGGGTATTGTTCTATCATAATGCTTAACTGTCAACTCTCAACTTTCAACTTTCAACTTCAGAAAGCTCCAGCCATCGCATTGACTTCTCGTCCAGTTCTTCGTTTAGCACGGGCAGTCGTTTGCTCATGGTAGTTATTTCTTCTACCGATGTGGTGCCACCACACAGAGCCTCCTCTATCTGTTTTTTCTCCGCCTCCAGAGCAGCGATGTCTTTCTCCAGCTGTTCCATCTCGCGTTTCTCTTTGAATGAGAGGCGGCGTCGGTCGTCGTGGCGATAGCTGGCCTTGGTGGTTTTCCCAGAGTTTCCTGTATTTCCAGTGTTTCCACTGTTTCCTGTTTCCTCCATAGCAGCCCACTCACGATACTGCGTATAGTTGCCTGGGAAGTCTTTTATCTCTCCTTGTCCTTTGAATACCAGCAGATGGTCCACCACTTTATCCATGAAGTAGCGGTCGTGCGATACCACGATGACACAGCCTGGGAAATCCTGCAGATATTCTTCCAGTATCTGTAGCGTTACGATGTCGAGGTCGTTAGTAGGCTCGTCGAGTACGAGGAAGTTGGGGTTCTTCATCAGCACTGTACAGAGGTACAACTTTCTGCGCTCACCACCGCTCAGCTTATATACATAATTATATTGTTGTTCGGGCGTAAACAAGAAATACTGCAACAGCTGCGAAGCACTCATCTTACGTCCACTGCCCAAATCCACATAGTCTGCGATATCGGTTATAACATCGATAACCTTCTGATTCTCATCGAATTTCAGTCCTTCCTGCGAGAAATAGCCAAAGCGCACCGTATCACCTATTACAATATTACCCTCGTCCACAGGTGTCAGTCCTAACAGCATCTTGATAAAGGTAGATTTACCCGTACCGTTGTTTCCTACGATACCCATCTTCTCAAAGCGCGAGAAGTTGTAGTAGAAGTCCTTGAGGATGATAGTATCATCAAACACCTTCGAGATATATTGGCACTCAAATATCTTACTTCCTATATAGACATTCGAAGCCTTCAGCCTCATCTGGCGCTCTTCCATACGCTGCTTCGCCACCTTCTCCAGTTCGTAGAAAGCCTCCTCGCGATAGCGGGCCTTATGCCCACGAGCCTGTGGCATGCGACGCATCCATTCCAGTTCCGTGCGATACAAGTTATTGGCACGCGCTATCTCTGCTCTTCGATTGTCTATGCGTTCCTGTCGCTTCTCCAGATAGTAGGCATAGTTGCCACGATAGGTATAGATGGTGTTGTCGTCGAGTTCAAGAATCACTGAGCACACACGATCCAAGAAGTAGCGGTCGTGCGTCACCATCAGCAGCGTCTTATTGCCGCGTGCCAGATACCCTTCCAACCATTCTATCATCTCCAAGTCGAGATGGTTGGTAGGCTCGTCGAGTATCAGCAAGTCGGGCTCCGTCAACAATACGTTAGCCAAAGCTACACGCTTCTGCTGACCACCGCTCAGCTGCCCCATTTTCTGCTCCAGATTGCGAATCTTCAGCTGCGTCAGCACCTGCTTAGCCCTTAGTACCTTCTCAGGGTCTCCCTGATGGTTAAAGCAAGCATCGAGTACCGTTTCGTCAGGGTCAAACTTTGGCGACTGCTCCAGCATGCCCACTTTCAGGTCACGACGAAACACGATACTACCACTGTCGTAGCCCTCCTTGCCAGAGAGTATTGACAGCAGTGTGGACTTTCCAGTACCATTCTTGGCTATCAGTCCCACCTTCTGACCTTCGCCTATTGAGAAACTGATGTCACTAAACAATTGTAGCGCACCAAACGACTTCGAGAGATGTTGTACGTCTAAATATGGAATCATTCCTTCAACGATTTATTTATCTGCTCGATGTAGTCGAGTACATCATCGCGACCATCCTTTTTTTCTGACGATGTGAGGAACATGGGTGGTAGTTCCTCCCAGGTCTCCATCAGTTTCTTTTTATAGGCTTCCATAGCCTGACGAGCTTTGTTAGGTGTCAACTTGTCTGCCTTCGTAAAGATGATAGCAAAGGGAATGCTCGACACGCCCAGCCACTCGATAAAGTCCAAATCAATCTTCTGCGGTTCCAAGCGGATATCCACCAGCACAAATACGTTCACCAACTGCTCACGCTGCAGGATATAGCCGCGAATCATCTGGTCCAGCTTGTCCACCTCCTTCTTAGAGCGCTTGGCATAGCCATAGCCAGGCAGGTCAACCAGATACCACTCCTTATTAATAATAAAGTGATTAATAAGCAGCGTCTTACCTGGAGTCGACGAGGTCTTCGCCAACTTCTTGTTGTTGGTCAGCATATTGATAAGACTCGACTTACCAACATTCGAGCGACCAATAAACGCATACTCAGGTTTAGTATCTTTCGGACACATCGACACCACTGGAGCCGACAGTGAGAATTCAGCTTGCTTGATTTCCATAATATATATATTCAGTGTGCAAAGATACGATATTTTCTTCACACCACCAAATTCTTCCTCTATCTTCACACAACAACGGGAGGAACATTGTCCTCCCGTTGTTGCTTTAGTCAGTCATTTTTGCTTAGAGATTTCTATTGTGCAGCGTTGCCATCAGGATGCGCATATAGGTGTGGAACTGTTCATCGTTAAGCACTTGTCTCATTTGTTCTGCATCCTTTCTAACCGCCTTGTGAATGTTGACTCTCTGCCAGAGTCCCTGTTGTGAGGCCAGCGACTGCATCTCGTTGCTAAAGTTATCCTGAATCATTTCTACTGCATCCATCTGCTCCTCGTCGAGGTCAAGTGTTACAGAAAGTCTGTAGATGTCGCAACTCATGTCAAATCGTTTGCTCTCATTACTCTTTGCAAATCCAGATGTCATTGCCATCATGGCAACCAGTGTTAAAATCATCTTTTTCATTTTCTTGAATTTTTAGTTAGTTATCCTGTTAATTGTATATTTTCTATCTTGCTGATTTCTATAACTTTGACGCCCAACCCCATAAAAAGTTTAATCGACCCTAAGTTTTTTTAGAGTCGATTATGTTTTTATCTTTAGATAAAGAGTCGTAAAAAAAAACATTCATTGTCACACAGATACCACAGATTTACACAGATCAATGCTGCAATGCAGCAAAATTAGTGAAATTCGTTAAATTCGTGGTTTAAAAATATCTGTGATTTCTTTGATTCTATGTGACAATAAGCATTAAGCATTATGCATTACTCTTTGAAGAGATACTGCGCAAACTCATGTAGCGATTTGCGCCATACCTGCCACTCATGGTCGCCTGGATATGAGTTAAATTTCACTTCCACACCGCTGTCACGCATCGTCTTCACGATGTTGCGCGTATATTCGATGCGTGGGTCCTGCTCACCACAGCTGATAAAGAACACGTCAAACTGCTTATTAAATGTCTTCGTATCTGTCAGCATACCAGGCACCTCCTTCTCCAAGTCAAAGTTGGATGCGCCACTGATACCGCCAAACATACCCGTTGAGAAGACACCCACATTGGCAAACACCTCTGGGTCACGCAAACCGATATAGAACGACTGTCCACCACCCATCGAGAGACCACACATGGCACGACTCTTGCGTTCCTTCTTCACGCGGAAGGTCTTCTCTACAAAGGGAATTACACTCTCCAGCAGTTCACTGCGGAAGGTCTGCATGCCCTGCCAGCTATAGCCACCACCAAAGCCACCGTTCACTGCGTGTACATTACTATTGGCACTCACCACTATCATGGGCACAGCCTTTTCCTGTGCTATCAGATTGTCCATAATCTGAGCCGTGCGTCCCTGCTCCATCCATCCGCGATGGTCCTCACCGCCACCATGCTGAATATACACCACGGGATAGTTCTCTTTGCCCTCGTCGTAACCCGCAGGAGTATAGACCATCAGCGGACGCCAAGCCTTTTCCACTTTCGAGAAATAGTAAACAGTACGCACCTGACCGTGCTTCACATTCTGCACCTCGAAATCCTCCATGCCGTTCTCAGGAATCTCTATGGCACTCGACCAGCGGCTACATCCGTAGAACGTCTGACTGGCAGGATCGGCCACCGATACACCGTCAATAATCAGCGAATAGTAGTGAAAACCAGCCACCAGCGGACTTGTTGTCACCTTCCAGATGCCGTTATCACCCTTTACCATATCATATTTTGTGCCACAGATATCCACCTGCACCTTCTGAGCCTCTGGTGCTCTCACGGTAAACTCCACCCTATTGTTTGTTAGCAATTTCGGTCCTTGTCTCAGGTTCACATTCGTAACAGGCACTCTATGGTCAATCTTCACCATTATCTTCCCGTCTCCGAGGTTCTGTACGCCCTGTGCTGTCATTCCCGTGCAGCAAACTGTCGCAAGTGCAGCGACCAGCATCATTCTTGTTGTTTTCATTGTCTTTGTTGTAGTATGGTTATACTTAGTTCGGTAATTCCGTTATCACGACATTACGTTATTACGACATTACGTCATCACGTCATTACGTTATTTCGCCCTTAGATTCTCCTTGTCCCATTGCATTGGGGATAGTCGCTGCAGCTCCAAAACTCCTTGCCGGAATTGATGCCCTTCTTCGCCACACGCTTAATCATTGGCTTACCGCATAGTGGGCAGACGGGAGCATCAGCACTGACGCTCTGCTGTTTACGATAGGCAAGACGCTCTGCTGTCAATCCTTCAGTAAAACCACCCTCAACCTTGAATACTTCCAACTGTCGCTCTATCTGTCGTCCTATCATCATTGTAAGGCGATTGCAAAGCACAAGCAGACAGTTTGCGACAACGAGAGAATCATCGCAGTTCAACCATTGGTCGAATTTATGCTTTTGGGCAAATTTGCTGGTGCTGAGCGAGCTGCCTGCGTCATTTGGTCATATTGTCGTCCACACGGATCGTTGGAGTGGTTCAGGAAGCGAGCACAAAAATCCTGTGTAGCCAACTGAATCACATTAGCAAGAATCCATGTGTCCAGCCAATAATAACCAAATCTATTGATTTCCATTGTTACCTTCTTATTATTTAGTTATGACGTTGTGTCGTTGTTACGTACCTTTTCTAAATCATAGGGATATATGATTAATCTACTGTGTGTGTCGGGAATGTTGGCATCCTGAAGCTATTGGTTGATTCTTCAAATGATCATATTACCATAACACACCCACTAAGATGCAAAGGTACAAAATCATTTTGAAAAGACAAAACAAATGGGAGAATTATTCTTTAGTTTTTGTTATACTATTTTCCTTTGCAAAAATAAATATTCACACTCACGCGTAATATACAATATTACAATGCGTTAAGTGTGAATATTATTATTCTATGTATCATTCACTTCTCACCAGTGGCAATTATTTTTCAGAAAAAACAGAGAAAAAAGTTTCGATATTTGGAAACTATTTCATACCTTTGCACCATAAAACATACACAAAATTATGAAACTGGAACAAAAGTTCAAGGTAATTTTACACAGAGAAGCACAAGAATTCCTAGCAAGTCTAGATGAAAAGACGCGCAACAAGATATATCAGACATTTGATAGAGCCAGCCTACTTCTCGATCCTGAGGCATTCAAGAAATTGGCAGACACTGACATATGGGAATTTCGCACTCTATTCAACAAGAAGAAATATCGAGTGCTAGCCTTTTGGGATAAGACACAGCCTATTGACACTCTTGTAATAGCGACTCATGGTTTTATTAAGAAAACACAGAGGACACCACAAAAAGAGATTAACAAGGCAATATCTATTAGAGAATTGTATTTTAAGAACAAGTAAAAAGACTGAGATATGAACAAGGATTTTATCACATTAGAAGATTCTAAGGACCAGTTGATTGGTAAGATTGGTACTCCAGAACGTGATGCCTATGAAGAGGAGTTGAAGCTCTATGCTATTGGTGCTGCTATCAGACAGACACGCAAGCAGCAGAACCTCACACAAGAAGAGTTAGGGCAGATGGTTGGTGTTCAGAAAGCACAAATATCAAGAATTGAGAATGGCAAGAATCTAACATTTGCAACTGTCCTCAAACTCTTTAAGGCAATGAATGTCAGCGTAAAGCTAGATATTGACAAACTTGGAAGAGTCGCTCTTTGTTAAGACACTTTCCTTATATTATTTATAGTAAAAGCGACGCAAAGTGCGTCGCTTTTTATATTTCCATTATTGCTGCCATTCACCTGTCCCTATGACATTTCAAATACCAATGAGTCAGTGCCAGTCCACTATGTCACTTATTCAAACAATGTCTTTACATACTCCTCGTCGTCCTTAAACAATACATGATTAGCCAAAAACTCTGGACGTTCACCCCATAAATGTATTTCTCTATAAGGAGTATTTGAGATAATATAGCTATCAAGTGAAATATCTGGATCATTCAAAGTGGGCTCAACCTCTTCCTTTAATGTCTTAAAGAGTTGAATCTTGGGATGCTTAAATCCTTGCAGATTGCGAATACCTTTTGGATCAATAAACACCACTCTTTGTTTCTGGCCTTCGTTCACCCAAAGAATAAAGTCAGGATAGAAACCACTTGCCTCAAAGAATCCTATACCTTTACGACTCTCATTACGAAGCAGATAAATATCTTTTCCACGTAGATTTCCATTCTTATTAGCTTCATAATACTCACGAATCCTTTGAACGAAACCTGTTTCACCTTCATTCAATGCTACAGGCGAAATCTTAACCAAAGGTTCGTTGGTGTTTGGATCGACCATCACCTTATTATTATTAGCATCCTTTTCTTTCATGCAGAGTATAGGATAGAACAGATGTTGGTCGAAACGTAAAGCCTGCAACCAATGACTGTTTATCTGATAGTCACGTTCCAGATTACCTGAAGTAATTTGTTCGCGGAGTTCTATCAGTTTGTCTATCCATTCTTGCTGGTCGTTACGAACCTCAACTGTATATTCATTAAAGAAATTGGGATCGTTTTGGTCAATATATACAGTTTCCATATATTTCGATTCCCATTTACCTTTACTTCGTTTATAGGCTCGCTCTATATATCCGCGTAGAAGTGCGATAGTAATTTCTTCCCATCTTGTAACATCACGACCAAAGTCATGGAATTCCAAGTCAGCTTTCTGAATAGCGAGTTCATACCAATCGGGCTGTAACATTAGCTGATGCAGCATATCGACACTAATCTCCATGTTATACCAACTTCTTTCATTCTTCATCTGCTCTATGGCAAAAAATATTCGATTCCAATTCAACAAGTTCAAATGCTTTGGTCTCAGTTTGTCTTCCGACAATTCAGCTACAGAGCCGACTCCCGACTTTTCACTCCAAAGTGCGTCAACCTTTGGTGTCCAGTCTACCTTTACGTGCATACCACTCATCATAGTCTCAGGCTTCACTATCTCCGTTTTCTTAAAATCATATCCTTCTTTCAAACGTACGATTTTTAGACGTTTATCGCCCAACAGATTGACGGTAGGGATCTGAACAGCTGTATAGGTCTCCTCATTATGTGGCAAACCTTCATCCTCTAGATACTTACGGAAGGTATCCATGTAGTCTGCTCTCACACCAAAGATGTTTAGTGTCTCTATCTCGCGTAATCCTTTCGGTATTGGGCCAGGATTATAGCTACTATCAAGTGCACTGCTTCGCTTCAGTGAATATTTGAAGCCTTTCAGACGCACACCACGACCAAACAACTGGATAATCTCAGAACCCTCACTACGGCCAACATTCATCAGTCCCATTGCTGATACACGCCAGCTGCTCCAACCTTCACTAAACTTCTTCGAACCTATCAGAATATTGATGGTTGAGTCTTCATCATTAATTTGGGTGAAGAGCGACGATGTGCCAAATTCGCGAGTCTCACAATCCAGTCCGTTGACCTCACAGAGTTTCACCAGCGAGTCGCTGTCACCTACATTGATAACGCCAAAGTAGTCAGCACTACCTACACGCAGGCCAATCTCTTTATCACCACCTTTCTGCTTGTCGATGTGTAAATGGGCGTTAGTAGCACCGGAATGGAAGATTTTTTCCATTACCTTATTATATACTTGCAGTGCGAAGGCATCTTCCTCTCCCATTTTCAAGCCTTGCTTTGTTAGCATAAAGCTATTGGCAAACAGCGAATAGCCACGAGGATTCTTGATACCATCTTCAGGATTCAACAATCGCTTGATATAACCAGTAAACTCTTGTGGATTGTCAATGAATGCCTGTAGGAATAGCAATATCTGTACTACATCACTGACTTGCAAGCCTCTAACAGTTCTAACTGCATTTACAGATCCACCCACGAATATTCCCAATGGCCGTGCTATCAAGAAGGTATTCTTTACCTTTGGCGAACTCTCATACACCAACGTCTGCTCATAGAGGCACAGCAGATATGCAGTCAGGTACATATGCAACAATTCCTCATCGTCCCATGAAGCCATGTTCATGATACGATAGTCCTTGCCATAACCATCATTATAGAAGTAGCGATAGCTATAGTCAAACAATGTAGCCTTACCATATTCCTTTAACAAAGCCTCTCTGCTGGCTCCTGTCTGGGCTGCAATAGCTTGTCCGAAGGTGGCAGAATACTCAAACGAAAAACCTTCCTGAGTCAGCGTATTGCGATAGCCTTTCCATACTTCGCCACCGCTTCCCTTATGTCCTTCGTCCACCAATACAAGGTTGTTACCCTCGAAACTCTCTACAGCTACCGTCTTGTCTCCATCCGTATCGGCCAGTTTGTTGATATCTATTACCTCAATAGTTTTTCCCGTAAACACGCCACCTCGTCCCTGTTTAGAGAATAATTCTGCACTGAAATTCGACAAGTACAGCTCCTGTAAGTGCTGGCTTGACAAGCCCTCATTGGGTGTCAGTATCAGGATGCGGTTCAATGGCTTGGCATGATACTTATCTGCATAGTGAAGATACTGTTTGATGTTGATGTGCATCATCAGCGTCTTTCCTGAACCAGTGGCACACCAATAGGCCAATTTATTCATATCATCCTCCTTGAAGTCATCCATTCCATGCCAGGTCTCTGCACGGAAATTGAAATCATCATTCAGGAAGGTGTTGATGTCCTGTCGCAATTGCTCTCGGTTCGCAAAGTATCGATCCAAATAAACCTCCGTAAACAGTAGTGCCAGATACTGATAATACTTCCACTGTATCTTCTCTGGTCGCTTTTCGTTTATTTCGCTGGTATGGCGCACAATATTTTGGTCATACTCAAACAATTTCTCCTGGGGTATATGCAAATCGTACTGATGTTGTTTCAGCGCATAGTAAAAGCGCGATACGCCTTCATCGTCCACACCTTCCAGAGCAGGGTCTTTCAGGTCGCGGCTCAACGCCTCCAGGTCTTTGCAGCCTAAGAGACTCAGAATATATTTGTGAAGCACCAGTGCCTCCTGCAGTCGTGCTGGCTGAGTATTTTGTCTTCTTCCTCTTGGCATAGCTTAATTCTCTTCGAACATACGTTTTGCGAATTCCTCTTCCGTTAGTACCACCTTCCAGTGGTCTTCATCGCGTTTCAGGTTAGGCAGGGTGTTGTCACCATTCACATAGATAAGGTCAAACTCAGTGTCGCGAGTACGGAAGTCCATCTTGTCAAAGAAGGCACAGAGTTTCTCGTTATCCACTGTGTTACGGTTACGCCAAATCACAAGCGTTTTCAATCCTTCACGATGGGTCTTACCCTGCACCACGCAGATGTTATCATCTTGATACCAGTCCTCTGTTTCCACGTTCAGACCTATCAGATAGTTAAAGGTCTCCACCATATCCACCTTTGTTTCCACCAGTTCATTGTCCTTGGTAGTTTTCAGCGTCATCTCAAATGGATTCTCAAACCACTTCAAATTCAGCAGAGAGTCACGAGTCTCTGTGTCGAGCAGATAACTCAGCATATAGCTCTCTTGGAATTCTTTTGGTTGGAATTCTAACTCTTGCTTCTTTATTTCAAGATTGTTCAGCGTATCTTCATATTGCTCCAAACGAATGTATTTGAAGCAACCACCTCCTTTCCAATTATATAGGTTTGAAACACCTGATTTGTCACCATGAAGTGTATTCTTTAAACGGCGTAATGGAATATCATCAAAATACTCATTAGCCTCAATATTAATAAACTTTCGATTGGATTTTAATGCGACAGCCCCAGATGTTGCAGAACCAGCAAAATAATCAAGAACCATCTCTCCTTCTTTTGTCGTTGCCTCAAAGATACGGTTTATCAATTTCTCTGGCTTTTTCCCCTTCTTTAATTGTACACCACCTTCGTTATGAAGGTCGTTAGGGAGCACATCGTCCCATATATCAGATATTTGTTCTACTGGTACAAGACCATCGCCCATCCAACGCAGACGGTCTTTATAGAAAAGAATAGCATTTCCGTTTTTGATATAATAGTCATTTGCATCCTCTCTTGGTAAGAAGAATGTTTTATTTGGCTCAGCTCTTGATAGACGTTTTAATTCTGCAGCCTCATTTCCTACACTATCTTCATCCAACGAAGCCCACCTAATTATGTTCTTAGCATTAGCTATAACGAATTTCAATAATTCATTCTCATACGACTCACCAAGTTCTCTCTTTAATTTGCTTTTTTGAATGCCTTTTGATTCTGCAAAAGCATCTAAAACAGAACAGAATTGCCATTGTTGGTAATTTGCATCAGGGTTAATTATCATCGAATTGTAGCGGCTATCGTAATTACGTTCTCTATAAGCATTATAGGGCTGCCATTTTGATATTCCATTGTTATAGAATATTACATTTTCACTGATATTAACAGGACCTGGATTAATCACTTTCGCTCCAGAAATGCTTGCACGTCTTATAGTTATATTAGCCTTTCTGTTTTCCTTGCCTAACAGAACATCCAACAATTCTGTCAGGTGGGCAACTTCATTAATATCAATACTAGCAGAGAATGTACCTCCATCTTTAAAGAAGGATGTTGTTTCTTCTAAACGGTTATATATCAAAGACAGCCAGCTACTTTCAATTAATGCGTCTTTATACAGAAAATCATCATCACCTGTATTGTAAGGTGGATCAATATATACACACTTAATCTTTTTAGAATATTTTTCTTTTAGAAATTTGAGTGCTTGATAATTCTCGCTATTAATTAACAAGCCATTCGTCTGCTCATCAATATTCTCCATACTCTTCACCAACTGGTGCTTGAACTTAGCATCGAAGAACGCAGTATCGAGGACAAGGAATTGGTTCTGCTTCAGAAATTCAATGGTGAGTGGTTCGCTATAACCTTCTGTGGTCAAGTCACCCTTAATCTCATCAATCGCAAACAGACGCACCCATTCCTTACGTTGTTCATCGTTGGCAATAATCTCAGGATAAAGCTTCTCAGGCACACGGTCAAGGGTAATACAGTAATCGCTCTGCACTACAAACTTCTTCTTCAGCCATAGTTTCTTTTGGAAGTTCTCCAACTGTGCTAACATCTGAATAATCTTCTGACCTACCTGCTTGATGGCCTTTACAATAGACAACTGATTATTGATGTGCTGAGGATCAAGGTCATCGATATGCAGCACCTCATTCTTGATATAGAAGTCCAGCTCACGACTCAGGAAGCCACCAAGGTCTTTATGAATAAAGTAGTCGAAAGAATTCTTTGCCGTATAATCCGTCAAGTGCTGCTCCAACAAAGTACGGTTGGGCTCTTTCTGCGTTGGAGCTTTTGTAGTCAGCATTTCCTCGTACTCCGCTGGTATCAAGGGCTTAACAGTTTCAAAAGCCTCTGCTCTCAAAGCATCTTGTTTTGTAGCCTTTGGCATCAACTCGTAAGTGAAGTAGATGTTCAGTTCCCCATCAGCAGTTACTTCTATCACTTGTTCGCCTTCGTTTTCTGGCTCCCATAATGCAAAGCGACGCTCCATGTTGTTGGCAGCACGATTGTTGTTCTGCTCTGTGCTGGCATCTTTTAGCACGAAGTGTACCTTCTTGCGTGATGTCGGCAGCACAAAGGTATAGTCACGGAAATACTCTGAGGTCTTGATATAATATTGGTCGCTGTTGGCCCAATGCAGCTTCACTTCCTCACCATTATAAGGAATGGCGTAGGTGTTATCCTTATAGCGACGCTTTGACAGGAAATCGCCACCATCGTAATAGCGAGAGAAGAACGTCACCAAGTGAGAGAATACTTCACTTTCCATATCCTCTGCACTACCACCTTGTGCCAGTTGGTTTTTCAGCTTATGATACTCTGCGACCATAGGAATGCTTTGTGGCAGGGAGTCGATATCAGTTCCTAATTGCTGCTCAATCTCTGCCATCCGCTTCCTGATGTTTCGGGTGTCAGCGCCATCACCTTGTAAAGCCTGCTTTACTTGTGGGAGCAAGTCAACTTGCAGGAAGTGATTAATCTCGTCACGTTTCTGATTCATGATGCGGTAGATGCCAAAGTCCAACTCGGCATGATCCATCATAAATATCTCTTGTAATTTAGCGACAAACTTGTCGTAGTAATTCATTGCCATATCTTGTTTCTATTATTATTTCACCTTGAATTTGATAACAAACAGATTCTGTGTTTCCGTGGCTTTTACCATGCGCTGCTCCAATTCTGTTATCATCCTTTTGCGTTGCTGACTCACTTCTTCCTCTCTGTCTTCGAGCTCATTGCGAAGGCGACGACGCTTGCGCTTCATGTCTTCCACCTTTTTCTCCAATTCAAGTTTCTCTGCTACAGATTGTGCATTGCGAGCATCACGTTCTGCCACAAGAATATTCTTCTTTAGCGTAGTGATTTCATCCTCTATACCGTCTATCACGTCATGCTCCCAAGCATATATACGAGATTCTTCTTGTTGGATGAACTTAAGGTTTCGCGCATCAATCTCTTTCAATTTTGCAGTTGAGTGTTGAGCTACATCACCTTGTAGACGTTGGCGTATGTCATCAGCTATGGTATCCGATTGCGCTTCTGAGCCACCATTCAGGAATAGCTTTTCGCAGTCTTCCTGTGACAGTTGTTTACCATCATTTTGAAAGGCATTAAATAGCAAGTATTGCTCGTCAGAAAGAGCTGACACACCCAAGGAGGCTAACACCAGATAGCCATCGCTGCCATTCAAATAGTCAGGCAGGTTGGCATTCATAGGCAGAGCCTGTTGGTCGAAGATGATTTCTGCATTATTGCTAAGTGAGAGTGATAAAGCAGAATTGATAACGTGTTGCGCCAAAGGACAGCTCAAACGATAAGGGATGGCATCTTCTGTATTCTTCAACATGGCATACTTGCCTGTACGCTGACCAGCCACGGAGGTACGCAAAACAAAGGTGTGTTGTTCGTCATTGAAAACAGCCTCCTTGCTCAACATATATTTGGTAAGTTCCCAAAAGATGTGCTCATAACGATTAAGGAAAGTGCCAGTTGTATCTTTCGTCATGCGAAGATGCTCCTGCACGTTGATGTCGAAGTTCTCCAGCACCTGCGAACGCACTTCTGTCATGCGCTCGTCAATCTGTTCCTGCATCTCGTTTTGAAGTTGCTCGAAAGCCTGATTGATTTCTTCCTCACTACGACATTGCTGATAGATTTCCCAAATTCGTGACTCTATATCGAGGGTATCAGCCTGACCTAAGACCTCATCGCTAGCACCAAACACATCGTCGAAAAGTTTAAACTTAGTAGATAGCAGGTTGAACACACGCACATCAGCATAATTGCGCATATTCAGGAAGTTAACAACTACTACATCGTACTTCTGGCCATACCTATGGCAGCGGCCAATTCTTTGTTCAATTCTTTGCGGATTCCAAGGCAGGTCATAGTTAATCACCAACGAGCAAAACTGGAGGTTCAAGCCCTCTGCTGCAGCCTCTGTAGCTATCATAATATCTGCCTCGTGTTGGAAGTAATCCACAGCAGCAGCCCTGCGGTCAGCAGCCTTGATGCCACTTACTTTGTCAGGATGCTCTAAGCACCACTTCTTGTATATCTCGTTGGTCTGTGGTTCGCTGGCCTTACCATTGAATAACACTATGCGACCTGCATAGCCATGAGCTTCAAGATACTCCTTTAAGAAAGTCTGTGTTCTAGTAGATTCCGTAAATATAAGGGCCTTACGCTCTGCACCTTGCTCTGCCAGCTTCTTGAAAGCTTCTTCCAAAGCCTTTGTAAGTGCTTTGGCTTTAGATTCAGTTTTAATGCTTTTGGCTTTCTCAATAAAGCCCGAAATAGTTGCTATCTCTACTTTTAAGCGTGGAATATCTATCTCTTCAGCATCGAAAAATTCATCCTCATCTTCTGGCAATTCATCATATTCTTCTAAGCTCCAATCCTCGTCATCTTCCACCAAGTCGTCCACGTCAAAGCGCTCTTGCTTCTCATTCTTAAGCATACGTTCTAGACGTTCCTTTATATGTTCAAGCGTAAAAATAAGAGCATAAGTTGATGATGCTAATATTTTGCGGACAATCATAGTGGTGAGTTTCCGCTGAGCAGCTGGTACACTATAGATGTCTGTACGACGCAGAAAATCACTAATCTCTTGGTATAGCGTTTGTTCTTCATCAGTAGCTTTAAACTTCTGAGTTAAAGGCAAACGATTGGTATAGTTAATATATTCGCGTACATCCCTACGAAGTGTTCTGGTATAGAGCTTTTGTATACGTTGTCTTAACTCTTTAAGGTTCTCACCTTTTCCATATTGTTTGCGGAAGGATTTCTCGCTACCAAACAAACGGTCGTCAATGATACTAGTCAAACCATATAACTCCATTAAAGAATTTTGGAATGGCGTGGCAGTAAGTAAGAGTTTTCGAACACCTGTCAATGCATCACGTACCTCCGCAGATGTCCTGGCAGAACTGCGATAGACATTGCGCATCTTATGAGCTTCATCAATAACAGCTAAATCAAAGGCATGAAGTAGAATGTGCTCTTTTTGTTTGGCTACAAAGTTATAACTACAGATGATAGCACGTTTAGGACTAAGCGGATTTTTACCTTCACGCTGATATGTATTATAATTCTTGGTATCAAGTATCTCACTTGGTATACCAAACTTATCAAGTAGTTCTGCCTCCCACTGCTTGCGTAAAGATGCAGGACAAACGATTAGTATTTTGCGCTTACCTGTAGCCCAATACTGACATATTACAAGACCTGCTTCAATAGTTTTACCAAGTCCCACTTCATCAGCCAATACTACGCCTTTTGACAACGGACTACTGAAAGCAAATAAAGCAGCATCAATCTGGTGAGGATTGATGTCTACCGTAGAGCTTAAGAGCGACTGTGACAAAGAGTTTAAATCGCCATTTGCCTGCTGTTGTGTAAGCAAGGCTGCATAGTATTTTGCATGATAACGTGTTATCTTGCTCATTTAAACGTTGTTTTAAGTTAAGGGGGAAATAGAAAAGCGCACCCTCATCCCTTATGCACTTGTACTCCAGCCGTCGGCAAACAGGCCTAAACACGATACACAAGGAAAGGGTACGCCTATACAGGCGTATCCCAATCCCTCGAGGTCGTGTTTACAACTTAGTTTTGCCGACTATTTGAGTACAAACCTCATCAGAATCTTCGATACGAATTCTTCTTTACCCGCAAAAATCCTGCAATGCAGCCTTTCAGCTACAATGCAAATGCAAAGGTAACAAGAATTTATTAGACAACAAACTTTTTTGCCTAATTTATTTAAGAAATAGGTGTAGAACTAACAAGATTCCCTTGTGAGTTGCTTCTTCCATCAAGAACATGAATTTGAAGTCGTGAGTGATACTCACGAGTTGAATACCACCTATATTCTGTACTTGTGGGTATCTTTTCTATGTCGAGTGGTATGTGCAAATTTTGCACGCGCGAGTACCAAATCTCCAATATCAGGTTTTGATTCTCTATTACTACCTATGTGTTCCAAGATGGAACATGTGTTAGTAGAAAGATAAGGAAAGCAATTACGCTTCCCTTATTCATTTCTTTGGTTGATGAGGTTTACCACCACCTTCACCATCACGTCTTTCTCTTCCGTGCGGCTCTCGGCAATCATCAGCGTGAGTGCAACAAGGGTATTGTCAGCTATACGTTTGGTGCCGTCGGCACGATAGAGTACGTGATTATTGTTAAGAAACCATAGGAAGAGCGTAGCAGCAATGCGCTTGTTGCCATCGCTAAAGGAGTGATTCTTCGTAACGAGATAGAGAAGCATGGCAGCTTTCTCCTCAACACTGGGATAAAGTTCCTGACCACCAAAGGTCTGGTATATCTGACCTATACTACTCTTAAAAGAGTCGTCTTTCTCGTTGCCGAAGAGCGTTGAGCCACCAAACTTATTGCGCAAGCCATTAATGGCCTCCATAGCATTCTCATAGGTAGCATGGAAGGGTTCTTCTTTGGTCGTCTTGTCAATCGTAAGCCGTTCGTAGTCGTAATTATCGAGAGTGTCGAGGGCATAGGTATAGTCTGTCACCACCTCAAACAAAGCATTCGTCTCATCGTCAGACAGCAAAGGTTGATTCTGAATAGTGCGACCAAGCATCCCAACCAACTGGCGCAACTCGCCTATCTGCTCCTTACGGATACGTTCATTGACAACGTAACCTTTGATAAGATATTCCTTCAAGACATTACGAGCCCAGACGCGGAAAGCAGTACCACGTTTACTCTTAACGCGGTAACCTATAGAGATGATGACATCCAGACTATAGAAAGGAACAGGCTTCTTCACGCCATTAACGTGTATTTTTTGCACGTTATTCTCATCTCTTTCTAGTTCACCCTCTCTGAAAGCATTTATAATATGCCTTCTGACATTTGACTCTTCCTTATCAAAAAGTTCAGCCATTTGGGCGACATTCAGCCAGACAGTATCATTCTCCAGACGGACATCAATTTGCGTCTGTCCGTCCTCTGTCTGATATATCACTATTTTGTTCTCTTCCATATGATTTTTATCGTTTACGTTTCTTGCCTACAAAGGTACAAAATAATTACGAAAAAGAAGAAAATAAATGGTATTTTCTTTGGTATTCCGCTCACTTTTTTCGTACCTCTGACTTCGTCGAAGGTTCTACAACCTAAAGGCCGAAGTGTGGCGAAGCAATCTTTCATTCGGGAATACAAAGAAAATGCCGATTTTCTTTGGTATTCCGCTCATTTTTTCGTACCTTTGACTTCGTCGAAGATACTTACGCTCGACAATAAAAATAAATGGCGATTTATTTTGTATTGTCCTCGCTTTTTCGTACCTTTGTAGTGAAATAAGATATTCGGGAAATACCGAATATTACTTTATAAAGGACTGTTCGTCCTCTATCTCTATAAATAGAGACAACAGTCAAGATAGGGCATTTATAATAATATGCCCTATCTTGACTAATAAATATCGAAACGAAACCGGAGGGGATGCCCATGGGAGGCCTCCCCGTCGATGAATTTTTAAGGATAAAAGGATTGAATATATATGAGACATGAAGACATCGCATTAGCAGCAACAAGCGCCAGGAGCTATACGCGACACTGGCGGACACATAAGCTGTCGTGGAACGCTATCGGTAAAATTCGATACTTGATGGATGGCGCCATTGAGTATATGGACGAGGTAGCGCTCTGCTATCCGCAGGAGAAGTTTAACAAGTTGCGCACGGCATTAGGATTCAAACAGGACTCGGAACTGACCGAACTGATAGAACAGGCAGAGACTTTCTATATCGTACGGCAGAAGGACACCGGACAGATGGTGGCATTCATGACACCGCTGGTGCCTTACCGCTTTGTGCCATCAGAGCATCAGATAATAGAAGAGCCTGCCCTTAAAAGCGAGGTATTTGAAGTACAGGCCAACTTGATGTATAATTCGAAAAACAGCGACAAGATTGCAGACAACCTGAGAGTACACAAGAAGGGCATCAATATGAAGATGCTACTGAAAGAGAATGCACCAGCGTTCCATGCTACACCAAAGGATGATGCGATAGCTCAGGTGGAAGAAGTGTTTGAATATTTGTTTTCCAACGACTCTGAATTGAGAGAATATTTCGGGGAGTTTGCATACCATTATCAGCAGAAATATAATACTAAGGCTTTTCCAGCTCTGAAAGCCCTGGTTGACGAACGACTAATTCCACACATGTCTAGTCGCGTAGGCATCGAGAACTGGCCAAAGCCTGCTGTTCTGAAATGGATTAAAAACTACTTCGGAGCCCGTCGATTGCCGTATGTGATTACCGAAGCAAAGGAGCTTCTGCAAAAGAGTGAAGAGAGAATGAAACGCGAACTAGAAGAACCAGCATATTAAAACATCCGTATGAATATCAACTTTAACGAAATGCCCAGCGGTTATGCGCTGTGCATAATCAACAGTTGCCCAATAGCAGCGCACTGCCTGCGCCAACTGGCTATGCAGGCTAAGGTCAAAAAAGACAAGATTATCACCATCGTCAACCCGCATCAGGTTAACCCCTCTGAGAATTGCGAATTCTATCGTTCTGACCAGATAGTGACCTTTACCAAGGGATTCAGCCAAATGAAGAAACAGATGCTACCAGGACAGTACGACAGCTTTATGAATCAGCTGAAGAGCCGTTTCGGGCGCACAGGCTACTTTGAGCGTCGCAGAGGAGAGCGTCCCTGTCCGCCTGAAGAAACAGCCTTCATCCAAGAGGTACTTGCTAATCTGGGCTTGTCACACCTCACTTTCGATGAGTATATAAAGCAACTCAACTGGTAATACTAATCTATCAGCAGTACGAAGAAATATATCTACTGCAGTACGGAGCGCTCCGTACTGCAGTATTTTAGTCTCCGTACTCCAGTACTTTAGCGTCCGTACTCGAGTACTTTAGCGTCCGTACTCATCCGTACTCTGCTGTTTTCTGGTAGTATACAGCTCATTTGTTCACGCGAAATAACAAAAATAAACAGAAAATATTTGGTTATTTGCATAAATATCAGTACCTTTGCAGACGAATTACAGAAAACGTGCTTCCGTCCGCGAAGCATTCTTTCCTAAAGTTTTCAAAATCCACAACATTGAATTTATAACGAATTACTGTATATTGTCATGTACACAAAGGAAGAATTAGAAAAACTTTCTATCCCCGAACTCATGGAGATTGCCAGCGAGTTGGGCGTGAAAGTATCGCAGAATGACGAGTTGGAAAGCGTGATTTACGCTATCCTCGACAAGGCTGCAGAAAACTCTGCCGCAGGACTGCCCTCGGCTAAGCGCAAGCGCACACGCATTGCTAAGAAAGACACAAACAAGGTATATACCGTAAATGGTTCTGACGGTGAGAATCTGGACACAAAGAACCAGAAGAAAAAGGCGGAGAAGAAGCCTACCATCGACAGTCTGTTTGCTGAACAGGAGGCTGCCGAGCAGGCTGCTGCCGACACTACTCAGGAGAAGACTGAGGAGCCTGCCGTAGAGCCTGTGGCTGAAGAGAAGCCCGCTCCTAAGAAGCGTGGCCGCAAGTCGAAGAAGGAGCTGGAGGAGATAGCTGCTGCTGAGGCTGCCAAGGCTGCTTCCGAACAGGAGAAGATGACAGAGGCTGCCGCTGAGGAGCCTGCCGTGCCTGAGGCTAATGAGACTGCAGAGGCTGAGCCTCTGGAGGAGAACCTGATTAGTCAGCTGCAAGAGAAGATGGCACAGCACAGTCAGGAGGCTGCTCCTGCTGCTGAGGCTGAGCCTAACATGGAAGGTGTCTGGGAGGGTGACCCTGGCGACGGCACCGACTTTATCCCCGTTGTTGACCTGCCCATCGAGGACCAGGCTGCCATTCCTTCACTCGACATCTTTGACCGTCCGATGACGCAGCAGATGCCTAAGGACACTATGGAGAAGAGAGTAATGGCAATGGATGCGCCCATGCGCGACACAGAGAAGTATGACTTTGCCGACCTCATCGACGGCAATGGCGTGCTGGAGATCCTGCAGGATGGCTACGGATTCTTGCGCTCAAGTGACTATAACTATCTGTCATCACCCGATGATATCTATGTATCGCCTCAGCAGATTAAGCGCTGGAGCCTGAAGACGGGTGACGTGGTGGACTGCACCGTGCGTCCTCCTCACGACAACGAGAAATACTTTGCACTGAGCAACGTGAAGACTATCAACGGTCGTCTGCCTCAGGAGGTGCGCGACCGCGTAAGCTTCGAACACCTGACACCTCTGTTCCCAGAGGAGAAGTTCACACTGTGTGGCAATCCCGCCACAACAAATCCTTCAGTACGCATCGTTGACTTGTTTGCGCCTATCGGTAAAGGTCAGCGTGCACTGATTGTGGCTCAGCCAAAGACTGGTAAGACTATCCTGATGAAGGACATTGCCAACGCTATTGCTGCCAACCACCCCGAGGCTTATATCATGATGCTGCTCATTGACGAGCGCCCTGAGGAGGTAACGGATATGGCTCGCACCGTAAACGCAGAGGTGATAGCCTCTACCTTCGATGAGCCTGCCGACCGCCACGTGAAGATTGCGGGCATCGTGCTGGAGAAGGCAAAGCGCATGGTGGAGTGTGGTCACGATGTAGTTATCTTCCTCGACTCTATCACACGTCTGGCTCGTGCCTACAACACCGTAAGTCCTGCATCTGGTAAGGTGCTGACGGGTGGTGTGGATGCCAACGCACTGCAGAAGCCTAAGCGCTTCTTTGGTGCTGCTCGTAACATTGAGGGTGGCGGCTCACTGACCATCATCGCTACAGCTCTGACGGATACAGGCTCTAAGATGGATGAGGTAATCTTCGAGGAATTCAAGGGTACTGGTAACTCTGAGTTGCAGCTCGACCGCATGCTGGCTAACAAGCGTGTATTCCCTGCTGTCAACCTGGTACAGTCGTCTACTCGTCGTGATGACCTGCTGCAGGATCAGACCACTCTGAACCGCATGTGGATTATCCGTAAGTTCATCGCCGAGATGAATCCTATCGAGGCTATGAATACCGTACGCGACCGACTGGTACAGACTCACTCTAACGAGGAGTTCCTGCTGGCAATGAATGGATAAAGGACCTACCCCACCCCCACCCGAATGCATCGCCACACTTTGCACTTTTAGGTCAAAGAAGGGAGGGGAGCTTGAAAGATAGTTGAGGGGCAGAAAAAAATGTTCAATGTTCAATGTTCAATGTTCAATGATTGAAATTATCCTGAAATATTTCCCAAACATTAGCGTCGAGCAACAGCGACAGTTCGCTGCGCTCGACGCTTTGTATCGTGACTGGAACGCGAAGATTAACGTAATCTCTCGCAAAGATATAGATAATCTGTATGAACACCACGTGCTGCACTCGCTGGGCATCGCCAAGATGGCGAACTTCAAGGCGGGTACAAAGATTCTGGACTTTGGCACTGGTGGCGGATTCCCAGGTATTCCCTTGGCTATTCTCATCCCTGACTGTGAGTTCAAATTAATTGACGGTACAGGCAAGAAGATTCGCGTGGCACAGGAGGTGTGTAACGCCATCGGACTGAAGAACTGCCACCCTGAACACTTACGCGGTGAGGAGGAGAAGGGAAAATATGACTTCGTGGTGAGTCGTGCAGTAATGCCTCTGGGCGACCTTGTGAAGATAGTACGCAAAAATATAGCCAAAGAGCAGCGCAACGCACTGCCCAATGGCATATTATGCTTGAAGGGCGGCGACCTGCAGGCTGAGCTGCAGCCCTACCGCCACATCGTAGATAGTCTTGACCTCAGTCAGCCTTTCGAGGAAGACTGGTTCAAGGAGAAATACGTCATCTATCTGCCGCTGTAATCAGACGAGCGAGAAGGCAACATCCATCATGTGGGTGAAGCTGTTCTGACGCTCCTCGGCAGTGGTAGCCTCGCCAGTAAGAATGTGGTCGGAGATGGTAACAATACCCAAGGCGCGATTACCTGAGCGGGCTGCATTCATATAGAGGGCAGCAATCTCCATCTCAACAGCCAGCACACCCATATTCATCCACTTGTCGTTATGGGGATTCTCGCTGTAGAACATGTCTGAAGAAAGCACATTGCCTACCTTATAGCGATAGCCCAGCTTCTCGCAAGAGTCGGCAGCACCACGAACCAAATCGAAAGTACCAATGGCAGCGAAATCGCCAGGAATCTCAAACTGAGAGGCAAAATTGCTGTTGGTGCAGGCTGCCTGAGCAATGCAGAGGTCGCCAATATGCATATCGTGACTGATAGAACCAGCAGAACCCACGCGGATAATGGTCTTCACACCATAGAAGTTGTAAAGCTCGTAGGTATAGATGCCAATAGAGGCCATACCCATACCGTGGCCCATCACGCTGACACGCTTGCCCTTATAGGTGCCAGTATAGCCCAGCATGCCACGGACATTATTGAAGAGCACTGGATTCTCGAGATACTTCTCTGCCATGAGTTTAACACGAAGCGGATCGCCCGCCATGATAACAGTCTCGGCAATGTCGCCGTACTGAGCCCCAATGTGGGGTGTAGGAGTATTTTTCATAAGCTATAAATTTAGATAGTTCACAACTTTTGATGCAAAGATAGTGATTTTCTTTTGAAAAAGAGACAGAAAACCGAAAAAATATTACGATGACAAAGAAACAACGCTATGAGGCTATCCTCAACTACTTCCGCAAAGAAATGCCCGAGGTGCAAACGGAACTGGAGTTTGGCAGCATCTTCCAGCTGCTGGTGGCTGTGGTGCTGAGTGCACAGTGTACTGACAAGCGCATCAACCAAGTAACGCCAGCACTGTTTCGCCAATATCCTGATGCACAGGCTATGGCAAAGGCTGAAGTTGATGAGGTATTGGAATATATCAAGAGTGTATCCTACCCTAACGCCAAGGCTGCCCATCTGGTGGAGATGGCAAGAATGCTGGTGGAGCGCCACGAAGGTGAGGTGCCATCGGATATGAATCAGCTGCTGGACTTGCCTGGTGTGGGACGAAAGACGGCCAATGTTATCCAGTCGGTAGCCTTTGGCAAATCGACAATGGCTGTAGATACACATGTGTTCCGCGTGAGTCATCGTCTGGGACTGGTGGCAAAGAAGGATGACACACCTTATAAAGTGGAACAGGAACTGGTAAAAAATATACCCGCGGAAGATATTCCACGGGCACATCATTGGTTATTGCTTCACGGGCGCTACGTTTGCACATCGCGCAAACCTCACTGTGAGCGCTGCGACCTAAAGGCTATTTGCCCTTCTGCCAGCCATTCTGCCAGCCATTCTGCCAACCGCCACGCGGGGCGCCACGCTGCCAGCCACGCTGCCATCCCTTCATCATCTCACGATGAAAATTGTTCTCTGCCTTGATAATTTCATAGACCTTTGCGGCAGAAACAACTTGTATCATCTTCTTGTGATAGGTAACGTCCAACTGGCGTAGCTCCAGATTCAGCTTGTCGTACTCTATGATAGCCTTTTTGCATGCAGCATCACCAACTGGCTTACTCATGCCCATCTTGCGAATCTTATCATAGACAACACGCTGTTTCTCACGCATCTCACGGAACACAGGATACACTTTGTCAGCTTCCTGCGACGTAAGTCCGGCTTCCTTGGAGATGTAAGCTTTCAAGTCAGCCTCAAACTTCTCGGGTGAAAACTTCTCCTGTGCTGCCATCGTTATGGTCAGCATCAAGAGCAGGCTCATCATTACAAACTTTTTCATCATCGTGCAAAGTTTTTTAGAAGACCTTACTCCTCTGCCAGCAACTGGTAGATATCTGCATTGTCCAGCATTGCATAGTCTGCAGCCTCTTCAATATAGCTATCAGATACTGCCATCTGCTGAGTCTCATCAGGACTCTGCTGCTGGAAAAGGAAGGAGAGACCTACAACCACTAATACTGCCACACAAGCAGCAGCATAAAGCCAACGACGAACAGTAATAGACACTGTGCGAGCAACGGGCTGCTGCTCTGGCAACTGTGCCATCATGCGCGTCGCGAACTGGTCGAAGTACCCATCTGGTGTACGGAAGTGATTCTTCTGTCCGACCCTCTCTCTGAGGTATTTTTCTTCGTTAGTCATTGACATACTCCTCGTATTTTTTATATTTGACGAATATTCATTCTAAAAGTTTAATCGTGCTGCTTAAAAAATTCAGAAATCTTCTTAACAGCAATATGATACGATGCTTTCAGCGCTCCCTCAGAGGTGTGAAGAAGCTCGCTGATATCACTGTATTTCATCTCATCGAAGTAGCGCAGATTGAACACCATGCGCTGCACTTCGGGCAGTTGAGCAATGGCTTCCTGCAATAAAGCAGCAGTCTCATCGCCATCAAAATAGCGGTCGGCAACCAGCGACTGAGATACGCTCTGCAAGGGCTCGTCAACGCTGAATACATGCTGACTCTTTTTGCGACGAAGGAAATCGAGGCTCTCATTGACAGCAATACGATAGAGCCAAGTGGAAATCTTGGAATCTTGATTGAAGTCTTTCAGGTGCGACCATGCCTTCAGGAACACATTCTGCATGATGTCGTCAGCATCATCGTGACAGAGCACCATACGACGCACCTGCCAGTATAGCGGTTCGCTATACTCGCGCACTAACCGTTCAAAAGCCGCACGTTGCGTCTTGGGGTCAGAGAGTTGCTGCATCAAAAGTTGTTCGTCGCTCTTTGTCATGACAGATAAGGTTGCAGATGTTGTAATATCACACGGTCGTAACCGTAAACGTCGGGCCAGGTTTGGAGGATTCCCTGCTCATCGGGCCACAGCGTATAATATATTATATAAAGAGGTACGTGAGGCTTAACAGGCACATAGCCTATCAGCTTATGGTCCTCGTCAGTGCGATGGGTGCGCAGATACTGGCGTCCGCGGTCAGTCATAGCCGACAGTCCCATAGAGATGCGGATGCGGTCTAACAGCCATTCATCAGGCTGGTCGAGCACGAAGACTGCCAATTCGTAAGGCTTTTCCACACGAACGCAACCATGAGAGATGGCTCGCGAGTCGCGCTGGAACACCCAAGGAGTGGATGTATAATGCAAGAATACGGAGAAGCTGTTCTTGAAGCGGAACACAAGGCGACCCAGCGAATTGTCATCACCACTCTCTTGTGCCACACGATACTTACCACTGAGCAGCATGGCTCTTGACACTTCACCAATCTCCATCTGCTTGTTGGTGGCTCGCTCAAAGATGCGATACTTATTGCGGGCGAAGTAGGCACTGTCGCCAGCATGACGCGCCACATCCTTCTCCAGAATGCTGTGCGGAATAACCCATTGAGGATTTACCTCCATCCACTCCACCTCACTGGTGAGCAGTGGTGTCTTGGTGCGCTGTGCGCCACAAACCACTCGCATATGAAGCGTGGTATCGCCTCCAAGGGCGTAAAGATGATAGGCAGGAACATTGACGATGATGCGCTTGCCCGTCTCAGGGATGGGATGATGCAGGCGCCAACGACAGCGCTCCATATTGCAGAGAATGCGCTGACGCTGCTCGTCAGTAGTAGTGTTCTTCAGCATTGCCTTCAACTGGTTGTAGAACTTGTTTTGTGGCTGTATCTCTGAAAGATACTCGACAATACTGTCGTGAGCAATCTTCTGGGCTACCGTCTGATAATAGTCAGCAGGTGCAAAATCCATATCCACATCAAACAAGCCACGATAGCGGACGATGCGGCGCACACTGTCTGACTTTTCGTCTTGATCAAGATGATTGAAGATGCGAGAGGGATTGATGAATCCAAAGCGATGGCCATAGGTATAGCGCATACAAGCCTTGGTGAGCTGGAACTCCAAGCGGGCTGCCAAGTGGTTGATATCATCACTACCCTCACCTATATTCAACTGGCGCAGTTGCTGCAAATCGCGCTCTATGTCAGCTACACAGAAAGCACGCTCAGACATTCCGATTTCACTCACGAGATGCAGTCTTGCCAACAAGGAATCAGCACGATAATCTACACCAGCACGGTCAATCCACAGCAAAGGAGCTTCTGCCTGCGAATAATATTCGCGAGTACGACGATCAGCCTCAGTGGTAGCAGAAGTATGACGAGCCATCTCGGCCACCAGCTGAGTTATTCGCTGATGGTCAAAAACAAACGCAGGCGCCTTCATATCAGAAAACGCCTCCATTGTTATGTCCTTGTTCTTATAATTGTTTACCTCGCTACAACTGGTTAGTAGTATTGCAGCCAGGAACAGTAGTCCGATTAGCGAACAGTAACTTTTCTGACTACCTTTCCAATCTTTAAGATATAGCAACCTTTCGGAATATTAAGTTCAATCTTTTGGGTAGGGTTTTCTACTTTTGCTGACATGACACGACGACCAGTCAAAGAGACTACTTCCAGCGACTTTCCCTGTCCGCCAACCACTGTCACCGTTTGTCCGTTTACGGTGATGGTGATGTCATCATCGGCAACTTCCTCTATACCAGGTGCAACAGTAACAGCTGCCATTCCGAGAGGAGCGGACAGTGTCAGAGTCATCACCATGGAGAATATAAGTAGTGGTTTCTTCATACGCAGCAATATATATATTTGCCGCAAAGTTAAGAATTCTCTGCGTAAAATCCAAATTTTTAACGAAAAAAGTAGCTTTTAGACATCAAAAACATCCATTTCGTTAGTTAAACGGGTGTTTTCAAAAACTTCTTTGGCTTCGTTCAACAGCACCTCTTCACGTTCATAGCGTGAAGAATAGTGCCCTAACAACAGTTGTCCTACCCCAGCCTCTCGAGCCACAAGCGCAGCCTGACGAGCAGTAGAATGAAAATATTTTTCAGCCATCGGAAGGTTGTCTTCACCATAGGTACTCTCATGGTAAAGGGTGCTGACTCCTTTCAGGCGCTCATGAAGTGTAGGCATATAACGAGTATCGCTGCAATAGGCATAGCTGCGAGGGGCATCAGCAGGTTCCGTCAGTCGACTGTTGGGTACTAATTCGCCATCAGGAGTGGTCCAGTCGGCTCCCGCCTTGATGTTATTGAACTGACTGATGGGAATCTCATAGAAATCAGCGACATCACGACGGATATGTGCCATAGATGGCTTCTCACGGAACAAGTAGCCACAGCAATGAACACGATGCTCCAAAGGAATGCTCTCAACAGTGAGCGAACGGTCTTCATAGACTACCTGTTGCTTGGTGGTATCCACAGCAATAAACTCTACTTCGTAATCAAGGTCACGACAGAAGAAGGCTATCTGGCGTTGCAGAATGTCAGCTAACTCTGCTGGAGCATATACGGTCAACTTAGCAGTACGCCCCAAGAGCCCGAAAGTGCTTAGCATACCAATAAGTCCGAAGCAATGGTCGCCATGCAGATGAGTAACAAATACAGCACTAATCTTCGTAAAACGAAGGCGCGAACGGCGCAGCTGTATCTGAGTGCCCTCACCACAGTCGAGAAGAAACAACTTGCCACGTACCTCTACCACTTGTGCAGAGGGAAAATGCTTTAAGGTAGGCAGTGCACTGCCACAACCCAAAATATGTACTCTAAATGGTTCCAAAGTGATTATAACTTAAACTCGTCAAGAGACGAATCATCCAACTTAACATCTACGCCATAAGTATCCTTGGGCTTCTGACGACTATACTCGAAGATTTCTTCCTCGTCGCGATATACCAAAGAATCGGCTTGCAACTTAACGATATCGTAGGTGCTAACTTCCTCAATATCATTGGTACCCTCACGCACCAATACTATTTCAAGTTTGCCATGTACCAGGCGCCAAGTGCGATAAATGATGCTTCCCTGCGCGATGCTCTCAGCAATACCGCCTTCCTTGATGCTAATACCAACCTCATCACTACCATCAATGGGATTAGGCATCACCCAATTACCCAACAAGGTAGTCTGATTGATAACAATCCTTGCTTCCGTCTTATCAGCATTAGGCATAACGGCCATACGGTCGCCTACCTGCAAGCCACCCAGCACCTTACCCTTATCACGAGCGTCAGACAGGTCGAGCGTGAGCGTATCGCCCGTATCAGTGATTATCTGCAGAGAGTTCATTGACGTACCTTCGGCACAGATACCATACAAGGTTGAGTCGATGGAGAAATCAGCAGAGTCACCATTATCAAACGGCACCTGCTGTGATTTATTACCACAACTGCCCATCATCAGCATAGCTGCAAATACCAACAGGCAAACACATATCTTCTTCATATCTTAGTTTTTTAGTTCTTAGCTAACTATTCACTCTTCACTTGCGCATCGCTCCTCCCGCTTCGCTTCATTCCAGAGTGCATCCATCTCCTCCAGCGTCATCTCCGTCAGAGGGCGACCAGCCTTGATACTATGCTGCTCAATATAGTTGAAACGGCGAATAAATTTCTGGTTAGTATGCTCCAGCGCATTGTCAGGATTCAACTTATACAGGCGGGCTGCATTGATAACAGAGAACAGGAAGTCGCCCAACTCTTCTTCCGAATGTTGTTTGTCTTCACGCTGCAACTCCACTTCCAATTCACCCAACTCCTCACGAACCTTAGCCCATACGTCCTGACGGTCTTCCCAATCGAAGCCCACATGACGAGCCTTATCTTGAATGCGATAAGCCTTAATCAATGAAGGCAGTGATGCGGGTACTCCAGCCAAGACCGTCTTATTGCCGTCTTTCTCTTTTTGTTTGATTTGTTCCCAGTTATCGAGTACCTGTTCCACATTCTTCACCTTTGAAAATTCACGATTTTCCGTTTCTTCTCCATAAGGTAAGGGACGAGGATTAGGAACACCAATCTGAGAGGGATGATAAACGTGAGGGTGACGGAATATCAATTTATCAACCAGTTTGTTACATACATCCGCTATATCAAATTGCGATTTCTCCTCACCTATCCTTGCATAGAAGGCAATATGCAACAAGACATCACCTAATTCCTTACAGATGTCTGCCACATCATCTTTCATCAAGGCGTCGCATAGTTCATAAGTTTCTTCTATTGTATTAGGTCGCAAGCTCTCATTAGTCTGCTTACGATCCCACGGACATTTCTCGCGCAACGTATCCAACACGTCGAGCATTCTGCCAAAGGCTGCCATCTTTTCTTCACGGGTATGCTTTTGTTCCATAGCAATTGCAAAAGTACGAACTTTTTTGCAATATCATTATGGGCTGAATGTTAATGTTCCCTAACAAACGCTATGGGCGGTTTGACTTTTTACAACTATTTGCGTCATAGAATTCGAAATGTTTTATCGACCTAATTATTCAATATTAACTATGAAACAACTTTTCTTGGTGGCTGCAGCCTTTGCTGCAATGACAGCCACAGCGCAGGTGACAGAAGACTTCAAGCCTGCATCAACCAATCAGGAGGGTAAGCAATACCCTATGGTAAACTCACAGCGCATGGTTCGTGCACAGCTCAAGGCTCCCGAGGCTACAAGTGTAAAGCTTGACATCGGTGGTGTGAAGTACGACATGAAGAAGGATGCCGAAGGCGTATGGACTGGTGAATCTGCTCCCCAGGACGAAGGTTTCCACTACTATCAGCTGGAGGTTGACGGTGCTTCTGTTCCCGATCCAGGTAGCAAATACTATTATGGTGCCAGCCGTTGGGGAAGCGGTATTGATATTCCCGCTGCTGACGAAGACTTCTATACCGTAAAGAATGTTCCTCAGGGTTCTATCAACGAGATTTACTACTACTCTACCGTTACACAGTCTATGCGTCACGGCTATGTATATCTGCCTGCAGAATACTATACCAACCCCACCAAGAAATTCCCCGTGCTCTATCTGCAGCATGGTATGGGTGAGAACGAGACTGGCTGGTCTGCTCAGGGCAAGACTGGTATCATCATGGACAACCTGATTGCAGCTGGCAAGGCTGTTCCCTTCATTATTTATATGGACAATGGTTTGAACGCTCGTCGTCCTGGCGATCCTCAGGGTGGCTTCGGAGGCTTTGGTGGTCCTCGTCCTCAGGGTGGTCCTCAGGGACAGCGCCCACAGGGTATGCCACAAGGTCAGCGTCCTCAGGGCCCACGTCCTCAGGGTCAGCGTCCTCAGGGTGCTCCCGGACAGCGTGGTCCTCGTCCAGGAATGGGTGGCGCAGGTTTCGCTCAGATGGCACGCCGCATGGGTGGTGCTTTCGAGGAAGTACTCATGAAGGATATCATACCTATGGTTGAGAAGAACTATCGTGTCATTGCTGATACAGAGCATCGTGCTATGGCTGGCCTCTCAATGGGTGGTATGCAGACTCACGGTATCACACTGAACAATCCTACCAAGTTCGCTTACGTTGGCATCTTCAGCGGTGGCACTATCAGCCCCGACGAACTGACCGATGCAAAAGACTTCAAGGCTACCAACAAGGTGCTCTTCATGAGCTGCGGTGGCAAGGAGAATATGGGTGTTGACGAAGCTGCAAAGGCACTGAAGGAGATTGGTATCAATGCTCATAGCTATGTATCTCCTGAGACTGCTCACGAGTGGCAGACATGGCGTCGCAGCCTCTATCAGTTCGCACAATTGATTTTTAAGAAGTAAAAAGATATCAGATAACATAATCGAATTTTTCGGGATAACAAAAAACATGAAAGGTGGAGAGCGCAGCGCGCGTCTCCACCTTCTTCTTTTATCTTAATATCTAATATTTATCGTCTCGCTATTACATAAATGATAACAGGTGCGCCAATCAAAGGAGTAATGGCATTCAGAGGAATGACACCAGCCTCTCCAGGCAACACACACAGCAGATTACATATCAATGCCACCAAACTACCCATCAGGATAGTAGCAGGCAGCAACAAGCGATGATTATCAGTATGCAGGAGCAAACGGGCAATATGTGGCACTGCCAATCCAATAAAGGCTACAGGTCCACAAAAGGCTGTCACGATAGCAGTAAGCAATCCTGTAACAATCAACAGCCAGTTGCGCGTACGAACAATGTTGATGCCTAAGTTCTCAGCATAGCGGTCGCCCAACAGCAGGGCATTAAGCGGTTTAATCAGTAACACAGCACCCAGCAGTCCCAAGATGGTGATGCTAGCGAATACTGGCATCATCTTCATTGTGACACCACCAAAGGAGCCCATGCCCCATACCATATACGACTTCACACCTTCATCAGTGGCGAAGAAGTTGAGTAGTGAAATAGCAGAATTACTGATATATCCTATCATGATACCGATGATGAGCAGCATCACATTGTTTCTTACCAATGTAGAGAAAAGGAAGATTAGTGCCATCACCAGCATTGCACCCACAAAGGCTGCCAACAAGACTGCCACGAAACCAGAGATAGAAACAGAGCCTGTAGAGATGCTGCCACCTAACAAGAGCATCACCAGTGCTACACCCAGCCCTGCACCGCTATTGATACCAAAGATACTCGGACCAGCCAGCGGATTGCGGAAGGCCGTTTGCAACATCAGTCCACTAACGGCTAAAGCACCACCAGCCAACAATGCAGTCAAAGCCTGTGGCAGTCGCGACTCCAGAATGATATATTGCCATGAGGGTTTGATGTCATCGCCACCCATCAGTATATGACAAACATCACTCGCAGGAATCGATACCGACCCCACGAGAATGTTTAAGGCGAAGAGTACCACTATCAGCAGTATCATCAGCCAAAGATATATCTTTCCTTTAGTCATGCAGTTGATGATAATAACGCAAAGGAGGCAGATTTGTTATGTCTGGATGCAACATTTGTATGAAATCGCTCAACAGCCAATCAGGACGGAAAGGTGATTCCTCATAGAACAACGACAGTTCCACATTACATCCATAAACCTCACGATGGCGCAATGCCTTAAACTGATAGTAACCAGCATGCTCGTTATACAACTCATGGAAACTGACAGGATGATTACTGCTATAGCGGAACAGCCATACATCACTCTCGCCAGCCTTCTCCAATACCGTCTCGAATGGCAAAGGAACAGAACCGCTATGGGTATCATTAGCCCAAGGATAACGACAACCAGCATCACGCAACATCTGTCCGATGGTGCTCTTTCCACCAGGCACATACCACACACTACCTGTCACCTTGTCCAACAACACCGAGCGAGTCACCTTCGAAGTTTTCGCTATTTGCTGCAAGACATGATAGTTCTTATCCACTACAGCAAAGAGACTGTCAGCCTCTTGCTCGCAACCAAACAGCATGCCATAAAAACGCATCCATTCAGCACGAGCCAAAGGCGACACCTCCATATATTCGGCACATTCTATCAGTGGGATATCAATCTCCTCCACCTTACCATAGCCTCCAGAGTTTTCAAAGGGCGACAGGAAGATGGCATCAGGATGCTGGTCGATGATTTTCTCTATCACCGGACTCATACCATCGCCACAATCAGCAATACGGCCTTTTTTCACCTGTTCTTGTATATAAGGAATCTTGATATACTTCAGGTCGGCAACACCAGCGATATACTGCTCTTGATGCAGCATCTGCAACAAAGAACAATGAACAGTCGTGAATACCACACTGCGACGCAACGGTGTACGCACAACCGTACCTTTTGGAAGGTTTTCTGGAACAGCAGATTTACTAGGCACCAGCAGATAGCGGTGCAGCACCTTTCCTACCTTCCAAGGATTAGCCAGCGTCACATCCGTATAGTCTTTATGTTTTACGATGGTGATGCGCTTAGCATAATGGAAAACCACCGTATCGCCGTCTTCCTGTGAGTGGGCATTTTGCCCACCACAAGAAGTCAGCCATACGATGGCCATTCCTATCAATAAATAAGAAATGTATCTTTTCATTTACTTACTTGACAACGACCTTACGAACTGTACCATCTGACATACGGATAATATTCAGACCACGATGAACAGCATTTCTGTTAACACCATTCAAGTCGTAGATAGCTCGCTGAGTAGCCATTGAGTTGGTTGTCTGAATACCAGTCAGATCAACATTATTCTCAGGCAATACCTCCTCGCCTTCAGCACCGAAGTTATCGAAGCAGAAGTATGCAGGAGTATTCATACCCCAGTCACCATTATCGGTACTTGAGAGTGCGAAGCTCAGCTTGCTAACCTTACCCAGACCGCTCAGGTCTACATAACGCCAGTCATTGATGATATATGCCTTATCATCACGCAGGTCTGCCAGATAGAAGTCCTTCGTACCTGTTACCTCGCCTGCAGCATCATAACCTGTAATGGTCAGTTTGAACCAGTCGTCCTTACCAAACTTCTTAGCATAAGCATCACCATTAAGCATTGAGCTGTAAGCGTAAGAAGAGTTAGTGATATAGAAGCCAGGAACCTCAATACCATCGGCATGGTTGAGAACAGTTACGTTGCAAGGACCATAATAAGAAGAGGCGTAAGCAACACCATAGTTGGCTGAGCCATCGTATCCACCACCCACAATGTTGTTCCATTGATCATCGAGTGTCTCATACTTCGTATCGGTGCTATTAGCATAGCCGAAGAACCACCATGAAGCATAGTCAACCATACAACCGGTAGCAAACTCAAAGTCGCCGCTAGTAAACTCGGTGCGATCTTCATCATCCTCAGTAGCTACGCTCATATGACCATCGGCAGGAATCTCGATATCTTCGAAGGTTGCCACCTCAAGGGCAAACTCTACGTTCTTTTCAGGCAATACTTCCTCACCCTCGGCACCAAAGTTGTCGAAGCAGAAGTAGGCAGGCGTATTCATACCATAGTCGCCATTGTCGCTACTTGTGAGTTCGAAGCCAAGTTTCTTCACCTTGCCCAGGCCACTCAAGTCAACATAGCGCCAGTCATTGATAATATAAGCCTTGCTTGGATCACGCAAGTCGGCCAGATAGAAATCCTTAGTACCTGTCACCTCACCTGCAGCATCGTAACCAGTGATGGTCAGCTTAAACCAGTCACCCTTATCAAACTTCTTGGCAAAGCCATCGCCATTGGTCATAGAGCTATAAGCATAAGAAGAGTTAGTGATATAGAAGCCAGGAACAACGATGCCGTCTTCATGATTCAGAACCGTTATATTGCATGGACCATTGAAGGCTGCCGCGTAAGCTACACCATAGTTGACTGAGTTATCATAGCCACCACCCACAATGTTGTTCCACTGGTCGTCAAGCGTCTCATACTTGGTATCGGTGCGATTAGCATAGCCGAAGAAGTACCAATAGCTGTAATCGTGCATGCAACCGGTAGCAAACTCGAAGTCGCCACTGGTAAACTCAGTGCGCTCGTCGTCATCCTCAGTGCTTACACTCATGTGTCCATCGGCAGGAACCTCGATATTTTCAAAAGTAGCCACCTCAAGGGCGAATTCTACATTCTTCTCAGGCAATACCTCCTCACCCTCGGCACCAAAGTTGTCGAAGCAGAAGTAGGCAGGAGTATTCATACCATAGTCACCACTATCGCTACTTGAAAGTTCGAAGCCAAGTTTCTTCACCTTGCCCAGGCCACTCAAGTCAATATAGCGCCAGTCATTGATAATATAAGCCTTGCTTGGATCACGCAAGTCAGCCAGATAGAAATCCTTAGTACCTGTTTCATTGCCATCAACATCGTAACCAGTGATGGTCAGCTTAAACCAGTCGCCCTTATCAAACTTCTTGGCAAAGCCGTCACCATTGGTCATAGAGCTATAAGCATAAGAAGAGTTGGTGATATAGAAGCCAGGAACTACAGCACCCGTTCCATGATTATTAACAGCAACATAACAAGGACCATTGAAAGCTGCCGCATAAGCTACACCATAGTTGGCAGAGTTATTATAACCACCACCCACAATATTGTTCCACTGGTCATCGAGAGTCTCATACTTTGTATCAGTACGATTAGCATAACCAAACCAATACCAGTAATCCCAATCGTGCATGCAACCAGTAGCAAACTCGAAGTCACCGCTGGTGAACTCAGTACGCTCGTCATCCTCTTCAGTAGTTACACTCATGTGACCATCGGCAGGAACCTGCAGATTCTCGAAGTCGGCAACTACGATAGGAGTCTCTGGGAGATCAACACGAAGTGATACCTCAGGAAGTCGACCGAATACGGCACTCTGAGAGATAGCTGTAAAGTTAGGAGCACGGCCTGTAACCTTTGAGGTAGCACGATGGTTGCCCACAGGGTCGCCAAAACCACTAATAGCCAGCACACCATTATAAAGCGAGAGCTCTTCCATCTGCCAATCTTCGGGCACGGTGAAAGAAACTGCCTGTGCAGCAGCATTAGAAGCCATCATATACTGGTTCTTCTTTGCGTCGGTAACAGTGATACCATTAGTAGCCTCTTTATAAGAGACACCGGCAGAGAAGTTATGAATACCAGCCAACTTGCCTGCTGGATGATACAGGCCAGAATACTGAACAGTAACCACATCACCAGGCTTTACGATGGTAACCACATCGTCGCCCACCTTAATCTCGCGATGACAAGGTTTTGCAGTAATCACCTGATAAACGCTCTTGCCTGCAGCATCTGTCAAACATACGATATTGCGACCCATAGTGAGATGCAACGTATAGCTACCATCACCATTATTAGTAACGCCTTCTGCAGAGAAGCCTGTATATGAAGCGGTATTAGTACCAATAGTAGGACGAGCCAATGTCACCATAGCCGCACCCTCAGGACTAAAGGTATAGTCGAAACCATCCTCTGTGTCGAGGTAGTAGAGCACGTCAAACTCGGCATCGAGATTCTCCATAGACAGTTTGGTATCTACGCCATTTGCCTGTGTGAGATATTCTTCATTGATAGTGATATTAGGTGTGATATCCTCAGCCTGCTCACCCACGGTAACTACAAATACGCCCGTATTCTCAGGCCAGATAGCCCCCCAGTCGGCACCACCAACGAAGTCTTTCTTGGTAGCACCGCTATACTCGTTGACATGCATTGCATCGTAGGTAACCAGCACGATAGCCGTACCCGTTCCCACAGCGGTCAGCAGTTCATTCTCTACCTTTACCACCGAGTTATCCACCTGACCATTTAGATTTACTACTGTAAAGTGGTAATCGGGATCCATGAAATAGTTGGCAGTAATAGAGTTAACCAACTGCCAGTTGCGCATAGGCAGGATGTCGTAAGTGTCCCCCACGTTATTCAGTTTCAGATGTCCACTGGGATTGATATTCAGGAACAAGTCCCCCACATTATAACCATTATTAGAGGTCACATTGTGGTCGATAAACTTAGGATCTTTTGCAGAGAGGTCTTCATCGGTGAATACCAGCGTAGGACGCTTGGCCTCATCACCACTCATCGTAAAGATACCAGCCTGTGTATATTTGCCTGGCTGACTGACACGATAGTTGTATTGCTGTTTATCAGCCAACTTGAAGGTATATACCTTGTTGGCACCTTCTGTCGAGATATCCTGAGGAGCCACCTCCTTAAACTTCACAAAGTGGGCAACCTTAGTTCCCAAAAAGAACGTAGCCTCAGCAGGCACGGTTACCTGATAAGCATAGCTCATAGGCGCCTCAGCCTGTACGGTAGCATTATAGGTTACAGTACCCGAATAGGATGCATTGAGATAGCCTTCAGCCTGATGTGCGTCAGAGGGAATCATATCCAGATAGTAGGTATTGCCACTGAACACAAGGAACATCTTCTTACCTGAGGTATATTCGCCCATGGTGGTATTCACCACAGCACCCTCCTTAGTGGTCACCCTCAGATTAAAGGTGTAGTCGGTGCCATATACCCAACCAGTATTCTTCACGTTTATCTCAGGCGAGAAGATGGCAAAGGTGGTGTGGTTAGCATCGATGTCGAGTTGGATAGTACCACTTACGGTCTGTCCGTCGGCAGCAGTAGCTGTGAGCAGATAAGAGCCGTCGGGCGCATCAAAAGTGTACTTGTTACTGGTAGGCTCCCCCACCTCAACAGGCTCACTCGTCGCTATATTTACCAACGACCGAATGAGTTTACTCTTGGCATTCATCGTCACCTCTACTTGGGTGGCAAAGGTGCTGGCCGTGGTCAGCAACAACGCCATAAAAGTAAGTAAAAGTTTCTTCATAATCGTGATATTTTAAGTTATTGTAAAAAGAATTATTATCTCATGATATACTTACGTCCATCGCGCAAATAGGCACTACCCTTTTGAGGATGGGCTATGCGTCGGCCCTGCAAGTCGTATGTATTTGAAGTTTGAGGTTTGAAGTTTGAAGTTTGAAGTTGGCTCATACCCGTAAAGTGGCCATCAGGCGGAAGGGCAAGGAAATGGGCTGGATTGATATATACCTTATGCTTGCTCTGCAGCGTTCCTTCAGGTGACCACTGATAGAGGCTTCCTCCATCGGCAAAGTTGTTGGCATCGGTGCCATAGATATAGCCCGTATAGGGATTCACATAGATGCCGTAAGGCTGCTCCATCTGTTGGAAGTCGTGAAGCAGAGAACCTGGCAGCGTTTGCGTCACACCGCTTACCCCTTGAGTGTCCATCACCATCTGAGGGTCTATCGTATGATACCCAAACTCATAACCACCAGTGATATAAGAGTATGCAGAACCTATAGCGAGGAATTTTCCTTCGCGGGTGACGCAGTTGTAGGTGGCAGCCATATCCAACTTGACAAAGCAATGGGTATCGCCATTCAGTGCCTTCTGACAGTCGAAGATAACTGTGGCCACGGACAGCTCGTAGTAGTCGCCAGGCGAATTGATGCAGAGGTAGCGCCCGCTCTGCGACATTTTGCCATACAGGTTAGGCACCTGCGTATCTATCGTCTTCTCCACCTGCATCGTTTCCGCATTCAGAATGCTCACCGTGGTCTCATAATCGTGGTCTTCTTGAAAAGCATAGCCACCCGTATTAGCAACAAACAGTCTGCCATCATATAGGGCGATACCCTCGGGCTCATAGCCAACCTCCGTAGCTGCCACCACCTTAAAGGTAGTAAGATCTATCTTTGCCACATAGCCTCTATCAAAATACTTAGTACCACTCGTCGTCTCGCACTCGTGTCCACAACTGGTGACATAGACGTAGTGCCCATCAGAACAGAGTTTACGATTGTTAGGGATATCCTCAGTAGCAGCCACAGCCCTACCCTCAGGCGTTATAAACTGTACGATGTTCGACCAGTTGACAGCAATGGCTATCAGGTTGTCGTTTATCTGAATAATGTCGTTTGGAGTGTCGCCAATCTTCTTGCCATTCACATCGCGAAACCACTGATTGCTTACCACATGGTTATCCTCGAAGTAGGTCAGACGACCATTGTCTGTCTGCCATATACCTTCGTTCACCACAATCAGCTTCTCTTGTGCTGCGGTGGCTATAGACAGCAGCAGTGAGATAGAGAGTAATATGTGTTTTTTCGTCATCATGTTATATTCCGAATGAAAGGGTTAGTTTATAGTTTCTTCCTGGCATGGGATAGCGAGGAATATGCTCGTACTGCTCGTCCAACAGATCTATCACTTCTAGACAGGCGCCTACCGAGGTCTTACCCACAGAGGTGTTGTACGATAGTTTAGCATCAATATTATGATAGGGCTCCAACATATCTTCGGGGTCGGCATAGCTCCACATACGCTCACCCACATAGAGGTGGGAAACGGTGAACGAAGCGCCCTTCCACATAGCCATGGCCGTGATGCTATGCGACAATGTTGGCGAATAGCAGATGGGCTTGTCGTAGGTATCTTCATCGTCAGGGTCGGTACGATTCACATCCCGCTGCCACGTCAGCGAGCCCAACAGCGAGAACTGCCAGTCGCCCAACGCATAGCGGATAGTGCTCGTAGCATTCAGTCCCTGACAGAAGGTATAGCCATAGTTCATCATCGTCCACGTATAGGTGCCCTTCAGCGGCAAACAGACGATGCGGTTTTCTATCTTGTTTTGATAGATGTCGGCTTGGAGCGATATGGTGAGTGGTGAATGGTGAGTGACGAGGAATGTGGAGTGATACTCTATGCCCAGATTCCACTGTTTGGTATATTCTGGCTGCAGGTTGCGGTTGCCCACCTGCGTATAATAGAGGTCATTGAGCGTAGGTGCGCGGAATATCTTCTTATACCATGCGCGCAGTGTCAGCTCATGCTTCGACCTATTGGGGTTGATGGTATATGCCAGCGATACGGCAGGTGTCCATCGGTCTAAGGGGTCAGCAGCACCAGCATGCACAAAGGTGAAGTCGTGCAGGTGCTGATGTAACAAGGATACTGCAGCCTGTATGCCGTGCAGGTTCATCTGTGCTGCCAGCACCTCTTTCTGGTCTAAGCGGAATACATGTTCAAAACGCTTCAGGTCAGCATTCAACTTGCTATAGCGCACATCATAGCTTGTAGAGAGCGAGAGCCACGGCCACGGCATATAGCCATAGCACAGTGCGCCATAGACATCCTCCTGACGATAGTGGTTATCCACACGTGCCGTATTCTGATTCTCAGGATAGTTCGTGCAGTAGCGCAGATACTCATTGGTATATTTCGCATTCACCTTCACGCGATGATGCCCCCAGAACTCCTGCAGATAACTGGCTTGTACAAAGAAATCACGGTCCCACTCGCGCCCCACATTGATATACTTGTCGCTCAGGCGCCTTACGATGCCACCCGGACAACCACGCTCCGAATCATAATAATAGAGGTGTGACGAGAAGCCACCCTTAAACAGTGCACCCTCTATGCGACCATAGCGGATATCACTATTGGCTCGTCGCCCTATCGTATCTTCATATTCCGAGTGATAACGGAATGGATAGTCACCCTCCGACTTACACCATTCGCCATCCACAAAACCGCTCCATCCACGCCACGCAAACTGCCCGTTCACCTTACCCATATAAGTAGAGAAAGAGGCCCTTCTGAGTTGCACGGCAAGAGAGTCGTGAGTAGGTCTTTTGGTTCGCATATATACTGTAGCGCCTGAAGCATACTCACTGGCTGACTGACAGTTATCAAGTTTGTTGGCATTATATAACGATACACTTTCCATCGACGAAAGCGAGAATTTTCCGAGGTCAACGGTACCGTTTTGAGCGTTAGTGATACGTATGCCATCCACATAGACACCCACATGCTGGGCGCCCATCGAGCGCACGTTGATGGTCTTCAGTCCACCAAGTCCGCCATAGTCTTTTATCTGTACGCCAGAGAAATACTTCAGCGCATCAGCCACCGACGTGGTGGATAATGCCTGCAAGTCTGCTCCGCGCAAGGTCTGGGATGTAGCTAGCGGTCTCCTTCCATACACCTCTATCTCCCCTACTTCCTGCAGAGAGTCAAGACGTGATGGTTGTTGCGAATAGGCCGCAGCAAACGGAACGAGGATGCACAGTAACAGCACCGCGTGACGTTTCTTCATACAATTCACTTTTTCTTTTCAAAAAGGGAAGGAGACCGACCTGTCTCACGACAACAGTCTCCTAGAGACTTATATAATAATACACGTATTCGCTGTGCGCCCTAACCCCAGAGGGTCACATCAGCATTTGAAACACAAGCAGGTCTTCTGACTTTGCAACTTAAGGAGCGAACGTCTTCCCAAGAATATCAGTGACATAGTGTTCACCCCGTATTCGGTTGCTTACAGCTGCGGGACAGTTGGGGATTCTCACCCCATTCCCTTACTCTTGTGCGCTGCAAAGATACGAATAAGCAGGCAAACAACAAAATTATTTGGACATTTTCTTATGAAAACATCTAGGCGGCAGCAAAATTTTCAATGTTCAATGTTCAATGTTCAATGTTTTTTTGTAACTTTGGCTTCGCCGAAATTACTCTCGTTCGGAAAAACTCAAATAAATTTGGTTTTTCGCTCACTTATTCGTAATTTTGCACCCGATTATGGAGAACAACAGTATTTTACAGAAACTGGACGGTCTGGAAGCACGTTTCGAAGAGGTATCTACACTGATTACCGACCCCAACGTGATTGCCGACCAGCAGCGCTTTGTCAAATTGACAAAGGAATACAAGGATCTGGGCGACATCATGGATGCTCGCAAGCGTTATATTGCCTGTCTCAACAGCATTCGTGAGGCAAAGGACATCCTTGCCAATGAAGACGACCCAGAGATGAAGGAGATGGCCCGTGAGGAGCTGTCTGAGAACGAGGCTTTACAGCCTAAGCTGGAGGAGGAAATTAAGATCGCATTGATTCCAAAAGACCCTGAGGATGCCAAGAACGTACAGATGGAGATTCGTGCCGGAACAGGTGGCGACGAGGCTGCACTGTTTGCTGGCGACCTCTTCAAAATGTACAAGAGCTACTGCGACTCTAAGGGTTGGCAGCTCTCTATTACCAGCGTCAGTGAAGGTGCTGTTGGTGGTTTCAAGGAGATAGACTTTGCCGTTTCTGGTGCCGATGTCTATGGCACACTGAAATACGAATCTGGCGTTCACCGTGTACAGCGTGTTCCTGCCACCGAGACGCAGGGCCGCATGCACACCTCTGCCGCCACCGTTGCCGTACTGCCTGAGGCTGACAAGTTTGAGGTACACGTCAATGAAGGTGAAATCAAGTGGGACACCTTCCGTTCTTCAGGTGCTGGTGGTCAGAACGTCAACAAGGTAGAATCAGGTGTTCGCCTGCGCTATATGTGGAAGAACCCCAACACGGGTGAGACCGAAGAGATACTTATCGAGTGTACCGAGACGCGCGACCAGCCTAAGAACAAGGAGCGTGCGCTCTCTCGCCTCTACACCTTCATCTACGACAAGGAGCACCAGAAGTATATGGATGATATCGCCTCTCGTCGTAAGAGCCTCGTCTCTACGGGCGACCGCTCAGCCAAGATTCGCACCTACAACTTCCCACAAGGCCGTGTCACCGACCACCGTATCGGCTACACCACTCACGACCTTGCAGGCTTCCTTGGTGGCGACATCCAAGCCATGATTGACGCCCTCACCGTGGCTGAAAATGCAGAGCGCATGAAAGAAACGGAATTATAATAGCCTACCCCCATCCCCTCCCCATAGGAGGGGAGTTTTTATAAGATAGTTTAAGCATTCAAGAACTAGACAACATGGGATTCTGGAAAGAAGTTAAAAAGCAATGGACAAAAGAAAGTTTTAAGAAATCCCTCCAGGATATTGGATGGAAAGGCTTTCTTTGCATCTTTATAGCAGTGTTTACTGCAGAAGTTGCTGTCGATTATTTCAATGTAAGAGAGAATGTGTGGCTAAATTTAGCAGTATTCTTTCCTGCCTGGATTATCGGCTACATCATCTCATATTTTATGATTAATCTCATTCAGAAATGGAAAGAAAAGAACTGATCAAGCAAATTCGCGACAAGCGCACCTTCCTCTGCGTTGGTCTCGACCCCGACATCAAGAAGATTCCACAGTGTGTCATTGACGAGTGTAAAGCCGACTTGGAAGACGGTGAAGAGTATGACGACTCATTGGCCATCATGCTGTTCAATCAGTATATCATCGACGCCACAGCACCCTACTGTGTGGCCTATAAGCCCAACCTCGCTTTCTACGAGTCGCTGGGTGCCAACGGTATGGTAGCCTACGAGGAGACGGTGGCATATATCCGCGAGAACTACCCTAACCACTTCATCATTGCCGATGCCAAGCGCGGTGATATTGGCAACACCTCTGCCATGTATGCCCGCTCCTTCTTCGAGGGCGACGCTCAGGTAGATGCCCTCACCGTAGCTCCTTATATGGGTGAAGACAGCGTTACTCCTTTCCTCGGCTATAAGAGCAAATGGGTAATCCTGCTGGCATTGACCTCTAACAAAGGTTCTCATGACTTCCAGCTGATGGAGGATGCCAATGGTGAGCGCCTCTTCGAGAAAGTGCTGAAGACCTCTCAGCAGTGGGGCAACGACGAGAACATGATGTATGTCGTTGGTGCTACACAGGGCAAGATGTTTGAAGACATTCGCAAGCTGGCCCCCAAGCATTTCCTTTTAGTGCCAGGTGTTGGTGCGCAGGGTGGCAGTCTTGAAGAGGTATGCCGCTATGGTATGAACTCCGACTGCGGTCTGCTGGTCAACTCCTCTCGTGGCATCATCTTCGCCTCTAATGGCAACGACTTCGCCGATGTAGCTGCACAGAAAGCTCGTGAGCTACAAGAGCAAATGGATGCCGAGTTGAAAAAGAAAGGAATCTAATAAAACAGTTGACAATAAAAAAAGGGGCTTTAAAACCCCTTTTTCTTTAGCACCACCTTCTGCCCATAGGCATTGCTGATGGTCTTGATAAAGTCGATGAGGTCGGGATATTGCGATTTGTCATACTGTCCTGACTTCATCACTAAGCGGTTGGTGACCATGATGCTATTCTCGCCAGGCACTACCATAAATGAGAAGGTACCGAAAGGCTTATCTATCTCAAAACTCTTGGGCATAGCCTCCACCTCATAACCTTCAGGGATAGCGATGGTGATATCGTCTTCATCCACATAACCTTCCTCCACCCATACATTCTCCTTTCTGTCGGCTATCGCATTGGGTGCGCTATAGCCTCGGTGGATAGGACACACAGGAACAAAGAGGCGCTGACCTGTTACAGAGGCATACTTCTGACTCTTCACCTCTGCATCCAGCGTGATAGCAGCCCCCTCTTCACGGATGTCTATCTTACCAATCTCCGCCTGTGGCACGCGTACAATGCGCTGCAACACCTTCTGACGCTCTTTCTCGTCCATGTGCAACAAAGCGATGCGGTTTTCATACTGACCGTTGCGTGTCTCCTGTTGCAGTGTCACATTAGCAGCGCCCTTATCCTCCACTTCAATATGGATGGTGCTACGCATCAGATTGGTGGTATCTGGGTACACAGGCAGTGTTACGAGTCGTCCTCCAGCCTCACTCACCTCTATGGCGTCATGTCCTGCAATATCCTCGTGCACAAAGCCCAGTGGCAGTTGGGGATTGGTACACTCCAACCACAGTGTGTCGCCCTTCAGAGGCACCTGCAGGATGACGTGGTTCATCTGTCCTACGCTGGCAAAATCTTTGAGCAGTCGTCGGTTGGTGGTGCTGATGGTGGTATAGTTAGAGGCGATGCCCACCTCTTTTAACATTGCGCGCATGTAGTTCGACAATCCTTTACAGTCGCCAAAGCCACTCTTGCATACGCTGGCTGCTGGAGCAGGCTGTAGTCCACCGATGCCCAACAATACAGCCACATAGCGTGTGGTCTTCTCCAGATGCTTATATAGCGCCTCCACCTTCTCACGGTCGGTTGTGAGGTGATCAGTCATCTGGTGTATCTCCTGCTTAATATCCTCGGGCAGTGTCTCACGCCCATTTATCAGACTATACTCCCACTTGCCATAGTCCTGCCAACTCTTGAAGCATCCTTTCTTACCATAATAGGTAAAGTCTTCCGGAGCGAAATAAGCCATCGGTATGCGCTCGCGCAGTGGTCTGGAATACGGCTCATATTTCAGGGCAGGCAGATTCTCCAGCTCCAGTGTCAGTGTCCTTCCGTCTGCCGACATGGTAGGAGTCTTGTCGATATTCAGCAGTGCATGGCGGATGGTCATCTCCTTAGGAGCCGTCAGCCTATAGGTAGCCTTCTTCACGCTGACGTCGTAGTCGCTCTGCGGACAGAATCGCGGAAACTCTATCAGGTTGTCGTGGCTCTCCATAGTCCACTCGTAAGTGATGGTGATGGGATATACGGGAGGCGTATATTCCAAGAACATCTTATAGTCGTCGATAGCCAGATACTGAGAGTATTCCGTCTGTTTCAGTTCTCCCTCCTTAAATTTGCGCAATATGCGTCCTGTAGCATCCGTTGCCACCCCTTTAAAGTTGTTCAGCTTGTCATGCTTGCTACACCAGCATACAAAGTTGGCGAGGTCGGCGCCATGCTCGTTGAGGATGGTAGTCACCTCTTTATAGTGTACCACGGCATTCGTGCTGCTATAGCAGTCCACCTGTGTTGTCGATTCCTCTACGATGGCCACCTGTGCTGTTGCCTGCATAGCGGCAGACAACAGTACGGCCATAAGTATCTTTCCTTTCATGCTTTTCCGTTTAGTTCTTCTTCAGCACCAACATATCCTTGCTGCGGCTTGCCAACTGGTCGAACATCTCGCGCAGCGTCTTATACTTATTGTTGGCATAGATGACATTAGCCATTCGGAACTGCACCTGAACAGACAGCTGGCGCTCACCCGTGAGATTATAAGTCACCTGTGCGCTCATGCTTTTGTCCTCGCTGGTGATTCTGGTGCTCTTGGGCAACTCCTCCAGCGACCATCCTTCAGGCAGTGCAAGTCGCATGGTCATGCTGAACGACTGTCGGCAGGGTAATTCCACAGGCAACAAGCGCTCTGTCTCCAGCAGCGGATTGGTGCGGAGAGGGAATGCCGTAAAGGGATTAATATAGATATGGTCTGATGCTGCCTCACCCTGCTTGCTGAACTTAATAACCTCGTTAACAGCAGGCATGAAACCCTTATGACCAGTCATCTCACAACTACTTATCTCCACGCCATACCCTTCGGCCTTCTTAGCCACGAAGGCTGCACTGTCGCCAGCCTCACGGAACGCCCTACGCTCGCTGAGCGCAGCATTGCCCGTATAGATAGCGGTCTGTTCACCAGTCATCACACCGGCAGCTGAGATTGCGGCATCCACCGTTACCTGTGTTCTCGCCTCTCCCACCTTCTGCAGGTTGACCCATTGACTGGGCTTACCCTTCTGAATCAGACGCGCCTGTTCTACATACAGATTGGGGTCCAGCACATTCACATAGCCGTCGGGAGTGGTAGCATCCACATAAAGCCATGAGGAACCGTTAGGCACTGCTACTACAAAGGTGTTCAACTTGTCCAAGCTGGGATAAGTCTGTGGCAGTCTGCCGTGACGGCGTGTGCTCAGCACCATCGGACAAGCCTGTACGCCCGCATCATTCAGCATATTGAGCAATATCATGTTCAGGTCGCCACTCGTACCATTGCCCTTCTTTATCACCTCTGATGCCGAGTGAGCCATCACATCGTAGTCGCCATTCCATGCTAGCTTCTTTCGCAGCATTGTCAGCGTGGCAGCCACCTTTTCTTTTACATCCGTCATGGCGGGGATGCCAGCAGCCGTCAGCTCATCACGATACTTGCTATGTTCGCTCAGTCGTGCACCAAAATCCGAGTGCTTAGCCAGGATGTCGTCCACCTGCTCCCATGTCTTTCTCGTCTCGCGATAGTTGCCACTACCCGTAGCATAGCTCTTCAGCTCGGCAGTCACCTTCGTCAAGTAGTCGCGCTCACTCCACACATAGTCATCCTTCTTCAGTGCAGGCAAGTTACGACCTGTGCAGAGATACACGTTCGTCTTACAAGTCGCCGCTCTTGTCATGTTGTCGCTGCTGGGCTGGAAGGTCAGACTACCCACCGAGTGAGCTGCCTCCAACTTATAGATACCGCTTGTTTCTACGTTGAACACGAAATAAGCAGGAATCTCCAGTCTGTACTGAGCGAACACCACGGGAATCTCCTCCTGTGCCTCCCAGTCAAAGATATGAAAGAACACGTTGCTATGACGAGTGAACTCATATTCAATGATGGTACCAGCCTTAGCCTGTGGTATAGCCACCTTTGCACGCATGAAGTCCTCATTGATACGCTCCTCATGGATAGCCTCTCTTCCTATCTTCGTCTTCACCACCTTGCCATTCACCACGTTGAATGCCGTAGCCTTGAAGTCCTCGATGCTCTCTAGCATATCTTCCTTACCATTAGAGATAAAAGGTATGGTAATGTTAGCAAAGTCCTTACCGTCGTCAGCAAGAATCTTGATACGTTTCTTCACCTGATAGTCTACTGTATAGTTATACAGATCCATCTTGTAGTTAACGGTAGTCAGATGACAGAGCACAACGGCTTTAGCCTCCTTGTCGGCAGCATATTCCGTCATATTCAGTTCTACATCAGTTGGTTTGCCCCATTTCAGGTTGGGAGTAGCTATCTGTGCTGATGCTGTGTGTAGGCAAAGAGCAGCAAATAGCAGTGCGGTTAAAAGTTTCTGTTTCATTATTGTGTGTGTATAGGTTATATGTTTATGGTGCAAAGGTATAAATAATTTTTCATAGTTCCAAAGAAAAACGTAAATTTTCTTACTTTTAAGTCTTCAAGCAAAAATTTTCTGTAAGGCACTTCTTGTCATAAGATTGTACCTGTATATTTCCTATACATATAGCCTAATATGGCTTACGATTCTTTGATCTAAAGATGCTGGAAGCTGTAGCGTGGCCAGAGGCACTGATACCAGAGGAGGTATTCATTGAGGAGCTGACGGCGAGGACGAGCCTTAATGCCTGGAAAACGCTCACCACGTACATGGAACGTATAGCGCGACTCGTTACCGTAATAGTCGGTAAGGATATAGGTAAGCTCGTAGAGGCGCTCTTGGTCGAAACAGACAACGCCTTGATCGAAATTGGTGTGTAACACGGGAAGACGGACACCGCGCTCACGGAAAGACTTCATATACCATATGTGGGTGCGGCGCCAATGGTCGTAGTCGCCCCAGCGATTGACCTCTGACTGGCAGCTGACGGGGATGCTGTCGACAACAGAGCGAAAAACCTCGCATCCATCTACCAAGAGGCGGGTTTGACGAATGCCATAGTGGTTGTAGGTCTTCTCACTATAGTCATCAGCCCACAGAGCAAAGCCTACCCTGCCCCATGCGGTGAAGGTACGTTGAAGTTTGAAGTTTGAAGTTTGAAGTTTGATATCGGGGGCACCGAAGCCGAAGGTCTGCTTGCTGAAGCCGCCATTAAACACGCCCTCGCCCTGCATGGGGTAAGCCATGAAGGAGTGGGCCTGCGGAGCAACGGTATCGCTGATAACGGGGGCGAGCTTATCGAGTGGGTCGCGCATGGCCCATGTACGGGTGTCGTGGAGCTCAAGGTGGAGGTGGGGACCAGTGGAGTGGCCCGTATTGCCACTGATAGCAATGAGATCGCCAGCCTTGACGGGGAATTTATTCTCTGGGAAAACCAGAGACAGCGTGTCTTTACCAGTGCGTTGGAATAGCGCTTCGTATTTATCGTCGAAGCGCTTCAGATGGCAATAGACACTGGTATTGCCATCAGGGTGAGCCACATAGATAGCATTGCCAAAGCCATACATGTTAATGGTGATACGACTGACATAGCCGTCGGCAATGGAATAAATCAGTTTTCCCTCCCTATTCTCGGTCTTGACATCTATGCCACCATGGAAATGGAAAGGACGTGGCTCACCAAAGTTGCCAGCAAGAATAATGTCATAGTCGACGGGAGAGGTGTATGTTATTTGACATTTGACATTTGATGTTTGATGTTTGTGATTACTGCACGCAAAGAATAATCCTATCATTAATCCACATAACAATAATCTGCTCATTCTAATCATAAACATCAAACATCAAAAATCAAAAATCAAAAAAATCAGCATGCCTTAAAACTCATATCGAGTCCCTTCACAGAGTGAGTAAGAGCTCCTACGCTGATGAAGTCGACACCCTGTTCGGCATAGTCGCGGATGGTGTCGAAGGTAATGCCACCAGATGACTCGGTCTCATAGCGACCAGCAATGATGTCAACAGCCTTCTTGGTGTCGGGCACACTGAAGTTGTCGAGCATGATACGATCTACGCCACCATGGTCGAGTACCTGCTGCAACTCGTCGAACGAGCGTACCTCGATCTCAATCTTCAGGTCTAGTCCTTTCTCCTTGAGATAGGCATGACAGCGATCGATAGCATTGACGATGCCACCAGCAAAATCTACGTGGTTATCCTTGAGCAGAATCATATCGAAGAGTCCGATGCGATGGTTGCAACCACCACCAATCTTTACAGCCTGCTTCTCGAGCATACGCATGCCTGGAGTAGTCTTACGGGTGTCAAGCACACGGGTCTTGGTGCCCTTCAGGTGCTGCACATACTTATCGGTCATGGTAGCAATACCACTCATGCGCTGCATGATGTTGAGCATCAGGCGCTCTGTTTGCAGCAGTGAGCGTGTCTTACCAGTAACAATCATAGCGATGTCGCCCTTCTTGACGCGAGTACCATCCTGCATCAGCACCTCTACCTGCATGGTGGGGTCGAAACGATGGAACACCTCTTTAGCGACCTCTACACCTGCCAAGATGCCGTCTTCCTTAATCAGCAGATGGCTCTTGCCCATCGCATCCTCAGGAATACAACACAAGGTGGTGTGGTCGCCATCACCAATATCCTCTGCAAATGAGAGGTCAATCAACTTATCGACTAGTTCTTTAACGTCCATGTCGTAGTTTGGTCTGTAAAAATCAATGCTTAACATAAGATACTCTATTTTTTTTATTTGTTTTTATTTTCATTACGATACCAAAGGGAGAACCACACGACTGCTATCACGAAGCAGGCTGCACCAAGCGGATAAGCGATGTCTGCAGAAAGCGCGAATGCCTGCTTAGAAACAAAGAGGAAGGTGGTGCAGACGGTGGTCATAAAGAGTGCAGGAACAAGGGTAAACCAGAAGGGCTTCTTGTTGCGCACAAGATAGACGGTGAGCGTCCATAGGGTGAAGACGGACAGCGTCTGATTGCTCCAACCGAAATACTGCCAGATGGTATTAAAACCATCGGGATTCTCAATCTGCCACACAAGCATCAGGATAGAGCTGATAAACATGGGAATACAGATATAGAGGCGCTTGCGAATGGGGCGCTGGTCGAGGTTCAGCCACTCGGAAACGATGAGGCGAGCAGAGCGGAAGGCTGTGTCACCACTAGTAATAGGAGCAGCCACAACACCTAGCATGGCCAAGACGGCACCTACCACACCAAGCCAATCGTTGCAAACAAGATTAACCACAGCAGGTGCAGAGGTGTAGAAGCCCTTGTCGGCACCAACAATCAGCTCGTAGCCTGGTGTGGGGTCGGCATAGAAGAACCATGAGGCAACAGTAGCCCAGATGAGTGCTACCATACCCTCGGTAATCATAGCACCATAGAACACGGGGCGTCCCATCTTCTCACTCTTCAGACAGCGCGCCATCAAGGGGCTCTGAGTGGCATGGAAACCAGAGATAGCTCCACAGGCAATGGTGATAAACAGGGCTGGGAAGATGGCATCAGTCCACTTTTCGGGTTGTGCCTCCTTACCCATATTATACAGGTGAGTCCACAGCTCAGGCAGCTGCGGCATCTTGATCAGCAATACGCCCATCAGAGCTGCAGCCATAAAGAGCAGCGAGAAGGCAAAGATGGGATAGAACTTACCGATAATCTTGTCGATAGGCAGCATGGTAGCAATGATATAGTAGCAGAAGATAATAGCTACCCACATCATAGTCTCACCACCCATGGTATGCAGTATCTCGGCAGGCGAATACACAAACACGGTGCCCACCATGATAAGCAGCAATACGGTGAAAACGAGCATCACCGACTTGGTGGTCTTACCCAAATACTTACCAATAAGCTCTGGCAGGCCCACACCACCATGGCGCATAGAAAGCATACCCGATAAATAGTCGTGAACAGCACCTGCGAAGATGCATCCAAGCACAATCCAGAGATAGGCAGCAGGACCAAACTTGGCACCCATAATGGCACCAAAGATAGGACCCGTACCGGCAATGTTCAGAAACTGAATCATGAACACCTTCCAGTTGGGAAGGGCAATGTAATCTAGTCCGTCGGCTTTAGCTACAGCTGGCGTCACACGGTCATCGGGACCGAATACCTTGGCAATGTATCGGCCATAAAAGAGATAACCCAGCAAAAGAGCCACAAGGCTCAACAAAAATGAAATCATTTTTTCGGTGTTAGTTTTATAAAACTCGTGCAAAGATACGAAATAATTGAGAATTGGCAATTGATAATGGATAATTATTTGTATCTTTGCAAACAAAATGATAAAAAATTTGAAACGATATACATTATTCATACTACTTTGTTGTTGGCTCACCGTCCTCTCAGCGCAACCTAAATACGAAGTACGTGCCGTCTGGCTGACCACACTCGGTGGGCTTGACTGGCCCAAGAACTATGCCCACGACGGTATGGGCATAGAGCGACAGAAGGAAGACCTGTGCCGCATACTAGACCAACTGAAAGCCATCAACGTGAATACGGTATTATTTCAGACTCGTGTGCGCGCCACTACGACATATCCTTCTGACCTAGAACCATGGGAAGGCAGTTTGTCGGGTGTACCTGGAAAGACGCCATGTTACGACCCACTACAGTTTGCCATCGACGAATGTCACCGTCGCGGCATGGAGATTCATGCATGGGTGGTGGCTATCCCCATAGGCAAGTGGAACACAACGGGATGTAAATGGGTGCGAAGCAGATATCCCTCTCTGGTTAAGCGCATTGGAGAGGAAGGTTACATGAACCCTGAAGCATACGGAACAGCCAATTACATCGCCAACATCTGCGAGGAGATAACCACTCGCTACGATATTGACGGCATTCATCTGGACTATATCCGCTACCCCGAGACATGGAAGGGAAGCATGAACCACGAGAATATTACTCGCATTGTGAGACGAGTGAACGAGCGCGTAAAGATACACAAGCCGTGGGTAAAGATGAGTTGTTCGCCAATAGGAAAATCGGGCGACCTGTCGCGCTATCGCTCTAACGGATGGAATGCCTATAGTCGTGTAAAACAGGACGCACAGGGATGGTTGCGCGAAGGACTGATGGATCAGCTTTACCCCATGATGTATTTCTCAGGCAACAACTTCTACCCCTTTGCCATCGACTGGCAGGAACAGAGCTATGGACGCATGATAATCTCAGGACTGGGCACCTATATGTTGCATCCACGCGAGCGCAACTGGCCACTAAACGAGGTGAAGCGCCAGCTGAGCGTAACACGCGACTTAGGCATCGGGCACTGTCACTTCCGTACCAAGTTCTTACTGGACAATGTGAAAGGCATCTACGACCATATGCTGAAAAACGATCGTTATCCGGCACTCATTCCGCCTATGACATGGGCACAGAGTATAGCGCCAACGGCACCTACTCAACTACAGATAGAACGCACCTCAAAGGGCGACAACCTGAGATGGAGCGGAGCAACAGATCGTAGCGACGGGCCCTACCTATTATATAATGTCTATGCCTCAACAGAGGAGCAGGTGGACATCACAAAGGCCGAAAACCTGATAGCTACACGCTATTTCAAGCAGCAGCTAAGCATCCGTCGCCATCAGCAACAACGCCCGTTACACTACGCCATCACGGCGATAGACCGCTATGGCAACGAGAGTGCGCCTATCTATTCGGACACCAAGAAGCCGATAGTGATGGCAGCCTCATCAGAATTGCTGGCTAATAACGGAAAACTGCTGAAAGTGCCTCAGCGTAACCTCTTCGACGCAGACCTCTTGGTGGTATGCGATATGCAGGGACGCACGGTGAAGTCATTCACCAATCGCCCACAGCTCAACATCAGTCAACTTCCGGAAGGTATGTACCAACTGAAGTCACTGCACAAGAAGGGATATAGCCACAGGCTGGGAACATTCAGCATCAAAAGGAAGTAAAAAAAATGGAGAAAGTAATACTGGGCATTGACCCTGGAACAAATATCATGGGATATGGCGTCATCAAGGTGAAAGACAATAAGGCCGAGATGGTGACAATGGGTGTTATCGACCTACGTAAGTTTGGCGATGGTTACCTGAAGTTGGGACATATCTATGAGCGCGTGACAGGTATCATCGAGAGCTTTCTGCCCGACGAGATGGCTATCGAGGCGCCCTTCCTCAACAAGAATGTACAGACCACGCTGAAACTGGGACGCGCACAGGGTACAGCCATCGCAGCAGCTATCCAACGAGGAGTGCCCGTACATGAGTATGCGCCCATGAAAATCAAGATGGCGATAACGGGTAATGGTGCTGCATCGAAAGAGCAGGTGGCTGGTATGCTGCAACGTATGCTAAACTTCGACAAGGATGCCCTATCCAAGTTTATGGATGCTACCGACGCGCTGGGTGCTGCCTACTGCCACTTCATGCAGATGAATCGCCCAGAGTCGCAGGCTCACTACAAGGGCTGGAAAGACTTTATCACCAAGAATAAAGAAAGAGTAAAGAAATAAACGTCAAACGTCAAAATATGAAGATTACCGCCATAGCAGGAAGAAACGGTAGCGGAAAGACGCTATACATAGACCAGTTGAGAAAACAATTGGCCTCTGACAAGGTGCGCTATATCGCCTTTACCGATTCGTATGGCGTAAACGTGGACGGACAATACTACCTGCAGCTGCGCTGGAACCAGCACGACATCGACCACGAGACACCCACCGTGGGGGAGCTGTTGCAGAATGCCTACCTACTGACAGGTGAAGATACAGCAGAACGCCGTGAGCTACAGAAGCACCTTTACGACCTCTTCTGCATGGAGCCATTGCTCGACAAGTATATCATCACGCTTTCGAGCGGTGAACTGCGCAAGTTTCAACTGACAAAGACACTCTTTGCCAACCCCAAGATGCTCATCATGGACAATCCGTTTATCGGACTGGATGCTGAGACACGCGATCAACTGAAAGCACTATTGCTGCAATTGGCAGAGGAGCGCGACATAGAAATCATGCTCGTAATGTCGAAGACGGACGATATCCCATCATTTGTGAGCGAAATAAAGTGGTTTGGCACGCAAGAGCCTGTGCCTGCTCATGTCTTGTCGCCCGCTCAGCAAGAAGCGATATTATCCCTCCCCTACGCCGATCATGATTACGACTGCCAGCATGTCATCGACATGAAGAAGGTAACAATACGCTATGGCGAGCGCACCATCCTGAAAGACCTTGACTGGACCGTAATGAATGGAGAGCGCTGGGCACTGTCAGGACAGAATGGCAGTGGCAAATCTACCTTATTATCATTAGTATGTGCCGACAATCCCCTGAGTTATGCTTGCGACATCACCCTCTTTGATCGTCCTCGTGGTTCAGGTGAGAGCATCTGGGACATCAAGAAGCACATTGGATACGTGTCACCAGAGATGCATCGCTCGTATAAGCGCAACCTGCCTGCCATCCGCATCGTGGCTAGCGGACTGATGGATTCTATCGGACTGTATGCCATTCCCAATCCAAAGGATTATGAAAAGTGCCATTGGTGGCTCAACATATTCGGTATCGGACACTTAGCAGACAAGCCTTTCCTGCAACTATCGAGTGGAGAGCAACGACTGGTATTGTTGGCACGCGCCTTCGTCAAAGACCCACAGCTGCTAATACTCGACGAGCCCCTGCATGGGTTAGACCTATGGAACAGGCGACTGGCTAAAGACGTCATCGAGACATTCTGTCAACGAAAAGGCAAGACGATGATTATGGTGACTCACTATCAAGAAGAACTACCTAACGTAATTACAAACTCATTATACTTAAAGAAACTGATATGAAAAAACTAATATTACTTGCACTGCTGGCTATTGCCACCACTGCACAAGGTCAAGAGGCATATAACGAACTGCGTCAGAAGGCTAAGACAACAATTAGCAACCCTAATGCGAACGCAGTGGTAAAACAGATTAGCCAGTTTAAGTTGGATGCACTAAACTATATGGCTATCAAAATGCGCGAGGTAATGCCCGACTCTAGCGCTACCTTCCTCGACAAACAGGCAATAGCAATGGACAACTTCGTAAACTTCTATATAGAGAAGCTTATCGAATCGACCAAGCAGCCCAACGTAGAGCAGGTAAAGATGATTAAGATGTTTATGGATGCCAGCTACTCTAACCCCTTGTTCGAAGACAAGGATACAGAGTTAGTGCTAAGCTACTACAATAGCGCTGACAGCATGACACGCTTCTCGCTAGACACCGATTGGCGCAAAGCTGTGGCAGCTATAGCCTATCTCTACAACAAGAAAGAATAGCATTGGCACGATGTTTGCAAAAGGAGGTGTGTATGACAAGTCAATTTTCACCCAAGGTATCCGAGGTTCTAGCCTATTCACGTGAAGAGGCAGCCCGTCTGGCCAGCCGTAGCGTAGGTCCTGAGCACCTATTGCTAGGGTTGATGCGCATGAAGACTGGTGCCGTCATCAACGTGTTTTACCGACTAGACATCAATCTGCAGTTGGTAAAGACGGAGTTGGAGACTCGTGTGCGCAACGATGAACTCGGCATGCCCATCAGCACTAGTGAACTGGTGCTGAACGAACAAGCAAGCAACATTCTGAAACTGGCTGTACTAGAAGCCCGTATACAGCGAGCCACCAAGGTGGAAGAGCAACATCTGTTGCTAGCCATCCTACACGACCAGATGGAGAATGGTGCGAAAATCGTATTAGAACAAAACAACATGAATTACGAAGACGTACTGACACTGCTCAGCGTAAAAGATAGCGTAAAGAACGGTATCGGTCTGCCTGAAGAGGACTACGATGAGGAAGAAAGCACTGCGGGTGGCGAGAATGTATCCAACGGTTCTCCCGTTGGTAAAAAAACTACTACGCAGCAGCAGAAGACCAAATCAAAGACTCCTGTGCTGGATAACTTCGGCACCGACCTGACAGAGAGCGCTGCCCTCGGCAAGCTCGACCCATGTATCGGTCGTGAGAACGAGATACAGCGTGTTATCGAAATCCTGGGACGCCGCAAGAAGAACAACCCTATCCTGATAGGCGAACCCGGTGTAGGTAAGAGTGCTATCGTAGAAGGACTGGCAGAGATGATTGTGATGCATCGCTGCTCACCTACATTATTTAATAAGCGTATCTATACGCTCGACATGACGGGCGTAGTTGCAGGAACGAAATATCGTGGCCAGTTTGAAGAGCGCATGAAGATGCTTGTAAAAGAACTGGAGCAGAATCCCGACATCATCGTGTTTATCGACGAGATACATACACTCATCGGTGCTGGTTCTACGCCCGGAAGCATGGATGCTGCCAACATTCTGAAGCCTGCATTGGCTCGTGGCACCATCCAGTGTATCGGTGCTACCACACTGGATGAATATCGCAACTCGATAGAGAAAGATGGTGCTCTGGAGCGCCGATTCCAGAAGGTACAGGTAGAGCCTACCACCAACGAGCAAACACTCGAAATTCTGCGTAACATTCGTGGACGCTATGAGTATTTCCACCACGTCAACTATACCGATGAGGCATTAGCTGCCTGTGTCAAGTTAACAGACCGATATGTATCAGACCGCTTTATGCCTGATAAGGCTATTGACGCATTGGACGAAGTAGGTTCACGCGTACACCTGCGCACAGCCAATATTCCGCCTGAAATCACTGAAAAGGAAGGCGAAATCAAGGAGGTGAAAGAGAAGAAACAGGAAGCCGTTGGCAACCAAGACTTTGAATTGGCTGCTAGCTATCGCGATCGTCAGACCGAGTTGGAGCATGAGCTACAAGAGCTGAATCGCAAATGGCAAGAAGGCGAGGTAGATGTGCGTCAGACCATCACCGATAAAGAGGTGGCTGAGGTAGTAAGCATGATGACCGGAATACCCGTACAGCGTATGGCTCAAGAGGAAGGTGTTCGCCTGAAGGGTATGGCTCAAGAGCTGAAGACGCACGTCATCGCACAAGATAAGGCTATCGACAAGATGGTACATGCTATCCAGCGCAACCGTGTAGGACTGAAAGAGCCTAATCACCCCATCGGTGTATTTATGTTCTTAGGACCTACGGGTGTGGGAAAGACCTACCTTGCCAAGAAACTTGCAGAGTTTATGTTTGGCTCATCAGAAGCGCTGATACGTGTAGATATGAGCGAATATACTGAGGCCTTCAACGTATCAAGACTGATTGGTGCGCCTCCTGGATATGTAGGATATGAAGAGGGTGGCCAGTTAACAGAACGTGTACGCCGCCATCCCTACTCTATTGTCCTGCTCGACGAGATTGAGAAAGCACATGGTAATGTCTTCAACCTTTTGTTACAGGTATTGGACGAAGGAAGACTGACTGATGGCAACGGACGCTTTGTAGATTTCCGCAATACGGTAATCATTATGACCTCTAATGCTGGTACACGTCAGCTGAAAGACTTCGGAAGAGGTGTTGGCTTTAATGCAGGCTCTTCGTCAGCACTGATGCTCAACGAGCAAGACAAGGAGCACGCTCGCCAGATAGTACAGAAAGCACTATCTAAGCAGTTCTCACCAGAGTTCTTGAACCGTCTTGACGAGATTATCACCTTCGACCAGCTCGACATTGATGCCATCAAACAGATTATTGAAGTCGAGCTGAAGGGACTCTACAAGCGTATTGCCGATATTGGTTATACAATGGAGCTCACCGACGAGGCAAAAGCATTTGTGGCAGAGAAGGGCTATGATGTACAGTTTGGTGCACGCCCTCTGAAACGAGCCATCCAAACGTATATCGAAGACGGTATATCCGATTTGATAGTCAACGGAGACTTGCCCGACAAGGCAGTCATCCATATCGATAAGATTAAAGATCAAGATAAGTTGTCGTTCACCGTGTGAGCGGCAACTTATCTTTTTGTTCTCGTACACACTTTATTGTTCGTTTTGTCATATTCACTTGATTTATATCAATTAAGTTGCAAAACGCAAGCAATTTTATTAAAAAACCGACAAAATGTTTGGTGTTTATCTGATTTTCGTTTAATTTTGCAATCGTTTTCGAAAGAATACGTGTTTCAATAGTATATAGTAAATAACTAAAAAAAGTAAAAAGATTATGAATGCAGCTAAAGTTGTAGAGGATCTGAAACAGAGATTCCCCAACGAGCCGGAGTACATCCAGGCAGTCAGTCAGGTGCTTCCTACTATCGAGGAAGAGTACAACAAACATCCTGAGTTTGAAAAGGCCAATCTGATTGAGCGCCTGTGTATCCCCGATCGCGTTTGCGAGTTCCGTGTAACATGGGTTGACGACAAGGGTAATGTACAGACCAACATGGGTTACCGTATTCAGCACAACAATGCTATCGGCCCATACAAAGGTGGTCTCCGTTATCACAAGAGCGTAAACCTGGGTATCCTGAAGTTCCTCGCATTCGAGCAGACCTTTAAGAACTCGCTGACCACACTGCCTATGGGTGGTGCAAAGGGTGGATCAGACTTCTCCCCCCGTGGTAAGAGCGATGCTGAGGTAATGCGCTTCTGCCAGGCATTCATGAACGAGCTGTATCGTGTAATCGGTCCCGATGAGGACGTTCCCGCTGGTGACATCGGTGTAGGTGGCCGTGAGGTTGGTTATCTCTTCGGTCAGTACAAGAAGCTGACTCATCAGTTCCAGGGCGTACTGACAGGTAAGGGAATCCCCTTCGGTGGTTCACTCATCCGTCCTGAGGCTACCGGTTATGGTACAGTATATTTCCTGACTTCTATGCTTGCTACTCGCGGCATCGACCTGAAGGGTAAGAAGGTACTGATTTCTGGTTCTGGTAACGTAGCACAGTATGCTACTGAGAAGTGTCTGCAGCTGGGTGCTATCCCCTTGACTCTGTCTGACTCTGATGGTTACATCTACGACCCAGATGGTATCACATTCGAGAAGCTCGAATATGTTAAGGAGCTAAAGAATGTTGAGCGTGGACGTATCAAGGAGTATGCTGAGGAATATCCCAATGCAGTATATCACGCTGGTGAGCGTCCTTGGCATGAGAAGGCCGATATCGCTCTGCCTTGCGCTACACAGAACGAGATTAACGGAGAGCAGGCTCAGGCTCTGATTGACAACGGTGTTATCGCTGTTGCTGAGGGTGCCAACATGCCTTCACTGCCCGAGGCTATCAAGATTTTCCAGGATGCCAAGATTCTCTATGCGCCTGGTAAGGCTTCTAACGCTGGTGGTGTATCAGTATCAGGTCTTGAGATGTCACAGAACTCTGAGCGTCTGAGCTGGACTGCCAAGGAGGTTGACGACTACCTGAAGCGTATCATGAACGACATTCACGAGAACTGCGTGAAGTATGGTACCGAAAAGGATGGTTACATCAACTATGTAAAGGGTGCTAACGTAGCCGGATTCATGAAGGTAGCATCAGCCATGATGGCACAGGGTATTGTTTAAGCCACACAACACAAAAACTTCTTTTTATATTTCAAGGTGCGATTTTCTTCGGATTATCGCACCTTTCCTTTCACCTTTTGCAGCCTTTGAGACAATATCTCGAAAGCAGTTCCACTCGAAATAGAAAAGAAAAACACTTTTTCTTTTGCTTTTTGCTCGTTTATTCGTACCTTTGCAATCTGTAAATAATAAATTGTCAAATAGTAAATTGCATTATGCTTACACTAAAGCTTATTACTGAAGAAACAGACCGCGTAATTCGTGGCTTGGAGAAGAAACATTTCAAGGGTGCGAAAGAAGCCATCGACGAAGTCCTGGCTGTAGACAAGCGCCGCCGTGAGGCCCAGCAGCAGTTGGACAAGAATCTGGCAGAAGCCAAGAAGATGGCTGCACAGATTGGCGGACTGATGAAAGAAGGCAAGAAAGACGAAGCAGAAGCCATCAAGTCGCAGGTTGCTCAGATGAAGGAAACCAATAAGCAACTGGAAGATACGATGAACCAAGCACAGGAGGAGATGACTCGCCTGCTCTGTCAGATTCCTAATATTCCCTACGACGAAGTACCCGAAGGTGCTGCTGCCGAAGATAACCACGTAGTAAAGAGCAACCTCAAGGAGTGCACTGCTACTGATACTGTAGGCAACTGGGACGTGAATCCTAAGTTGGGTATTGAGAATCCTCTGCCCCACTGGGAGCTCGCTAAGAAGTACAACCTTATCGACTTCGATTTGGGTGTGAAGATTACTGGCGCAGGATTCCCCGTATATATCGGCAAGGGTGCTCGCCTGCAGCGTGCCCTCATCAACTTCTTCCTCGACGAAGCTCGCAAGAGTGGCTATACTGAGGTTATGCCTCCTACGGTAGTTAATGCTGCCTCAGGTTATGGCACAGGTCAGTTGCCCGACAAGGAAGGTCAGATGTACCACTGTGAGGTTGACGATTTCTATCTCATCCCCACTGCTGAGGTTCCTGTAACCAATATCTATCGTGATGTTATTCTCGACGAGAAGGATCTGCCTATCAAAAACTGTGCTTACACCGAGTGCTTCCGTCGCGAGGCTGGTAGCTATGGTAAGGACGTTCGTGGCCTGAATCGTCTTCACGAATTCTCAAAGATAGAGATTGTCCGCATCGACAAGCCTGAGCACTCTAAGGAAAGCCACAAAGAGATGTTAGAGCACGTAGAAGGTCTGCTGAAGAAGTTAGAGCTTCCCTACCGCATATTACTGTTATGTGGTGGCGATCAGAGCTTTACGAGTTCTATTTGCTACGACTTTGAGGTATATTCTGAGGCTCAAGGTCGCTGGCTCGAGGTATCATCAGTATCTAACTTCGACAACTATCAGGCCAATCGTTTGAAGTGTCGTTATCGCAATGCTGAGACCAAGAAGACTGAGCTCTGTCACACACTGAATGGTTCAGCTCTTGCTCTGCCACGTATTGTGGCTGCCCTGTTGGAGAACAACCAGACGGAGAACGGTATCCGTATTCCTCGTGCGCTTGTCCCCTACACAGGATTCGAGATCATTGACTAAACTAAACATAACAAATGAACAAAATCATTCGCAAGGAGCAATTCTCCGAGAAGGTGTTTCTCTTCGAGATTGAGGCTCCACTGATTGCTAAAAGCCGTAAGGCAGGCAACTTTGTCATTGTCCGCGTCGACAAGAAAGGTGAGCGTATGCCACTGACTATTGCAGGTGCCGACATTGAGAAGGGAACTATCACACTGGTTGTGCAGATGGTGGGACTAAGCTCTAAGAAGCTTTGTGCGCTGAACGAGGGCGACTATGTTGCTGACATTGTCGGACCTTTGGGCAATCCCACACACATTGAGAATTTCGGTACTGTAGTATGTGCTGGTGGTGGTCTGGGTGTAGCACCCATGTTGCCCATCATCCAGGCATTAAAGGCTGCAGGCAACCGTGTACTCTCAGTGATGGCTGGTCGTTCTAAAGACCTCATCATCTTGGAAGACAAGGTTCGTGAGAGCTCTGATGAGGTGATTATTATGACTGACGATGGTAGCTATGGCGAGAAAGGCGTAGTCACCGTAGGTATCGAGAAGTTTGTTGAGCAGGAGCACGTTGACAAGGTATTTGCCATAGGTCCTCCTATCATGATGAAGTTCTCTAACCTCACAGCCCAGAAGCACAATATTCCTTGCGAAGTCAGCCTGAACACCATCATGGTGGATGGTACAGGTATGTGTGGTGCTTGTCGCCTCACTATCGGTGGTAAGACCAAGTTTGTCTGCATCGATGGTCCTGAGTTCGACGGAGCACAGGTTGACTGGGATGAGATGTTCAAGCGTATGGGTACCTTCAAGCGTGCCGAGCAGGAAGAGCTGGAGCACTACGAGGAGCACCTCATGGGCGCACAAGTTACCGAAGCTTCTACTTCGGGCAAGAACGCTGCTGTCACTATGGACACAACTCCTACTGATGCTTCTATCGAGGAGCTCACCGATCGTGATGCCGAGTGGCGTAAGGAGCTGCGTGCTTCTATGAAACCCAAGGAGCGTACAGCCATTGAGCGTGTCGTGATGCCTGAGCTCGATCCCGTTTATCGTGCCACCACTCGCACCGAAGAGGTTAACATCGGACTCACCAAAGAGATGGCTATGACTGAGGCCAAGCGTTGTCTCGACTGCGCTAAGCCCAGCTGTGTAGAAGGTTGTCCTGTGAATATCAACATCCCCTCATTTGTCAAGAACATCGAGCGTGGTCAGTTCCTTGCTGCTGCTAAGGTGCTGAAGAACACCTCTGCCCTCCCCGCTGTCTGCGGACGTGTTTGTCCTCAGGAGAAGCAGTGTGAGAGCAAGTGTATCCACCTGAAGATGAACGAGCCTGCTGTAGCTATCGGTTACTTGGAGCGTTTCGCTGCCGACTACGAGCGTGAGAGCGGAAATATCTCTTTGCCCGAGATTGCTCCTGCCAATGGTATTAAGATTGCTGTTGTAGGTTCTGGTCCTGCAGGCCTGTCGTTTGCTGGCGATATGGTGAAGAAGGGTTACGATGTCTATGTCTTCGAGGCACTCCACGAGATTGGTGGTGTATTGAAGTATGGTATCCCCGAGTTCCGTCTGCCCAACAAGATTGTGGATGTAGAAATCGAGAACCTCGCCAAGATGGGTGTTCACTTCCAGACCGACGTCATTGTGGGTAAGACTATCAGCGTAGAACAGTTGGAGGCTCAAGGCTTCAAAGGCATCTTTGTGGGCTCTGGTGCCGGTCTGCCCAACTTCATGAATATCCCAGGTGAGAACGCCATCAACATCATGTCAAGTAACGAGTACCTCACTCGTGTCAACCTGATGGATGCTGCCAACCCCACCACAGATACTCCGTTGAATCCTGCCAAGAGCGTATTGGTTGTAGGTGGTGGTAACACCGCTATGGACTCTTGTCGTACAGCTAAGCGCCTCGGTGCTGATGTCACATTGGTTTATCGTCGTTCTGAGGTTGAGATGCCAGCCCGTCTTGAAGAGGTGAAGCACGCAAAGGAAGAAGGAATCAAGTTCCTGACCCTTCACAACCCTATCGAGTATCTTGCCGATGAGAATGGCGCTGTCAAGGCTGCTGTTCTTCAGGTGATGGAGCTTGGCGAGCCCGATGCCTCTGGTCGTCGCAGTCCAGTACCCGTTGAGGGCAAGACTGTCACCCTTGACGTCGACCAGGTTATTGTGGCAGTAGGTGTATCTCCCAACCCATTGGTACCTAAGTCTATCGAAGGTCTCGAACTCGGACGCAAGAATACCATTGTCGTATCAGAGGAGATGCAGTCATCACGCTCAGAAATCTTCGCAGGTGGCGACATCGTACGCGGAGGTGCGACAGTTATTCTCGCTATGGGTGATGGTCGTCGTGCTGCCAAGAACATGGACGAATACTTACAGAAAAAATAGTCTGAATTGTGGTTCTTCCACAATTATCGAAATATTATGAACGGACTTTATACTATCATACTGCTCATACTAAGCAACGTCTTCATGACGCTCGCTTGGTATGGGCATTTGAAATTACAAGAGACAGGCACATCCAGCCATTGGCCTCTTATCGGCGTCATCGCCTTCTCGTGGTGCATCGCCTTCTTTGAATATTGTTGTCAGGTACCAGCCAATCGCATTGGTTTCGTTGAGAATGGTGGTCCTTTCAACCTCATCCAGCTGAAGGTTATCCAGGAGTGTATCTCGCTGGCAGTCTTCTGCATCATTGCCAACATCATGTTCCAAGGCACCCATCTGCATTGGAATCATATTCTGGCATTCCTGCTGATTATCTGTGCCGTCTATCTGGTATTTATGAAATGACGCTCGAGGAGAAACTTTGGAAGACATTCAACAAGGCGCTGGGACAATACCAGCTGATAGACGAGGACGATAAAATCCTCGTCGGTTTGTCTGGTGGCAAAGACTCGCTATTCCTTTTAGAGATGCTGGTGCGACGCCAACACATCCTCAAGCCCCGCTTCACCTTAGAAGCGCTCCATGTTCGCATGACGAATGTGCAGTACGAGACCGACACCACCTATCTCCAATCCTTCTGCGACCACCTCGGCGTACCTCTCCACATCATCACCACCAGTTTCTCTCCTGCCCCCACCGCAGAGGCCTCCGTTTCCGCTGACGCTGCCGTCCCCTCAGGTGCCCCTTCTGCTGCCCCCGTTCCCGCTGATGCCCCCGTTTCCGCTGATGCTGGCGTCCCCTCTTCTGCCCCCGTTTCCACTTCTGGCCCCGTTCCCGCTTCTGCCCCCGTTCCCGCAGTTTCTACTGCGGGTGCTATTGCTGGTAGCAAAAAGCCCGCCTGCTTTCTCTGCTCTTGGCAGCGCCGCAAGCAGCTTTTCAATCTGGCGCAAGAGCTCAACTGCACGAAGATAGCCTTTGGCCATCATCAAGACGACATCATCCATACCGCCTTGATGAATCTCACCTTTCAAGGCCACTTCTCTACGATGCCTGCCAAGCTTAAGATGAGAAAGATGCCCCTCACCATCATCCGCCCTTTATGCCTCTGTCAAGAAGACGACATACGCCAATATGCCGAGGAGCATCACTACGAGAAACAAATCCAGCTCTGCCCCTACGAGCACGACACCAATCGCACCACGGCGCAAGCCCTCTTCCAGCACATGCAACAGCTCAGCAAAGAGGCCCGATACTCTATCTGGCACGCACTGGAGAGCGACGAAAAGCTCGTTGAGTATTAAATATCCTTAATTGTCAACAAGCATTTGCTTGTTATCTCCCGTTTCTTTGTATCTTTGCCTATTATTGTAAACACGCAATGTTCATGAATATACGAGTTATCATAACTGTCCTTATCCTCTTGCTGACCATTCCTGCACAAGCACAGCGCAGAAAAGTCCAGCGCCCCAAGATTTCTCCTGAAGAGCAAAAGCGCATGGAGAAGTTGGAGCGTATGAGAGCTGCCACAGAGAAGGTAATGATTATCGACAGTATGGTAGTCAACAAGGAAGATTTCTTAAAACACTATAAGCTGAGTCAGGAGACGGGTAGCATCAAGGATGGCGACGACTTCTTTCACAGCAAGAATAACGATGGTCTCTTTGTCTATCTCAACGAGCTAGGCAACAAGTGCTACTTTTCTTTACAAGAGACCGACTCTACCAGCAACCTCTACTATGCCGAGGCCATCAATACCGAATGGTCGCAACCCGTCAAGCTGGAGGGTATCAACGACGAACAACAGTTCCAGAAGGTCAACTACCCCTACATGATGGGCGATGGCTCTACCTTCTACTTTGCAGCCACAGGCGACGAAGAGGGATTAGGTGGCTACGACATCTATATGACCACCTACGACAGCGAGGAGAATCGCTTCCTGCGCCCTGTCAATATCGGTATGCCCTTCAACTCTGAGGCCAACGACTACCTCTATGTCATCGACGAGTATGCCAACCTCGGTTGGTTTGCCACCGATCGTAATCAGGAAGAAGGCAAGGTGTGCATCTATGTCTTTGTCCCCTCTGCCACTCGCCACAACTACGATAGCGAGGAATATACCCCCGAGGAGATTAGCAGCTTTGCACGCATCGACTGCATCGCCAACACGTGGGACGACGAAGATACCTATCATCAGGCACTCCAGCGATTGGAAGAGGTCAAGATGCAGAAGCCTCAACAGGCTAATCGCAACGCCATCACCTTTGTCATCAACGATGATATCACCTATCATCAGCTGAGCGACTTCCAAGAGCCTCACAACGTAATGCGCTATCAGCAACTCGTCAATCTCCGCAAGCGCCAAACCAATCTCAATCAGGCGCTCGACAAGATACGTGAGGTCTATGCCTCAGCCAGCAGCAAGGAGCGCGAGGCCATGAATCAGGAGATACTCTCTGGCGAACAAGAGGCACTACTCCTGGCTCGCGAGGCCCACGATCTGGAGAAAGCTATCAGAAATGCAGAAAACTTATTTCTAACTAAATACAAGTAATACTATGACTAAGAAACATTTTCCTGAATCAGAGCTTATCATCAATGGTGATGGTTCATGTTTCCATCTTCATCTGAAGCCTGAATTCTTAGCAGACAAGGTCATCCTCGTTGGCGACCCTGCACGTGTGAATACCGTTGCTGCCCACTTCGACAGCATCGAGCATGAAGTATCTTCTCGTGAGTTCCATACCATCACAGGTACGTATAAAGGCAAGCGCATCACCTGCCAGAGCCACGGTATCGGATGCGACAATATCGACATCGTGGTCAACGAGCTCGACACGCTGGCCAACATCGACTACAATACCCGCGAAGAGAAAGACGAGCATCGCACGCTCACGATGGTGCGCATCGGCACCTGCGGTGGTTTGCAGCCCTTCACGCCCACTGGCGCCTTCATTGCCTCTGTCAAGAGCATTGGTTTCGACGGACTACTCAACTACTATGCAGGTCGCAATGTAGTATGCGATGTTCCTATGGAGAAAGCCTTCTGCCAGCACATGCAGTGGGACCCCATCAAGGGAGCGCCCTATGTAGCTGTAGCTGACGAAGACCTTATCAATCAGATTGCCGGCGACGACATGGTCAAGGGATATACTGTTGCCTGCGGTGGCTTCTATGGTCCACAAGGACGCCAGTTGCGTGCCGAGATTGCCGACCCCGACCAGAACAAGAAGATCGAGTCGTTCGAGTACGAAGGCATGAAGATATGCAACTTCGAGATGGAGTCATCAGCCCTCGCTGGTCTCGCCTCTCTCTTGGGCCATCGCGCCATGACCTGCTGTATGGTCATTGCCAATCGCTATGCCCAGAAGATGAATACCGACTACAAGAATTCTATCGATACCCTTATCGAAAAAGTACTCGACCGCATCTAAATGAACGAAACTATCTGCGCACTAGCCACCGCCTCAGGTGGTGCTATAGGAATTATAAGAATCTCAGGAGCACAAACTCTTGAGATTCTTTCTCGTATCTTTAGCAAAGACCTCACCGATGCTCAGCCCAACACCATCCACTATGGCCACATACTGGAATCTGTTGCTGCATCACAGCAACAGCAGCAACCACGCATCATTGACGAGGTACTCGTCTCCGTCTTCCGTGCTCCCCATAGCTACACTGGCGAAGACAGCGCAGAAATCAGTTGTCACGGCTCTGCCTATATTTTAAATAAGGTATTAGAGCTCTTGATACACCATGGTTGTCGTATGGCGAACCCTGGCGAATATACCCAGCGAGCCTATCTCAATGGTAAGATGGACCTCGCTCAGGCAGAAGCTGTAGCCGACCTCATCGCCTCGTCCAACAAGGCCACCCACCAGATGGCTATGCGCCAGTTGCGAGGAGGCATCTCCACCGAACTCGGTGTGCTGAGAGACCAGCTACTGAAGCTCACCTCCCTACTCGAGTTAGAGCTCGACTTCTCCGACCACGAAGACCTTGAGTTTGCCGACCGTACAGAGCTGTTGGCACTCGTCCAGAAGATAGACAGCCACATCACGCGCCTTGCCGACTCCTTCCATACTGGCAATGCCCTCAAAAACGGCATCCCCGTAGCCATTGTCGGTGCCCCCAACGTAGGTAAGAGTACCCTGCTCAATGCCCTCTTAGGCGAGGAGCGTGCCATCGTCAGCGACATACAAGGCACCACGCGCGACTCTATCGAAGACACCATTCAACTAGGTGGCATCACCTTCCGCTTTATCGACACCGCAGGCATCCGCCACACCGACGACCAGATAGAGCAGTTAGGCATCGAGCGCTCTATTGCTGCTGCTCAGCGTGCCCAGATTATCCTGATGATGTCGATGCCCGGCACTCCCTACCCCGACATCCCCGTTCGCGACGACCAGACCGTCATCCGCATTGAGAACAAGACCGATTCCTTCCAAGCCAAATTCGGCGTAGGTCTCGACGCTCTGCGCCAGCAACTCGTCGATGCAGCCCCCAAGGCCGAAAACAACGACATCATCATCACCAATGCCCGCCACTACGAAGCCCTCGTCCGTGCCCAGTCTCACCTGCAGCGCGTAGTCGATGGCATGCATAATATGGTCAGTGGCGACCTCCTTTCCGAAGACCTCCGCGACGTCCTCTCCACCCTCTCAGAGATTACTGGTGGCCAGATTACTACCAACGAAGTCCTCGGCAACATCTTTCAACACTTCTGCGTGGGAAAGTGATCACCTTGATGCCAGCCCGTTGATAGGCAGCGTAGCAGGAAAATAAGCAAGTTCTTTCTCTTCAGTATCTGTATAATTTGAAATGTTGAATCTGGAATGCTCCTACGGGTATGCGCACATGACGACCTTGATGCGTCTGGTCGCCATTCAGGTGACGGATGATGTGCTGCTTGCCATCAACAATCTCCACCTCCTCGCATTTCGCTAACCCGATGCGCTGCTGAAAGGTAACCACCACCCCACTGCCTATCACCAGGTAATCCTCTTTACCCAGCCGAAGGATGATACAAGCCGTCTCTGGCCATTCCGCATCCTTCGCACCAGGTTCCCAACCCAGCGAGTAACTATGTTTGACGGTGAGACGAATCCCATCAGCAGTGACGATCTCAGCCTCACGCTGTTCGTTGTCGAGCAGCACGGCATCCATATCCTTCGTGCCCTGTCGCTCAAGAATCAACGGCTCTGCCTGTCGCAACAGCTGGTAGGCAGCCACAAGCGGCGACCGCGATGTGCCTACGGCAGAGAAGGCATTGAGCTGATCGTCCTGCGAGAAATCCATCTGCTTCCAGTCGTTGGCATTGGAAGTCGTTGTGAGCAGATAGTTCTCGATGCTGAACGGACAGAACCCCATCGCCCCATGATGCCCGAAGGCGTAGAGAGCATACATCGCGTCTTTATCCTCCAGGCGTATCTCAGGCACGAAGAGCGGATTGTTGGGTAGGTGATATTTCGCCAGCCACGACTTGATGCCCTTGTCGTAGATATCCACACCCAGCACATCGATAGATGGAGCCCCACAATGCCAGAGGTCGATGAGATGAGCCAACGGACCGCCCGACGGATATTGTCCAGGCTTCCGGTCGCGGCTGTTGAGAGCCACATTAACGTACATTGGCAGATTGTAGATTTCACGTCCCGCCTTGGCTATCTGCTCCACATAGGTGGCGTAGGTCCACGTCTGGAAGATCTCCTCCGTATAGATGTCATCCCCAAACAGCTGCGCCCAGTTGGCACCCGCTTTAGCCTGCGGTTGCAGTTTCTCTTTCAGATAAGGGTGCAGCGACTTCTGATGCCTCTTCAGATAGTCGGTCAGCTGCTTGGGCACAGCGCTCTGGTACAACCGCGTCGCATTCGCCGAATAGTCGCGCGGCACCTCAATCATACCAATCTCATTCTCCACCTGCACCATGATCACCGTCTGCTCCAGAGCATCATGATCACGTAGATACGCCATCACATGACAGAAGGCACGCTTGTCGGCCTCCAGCACGTTCTTACTCAGCGAAGAAGCCTCCTCAACGGGCACCCCTTCAGACGTATGGGCACGAGGGAAGCGCTTCACGTCTCGCTTAAACCACTCTGGCGCATAGCAACTCATCGAGTTTTTCCAAGCCCCAAACCACAACAGCACCACTTTCAGTTCGTTATGCCTTGCTTCGCTCAGAATCACGTCGAGCGTCCCCATGTCGAACTCATCTTCTTGGGGCTCAATCAACTCCCACGACACGGGAACGAGCACAGTGTTGAGTCCCATCTTGTGGAGATGCGAAAACGTACGCTTCACGTCCTCTGGCGTCGAGGCTGACGAGTTACCCAACTCACCACCAATCATCAGCATAGGCCTGTCGTTGACAACAATCCTAGCCGTACTATTATCACGATGCTCCAGGCGAGGCTGCCGTTGTGCCTGTGCTCCCATTGCCAGGATACAGAGCAGCAGGGAAATAAGCAAATTCTTCATATCATCTAAAAGTCTGCTGATTATTTTATGCCACAAAAATAACAATTATTTTTCGAATGACATTGGATTTTTTGCGATTTTCACATTATTATTACTTCTTTCCACCTTCCCTGCATGCGTAATTTTGAATTTATACATATTATCAACTATATTATAGAAAAAGAGATTCATATATTTGTGCATGAAAACAATTATAAAAAATGTGCTAATGAAACAGTTTAAGATTAACAAGAATTACACCAATCGTTCTGAAGAGTCACTTTAGACGCCCTAAGAACAAAGGCGTTTGTATTGATTATCAGTCACTTATATTTACAGATAGTAACTTCTGCGTCGGAAAGTAGATTCTGCGTGGGCAAGTAAACAAAGATACAAATGAAAAGAAAAAGGTTGTAACATTACAACCTTTTTTGATGTTTCTTACAGGAAGAATCGTTGAAACTCGCTCTCGAAGTTTGGCGTCAGAACACCCTTTCTGATAGCCTTCCTTAGGCTTCTCGCCATAGTCTATTCCGCCCACTGCCGTATCACTCGAAATGTCGGATGAAGCTAAAAGAATAAGGCAGATTATGGAATTTCCATAATCTGCCAATTATTTTAGTTGAAAGTGAGTTCAGTTTACATGAGTTTTTATTTCACTACAAACTTCTTTCCATTCTTTACATAAACTCCGACCTTGAGTGATTCTGTAGTCACTTTTCTGCCCTGAAGATCATACACTGCATCAGAATCCTGAGCAAATGTCTTGATACCGTCAACTCCGGTAGTTGTATCCTCTTCGATTTCGACATCATCTACATAGAGTGACATATTGTCTTTCTTGCTTATAGCGTGGATACCGAAGTTTACTGTCTTGTTCTCAGTAGCGTGGAATGTACCAGAGATCACCTTGAAGTCTTCGCCCTGTACATCAGTGCCAGCAATAACTGTCTCAGTGAGTGATGCAGGCTGAGCATCAGCACCCATCTTAACTTCAAGACGCTCTACAGGTGAACTTGTACTGAATGAACGGGCCTTGAGGGAGAACTTATAGCTCTTGCCAGCTTCCAAGCGAACCTTTGGAGAAACGAGCCAGTCGTCACCATCATTGTTTACGCTCCAGTTGTAGCTTGCGCAACCCTTGAAGGTATCGTAAACCCATGTCACCTTATCGTTGTTGACATCAAATACCTTCCAGTCGTTGAGATCACCATCGAAGTGCTCTGCATAAGGTACTGGATAAGCACCGTCGGTCATCACCTTAGTGATAGCGAATGTGTCGAGAGCCTCAACGAGGTAAACTGTCTTCTTGGCTGTGTTGAGCACAACAAACTGATCTGTGGTATAGGCCTTCTTTTCTTCATCATAAGTGAGCACAAGATCCTGAATCTCCTTTGTGTTCTGATGGTTTACAGCTATCATGTAGTAGCTTGAAGTAGAAGAAGTGCTTGACTTGACAGCACCGAGATACTGACCAGCCTTGAACACATATTGACCTGCGTCGTTCTTGCTACCCTTGATCCATGTCTCCTTAGCATCCTTGAAGATACCCTTGATATACATGTCGTTGTCTTTCTGACCAACGGTAACTGTGTAAGCAGTATTCTTGTCAGTGACATAAGCATGAGCAGTAAGGCGGTAAGGCTCTGTCTCGAGATTCTCAGGAACAACTACCAGAGTATCGCTTGCATCCTTGTAAGTGTACTTAGACTCGTAGTCAGCATATTCAGCCCAGTAACCAGTCTTCTTCCACATAGCAGCAAGAACTGTAAACTTAGCAGTACCATTGAGCTTGAGAGCACCGTCTGTCACTGTATAAGTAACTTCCTTTACGCCAGACTTAGCAGTGAAGTTTTCTTCATCCTCATCATATTCCATAAGAGCGAGAACCACGCTGTCATTCATTTCCTCAGAGTAAGCGATAGCCTGACCGAGAGGGAGAGTGATGGTAGTAGCATCGTCAGAGAGAGTAGCCTTTACCCATGTGCCAGCCAGAGCTTTTGACAGTGGATCCTTAATATATACCTTGTTGTCGTCAGCGAATACCACATCCATAGTACCCGTCTGTGCACCACGACGGATAGCATCGTTGTAAACATAGTAAGCATAACCTGATCGGTCGTAAGTCTTGAGCTCACCCTTTGGCTGTGTAGTGATGATAGTATCACGTACGATAGCATTAAGGGCGATGTTAAGCTGCTGACTTGCACCAGCGAATGTTACTGTTGTTGTGTCGCTTACGAAGTTGTCGGCAGATGTCACTACCTGATAAGTCTTGTCATCCTGGAACACCTTCACCTCATATTTACCCTCAGCATCTGTTGTTGTATCGTAGATTACATCGCCTGAAATGAGCACGAGCTTAGCATTTGCCACTGCCTTGCTGCTATTCTTGTCGGTAACGTTACCGCTCAATACTGAAGCCTCGCGAGCAACTGTGAAGTTGACTACAGGAGTTGCGCATGCAGCGAAATTAGCGTAGGAGAATGATGAGCTGTAAGAAGTGCGAGAAGTAGAAGTATTGTTTGCTGTAGTCTGGAAGATGAGACCACCACCCCATGAAGAGAGATTCCACTTAGAGTTGCTGAATGCCATACGGATGTTTCCACCTGTGTACTCATAAGGCTCTGGCAACTGGATAGTGATAAGATCTGCAGAGTCTGTCTTAGCTACTGTGAAGTCCTGATCAGCGATAACAACAAGATCTTCATTCTCTATGAACATATTATCCTCGCTTTCCACTGCATCGTCTGTAGTATTGGCAATCCATGCTTTTACATGGCCCTTTGCATCCTTATCAGTCTTACCTGGGAAAGAAACTGCAGTAATCTTGTCGCCAGCATTAAGACCTGTGAGAACAGAAGCTGGGATGATCATCTCTGACTGAGAATATTCGTTGGCCCCTACAGGTGCATACTTGTTCTGAGTAGTTGACTCAATCGCTTCACCAGCGATAACAGTCTTGGTAGCTACCTCTTCTACTACAGATACTGTATCAACATCACTCTTTACTACATTGCCGGCAATGTCGGTTACCTGGAAATATACTGGATACTTACCAAGTTCGTGTGCCTTGAAAGCAAGGTTGATAGTAGCAGTAGCACCAGAAGCAACATCAACACCATTGGCTGTTGCTACCTTATTATTATAGTAGTAGAGATCAACTGTGTAGTTGTCTGCCTTCTCATCTGCGAGAGTAAGGTTTCTGAGAGTAACCGAAACCTTTGCATCTACATTCTTTGTAGCTGTCATTGGCACATCGGTAGATGTTACATAGAGATCGTGCTCCACATTGAGTGCGTGGAAACCGTAGATATTGTCAACATTGGTGTTGCCTGCTTCAAGGGCGATGTAATACTGACCCTCTGGCATACCCTCTACTTCAAAGTCTGTAAAAGAGTAGTAAGTATAGTAATAGCTCTCATACTCCTTGTTGTCAGACATGTCTGCAGCAGTGAACTCCTTGAGCAGAGTCCAGTTCTTGCGGTCCTTAGAATAATATACCTTGAGAGTAGAATTTTCGTCGTTGCGTGAAGCGATGAAGTTAAGTTTCTCACCAGCATTAACGCCTAAGAGTGGAGAGATGATCTTAGAAACGCCGTTTTTGTTGACTGCGCTGTATTTGTTGCCCTGAAGATTAGCGTTAGAAGGAGCGTTGGTGATTTCCCAACCATCCTCTACCAGCATGTTAACAGGGAATGTCTTGCTTTCGAAATCCACAAGCCATGCAGAAGGATCTACCACAGCACCTGAGAGGCGAAGAGCAAATGCAGTGTCGCCAGCGAGAGTGAGATAACCTTCTTTCTTGCCAGGAGCAGTAGCAGGCATTGTGATGGTGACAGTCTCACTTGAGTGAGCAGCTACCTTGATGTCCTTTGCCTTGTCCACAGTGAAGCCCTCTGGCACATTGATGCTTGTGATATTAAGTTCCTTGGCACCGCTGTTTGTGATTACCATAGAACGTGTAACGTCGGTCTGTGCAGTACCGAAAGCTACTGTAGCACTGTCCTTTACGCTTACTCCATCCACTGTAGCAGTCATGATAGGAGCATAAGGAACGAGCTGAACATAAGCACCATACTGATAAGTACCACCGATATTTTCACCGATGTTTACACGGTAAGAGTTCTTTGCAGGATAGTCAGCGATGTTCATCACTGCACTTACCAATACTGTATCCTTCTTACCTGCCAGCAGAGCCTTGGTCTGAGGCTGCACTGTGATAGTGTCGTTGCCAGAATAACCCAGATACCACATGCTGAGCTTATAGCCATTCTCACCAGGAAGGATGTCCACCGCACCATTATTGGTTACGATAGCTTCAAACTGAGCAGTGAAATTACCTTCAGCATCAACATCCTGATATCTTGGGAGCTTGCTTGTCACCTTCTCAAGCTTCATACTTGGACGGAGAGTGACATCAGCTGACTGTGCATAGAAATCATCGAGATATACGCTAGATGCGTGGATAGCCACATATTCATTGTTAAGACCATCTACCTCGAAAGTAACGTAGTCATCTCTAGTAATAGTTACATTAGAAGGAGTGATGTCGAGCACCTTGGTGTAAACACCACCATTGAGAGACACCTTCCATAGTTTGAGAGAACCAGCTGTATATCCAGACTGTTTCACCTTGATGCTTACCTTACCGGATACTTTTGGAGTTACGAGCATGTCCTCTGTGTCAACATAGTCCTCATAGTAATCATCATACACCTGTTGCTTACCCACAGAGAGACAGTTACTTCCGTCAACTCCATAACCTACGGCATGTCTGTAGGTAGGATAAGAACCAGTACCCTGATCATCAGCAATGTGACCCCAACCTTGTGGAGCTGCCTTTTCACTTGAATAGTAAGTGCTGTAGCTGTAGTCGCCATAAGGCTCCTCGAAATTGTAGGTGTAGTCATTGACCACATCTGCACTAACGCTTACAGCACTCAAGAGCAAGCCTAAGAGTAGACCTGCTTTCTTTGAGTTTTTTTTCATCGTTTGTTTTTGTTTATTGTTGTTGTTTGTAGTTTGTATTTTCAAGATTACTTGTTGACGAACTTCTTGCCGTTCTTGATATAAAGTTCGCCTGGCTTTACAGCAGTCTTGCGTCCGTTAAGGTCGAATATAGCAGATTCGTCGTCAGCCTTTTCAGTCTTGGGAACTTCCACTGCTGTTGGCTCTTCTGTAGGAATATTGATACGCAGACGAGTCTGTCGGCTCATTCCCTCAGAATTCTTGGTCTGAACGATGAAAGTCTGGTCGCCCCAAACATACTTGAAGAAGTCGAAAGTCCATGTCACGGTCTTTCCAGCAGCAATCTTTGCCTTGTGGAGAGTATCAGCATTGTTTATTATATAATAGGTAAGTTTCTCGTCGATAGTACTGCCATCCACTGTTGTGGTAGGAGCAGTAAACTTGAGAGTACCACCGCCTGCATAGTCAGGAGTAACAGTCAGATCAGTAACCTGAGCAGGAGCCTTTGGTTTAGGTGTTGGAGTGCAGTGAAGAGACACGAACCACTCGTTGTTTGGGAATTTCTTGATGAGAGTAGCCTTACCTGTCTGTGTGTTGATTTCATACAGGCCTGAGTCTTCATTCTTAGGAGACACAGCCCAGAATATTCTGTTTGTTTCAGGGTCCACACAGATTCCGCTCAGTGTGCTTGTCACCACACCTGTCTGACCGATTACCTCCTGCTCACCTGTTTCCTTGTCAACCTTGAGGAACTCACCGCTTTCGTTTACTGCGTAAGCCTGACCATTGTTGTCGATAACTACAGCGAGTAGATTCTCTGAAAGAGACTTGATAGATGTACGATCGTCGAATGTGCGATAATTTAACTTAGCCCACTCAATGCCGTAACCATCAGATGTAGTAATACAACCGTAGTTTACTCCAGTCTGTGGATCAGGATAAGAAGCGATAGCCATCATGCCGGCATCGGATACCTGTTCTGAATAAATGGGCTTGAAATTATCAGTATTACAAGCATAATACATGAAGTACCCCTGACCTTCCTGAATCTGATAGCTCACATAATACAATTTGTTGTTAAACCAGGTGCTTCCTGAGTTAGCCACCAGTGTAGGATCGAGATGCACTGGAGTCACTGTGTTGTCGTTAGGGTCAGTCGTAAAGCTCCAGATACCACTCTGTTTACTGTCGTTATAGTTCCATACACTTCCCCAGATTTCCTGAGCATTTAGTTTGTTGGTTGCAACAAGGCAAAGAATTCCCATTGTAGCGTTTCTAAGTAGAGTTTTCATCATGTTGATATAATTATAAACTTTAAAAAATAGTATTTAGGACACAATAAATATCCTGATCACATTTAATTATTTAGTTTTGCGGTGCAAAAGTAATAATATTGATAGGATTATGCAAGAAAAAAAACGAAAAATGTTTGCATTTTGACACAAAAACTTTCAAAAAGAACATATGTGTGGTATATTGAGGTATGATTATACATTCATGCCCCGGAGGGCTATCCATAGGTCACTCACAGCCTTTCCGAGTACCTGTCACGTTATAAGTGGTTGATACTTAGTTAGCTATCCTGTATAGATTTTATTATTACAACCTTGGGAGGATGTTTTCGTCGATTTGTCTCAAACTAAGTTGTTTACAGGAAGAATCGTTGAAACTCGCTCTCAAAGTTTGGCGTCAGAACACCCTTTCCGATAGCCTCCATAATCTCTTCTATTGACCAGAAACGGCCACCGTCCAGCTCTTCCTTTGAGGGATTCACGGCTCCGTCATACGTTGTTTTGTTGACATACACCAGTTCGCGCTCACGCAGTCCCTCAAACACATACATGCCTATGGCTACAGGTTCAAAGTCACTAATACCCAGTTCCTCGCCCACCTCTCTGTGCAGCGCCTCCTCAGGTTTCTCGCCATAGTCTATATGTCCGCCCACTGCCGTATCCCATTTCCCGGGCTGTATATCCTTCCACTCAGGGCGTTTCTGCAGATACACCTCCCCTTTCGAATTAAACACATGCAGGTGTACCACAGGGTGCAGCAGTCGTGAGCCGTTATGACACTCGCCACGCGTAGCCTTACCTATCACCTTTCCCTCCTCATCCACCAGAGGAAATATCTCTTGAGCGTTATCTTTCATCGTTTCATTCTTATTCGTGGCGCAAAAGTACAAAATAAATCCCACAAATCCAAGTGTTCTTTTTCTGAATGAATCATGATACCATAATTCTCATCGAATAATGCCGTCAAACCCTTTGAATTATGCCGTCAAACTCATCGAAAAACAGAAGGAGATGTGGTTTCTTGGGAAGAAACCATTGGTTTCCTACGTAGAAACCGATGGTTTCCAACAGCGAAAACGGTGTTTTCCTTATTGGAAAATTCCATTTTATAATAACTAAAACAACGATATATATACCAGAAAAAAACAGAGCCGCCCTCATTTATTGAGAACGGCTCTATTTATATTCTTCTTTATATAAAGATGTATTTAGCTATAAAGAGGAGGGCGAGAATCCACATGGTGATGGAGATTTCCTTAAACTTGCCTGCGATAGCATGACAGATGACATAAGCAATCACACCGATAAGAATGCCGTCACTAATACTATAGCTCATTGGGATAATGACAATGGTGAGAAAGGCGGGAATGGCATTACAATAGTTGTCCCAATGGATGTTGGATATGGCAGGCATCATAAACACTCCCACTACAACAAGGGCTGGAGCCGTAGCTGCACTGGGAATGGCCAAGAACAGTGGGCTGAAGAATAGAGCCAAGACGAAACAAACGGCTGTAGAGAAGGCTGTAAGACCTGTACGACCACCTTCTGCTACGCCTGATGCACTCTCGACATAGGTGGATGTGGTGGATGTGCCCATGCAGGCTCCACATACGGTAGCGATAGAGTCGGCCATAAACATCTTCTCCAGATTGGGAATAGTCTTGTTCTTACCTTTAAGGTTTATCATTCCGGTGCTCTGGTGCACACCTACGATAGTACCCATCGTATCAAACAAATCCATAAACAGGAAAGTGAGAGTTACTACAAGCATATCAACGCTGAACACCTGACTCCACTCAAACTGGCAGAAAATGGGAGCGACACTATCAGGAGTAGACACAAAGCCATTCAACTTTGTGATAGCTTCGCCCGTGGAAGGGTCTTTGATGAACAAGCCGAGAATGGTGGTGGCGAGGATGCCCAAAAGAATGCCTCCACGAATCTTCGCCATGACGAGGCCTGCAGTAAGAAAGATACCTATCATTGCCAACAGGGCTGTGCCCTCGGTAATCTTACCCAAGGATACCAGCGTAGCATCACTATTCACGATAATGCCGGCATTCTCCATTCCTATGAAGCAAATAAACAGACCGATACCTGCTCCGACGGCTTTCTGAAGAGTGCCAGGAATGCTGTCTAACAGCCAACTGCGCACTTTGGTAACCGTAAGCAGTATGAAGATGATACCTTCTAGCAACACAGCAGTAAGGGCAAACTGCCAACTATAGCCCATACCTAAACATACGGTATAGACAAAGAAGGCGTTAAGTCCCATACCGGGAGCCAAGGCGAAAGGACGCTTTGCATAAAGAGCCATCACCAGCGTACCGATTATAGCAGCTAAAGCCGTAGCAGTGAACACACTGCCGCCAGGCATATCTGAAAGAGGGCTGAAGACTGCTGGGTTTACGGCAAGAATATAGGCCATGGTAAGAAATGTGGTAATGCCTGCCATAATTTCAGTACGGACACTGTGCTTCTGAGAGTCGAAGCCAAAGAGTTGCTCAAGAATAGGTTTCATGCGTTTTTTATTACTCTAAATAAATTATCTATGATGCCCTGATGAGTTTCTAATGGCTATATCAAGGCATAACAAGGGCAAAATTAAGAAAAATAGAAATAACTGACAAATTTTTTATCCGTTTTCTTACTATTTTCGCCAAATAAGCACAAAAGAAATGCAAGCTGACAGTATAACAACTATCAGCTTGCAGAGGTATTATCAGAATAATTATTACTCTTCTTACTTGACTTTCTCAATCAGTTCTTCGGGAGTAACGAGGAATTGTTCGCCGGTCTCCATATTCTTGAGGGTAACCTTCTGAGCGGCAATCTCATTGTCACCAGCAAGAACAACGAATGGAATCTGCTTGGCATTGGCATACGACATCTGCTTCTTCATCTTGGCAGCATCGGGATAGAGCTCTGAACGGATACCACTTGCGCGTACCTTATTTAATATAGGCAGGCAATACTCGGTTTCCTTCTGACCAAAATTGATGAACAGCAGCTGGGTAGCGCTGACAGAATCCTTGGGATAGAGGTCGAGTGCATTGAGCACGTCGTAGATGCGGTCTACACCAAACGAGATGCCGACACCAGAGAGTCCAGGCATACCGAAGATACCAGTGAGGTTGTCGTAACGACCACCACCAGAGATACTTCCCATAGGTGTGTCGAGGGCTTTCACCTCGAAGATGGCACCAGTATAGTAGCTCAAGCCACGAGCGAGTGTGAGGTCGAGCTGAATCTCATTGAACATTGAACATTGAGCATTGAGCATTGAAAGAATGTACTTGGTCTCCTCTACTCCCTTCAGGCCAGTCTCGCTTGAAGCAAGCACCTGAGCAATGGTTTCAAGCTTCTGCTCGTTGGTACCATCAAGCATGATGATGGGCTGCAGCTTCTCAATCTGCTCGTCGGTAAGACCATCTTCGCGCAATTCGGCATTGACATTGTCGATACCAATCTTATCGAGCTTGTCGATGGCTACGGTGATGTCGACAATCTTATCGGCTGCACCAATAACTTCGGCAATACCTGTAAGAATCTTGCGGTTGTTAATCTTAATCTGTACACGAACGCCAAAGCGTGAGAATACGGTGTCGACAATCTGCATGAGCTCTACCTCGTTGAGCAATGAGTCAGAGCCAACAACGTCGCCATCAAACTGATAGAACTCACGATAGCGGCCTTTCTGTGGGCGGTCGGCACGCCATACGGGCTGTACCTGATAGCGCTTGAAGGGGAGCTGCAACTCCTCGCGGTGCATCACCACATAGCGGGCGAAGGGCACGGTGAGGTCGTAGCGCAGACCTTTCTCGCAGATTTTAGATGCGAGGCGCAGTGTGTTACGCTCTGTCAGTTCCTCATCGGTAGTCTTATTGAGATAGTCTCCACTATTCAGAATCTTAAAGAGCAGCTTATCACCTTCCTCGCCATACTTACCCATCAGCGTTTGCAGGGTTTCCTGTGCAGGAGTTTCAATCTGCTGGAAGCCATAGAGCTCATAGACACTACGGATGGTATTGAAAATATAATTGCGCTTGGCCATCTCTACGGGGCCGAAGTCGCGTGTACCTTTAGGAATCGATGGTTTATTTGCCATTTACTTTTATCTTTACTTTCTCACGATAGTTTGTGCACGGTCGGGACCGATGCTGATAATCTTAATAGGTGTTTCGAGTTCTTTCTCCAGGAACTTGATATAGCTGCGGAATGCCTCAGGGAACTGGTCTTCTGAGGTGAACTGAGTCATATCAGTCTGCCAACCGGGAAGCTCCTGATAGATAGGCTCGATACCCTTCTCAATGTCATAGGGGAAATCGCGTGTCTCTACACCATTTACCTTATAGGCGGTGCAGGCCTTAATGGTGGCAAAGCCGTCGAGCACGTCGCTCTTCATCATGATGAGCTGGGTAACGCCATTGACCATGATGCTATAGCGCAGGGCAACGAGGTCGATCCAACCACAACGGCGCTCACGACCGGTAACAGCACCGTACTCGTGGCCGAGGTCGCGAATCTGCTTGCCAGTCTCGTCGAACAGCTCTGTGGGGAAAGGACCAGCACCAACACGCGTGCAGTATGCCTTCATAATACCGTAAACCTCACCTATCTTATTAGGACCAATACCCAAACCAGTGCAAGCACCTGCACAGATGGTATTGCTGGAGGTTACGAAAGGATATGAGCCGAAGTCTACATCGAGCATCGTGCCCTGAGCTCCCTCACAAAGGATGCTCTTGCCTGAGCGCAATACCTGATTGATTTCGTGCTCTGAATCTACGAGGTGGAACTGGCGGAGATACTCGATGCCCTCCATCCAATGCTTCTCTACCTCAGTGATATCATACTCAAAATTAAGTGACTTCAGGATAGCCTCGTGGCGAGCCTTGGCAGCAGCGTATTTCTCCTCAAAATTATCGAGGATATCACCTACGCGAAGACCAGTACGGCTAACCTTATCGGTATAGGTAGGACCAATGCCCTTGCCGGTGGTGCCAACCTTGTTCTTACCCTTCTGAGCCTCATAGGCTGCATCGAGCACACGGTGGGTAGGCATAATGAGATGGGCCTTCTTTGAGATATGCAGGCGCTCCTTCAGTTCATGACCACTGGCCTCAAGTGCCTTAGCCTCCTCCATAAACAAATCTGGAGCAAGCACAACACCATTACCAATGATATTCACCTTACCACCCTGGAAAATACCAGAGGGGATAGAACGGAGCACATACTTCTGGCCTTCAAACTCCAGTGTATGGCCGGCATTAGGACCACCCTGAAAACGGGCAACCACATCGTACTGGGGAGTCAATACGTCGACTACCTTTCCCTTTCCTTCGTCGCCCCACTGCAAACCGAGCAGGACATCAACTTTACCTTGATTCATTATTTCTTATTTGGTTTCTGAATATTTTTCTTGTTTTTGGTTTCTGCACGACGTCTCAGCTTTGCCTGACAACTACTACAGATGCCGTAGACATAGAGCGTGAAGCCATCCTTGCGGAAGCGGCGTGTAGGCATACTTTCTATGGCCTCATTGACCTGTGGCGACTTCACCTCAGTAACCTTGCCGCACATGGTGCATATCTGATGGCAGTGGCTATTATTGTCATAGCAAGCCTCATACTTAGTCGTGGACTGAAAGCGATGGCGCACCACTAAGCGCAGCTCCACGAAGAGCCGCAGGGTGTTGTAAAGTGTAGCACGGCTCACGGGGAAATTATATTCGATGCTAAGCTTATCGCTTAGTTCCTCCAATGAGAAATGCCCGCTGAAGCTATACACCGCATCAAGGATGGTGAAGCGCTCGGGCGTCTTTCTGTGCTGGTTCAATTCTAAATAGCCGGTCAGGATATTCTTGACCGTTGCCTTGACGTTTTCTCTCATTTTATGTGGTTAGACTGGTTTAAAACCGCACAAAATTACTATTTTTTTGTGAGAATCGGGCAATAATTATTTAAAAAAGTTCTAAATTGATGCTTTTCAATGCACTTTTAGCCATTCGCTCATAAACCAGTCCGAGTTCGGCAAAGCGATAGGCGCTCTGCATAGCAGCCTTGCGCACAGAGGCATGGGGGCCCTGCAGGGCAGCAAGCATCTGGTCGAGATACTCGTTGATGCCTCGTTCATTGGGTTCCTGACGATTCATAAACAGGCGACTAAGTACATGGAAACCACACAGTTGGTCGTACTCTTTATCTGAGGCAATCCACTGGTACGCTTTCTCTGGAGCATAGGGCAGATATTGCCACAGGTTGAAAGCAGCCTGCTCAGCAATCTCTTGCGAGGGTATCTGCTCCATCCAGATGTCAACAACCTCGGGCAGTATCTCGTTGGCAGGCATCAGCAGTGTGGCCAGTATCTTACACTCGCGCACATTCTCCTTCCACAATGCGATGGAAAGGTCGTACAATGTAAACATTGAACATTGAACATTGAACATTGGACTATCTTTGATTTCCTGTGCTTTTTCCTGCAAGCGAGGGAGAGTGGCACCCCAATTGAGATGATAGTTCAGGCCTTTGTCGCGCATAGACTGCGCCACAGCACCATCCATCATCTGACGAAAAGACTGCTTTAACTCCTTAATATATTGTTGTAATTCGGGATTCATCATATCAGTGTAGCATATTCAGAGCTATAGCGCAGCATCTGGTGGGCATAGCTCTCTGAGTAGGTGACAAGAATGTCGGCTATCTTACCATCAGCATCATAGACGGGTGTCATCTGCGGATTGATAAAACCCTTATAGGGCGCAAGGTTCAACTTCTTATAGCGTTCCAGCACCTCGGCATGAAGATTGGCATCCACCTTCACGGCATAACACTCAACCAACTGGCGGGCTGCATCGAAGTCACCCTCACTCTTAATGCGCTGTATCTCTGCCAGCAAGCGGGCAAAGAGTTGACGCAAAGCCTCATAGTCAGTAATGCGGACATAGGTTTTACCTTCACACTTCTCCAACTTGATAACGCCATCGCCCTGCTCATAACACCAATGGGCTATCAAAGCACGATTGCGCATGTGAGCCTCCTCTATCTGATTGCCAGGAGTGATGCGAATCAGTTGCGTCATCAAGCCATTCATGATGTAGCTATAATACTGAGCCTTATATGCCTCATCATTAGGCAACAATCCCAGTTCAACTAACTTATGGTCAGCAATATAGTAGAGCCCGAAGAGGTCGGCACGAGCTTCCTCAATGGTATTGCCGTATGCTTTCAGCGCATCAGGATCAGTACCAGGCAGTAGCTGTCCGCTACCATGTCCCAAGCACTCATGGAGGTCGGTATGTAGGTCATCGCAGGCATCAGCATATTTATCTATGAGTGCCAGCGTCTCTTTATCCACAACGAATTCCTCTTTGAAGCCATTGCCATGAGCAGCTTTATTATAGGCATCGGTGATATTAGATATCGTGATGCTCTTGCTACCATGCTCGGCACGTATCCAATCGGCATTGGGCAGATTGATGCCTATAGCCGTTGAGGGATATTCATCGCCACCCAGCATCGCGGCACAAATGGCATTAGCAGTAACGCCCTTCACCTGTGGCTTGCGGAAGCGAGGATCTACAGGCGAATGGTCTTCAAACCACTGCGCATTCTTACTGATAGCTTGTGTGCGCTTAGTAGCCTCAAGGTCTTTATATTCTACGATGCCTTCCCACGAGCCTTTCAGTCCTAAGGGGTCACCATATACTTCTATGAAACCGTTGACAAAGTCTATCCTACCCTCATGTTCGCCTACCCACTCGATGCAGTAGTCGTTAAACACCTGGAGGTCGCCCGTTTGATAATATTTTATGAGCAGACTGATTACACGCTGCTGGCGAGGATTCTCAGCAACAGCCAACGCCTTCTCCAGCCAATAGACGATGTGGCGGATGGTATTGCCATAGCGACCATCAGCCTTCCACACCTCTTCACGAATAGTATCACCCTCTTTCACAAGAGTAGAGTTCAATCCGTAAGAAACGGGAGCAGGATTGCCTGCATCAGCTGCTTTTTGTTGGGCATAAAACGTCTCAGCCTCCTCTTGCGTTACTCCATCATAGAAGTTGCAAGCAGAAGTCTGTATCAGGTCTTCGCCATCAGCCTTATTGACGCGCTTGGGTAATACCGTAGGATCGAAAATGACAGGAAATAGCTCATCGCACATCTGCTCTACCGTTTCACCAGAGCGCAGCGGCAACTTACGAGCATCAACTTGCATCAAGGCACGACGCAGAAAGTCGGCACTGAATGCTGGCTGAAACTTCTCGGAACCATAATGATGATAGATACCGTTAGAGAACCAGATGCGCTTGAGATAGACCTCCATAGCACGGAAGTCATCGCAGTCGTGATCAACGGTCATATCATCATAAATAACCTCCAACATCTTACGGATGCGGAGGTTGTATTTTCCAAACTGGTCGAAGGTGATATCACGCCCATAGAGCGTTGCCTTCGACAAATAATAAATTAACTCTTTCTGCAACAAAGACAATTGCTCAAACCCGTTCAAACGGTATCTGAGCAATTGAATGTCCGCAAAACGTTCTCCGACATAGTCGAAGTTTTTCACACGCCCTTCCGATATATTCATTTTGAAGAGGACTTTTTCTCTGCCTTTACTTTCTCTGCAGGATGCTGAGCAAGATGCTGCAGGCGATATTCGCGAGGTGTCATGCGCATCAGTTTGTAGAAAGAAGCGTAGAACGACTGACGATTAGCGAAACCAACCATGTCACTAACTTCTTCCATGCGCAAACTTTGATACCTGCGATCAACCAAAATGGCCATCGCCTCTTCGATTCGGAACTTGTTGATGAATGAAGTATAGTTCATGTGGAAGCGAACATTCACAACCGCAGAAATGTAACGAGTGTTTGTACCTAAATCCTCGGCAAGCTTCTTGGCAGAATAATCCTTATCCTTATACTTCTTTTGCATGACGATGATGTTCAGGATCTTCTCCTTCATCTCGTCCATCAACTTAGGGCTGACGAGACTGCGATAAGCGGCCTCCTTCTCTTTTTTCTCTGTAATATTATACTTTGCCATACCCTTAAAACTATATTTTTCATATTATTTCAAGTGCAAAAATACAAAAAAAAATAATATGTTGCCATTTTTTTCCAAAAAAAATAGTAATTTTGTAGAAATTTATGATTTATGATACTATATTTCTCCGGAACAGGCAATACAAAATGGGTTGCAGAACATCTTTCTGACGCGACAAACGACACCATTTTCAGCATCCCTGACGAGCTAAAAAAGGGAACGCTTCATTATACACTAAAAGACTATGAACGATTGGGCATTTGCTTCCCTACTCATGGTTGGCAACCGCCTCATATAGTGCGTGATTTTCTGCGTCGTGCCACTTTCGAGAACGTACGTTACCTATATGCTGTGACCACCTGTGGCGATAACATAGGCTATGCAATGAGCATTCTTCGAAAAGAGCTGCACCACAAAGGTTTGTCATTAGACGCTGCATTTGCCGTTGTGATGCCTGAGTCGAATGTTTGTTTCTCTTTTCTCCATCTCGACACTCCAGAGTCAGAGGCTCGAAAGATAGAGGCTGCACGTCAGCGAATGCCCCATATTTGCAAACTCGTCAAACAGAAAGCTAGTGGCATAGAAGAATTGGTGAAGGGCGCAATACCCTTTACCTACACTTACATAATTGGCGGATTCTACAACAAGCATCTGATCACCGACGAGAAGTTCTGGGTAGATATAGATAAGTGCATCCAATGCGGACTATGTGCTAAGCGGTGTCCTGTTGACGACATTGAAGGATTGCCGCCACACTGGAAACACAACGGAAGTTGTACGAATTGCCTTGCCTGCTACCACTATTGTCCCACACACGCCATCCATTGGGGCAGCATGCAGCGCGGACAATACTATTTTAATAAACGCGAGGACCAAAAATAGTAGTTCCCACACGTACCATAGTAGAACCTTCCTCTACGGCTATCGGATAGTCGTGGCTCATTCCCCATGAGCGTTCGCAGAAGTAATCCTTATCTGCAAAATACTGAGTTTTCACCTCATCGAAGAGACTTCTTGCCAAGCGGAATTCGCTACGAATCTGTTCCATATCATCCACAAAGGATGCCATCATCATCAGACCGCAGATGCGCACGTGACTAAATTCACGCCACTCACCATCAGCCAACAATTGACGAAGGGCATCAGGAGTAAGACCGTATTTTGTTTCTTCCTCGGCAATATGCAGTTCCAACAGTACATCTATGACGCGATTGCACTTAGCTGCCTGCTTGTCGATTTCCTTCAAGAGTTTCAGTGAATCAACAGCTTCAATCATCGTGACATAAGGTGCGATATACTTCACCTTATTTGTCTGCAGATGACCGATAAAGTGCCACTGAATATCCTGAGGTAAAGTCTCATGTTTCAGGCGCAACTCCTGTTCATGGCTCTCACCAAAGATGCGCTGTCCTTCTTCGTATGCTGCCTCGATGTACTCATTGGGGTGATACTTAGAGATAGCCACAAGGCGTACGCCCTGTGGCAGATGGGATAACACTCCGTGCAGTTTTCCTTTGACGTCGTAATCAATCACTGCTGTTCGTATTCTGGTTTATCGTCCTGCTTATTCTTACCGTATTCGAAGACATCCATCAGTGTGGTCTCGGCAACAGAAGCGATGACATAGTCAATCATCGTACCGCCCATCACTTCATCGACATTCTTCACAGCACCATTCAGTGTGCCAGCTTGTACGAGATAGTTGACATTAGAGCGTTTTTCCTTCTCTGTCTTCTCATCGATAGTGATAAACTGCAGTTTGCACTTATACCAACGATCTGCCATTTCCTCGTCAGAGAAGAAAATCTCGCCATAAGGAGCAATCTTAATATCTTTTACAGTGAATTCACCACTGATATAACTTGACATCTCTTCCATAATGCGCTTCTCGGCCTCTGTAAAGCTGAGAGCATCTACTACGTAGTTTTCTGTTACTTTCTTCTGCAAGCCGTCTTCCATTACCTTTTCATAGGCAATCTTGCATTCAAACCATGTTGCTGTTCTTGATCTCATTGATTATTTTTTCTTTAATTGTTGTTTCTTCTCATTCGTAATTCGGTCGATGATCTCACTGGCTATGAGTTGTGAGCGCTCAAGCGTAAGACCAGCTTCTTCGCCCATTTTCTGTTGCACCTTCATCAATTCATCGATGGTGGCCTGACTCTCAGCCATAAAGCGTTTCTCCGAACTACTCATATAGTCCTTATTATATATCTTCGAGAGGATGCGGTCTGCCTCCTTCTCGTAGTTCTTGCGGAATATTTCCTCAGCCTTAGCCTGATATTCGCGATGCACTTCCATATCTTCCTCCGTGAGCGAGTCTGCATTGACAACGCCCAAATCCTCTGGATTGAAGCCATCGTCTATCAAATCGTCGGTAGCCTGACGCGGCACAGGTTTCACATATTCTACCTTGAGAGGCTCTGGCACTAACTCCAGATAAACCTCAAAGGCAATCAGCGCTATGACTATAGCTGCAAGCAACATATAAGCCGAATGCACCACGTGGCGACGAGCATGAACAGCCTTCAATAAGTCCTTGGGCGTATCATAGCGGTCTTCTGGCATCTCACTGGTAGCACGCTTCAGTGCTTTCTTATACTCCATCGTCATCTCGGTATGCTCAAAGATGGTCTCCATGAACTTACCTATAGAATAGACATCACAGCGCTCATCAATTGTACCATGATCCAACACCTCAGGAGCAACAAAAACGGCATCATCGCCATAGAAGGCTCGTTGGTCGTCCATTGCCAAATAGTAAGAACCATGACTGAGCAACATAATAGCGTGATCACCCTTACGCACCAGTACACTCTTGGGCGAATAACAAACATGCTTAATGCCCTGACTGTGGAGATAAGTCGTAATATCAACCAATGCCTGCAGCGTATTTTCCACAAAGTCCTTTTCTGCTACTACCGATGGATTCTCACTGAGCAACTGTTCCATTGACATAAAGACACCAGGCTCCAATTCCAATTGAGTCACTTCGCCTTTATTCTCTACTGGCGAGAAATGCAACTGATAGCGGTTCTGCAGAATTTTATTCCGCTCACACTCAGCCTTCAATGCTTCAGAGAATATTATGCTATGGTTCAGTTCAGGACGAATAGCCACTATTCCATGATACTTCCCGTCATGCTGAATACGATAGTATTCACCAATCGGAAGACGGGATTTATTGAGTTTCCCATCATTCTTGGCAGCCAGCATTTCTTCGTAGTTCATAGCTCCTGTTAATTGAATTTTGTGGCACAAAGGTACAAAATAATTCATAATTCATAATTCATAATCCAAAATTATTTCCACGTAACATCAATTTTTTCACTTTTATCTTTTCACTTTTACCTTTTTTTATTACCTTTGACCGCGCCGAAGGTACACTTGTTTGGAAAAATCCAAATTAATTTGGTTTTTCGCTCACTTATTCGTACCTTTGCAACTGATTTACGTAAATGTAGAAAAAATGCCAGAAATATCAGTACGCGGACTGGAGATGCCCGAGTCACCAATTAGAAAACTCGCACCTCTTGCTGCCGCAGCAAAAAAACGCGGAACGCACGTTTATCATCTGAATATCGGACAGCCAGACCTCCCTACTCCACAGGTAGGTCTTGATGCGCTAAAACAGATAGACCGCAACATTCTTGAATATTCACCTTCGCAAGGCTATCTCAGCTATCGCGAAAAACTTGTCAGCTATTACGAGAAATACAACATTCAAGTAACAGCCGACGATATCATCATTACCTCTGGAGGTTCTGAGGCAGTGCTTTTTGCCTTCTTATCGTGTCTGAATCCAGGCGATGAGATTATCGTACCAGAGCCTGCTTATGCCAACTACATGGCATTTGCCATTTCTGCCGGTGCAAAGATTCGCACCATTGCCACCACTATCGAGGAAGGATTCTCATTGCCAAAGGTAGAGAAGTTTGAGGAGCTTATCAATGATCGCACTCGTGCCATCATGATTTGCAACCCCAACAATCCCACGGGTTATCTCTACACTCGTCGTGAGATGAACCAGATTCGCGACCTTGTGAAGAAGTATGACCTTTATCTATTCTCCGATGAAGTATATCGCGAATATATCTATACTGGCTCGCCTTATATCTCAGCCTGTCACTTGGAAGGCATCGAACAGAACGTCATCCTCATTGACTCTGTATCCAAGCGCTATTCCGAGTGTGGCATTCGTGTCGGCGCCCTTATTACAAAAAATGCAGAAGTGCGCAAGGCTGTGATGAAGTTCTGTCAGGCTCGCCTTTCTCCTCCTCTTATCGGACAGATTGTTGCCGAGGCATCGCTTGACGCTCCAGAGGAATATTATCGCGACGTTTACGACGAATATGTAGAACGCCGTAAGTGCTTGATAGACGGACTCAATCGTATTCCTGGCGTCTATTCTCCGATTCCAATGGGAGCCTTCTATACGGTAGCCAAGTTGCCAGTTGACGATGCTGAGAAGTTCTGCCGCTGGTGTCTGGCAGAGTTTGAGTATGAGGGACAGACGGTGATGATGGCTCCTGCAGCTGGTTTCTACACGACTCCCGGTGCAGGTATCAATCAGGTGCGTATCGCCTATGTACTGAAGAAGGAAGATCTGGAGCGTGCACTCGTTGTTCTGCAGAAAGCACTCGAAGCATATCCAGGAAGAGTGGAGTAAGTCACAGTTCATAGTTCATAGTTGAAAGTTGAATTTCCCACTATTCATAGCCAAAAGAATCTATTTCACTGACAGCGACCGCCATGAGGTAAGCCGTCCTGCTATTCGTATAGCGACCATTGGGGTGGCTATCGGTTTGGCTGTGATGATTATTACAGTCAGTGTGATATTCGGTTTCAAGCATACTGTTCGCGACAAGGTTGTTGGATTTGGCAGTCATATTCAAATCACTAACTTCGTCACCCAACAGACAGCCATTCCTGCTCCTATCGTGGTGAGCGATACGCTGATGCGCCAACTGAAAAAGATTCCTAACGTCAAACATATAGAATGTTACACGATGACGCAAGGCATTCTCAAGACCGATAGCGACTTCTTGGGTGTGGCATTCAAAGGCGTAGGAGAAGACTACGATCTTACCTTTATTCGTCAGAACCTGCAGGAGGGTGAAATACCTACATTCAGCGGAACGAAGAGTAGCAACAAACTGCTCATCTCACGCAAGATGGCAGATAAATTACATTTGAAGGTGGGCACCAAGATATATGCCTACTTTATTGCTTACGACGATGTGCGTGCACGACGTTTCACCATTTGCGGCATCTACCAGAGTAATATGAAGCAGTTTGACGATGTACTCTGCATCACAGACTTGCATACCACCTGCCGACTAAATGAATGGGAGAAGGAACAATATACTGGTGCAGAGATTCTTATCAACGACTTCGAGAAGATTGATGAAACTAACGACCACATCACTCATCTGTTGAAAAATCATGTAGATCGTCATGGTGAGACGCTGGCATCACAAACCATCTATGAAGCTTATCCGCAGATATTCTCATGGCTTTCACTGCTCGACATCAATGTTTGGATTATCTTGGCGTTGATGATTTGTGTGGCAGGATTCACGATGATTAGCGGATTGCTCATCATTATTCTAGAGCGCACACAGATGATTGGTATCTTGAAAGCCATTGGAGCACGCAATGATACAGTTCGTCACACCTTCCTTTGGTTTGCCGCTTTCATCATTAGTCAAGGACTATTGATTGGCGACGTGATAGGTGTGGGCTTAGTAGTGCTTCAACAACAGTTCGGATTCATTCATCTCGACCCAGCCAGCTACTACGTAGAAACAGCACCAATGGAACTCAACATACCTATTATTGTAGCCCTCAACATTGCTACACTGTTGATTTCCGTTTTCGTACTGATTGCTCCCAGCTATTTGGTCAGCCACATCCGACCTGCAAAGGCTATGCAGTTCGACTAATCACACTAATTCGTAAGGACCTGTAGGAGTGGTGCGCTTCAAGACTTCCATCTTGACATCGACACCAGGAATTACACCATAGCTGCGCAATACGGCTTCTACTGTTTTACGCGCCAACTCAGGATGATTATTCTCTTCACTAAGGTGGCAGAGCCATACGTGCTTCAGTTCTTCTGACATATTCTCCACAATAGCCTGAGCACTATTGCGATTGCTGAGGTGACCAGTACCAGAGAGGATACGCTCTTTCAGAAACTGAGGATAAGGACCATTCTGCACCATCTCTTCGTCATGATTGGCCTCAATGACCAGATAATGAGCACGAGAGATGTACTTCTTCATATCATCAGTGACATATCCAGCATCGGTGATGATACAGAAGTTGGTACCTTCTGCCTCAATAAAGTAGCCCACATTATCGGCACTGTCATGAGGAACGGCAAAGGGCGTAACAGAGAATTCGCCAACCTGTATCGTATGTTCCTTTTCAACCAGACGAACCATCTCAGGTTTCACCTTCTTGGCTACGCAGTAATTGCGATTGATGCCATCATGAACTTCCTGAGTAGCATAGATAGGAACTTGATAATCGTCACTAAAAGAGCCTACCGACTTGATATGGTCGGCATGATCGTGAGTGATAAGAACATGATGAACTTTAGAAAGGCTGACACCATAATCACGGCAAGCTTTCTTCAGTCCTCTTATCCCTACCCCTATATCTATGAGCAGTGTATCATTTGGCGTTGACAACATGTAGCAGTTGCCACTGCTGCCACTGCCAAAGGAAATAAACTTCAGCATTGTTTTATCATTTTGCCTGCAAAATTACAAAATAAGTGAGAGAAATAGAAAGAAAAAGCCTTTTTTCTTTTTATTTCCGAGCGAAAAGTAAGTTCGGCGAAGCCAAAATTACAAAAAACTTGTAATATGATGCATCATGTATGATGAATATTATTTATCTTTGCACACAAATAAGAACTAAAAGATGAAGAAAATAGCATTATTCGCAATGGCAGTTTTGATGACTGCTTGCAGCATGATACAGAAAGATGACGATCAGACAACCACAGTGGCAATAGATTGGGCAGAAGCATATTTCAACTGTGACTATCATAGTGCAGAGACGTTGAGCACTCCTGAGAGTCGCCGTTGGTTGCAGTTTGCCGCATCCAACACAACACAACAAGACCTTGACCTGTTAAAGCAGCAAGTTGCCGAGGTGGAAGCTACAGACTATTTTCCAATTGCCAATGATACGCTGCGTGTGGTAGAGCTATTGGTTAGCCACTATCTTTCCCCTACTCTTCATGAAGCGAAACAAGAAGAGGAAGGATTGTTTCATATTACTGTTGTCAAACGCAAGGGCGAGTGGAAAGTTAGAATGGAAGGCCTACCGCGAAGTGAAAAGCAAAGTCGCGACTGAACTTCGGGTGCAGCAATGGGAAATGACCAATATGGTCGTCGAAAGCAGGATTGACAGCTTTCATACCCATATCAAAGCGCACTATAAAGTAGTCGAAGTTCAAACGTAAACCTAAGCCATAGCTGGCTGCCAACTGTTTCCAAAACTCTGACAGCACAAACTGTCCACCGGGCTGTTCCTCATACTCGCGCAATGTCCAGATATTACCTGCATCAAGGAACAACGCTCCACTAAATTTCCAGAAGAGTTTAGCACGATATTCCAAGTTGACATCGAGTTTCATATCACCCGTTTGGTTGATGAAATCGATGCGTCCGTCAGTACCCACAAACTTACCTGGTCCCAGAGAGCGCACACTCCATCCGCGCACACTATTGGCACCGCCTGAGAAGTAGCGCTTCTCAAAAGGCAGTATGCGACTGTTGCCATACGGATAGGCAATGCCTAAACCGAAGTGAAACACCAGTTGGTTGTTATAGTCGAAATTGATGTTACGCGTAAAGTCAAACGTACCTCTGGCATACTGCGCATAGGCAATATTCAGAAAGGTATATTGTCCCTCTGCATTGGTGTGGAAATGTAGTCCATGCGATGCCCAGTTGAGCAGATTACCTGCTGTTTCTACATTAGCCCTAATAGCCCATCGCTCATTATTATAGGTATATCCGAAACCTATCTTCATAATAAAGAGGTTCTCGTAGTTATAGCGTAGAATTGAGTTGCGCGAAGAGGTATTCTCAAGATACTCGTCGCGGAACGTCTTACTAATCCAGGGCATATAAATATAGTTCAGATCGAGCAGATCTACCTGATAACGGTCGTGATGTCGCTGGTCGTTCCACTTATATTTCCATCCCACAGAGAACACTCGGCGATGGAACTCAGGACGATTCTGCAGGTCATAGTTGGCAGAGAGTTCTGATGTGGCATTGATTCTGCGACGGAAGCTATGCGAGAGGAAGGGAGCGATAAATCGCGGGAAGGTGAGATGTGAACCTATACTATACTCCACATAGTTGTCACTGGAATAACCCTCTAATCCTTTGATGGCTTCGTAGGCACCACGCAGCTCGATAGAGAGATTCTCCGAACCACGGAAGATGTTTCTATTCTGATATGTCAGTGTAGCAGCAGCACCAAAGTCACCAGCAGTATTCGTACCTTCAGGTTGGAAGGAGATTGTCGATGATTTGTTAGTACTCAGATTGATGTCACAATCCAATACTGGCGCCTCTTCCGACTCATGAAAATTGATACTGGTATAGCGCACAATACCCAGTCTTCCGAAGTGGTTGTAAGTATTACGCAGGTCGCGCGCCGAATATATCTGTCCTTCAGTCAAGAAGGTGTTATGCTCCAACACACTGCGTCTGAGAGGAATCTCATGCTTGTCTTGGTCACCACTCAGATAGTTGATGTTACCTATTGTATATACCTGATGCGGACGATAGCCCGTCTGGTTGTCATGATAGGGATGCAGCACCAGTGTGAGGTCTATCTCGTTTGATCCCTCAATGGAGTCTGCCCGATAGCTGATAAAGTCTTTGTTGAAATGATAGTAGCCACGATTCACGAGATACTGTGTTATCTGCGAACGTTCACTATCCAAATTGTCGGCATTAAACACCATACCTTTTTGCAGCACTCTGCGGGCAGGATCCATGCCATCCAATATCTGTGCCACCGCACTATCTTGTATGTCGTAGCTCACACTGCGCAGATAGTAGGGAGTACCTGGATGAAGCGTATATACGGCTCTCAACTTCTTGCCTCTGACAAAGGTTGCCACATCTACGCTTGAGCGCAGATAACCCAGATTCTGCATCTGCATCAACAGAGACTGCATTGACTGCATAGTCTGCGCAGAGTCATATATCTCAGGTGGCTCACCCATGGCTCTCAGCATGCGGTTTATCCATTTACTGCTGTCTCGACCAGAGAGTGAGTAAGTCTTCAGTGGCAGCTTGGTAGTAGAGAACCAGCGCGAGTTACCCCTCTGACGAATATAGGAACGCATATCGCTTACATTGATATATCGTGCAGGCTGGTCACATTGCAGTTCTACCCTATCAAGCAGATAATCCCCTTCAGGCACATATTTCGTCTCTGAACAGGATATGATGAAAAGCGCAGAAAGCGCAAAAAAGATTATTCTCTTAAGCATTATGGGGACAAAGTTACGAAAAGTCGAGCGCAATACAAAGAAACACGTTTCTTTTTTTGCCGAGACAGAGTAACTTCGCTATTTTTAATGGCAAAATTACAAAATAATTTCCTAACTTTGCACCCAAATAGGAAAAATATGCTGTCGAAGAATCAAATCAAGTTAGTACGCTCATTGGAGCTGAAGAAAAACCGCAAGAAGGAAGGCCTCTTTGTGGCTGAAGGTCCTAAGGTTGTTGGCGATCTGTTGAGAGCAGGCTATAAGGCTCGTATGATTTTCTCTACTACTGAGCGTGAAGACGCTATTCTGATTACCAACGAAGAGTTGCACAAACTCAGCTTCCTGCAGCATCCTCAAGAGGTATTGGCAGTATTTGAGATTCCTCAGACCTCTCACCTCTCACCTCTCACTTCTCAGCTCTCACTGGCATTAGACGGTGTACAAGACCCAGGCAATCTGGGTACCATCATCCGCATTGCCGACTGGTTTGGTATCAGCGCTATCTATTGTTCTTTAGATACTGCCGATGTATATAATCCGAAGGTGGTACAAGCCACGATGGGCAGTATCGCGCACGTACCTATTATATATACAGACCTACACGAGTTATTGTCAAAGGCAGACTGTCCGATTTACGGCACCCTACTCGATGGAGAAGATATCTACCAACAAGAGTTGGAATCCAAGGGCATCATCGTGATGGGCAATGAGGGCAATGGCATCTCAGCCCCCATCCGCAAGTTGATTACCCACAAGTTGCTGATTCCTAACTTCAACCAAGGCAGCACCACAGCCGAAAGTCTGAATGTAGCGATAGCGACGGCTATCACTTGCTCTGAATTCCGAAGGAGGACATAGCTTCGTAGATTCGCTGTACGGGTAATCCCATGACATTAAAGTAACTACCTTCCAGACGAGTTACGCCAACGTAGCCAATCCATTCCTGTATGCCATAGGCACCCGCCTTATCCATAGGCTTGTAGGTATCTACGTAATAGTCTATCTCACTATCTGCCAATTCCTTAAACGTTACGTTGCTTACCACTGAGAAGTGTTTCTGCTGCTCTTTCGTGGTTAGCACCACACCCGTAATAACCTGATGCGTCTTGCCACTCAACTCGTGTAACATGCGACGGGCATCTGCAGCATCTTTAGGTTTACCCAACACTTCATCACCCAGCACCACAATGGTGTCGGCAGTGATAACGAGTTCGTCGTTAGCTATCGTTTCACGATAGGCAGCCGCCTTCTTCTGTGCTATATATCCAGCTATCTCTTTTGTGGGAAGCGTAGCAGGATAACTCTCATCAATACCCTTGATGATGCGCACCTCAAACTGTACATCCAGTCCTGCCAGCAGTTCCTTCCTTCTTGGCGAATTGCTCGCCAAAATTATCTTATAACTTTTCACTATTCGTTAATCGTTATTCACTAGGACTTTATCCTGTTTACCATCCAAATGCCTTTTCATCTTTCATCCATTTGCCCTGAGCGCGCATCGTCTGCTCGATAACATCACGACCACAGCCATAGCCACCATTATATTGAGAGATGTAGCAACTTACCTCTTTCACCTCATGGCAGGCATCTGCAGGACATACTGGACAACCCACCTTGCGCATCACCTCCAAGTCGGGCACGTCGTCACCCATAAACATCACCTCTTCATCCTCAAAACCGTACTTAGCTTTGAACTCCTCATACACCTTTATCTTCACAGAAGCTCCCAGATAGATATCCTCCATACCCAGTCCTTCATAGCGCTTGCGTACGGCCTCAATTTTGCAACCAGAAATAATGGCAATGCGCAGTCCCATCTTGATGGCCAACTGAATGGCATAGCCATCTTTGATATTTACTGTGCGCAATGGCGTACCGTCTACTCCCAGAGGAATCGTCTCTGCTGAGAGTACCCCATCGAGGTCAAACACGATGGCCTTTATTTTTCCTAAGTCGTAATTTATCATATATCTTCAATGTTCAATCTTCAATGTTGATGTTTCACATCGAGCCTGCTCACGCTCGGCATAGTTCAAAACTCGTTTTGACTCTGCTCTCGCTTAATCGCAGCCTTCAATGTTCAATGTTGATGTTTCACATCGAGCCTGCTCACGCTCGGCATAGTTCAAAACTCGTTTTGACTCTGCTCTCGCTTAATCGCAGCCTTCAATTTTCAATGTTCAACGTTCTTGAATGCTTTTCGAGAGCAATTCGTATATCTCTTTATTTCTACCGTCCAGTAGTGCAGCCTGTGCATTCATCACGTTTTCATCACCACGCACGGCAGGTCCTGTTTGCGCATCATGGGGATGTAACTCGTGCACCTTTCGTGCGGTCTCGTCCACCAGTGGCAGCATCACATCAAAGGGCAGCCCTTTCTTTTCTAACACCTCTGCTGCCAACGTATAGCAATGATTTGTAAAGTTACAAGCGAAGACTGCAGCCAAGTGCAAGTATTTACGATCATCGCTGCTCAACTCATACACATGCTCCGATATGCTCTCCGCCAACTCACGTATTCTTTTGTCTTTGCCCTCTATAAAAAGAGGTATCTCGCGGAAGTCCACCTCTCGCTTCATAGAGAATGTCTGCATTGGATAGAACACACCACCATTCTCAGCATAGCCTTCAAACACGCTTAATGGCATCGAACCAGCAGTATGAACAATCAGAGGAGCATCGTTCTTCGTTTTCAGAAGATTTGTCAGTTGCCTTATCACATCCTGCAGCGCACTATCCTTCACCGCAATGATATATACGTCAGCATCCTGTGGCAGTTCCTCCAATGTACGGCTATTGACGCTTACCACCCCATTACCAGCCTTAAGCAATGCCTTGCTCATGTGCGTAGCCACGCGTCCGCGCCCTATCATCGCAACATTCATAAACTACAATAATCTTAATTTACAACCACGAATTTCGCTAATTTCACGAATTTTTATTTTAATTCGTTGTTTCAATATTTCTCCACGTGTACGTTCTCCCACTTCAATTTATCCTCATTCTGTGGCTTGCGCTCGTCAGCCTTATGTCCTACGGCGATAACGCAGAGACATGAGAAGTTCTCAGGAATATCCAGTATGCCACGTATCACAGTATCTGCTGATGTACCATCGCTGAGTCCGCGTCCGCGCATCTGCACCCAGCATGAGCCCAGTCCCAGTTCTTCTATCTGATACTGCATAGAAATGGCAGCAATGCTACCATCCTCCACCCAGCAGTCATTCTGCATGGGGTCGCCCAGCACTACGATAGCCAGTGCAGCGTCGCGAATCAGCTGTCCGCCCAGGTCCTTTGCATCCGAGAGTTTCTCCAGGTCGGTCTTATCGTCTACCACCACAAACTGCCACGCTCTCTGTCCTTTCGATGTAGGAGCCATCAATCCAGCTCGCAGTATTGCCTTCACGTCGTCTGCGCTCACCTCTTCGCCCGTAAACTTACGGTGTGAACGTCGCTGCTGTACTAAATCCTTAAAGTCCATAATCCTATTTAATTATTTATTGTGCAAAGATACAAATAAGCGAGAGAAAAAACAAATTATATTTGATATTTTCCAAGCGGAAGCATACTCAAAAATAGATGTATTTAGAACTGTCTCACTGTTTTAGTTATGAAAAAACGATATTTTCCTTATTGAAAAACACTGTTTTCGCTATTGGAAAACATCGTTTTCTGCCCTAGAAAACGCATTTCCGAGCTATTTCTACCATTTATATATATATATGACGACTTCTCCTATAACCTCTTCCCCCTCAAAAGGTATGGTGGCAGTGGTGGCAGCAAGGTGGCAGCAATTTTTTTATCTGCCACCCCTCAAGCACTAGTAAATAAAGGCATTCCGAGAGATTGGTGGCAGAGTGGCAGCAAAAAAACGAAAAAATATTTTTTGCATTTTCCTCACTTATTATTATCTTTGCAGTGTCAAAACATGTAACTTTTCCCCATGAAAGTCACCATACACACAGACACCGCAACTCTACCTAATCTGCCCAATGGCAGCTACTTCCACAGCAGAGAACTGATGGAGCTATGCCTGCGCACGCCACGCCACAAGCCCTACATGGCGGTGGTGACTGATGACAGCGGAATGGCTGTTGCCAATCTGTTGGCTGTAGAGCGCTATCGACACGCATGGCTTCCACCACAGTTGCACCGTCATGTGCTCATTCTGGGAGAAGGGGCATACGCAGAGAAGCCTGCCAATATGATATTCTCTATGATGCTTGATGCGCTGACTCGCAAACTACAAGGGCGCACTCTATATATGGAAGTGAGCCACCTGAGTCAGAAGATGTTTGGATATGCACCACTCAGAGCTGCAGGGTACTTTCCTGTACGCTGGATGAGTATACACAACTCACACCATTCACATAGTCCAGAGGAACGCATCAGCGTTCGACAGCGACAGCGCATAGAGGTGGCAATGGCGCGAGGTATAGAGACACACGAGGTAGAGAGTGAGGAGGACTACAAGCACTTCTTCAGACTACTGCATCATCACTATTGGTTTAAGCCACGAAAGTTTATTCCTGCCGATGACTTTTTCAAGGAGCTGCAGAAGGCTGGACGCTGCAAGATGCTCATCACGACATACAAGAGAAAAACACTGGGATGTGCCATCTATATATACTCTGACGGCGATGCATATTTATGGTATTCCGCATCAAGAAGAAAGAGTTATGCAACGCTACATCCAAATGCTGTAACATTCTGGAATACGATTTGTTATACATATAACGACAAATGCAATCACATTCGTTTTATGGACGTCGGACTACCCTTCCGTCGCAACCCTTATCGCGATTTCATTCTGAGTTTCGGAGGCAAAGAGGTGAGCACTTTCCGCTGGTTTCATACACGCCTCAAGTGGTTCAACAAATTCGCATCATGGTTGTGGAGGGAGTAGCGCGGAGCGAGTTGAAAAGTTCAAAGTTGGGAGTTGAGAGTTATAATAAACGGAAGAATTTTGCGTTATAATATACAATGAACGCAAGAAGATACGCAATAATTACGATACTACTGCTGACAGCTATCATGATGAAAGCACAGCAGTTTACTCTCTCTGGAAAGGTGACCGACCAAGATGGCAACGCCATTGAGTTGGCCACAATATCTTGTTTGGAACAGGGCGCTGTAACCATGGCCGACCTGAAAGGCGAATACTCCTTGAAACTACACTCAGCCGACTCGGTGGTAGTAAAATTCTCGATGGTGGGCTATCAAACAAAGACGCGTGTACTACGCAAGCCCCGCGGCAATCAGAAACTACAGATTCAGTTGCAACCAATGGAAGCACTGAAAGAGATAGTAATTACGGAGCGTAGAAGACAGACCACTGGTACAGAACAGTTGGACGTAAAAAACATCAAACAGACACCTTCAACTACTGGTAATGCTGTAGAGGAGATGGTGCAGCAACAGGCTGGCGTATCAACGCACAACGAGTTATCATCGCAATACAATGTGCGTGGCGGCTCATTTGACGAGAACTCGGTATACATCAACAATGTGGAGGTATATCGCCCACTACTCATCCGCTCAGGACAGCAAGAAGGCTTGAGCATCATCAACTCAGACATGGTGGAGAAGATTGGTTTCTCAAGTGGCGGCTTCGAAGCAAAGTATGGCGACAAGATGTCAAGCACACTGGATATCCAATATCGAAAACCCACACAATGGGAGGCAAACATACAAGCATCACTATTGGGTGCTGGCGTATTTGTTGGCTACGGAAACAAGAAATTTTCAATGAGCCACGGCTTGCGCTACAAGACCAACAGATACCTTCTCGGCTCTCTCGAAGAGAAAGGAGAATACAAACCGAATTTCCTTGATTACCAGACATATATCACTTATCAGTTCAATAAAAGATGGAACTTAGATTTCATTGGTAATATCTCGGAGAATCACTACAATTTCAAGCCCACAGATCGTGAGACATCGTTTGGTACGATGCAGAACGTGAAGACCTTTAAGGTATACTTCGACGGACAAGAAAAAGACATATTCCGCACCCTGTTCGGCACGCTAAGACTGACTCGCAACTTTACACAAAACACGAAAGCGAGTCTGCTATTTTCGGCCTTCCACACCAAAGAACAGGAGACCTATGACATACAAGGTCAATACTGGTTGGACGATACCAACTCACAAGAGCAGTTGGGTGTGGGAACATATATGGAGCATGCCCGCAACTATCTTACAGCCAACGTGCAGAGTGCAAAGCTGATGATGAATCACAAGACAGGAAAGCACGACTGGGAGGCTGGTGTGACCATGAAATGGGAAAAGATAGAAGAAAAGGCTCGCGAATATGAAATGCGCGACTCAAGTGGCTACTCTATCCCCCACTCTGCCGACCGACTAGACCTCATCTATACGCTAAGTTCAAAAAACACAATGAGGTCGACACGCATCGAGGGCTACCTGCAAGATACCTACCGCTTTACTACCAGTGGAGAAAAACCTTGGTATCTGACGCTGAACTACGGCATACGCATGGCAAACTGGAGTTATAACAAGGAAACGATTGTTTCCCCTCGACTCTCAATTGCCGCCATACCATCATTTAATGAGGATATGACATTCCGCTTCTCTACGGGGCTCTACTATCAGGCACCTTTCTATAAGGAGTTGCGCGATACAACAACACAGAACGGACAGACCATCGTAACGCTGAATCAGAAGATAAAGAGTCAGCGCAGCATCCACTTCGTGGGCGCATTCGACTACCGTTTCCGCATGATGGAGCGTCCTTTCCGCTTTACAGCAGAGGCATATTATAAGTTGCTGAACAATGTGGTGCCTTATAACGTACAGAACATGAAAGTGGTATACTATGGAGAAAACATGGCAAGTGGTTATACCTACGGATTAGACCTGAAGCTCTTCGGAGAATTTGTGCCAGGCACCGACTCTTGGATAACCTTCTCTCTGATGTCAACTCGCCAGAAGATTCACGGCATTAGCGTACCACTACCCACCGATCAGCGCTGGGGTATCAATCTGCACTTTACCGACTACTTCCCTGGCACAGAGCGATGGAAGATGACATTGCGACTGGCCTTTGCCGATGGACTACCCTTTGGCGCACCACACCGCGGACTGGAATATCAGCAATTCCGTGCGCCAGCTTACAAGCGTGCAGACATCGGCATGAGCTATCTGCTGTTGGGTTCACCTGATGCAAAAAACAAACGGCAAAATTCAAAGTTCAAAGTTCAGAGGATATGGCTCGGCATTGACGGCCTCAACATTTTTGGTATCTCAAACGTCAACAGCTACTATTGGGTTACTGACGTGACCAACCACCAATATGCTGTACCCAACTACCTTACAGGCCGCCAAATCAACGGCAAAGTGCTTGTAGAGTTTTAATAATGCTTAATTCTCCTACATCTCTTGTTAATTCTCAATTATTTTTCGTATCTTTGCATGAAATTTGAACCTCTTAACAAAGAACGAATATGAAGATTTCACACATTGAGCATCTGGGCATTGCAGTCCAGAGCATCGAGGAGAGCCTGCCGTTCTTTAAGGACGTACTAGGCTTGGAGTGTTATGCAACAGAAGTCGTAGAAGATCAGAAGGTAAAGACAGCCTTCCTGAAGTGCGGCGAGGTCAAGTTGGAACTGCTGGAGCCCACATCTCCTGAGAGCACCATACAGAAATGGCTCGACAAGGGAAACAAGGGCGTGCACCACGTAGCATTCTGCGTGGAAGACGGAGTGGCAAAAGCACTGGCAGAAGTAAGCGAGAAGGGCGTTCGCCTGATTGACGAGAAGCCTCGCAAGGGCGCTGAAGGTCTGAACATCGCTTTCCTGCATCCTAAATCAACATGCGGTATTCTCACAGAGCTTTGTGAGCACCCAGAGTAAATTGAAATAACGTAATAACGATATAACGTATAAAAACAATGAGCAAGCAATTAGAAAAAATCAAACAGCTCATCGAGAAGCGCGAACAGGCTCGTCTCGGTGGTGGTGAGAAAGCAATACAGAAGCAGCACGAGAAGGGCAAGTATACAGCCCGCGAGCGCATCGAGTTGTTGCTGGACAAAGGATCGTTCGAAGAGTACGATATGTTTAAAGAGCATCGTTGCTACAACTTCGGCATGGAGAAGAAAAACTTCCTCGGCGATGGCGTGGTAGCTGGTTCTGGTACTATCGACGGCCGTCTGGTATTCATCTTCGCACAGGACTTCACCGTACATGCTGGCTCACTCAGTGAGACGATGGCACAGAAGATTTGTAAGGTAATGGATATGGCCATGAAGATGGGTGCTCCTGTTATCGGTATCAACGACTCAGGTGGTGCACGTATTCAGGAAGGTATCAATGCTCTGGCTGGTTTCGCCGAGATCTTCGAGCGCAACATTTTGGCTTCAGGTGTTATTCCTCAGATTTCAGGTATCTTCGGTCCTTGCGCAGGTGGTGCCGTTTACTCTCCTGCCCTCACCGACTTCACCTTGATGATGGAAGGTACATCATATATGTTCCTCACTGGTCCTAAGGTAGTAAAGACCGTTACTGGCGAGGACATCGACCAGGAGCATCTGGGTGGTGCATCAGTTCACGCTTCTAAGTCAGGTGTAACACACTTCACCGCTAAGACAGAGGAAGAAGCTGCAGAGATGATTAAGACACTGCTCAGCTATATTCCTTCAAACAATATGGAGCTGGCTCCTCGCAAGCAGTGCACAGACCCCATCGACCGTCTGGAGGATTCACTCAACGAAATTATTCCTGAGAACCCCAACGAGGCATACGATATGTACAAGGTTATCTCAGCTATCACCGATGATAACGAGTTCTTTGAGGTACAGCCTAAGTTTGCCAAGAACATCATCGTAGGTTTCGCTCGCTTCAACGGACAGAGCGTTGGTATCGTAGCTAACCAGCCTTCTTGCTACGCTGGTGTGCTAGACGTAAACGCTTCTCGTAAGGGTGCCCGCTTCGTACGTTTCTGCGACGCCTTCAATATTCCTATTGTATCACTGGTAGACGTTCCAGGATTCTTGCCTGGTACCGGTCAGGAGTACAACGCCGTTATTCTTCACGGTGCTCAGCTGCTCTATGCTTACGGTGAGGCTACCGTGCCCAAGATTACCGTTACACTGCGTAAGTCATATGGTGGTTCACACATCGTAATGGGTTCTAAGCAGCTGCATACCGACCTGAACTACGCATGGCCTTCTGCTGAGATTGCCGTTATGGGTGCAAGCGGTGCTGCTGCAGTGCTCTACGCTAAGGAAGCTAAGGCTAAGAAGGAAGCTGGTGAGGATGTTAAGGCATTCATCGCTGAGAAGGAGGATGAGTACAACGAGCTCTTCGCTAATCCTTATCAGGCTGCTAAGTACGGCTACATCGACGATGTTATCGAGCCACGCAATACTCGTTTCCGCATCTGTCGTGCTCTGGCTCAGTTGGCTACAAAGCGTGATTCACTGCCCGCCAAGAAGCACGGTAATATACCTATGTAATTCATAGTTGAAAGTTGAAGATTGAAAGTTGAAAGTAAACAATTGACAATTGATAATTATGAAGAACGAAGTATATGCAGCCATTTCTATGGCACTTTATGAATATATGGGCAACAACGTGCATGACAAGGAGCCTGGCATCATCACTATCTGTGAGAAGCAGACTCAGTGGAACGGATATGCTCAGACGATGACAGCACAACCCTGATTAAAGGAAAAGAAAGTAAAACAGTAAACAAAATGAAGAAAGAATATAAGTATACTATCAATGGCAACCAGTATGAGGTTACCATTGGAGACATCGAAGGAACCGTAGCTACCGTCAACGTCAATGGCGAGGAATATAAGGTAGAATGGGAGCCCGAGGCAGAACCTGAGAAGAAAAAGCCTGTATTGGGCAAGCCTGCTGCAGCTGCAGCCGACAACAATGCAGAGACTGCAAGCGCTGCTAATGTGAACACAAACAATGCTGTTAAGGCTCCTCTGCCTGGCGTTATCACTTCTATCGAGGTGAACGTAGGCGACGAGGTGAAGGCTGGCGACACCGTACTCGTATTGGAGGCCATGAAGATGGCTAACAACATCGAGGCAGAGAAAGATGGTAAGATTACTGCTATCTTGGTTAAGCCCGGTCAGAACGTCATGGAAGACGATGCGCTGGTTGTTATCGAATAAAAATGATACACACAATAGTAAAAGAAAATCCGCTCATTCACTGAGCGGATTTCTTTTTTATATAAAAAAAATGTTTAGAGTTTGTTTCCTTCTTTGGGGAACACCACTGTAGGCTTGAAGCTCTTGGCTTCTTCAAAATCCATCAGTGCATAGGAAATAATGATACAGACATCGCCCACCTGTACCTTACGGGCTGCAGCACCATTCAGGCAGACACAACCGCTACCACGCTCACCTTTTATAATATAGGTCTCAAAGCGCTCACCATTGTTATTGTCTACAACCTGTACCTTTTCACCAGCAATCATATTGGCAGCATCCATCAAATCTTCATCGATGGTGATGCTCCCCATATAATTGAGATTAGCCTCAGTGACCGTTACACAGTGAAGTTTAGACTTCAGTACTTCTATCATCATGCTTCCTTGTACTTTATATGGTCAATTAAACGAATAGGAGTCTTACCGCAATATACTGTGATACAGCCTACTACATACGGTGTAGCATCCCAAGAGTCAACATCCTGCAGGGTATTACCATCAACGATAGAGAAATACTCTACATCAAGACCATCCACTGCATTAATGTCAGCAACCACCTTGTCGTGAGTCTCCTGAACGGTATGCTTCTTGGCATAAGTCAGACTGCTCTTCAGTGCTTTATAGATAGCAGGAGCAATGGCACGCTCATCCTTTGACAACAGGGTGTTACGACTACTGCGAGCCAAACCATCCTCGTCACGAACGATATCACACTCTACAATCTGAACAGGCAACTGCAGATGACGAACCATCGCCTTCACTACGGCTATCTGCTGCCAGTCTTTCTCACCGAAATAAGCTCTATTAGGCTTAACAATATAGAACAAACGGCTTACCACCTGGCACACACCATTGAAATGACCAGGACGATGAGCGCCCTCCATCACAGTAGATACAGGAGGATATTCAAACTGACGCGTATCAGGTGTAGGATACATCTCCTCTACGCTGGGAGCCAACACATAGTCGGCACCACACTCGTCGAGCAGTTTGCAGTCTGCATCCAGCGTACGCGGATAATTCTTCAAGTCATTTTTATCGTTAAACTGAGTTGGATTAACGAATACAGACACTACTGTTATCCCATTTTCCTTCACACTGCGACGTACCAGCGAGGCATGTCCTTCATGCAGTGCTCCCATAGTAGGCACGAGGCCTATTTCTTTTCCTTGCTTGCGATCTTCAAATAATTGATTTTGAAGGTCTACAATCTTGTTGAATACTTTCATTATCTTTGCTATAGTCTACGAAATCGAGTGCAAAATAACAACATTTTTACCAAATAAGGAAAAAATATCGTGAAAATATGCCAAAAACATGGCTAAAAAAAATAAAATATGCACATTTTTGAGGTTTTGTGAGTTATTTTTCGTATCTTTGCAAAGATAAAAACGTACGATATGGCAAAGAAGATTCTATTCATCAATCAGGAAATCACACCTTATGTTCCCGACACGAACCTTTCCATTATGGGTAAGGCTCTGCCTCAAGTTATGCAAGAAAACGGTCATGAAATCCGTACATTTATGCCTAAATGGGGAGTCATTAACGAGCGTAGAGGTCAACTGCATGAGGTTATACGCCTGTCAGGCATGAATCTAATCATTGACGATACAGATCATCCGCTGATTATCAAGGTAGCCACCATCAATGGCACCCGCATTCAGGTGTATTTCATCGATAATGACGACTATTTCTCTAGACATCAGATGGCACAGGATGAAGAAGGCAAAGACTTTTCCGACAATGGTGAGCGTGCTATTTTCTTCGCTCGCGGTGTGTTAGAGACTGTCAAGAAGTTGCGTTGGGTTCCCGACATCATCCACGTTCAGGGCTGGATGAGTGCAGTTGTACCCTTGTATATCAAGACTGCCTATCACGATGAGCCTTCATTTGCGAACACTAAAGTCGTAACATCACTCTTCCCCAATAGCCTGACTGCCAACTTAGACAGCAACTTTAAAAAGTGTGTTGAATTCCGCGAGGCTACAGCAGACTTGCTGAAGAAATATAAAGATGACTTTGATTTCGACGAATTAAGCAAACTGGCTATTGACTACAGTGATGGCGTTATCGCTGCAGATAAGAACGTGAACGAAAATCTTCTGAAATATGCTACAGACAACAACATTCCTACCCTAGCATATCCTGGTGAGGAATTCTACAGTGCATATGAAGATTTCTATGAAAAGATCTAAGTAAGGAAAAGAAATGAAGAAATGGATAATGGCAGGGATTGCACTTCTCACAGTTGCAATCTCGTCTTGTGATGAAGACACCTCAACACTGGGTTATTCACTGACCAGTGATGTTGACCGATTCACTATCAAAACAGACACTTTTGATGTAAGCACCAAGTCTATCGCAGCAGGTTCTGTGCTGTCAAGAAATGCCTACACCTATCTCGGACGTATCAAAGACCCCGAAACGGGAACATATATCACTTGTGACTATGCCACACAGTTCTCATTGTTAGAGAAAGAAGCCAGCAAGGTGTTCAAGGCAAGTGACGTTATTGCAAACCATGATGAAAACAACCAGCCTATCGCAGACTCTTGTTTTGTCAACGTTATGATTAATGCCTTTCAGGGCGACTCATTGACTGCAATGAAGTTGACGCTCGAAGAATTGAGCAAGCCACTGAAGAGCAGCGACATCGTATATACAGACTTCAACCCAGAAGAAAAAGGCTATGTTCGCAAAGATCCCGGAGCTATCAAGGTTAACAGACTCTACGCTGTCAGCGACCTGACACTCAGTGACAGTATGCGTAACGTATATCGTTCTGGTAGTTACTATGCATATATTAAAATACCCCTCAACAAAGAGTATATTGACAAGGAAGGTAACAAGTATAACAACTATGGTACCTACTTAATGCGAAAGTACTATCAGCATCCTGAATACTTCAAGAACTTCAATACGTTTACTCGCAACGTCTGCCCTGGATTCTATATCAAATCTACTGATGGACAGGGACTGATGACTGAGGTAACATTCACACAGCTTTCGCTGTATTATCGTTATTTATCAGGAGGAGCTGCATACACAGCCAGTCGCACCTTCAACTCTACAGACGAAATTCTGCAGACTACTCATATCAATTATGATCAGGCTGGTATTAACAAACTGGTGGCAGAAGACACCTGTACCTATCTGAAGACTCCTGCAGGCATCTATACAGAGGTTACTTTTCCTGTCGAGGATATCAAGAAAGGTCACGAAAACGATACAATCATCTCAGCAAAGATTACCTTCAATCGCATGAGAGCCACAAATGATGTATCAGAAGTAGTACTTGAAGAGCCTACAAACGTACTCCTTGTAGAGTTGGACAGCCTCAACACATTCTTTGAGAGCAATAGTCTTCCTGATAATGTCAACTCATATCTGGCAACATATAATAAGACGCAGAAGACCTATAGTTTCAGCAACATCTCACAGATGATCAACAATATGTATGCCAAGAAAGGAAAGTCTGAGAACTGGAATAAAGCCGTGCTTATACCTATTCAGGTAACCACATCCTCTACTTCCTCCTCTTCGTCAACAATATCAAGTGTTGCCAACGAGATGAACATCAATAGTGTACGCTTGGTGGGAGGCTCTGCCAATAGGCATACGCCCGTACGCATTAGCGTCATCTATAACGCCAGTAAATAAATACTGATTTTATATCATAGAATACAATAAGATGGCAGACAACTTTTTGGAGAAACATTACGAGGAATATGAGGCTCGCAAGGCGGCTTATCTCCGAAAGAAAAAGCATCTTCCAAAACAAAAGTCTCGTCTTCTGGAACGCCCAGAAGACGAGGCTCTTTGATTATTATTGGCGTTATAACGATATAACGATATAACGTAATAACGTTATCACGCCATTATGAAATAATCGTATACTTTGCGAACTTCAGTAGCAGCTGTTTTGTTCCTGCATTCTGGAACTCTACTGTTGCTTTAGTATTCTCACCACTACCCTCCATATTAACAACTTTACCAATACCAAAGCGCTGATGCTCTATCACATTACCAACTTTCAAGCCGATATTGCCAATAGCCGACTGTGGACGAGGAGTTTCATGGCGAACAGGTACTAAACGAGGTTTTACATCTGCAACAAACTGCGTAGCCACAGGACGCGGATTCTGACTATTAGAAATAGAGGATCTAGTCTGACTAGAGAATCTAGAAAAACTAGATGGGCCAGAATATCTAGAACTACTAGTATTACCAGAACTACCAGAGAAGCTACTCTGGCTTGCACTACCACCAACAACTCTCAACAAGCTTGGGTCAAAGTCCTTAATAAATCTGCTGGGCGTATCATATTCCATTTTTCCATAGCGGAAACGATTCTGTGCACAAGTCAGGATACAGTGTTTCTCAGCTCGTGTTATAGCGACATAAAGCAATCGACGTTCTTCTTCCAATTCGCGCATCGAATTTATACACATTGGTGATGGGAAAATATTCTCTTCCAATCCCACCACAAAGACTGTTGGAAACTCCAAACCCTTGGCAGCATGAATAGTCATCAGCGTTACCTTTGCCTGTTCTTCATTTCCCTCACTGTCAAGATCTGTAAGCAGAGCTACCTCTTGTAAGAAGTCACTCAGTCCAACCTCATCTTCACGAGCCTCTTCTCTGCGAGTCTCCACAAAGTCCTGCATACCGCCTAAGAACTCTTCCAAGTTCTCTTGGCGTGACAAGTCTTCTGGATTATTAGAGCTATAGATATCCTTACTGATGCCACTCTCCTGAATGATAGCATGTCCTAAACGATAGGCATCCTCCAGTTCCATGCGAGCCGACCATCCCTCAATCAGTTGTTTAAAAGCATCTATCTTTGTCTGTGTCCCCTTGCTCAGTTGCAAATCAAAGACTATAGGCTGCTGGATAACCTGCCAGAGACTGACACCATGCTTTGTTGCCGTCTCAACAATCTTTCCAACTGTTGTATCACCAATTCCTCTTGCTGGATAGTTGATGATACGTCTCAGTGCCTCCTCGTCATCTGGATTGGCTACCACACGGAAATAGGCAATCACATCTTTTATCTCTTTGCGCTGATAGAAACTCAAACCACCATAAATACGATAAGGAATGCCATCTTTACGCATCTGTTCCTCAAAGGAACGACTCTGCGCATTGGTACGATAGAGAATAGCGAAGTCACTATACTCACACTGTTCCTGTCTACGAATACGCTTGATGTCATTACATACGATAATAGCCTCTTCGCGATCACTATAGGCAGGTTTCAGCGTAAGCAATTCTCCCTGTTCATTCTCACTGAACACATCTTTATGTATCTGACGGGCATTCTTACGAATCAGGCTGTTGGCAGCCTGAACAATCAACTGAGTAGAGCGATAGTTCTGCTCCAGTTTAAACAACTTACTTCCCTGATATTGCTGTTGGAAATTCAGGATATTATCGATATTGGCACCACGGAAACTATAGATACTCTGTGCATCATCACCCACCACACATACCTTACCGGTCTCTTGTGTCAGTTGTAAGAGAATGGCCTGCTGCGCATAGTTGGTATCCTGATACTCATCTACCAACACATATTGGTAGCGCTCCACATATTTCTTGCGGATATCTTCGTGATGTTGGAACAACAAGTAGGTCTGAACCAACAAGTCATCAAAGTCCATGGCGTTAGCTTGACGACAACGCTCTACGTACCTATTATATATATGGGCTATCTGTGGACGCTTTTTCTGCACATCATCAGCAGCCCACGAACTCTGCATATACTGTTGTGGCATTAGTAGATGGTTCTTTGCCATTGAGATGCGGTCGGCTACTGATGCAGGCTTATAGGTCTTATCATCCAGTTGCATCTCCTTGATGATGCTCTTCACCAGTGAACGGGCATCCGACTGGTCGTAGATAGTAAAGTTTGCCCCAAAACCTATACGCTCTGCTTCTGCTCTCAGTATTCGTGAGAATACAGAGTGGAAAGTACCCATCTGCAAGCGTAATGCTCGCTCCTGCCCTACCAGTCGTCCGATACGCTCTTTCATCTCTCGCGCTGCCTTATTGGTAAATGTCAGCGCCAGTATGTTCCAAGGAGCCAATCCCTGCTCCAGTAGGTAGGCAATCTTATATGTTAACACGCGAGTCTTTCCAGAACCCGCACCCGCTATAACCAACTGCGGGCCGTCACAATAAGTGACGGCCGCGCGTTGTCCTTCATTCAGTTGTTGTAATAATTGCTCGTCCATATACGTGTCAGCGGATCACAGTCTTCCGCCCGTTGCGAACGTAGACGCCCTTTTCTGTAGGCATCACGACACGCTGACCTGCGAGATTATAATATGAATCCATTTTATTATTGTTATTATCGTAAAGCTGATTGATACCAGTAATGTCCTTATCGGTAACTGTCAGCTCGTCTGTAGTAGTATCTGCTTTCAGATATGCCTGGAAAGGTTTCACCTCTTCATCAATGTTCATTCTTACGAATTGAGTATTACCTGCATCTGTTGCGAGGCGGAATACATCATTCTCTGTTTCTACGTAGAAGGTTTCATAGCAACCAACCAACTCTGGAGTATTCTCCACTGCACTACGAGCCTCAGCCTCATCAGGCATGCCAATCTCTGTGACATTGAAGTTATACAGTTGAGTATTATCGGTAGCTGCCTTGAAGATATATGGTGTGTGAGCCTTTATACCATTAGTCTCCTCCACAACCTTCAGCTTACCATTCTCCATCTTCTCGATAGTATAGAATGTACCGAATTCATCTCTATCCTCATTAGCGATATCGAAAGGCAGATAGATGGTGGCAACCTCATCCTTACTGAAGATACGGTCATACTCTATTGAACCTGCTACGAAGTTCTCTGAGAGTCCGAAGGCCTCATCCTCTTCCATATTAGCATCAAGTACTACGCTCTCACAGATATTACCAATGATGACGTTAGCCTCATCGGTAGTATTACCTGCAGGCACATAGATGAAGGTATTCTTCGATACGCCCTTGAAGGCACCTTCCTCACGACTAACCTTGATACCAGTAATATTGGTATTGCGCAGGTCGATATACTTCAGGAATGGGAATGTAACAAAGCTCTCATCGTAGATGCTGTTCACCTCGCTATTGATAGCTGTGAGGGTTGCATTCTCACTATCATACACAACATCAGCATCTGACAGGATGATTTGTTCTCCCTCAATATTATTGCCACTCGTATTTGAAGGCTGCGTACCAAGAGCATTAACACCCACGCTCGCCAAACCTACTGTTACTGTAGTTTTCTTACCAGCACGATGGTCGTTAGACTCTGCAGCAATAGGGCTGGCATTATAGATGTATACATAGGTAGCCTGTGCACATGCATAAGGAATCTCTATCTCTGTTAACTCCAAGATACCCTTAATAACATATGGTGCCTGAGAACCAATCTTCACATTCAATATACCATCCTCACCAGTCTTAGCAGTAACAAGTACCTTACCAGTACCAGCAGGAAGCATGAAGGTCAGACCGCTAAAGTGTTCAGCAAACTCAGGTGTACCTGGTGCGTAGTTGTCTATCACGTTCTGCATATCTTCATCCACCATCGTATTGGTCAAGAGCAGACTATTATCTGTTTCATCAGTATCATAGTCATCTTCGCCCAGTGTATAGAGCACATTCTTAATAACAGTATTGTTCAGGTCTTCACCTCCAACATCAACGGTATTGGTCTCACCGCTCTCACCAACAATTGGCTTCACAGGAGTACCGATTTCCATATTCTGTTCGTTAATTGCTCCAGACATGATTGCAAGGTTCTGGTTAAAGAGTACTGCAGAAACACCTTCTACGACAGCAGATGCGGTAGTAGTAAACAGTATCTTACCAGGATTATTACCCTCAGTAGTGAAGGTCAACTTGCTCTTATTTCCGATGATTGCAGCCGTAGAAGCCGTAATACTATTCTCGCCTGTTAAGAAGATAGTCAACTCTTCCATTGTTGTAGAGATAGCACCAGTCAACTTAGCCTGATTCAACTTCAATAATTTTTGTCCATCAAACTGTACTGAGCCACCATCACCAAGAACATCAGTACGATTCTCGCTAGTAACAGGAACACCAGCAACTGTCAAGTCGTATGTCATAAACACAGTAGCATTGAAGGTCTTCTGCGCTGGTTCCAGATTAGCATCATCTATTGGACCTGTAACAGTGATGGTTGCCTCACCTACTCCAACAGGTTTCAGCCATGTATTATCCTCAATGACTATCACCTTATCGTTAGAGCTTACAATCTGATATTCGTAATTGCCTTGTAAGAGTTCATCATTCAAATAAAGAGATACTGCATTCTGCTTCTTATCACCTTCATTCTTCACATTAATGCTCATGCGAATACTCTCCTCTGCAAGCTTTATTTCTGGAGTTGCCTTAGCAATAATAAAGTCAGCAGTCACCTCATTGCCGTTATAGTTAGCTGTTGCAGCAATTGTAGCCTTTACTGTGTGAGTACCTGCCACTGTAGGAACTGCAGAAGTAAAGTCACTCTCACCAGCAGCCTTATAAGTATAGGTTACCTGTCCATTATCAGTATTACCTGTTACCACAGGAGTCTTTGGAGACTCACCATAAGTCCAACCCTCCAAAGTAACAGAAGGTGTAATCGTAGCCTTAGTAATAGTAAAGGAATTAGTTGCCTCACCACCATTATAGTT
>FPIT01000008.1:277156-286879 GCA_900119285.1 Prevotellaceae bacterium HUN156
GCAGAAGTAAAATCTGTAGCACCAGCAGCCTTATAAGAATAAGTAACCTGACCATTACCAGTATTACCTGTCACCACAGGAGTCTTTGGAGTTTCACCATAGGTCCAACCATCCAAATTTACGCTTGGAGTGATGTCTGCTTTGGCTATAGTAAAGGTAGCTGTTGCCTCATTGCCATTATAGTTGGCTGTTGCAGCGATAGTAGCTTTTACTGTATGAGTGCCAGCGGCAGTAGGAACGGTAGCAGAATATTCTACAGAGCCAGCAGCCTTATAAGTATAAACCACGCCACCATTGCCGGTGTTACCACTTAGTACGGGAGTCTTAGCAGTCTCGCCATAGGTCCAACCCTCCAAACTAACAGTTGGAGTAATGTTAGCCTTCGTAATGGTAAACGTACCGGTCTTTGTACCCGTATAAGTCTTCAGACCTGTCAAGGTAACTGTTGCCGTACCAGCATTAATATTGTTGGTATATTCAAGCGAATAGTTAGAAGCATTAATCGTCGAACCATTCATTGTCAGCGTCACCTCTGGTTCTCTCTCACTACCATCATAGACATAGCTGACAGGGTCGATAGTCAGACTACCTGCCGAGATATCCGTACGCTGCTGGAAATCAGCAACAACCTCCACGTTGTAGGGATCCTCAGGCATTGCAAATGAATATCTTGTCACGCCACTGGGATCAGCAGTAGAGCCCACAGCAGTCACCGCAATATTATTATCCATTCCAGGCTCACCACCTGCACGACGGGGAGCCTGTGCACTACCACCCGAAATCACACGCTCTGCAGTGATATTCGCTACCGTGATATAGTTACCCTCAGCAGGTGTAACGGTCAACGTACAGGTACCGTTGCTGATAAGCTGTTCCACCGTACCGGCGCTACTATTAGTAGTTCCATTCAGTTTCTTAACGACGGTCACGCTTCCTGTTGCCCACAGCGTTGTTGCTGTCATCAGCAACAGCGCTGTCATCATTAGTTGTTTTGCTATATATTTCATACTTTTTTCCTCCTTTTCTTATTTAACAACAATCTTCTTTCCATTCATAATATACAAGCCCTTCTTCAATTGACCATTGACCATTGACCATTGACCATTTGAAATCTTTCGTCCCTGCAGATCATAGATGTTTTCGTAGGTTGCGACTTTGTCGCGACTTACTGCCTCCATGCCCGTAGTTTCTTCCTCGAAAATGCTCAGACGAGCACCAGCAGGTTCTGCCAATACCAGATAAGCACGATGGGCAGGAATCTGTCCACTGGTAGCACGAGTGAAACCATTATTGTAGAGCACATAGGCATTATCTGCTATATCGCTTACGTTGGTAGCACTTGCAGTACCCTGCAGCAGGTTACCCTCTGCACTTGTATTATCTGTTGTAGCTGTAGAGTTGTTTTCTATCAATACAGGCACATTCTTTGGTACATAGTTGATAGCTTTCACGGTTACAGCCTCATCACTTACAGCAGTCACGATATATGCCATCAAGTTCTCAGGCAATACCAGGTCTTCCGTTGTGGTATAATACGAAGCCCATGTCTGTCCAGTGGCAAAGTTTACATCCTTGCCAACTTCCAGTGTGCGTGTAACAATCTCAAAGCTCTTCTCCACCGTGCCCGTATAGTTATTCTTTGCCACTACCTTCACGGTATATTCGCCAACCTCTACACCACCCTCGTTGGTGATGGTATAGTCGTTTGTTGTCATCAACTCACCGTCAGCAACTGTTACTGTTGGTTTCTGGTTCTCGCCACTATATTCAAAGCTGGTCTTTGAGAGTGTTACCATCTCGTCGGTCAACGTCTTCGGAGCAATACCAAACTTCACCTCACGACTACCGACGTAGTAGTTCACCTCAGCATCTGTTCCAGTACTGATGGTTACTGCTGGTGCATTCGTTGCAGTAGCAGCTACTGCATTGGTATTACCTACCTCTGGGGCTATCACAAGATAGTTCACGCCAGCCACCAAAACGGTTTCATCATCTTTCACTGTTACAGTAGGAGTCTGAGCCTGTCCGTTATAGGTCAACTCACTCAAAGTTACAGTGATACTTGAGTAATTAATATCCTTATATACTTTCAGCACGTATGTAGCCTCATCAGCCAGCAGTTCGTCAGTCTGTAGTGATGCCGCTGTGATGGTGGTCTCACCCATACCTACGATGGTCACCTTACCATCTGCATCCACAGTAGCCACTGTCTCGTCATCACTGCTATAGATTACAGCCACATTGTTTTCATTCACCAGTGTTGGCAGTTCCTGATTATTCTCGCCGCCAATGGTATATTCAGCCTCTTCAGCAGTAAATGCCAATCCTGCATCCTGGCGGATAACATATTGTGCCTCCACTGGCTGTGTCTTAATCTGTTTACCAGAATCTACACGTGCTATCAATGCTTTCAATATCGAAGTCTCCGTCACAGGGATAGTTGTATTGGCTTCATACTTCACCATGTTAGCATCCTCTTCCTGCAACGTCTCATCGTAGAAATAGTAATACACATCAGCATCATCTGTAGGCAGATTCTCAATCTTCACTTCCTGAGCACCATTGTATGTACCATTGGCTAAAGTGAACGTAGGCTGGTCATATACGAAGTATTCTACACGATTATTACTATACGATTCCTTATACTCCTCCTCTGTACCACAGCGGGTATATGCACATAGTGTCACATCACCCTTCGGCAATGTAATCACGTCGCCCGTCTCATACTTTATCTTCTCACCATTTTCACCCCATGAATAGTATATCGTACCATTAGGAACCGTTGGAGTCAGTGTCACTTCGGTGCCAGTATAGTAGATTCCATGTTCCAACGATATTGTTGGTTCAGAGGGTCTAATCTCCAGTCTGATACGCTCCTCATGTGCTGCATAGACATCTGTAGCCGCGTTAGAAGCAGAAATCCAGACATAGCCTGCACCCGTCAGTGTGATATGACCTTCCTCGTCAACAGTAGCCACATTCTCATCCTCACTGCTGTAGGTAATGGTCATTCCTTCAGGAACATTAATCAGCCATGGCAGTACATTGTCCTCACCACCATACTCAAGGTTGCTTACTGTCGAACCATTGTTAATATAACTTGTACCCGTTGAACTTGTGGAGAAGTGGTAGGCAGGCGTCTGGCGAATTGTGTACTCAGCCTCCACGGTGGCACTCTTGAATACTTTGCCAGAATCCTCGTCGATAAAATACACACACACCTTGGTAGATGCAGTCACAGAAATTTCTTGATCGGCAGAAGTGATACGTACAGAATCGTTTTCCTGATTACCCAAATAGTACCATACTTGTGGATAAGCCGTTTCTCCAGTAGGCAGCGTTGAAGGCAGATTAGTCAGTTTAACATGCTGTGCCTCATCATAAGTTCCAGCCTCAACGCTAAAGCCGGGCTTCTCATGAACAAAATAGCGACCACCTGCGCCATACACATTAAAGTCCGTCTCGTCTACACGAATTGTTTTCCATACGCTGAGATTATACTTCCCTTTTCCTGTCAAGGCAAATGTGCCATTCTCAACGCTCACCTCTATGGTATTTCCTTGGCTATTACTTACTGAAAGTTGTGCACCATCGCTAAGACTATACTGCTGGTCTGTCCAATACAAGCCCTCAGCAGGCGTAACTGCAGAGGTACCTACGGCGATTAAGTGCTTATTACCACTGCCATAACTTTCATATAGTCCATTCTTCAACGAAGGAGACATGTTATCACTATAATATTCAGCGTTATTATACTGGTTAACGTATGTATTTTTAATTAAGAGCTGACCTGGATTCTCCGCATCGGTAGTAATGACCAATCTGGTAGTTTCGAGTTCACCAACAAAGGCCATCTCACCATTATTATCAGCATTGACATATCCACCATCGATAACATTCTCACCAACCAGTTGAACAGTCAGTGTTCCGTCAATTCCACAGCGAATACCACCATTAATTGTCGCGCCATTCAGCGTCAAGGTTTTGGTTTCTTCGTTGTAGCTAACCTTACCATCACCCAACACGTTGGCAGCATTAGATTTTTTCACTTCTACACCAGCTACGGAAAGGCCAAGACCTTTCTCTGCGATAGTATAAGTCCATCCTTCGTTCTCCAGAATTAATGGCTCTGCATATTCCGCAGTGATATTGCTAAACATATTCTCGTTCACCTGCACCTGCAAGCTACCAGTAGCCGAAGCGTTCGTGTCAAAATAAACCTTAGCGCCATCCACGGTACCCTTGAAAGCGGCATCGTCATTACCCTGACAAGTAATAATGTTTTCGCCTACGAGATATACCGTCAGATTAGCGAGTCCGCTCTCAATAGCATTATTACCATTTACGGTAATGTTGGCATTGTTCAGCGTCAGCGTATGGTCGCCGTCAAAAGATACGCCCTCAGCTATTGAGCTTCTGTTTTCTGTAGATAGGCGTGTGCCATCTACCCACAAGTCATAATGCACAGCATAGAATAGCTTGACGTATTTTTCTTCAGAAGCCCCATTGCCCATCTCCTTTTTGTGCCATCCATCTTCGTCGGATTCCAACCAGGTATTCTTGATGTGATAACGCTCTGTAAGGTTGTCATACTGATAGATGCCATTAATCTGTAGCGAGCCATACATCTCGGCGCCACCCGCATCAGTAGCAGTAATGAAAGTGATATCTCCTTCTTCCGCATCTGGTTCACAATCAAACACAGGAGAACTGGTAGCATTAATCACATTCTCACCAATCAGTTTAATCTTCAAATCCTTGATACCACTACTCACCGCATAGGGAGTCGATTCTGATAGAGTAATCACTGCGCCATTCAGTGTCAGTGTGTTTGTGGTAGGTTCAAAACTCACCTTACCATCACCCAGCACATCACTAGCATTTTTACTTGTCACCGGAGTTCCTTCCACAGAAATGTCCTGTGCCTGCACACCTACAGACACCAGTAAGAGCATCAAAAAGCTGATGAGCCATTTTCCTCGAAAAGATAACATCATTTTTCTCTCCTTCATTTGCATTATTTTAATAAATTACTTAATTTTTCGTTCGTCCCTATGGATTACATAATCCATAAGAGTGGACAAAGTTACGAAGATTTCCCGATACTGCAAAAAAAAAAGTTAAAATCTTGCAATAAATATACGAAAACCCACCACTTATGTCCGAAATTCCCGTATCTCGTTAATTTTAAGAAACATATGTTTACGCAAACACCCCGACTAACAATTGTCAGTCGGGGTGTCGTAGGGGAGATAAACACATCGTTATTTTCCGCTTACTTCCTTTATATCATCTTTTAGCAATTCAACAATATCATTATGTATATCTCTTGCTATGAAATGGAAAAATAAACTATATCCATTTCCATCTACATAATTATCAAGTCGGATTGGCGTATTAGTCACGCCAGAGACCATATGGCTTGACATATAAGAATCAAATATATGTGTAAATAATCTGCTACGATATTCATTGACAGGAATATCCCTATTTTCACTAGTAGTATTCCTAGATGGAATCGGATTTATATCATCACAGGAGTAATAAATAATCAGATTAGGATTACTTGAAAATAAATCTGCAACCCATCCTGTAATGTCATGCAATACGCTTTGGCTAGTTGTGCTTTCACCACTAATACGATCAATTATTAGTTCGCTAATATCTATATTCCTATCAACAAGTTTTTTCTGTAACTGTTCTGGAAAAGCTGAAATATTAACAGGCGTCAATAATATGCGATATTCATCCTCCTGTTGGACTATCGAATACGATGCTTCCATTATGACAATATAACACGACGAGAGAATTCCTCAGACTTCATGTTGCGCAATTTTTCCAAATTCGCCAACTTTTGCTTTCTGAGTTCTTCAACAGCCTTCAGCAACTTCTCCGAAGGATTGTTTATAACTAATGTTTCCTTTGTATATGTCATAATCATCTCCTTTTCGGTTGCAAAGTTACGCACTTCTTTTGATTCTTCCAAATTTCCGACCACTTTTTTGCGGATAAGCATCTTTCCCCCTCTCTTTCTGCGCTTAAACTATCTATAGATCTCCCCTCCTTCTGCGCTTAAACTATCTTCAAACTCCCCTCCTTCTGCGCTTAAACTATCTTTCAAACTCCCCTCCTTTTAGGGAGGGGTTGGGGGTAGGCTTGGGAGGGGTTGGGGGTAGGCTTGGGAGGGGATGGGGGTAGGCTTTGGAGGCTCTCGGTGTAGGCTTTCTAAATGTGTTAAGAGAAAATTGAAAAAACTCAGTTGTTTTGAAAAAAAAGCAGGAAAAGTTTCATTATATTTAAACTTTTTACTACCTTTGCAGCATGAGAAGAAAGATTATAGCCTTCGGTACATACTATCATGACTTCATGAACACACTTTCAGAGAAGGAAAGTAGGAAGGTAAAGTATATTCTGGTACTCCTTGAAAGAGAAGACCGACTTCCTGTAAAGTTCATAAAACATATAAAGGAACACGGAAATCTCTATGAGTTGCGAATGAAGTTTGAGAGTAATATCTACAGGTTGTTTTTCATCTTCGATAATGACCGAGTGGTGGTACTGTTTCATGGTTTCCAGAAGAAGACACAAAAGACTCCACAAGGTGAAATTGAAAAGGCATTGAGAATAAGAGAAGAATATTATGAGTACAAAAAAATCCAAGATTATTGATGTCAGTGCAGAGCTCGCATCAGAGTTCGGCGCACCAGGTACACCTGAGCGTGAGATGTTTGACGAGGAGGCATACGCTTTCTATACTGGTCAATTGTTGCAGGATGCCCGTAAGGATGCCAAAGTCACTCAGGTGGAGTTGGCAAGAAGGATCAACTCAACAAAATCATACATCTCGCGTGTAGAGAATGGCGACATCATCCCAAGTGTTGCCAAGTTCTGGCAGATGATAACATCATTAGGAATGAGAGTTGAAATAGTTAAACCCATTTTATAAGAGAAAAATAAAATAGTTCACATTCCCCCCCCTTACGACACCCCGACTGACATCATCAGTTGGGGTGTTTGCGTTATATTCTTTTCTCCTTTCTAAATGCCCCCTCTCTTTCTGCGCTTAAACTATCTATAAATCTCCCCTCCTTTTAGGGAGGGGATGGGGGTAGGCTTAGGGAGGGGATGGGGGTAGGCTCCTCCCCTCCTCCAACGGACGTTTTGTAGGTGAATTTATCCGTTGCTATAGTTCTTTATTCATCACACAAGGGGATGTCGTGTGTGATGGATTTTTAGATGGCTAATTTGTTTCATCTTTTTTTCTCTGCAAAAAATTTGGAGATATAAAAACTTTGGCGTATTTTTGCAATCAGAAAACTATTGTATTGTATATGGAGAAGATGACAAAAGAAAATGCACTGAGTGCATGGAAAAAAGCACTACAGCACAAAAAGGAGGCTGGACAGTGGTTTGAAAAATGGCTCAAAGAAAGAGGTATTGAAGGAAAGGTCGTTTCGCTATGATTGACTTTACACTAAGTCGTATCCTACAACGTGCGCCCTACGACATCACTCTTTCTGAGTCTAGATTTATCTTTGAAACTGATACCAATATCCACTATGTTGTTAGTTTCGACAAAGAGGATATGATTCTTGGTGGATGTGAGACTTATCAACTTATTCTTCAGAACGTGGAGCATGTAAGACCTCCACACGATCCTAAAGTACAAAAAACAGTTTTAGCTATCATCGATGAGTTCTTTCGTTCAAATATGAAAGTTCTTCTTTATATATGTGATACTTCTGATGGAAAAGAGAATAGTCGCAATAGACTGTTCTTACGTTGGTTTGAAAAGTATGCAGAACCAGGGCGTTTTACTATATGTAATGCTCATGCTAACGTAGAAGGTGAAGTGGTCTATGCTGCTATTATTGTAGAAAACAGGAATCCAAAGTTAAAAGAGATAATGGAAGATTTTGAAGAGGCTGCAGCAGTTTTGACAGACAAGCCTTAGTTCTTAATAGATTTCCCCTTACGACACCCCGACTGACATCATCAGTTGGGGTGTTTGCATTTCCCCACCCCTCTTTTTTTCTGCGCTTAAACTATCTTCAAACTCCCCTCCTTTTAGGGAGGGGATGGGGGTAGGCTCTCTAAAAAGAGAGGAGGCTTGGAACCGCCGTTCCTTACCTCCTCCAACGGAATTTGTAGGTGAAATTATCCGTTGCTAATTATCTAATATTTTATTACTAGTTTCGCCTCACGGCGTTATTGCTAATCGCACAGGGGGACTGTCCCCGCGTGTTATGTTATTCACGGTGTAAACAACGTGAAAGTCGTATTAAATGACTAGCGAGTAAATGTTATTCGACAATAGCCACTACCAGATCGATTTCCATTTGTCATTGAGCAATTTGTAAACACGATACCAGAATAATGGTTTGGCGAACCGCTATGTGTAATTTTATTTTCTGTTGAACCGCTGGTTATTGCATTACAACCTGACATTCCAGAAACAAAACCGGAACCACCATACGCTGGAGCTGTTTGACCAGCATCTGTAGATACTTGATTCATACATTTTCCACCATAGTAGCCACCACCGCCGCCTGCAACAGCAAAGTTTTGTATCGAATGCGCGCCAGATTGTCCCTGGCCAAATTTATATCCGCTATTCTGTGTGGCGGCAGAACCGTAAGTACTTGAAGAATTCTCCGAACCATTTATCAGTATATATCCTCCATTTAGTCCGCCACCAGAACCACCGCCATTGTTACCATAGTCACCACCGCCGCCACCGCCAGCGACCATAACACGTGACTTTAATGAAGCAAAGTTATTCCACGCCCCACTAGTTATACGGATATCAGTAGCTCCGCCACCGCCAGCACCAGATTCATCATCTACGTGATCCCAGTCGCCATTTCCGCCACCATTCCAGCCACCACTAACAGCTTTATCAACAACACCATTTTCCCCACTTCCACCTACGTAAAGATAGAACGTTGTTGGACTATTCAGTTTAATAGACCCTTTAGCATAACCACCTTTACCTCCATTTTGGGTTACATTACCATTTGTAAGTCCATTGCCGCCCTGTGCGCCCCAACATTCCATAGTGTAGGTTCCAGCCTCAACAGAGGTAAAGGTATAACATCCTTTTGCTGTATTATAAGGATATTTCCATGTCGTTGACACTGTACATGTCCAATCTTTACGATAATCCTGCACGGTCTTCATATTGGTATCGGTGGTATATTCACCTGCAGCTAACGTAATATTGACAGCTTCCAGCCAGTGGTTGACATCCGAAGGATTGCTATTAAACGATGTCGTCTCATTCGCCTTCGTAAAGAAGTAATAAGTAGCATTATTACCTAGATATGGCTTGTTCGTCACAAAGTTTGTTGATGGAGCTATCGTTACACTTCCACTCGTACTCTTTGTATTTGTAGTGGCGTTGGCACCACTATAGGTATAAGTAATTGTCTGCGGAATAGTTTTGCTCGTTGCAAACTTGAAACGTGCCAGACCTACTTGACGTTCCATCGTGGCCTTAATCATGGAGGCGTGACCATCATCTTCAGCTCTTGCTACCTGCAAGTCACAAGCTAAGTGATTGGCAAGGCTACTCTGATCTTTCTTATAGTCAAAGTAATCTATCACACCCTGGAAGAATACAGAAGCTTCGGCCTTCAACTCAGGACACTGTTCGGGATAGCCTGTGGGTTGACCATTGCTGACATCACTATAAGGATAGTAGAAGTAGAATGATTCACCAGC